>NZ_FOTD01000045.1 GCF_900114465.1 Trichococcus palustris | reverse complement strand
GCGGGTGGTAGGCAGGGCAGCCGGTCTGCCTGACGAAAGCTTCAAAGGCTTCCCCTGGGATACTCTCCACAACCTCATTCACCGAAAAAGCGATATCATTTCTTGGTAATTTTACTGCTAAATCGATAGGCAAAATAACTTGATTCATAGTATAATGTTTAAACATAAGGGTACCCCCGATCGATTATTGTGTCGTTACTTTAATTCTATCAAAAGGTATCCTTTTTGTTTACTCGAAACCTCCGTAGGAGGATAAAAAATAGGCATGAGCTTACCCAACTTGGGTAAACTCATGCCTATTTTCATTATTCAGTTGGGTTTTGTCCCAACCTCATTTTTTTAATGGACGGCCGCGATACTGCTCTGGCGCACGTCACTTCATTAGTTCGCTTTTGTTCGGATTGTCATGGGCGATCCGGCTTGCGGCCGCCGCGGCAATAGCGCCCACGATGTCATCCAGGAAAGTATGACATTTATCGCCGGCCTTGTCATTCAGTTTATGCAGGATGCCTGGCTTCACTTTGTCGATGTAACCGTAATTGGTAAACCCGATGGATCCATAAACATTCACAATGGAAAGAGCCAGGATTTCATCGATGCCATACAGGCCTTCGTCATTCAGGATGATATCGAGCAATGGTTGGGACAATTGCCTGGATTCCGCCAACTTATCCAATTCGATGCCCGTAATGATGGCGTTCTGGACTTCGCGTTTCAAAAAAACGGCGGAAACGCTTTCGATACATTCTTCAAGTGTCAAATCCGCTACGTAGTTCTGCTGCAAATGTAAAACTAAATCTGCAATGTCACTGAAACTTACTCCGCGCTCTTCTATGAGAGCGACTGCTCGGTCGTGCAATTCACTACCCGTTTTTACCATGGGACCGCCTCCTGATTTCAAATTAAGAATACTACAGTCATTATAGACGAATCATTTGCAAAAACAAAAGAAAACAGCGGCGGATACACGCCTGCTGTTTTCTCGGGAATTGCGTTCATTAAAAAAGGCTGGTACTGTGCATCGGTTGGACGCGTGTATCCGGGTTGATGTACACCATTGCGTTATTGACGGCGACGGGGGCTTCGCCGAAACCGGTAGCGATCAGCTTGACTTTCCCTTCATAGGTACTGATATCGCCGATGGCATAGACGCCGGGTATGGTCGTTTCCATTTTTGAATTCACGACGATGGCATTCCCATTTACTTCAAAGCCCCATTTCTTCATGCCGCCGATAGAAGAGGAGAAGCCGTAGTTGATCAAGAAGTCATCTATCTCAAGCTCCATCGTATTTTCTTTTCGGGCTTCCTGCAAAGTCACGCTAGTCAGGATGTCGTTGCTTCCGTTGATGCTGATGGGAACAAAGGGCGTTATGGTTTCGATGGAAGATTCATTCAGCAATTGTACACTATGTTCCTGAGCACGGAATTGCGGACGGCGATGAATCAAATAGACTTTTTTTGCGATTGGTTCCAAGGTCAACGCCCAATCGACTGCCGAATCGCCACCGCCACAGATGGCGACCGTTTTATCACGGAAACTTTCGATGTTGTTGACGAAGTAATGCAGATTGTTGTTTTCATATTTTTCGGCATGTTCGATTTCCAATTTGCGCGGTCTGAAAGCGCCGTTGCCGGCAGAAATGATGACCGCTTTTGAATAATGCAGATTTTTCGTTGTTTGGATTTCAAAGATTCCCTCTGCGTTTTTGTTCAATTCGAAGGCTTCTTCGCCATAAACCAATGTGGTATCGAATCGGTCCATCTGTGTTTTCAAATTTTTAATCAATTCTTCTCCGGTGATGATCGGATAACCGGCAATGTCATAAATATTTTTTTCGGCATATAACATGCCGGGCTGACCGCCGAGTTGAGGCAGGGCTTCAATGATTTTTACTTTCGCCTGACGAAGACCGGCGTAGAATGCCGTAAACATACCTACTGGACCGCCGCCGATGATGGTTAAATCGTATAACTCGTCTGGATTCAATTTTGGGACCTCCATAAATTTCGTTCTTTTTCAGCTGCGGATGAGATTGTCACAATAGACCGGTTCGTTGGTAGAACAGTCGGACAACGAAGGCTACAAAGATTCCCGTAAGTAGGCCGACAAAAACTTCCAATGGTTTGTGCCCCAAATATTTTTTTAGAGCCATTTCTTCAGGGTAAACCTTCTCTTCATCCTTTTCCGAAAGCAATTCTTGTGGGGTTTTAGGGGATTTATCCGAGAGTCGGTTCAGTTCTCGGATAGCATCCACTAGGACAATTCCTTGCTCACCGCTTTGACGTCTGACGCCCATAGCGTCGAACATGACAATGACGCCAAGTGTGGTGGCGATGGCAACGTATCCGGATGAAAAGCCGTATTGTAAAATCAACGCAGTGATCAAAGCACTGACCGCTGCCGAATGTGAGCTGGGCATCCCGCCTGTCGTTGCGATGATCGCTAGTGGCGTGTTTTTGCCTTTTGAAAAATAGGCAATGGGATACTTCAAAAATTGGGTGAAGAATATTGCGGTAAATGAGCAAATTAAAGGGAAGTTATCGAATATTATCATTATTTATCATCCTTCGTTCAAGTATGGGGCACTTATGAAACAATCATAACATGAATGCCGGTTGACATCCTAATATTAATATTTCCCAAATAATTTAGTTTTTGCAAAATCAAAGGCATTATTCTGTATGAGAGTGTGGTAAAATAAATAAAAAAAGGAGGATGAATAATGAGTTTATTTCCACAATTAACAGAAGCAACAGAAAACGAAAAGAAAGTAATTATGAAAACCAACAAGGGGGACATTACGTTCCGTTTATTCCCTGAATATGCTCCTAAAACAGTAGAAAACTTTTTAGGCCTAGCTGAAGCGGGATATTATGATGGCATCATTTTCCATCGCGTTATCAATGATTTCATGATCCAAGGGGGCGACCCAACCGGTACTGGCATGGGCGGATCCAGCATTTGGGGTGAATCATTCAAGGACGAGTTCAGCACGAGCTTGTTCAACTTGAACGGGGCTTTGTCGATGGCTAATGCCGGCCCAAATACAAATGGCAGCCAATTCTTTATCGTCACTGCTAAACATGTGCCTGCAAATATGTTGGGCCAATTGGAGGCTGGCGGTTGGCCTAAAGAAGTCGTTGAGGCTTATGCTAAAAACGGTGGCACACCATGGTTGGATCAAAAACACACTGTTTTTGGACAAGTTGAAGCAGGGATGGACACGGTCTATGCTATCGAAGGCGTTAAAAAAGGCGCACAAGATAAACCTGTTGAAGATGTTGTCATCGAAAGCATTACGATCTTATAAAAATATAAAAAAGGGCGATTCGTTTGCCCTTTTTTTATACTTTACTTGCCGCATTCATTTTATTTTTTCAATATTGGCTCTTTGAACATGAAAAACGGATCTTTTATAAAATGTTCATTTTCATAGGTGCACTTCCATTCGCGCTTCATTCTCACGGTTCTCAGATATCTTTCATGTTTTTTGGGAATTTTTATCATTTTCAATGCACTTCATGTTATAATAATATCTAACTACGAGGGGAAGAAGAATTGAAAATGAAATATAAAATCGGAGATATAATTGAAGGGAAAGTAACTGGGATTCAAGCATATGGCGTTTTTATTTCATTGGATAAAAATACGCAAGGATTAATACACATTTCGGAGTGCAGACACGGATATGTGACTGATCTGGATGGCTTTATTCAGATTGATGATGAAGTTGAAGCGAAGATAATCGATATCGACGAATATACCGGTAAAATCAGCTTGTCATTGAGGGCAATGGAAAAATTGCCTATTCCACCTTATCCGGCGAAAAGGAAAAGACGCAAAAGAAGATACGTACCGCAAATTGGTTTTGATACGCTGAAACAAAAGATACCGGCTTGGATAGAAGAAGCCAAAGAAGATGAAAAAGTAAGGAAATCTATTGGCGAATGATCTCGTTTAAGATGCTTACTGTGAAAGGGGTTATTCATAATGACAAAAGAAAACATTGTGGCTGGGACCATTATGATTACAAACAAGGCCGAGGAAACTTTTTTTCTAGTTGCTGTTGAAGGAGAATCGAATACGCTTCCGACTGTTGAAATGTCCGGAGAAGGAAAATCCCCTTTAGGATCAATAATGGAATCCTTGCTTAAACATGTGAACGTTGACTCTGAATCACTGAGATTACTTGATTTAACAAACATAAGAGGAAACGGCAGAAACATCCCTTTATTTGTTTTCGATGCATTAGAGAAACCTGCTGACGTAGATACGGTTTTAACGGATCGTAGTCATTTCGCATGGAAAAAATCTTCAGACATCACGGAAATACTTACTGATTGGGAATTAGGCGGAGTACCGATTTATCATTAAAAAAGCTTGATTTTCATTCATTAAAGTTTTTATATATTGATTAGGAGGGTATTAAATGGCACATATTAATTTTGACTACTCGAAAGCTTTGAAATTCTTTTCACAACATGAATTGGATTATCTGCAATTCCAAGTTACCGCTGCTGATAAAGCGTTACGGGAAGGAACAGGTCCAGGTAATGATTTTACAGGCTGGATCGATTTGCCGAAGGATTACGACAAAGAAGAATTTGCCCGCATCAAAGCGGCTGCTAAAAAGATCCAATCCGATTCAG
This sequence comes from Trichococcus palustris, assembly GCF_900114465.1. Taxonomy (GTDB): domain Bacteria; phylum Bacillota; class Bacilli; order Lactobacillales; family Aerococcaceae; genus Trichococcus; species Trichococcus palustris. The sequence goes on along the minus strand of NZ_FOTD01000045.1, from coordinate 224 downwards.
ACGTGTTGGTTGTCATCGGCATCGGCGGTTCATACTTAGGCGCACGTGCCGCGATCGATTTCTTGAACCACACCTTCTATAATGTGCAGACGGCTGAAAATCGCAAAACACCCCAAATTTTCTTTGCGGGGAACAGCATCAGCTCAACTTATTTAGCGGACCTGATTGAAGTGATCGGCGACCGTGATTTCTCCGTCAACATGATTTCGAAATCCGGTACAACA
>NZ_FOTD01000044.1 GCF_900114465.1 Trichococcus palustris | reverse complement strand
GTGTACAACAAATTTAAAACGAAAAAAAGCAGCTGGAAACCGCTATTTAACGGTATTTCTAGCTGCTTTTCCCTTTTTAAACTGTCAAAGTCGGGATCATAGCATAATCAGGAAATATTTTCGCAAACAAGTCTCAAAAATGTTAGAATGGATGAAAGGCCTTACACGCCCAAGAGCCCTAAAAGTCCGTTTATGAGGTGACGATTTGAATCAAGCAGAATTACTGAAACTATTTCCTGAAGCGCAAATAAATGCGCTGTCCAGTCTAGGGGCAGCTTATTTTTCGTTGCCCTATCAGAACAAATGGGTCCATATACCCCAACATACTATCAGTCCCCGCGAAAAAACATTACTGGAACAAGTACTGTTGCCTTTCAGCCAGCGAGCACAGGCCCCCGTAACGAATGCATGGGCACATTTTTTGCTGGAAGATGCCACAAGCATACCTGCCGGAATCGACCATGCGCAATTATTACAGTTCCAGATAAAATTTACGACAACGGACACGACCGCCTTCGAGCAATCGCTTTGGCTGGAAGCTTTCCGCAATACCTTGCCGCTCATCCGCGACGGCTTCTTTTTGAACGAAGAATACGGTGTTTTTATTTTGGATAATCCAGCACACTTTTCATTCGACGAAGAACTCACAGGCATACTGAATACCCTGGATGATGATTTCAGCATCCGGACAAGCATCTATTTGGGCCAAAACTGGCCGGTGGACAGTCGCTTGCCCACCTTATTCAAAGAGGAACGGCGTATCTTTCAGGATAGTCACATCTCATCCAGAGGAAAAAATGTGCGGAATTTGGCTGAGACAGCTTTATCATACTATACGGCTGCAGCCACCTCCGACAGCCCCATTCTGCAATCACTGAAAGCCAGCATCCATTCGTTGGAAGGTTCCCATGACCTTATCCGCGCGATGTGGCACAACCAAGGAAATGTCTCCAAGGCGGCGACGGCCCTTTATCTGCACCGCAACACCCTGCAATATCGCATCGACCGCTTCTTTGAAGCGACCGGGCTCGCTTTGAAAAATATGGATGACTTGTTGTTGTGCTATCTCGTCATAGTAGCAAAGATAAACGGCACCAACATAAGCTGAAAAAAACATGTAGGATCAGCCATTTTATGGCTGGTCCTGCATGTTTTACATTTCCCTATTTTTATCTGTGAAACCTATCTTCCACAGATTCTTTATATCCGCTTGCTTTATCCTTTAAGTCGGATAATAGATCCAATGTCGAATCCTTCCAATCCCCTGTCTTGTCAACAACACGTAAAAATGCGTCGACTTCATCGTCGGTTAAATCTTCGATTGCCTTCAATATTTTTTGACTGCCCTTCAGATGATCCCTCACAAAACCTTTCATCCGTTGACGATTCAAGTAAGAACCGATTTTGTCTACCGCGTCTTCCTCAAACGCCATCGCTGCAGCAATCGCCACAATCGCCGCCGTCGCACCTAATCCGACCAACAAAGCTTTCTTAGAATTTTTCATTTTTTTTCCTCCTCTTACTTCCATACCTTTATTTTAGCACAAAGGAAAGCGTTTACCGAATGATAACACCGCCCTTGAAAGGAAGATTGCCTACAAAAAAACCGTAACCATCCCCACTTCCATGGGAACATTACGGTTTTGGTTCGCTATTCACTTATAGGAATCGGAATGCATCTTTTTCTTTTTCAGACTGATCATGAATTAACAGGCAATTTTTCTTTCTTGTTCGTGTGTTTGACTTCTTTGACGACTATCCGGATCTTACCTTTTTGGGCGCCGATCGTTACCTCATCGCCAAATTTGATAAATCCGCTTAACATCTCTTCACTCAGTTTGTCTTCGATTTCTTTCTGAATGGCACGTCTGATTGGTCGTGCACCGTATTCCGGATCGAATCCGGCTTTGGCGATCACCTCGATGGCGGCCGGCGTGATGCGAACGTGGATGTCCAAATCTTTCAGGCGTTTTACGATATCATTCGCCATCAATTTAACGATTTCGTGCAGTTCATCTTTCACCAATGAATGGAAGACGATTGTTTCATCGATTCGGTTCAGGAATTCTGGACGGAAACTGTTTTTTAGTTCTTCCCTGATGCGTTTCTCCATTGCGACATGGTCGTGACGGGTATCTTTAGCTGCAAATCCGACATTTTTTTCGTCACGCAGAGCGGTTGCACCTAAGTTGGATGTCATGATCAGGATGGTATTGCGGAAATCGACCTTGCGGCCTTTTGCATCAGTCAAGTGGCCATCATCCAATACCTGCAGCAAGATGTTGAATACATCCGGATGGGCTTTCTCAACTTCATCCAACAGGATAACCGAGTAAGGTTTTTGTCTGATTTTTTCGGTCAGTTGCCCGCCTTCATCGTATCCGACATATCCCGGAGGCGATCCGATCAAACGGCTGGTACTGTATTTTTCCATATATTCGGACATATCCAAACGGACCAAAGCATCTTCGGTCCCGAACATAGCTTCCGCCAAAGTTTTGGCAAGCTCGGTCTTACCGACACCGGTAGGCCCTAAGAACAGGAAGGATCCGATTGGACGATTTGGATCTTTCAGACCAGAACGTGCACGTCTGATGGCGCGCGCTACCGCACTGACCGCTTCCGATTGTCCAATGACCCGTTCATGCAATACTTTTTCCAGTTTCATCAGACGGTCGCTTTCCTTCTGCTCCATTTGGTACACAGGGATTCCTGTCCAAAGGGCAACAACTTCCGCGACATCCTTCTCCGTTACTTTTAAGTCATAATGTGTGATTTCTTTTGCTTCCAGATCCAGCAATTTTTGGAATTTTTGTTGTTTTGCCGTTTCCCGTTTACGGATTCTGGCAGCTTTGTCGAAATCTTGGTTTAAGATGGCTTCTTCCTTTTCTTTTTCCAACTTTTCGAGCTCAAGCTCCAATTTTCCGATAGGTGTATCCCCATGCGAAACATCGAGACGTACTTTTGCAGCGGACTCATCGATCAGATCGATGGCTTTATCCGGCAATCTTCTGGACGTGATATAGCGAACAGAAAGTTGCACTGAAGCTTTCAATGCCTCATCGGTAATCTCCACGCCGTGATGTTCTTCGTAACGAGAGCGCAACCCTCTCATGATCTCCACCGATTCTTCAGGGGTAGGTTCATCAATATGGATCGGCGCAAAACGTCTTTCCAAGGCTGCATCTTTTTCAATATACTTTTGATACTCATCAAGGGTTGTTGCCCCGATTGTCTGTAATTCGCCTCTGGCTAAAGCAGGTTTCAGGATATTGGAAGCGTCAATCGCCCCTTCTGCCCCACCCGCACCGATCAATGTATGCAACTCATCGATGAAGAGAATCACGTTGCCGTCATTGTAGATTTCATCAATGATTTTTTTCATTCTTTCTTCGAACTCACCGCGATATTTGGTACCTGCCACCAAAGAACCCATGTCCAACATCATCAAGCGTTTATTCGCCAGTGTATCCGGAACATCGCCCGCCACTATTTTTTGGGCTAGGCCTTCCACGATAGCAGTCTTACCGACGCCCGGTTCGCCGACAAGGACGGGGTTGTTTTTGCTGCGACGAGAAAGGATTTGCATGATTCTGCGTACCTCTTTATCGCGCCCTACAACCGGATCCATTTTATTTTCTTTTGCCAATTCGGTCAAATCACGCGCCAGTGAATCCAGGGTAGGCGTTCCCGCTTCCACTTTATCCGTCTTTTTGCCGGAACGCATTTCTGGTTTGGTCGGTTGTTTGATCCCTAATTTTTCATACAGTGATTTCCGCAATAGATTAGGATCGATTTGAAGATTTTTTATGATTTTCACTGCTAAAATCTCTTCTTTTAACAGCCCCAATAACAGATGCTCTGTGCCCACAAGCGGGACACCCAGTTTGTGGGCTTCATTTGTCGCATACATGATGACTTTCTTGGCTCGAGGAGAAAATGGCAAAGGCGCCTGGAAATCTGCAGAATCCATTTGTCCATAACCTGTCAAATGTTCAATTTCTTCACGGACTCCTTCTTCATCAATATCGTATCCGCGTAATACTTTACCTGCAATCCCTTCTTGTTCCCTTACAAGACCCAGAAGCATATGTTCCGTACCTATAGACTGATGCTTAAATTTATGTGCCTCTTCTGTTGCCAACAACAACACTTGACTGGCTTTCTCTGTAAATAATTCATCCATTTGTAACGCCTCCTCTTCGGGCCTATCTATTCAAAGCGCAAACTGTTCAGTAATGTCTTCAACAGTAAGGCTCGCATATCTTTTTCATTCTCGCCTGCATAGCGTAAAACTGATTTATTCAACACAGCTAACATCAGGTTTCCTTCGCGTTTGGTAATGATCTTCCGATTATATAAGTTTTGGATTATCGCATAAGCATCTTTTTGAGTAATGCTGTCGCCTACAATAGAGATTAGCTTATCGAGCAATTCGGCCTGATCCAGAAGTTTCACTTTCATAATACGTATATAACCGCCGCCGCCACGTTTGCTTTCGACTAGATAGCCTTGCTGTTGCGTAAACCGGGTATTGATCACGTAATTGATTTGTGAGGGTACGCAATTGAACCGATCCGCCATTTCATTTCTGCGAATTTCAACCTGTTCTTCTGCATTCAATATCTTTTTGATATACGCCTCGATAATATCGGACATATTTTGATTCTGCATGGAACGAACGCCTCCCTTCATCTGACTAATTTTGACTATTATATGTTAATATTATGCTATTCGCACATAACTGTCAAATAGAAAGGGGTTGTTTCCATCAGTATCGGCAATGTTTTTTCGAATTCAGAAATCACTTGTTCTCACTATATTTTAACAAAATTCAGATTTAAATGATATCGATTATACAATGAAATATCCAAAACAGCAAAACATATAACTCCGGCTCGCCTTTTATTTCCAGGTACAAAAAAAGCCTCCCATAACATGAGAGACTGACTATCGGGAAGACAGGATTCGAACCTGCGACCCCTTGGTCCCAAACCAAGTGCTCTACCAAGCTGAGCTACTTCCCGTTTGAAAATATTAAAAAATGCACCCAGCAGGAGTCGAACCTGCAACCGCTTGATTCGTAGTCAAGTACTCTATCCAATTGAGCTATGAGTGCAAAAAAGTGCCGAGAATCGGAATCGAACCGATACGGTGATCACTCACCGCAGGATTTTAAGTCCTGTGCGTCTGCCAGTTCCGCCACCCCGGCTGATTAATATTCATTCATATAAAATAGATAAAAAGCGGAAGACGGGGTTCGAACCCGCGACCCCCACCTTGGCAAGGTGATGTTCTACCACTGAACTACTTCCGCATTTTAAGATGCCGGCTAAAGGATTCGAACCCTCGACCCTCTGATTACAAATC
>NZ_FOTD01000018.1 GCF_900114465.1 Trichococcus palustris | reverse complement strand
AGATGAGATTTCCCATCACTTCAAGTGAGTAAGACCCCTGAGAGATGATCAGGTAGATAGGTTGGGAGTGGAAGTACAGCGATGTATGGAGCGGACCAATACTAATCGGTCGAGGACTTAACCAATTTTTAAAAACAAAGAAAAACTTCAGCGGGTTTGGTTCCCCTCTATTTTGTAGATTCAGTTTTGAGAGAACAACGTTCTCCCAATTAAAAATGTGCGGTGACGATGGCAAGAAGGTCACACCTGTTCCCATCTCGAACACAGAAGTTAAGCTTCTTAGCGCCGATTGTAGTGAAGGGTTTCCCTTTGTGAGACTAGGACGTTGCCGCGCAAACGAAAAGACTGTTGACATTAATGTCGGCAGTCTTTTTTTACTTTTATGCCATCTTCCCAAGAAACTCGTGACTTTAGTCATGAGAGGTTCAAGAAGCATTACTCCTGCGGTAGGCTACGGATCTTGTCACGCGCATAATATTTTCTTCACCTGGGAAATGGACAGGATTTATTGGTGTATGTTTGTACATTTCGAGTACATCCAGAACATCTGTTGAAAGTTCACGAATATCAATCAATCCATACATGCGTGGCGGAAGAATATAAATGGGTTTGTCAGGATTTGAGTTTTTGACCATCTGTTTGACATCATAGGTTAAATGTGGGCAGCATACAACAATATCAAAATTCCCCATTTTTTCTTTAGCAATCATAAAAGGCGAAAATTCAATTTCAAATTCGTCGTGTAAATGGTACTGTTGAATGTCTTTTTTTACTTTGGTTGCTAATGCGCTGGATGAGAATCCACCACCGCAACATAACAGAATATGAATCATTACCATTCCTCCATTTTTTTAATAGATTCAGTATAGCACTTGATGGAAACGCTTAACATGTTTTTTGGTGCCGATATTCTCATCATTAGACGTACGCTGAATTCGGTGCTGCTTGCGGGCTGACGGCCATCTGGTTTCTGCCTTTCAGTGCCCCAAACTTGCCTATTGGGGATGAAAGAATATAATGAAGAAAAACAGTGTAATCGTTCAAATTTGGAGAAGAGGGATGGAAATGGCTGACATTAAGCATCTGATTCGTGAAAAAGCAAATCTTCAGGAAGCCTATCGGAATGAGGATCTAGAGGGGAAATACAAACATTTTTCCGCTGCCGAGCTATCTGATTTATACCAAGAATTACAGTCTGGTGAAAAGGGGCTGGCCACAGTCGAAGCGGGGGCCAGGCTTACAAAATATGGGAGGAACCTTACAACGGATGAAGCCGATATCCCTTGGTACCGTTTCTTGGCTAAGTCATTCATTGATGAATTCATCATCGTTTTGCTGGTTTTGGCGGTGGTCTCTTTTTTCCTGCAAGATGCATTGGGAGCGGGAATCATTTTGCTGTTGGCCATCATCAGCGCTTCCATCCGGTTTTTTCAAGACTATTCATCCTATCAAACCAGTCAAAAATTGAAGGCCATGATGCATATATCAGTCATGGTGCGCAGGGATGAAAAACCTGTCAAAGTGAACATCGAGGACATCACCCTAGGGGACGTAGTCGAATTGAATGTCGGTTCCTTTATTCCAGCGGATCTAAGGATCATCGCTGCAACCAATCTATTCTTGGCGCAATCTGTTTTTACCGGTGAAGCAGTTCCAGTCGAGAAAAGAAGTCTGGAACCGGATGAATCAAAAAACAGTGTGGAATTGGACAACATCGCTTTGATGGGATCAAGCGTAATCAGCGGTTCAGGCCTTGGGATGGTTGTTTTGGTCGGCAAAAATACGTATTTGGGGCACATCTCCCATATCGCTGAAGAAGTGAAGACGAAAACCAATTTTGATGTAGGAATCGACAGGGTGACGAGTACGCTGTTGAAGTACATAGCTGCCATTGTTTTATTGGTTTTCTTCATCAACGGCATTGTAAAAAAGGATTGGCTGAATGCTTTCATGTTTTCGATATCCGTTGCGGTAGGGATGACGCCGGGAATGTTGCCGATGATCGTCAATGGAACGCTTGCCAAAGGTGCAAAATTTTTGGCGCAAAAGAAAACGATTGTAAAAAATATGAGTGCGATCCAAAATTTAGGGGCCATCGATATACTCTGCACCGACAAGACCGGGACCTTGACGGTCGATAACATCTCACTGCAAGTCTATCTCAATGCATCGGGCAATGAGGATAAGGAAGTATTGGAATATGCCTATTTGAACAGCTATTTTACAACTGGTTCAAAAAATCTGATTGATCGGGCCATTTTAAGCTTTGGGGAGACGCATCACATCAGTGATGACGTCAAAGAATATACATGCGTGGACGAAATACCCTTTGACTATGACCGGAAACGGGTCAGCATTGTGGTGCAGCACAATACGGAGAAAAATCACCGGATCATCACAAAGGGAGCCATCGAAGAAATCTTAAAGGTGGCAACCACAATGGATATGGATGGGAAGATTGTTCCGTTGTCGGATGAAGCCAAAGAAAAAGTGATGGCTATCTCAGATCGCTTGAATGAGCAGGGGATGCATGTCGTCGCTTTGGCCGAAAAAACTGAATACATCGGTATAGATGCGTTTTCCGTCAAGGATGAATCAGAAATGACCTTTGTCGGTTTTGTGGGATTCTTTGATCCGCCGAAACCGGATGTGAAGGATGCCATCGAAGGCTTATATGCCGCCGGGGTCGACGTCAAAGTATTGACGGGGGACGCGCCGATTGTTGCGCAACATATCTGTGCACAGGTGGGAATGAAATCGACAGCCGTCATGCTTGGCACAACCGTAGAACAAATGAGCGATGAAGAATTGGCTAAAGAAATCGAAGAATATGCCATTTTTGCCAGATTGGCTCCGCTCCAAAAGCAGAGGGTTGTCCTTGCGTTTCGGAAAAACGGGCATGTTGTGGGATACATGGGGGACGGCGTCAATGATGCGCCAAGTCTGCGGGTAGCCGATGTCGGGATATCCGTCGATTCCGCAACGGATGTCGCGAAAGAAGCATCCGATATTATCCTTCTGGAAAAGAGTTTGTCGGTCTTGAAAGATGGCATCTATGAAGGCCGCCGTATTTATGGGAACATCATGAAATACATGAAAATGGCTTTGTCTTCGAACTTCGGGAACAGTTTTTCTGTTTTGGTCGCCAGCATCTTTTTGCCGTTTTTACCGATGATTCCGATCCAGATTCTGATCCAAAATTTGATCTATGACATCTCGCAAATCGCGATTCCATGGGACAATGTGGATCCAGAATTCATTGAGAAACCAAAGAAATGGGACACGAAAGGCTTGGGGCATTTCATGAATACGATGGGGATAACATCATCCGTCTTTGATGTGGTGACGTTCTACTGCTTGTGGTACCTGTTGGGATATAATGGGGCGGCCAAAGAGGCTTTCTTCCAGACCGGCTGGTTCATGGAGGGGCTGATTTCCCAGACATTGATTGTGCATTTTATCCGCACTTCTAAGATAGCATTTATCCAAAGCAGGGCCGACAGCCGGCTGTTGCTTACGACAGGTATTGCCATCGTGGCAGCGATTCTGGTTCCTGTTTTATTGCATTCCATCGCAGCGTTTCATTTTGTGGCGATGCCGAAAGAATATTTTCTGTTCTTGCTCGGTATTCTACTTATGTATGCGATCAGCATAGAACTGGTCAAAAAAGTCTATATCCGAAAATATAAAGAATGGTTATAGTTTTATAATCGTATAAGAGGCTGGGCCAGAAATCATTTAGTGATGATTTCTGGCCCAGCCTCTTGTTTTGCAGATGCTATATAACAATTCGTTTTGGCAAATCGATAAAAAAAGTTAGGTGAACCTAAAAAAATGTTGCATTATGGCGAAAAGAGTGTAAAATAGAGAGCGTAAAGAAAGAAGGTGGGAACAATGGAAACTAATACAAATATAAACAAATTAGAAACAATCCATGAGAATATTTCCAACGGATTCATTAGCAAGGCGCATAATGTCAGTCTTGAAGAAGTAAACAGTTCCATAAGCATACCTAAAAATGCATCTTTTCTAAAAAAATTATTGGCTTTTATGGGCCCCGGCTCACTGGTGGCTGTTGGCTATGTTGATCCCGGCAATTGGGCTACTTCGATAGCAGCCGGTTCCCGTTATGGATACATCTTGTTGTCCGTTGTCCTTTTGTCCAGCTTATTGGCGATGATGTTCCAAGAGATATCCGCAAGATTGGGGATAGCGACGAATATGGACCTGGCCCAAGCGACTCGCGCCACGGTTTCAAAACCAGTTGCTTTTTCTCTCTGGATACTGACTGAGCTTGCCATTATGGCAACGGATATAGCCGAAGTCATCGGTTCCGCATTGGCTTTGAATCTTTTGTTCCACATTCCTTTGATCGTTGGGGTTGTGATCACTACGGCGGATGTCTTCCTGCTCCTTTTGCTGCAGAAAAAAGGGTTCCGTTGGATTGAATCGATCGTCGGAGTGCTGATGTTCTCCATTTTTGGGATTTTCTTCTATGAAATGGTGATGGCTTCCCCAAGCTGGGGCCCTTTGTTGGCAGGGTATCTACCGACTACACAAATCATGACGAATCACGGCATGCTGTTCTTGGGATTGGGGATTTTAGGTGCGACGGTTATGCCACACAATCTGTATCTGCATTCTTCGATCATTCAGACCAGAGACTATGAAAGGACCGAAGAAGGGAAGCGGGAAGCGGTCAAATTCGCAAAAATCGATTCCTTCCTCTCTTTAAGTGGTGCATTCATCATCAACTCGCTGATTCTGATTGTGGGCGCCGCTGCCTTTCACGGAATGAATCAAAATGTAGGCGCGCTTGAAGATGCATATAAGTTGCTCAGCCCCACATTAGGTGCGGCCGCCGCAAGCAGTCTTTTCGCAGTAGCATTGCTTTGTTCGGGGCAAAATGCTACCATTACCGGCACATTGAGCGGTCAGATCATCATGGAAGGATTCATTCATTTGAAGATGAAGCCTTGGGTCCGTCGCATGATCACCCGTGTATTGGCCATCATCCCCGTTTTCATAGTCACCTTGTTGGCAGGCGAAGCGGGAACCGAAAAATTATTGATCTGGAGTCAAGTAATTCTAAGTCTTCAGCTGCCATTTGCGCTTATCCCCCTATTGAAAATCACGGGCGACAAGAAAAAAATGGGGGTTTTTGTAAATTCGAGGACACAAAAAGTATTGGCTTGGACAGCCACGCTGGTCATTATCCTCCTGAACATCTTTTTGGTGGTCAACATCCTTTCCAATCTGTGATAGTGTGACGAAAGCCGTCAGGGACAATAAAAAAAAAAAAACAGGGAAAGCGGCATAGGTCGCTTTCCCTGTTTTTTTCGGTTCTTACATGCACCCTTTAGTTGTTTTCTTCGGGCCAGACCTCTTTCGCGATTTCAACGACGAGGCGCACTTTCGCCCATTGTTCTTCTTCCGTCAAAAGATTTCCTTCTTCGGTGGAGGCAAAGCCGCATTGCGTGCTTAAGCTCAGCTGCTCCAATGGCACATATTTGCTTGCTTCTTTGATGCGTGCCTTGATTTCATCTTTATCTTCCAACTCGGCTGTTTTGGAAGTGACCAAGCCTAAAACGATGCGGCCTTTCCCTTTGAAGTATTGCAACGGTTCAAAGCCGCCGGAACGGTCTGTATCGTACTCCAGGAAGTAGCCGTCGAAGTCCGTTTGTCCGAATAATTCTTCGGCAATCGGGTCGTAGGCGCCTTCCAAGGAATGGTGTGATTTATAGTTTCCGCGGCAGACATGGGTCGTCAAGACCAAATCTTTTGGCTTGGCTTCGATGATCGCTTGGACATTTTCGGCAGCAATGCGTTTTTCGGCGGCATATTCTTCCGTGTCAGAAGCGAAGTTGCACAGGAATCCCCAGTGGACGTCATCCAATTGCAAGTAGCGGCAGCCTAAATCGTAGAAGGCTTGGACGGCATCGATATACGCCTTTTGGATATCGGCCTGGTAGGCTTCCACGGAAGGATAGATTTCTTCGTTGCGGTAGCCAGGGTAAAATACTTCGTTTGGGCTTGGGATCGTGAATTTCGCCACGCCTTGGTCGCCGACGATGTCATGCAGTGACTTGAAGGCTGCAAGGAAGGGGTGGTTCGGATTGAAGGAAATTTTGCCGACATTGCGGAAACCGTATTTGCGGACTTCGACACCGCCGAAATCATAGCCGACTTCCGGTTCGTAGCCTTCAAACCCATTCAGATTTTCGATGAAATCGATATGCCACCAAGAACGGCGGAATTCTCCGTCCGTGAAGCCTTTCAGACCATTTTCTTTTTGTGCTTGGACCAGTTTCGTTATTTCTTCCGTCTCGACTTGGTTCAATGCTGCTGCATCGAGTTCTCCGGCTGCAAATTTGGTGCGGGCATCCTTCAAAGGCTCGGTGCGTAAAAAGCTTCCTACGTGGTCGGCTCTGAATGGTAACGTTGTTGTTTTTTCTGCTGTCGTCATGATTGGTTCCTTCTTCCTGATGTTTTTTTCAAACGTAAATCAGTAAAAAAAAACGTCCCTGCACAATGAATTGTGCAAGGACGAATGATTGCTCATCGTGATACCACCTTGTTTCAGGAAATCCTCTCAAATTTCCCCTCGACCAGTACGCAAAACGAAACGGCTGTTTTGTTATACTGTGACACGATAACGGGTGTTCCCGTAAGCTGCTGAGGTTTTTATAACGTTCGCAACTTATTCACTCTAAGACCATTTTCCGGATACGCTTCCTGTCCTCTTTTCAGCTACCGAGGTTCTCTGTGCAGTTCCTTTATCCGTACTTTTCTTTTCACTGTGATGTTTGTAGATGTATAATAACAATCCGGTAAGAATAAGTCAAACGAAACGCTAATCAAATTTTCATTTAGCGGGTCAGCGAGCATTCAGCACATCTGCATGCGCTTCGTAGAAATCTTTCTTTGTCTGGATGAAACGGGTGAAATCGTTCAATAGCTGGAAGAGGATGGCACGATTTTCGAATTCAGCCCGGGTCACCGGCAGCTCGCTTTCACGGAAAAACTGCAGGAGGGCGTTGATGTCATCCATCAGATAGATGCCGGTATTTTGTTCATGCAACTGATCCGCCGTAAGGTAAAACATCCCGGCCAGGATTTTGTTCTCCCTTGTGGGCAATCGGCATAGATTCAGATTGATGGCCATATACCGTAGGATGGTGGACTGTTCTTTCCGCATGTCAAAGTAGCGGATATCATAGGTTGATTGGGCAAGCAATTGGTTGTCGAATTCAACATAGACGACTTGTCTGGCTTTTTCCAACAGGTCATCCAACTCATCCAATAGTTGGAATTGGTTTTTTCCTCGGCCATCCTGCAGGGAACGATCGAAGCTCAACAGGACTTCTCTCATTTTTGCTTCCACCTGTTCCCGCAAGGAGATGATTTGGGTGGCTTTTGAAGGCATGTAAAGATTGAACAGGATGGCAATCCCGGCGCCTATCAGCATCAGTGAAAATTCATTGAGTACCCAGGTCAAAGAGGTGCTTTTTTCCAACAACAGATGGGTTACCAGGACGGAGCAAGGGGCAATGCCCGATTGCACATTGAAACGGTAGGCCAAGGGCACATAAAAAAACAGATAAATACCGAAAATATAGGTATTGAAGCCGAACAGTTGAAAGAGGATGGTCGCTATCGTCAAGGCCAATATGGTTGAAATGACCCGTTGGATAGCCGTCGTCACGGATGATTTTTTTGTATCCAAAACGCTTAGGATGGCGATGATCCCGGCGGAGACCGTGTACTCCAGCTGGAAAAATTGGGCAATCAAGATGGAAATGACGGTGGCTAAAGCGATTTTGATGGTTCGTTGGCTGATGGTCATGGATTTCACTTCCTTTCCTCTAGAATAGTACAAGTGCCTCTATTTTACCAGAGTTGATTCGCAAGGAAAATGAAGTTCCGGTTAAAATGTTGAACGATTATTTTAGGTAAAAAATACTACATATCGCATATGATCCGTGATATGATACTAGATGTTGTTCCGTTTTAGGACGGAAAGAGGAAGAATCAGCGGGCTCCGCTAGAGGAGAACCGTCCGTTAGAAAAATAATCGAAAGACACCAAAGGAAGGGGATATGATTGAGCGTGCTAGTTATGGCTGGGATGATAGGAGCAGGGAAATCCACCTATACAGAAATGATTTCAAAAAACTTGGGGACGGAGGCTTTCTTCGAAAGCGTCGACTACAATCCCATTCTGGATAAATTTTATGCTGACCCTAAAAAATGGGCATTCAGCTTGCAAGTATATTTTTTGAATACGCGCTTCCGCAGCATCAAGGCAGCCTTGACGGACGATAATAACGTTTTGGACCGTTCCATCTATGAAGATGCTCTGTTTACGCAAGTGAACCATCTGCAGGGGAACATTTCCGCAGAAGAGATGGAAATCTATAATGACCTTTTGGAAAACATGATGGAAGAATTGGAAGGGATGCCGAAAAAGGCTCCGGATTTGCTGATCTACTTGGATGGTTCTTTTGAAACCATTTTGGAACATATCCGCAGACGCGGACGGGAATTCGAGCAAATTGAGGATGATCCGGATTTATTGGCGTATTACGAACTGCTTTTCAACAACTATGAGCAATGGTTCCTGGATTACGATCAAAGCGCAAAAATCAGGATCAGCATCGATGAATACGATATCGTCAATAACCCTGAGGATGAGATGAGAGTCATGAACATCATCCAAGAGGCGTTAGTGGACGTGCGCGGGGAAGAAGCGATCCTGACGGCCGGAGAAAAAACGTTGGCATAACAGCTTTTTTCACAACAAAGTGTTCCATCCGCATCAAATCACTGAATGAAAACGAGGCACCCACTGCGAATACAGCGGGTGCCTCGTTGTTCCTTTTAACGGCCTTTATTTTTTCTGAAGAAGTGCAAGCCAAAACGGTGGCGCTGTACTATAATGGAGAGTGTGAAAAAATGAACTGTTGTGATGGATGCAGGAAGGGAACCGTGGATGGAAGAGGATATACAGGGGCAATTGGTGAACGTGGAGCAGTGGTGTGCGATTTATGAAAAGGATGAGGCGTTCGATGGGGTATTCTATTATGCGGATACGAATACTCGCTTTTTTTGCAAACCATCTTGTCCTTCCAAGGTTCCAAAATTTAATCATATCTGCATCTTTGATACGGCGGAAGCTGCAGTGGAAGCGGGGTTCCGCCCCTGCCGGATGTGCCGTCCGGAAGGGAAAGAAGTGACGGATGTCGAATGGGCGGGGCAAGTCGAAGCCTACATCCATGAACATTACGGCGAAGCGCTCTCCGTCAGCCGTATTGCGGCGGAGTGTCATGGCAATCCTTCTGACCTGCAGCAAGTATTCATCCATGCGAATGGCGTCTCCGTCATGGATTACCTGGAGCGCGTCAGGTTGGATCAGGCGCGGAAACTATTGGTGGAGTCAGCCTGTTTCATCAAAGAAATCAGCCTGCTGATCGGTTTTCCGAATGCGGCCGCATTTTCGCTCCAATTCAAAAAAAAGGAAGGCATTCCACCATCTACCTACCGGAAAATCATGCGGAAGAAAAGGCGGGAGATGGCTCGTCAGCTAGCAGCGGCTGTTCCCGCCCGTTCTCGGGAAGGACACCGTTGAATGGCGCGGCCGCCGCATTCATCAAGAAAGACAAGACTGGAGTTGATTTCCGGTCTTGTCTTTTTTTGTACTTACTTGTTGACAAGTTTCGTTTACAGATGTAAACTTAAACCATCAAAGAAATACTTTCTTTTTGTCAGAGGGGGATGGAACATGACAGCGCAAGCCCAAAATAAGATAACCGATGCCGAGTGGGAAGTCATGCGCGTCGTTTGGTCTAATAAACAAGTCACCAGCAGAGAGATCATTTCCGTATTGGAAGATAAGATGAACTGGAAGCAAGCGACCATCAAGACACTGATCGGCCGGTTGGTCGATAAAGGGTTGCTGAAGACGGAACCGCAAGGGAACAAGTTTCTTTACACGGCGAAAGTCAGCGAAGAAGAAAGCGTCCGCGACGTGACGGAGAATATGTTGGCACATGTCTGCAGCCGGAAAGTCGGCAGCACGATTGCCGAGCTGATCGACCAAGCGTTGTTGAGCCATGCTGATGTCAAGTTGCTGGAGGAAGCCTTGGCTAAGAAAAAAGTGACAGCAGTCGATGAAGTGAAGTGCAATTGCACTCCAGGGCAATGCAACTGCAAACATAAACATCAGCAACATCATAAGAAGCATTATCGTGTAGAGGAGTGAGGGAATTGGGGAATAAAACATATTTGATAGATGGCATGACCTGCGCCTCCTGTGCGCAAATCGTCGAAAAGGCGGCAGCGAAAGTGGCCGGCGTGAAAGAAGCGAACGTGAACCTTGCGACCGAAAAATTGACGGTCGCCTATGATGATGCGGCTTTTTCGGAGCATGCGCTTCAGGTTGCTGTGGAGGCGGCGGGATACGAAGTTGTTGTGAACACCAAACACAAGACCTTCCTTATAGAAGGGATGTCTTGCGCCAGCTGTGCACAGACGGTCGAGAAGGCGACGCAGAAGTTGGCGGGCATCGTCAGCGCAAGCGTCAATCTGGCGACCGAAAAGATGGTCGTAGACTATGATCCGTCCGTCTTGAACCTTTCCGACATCAGCAGGGCCGTTGCGGATGCCGGTTATGCGGCCATCGAGGAGACGGATACGGTCGAGGAGAACGACAAAAACCATGAGAAGAAAGAGCAACACATAAAAAGCATGTGGCGACGCTTCTGGGTATCGGCTGTTTTTACAATCCCCTTGCTGTACATTTCGATGGGGCACATGTTGGGCATGCCTTTGCCGGGTTCCATCGATCCGATGATGCATCCCGTGGCCTTTGCGCTGACGCAACTGGTCCTGACCCTTCCGGTGCTGATTCTGGGCACAAAATTCTACACAGTGGGCTTCAAATCTTTATTCAATGGCCATCCGAACATGGATTCCCTTGTGGCGCTCGGCACAAGCGCAGCCTTCCTTTACAGTCTATATGGGACGGTTCAGGCGCTAGTGGGGGATACCAGTTTTGTCATGAACCTTTACTACGAGTCAGCCGCCGTCATCCTGACGTTGATCACGTTGGGGAAATATTTTGAGGCCGTTTCGAAAGGGAAAACATCCGAAGCAATCAAAAAATTGATGGGGCTTGCCCCTAAAACGGCGCGGGTCATCCGCAACGGGCAAGAGCTGGAAGTCTCCGTGGATTCCGTCTTGGTCGGCGATGTCATCATTGTCCGTCCCGGCGAAAAAATGCCGGTCGATGGTCTGGTGACGGAAGGTCTAACTTCGGTGGATGAATCCATGCTGACCGGCGAAAGCATGCCGGTTGAAAAGAAAATGGGAGACACAATCATCGGCGGAAGCATCAACAAGAACGGGACCATCCAATACGAAGCGAAAAAAGTAGGGAAAGATACAGCGCTTGCCCAAATCATCAAGCTGGTGGAAGATGCGCAGGGATCAAAAGCGCCGATCGCAAAATTGGCAGACACCATTTCCGGTTATTTTGTTCCCATCGTCATTGTCTTGGCCGTCTTGGCCGGCTTGGGATGGTATTTCCTGGGACAGGAATCGTGGATTTTTGCCTTGACCATCACAATCTCCGTTTTGGTCATCGCCTGTCCCTGCGCACTGGGATTGGCGACGCCGACCGCCATTATGGTCGGCACGGGCAAGGGCGCTGAAAACGGCGTGTTGATCAAGAGCGGGGTGGCTCTGGAAACGACGCATAAAGTGCAGACCATCGTATTCGACAAAACGGGAACAATCACGGAAGGCAAACCGAAAGTGACGGATATCCTGGTGCGCGATGACCTACAAGCGGAGGAGATGCTGCAGTTGGCTGCGTCCGCCGAAAAGGGGTCGGAACATCCCCTTGGTGAAGCCATCGTCAGGGAAGCGGAAGAGAAGCAATTGATTTTCTTGAAACCGGAATCCTTCACCGCCATTCCCGGGTTCGGCATCGAAGTGACTTTCAGCGGCAAAGCCGTATTGCTCGGCAATGAAAAATTGATGACTAGCCGCAACATTCCTTTGGACGATTTTTCCGATCAATCGGATGCGTTGGCGAACCAGGGGAAAACGCCCATGTACATCGCAATGGATAACCGGCTTGCCGGCATCATAGCCGTAGCCGATACGGTGAAGGCCAGCAGTGCTGCAGCCATCAAGAAACTCCATGAAATGGGTATCGAGATAGCTATGATCACCGGGGACAACAAACGGACAGCCCAAGCCATTGCAGATCAGGTCGGCATCGACCGTGTTTTGAGCGAAGTGCTTCCGGAAGACAAGGCGAAAGAAGTGAAGAAACTTCAAGCCGAAGGCAGAAAAGTGGCGATGGTGGGGGACGGTATCAACGATGCACCAGCCTTGGCTCAAGCGGACGTCGGCATCGCCATCGGTACCGGCACGGATGTCGCAATCGAGTCCGCCGATATCGTCTTGATGAAGAGCGATTTGATGGCCGTGCCGACAGCGGTGGAATTGAGCAAAGCGACCATCAAAAACATCAAGGAAAATCTGTTCTGGGCATTTGCCTACAATGTGTTGGGGATTCCTGTCGCGATGGGATTGTTGCATCTGTTCGGTGGCCCGTTGCTGAACCCGATGATTGCCGGAGCCGCGATGAGCTTCAGCTCGGTATCGGTGCTGATCAATGCGTTACGCCTAAAAAGGTTTAAACCCTCAGCATCGAAATGATGAAGAGGATAAAAAAAACAAAAAAATCAGAAATGGGGAAATAGAGATGGAAAAAGAACTAGCAATTGAAGGAATGAAATGCGACGGTTGTGTGGAGACGGTACAAAAAAGATTTTCGGCGATTGCCGGAGTCGAAGAAGTCGTTGTCGACTTGGCCGGCAAAAAGGCAACCGTGAAGACGAACAAGGAAATTTCCGAAGCGACCTTCAACGAAGCTTTAGCTGACACGAAATTCAAAGTGGTCGGAAGCAAATAAATAGGGCAGCAAAAAGCCGGCTTGGCCGATGCCCTTTTCTTCCGGTTCGGAATGTCGTGAACAAAACAATAAAACCTCCCGTTGTCCTTCTCAAACGAAGAGGACACCGGGAGGTTTTTTCTTATGGGCAAAAATCGCTTTTTCAGAAATCTGTTCTGCATTTCATCGCACCCTAGAACATGAACGAGCCACCGTTTACATCAATGCCGCATCCGGTGATGTATTTGGAGTCTTCACTGGCAAGAAACGCGATGATACCTGTAATGTCATCGGTTTCGCCTAAACGTTTCAGTGGAATCATGGCAATCGTTTTCGAGTAATCGGTATTGGCAGTCATGGCCGTGTTCACCACACCGGGGCAGACGGCATTGACGTTGATGTTGTCGGCGCCCAATACTTTGGCGGCTTCATAACTGATTCCTCTCGCACCGCCGGTTACGACCGCGTAGCGGTCTGCAAATTCTTTATTATTCATAAGAAATTTCTCCTTTTATTTTTGATTCTTTATAGTAGCGGATCGCTTCAGGTGTGAGATTTAACATTTTTACAATAAGACCTTGTTATTATTATAGCATGTAACCGCATTCTCCGATTTCATTTGTAATAAAATGTAAAAAATTTAGATTTTTTTCAAAAAGATATTGTGGTTGCGATAGATTAGGAGTAGAATGGATAGTGCAGTCGGGTTGAAAGACCGGATATGCGGGCGTAGTTTAGTGGTAAAATGCGACCTTCCCAAGGTCATGTCGCGGGTCCGATTCCCGTCGCCCGCTTATTTAATAAAAGAAGTTTTCAAAAATAAACCTCATCAATTGCGATGAGGTTTTTTATTTTTGCTGACAGGATACTTTGAACCGAACGTTCTTAGGTGGCGATTGCTCGCATGGTTGTCACATCCGAGCAAATGTTTCACGTTTGTTACAAAAAAATTTTTTTTCCAGCCCACTATTTTTTATGAATATTACGAAATAATTTAGAATTATTACAGAAAGGAACGCCGATAGAGCAGCGTTCCTTTCTTTTTGCTTCGAGTTTTTATTCTAAATTGACACACAACTATTGGATTGTTACAAATTGATTGTCTATCTAACGATATCGTAATATCTGACTTATGTTTGTAAGATTCGGCGATTTTTAATACAGGGGTGTTAAGAAGGAATAACAAAAAGGCCGTTTTCCACCTAATCGCTTTTTTTCATGTTAGGATTGTTTTTGTTGAAAGAACTCCGATAGCGCCTCAGATAAATATGAATTTATCAAATAAAAAAGGGCATCAGGAGTATAAATTGCAATACGAAAACATTGCGAAGAGAAGAAAGGAATAATATAATGAAAAACTTCAAATCTAGATTATTCGTAACTAGCGCAACTTTAGCAGTTGTTGGTCTAATGGCAACAGCGAATCCGTCACAAGCAAACGCAGCAGAATACAGAGCATCCACTTGGAGAGCTCGTACTTCAGATCAAATTAAAACAGACATCCAAAGCCTGGACAACGGCAGCAAATATACTTTCCAATGGGGAGATACTTTATCAGCAATCGCATCTGCAACAGATGTTTCCGTTAATGCCTTAGTTGAAGTGAACGATATCGGGAATGCAGATTTAATTATTGCCGGTAACTCAATCGTCCTTTCAGCAGATCATAACGTTGTAACAGTAGAACAAGGCAAAGAAGTGAAGAGCTATGATGTCAGCAATGAAAAAGTTGTGGAAGTAGCAACACCAGCTGCAGCTGCAGAAGAAGTTCAAGCAACTGAACCCGTTGCAGCTGCAGAAAAAGTGCAAGCAGTTGAGCCAGTTGTAGCTGAACCAGCGGCGGCTACCCCAGTAGCCACTGTCCAAAACGCTTCAAGCAACTATTTCTTTTACCAAGTTGTCCAAGCTGAAGCAGGTCCAAGCTATCAGGAAAAAATGAACGTTGCTTCTGTCATCTTGAACCGTGTTGACTCAGGAATCTGGGGTGGCACGACCATTGATGCGGTATTGCATGCTGCTGGTCAATTCTCAGTAGTTTCGAACGGATCCGCTGCAGCCCAAACACCATCTGCCGAAACAATCCAAGCGGTCAACCAGGTATTGAACGGAAACCGTACAACATCAGCCCTAAGTTTCCGTGCTTCTGGCGATGGCGTAACGAATGTTTTCTATTAATTAATAATAAATCACTGGTCAAAAAAAGATAGACACAAATGAGCTGGAAACCTGTCGTTATAGGTTTTCAGCTTTTTTCGGCTATAAGGAAGCATACAATTTCGTGGCTGCGGAATGTGCCTCGGCTGCATAGTTTCACAATTTTTCTTTTCGTTCCGCAGCAGTAAAATTTGAGTGTGGATAAGAATTTCCTGTCCTACATGCTACCTTCTTTGACGACAACAGCCAAGGGAATCATTTTCCTCAGCAAAATGATCCCCTTGGCTGTTGTAAATAAGTTATTAAAAAATCCCCTACTGAGGCGCCAGTGGGGGATTTTGATTATGCGTTACTATTTGCCGGGTTCAGCTTTGTGATGAAACTGCGGATACGGTTACTGATTATATCCTTCAAGGGAACCGTGACTTCTTTGATGGCTATATATTTATCCACATACGTTACAACAAAGCTTTCTTTGTAACGGGGAATACCACAACGGCTTACAAGGAACATGTGTTTCAAAATGATGTCGCGTTCCAATTCGCTGATTTCTGTGATGCGGCAAGCATTATCACAGGCGATTTTGGGATGGGCATCCGCATGGGATCCGATATTCAGCGCAGCAACGCCATCGCGGTCTTCTAAAAAGAAATCATGCAGCAGACCGGCGCGGGCAGTGGCACAAGCATCCAAATTCCATTTCTGCGCAATTTTAAAACTAGTATAGGATACTCTGATGGAATGTTCTAAGCGATTTGTGAAGTGATGATGCGTGATTTCTTCCATCTGTAACAGCTCTTCATGATAAATCAGATCTTCGACTATAGTAACGTATTCAGCATCGTCTTTCCAACTAGATTGTGCATTCTGCATGCTTTTTCTATCATCCTTTTTATGGGTATTTTTATTCTCTTTTCATGAATGAACATACTATACAACGTTTGGAATCAAAAATAAAGTGAAATGTTGTGCTTTGTTTCACTTTAACAATTGCTTAAGTAATGAGACGTACTGTATGCGATTGTCCCTAGAGGTTGTTGGTGGATTATTGTGCAATATTTTTTAGGTAATCGGCTATCTTTTCATCTCTGCAATTTTCAAAGAAATGGCTATGGAAACCTGACCCGCCGATCGTTTCACGCAGGAAATCCTGATCAAGATTTTTCAATACCGTGAGCATATCCCGCTGGGTTATTTTCTTTATCTCATTCAGGATGCTTACATTCTGCTGCTGCGGAACGACTTTTTCCCGTGGATAGCCTTTTCCGCTTCCTTCCATAAACAGTTTCTCGAAAATGAATTGCAGATTCAGTTCTGCCCCGAATCCGAATCCTTTGGCCAAAGGCAAGGAGATGGCATTGCCATCGTTGACGTGGGCAAACAGATAGGCATCGGTCGGATCGACGATGGAGCCGCAAACCACTCCCGGAAAGGCGTTGCAGGCCAATAAGGCACCTTGGCCGGAACCGCAGCCGGTGACGACATAATCGACAGCACCCGCATTCAGCAGAATGGCGGCCAGCAGACCGTTCTGTACATAGGTCAACGGATTGGGATCGTCAGCGCCCCTCATGCCGTAGTTGAATACTTCATGGCCCATCGGTTCCACGGTATTCTTCAAGGTCGAATGGATCAGTTCATTTTTTGCCGATTGGCTGATTTCGTTTATTAATGCAATTCTCATGGCTTCATCCTCCAAAAATATTTCTGCGCCCCAGATCTGATGGCGGAATCGGTCCCTTTTCGCCAACAAATAAGGCTACAGGGACGGAATGTATCGAAAGTATAGCACAGATGATGGGGAAGCGTATACGCTTCAAAGGCAGAGCGGAAAGGGGTGAGTGCTTATTGTTAAGATTTGTTCACATGGATTTACTGGGTCGGTTACATTTTGGTGTACAATTTCGTATTGCGGGTTAGGAGTTAGGCGAGAACCCTCGTGACTTTAGTCGTGAGATGAATCGCCGTTCGGGATTAGGGGTGCCTCAGGCACCTCAAAGCCCGACATATGACTTTCTGACATTTATTATTAACCTTGATTCAATAAAACTTAAATAATAACGTATGATTTGAAAAGCCGAACATATTTTCGTATACTGTTCTTGTGGGGTGATTGCTTTGGCAGAAGTCAAACACGGTCGAGGGTATGTCTATTCCTTGTAGTTCCATTTGGTTTGGTGTGTGAAGTACAGACGTAAAGTTCTAGTAAATCAAGTAGAGCAATCACTCAAACAAATCGTGCGAGACATCTGTGTTGCACAAGGGATTGAAGTGGAAGAAATGGAAACGGATAAAGACTATATCCACCTTCTCATTTCAATGAAACCGCAACACTATATACCATCAGTAGTTAAAACGCTCAAAGGTCAATCAGCAAGACGACTGTTCAAGCTGCACCCCGAAATAAAGCAATATTTATGGGGTGGACACATGTGGAATCCTAGTTATTTCATTGCGACAGTCAGCGGAAATACTGAGGAACAAGTACGGAAATACATCCAAAGCCAACAATAAAACTGATAGGAAGTGAAACCAATGTCAGTAGAAACAGTCCATCGTGGTTATGTGTATAGCGGAACGCCAATGTCTGATGAGATAGAAAGCTACTTCCGTCAATGTTTTGGTGCAGACCGCTTGATGTACAACCTTCATACCGCTCACTTATATGAGTATCTTGAAAAGAATGGCTACACCATCGGTGACAAACTGCCTACTTTCAAAGAAATGGGCATGCCGACAGTCAAAGAATTCAAGCAAACGCGTATGAATGATGAAGGCAACAAATACCTTTACGAAGTGGATGCATTCGCTTCGAACGAAGCAAAACAGCATTTCAAGAAAGCAATTTCCGCGTTCGACAAGAACGCGTTCAAAGGACAATTCAAGAAGTCTGCGCTTAAACGTCAGAAAAATCTTGGGATTGAGCCTACTTTCCGCGACCTTAAAGGAATGCCGAAATTCCATTCTCGTAAGAACAGCAAGCTAAGTTATACTACATTCAACCAAAATGACAATATCTTCATTGATGAGAACGAAGTTCTCCATCTTCCAACTGCCAGAAAGAGTAAGTTGTCAGAAGTAACAATCAAATTGAATACACATCGTCCCTTACCAAAGGGCAGTTGTATCAAGCATGTTACGGTAACAATGAACTCCCAAGGAAAGTTCGAAGTATCCATCACTGTTGCGTTTGAAATGGAAGTCGAAAGCATTGGGATCCCCGCTGTTGAACGTATTCTTGGACTAGATTACTCACAAGCCAATTTCTTTGTAGACAGTGAAGGTAAGAAAGCCAATTACCCGCACTACTATCGAATTATGGAAGAACGTCTAGCAAAAGAACAGCGTAAACTATCCCGCATGGTACAAGGCTCTAAACGTTGGGAACGTCAACGTTTGGTAGTAGCAAAACTCAATACGAAAGTTGTGAACCAACGGAAAGACTGGCTCCATAAGAAGGCTTATGCCCTCGCAAAGCGTTATGACATGGTTGTGGTGGAAGACCTTGACCTTCGTGCAATCGGACAAACTTTGAAGTTGGCGAAAAACCAACAAGATAATGGGTTCGGTAACTTCCGTCTGTATCTCACGTACAAACTTGAGATACAAGGGAAATATTTCGTGAAAACACCGAAAACCTTCGCTTCAACACAAATGTGTTCTGATTGTGGCGTGAAAAATACAGCCCTCAAGGGCGATATTTCCACGCGTGAATGGACGTGTGATCATTGTCATGAATGGCACGACAGAGACCATAACGCTGGGGTGAACCTACGCAATTATGGTATCCGCTGGATTGATGAAGTATTGAAGGCATCCCCATTGGTGGCTGCTTAACCATAGAAACAGGTTTGCTTGGTACCTGACAGTTCCTCTCGCTAGGATGAAAGGGCGTGTCAATGGATGCGTAGTCCGCTGTATATAAACCAGAGCCTCGCAAGAGGCTCACAAGCCTACGACTTCCTTTTCGGAGAAAAGTTCACCGTGGGTGAAAGTCATGGGTTGTTGACAATAGAACTATAAACAACGTGAAGGAACGGAGTGTTGGGGATGGAAAAAATCGAGGGACAGTTTTATTTTGTTAATGAGAGGCTGGAAAAAACGGAGGACAGTGCCGCCTTTCCGGTATTTGAAGGGCAGACGGTGTATGAATTGATTCGTGTACAGGACGGAATCGCCTTGTTCTTGGAGGACCATTTGGAGCGCTTCTTTAGATCCGCTGCCTATTTGGATCTGCCCCCTGATGCAACACCTTCGGACATTGCAGAAAGGATCTATAAGCTGACCGAAGCGAATCAGGTGAATGAAAAAAATGTGAAATTGATCCTGGGTAAAGGTACATCAGGCGAAAGCCTGCTATGGATATTCTTTACCCAAAGTATCTATCCGCCGGCTGCCTATTATGAGGAGGGTATCCGCACAAGCCTTTTCCATATTGAACGCTTGGATCCGAACATCAAACTTGTCCGTGGGGATTATCAAAAGGCTGTCCTGCAGGAGCGTGCCGAAAAGGACGTCTATGAGTTGTTGTTGGTCGATGCGAACGAAGAAATAACGGAAGGAAGCCGCACGAATGTCTTTTTCGTGAAAGGGTCTGCTTTGTATACACCGCCGGCTAAATCCGTCTTGTTGGGAATCGTCCGCAAGAAAGTATTTGAAATCTGCGAAAAGAGACAAATCCCGATCCATGAGCTGCCCATTCCAGTAGCTTGGATAGATTCTTGTGAAGGGGCATTCGTATCCGGAACGGGCAACAATATTTTACCGATTTCGGCAATCGGAGAAGAAGCTATCCCGACGATGACGAACGAAATTGTGCAGACAATCCTGTCCGATTATGCGGAATTAGTGAAGCAGTATAAAGACAATCATGGAAGCGCGAAAAAATAAAACTTGCTGTTACCCTTTTATTTTAAATGGTTGACAAAGAGGGAGGGCTCCGGTAAACTGAATATATCAATTGAGGCCATCACTTTGAATTGAGTGGTGGTTTTTTCATACCGGTATGGGAGTTGGGAAAGTATGTCAACGAAACAAAAAGTATTGCAATATCTTGAGCAACACAGAGGAGAGAGTGTCTCTGGCCAAGAACTTGCGGACGGTCTGGCGATATCCAGAACTTCCGTATGGAAAGCAATCAATACACTAAAGGCAGAGGGATATCAGATAAATGCGGCGACAAACAAGGGCTATCAGCTTTCCGTTGAAACGGATCTTCTGTCGGAAGAGGCGATCGTGCCGTTGCTGTCTGTAGCTCTGGAAAATAAGCGGATCATCGCTTATAAAACCATCGATTCCACCAATCTGGAAGCGAAACGGATCGTGAATGAAGATGCCGCTTTTGAAGGTGTCGTTGTAGCGGAAGAGCAGACAAAAGGCCGTGGACGTCTGGGCAGAGTCTTTTTTTCGCCAAGTGAATCGGGTCTATACATGAGTTTAGTTTTGAAGCCTTTTGCGGATATGGATAACGCGACGTTGATCACAACGGCTGCGGCCGTGGCCGTCTGCCAGGCAATCGAACAGCTGACCGACAAAAAGCCGCAGATCAAATGGGTAAACGATATCTTTCTGGATGGCCGCAAAATATGCGGCATCCTGACAGAAGGCATCATGGACATGGAGTCGGGCACCATCGGCACCATCATATTGGGAATCGGCGTGAATTTCCGTCATCCCGAAGCTGATTTCCCGGAAGAAATCCAGCACATTGCCGGAACGCTGTTCGAAGCAAAAAATACGGAATTGACACGAAACCAGTTGGCAGCAGAGATCATCAATCATTTTTATAGCCTTTATGGAAATTTAGCGTCCCGCTCTTATTTGGATGAATACCGCAAACGCTGCTTTATTTTAGGCCAGCAGGTTTCTTTCCAAGAAAGGAAAGAAACCTTCCAGGCGCAAGCTGTTGCAATCGATGACAATGGCGGTTTGGTTGTCGCGATGCCGAACGGAGAAGAAAAGACGATCACTTTTGGGGAAATCAGTGTGAAACTGACCGCATCTCAGGGATAAAACGAGAGGCGTTACGGCGCTTCATCAACAAATGCGAAAGAAGGTTAAATATATGAAGATAACAACGAAAGAATTGACACAAATCAGTATTTTTGCGGCTTTGACGTTTGTCAGCGGCTTTATCAGCATCCCGGTCGGACCTGTTCCGATTACGATGCAAACGTTGCTTGTTTTATTGACGGGCTTGTTCTTGCGCCCGCGCGGTGCTTTTTTGGCACAAACGTTGCACTTATTATTGAAACTTTTATTGGGAGGTTTCCAATCGTTTTTAAGCCCAAGTTTTGGATTTGTATTTGGGTTCATCGCAGGGGCAACGGTCATTTCCTACATTGTCCATAAGAGCGATGGCAGCATCCTTTCTTATACCTGGGCAGCATTGGTCGGCTCCATCGTGATTTATGCCATAGGTTTACCTTATATGACGGTCATACTGAACGTTTTCATGGGCAATCAATTCGGCATCCTAGACATCTTCAAAATGGGCATGCTGTTGTTTATCCCGGGCGATGTCGCGAAAGTGCTATTGGCTGTTGCGCTGTCCAATCGTCTGAAAGGACGCGTACGCGCTTTCCAATAAATGCATACAAAAAATTAAAAATCAGTGGGCTTGCCTTTCGCAAGTCCGCTGATTTTTTTGTTCACCCTGTGCTACCGTATGGAAGAATCCGAAGCAGGTCGGATCTATTTTTTCTTTCCGGATTGACATAACTATCCTGTGATAAAAACAGCCGCCAAAAATCAAACAGGGGAATAGCATGAAGGATATTCCCAAAAATATTATACTGAAAACATTGACTTATCCGTATTTTGATAATGTTTAAGTAAAATATCTCGAATTCGCGAATAATTTACTTGAAATACTTTTCATTCTGTGGCATACTATGTATGTACTTACGAAACGTAAGAAGGAATCGGAGGGGACCCTCCTATAAAAATATATCATAGTGGAGGAAATCAATTTGAGGAACACAAGCTTTATATCTCGAATCAGCAATGCTTTATTCGGAGGCAATACTCAAACACAACCAACAGAAGAAAAGGGGAAATTAAATATGAAAATCGGCATTATCTCAGGCAGCGTACGTGAAGGAAGAAACTCAGCAGCGGTAACAGAATGGATCCATGATTTCGCAGTCAAAAGAAACGACGAAGGCGTGGAATACGAAATGGTCGCTTTAGCTGACTACGATTTGCCATTATTGGGATCTAAACTTTCAGCAGAACGCCAAGCAGAAGCCGGCGCAGCCATCCAAGCTTGGTCCGCTAAAATTGCATCATTCGACGGCTATATCTTCGTTACGCCTGAATACAACCATGCGGTTGGTGGCGCTCTGAAAAATGCATTGGACTTTTTGAAACCTGAAGTTGCCGACAAAGCAGCCGGGTTCGTTGGCTACGGCAGTTTAGGCGGCGCCCGCGCCCACGAAAACATGCGTGTCATCTTGGGGGAATTGAGCGTCGCTACGGTTCATACAACCGTTAACTTCTCATTGATGACTGACTTCGAAAACATGAGCAACTTCGTTCCTAACGATTACCATGCAGGCAATGCAACAGCTATGTTTGACGAAGTAATCAAATGGTCTGGCGCTTTAAAAACAATCAGATAATCATTACAAACGTAAAAAGACCGTCATGCCCAGTGAGCATGGCGGTCTTTTTGTGTTGTTTCCGGCGTAAACACGTTCCGCAAATCATGCCTCTTGCGATAGTGATTGCTTTGAGACATTGACCTTCCGTAAATATCGTTCTATACTGAACGGGAATAATTTTTTTGCATGATACGCCTAAAATATATTATATGGAAGAAACAGAATTTATAGGAGGGGTTAAGTGGTTTTATTAGGTAGTTTGGTCAATAGTGTGGCCATCGTGGTAGGCGGAGGTGTCGGCCTGGCGTTTAAAAAGGGGGTGTCGGAAAGAGTGGGTACAGCCATCATGAACGCCCTAGCGTTATGTGTGCTGTACATCGGCATCAGCGGAACCCTGAAAGGGGAAAATATCTTGATCACTATCCTTTCAATGGTTTTCGGAACACTGATCGGCGAAGGGTTTGAGCTGGACAAGAAAATCAACCAGTTGGGGGATACGATTGAAAGCAAAGTGTCATCCCCTGGTGAAGGTGTTTCTGTTTCGGAAGGTTTCGTTACGGGGAGTCTATTGTTTTGCGTAGGGGCAATGGCGATAGTCGGTTCCTTGCAGAGCGGACTGACCGGCAACCATGATACGTTATTTGCGAAAGCGTTGATTGACGGCATCGCGGCCATCATCATGGCATCCAGCCTCGGCATCGGCGTTCTGCTTTCGGGAGTCTTGGTCTTTATTTACGAAGGCGGCATCACGTTGTTCGCCAATTTTCTGGCCCCTGTGTTGACCACAAGCGTCATCAATGAGATGACCTGTGTCGGCTCCCTTTTGATTATCGGACTTTCCTTGAACATGCTGAAAGTGACGGATCTGAAAATCATGAATTATGCACCGGCGGTCTTCATTCCAATCATCTTGGGATTATTTATGTGATTTGTGACAAAAGGCGTCCTTTGGGCGTTTTTTTTTGTGGAGCGACGCCCATTCCTTTATACTGAAACAGAAGAGTTGGATGGAAAGGGGAATTTGATATGTGCGGAAGGTACGCTTTGGAAGCATCGAGGAAGGATTTATGGGAAAGGTATCTGTTGGGTGAGATGGATGAAGGATTCGTAGGCAGGGAAGAGATTTTTCCGACCAACGAGTCGCCGATCATCCTGCCCGGAAATGAGTTGGTCTATCAGAAATGGGGTTTTGTGGAGCCTTTTGCCAGCCGCCCGCTGATCAATGCCCGTGCGGAGACGATTTTGGAAAAACTGACCTTCCGGCAACCCTTCCTCAGCAGCCGATGCCTCGTCCCGGCAACCTCATTTTTTGAATGGGAGAAGTCGGGAAAGGAAAAAATCAAACGTAAGATTTGGATAGGGGATATTCCGATTTTTTCGATGGCCGGCATTTTAAAAACCTACCAAGATGAGAACGGTGAGGCGTTCACGCGTTTCTCCATCATCACGACCGCTGCAAATGAGCAGATGGCGGCCATCCACGACCGCATGCCGGTGATATTGGATCCGGAAGACGAAGCACTTTATCTGGATCAAAAAGCCGATCCAAAAAGGGTTTTCCAGTTGCTGAAGCCGACAACCCATACATTGATCATTGCCTGAGCAAGCCATCAACCGGAAAAGGTTCAAGGAATGGATAATATCAAAAACTCAGGGGATTTTAATTATTCTCTTGACATTCTTATTTAATTTTTATAAACTGATGTCATCAAATAAAACAAGTGCGAGGGATACTTATGCAAACTCAAAGAAACATTCACAATCACATAAATAGCTTCGACTTTAGCTTCTTTAGATGCTGTTTGTAGACATGTCAAACATGGATACAAACAATGAACATGTATTTGTTTGTATCTATGAAGGCTAAAGCATTTTCACGTGACGTGAATGGCCACATAGATGAAAAATCTAAGTGGTGCGTTGAGTTTTCATTAACTTATACATAAGAAGCCCATTTAGATTGAAGAATCTAAATGGGCTTTTCTGTTGGGAAACGGGAATGTTGGATTGTATAGGGGATTCTCACACTCAAAAAAAAAAAACAAATTATAGGGGGAAATAAAATGATGAAGATGAATTGGAAAAAGAAAATGGCGGCAGCAGTGGCATTATCCTCAGCATTAGTATTGGCGGCGTGTGGAAACGGTGGAGAAACGGCTTCTTCTGAAGAAAGTATGACCGCTTCAAAGGATGCGGTAAAAATAGGGATTCTCCAAATTATGGAACATGAATCTCTTTCAGCAGCAAGAATCGGTTTCCTTGAAGTATTGAAAGAGGCTGGTTATGTCGAAGGGGATAATCTGATCGTCGATTATCAAAATGCCCAAGGTGATCAAGCAAATCTGCAGAGCATGGCGGAACGTTTGGCAGGCAATAACGACATCATCCTATCCATCTCTACACCGGCTTCACAAGCGGTTGCAAACGCGGAAAAAGAAAACCCTGTCCTCTTCACTGCCGTTACGGATCCGATAGATGCCGGATTGGTTGAAAGTGCTGAAAAACCGGGTGCGAACATCACCGGTACAAGCGACCAAGGCCCGCTGAAAGAACAGATCGATCTGTTGCTATCCGTCGCAGCAAACGCCAAAACAGTCGGCATCATCTACAATTCAAGTGAAATGAACTCTGTCTTGCAGGGGGACCAAGCGAAACAATTGTTGGAAGCTAAAGGTGTGAATGTTGAAGTCATGACCGTCACTTCCACAAACGATGTGCAACAAGTGATGGAATCGCTTGTGCAAAAAGTCGATGCCATCTACATCCCTACAGACAACACATTGGCCAGCACGATGGCAACCGTCGGGAAAATCGCTATGGAAGCTAAAATTCCGGTAATCCCTGGTTCAACGGAAATGGTTGATGGCGGGGGATTGGCAACATACGGAATCGACTTCAAAGAATTAGGCCGTCAAACGGGTAAAATGGCATTGCAAATCTTGCAAGACGGCAAATCCCCTTCCGAAATCCCGGTGGAATACCCTACAACATTAAATTTAGTGGTGAACGAAGAATTTGCGAAAGCTTTGGGAATCGATCCTGCAAGCATCAAACTTCCAGAATCATCTAACAAATAACAGAAAACCATCCGGCAGAACAGCGGAATTGGACTAGCAGCGGGAGCCGTATGAGGCTCCTGCTGCTAGTCTTTTTTTGGGGGGAAAAGGAAAATGAATGAATAATTCGAAAAATAATCACTGTTTAGGATTGACAAATAGACGGTAATTGCATAAAATGAGAATACGATAATAAAATTAAAGAAACATTAGAGGCTACGGAAAAAGAGGAGGGGAAAAATCATGAAAAATTCAGATGGCAAACCAATGGACGGAATAGTGCACGCTTCCCTTTCTTACAAAGGCTTATTATTATAGCAGGGCTTGAACGCTGAACCTTCAGTCGTTTGAGCCCTGCTTGGCATTGACAAATAATGGGGCTGAAGCGACTTTTTTAACAAACTTCGGGATGCATCCATTATTTGTGGATGCATTTTTTTTCGAAAAACTATCTTATGACTTTTTAATCAAAAAAAAAAACATCTATCGAAGCGGAGGAAATTATCATGATAGACAAAAATTATATTCAATTTTTTGACACGACTCTACGGGACGGAGAACAAACACCAGGGGTCAACTTCAACACGAAGGAAAAAGTTCAAATCGCATTGCAAATGGAAAAATGGGGGATTGATGCAATCGAAGCAGGTTTTCCGATTTCTTCCTCCGGAGACTTCGAAGCGGTTCAAGCGATAGCCAAAGCCGTCAAAAATATGACCGTTGTCGGCCTTGCCCGTTGCAGCGAAAAAGATATCGATGCAGCCTATGATGCGCTGAAGGATGCGGTGGATCCACAAATCCATATCTTCCTTGCAACCAGCCCCATCCACATGGAATATAAATTGAAGATGACCAAAGAAGAAGTATTGGCCTCGGTTGCACACCATGTAGCCTATGCGAAACAAAAATTTGAAAAAGTGCAATTCTCGCCTGAAGATGCGACGCGGAGTGATTGGGATTTCTTGGTGGAAGTCGTGAATATCGCCATCGCGAACGGTGCGACGGTCATCAATGTACCGGATACGGTAGGCTACTCCAATCCGACTGAATACGGCAACCTATTCAAATATCTGAAGCAAAATGTACCGCATTTCGATGATGCCATCTTCTCTTCACACTGCCACGATGACTTGGGGATGGCTACGGCAAATGCGTTGGCGGCAGTCGAAAACGGTGCGCGCCGCGTTGAAGGAACCATCAACGGCATCGGGGAACGCGCCGGCAATACAGCCCTTGAAGAAGTGGCAGTTGCTTTCCATATCCGCAAAGACTTCTATCAAAAAGAAACCGGCATCGTCTTGAAGGAAACGAAACGCACCAGCGATTTGGTAAGCCGCCTATCGGGCATGCCGATTCCGCGCAACAAAGCCGTCATCGGTGGCAATGCCTACGCACATGAATCCGGCATCCACCAAGATGGCGTGTTGAAGAATCCGGAAACATACGAAATCATCACTCCGCAGTTGGTAGGGGTGGAACAAAATTCCTTGCCGCTCGGAAAACTTTCCGGCCGTCATGCTTTCGCAGACCGCATCGCACAAATGGGCTATGACGTCACCGATCCGGCAGAGATTAAAGTCCTTTTCGCACGATTCAAAGATCTGGCCGACAAGAAGAAGAACGTGACCGAAGAGGATATCCATGCCTTGATGGTAGGGAAATCCATCGAAGACGAATCGGCCTATGAACTGAAACGCCTGCAAGTCCAATTCGTGAAGGATGGCGTCCAGGCAGCCATCGTCGGCATCCAAGACAAAGGCAACAAAGAGGCGAAGATGGAAGACTCCGCAACCGGATCAGGCAGCATCGAAGCCATCTATAATACCATCAACCGCATCATGCAACAAGAAATCATCCTGAAGGAATACAACATCGAAGCCATCACCGGCGGGAAAGATGCGCAAGCGGAAGTGCATGTCGTCGTCGAGGATGAAGAAGGCAAGAGCCACAACGGAACCGGCATCGACTTCGACGTATTGACGGCATCGGCGAAAGCCTATATCCAAGCAAGCGGCAAAGCAAAAAATAAACAGACAGAAGAAAAAGTATCGGCACATTTCTAATAAGGGGGAATAGGGAACATGAATTATACAATTGCAGCATTACCGGGAGACGGCATTGGCCCAGAGATTATGGAAAGCGGATTGTCATTACTGGAAACGATCGGCAAAAAATTTAAACATGACTTTAACGTGACGGTTTATCCTTTCGGGGGTGCCGGCATCGATGAAACAGGGGATCCGATTCCGCCTCAAACCATCAAGGGTTGCCAAGAAGCGGATGCGATCCTGCTTGCAGCAATCGGTGGACCGAAATGGGAGAAAGCTGAAAAAACGCCTGAAGATGGCTTACTGCAATTGCGTAAAACATTGGGACTCTTCTCCAACATCCGCCCGATTGCGGTAAGCGACAGCATCGCGCATCTATCGCCATTGAAGACGGAGCGCGTCAAGGGAACCGACTTTGTCGTCGTTCGCGAGCTGACGGGCGGCCTATACTTCGGCCAACCAAAAATGTGGAATGACGAAGAAGCGACCGACACGCTCTACTACAAAAAAAGCGAAATCGAGCAAATCGTCCGCCAAGCCTTCGACATTGCGATGACCCGCAAAAAGAAATTGACTTCCGTGGATAAAGCCAATGTGCTGGCAAGCAGCAAACTATGGCGCAAGACGGTCAATGAAATCGCGACCGAATATCCGGAAGTTACGGTTGAACACCTTTATGTGGATGCAGCATCCATGAAGATCATCCAACATCCGACGGCATTCGACGTCATCGTGACGGAAAACATGTTCGGCGACATCCTGAGCGATGAAGCCTCCGTCATCACCGGGTCGCTGGGGATGTTGCCTTCCGGAAGCCACAGCAAAAAAGGGCCATCCTTGTACGAACCGATCCACGGCTCAGCGCCGGATATCGCCGGCCAAAACATCGCGAATCCGATGTCGATGATCTTGTCGGTCGTCATGATGCTCCGCCAAAGCTTCCATCTGTATGAAGAAGCGGACGCCCTTGAAAAAGCGGCAAACGATGCGATGGATGCCGGCTTCCTGACCGCTGATTTAGGCGGCGATACAAAAACGACAGAATTCACTGCAGCAGTTCAAGCAAACCTAGCTGAATAGAAAGGAGAAACACACAATGAGCAAAACACTATTTGATAAACTTTGGGACCGACACGTCATTGCAGGCCCAACGGGGGAACCGCAATTGTTATATGTAGATTTGCATTTGATTCATGAAGTGACTTCTCCGCAAGGATTTGACGGTTTGCGCGAAACACACCGTCAAGTGCGCCGCCCGGACAAGACAATCGCAACACTGGACCACAATGTTCCGACCGAAGACATCTACAACATCAAGGATTTGATTTCGAAGAAACAAATTGAAACGCTGCAAAAAAACTGCAAGGAGTTCAACATCCCCTTGATGGACATCGGCACAGCCAACCAAGGGATCGTCCATATGGTCGGCCCTGAATTGGGTGCGACACAACCCGGGAAAATTGTCGTCTGCGGCGATTCCCATACCGCAACGCACGGCGCATTCGGCGCGTTGGCATTCGGAATCGGCAGTTCGGAAGTGGAACATGTCTTTGCGACGCAATCGATTTGGCAAAAGAAACCGAAATCGATGGGCGTAAAAATAACCGGCAAATTGTCGCCGGGGGTCTATGCAAAAGACGTCATCCTGCATCTGATCGCCACTTACGGCACTGCCTTCGGTAGCGGCTACGCCATCGAGTTCTTCGGCGAGACGGTCGAAAACCTGAAGATGGAAGAACGGATGACCATCTGCAACATGTCCATCGAATTCGGTGCGAAAATCGGCATGATGGCACCTGACCAAACAACCTACGACTACCTTAGCGGACGACCTTATGCACCGAAAAATA
This sequence comes from Trichococcus palustris, assembly GCF_900114465.1. Classification (GTDB taxonomy): domain Bacteria; phylum Bacillota; class Bacilli; order Lactobacillales; family Aerococcaceae; genus Trichococcus; species Trichococcus palustris. The sequence continues at coordinate 30,279 of NZ_FOTD01000018.1, read as the reverse complement.
TGGAAAAAGCCATCGCCGATTGGGATACACTGAAGAGCGATGCTGGTGCAACCTATGATGAAGAGATTGCAATCGATGTAACGGATCTTGGACCGTATGTCACTTGGGGAACAAATCCTGGAATGGGTGTGCCATTCGGCGAAAAATTCCCTGAAATAGCCGATAAAAACGATGAACGTGCTTACAACTATATGGATTTGACTCCTGGCCAAACGGCGGAAGACATCCCATTGGGCTTTGTATTCATCGGATCTTGTACAAATGCGCGCTTGTCCGACTTGGTGGAAGCCGCAAAATATGTGGATGGCGGAAAAGTGCCATCCCATATCCGCGCCATGGTCGTACCGGGCAGCCGTGCCGTCCGCAATGCCGCAACGGAATTGGGCCTCGACAAAATCTTCATCGATGCCGGGTTCGAATGGCGTGAGCCAGGCTGTTCCGCATGTCTGGGAATGAACCCCGATAAAGTGCCGGCTGGTGTGCACTGTGCCTCTACCTCCAACCGCAACTTCGAAGGACGTCAAGGGAAAGGTTCCAGAACCCACCTTGTCAGCCCTGCGATGGCGGCGGCAGCGGCAGTGAACGGAAAATTTGTGGATATCAGAAAGGAAGCTGTGACATATGGAGCCAATTAAAGTGCATAAGGGAAAAACAGTCGCTTTGATGAACAACAACATCGATACCGACCAAATCATCCCGAAGGTATTCCTGAAAAGGATCGAAAAAACCGGTTTTGGAGCGTTCGTGTTCGATGAATGGCGTTTCCTGAAAAATGGGGATCCAAATCCCGATTTCCCTTTGAACGATGCGGATCGCCAAGAAGCGACCATCCTGATAACCGGAGATAACTTCGGCTGCGGTTCATCCCGCGAACATGCGGCGTGGGCGTTGAAGGATTACCGTTTCCGCGTCATCATCGCCGGAAGCTACAGCGACATCTTCTATATGAATTCATTGAAAAACGGCTTGCTTTTGATTGAATTGCCGCAGGACCAGCGCGATGCATTGGCGCAGCTGTCTGCTGATGAAACGATCGAAATCGATCTTCCGAACCAAGTCGTTAGGACCCAAGCTGCGGAATATCCGTTCGACATCGACCCGACCTGGAAACACAAATTGGAAAACGGCATCGATGACATCACCGAAACAATGGGCTACAAAGATGAAATCGACGCCTATGAAGCGAAATGGGATAACATCTACGCGTAGCGTAAAGGTCTCATCAAATTCGTTAATAAGGGGATGCCTATTTTGTTCAAATGGTTGAAAAAAATCTGGTTATCTTTTTGGAAAGCACCGGTCTCCTGCAATGCCCGGAACAAAAAAAAGAAATAAATATAGAAGAAGCGAGCATATCCGTCTCCAATAGGGGAGGGGGATTGCTCGCTTCTTTTCCGTTTTCGCGGTAACATGAAAGTGCACAGCAGAGGTGATGGATTCGAGATGTTCACAATCTGGACAAGTAAGTAATCGGGTCCCAAACAGCCGTAGCGGCGTTCGTTTTGGGGCAACGACCCGAGCCGTAGCGCTTTTTGGCACTCCCGTTCGGTGTTTGCGATATGTTGTCGTTGTATTTGAAATAATATAATCTTAAGGCACTTTATGTTATAATGTTTTGACCTGTCTTGAAAACATTCGTACGCGCAAGAAGCACCTGAATGGCTAAGGCAGATGCAGTAATTATATTTCCCTACAGGAGGAATGGATAAGATGAGTAGAGCGTTAATTATTGGTGCCGGTGGGGTATCCAACGTGGTCTGTCACAAGTGTGCTCAGAATTCTGAAGTATTCGAAGAGTTCATGATTGCCAGCCGCACAAAATCGAAATGCGATGAAATCAAAGATCGGATTGAAAGTGGGATCTATGCTGGTCGTTCAAAAATTACGACTGCCCAAGTGGACGCGAACAATGTACCCGAATTGGTTGCTTTGATCAATGAATATAAACCAGATATCGTGATTAATGTGGCTTTGCCATACCAAGACTTGACCATTATGGATGCCTGTCTTGAAACAAAAACGGACTATGTCGATACAGCGAATTACGAGCCGGAAGATACGGCGAAATTTGAATATAAATGGCAATGGGATTACCGCGAACGCTTTGAAAAAGCCGGCATCACGGCTTTGTTGGGCTCCGGTTTTGACCCAGGCGTGACAAGCGTGTTTGCAGCCTATGCCCAAAAACATCATTTCGATGAAATCCAAACCATCGATATCTTGGATTGCAACGGCGGCGACCACGGTTACCCATTCGCGACGAACTTCAATCCGGAAATCAATATCCGCGAAGTGACTGCTAACGGCAGCTATTGGGAAGACGGCAAATGGATCGAAACCGAACCGATGGAAATCAAACGCGAGTATACCTTCGACCAAGTGGGCAAAAAAGACATGTATCTTTTGCACCATGAGGAAATCGAGTCATTGGCCTTGAACATAAAAGGGATCAAACGCATCCGTTTCTTCATGACTTTCGGCGAAAGCTACCTGACTCACTTGAAGGTTTTGGAAAATGTCGGCATGACTTCGATCAAACCGATCGATTTCGAAGGCAAACAAATCGTGCCGCTACAATTCCTGAAAGCCGTATTGCCTGATCCGGGCTCATTGGGATCGCGCACAAAAGGGAAAACAAACATCGGCAACATCTTCACAGGGATCAAAGACGGCAAAGAAAAGACTTACTACATCTATAACGTCTGCGACCATGAAGCATGCTACAAAGAAGTCGGCTCCCAAGCCGTTTCCTACACAACCGGCGTTCCAGCCATGATCGGGGCAGCGATGGTCTTGACCGGACAATGGAAGAAACCAGGCGTCTATAACATCGAAGAATTCAATCCGGATCCATTCATGGAAGCATTGAACGTATATGGCTTGCCTTGGCAAGAAGACTTCAATCCTACCTTGGTAGACTAGGAGGAACGCATGGAAACAAAAATTGACTTTGAGGCGTTGCCGACACCGAGCTACGTGGTGGATGAAACCTTATTGCGGCACAACCTGGAAATTCTGAAAGCGGTGAAGGACCAGACGGGCTGCAAAATTTTGCTGGCACAAAAGGCTTTCTCCATGTACCATTTCTATCCGTTGATCGCCGAATATCTTGACGGTACAACGGCAAGTTCCGTCCACGAAGCCAGATTGGGCTTTGAAGAGTTTGGTAAAGAGACGCATGTCTTCGCGCCGGCCTTCAAGAAAGAGGAAATGGAAGCATTGATTCCGATTGTGGATCATATCGTCTTCAATTCCCCCAATCAAGTGAACCTGTATGCCGAAGCGGTGAAAAACAGCGGGCGTCCGATCCACATCGGTCTGCGCGTCAATCCGGAACTGTCGACACAAGATCATGCTTTGTATGATCCGGCCAGTCCATTTTCCCGCTTGGGCACGACGGAAGCCAATTTCGATGCCAGCCAAGTAGGCATTCTGGACGGCCTGCATTTCCATACGCTTTGCGAACAGGATTCCGATGCCTTGGAAGCGACTTTAGAAGTCTTCGAAGAGAAGTTTGGCAAATATTTGTATGACATGAAGTGGGTAAACTTCGGCGGAGGACACCATATCACCCGCGAAGGCTACGACATCGCCAAATTGGTGAAATGCGTCAACCACATCAAGGGGAAATACGATGTGCAGGTTTATCTGGAGCCCGGCGAAGCGGTTGCTTTGAATGCGGGATTCCTTGTGGCCAGCGTATTGGAGACAAACTTCAACCAAATGAATCTGGCGATTCTGGACACTTCCGCGACTTGTCATATGCCCGATGTTCTGGAGATGCCGTATCGGCCTTTCATCATCGGATCGGGCGAAGCGGGCGAGAAAGTCCATACCTATCGTCTGGGCGGCCAGACTTGCCTTGCCGGCGACGTGATCGGCGATTATTCGTTCGATGAACCGCTGCAGGCGGGCGACAGATTGATCTTCACGGATATGGCAATCTATTCGATGGTTAAGAATACGACCTTCAATGGCATCCAACTGCCTGCCATCGCGGCGCATACGGTCAAAGAAGGCACGAAAGTCATCAAGACATTCGGCTATGAGGTCTTCAAGTCCCGGTTATAGAAGCAAACCAATCATTTAATGCCGCCACATGAGGTGTCTCATCTCCTGTGGCGGCATTTTTTTGGCATGTTCCAACTTCAGCCGGGATAAAGCAACTTCTACAGCCGAGGATGCATCCAATGCGGGTGCGGAAAGCCTGTCAGAAGCGACTGCCATTACGGATCAGCGAACTCTTCAAACCGCTGGGCTGAACAGCGAAATTTCTTCCGTGGCGCGTAACCATAAAGGGATAAATCGGCTGGTCATCCTTGCCGGAATACTGGCTATTTCTTTTAGCGTCGTTCTTTTCTAAAGAAATAAACGCAAGCAATCGTATTAAATGCTCCACCAATTGCTGTCTTTTGCTAAAGACGGTAATTGGTGGTAAGATGAAATGAGAACGTTAACAGATTTTTTTTGATTGGTGAGAGGGGTAGCATAATGGAGAAGCTTGTCCAGGAACTGGTTGATGCCGCTAAACTTGCATTTGATGCAAATGATTTTGAACTTGCAGAAAAAAAATATGTGGATGCGTTGTATCTGATGGACAATCCCGAAGCGGAAGAATATCAGACCATCGTATCTGAACTAGAGAAATGTTACACGGTACAAGAAAACTATGATGGAGCAAAAGAATGCTTGGAAGAGCTCTATTGGCATGCGAGAAAAGATAAAAATTTGAAAAAAGAAGCGGAATATCTTCATAAATTGGCTGTGAATGCCCGCCAGACGGAAGAATATGATTTAGCCGCCATCATGTGTGAAGAAGAGTTGGCCTTCCGCATGACGCATTTTCCGGATGATTATATCGGATTGGCGGAAACCTATCATGAGGCCGCCATGTTGTCTTTATTGCAAAGGAATCCGATCAAAGGCAAAGTGTACATCGATAAAGCGAAACACTACGCTGAAAAATCGGGAGACAGCATCGTTATAGCGGGCGTATTGCGCGGCTTAGGCGACTATCATTTCACCATCAATGAATTGGAAAAAGCGCGCGGACTGTACCTGGATAGCCATTATCTCTATAAATTGCATAGGAATCATGAAGCGGCCGATGAATTGCTGAAGCGGATTCGGTGTTTGGATGACAGGGGACAGCACAAAAATAATGAGCAGAAAAAATAGGCACCCCCAAAAGAGAGTGCCTATTTTTTCTTTCAATCTTTTCATTAAAGAACGGACAAGATGTCCTGAGGTTTTTTGAAGATATGATCGGCGTCGAAGCCTTCGCTGGTGTGGGAACCCCATTCGGCGAGGCCGAAGGCAACATCCGCATTGCGGGCGCACAAATTATCGAAGATGGAATCGCCGATGTAGATGGCTTGCTCTGCCGGTACATCCAGGCGATTCAGACATTCCGTCAAAGGCTCGCCTGAGGGTTTATGCTCTTTCGTATCGCTGGATGTGATGATTTCGTCGAACAAATGAGTCAGTCCGAAAGGCGTAAAGCTCCTGTCAAAACTTTCGCGGGTCTTTGATGTGACGATGCCTAGGCGATGGTGGTTATCTTTCAGGTGTTGCAATGTTGCTTTCATCCCATCGAAAATGGCTACCGTATCTATATGTTCCCGAGAGATGGCGCTCCATTTCGGATGAAGGTCGGTTGCCTCTTCATGCGTGAATCCCAATGCAATCAAGCCTTTTATGCCCGGAATGCCGAATACTTTGAGCATATCTTCCTTTGTTGCCCGTCGTCCCGCATGCTTGATTAAAATTTTGTCCAAGCCGATAAAGATGGATTGTTCCGTATCGATGATGGTACCGTCGATATCAAAGATAAATGTTTGGATCATTGCCAATCACTCCCTTAAAATAGTCCCGTTCATTATAGCACAACTGTTTTGGATTGCTACACTGGATGGAAAATCCCCATTAAAGTTAAAAATAATGGTAAATTATTGAATAGTATGTTGCATTAGGACTTTTTGGATGTATACTAAAGTTCAGTGAAAATGAATTTCAAATGAAATTGAGTGGGGATAAGACCGACTTTTTTATAGCGTAAGGGGATTACAATGATGTCATTAAATGAAAAAGAATCTAAAATATTGAGTTACATCAAGGAAAATCCGTTTATTTCCCAACAGGATTTGGCGGAAAAAATTGGATTGTCCCGACCGGCTGTTGCAAATATCATTTCCAGCTTAGTGAAACGCGGCTATTTGTTGGGCAAAGCGTATGTCATCAACGATACGCGTCCCATCGTCTGCATCGGCGCAGCGTGCATAGACAGACGGTATTTTGTTGAAGAAGATTTAATCCATGGACAATCGAATAATGTGACCTCGCAAACATCCATCGGCGGAGTGGCGTTGAGCGTTGCCGAAAATTTGGGGAGGTTGCAAGAAGAAGTGGTCCTCCTGTCTTTGGCGGGCAATGATGCGGAATGGCAAACCATCGAACAAGCGATGCGGCCCTTCATGAAAATAAACGAAGTGGAAGCCGTCAACGGTTTGGCGACCGGAACATTCATGGAAGTCATCGACCACAACGGAAAAATGCTGATTGGATTAGCCGAAATGGATATCTATGACTATATGCAACCGGAATGGATCATGAAGCATATCGCCACCTTGAAGAGGGCGAATGCCATCGTGAGCGATTCAAATTGCCCGAAAGAAAGCATGGAACATCTGTTGGAGATAGGCATGAAATACAATATCCCCATCGTGTTGATCACGGCATCTGTTTTGAAACTGCACACGATTCCTGAGAATTTGAAGGGATTGAAACTGCTGATCACAAAAAAGGATGAAACGGAAAAATATTTCGATATGGAGATCGATAGCCCTGCTTCCCTACGGATTGCACTGCAGAAGTGGCTGGATAAAGGTGTGCAGCATGTGATTATGACGAAGGATAGCCACTCTGTCGCATATGCGAGCGAAAAACACGGCATGCGGGTCTTTGATTTGAAAAACAAAGGCGCGGATACGTACATTTGGGGTACCAACGAGGCGCTTTGTGCCGGCATCGTGTTCTCCTATTTGAAAAAGGACACCTTACCGGAAATTATCCAGACGGGCTTGGTCAACGCAATCATGTCTGCGAAGTCCGCCTATAAAGTCCGCCCGAACCTGTCGCAGGCGACATTGCGGAAAGATATCAAGGAAATCGGCACGTTAGAAAGCGTTGAAATTTAATTTGATGCAGAATTTTGAGGGATGCTATGGCGTTCCTCTTTTTTTCGTGTCATTATAATTTATATAAATTAATTATAATGATAGTAACAAATCTTTTGTTTATTTAGATAATATAGTAAAATAAAGGGAAGGAAAGCGTTTTCTGGTTGATTATCCCGAAGGAGTGGGTATGGATATGAGTGAGTACAAAAGTATTTTAGTTCCAGTTGATGGATCGGAAACTTCGATTTCAGCTTTCAAACAAGGGGTACATATCGCCGAACGCAACAAGGCTGATTTGTATCTTGTTGCGATATTGGATAAAATGGATAATGCTGAGGAAGCAGCCCAACTGCAAAAAGATAAGGATTCTTTATTTGATGAACTGGACAGGTATGCGAGAGCGCACGGAGTGGCGGTGCATAAAGATATGCGTACCGGCGATCCTAAGGAACTGATCTCAAAAGATCTGTTGGAAGAATGGAATATTGACCTGATCGTTATGGGTGCAACTGGAAAGGGCGCCATCGCTAAATTGGTTGTCGGCTCTGTCACCAACCATGTCATTCGCAATGCGCCTTGTGATTTATTGATAGTAAGAAAAAGTCAACAAACCGATTTTTAAGAACAAAGTCAGGAAACGCAAAAAAGTCTAGTTACCCATCCGGTATCTAGACTTTTCCTTTTTACATCACGATTTTCGCTTCGCTTCCTTCAGCGGAGCGGGTGACTTCGATGTGGACCGGTATCCTCGTCTTCAATTCATCCACATGCGAGATGATTCCGACCAATCTGCCGCGGCTGTTCAGTTCGAAGAGGGCCTCGATGGCCGCATCCAAAGATTCCGAATCCAGCGTTCCGAACCCTTCGTCGATGAAGAGCGTATCGATGTGGATGCCGCCGCTGCGGCTCTGCATGACATCGCTCAGCCCCAGCGCCAGAGAAAGCGAAGCCTTGAAGCTTTCTCCGCCGGACAGTGTTTTGACGCTGCGGGTCTGTCCGGTGTATTGGTCAAGGACATCCAGGTCCAAACCTTTGGCTCCGGCGCCTTTTCCTTTGTCTTCTTTGCGGCTCAACAGGTAGCGGTTATTGGTCATCTGTTGGAAACGGTGATTGGCGGCTTCGATGATATCGGAGTAGTAGATCGCCAACACGTAGCGTTCAAAGGATACATAGTCCGTTTCTTTCGAACCATTGGCGATTTCGGACAAGGTCTTGTACTGTTTGAAGGAAGTCAGGATCTTTTGTTGCTTTTTGAAGATTGCGGCAATCCGTTCCGACGCAGTGTTTAACTGGTGCAGGACACTTGCAAGCTCTTCCTTTTCCTTGTCCATCGTGCGGATTTCATCGTCCAGTGCTGTTTTCTGTTCCGCGAAGGAATCCGCCGTGCTGGCGGGGTCCAATCCTTGTGCGGATGCCTGCAGTTTTTCCGAACGGTCTTGGTTGATGGCCATGTGGCTTTCGTATTGTTCAATCGCCTCTTTGTTTTTTTGGACACGTTCCGTGCTCAGGATCAAGCCGTCAAACGGTTCGGTCAAATTGGTGGCCGCAAGGACTTCTTCGAAGGCCGTTTTTGCGGTTTTTACGCGTTCAGCCGCTTCCGCTGCCTGTGTGGCATAGGCGATTGCGTTTGCCTTGCATACCGCAATCTGTTGCGAAACTTCATTGATTTCCGTCTGCATAGCCGCATGTTGCCGGGTAACGGATTCGATCTGTTCGGTCTGCTGCTTGCGTTTATCCTGGACCGTCTGCAGATCTGTCTCCGAAAGCTTCGTTTCGGTTTGGACGATGTCTTCGCTTAGTTCCGCTAGGCGTTCCCGGTTGAATGCTATGGCGGACAGCGATTTCTGGATGGTTGTGTCCGTCTCTTTGCTCTTCGCTTCAGCTATCTGCAGTTGCCTTTGCAGTAGATCTTGCTGGGCCAGCAAGGCTTTGACGGCTTCGATTTCAGCCAATAGCGTTTTTTCTGCGCGTGCCTGATCGTTCATCCGGATTTCCAGTGAAGCTGCAAAAGTTTCGTATTGATCGGTTGCGATGCCCAGTTCGTCATGCAGTGCCTGTAATTGTTCCTGGAGACTCTGCAAGGAAGCTGCAAGCGTTTGGTAAGATGCGTACTCCTTATTGCGTGCCTCTCCCAAAACTTCCAACTCATCCACAGACAAGGTAGCTGACGCTTTTTGGGCCAGGACAGGGTGATGGCGGGAGCCGCAAACCGGGCAGGCTTCATCATCGGCAAGATTTTCTGCGAGTATGCCCGCGAGATTTTGGTTGTAATGGCTTGTTTCGTTGCGGAGTTCTTCGTCTTTCGCCAAGAAAAGCTGATACTGTTCCTGCATGGCTCTTGTTTCCCGTATTTGTCGGGTCAGCAGAGCAGCAATCTGTTTGGTTTTGCCTTTTTGATTTTCTGATTGAGCCATTGTCGTCCGGATACCGCCAAGTGTTTCTTGGAGCTGGACGGCTTCTTTCTGGGCAGCCTGGATGGAGGAGAGGCTGTCCGTTAAGCCCTTCATTCCTTCGGAAAGTTCGGCACGTTTTACTTCTCCATCCCGTTTATCCTTTTCGGCTTGGATGATGTTTCCGTTGAAGATGTCCAGCTGCTTTTTTTTGCCGATCAAAGCTTCGATTTCTTTCTCCTGCTCCTTCAATGCATCGACGAGCTCCCGCCAGACGGGTATTTGCTGATAGGTGGTTTCCAGCATTTCGGCTGCTGCCTTCTTATCCGCATAACTCTCTTCCGCCTTTTTGAGCATATTCTCATTTTCAGCGAGCTGCAGGAGTTTGCCTTTTTCATCCGTTTCCTCCGAAACCAGCGCCTTCCTTTTGGCTTCGGCTGCGGCGGCCTGTTCATGGTCCACCAGTTGCTTTTTCATTTCAAGGATGGTTGTCTGCTGCAGAACGAGCTGCGTCTTTTCTGCTTCCAGCTGGTCGATTTCCAGCAGGAGCTTGCGGTTGCCTTCGGCGATCTGGCTTTGTTCGCGCAAGTGGGCCAGCCTTGCTTCGAGCTCTGTCCGTTCCTGTTCTTTTTTCAAAAGGATGACCGCGATGCGTGCCTGCACGGCTTGTGTATCCTCGAGTGCAATCGCCTGCTGCAGTTCCTCGTCCGGTATTCCGGAAACGAAGGTGAAGGCCGTCTTCAAACCGTCCATGGCGGAGTTAGCCTGCCCCTGCAGTTCGCTGGTCTTCTTCTTCAGGTGATCCTGGAAGTTTTTGATGACGGCGGTCCCGAAAATATTGCGGAAGATATTTTGCTTGTCGTCACTGTTCGATTCCAATAATTTCTTGAATTCTCCCTGCGGCAGCATGACGATTTGCTTGAACTGGTCGTACGTCAAGGAGAGCAACTGTTGGATTTCAAGATTGGCATCGCGGACTTTCGTCGTGACCGTGTCATCGTGGTAGTATTCCACGGCCGAAAGGACATTTTTTGGTTTGCCGTTCTTGCCGGGCCCAGTCTGGGCCGGGGTCCGTACGATCCGGTAAGGCTGACCGTTATATTCGAATGTGAAATCCACATAACACATGTCCATGTCGGTGGCGAACTGCGATTTGAAGGTGTCTTTTTCCCGGCTGCTGCCGCTCGAGTCATCATAGAGCGCATAGGCGATGGCATCGAAGATGGTCGTCTTGCCTGCGCCGGTCGGACCGCTGACGAGGAAAAGCGTCTGGTTCTGGAATTGGGTGAAGTCCAGCGACGTTTTCCCTTTGTAGGGGCCGAATGCGTTCATTTCCAGTTTTAATGGTCTCATCTACTCATCCCTTTCTACGGCGGCGAAGGCATCGGAAACGACTTTGAAGGCTTCCTCGTCCAACTCCAGATTGCGGTATTGTTCATAGAAGTCCTTGAAAAGCTCCGGCAATGTCGCTCTCTGCAGATCCTCCTGGTTGTGCTGCAACGAAACGGTTTCCGCTTGGCGTTGCGTCACGTATTCCAGCCCCATCGCCTGGGGATAGCGCAGGCGCAGCTGGTTCATGGCATCCATTACGTATTCCGTATCTTCCAGTTCGAAGAAGAGATAGTCGTCCGATTGGCCCTTCATGCATTCCGCAAAGGTCCCCCTGACTATGCGCATATCCCGCAAGGGCTTGATGTAAAGCGGTTCGATCGCTACGCCGCTCTTGTCGATGGTGACGATCGAAACCTGCTTCTTATGTGCCGTTTCCGACTTGGAATATTTCAGGATGGAGCCGCTGTAACGCACCTTGTCGCTCGAAACTTTCTGCGCTTTGTGCAGATGCCCCAAGGCGACATAGTCGAAATCATCGAATAGGTGCACGTTGACATATTCGGCTGTCCCGATGCTGAGCGGGCGTTCGGAGTCGGAGGTTTCACTGGTGTCCTGTGCATAGTCGATGATGTAGCCGTGTGCGATCAGGATGTTCACTTCGTCCGGATCCATCGTCGCTTTTATCGCTTCGATCTGCATGCGCGTAGCGTCCTCGATGTTTTTGATGCTGTCATCCTGCAGCAGTTCCCGGATGAAGACATGGTCGGCGAAGGGAAGTAGATAGAAGTTCGTGCCGTTCAGGGAGATTTTCCTGGTCTCCTTTTTGACGGTCCCTTCGATATACAGTTGGCTGTCGGCCAATAGAAGGGAACCGTATTCCACCCGTTCATTGCTGTCGTGATTGCCGGCGATGACGAAGACCGGCACCTGCAGTTCTTTTATCATCCGCGTCAAAATCGTGTTCGCCAATGCGACGGCTTCTTTCGGAGGCAGCGAACGGTCGTAGAGGTCACCGGCCATGATGATGGCGTCGATTTCTTTTGTTTTTAGTGTTTCGATCAGTGCATTTAAATAATAGCTTTGGCCTTCAAGCATGGAAAAATCATTGACCATTTTTCCCAAATGCCAATCGGCGGTATGCAGAATCCGCATGGATGGAGTCCCCCTCTTTCAGTCTATTGATTACTATACGCGAGCGTGCGCTTTTTCTTTGTTCTATCTTTATATTCAATTCATTTCCCATTATAACAAATATTTTCAGCTACGCGCATGTGTTCCTGACTGGCGCAGAAAAGAATCGCCGAATATCGGAAATGGCAGGGGTAATTGTTAGTTCCTACGCCGGTTTTGGGCTATATTATAGGTATGAGAAAATAGGGAAAGAAAATTTCATTCGGAAATGAGGAGGAAATAACATGGATTTGGGATTGGAAAATAAAGTCGCTTTGGTGATCGCATCCAGCCAAGGTTTGGGCAAAGCGGTTGCGAAGGAACTCGTCAAAGAGGGCGCACAGGTCATGCTGACGAGCAGAAGCGAGGACAAGTTGGCGGAAGTGAAGGAAGAATTAGAAACATTGCATGCAGGGAGAGTAGCCTATTTTCCGTGTGACATCACAAATGCGGAAGACATCAAAAAGCTGGTTGAACGGACGCATGCCGTCTTCGGCCAGATCGATATCTTGGTGAACAATGCAGGAGGACCGCCGACCGGGAAATTCGACAGTTTTTCCGATGAAGCATGGCAAAGGTCATTTGAATTGAATCTGTTGAGCTATATCCGCGTCATCCGCGAGGTGTTGCCGGACCTCCGGAAAGAAGGCGGACGGATCGTGAATATCGCATCCATTTCGGTGAAGACGCCGCTGCCTGATCTCATTCTTTCCAATACGTTCCGCAATGGCATCGTCGGGATGAGCAAGACGTTGGCCGAGGAATTGGCAGCGGATAATATTTTGGTGAACGTCGTCGCTCCTGGTCAGATTGCGACGGACCGCATCAAATTCCTGAATGAATCCAGGGCCAAAAACCAAAACCGGCCGCTCGAGGAAGTCGATGCGGAAGCAATCGCTAAGATTCCCTTGGGCCGCTATGGCACTCCGGAGGAATTTGCGAAAGCAGTCGCCTTCCTGTTGTCGAATGCGAACACCTACATCACAGGCAGCACGATTTATGTCGACGGAGGACTGGTCAAAGCCACCTAAAAAACAGGAATTGTCCACTTTGGAACGGGAGCTGAGAATATGGGACAAGTAATCATAAACGCTGACGATTTTGGCTTCAGCAGAGGCGTCAACTATGGCATCGTCGACAGCTATGTGGAAGGCATCACCACATCCACTACAATCATGGCGAACGGAGAGGCTTTTGATCATGCGGTGGCTTTGGCCTCGGAATATCCCGAGATGGGGATTGGGGTGCATCTGAACCTGACGAAAGGCGCACCGCTAATCGCAAACGCCGCCACCATAAGCGCGGATGGGAGTTTCCATTTCCGGAAATATGTGAAGGAGCACGTGAAGGAATTCGACCTCAACGAAGTCTATGCTGAATGGGCAGCGCAGATCGAGAAGGTCATCGAGGCTGGCATAAAGCCTACGCATCTGGATTCCCATCACCATGTGCATATGCTGGAACCATTGAATAAAGTGATCCTGTCCTTGGCGCTGCAATATGAGGTGCCGATCCGGGACCACTTCGAAGGGAGCCATGCCGTCAGACATACGGATCAAACGATCGACATGCAGTTTGCGGCGGAAACGGTCCATCAGGAACTGAGCGACGAAGCGCTGAAAAAACTCGATGATCTCCTCATTCTTTTGGCAAAAGCGGATCAATCGGTGGAATTGATCGTACATCCGGGTTATCTGGATGCCACTGTTCTGCGGGAAACCAGCTTGCAGTTGGAGCGGCCCTATATGACGGATTTCCTGATCCATTCCGATTTCGCGCAGCGCGTGAAGGAATACGATAATATCGAATTGATTCATTTTGGCGATCTGGAAGAATAATCTGGGAAGCAGGTCAATCCATAAAAAGGCAAATCAGCGTTTTGATTTGCCTTTTTGCATGTAAGGGATAATTATCCCTAAATTATAATCATTATCATTAGCAGTGAGAAGATAAATAGTGTTACAATATTAACAGACAAATTCTTATGAAAAAAGGAGCATCACGATTCATGGCATTATTGGAGATCAACAATCTAACTTTTGCATCGGATGGGAAAACGATCCTGGATGACATCCACTTTTCAATCGAGAAGGGCGATTTCTTGTCCATCACCGGGCCTTCCGGAAGCGGGAAGAGCACCTTGTTGAAGATCATCGCAACCATCCTTTCAAAAACGAATGGGGAAATCGTCTATAAAGGCGAACCATTGGAAAATTACGAGGCGACGGCATACCGTAAGGAGGTGTCCTATTGTTTCCAGACCGCTGTTCTGTTCGGGAAGACGGTGCGGGACAATTTGGCATTTCCTTATGAAATCCGCAAAGTTCCATTCGACAGCGAAAAAGCCATCGCTTACCTGAAATCCGTCGGCCTGCCGGAAGAGTATTTGGATAAATCCATCAACTCCTTATCGGGCGGCGAAAAACAACGGGTCGCCCTGGTCCGGAATGTCCTGTTCCAGCCAGAAATCCTGTTGCTGGATGAAGTGACCAGCGCCTTGGATGAAGCGAACCGGGTGATCATCTGGGAATGGCTGCGCAGTATGCGCGAACATTCCGACATGACGATCCTGATGGTCAGCCACAACGAGGAAGAAGCTGGCATGGCGGATAAACGGATCCACATCGTCGGCGGAAAAATAACCGAAAGGGAGGGCTTCTGATCATGGACCTACAAGTCAGCCCGATAACGCTCGTCCTCAGTTTCACCTTGGTATTGGCGGGGGTATTCATTTCCTATAGGGAAAAACTGGGAACGGCGAAAGAAATTCTATACAGCATAACGCGTGCGGTCATCCAACTGATCATCGTCGGGTATGTCTTGACTTACCTGTTCAACGTCAACAATACGATCGTAACACTGGCGATGGTGCTGGTCATCTCCTTCAACGCATCCTGGAACGCGAGCAAACGCAGCAACCATATACCGCATGCCTTGAAGATATCACTGATTGCGATATTTTCGGCCATCATTTTGACGCTCTCCATTTTGGTCCTGTCCGGATCGGTGAAATTCATCCCGTCGCAGATTGTGCCGATTTCAGGGATGATCGCCGGCAACGCGATGACGACGATCGGATTGTGCTACCGCAACCTGAATTCCCTGTTCCGCGACCAACGCCAACAAATATTGGAGAAACTGTCTTTGGGGGCGACGCCTAACCAGGCTTCCCGTACCATCCTAAGGGAAACGATCAAGTCCGGGATGCAGCCTTCGTTGGATGCAGCCAAAACGATCGGCATCGTTTCCCTGCCGGGGATGATGTCCGGTTTGATGTTTGCTGGTACGACGCCGATGACAGCCATCATGTACCAAATCATGGTGACCTTCATGCTGGTCGCGACGACGAGCATCTCCTCATACATCGCCTCTTTCCTGGCTTACCGCGAATTCTTCAACGAAAGACAGCAACTGCGCAATTAGAGCGATAAATGTTTTGATTGGGTTAGGGGAACGAATTGTGGTAACCTAAAAGAAATAACTAATGGGAGGCGAAAATGCGTTGAGTGGATTAATCTATCGTATGCCCCATCGTGTAAAAGGATATGAATGTGATGTGACCGGTGAAATCACTTTGCCGACACTCATCAATTTGATGCTTCACGTATCCGGGGTACAAAGCATCGCGCTGGGAAATACAACGGAACAAATGTTGGAACGGGGGTTGAGTTGGGTCATTGTCCAATACGATATGAAAATCGAGCGGATGCCCCACGCGGGTGAAGAGCTGGTTTTGCAGACGCAAGCCATCAGCTATAACCGCTTCTTTACCTATCGCCAATTCAAGGTGTTTGATGCAAACGACCAACTCTGCCTGGAAGTGATGGTGACGTTTGTGATGATGGATTTCGAGTCAAGAAAAATGGTGCAGATTCAGAAGGATCTGATTGCGCCTTACCAAGTCGAAGAAATCCGTAACCTTCTCCGCGTACCGAAACCGGAAAAATTGGAGCAAGAAGGCCGCAGCGAACAAGAATTCCGCGTCCGTTATTTGGACATCGATTATAATCGACATGTGAACAATTCGAAATATCTGGACTGGATCATCAACACATTGGATCCCAAGTTCATCATGGATCATCAGATGGTTGCCGTAAACATAAAGTATGAGAAAGAAGTGGAGTACGGCAATGTCGTCAAGAGCGTGATGACGACGAGTGAAAGGGAAAACGGCGAATTCGTCACGGCGCACCAAATCTGCAATGGCGAAGACCTGTCCTGTGAAGCCCATATCATCTGGAAGAAAGTACAGAAAAGCTGAACGGATCCGTTCAGATCTCATATGGAACTGCTGTGACCAACAATCGGCCATACGAAAAAGGAGCCCCGGACAAAAATGTCCGAGGCTCCTTTTTCGTATTTTTTTGATTAAGCTTCTTGTGAGTACAAAGCGTCGATTCTTTTTTGTACGTCCTTGTCTTCCAGGAATACTTCATAGGTTGTTTCCATTCTGTCGACAACCCCGTTAGGAGTCAGTTCAATGATGCGGTTTGCAGTCGTATTGATGAACTCGTAATCGTGCGAAGTGAACAGCAAAGCGCCCTTGAATGCGATCATGCCATCATTCAATGCTGTGATGGATTCCAAGTCCAAGTGGTTTGTCGGATCATCCAATACCAAGACGTTCGCTTTTGAAAGCATCATTTTGGATAGGATGATACGAACTTTCTCTCCTCCGGAAAGAACAGAAACTTTTTTCATGACATCTTCGCCGGAGAACAACATGCGTCCCAGGAAGCTGCGCAAGAAGGTGTTGTCGTCTTCTTCTTTGCCGGCAAATTGGCGTAGCCATTCCAAGATGTTGACGTTCTTATCAGGGAATTCGGAAGTGTGGTCTTTCGGCAAGTAGCTGCGGGAAGTCGTAACGCCCCATTTGAATGAGCCACTGTCCGCTTCCATTTCGCCCATCAAGATTCTGAATAGGGTAGTCGTAGCGATATCCTTACGGCTTGTAAAAGCAACTTTATCGTTTTTGTTCAAAGCGAAGCTGATGTTGTCCAATATTTTGACGCCATCGATTGTTTTTGAAAGGTTGGCGACGATCAATAAGTCGTTACCGATTTCGCGTTCCGGTGTAAATCCGACGAATGGGTATTTACGGGAAGATGGTTGAATATCGTCCAATGTAATTTTATCCAACGTCTTTTTACGGGAAGTCGCTTGTTTTGATTTAGATGCATTGGCACTGAATCGAGCGATAAATTCTTGTAATTCCTTGATTTGTTCTTCTTTTTTCGAATTTTGGTCACCAGCCAGTTTAGCGGCCAATTGACTTGATTGCATCCAAAAATCGTAGTTACCGACGTAAAATTTGATCTTTCCGAAGTCTACGTCACACATATGCGTACATACCGTATTCAGGAAGTGACGGTCATGGGAAACAACGATGACGGTATTAGGGAAGTTGATCAAGAATTCCGAAAGCCATTCGATCGACTCTTTGTCCAAACCATTGGTCGGTTCGTCCAACAGCAATACGTCCGGTTTGCCGAATAATGCTTGCGAAAGCAACACTTTTACTTTTTGCGGTTCCAACAAGTCTTCCATTTTTTTGTAGTGCAATTCTTCGGAAATCCCCAAGCCTTGCAACAGGTTGGCGGCATCGGATTCTGCTTCCCAACCATCCAATTCGGCAAATTCGCCTTCCAATTCGCCGGCTCTGATGCCGTCTGCTTCGGTGAAATCCGTTTTTGCATAAAGGGCATTTTTTTCATCCATGATCTCATAAAGACGTTTGTGTCCCATGATAACAGTGTCGAGTACTTGATAATCTTCAAAGCCATAGTGATTTTGATTTAAGACAGCTAAACGTTCGTTCGGATCCAGGATGATATCGCCGGTAGTCGGTTGGATAGCGCCTGATAAAATCTTCAAGAAGGTAGATTTCCCAGCCCCGTTGGCACCGATAACGCCGTAACAGTTACCCGGCGTGAACTTTAGATTAACATTGTCAAATAACTTGCGGTCAGAAAAATGTAAGCTTACATTTGATACGGTAATCATTTTTACGCATTCCTCAATTCTTATTATAGTCAATTCATTCTAGCATATTCTTGGGAAAATGAAAGGAATTTAACCAAAGTATAAGGAAAAAAACCGTGAAATCGATTTTTTGCAATATGGTAAAAATCCAAAACTTTCCCCTTAGTCCGGTTCCAACTCGGTGAACAGATAGAGAATGACCTGCTCCGGTTCGACGATGTGCAGCTGATTCCGGTAGTAGCGGGAACGGTCATAATGATGCCAACGGAGGATAGCTGCTTTGTCCAATGCCAACAGCTTAGCGTTATTCAGCTGGATTACCAGCTCCTTCTCGCCGTTTGAGACGGTGATGACATTGTTCGAAAACGTGACTTCAGGAAAAAGCGGATGGGACAGGATGTAGATCGGGACAGCCTGCTGCTTGAAGGGATTGCTTTTCTTTGCTGACTTCCCATGCTTAAAGAAGGTAAAGAGGGCATTCGTGGGCGTCAGGTCCTTTTGGAACAGGGGCAGCTCCTCCGAAAAATAGATGCGCTGCGCCGTCAAGGCTGTCGCCGGTATTTTAGCGAACAGGGTGAGCTGTCCTCTTGAATGACGGAAAGAGAGCAATTGCACAGCTTGTCCCTGTTCATCCGATTGGAGCAAGTCATGGCCATGCCATTCGGCATGATAGGTAGGCGCCGCATCCAAAAGATAGAAACGCTCTTCCTCATCGACAGCCGGCAGGCCGAGGCTATAGGCGGGCGAAAGCAGATATTCGTAGATCCCTTTTTCGCCGGCTACCAAGGCGACCCGCTTCTTGTTGGACAGCAGCAATTCAAGGAAGTTCCCTTCCCGCAAGCGCTGCTTCACGGCATCTTGCCGCTCCATGGACATGTTCCAAAATCCGCTCTCATCGATATAATAGAGGACATGGTTGTACACGAAAAAATCCTTGAGCGCACTCGGAAAAGCCACCGCCCGGATAAAAAAGGGGTTCAGCGTCTCAAGCGTAGCCTCGATGTTTTGGGACGGGAAGGGATCCCTATAGATAGGTACATCTCCGATTGACGCACTCTGGATCCATTTGTTCCAATCGTACAGGTATAATGTGGTGGGGCTTTTCAACAGATACAGGACGCCGCTGTAGAGGGTAACATTTTGAAAAGATCCGGCAATTTTGATGCGGGTGACCAAAAGATTCTCCAACTCCAATAAGACTCCCCCTTCGACTATATAATTTTTGGGATCGATTTCCATTGCACCCATTATACCATTGCCGCAACGGTAAAGGGGCAGGAAACCGAACGTTCCGTGTGAAAATGAGAAATGGGAAAGAATTTGGAGGGGATAGGTTTTTCTTTATGGATAATGCTTTGCTCTCATGATAAAATGAACAAAATTATTTTATAGGAATTGGGGACGACAAAATGGATAAAAAATTGACATTGAAAGATTATGTCTTCATCGGTTCCATGCTTTTTGGCCTTTTCTTTGGGGCTGGTAATCTGATTTTCCCTGTCCACATGGGCCAATTGGCTGGACAAAATATGCTGCCGGCGATGCTGGGATTCATTGTCACTGCAGTCGGGTTGCCGTTTTTGGGGATTGTTGCGATGGGGTTATCGGGCAAGGAAAGCCTTGTCGAAATGGCAAGCAAGATCCATCCTAAGTATGGCGTATTTTTCACAGTGGCCCTGTATTTGACCATCGGGCCTTTCTTCGCGACGCCCAGGACGGCGACGGTTTCCTTCGAGGCGGCATTCGCCCCTTATATGGACCCCGCACTGACAAAAGTCGCGCTGTTCATCTTCTCGTTGCTGTTTTTCAGCGCGGTATTGTGGTTCTCGCTGAAACCTTCGGAAATATTGAAATGGGTAGGGAAAGTGTTGAACCCCATTTTTCTGGTGTTCCTGTCGCTCTTGATCCTGTTCGGCTTCTTTGCACCGATGGGCACGGTCAGCGCAGTTCCTGCTGATGTGACCTATCAGAGCGGAACCTTCTTCAAGGGGGTTCTTGAAGGCTATAACACGATGGATGCCTTGGCCTCATTGGCTTTCGGAATCATCGTCGTCACGACGATCCAAGGCTTGGGCGTCACCAAGCCCGGCGCCATCGCAAAGGACACAATCAAATCGGGGCTGATCAGCATGCTGCTGATGGCAGTCATCTATGGTTCCTTGGTCTATCTGGGATCCACCAGCAGAGGGGTTTTTGAAATCAGCGGAAACGGTGGGATCGCTTTATCCCAAATTTCCGGACACTACTTCGGCATTTTCGGAGCCATCCTGTTTGCGATCATCATTTCGGTTGCTTGCTTGAAAACGGCAATCGGGCTGATCACTTCGATCAGCGAAACCTTCGTCCATATGTTTCCGAAGTCGCTGCAGTATAGACAATATGTTTACCTGTTCACTGCCATTTCCTTCGGCGTGGCAAACATCGGCTTGAATCAGATCATCGCTTTTTCCATTCCGGTTTTGATGTTCCTGTATCCTTTGGCGATAACGTTGATCATCCTTTCGATCGCGAGTCCCTTGTTCAATGATCGGACCATCGTCTATCAGCTGACGACACTGTTCACTTTGCCGTTTGCGTTGGTCGATTTCATGAAGGCTCTGCCGCAAGGGTTGAAGGATGGTATGCATGTGAATGGCTTCATCGCGTGGACCGATGCAACGATACCTTTGGCCGGTCTCGGCATGGGCTGGCTTGTTCCGGCATTGATCGGCTTTGTCGTCGGCATCATCCTTTCGAAAATAAAAAAAGAAATCATCTAATATGGAAAAGAAATCCCTGGGCGCATGCAAACGTCCGGGGATTTCTTTTTGGGATTTTTTGATTCTATCAGGTTACAGGTTGAAGCGCCTTTGGATTTTGTGGAACCACTTGTCTTTTGTCGGGAAAGCGGGCGGCGTAACCTTTTCGGCATTCGCTTTTTCCATGAAAAGTTGTTGGGCATAGACGGGCGGCAACTCGTTGCGGATGTAGCGGTACGTGCCATCTGGGAACAGTTCCCGAGCCTTGGTGTTGTCGGCCAAATAGATGTCCAAGGCGGAAAGAATTTCTTTCTTGATTTCCTTATCCAGGATAGGGAATTCGATTTCGACACGCTTGATCATATTCCGCGTCATCATGTCCGCCGATGACAGGAACAGGTTTTCTTCCCCGTTGTGATGGAAGTAGTAGATCCGGCTATGCTCCAAGAAACGGCCGATGATGCTGCGCACCTGGATGTTCTCGCTGACGCCGGGGACTTGCGGCTTCAGGCAACAGATGCCGCGGATGATGAGATCGATACGCACACCGGCTTGGCTGGCTTCATACAGTTTCATGATGACGCGTTTATCGGTCAGCGAATTCATTTTGGCAAGGATATGGCCGTTGCCGAACTGCTTATGGGAATCGATTTCATCGTCGATGTATTCGATGAAGGAATCACGGATTTCGAAGGGGGACACATGCAAGTGGTTGTATTCCGGCTGATCCGAATAGCCGCTTAAGTAATTGAAGAAGTTTGTCGCATCCTCCCCGATTTCCTTATTGGCGGTGAAGAGTCCCATATCGGTGTACAGGCGGGCCGTTTTGTCGTTGTAATTGCCGGTGCCCAGATGGACATAACGGATGATTTTATCGCTTTGCTTTTTCACCACCATCGCAATTTTGCTGTGTGTCTTCAGATGGGTCATGCCATAGAGAACGTGCACGCCTGCCTCCTCCAGCTCTTTCGCCCATTGGACATTGCTCTCTTCATCGAAACGGGCCTTCAATTCCACCAGAACGGTCACCTGCTTCCCTTTTTCGGCGGCCGTCTTCAGGCCTTCGATGATGGGGGAGTCGTTGCTGACGCGATAAAGCGTCTGCTTGATGGCTACCGTATTCTCATCTTCGGCGGCTAATTTAATGAAATCGACGACCGGATCAAAGGAGTCATAGGGATGATGCATGAACACGTCCTGTTTTTCGACCACATCGAAAATGTCTTTACCCGCCAGCTCCAAGGGGGTCACCGGTTTGAAGTCGGGATAGACATCTTCCGGAAAGGAAACGGACAGCACCCGGGTGATTTTGCTGAGGACCGTCAAATCGAGCGGACCGCTGATCCTGTAAATGTCGCGCTCGTTCAAATCCAATTCCGCCGCCAAGAATTGGACATCGGTTTGCAGCGTTGCGATGGTGTCGCGGATATCGACCTCCAAACGCACAGCCATCCCATTCTTCCTTTTTTTCAGGTAATCCTGGATCACCAACAACAGGTCGTCCGCTCCATCTTCATGAAGATCCAAATCCGCGTTGCGGGTAATCCGGAAGCTGAAACTGTTCGTGACGGTATAGCCCTTGAAAAGGGTATGGATGAAGTGTCGGATGACATCCTCTATCAGGATGACACCCGTAACCCCATTTCCTTCCAACAGGATGAACCGCTGAATGAGCGCAGGGACAGGCACAATCGCGACGCGGGTCGTGCCGTCTTTTTCAAGATTCACAAAAGTGTGGATCAGTTTATTGTTCAGATTCGGGAAAGGCCGATAAGCGTCGATCCCTAAGGGGGTAAGGGCCGGGAAGAGCTGTTCGTTGAAAATCTCTTCCACGAAGGCGTACTCGTCCTTCGTCAGGTCACGCATGCCTTTGAAATGGATGCCTTTGTCGGCCAGCTTCTGCAGCAATTCAAAATAGGTTCCGTACTGCATGGCGACGTTATCGCCGTTTTTTTGAGCGATTGCCTCCAATTGAGCTTCCGGGAGCATGCCCGTTTTGCTGTCGGGAATATCAAAATTCATTTTTAATTGATCCTGCAGACCGGCAACGCGTACCATGAAAAACTCATCCAAGTTTGAACTTCCGATGGACAGAAAATTAATCTGTTCAAACAAAGGGTTATGCGGGTCTTTTGCTTCCTCCAATACTCTTCTATTGAAATCCAGCCAACTTAACTCGCGATTAAAATAGTAATCAGGGCTGGCAAGGTCAAGTTTGGTTTCGATTGCCATTTTTCCACATCCATTTCTTTCATTTCTATCTATTCCTAGGTTTCATATATAGCATTTGTTTGTTAGATTTCTGTAAAGATAATATTAAGTTTGCCGTCCAAGAGGCGTTCCACATGTTTTCGCTGCCGCTCTGCACGGTATTCCTCAGCCAGGATATCTCCTTTGTAATAGAGGAACATGTCGTAGCCGTTTTTATTCTTGCTGATTTTGATGTCTTGGATGACCTTCATGTGGGAATCATTCAAGGCGTCGGCAAATTTGATGATCCCACCCAATTGCTGCAGCTGATTGACGGCGGTGACCGTAAACCAACCGAGGTGAGGCGAGATGTATTGATTGAACAGGGAGCGGTTTTTGAAGCTTGCCAAGAGGGCGATGCTGATGCGTTCCTTGTGGCTGAGGCCGTTCAGGTCGCTGTTCGAAATGATGTAGAAAGTATGTTGCGAACTTGCCCCTGTTTCAACAAATTCTCCAAGATAATACAGATAACTGCCGTAATGCAGCAGTTTTTCGGTATCGGGGTTCTGTACGAAGATGCCGAGCCTGCAGTACTCGCTGTACAACATATCCACCAGAGCGACCCGCTGTTTGGCGACGTTCTGTAGCGTGTGGTAGCTGGCCGCCAACCGGAAAACGGTCTGGGCGGCGATATTGAACAGACTGAAGGGTTTATTATCATATTTGTTGTTCAAATATTCCATCACGATGCCTTCGCGCAACCCCTTGTTGCTGAACATGAACTCAGGTGCCTTTACTTCATCGAAAAGAGTATTAAAAACGACATTCGCCGGTATGATCAGGTCGGTCCGGTCACGGCTTAAGCCGTCTAGATCCTGCAGTTGCGGAATCGACAGGGATTTGAATAAATCCAAGGTCATCTGCAAACCATCCCGATACATGCGGTAGCCATGGACGCCAGCCAAAGAATAATTGACCAGACGTTGATGGACATTGGCGATACTGCGGGCGGAACCGCCCATGGCCACAATGGGGACTTGTTTTTTTGAGAGCCATTTGATGGACTTAAATTGTTCCTTGACGAAGTCCTGCATTTTTTTTATTGCTTTCGGATCGTTGTGCGCTTTTCCCTCAAAGAACAATTGTTTCAAGGTGACGACGCCGAAGGGGAAGCTATGGTAGTTCACGATTTCTTTGTCTTTGTAGTAGGTTACCTCCGTGCTGCCGCCGCCGATATCGATGGTGATCCCGTTCAAAAATTGGGTTGTGTGCAGAACGGCGTAATTGCCGTAAAAGGCTTCCTTTTCCTCAGGCAACAAAATCATGTTTATCCCGACTTCATCCCGGACCTGATCCATGATGGCCTTTCGGTTTTTTGATTGCCGAATCGCTGCTGTGGCTACCGGCATCAGGACATTGACTTCATAGTGTTCCGTCACTTTTTTGAAGCTCTTCAGGACTTTTTTTAATACCTCGATCCCTTTTTGCGACATCACCTTATCCTTGTCCAAATATTGGTAAAGGCGCGCAGGGGTTTTTATGTTCTGCACCTGAAACAGATTGTAGTTTTCGTCCATTTCAAAAATGACCAGCCGGATTGTGTTGGAGCCTATATCGATTAAGCCAATAAGTTCTTTTAGCATGAGATTCTCCTTTTTGAATGCCGACTTTTCGAGGGATTCCTTTTCTTATATTGTATAGGAATGATGCGGTTTTGTCATAGAATTTCAATGCTTTTTGGCAGGTCTTTACGGGAAAGTCCTGAGCTTCCAAAAAATTCCCCTTCTGCGAGGATTCCCATGCAGAAGGGGAACTTCATTTTGGGAAAGGTGACAAATATTACAGGGGTGTTACAAAAAAATGGTTTTGAAGGCATTTTTATCACAAAAACACATTTTTGATACGGAACGGTAAGGAGACTGCAATCCAATGTTAAGGGGATTTCGGTATAATGGGAAGACATTCGGGAGAGAGGCGTGACATAATTGAAACATAAGAAACGTATTGGGAACTTGCTGCTGGCCGTTTTGGCTTCCAGTTTCGTACTTTCCATTTCGCAAGTTCAAGGAGCCACCTTAGATTCATTAAATAAACAAGAGCAACAACACCAAAACCAAATTTCAGAATTGGAAGTGACAATCAGCAAAAAACTGTCATCCATCAATCTGAAACAAATGGAAATAGAAGATCTCCAGGCACAAATTGCCGCCGCGGAAGCGAGCCAAAGCCAAACCGCGGAAGCGATCAGTGAGCAAAAAGAAGTGGTTGCATCAAGAAAAGAGCAACTGGAATCCCGTCTGGTAGCTTTGCAGACTTCCAATGCCACAACGAACCGCATCCTGCTGCTGGTTGAATCGGAAAGCTTTACCGATTTCATCAACCGTGCCTACATCGTCGGCCAATTACAATCAGCCGACAACGAGCACTTTGAAACGGCCATCGCCGAACAACAAAAGCTGGAAGAGTTGGAACAAAAATTAGCGGATGAAATCCAAACCGTTAAAAATGCGGAAGCCCGCATCAATAAAGAATCTGTTGCACTTGCCGCTGACATGAGTTCTCTACGAGAAACGCTCAGCGAAAATAAAATGACCTTGTCGCAACTGCTGACGGATGTCAACAGTGAAGAAACGCGTTTGGCGGCGGAAGCCGCTCAAACGGCAGTTGCCAAAGCAGAAACAGAAGCGGCTCAGAAGGCGGAAGCAACCCCAGTCGAAGCGGAATCCGTTGCGACGGCAACCGCCGCTTCCGAGCAAGCTGTTGCTGAGAGCGCCCAAACCGTTCAAACAACCCAAGCCGCTCCAGCCGCGGCTCAGGCAGCAGCACCTGCCCAGGAAACTGTTGCCGCTGCTTCTTCAGCTTCGAGCCAAGAATCAAGCAGCCGAATTACGGACAGTTCAACGGCTTCGGCTGCAGTAAGCCAGCCCGTTGTTTCGGAACCGGTAGCAGCACAGACGCAAGGGAAAACCTTGGTAGTGTCTGCAACGGCCTATTCACGTCATGAGGCGGGCATGTCGGACTATACAGCGACGGGAATCAATCTGGCGGTCAATCCGATGGTCATCGCAGTGGATCCATCCGTCATCCCGTTGGGCAGCCTGGTCAGCGTGCCAGGGTATGGCGTCGCGATCGCGGGGGATACCGGCGGAGCAATCGTCGGGAACAAGATTGACCTGCATATGGAAGATTTGGCGGCTTGCAATGCTTATGGCAGACAGACGTTGACAATCACCATCCTGCAGTAATAGACTGAACGCAATCAAAAGAGCGGGTCACGGGCAAAATTTGTCCGCAATCCGCTCTTTTTTATTTTGATTTGGAGTCTTTTTATCGTCAACATGGAGACCCGGGAAAATTATGGGCGGACTACCTATCAGATTTAGGGATGTGAAAGGAAAGGCTCATCCGTTTGGGAGGAGCAATCTCATTTGCCTGGGCAGCCACGGTTATCTTGGCTTGGGTCGGTTGATTATTGCCATCGAACAAACCAAAGACGCCGCATACCAATTTTCTGGTATGCGGCGTCTTTGGTTTCGATTAAAGCACTTTGTTCAGGAAATCTTGGGTACGCGGATTTTGAGGGTTTTTGAATACTTCTTCCGGCGTGCCTTGCTCCACGATATAGCCGCCATCCATAAAGATGACACGGTGGCCAACTTCTCTGGCGAAGCCCATTTCGTGGGTAACGACGATCATCGTCATCCCTTGTTTCGCTAATTTCTTCATTACTTCCAATACATCGCCGACCATTTCAGGGTCAAGGGCGGATGTCGGTTCATCGAACAACATGATGTCAGGATTCATTGCCAACGCTCTCGCAATGGCAACCCGTTGTTTTTGACCGCCGGATAGTGAACTAGGGAAGGCGTCAGCCTTCTCGGATAAGCCGACCGTATCCAACAGTTCCAAAGCTTTTGCCCGCGCTTCTTCTTTGGTTTGTTTCTTCAATTGGACGGGAGCCAAGATGATGTTATCCAAAACGGAAAGGTGTGGGAACAGATTGAAATGCTGGAATACCATTCCGATGTCTTCGCGCACTTTATTGATGTCCGTTGCGGGATCCGTGATGTCTTTCCCGTCGACGATGACGGTGCCGCCGGAGATATCTTCCAATTTGTTCAGGCAACGCAGCAGGGTACTTTTCCCTGAACCGGAGGGTCCGATGATGCAGACCACTTCTCCTTCGGCCACTTCCAAATCGATGCCTTTCAACACTTCATTATTGCCGAAACTTTTCTTTAGGTTAACGACACTTACTTTTGCGTCAGTCATTCTTCAATCTCCTTTCGAGTTGTTTTGAAACCTTGGTCAAGACAGTGATGACAACGATATACATGATACCGATGATCAGCCACATGTTTCCGGAGGCATAGGTTCTTGCGATGATGATTTTACCGGTCTGTGTCAATTCGACCAAGCCGATGATGGACAGGATGGACGTATCCTTCAAGGTGATGACAAATTGGTTGATGAAGGACGGAATCATGATCCGGATGGCTTGCGGCAAGATGACTTTATTCATCGTCGTTTGGTAAGGCAGACCCAAGCTGCGTCCAGCTTCCATTTGTCCTACATCGACAGCCTTGATACCGCCGCGGAAGATTTCTGCCAGATAGGCTGCCGCGTTCAAGCTTAGCGTGATGATTCCGGCAATCGTCGAGGTCAAACGAATGCCCATCAGCTGCGGAATGGAGAAGTACACGAAGAAGGCCAAGACGATCAACGGCACTCCGCGCATGATGTCGACGTAGATGGTAGCGATCCAATTCAACGCTTTGTTCGGCGATACACTGAACAGTCCGATGACGATCCCTAAAGCTAAGGCGATCAGGATGGAAATGAAGGTGATGAAGATTGTTCTTCCCAATCCATCCAACAAGACTTTCCAGTTTTCCTTGATCAAACCAAGGAAGGAGGTATCGCTTGTTGCCGTAGCGGAACCCAGATAGCGGGCTTCGATTTCTTTATATTTTCCGTTTGCCTGCAGATTAGCCAAGCCTATATTGATCATGCTCAGCAATTCAGCATTTTCGCCTTTTGCGACGGCGATTCCATATGAACTACCGGCTTCTTTTTCGGTAGCCAATTTCAATGCCAAACCTTGTGTTTCGATGGCATAAGCCATTACGGGGTAATCTTCAAAGGCAGCCACCGAGTTTCCGGCAATCACATCTTGATACATGTTGGCGGAGTCTTCGAAGACAGTCGTCGTGAAGCCATATTTTGCCTTGATGGATTCGGCGAAGGTGTAGCCTTCCGTACCGGTTTTGACGGCAACGTTCTTGCCTTTCAGGTCTTTGTAGCCGGCAATGTTGCTGTCGGCGGCGACCGCCATGACAACTCCGCTTTCAAAGTACGGTTCCGAAAAATCGAAAGTTTGCTTGCGTTCATCGGTGATGCTCATGCCGGCGATGACGGCATCCACTTGTTTGGCTTCCAAAGCCTGTAAAGCAGCATTGAAACCCAAAGGCCGGATTTCGATACCGAAACCTTGGTCTTTCGCGATTTCACGGATCAGATCCATATCGATGCCGACATAATTTCCGTTGGCATCCTGGAATTCAAATGGCGCGAAGGTTGTATCCGTTGCGATGATGAATGTCTTTCCGTTTCCAGCAGGCACGTCCAAGCTTGCATCAGTGGAGGTACCCAAGTATTTTTCTTGGATTTCTTGATATTTCCCATTTGCTTTCAGGTTGGCCAACCCAGCGTTGAACATGGCAAGTAACTCTGGATTAGTGTTTTTTGCGACCGCAAATCCATAGGAGCTGCCGGCTTCTTTTTCGGTAGCCAATTTCAGCGGCAAGCCTTGTCCCTCGATGGCATAGGCCATAACCGGGTAATCTTCGAAAGCGGCAACCGAATTGCCGGCAATCACGTCTTGATACATGTTGGCGGAGTCTTCGAAGACAGTCGTCGTGAAGCCATATTTTGCCTTGATGGATTCGGCGAAGGTATAGCCTTCCGTACCGGTTTTGACGGCAACGTTCTTGCCTTTCAGATCTTCATAACTGGCGATATTGCTGTCGGCGGCGACCGCCATGACAACCCCGCTTTCAAAGTAGGGGTCCGAAAAATCGAAAGTCTGTTTCCGGGCGTCGGTGATGCTCATGCCGGCGATGACCCCATCCACTTGTTTAGCCTCCAAAGCCTGAACTGCGGCATTGAATCCCAGCGGTTTTATTTCGATTTTAAACCCCTGATCTTCGGCGATGGCTTTCATAAGTTCCATGTCGATGCCGACATATTCACCACTGGCATCCTGAAACTCAAAGGGTGCGAAAGTGGTATCCGTTGCGATGACAAACGTTTTGTCTTCTGCAGCTTGAGCCTCTTGGTACTTTGAGGATCCAAACAGGAAGAGGGTGAGCGCCATGACAATCATGGGCAGCGTTCGTCTTAATTTCTTGCTTAACATAGCTTTTCCTCCTTTAGCAGATTCTTTTATAATAATGACATTATGATGAGAAACCCGCTTGCATATTATTATAATAACATAGAGGTATTATATTTGAAAAATTTAGCAATTACAATTGCAGGGTAACGATATCAGGTCAATGAATCTGACATCAACTAAAAATGGAAGGGACTTCTGTTAGGAAAGTGAGCTGTTTATGAGGGGGATTATGAAAAAATGATAAAAAAGCGAAAAAACACATGATGATAGCTTTAGTGCCATCTTCATGTGTTTTTTCAGTTAGAGCGGCAGTTGACCGATAGGATTACTGAAAGGCGCGGCTTAAGTCCTGGATCGCTGAAACGAGTGCATCCAATTTCTTCTCCATTCGATGCAGCAAATACAACGATATCACGATCGGAAAGCCGGTGTTGCTTATCAATTCCATATAGGCCAACAGGTCCGAATTCATCTCCATGGTCTCAACTCCTTTCTCTACCTATAAAGACGTAAGAAAAGGTGGCGGTGTAACCAAGAGGATGAAAGAAAGAGCATTTTGGGTCCAACGCACGCCGCGACAGCATTTTGGAGCGCGACTGCAGAATAAGATTGGACCACGAAAAAACCGGATTATAAGCGAGGGGAAATGACTCAGAGATTTTCATTGATGCAACGCATGATGGCTTCGGCGACTCCGTTCTCCGTATTCTTTGAAATTGTGCCGCCGCACTCTCGTGACTTCAGTCATGAGTTAGGCGGCACGGTCTTTTTCTTTACTTCATCTTTTGCGAACGCCTGTTCGGAGGTGTATAATGAAGCCAAAGAGGTGAGTATCATGCTGAAAGCCTATCAGTTCCGTTTGTACCCCAATCGGGAACAGAAAATCTATTTCGCCAATTGTT
>NZ_FOTD01000043.1 GCF_900114465.1 Trichococcus palustris | reverse complement strand
CTTATGGGCAGGTTACCCACGTGTTACTCACCCGTTCGCCACTATTCTCTCGATCGGAAGCAAGCTTCCAAAAGAAAGAACCGTTCGACTTGCATGTATTAGGCACGCCGCCAGCGTTCGTCCTGAGCCAGGATCAAACTCTCATGTAAATGTGGACTCTTGTACAGAAATCCTACATGTAAAATTTAAAAGCTCATTTGTTACGTTACTGACTTTATGTTTGCGATACTGCGTATCGCCTTCGTTTGCTTTGATAAAATCAAAGCTCCCTGCACATTTGGTTCGTTCATTCTTTGTTCAGTTTTCAAAGGTCAATCGTTTATCACGTGTCACGTGATAACTTCATAATATTACCACGGATTCAACTTTCCGTCAAGCACTTTCTGAAATTGTTTTTCAGGAAGCTTTTCGCTATCGGTAAACCGAAGCGGCAACTTTTATATACTATCATTCTCACGATTGCATGTCAACAACTTTTTTTAATTGTTTTTTCTGATGCTCTCGGGGACAACTTAAATATAGTACCATCGGGGCAATCTTCTGTCAATGGTTTTTTTAATCTTTTTGGACTGCTGAAAAAATGTTTTCGGATCTGCCCTTTAATTGGAAACTTAGGCAACGCCGCCAAATATCTGTAAATAAACAAAAAGAAGAGCACTCCCCGCTCGTTTTTTCGAGGAAAAGTGTTCTTCTTTCTATATTATGTAGCATTTTCAATGACAACCTTATCAATCGCCGCGACTATTCGAATCCCAGGATGAAGATGCCCACCATGATCATCGCTATGACTGTGTATTGCGCTTTTGTCAGCTTTTCCTTCAGGAATATGCGTGCCAAAATGACGGATACCATGCTGTAAGAAGATATCAACGGCGCTACGATAACGGCATTCGCACTGATTGCGAAGACATAGAAGAATTGTCCCAAGGTTTCAAAGATTGCTGCCAAGCCTCTGACTTTTTGATCACGCAACATAAAGGATTGCTTCTTGACTGCGACCAGGTAGATCCAGACGATGACCGCAACAATCAACCAAGTCAATTCATAGGAAATGTTCGCTTGCATTTCATCCATCCCTCTGTCGAAAACCCAAGCATCCGCAAAGGTTCCCAACGAATCGATGAATGCGTACCCTAGAGGGAACAACAACGCGATGGCGCCGTATTTGTATTTGCGGTCGATCATTTCTTTTTTCTCTTTCCGTTCCGCCTCAGCCAATCTTTGTTCGAAGACCGACAAGAGGATCACGCCGATCGTGATCAAAGCAACCGCAAAAAATTGGATACCTGTCATGGATTGGCCCAAAAAGATGAACGTCATCAATCCTGAAATGGCACCCGATGAATTTTGGACCGGCGAGGAGATGGACAACTCCAAGAAACGCAAACCGGCATAACCGACCGCCATCGATAAAATGTACATCGCTGATACCGGCAAATACCTTATCATATTGACCGGCTCATAAGTGATGCCTGAAGTCAGCATGACGTAAAGCGCATGTATCCCCATTACGATACCCACCATGACGACGATTTTCAAATAACTGAAAGGGTCTTTCGGATCGCTACCCTTTTTATAAAATAAGTCGGCTGTCCCCCAAGCCAACACAGAGATTATTGCAAAAAAGAACCACATCTTCCATCCATCCTTTGTATAATGTATTCACGCATCATAGCATTATACTAAACAAAATAGAATTGCGATAATATTCTGCCTGTTTAAGCAACATATAAACAGGCAATAACATCTTCCACCATTCATAAAATGACATTGGAAAGCAGCTAAAAATGGATTTCATCCAATTTTTTCAACGTTTATCATTTTTAACCAACTTTAACCAGCGTGCAATAAAGGATTAATCCCTTACTCTTTTCCCCATGTAGACCAAGTCTCTTTCGATGCCGTCCAATTCGGCAACTCTCGGCAAATAGCCCCATTGCTCGAAACCAAATTTCCTCATCAAGCCCAAGCTTGGCTCATTATGCGCAAAAATCAGGCAGATCAGTGTCGTGATATCCAGCTCTTCGCAAGCCGCCAGTGCTGTTTCCATGATCTGGCTACCAATTTTTTTGCCGCGGTAGGCTTCAGCTATATAGATGCTCAATTCCGCCGTTTTGGCATAGGCCGCTCTGCTGTGGAATGGCTGGAAGCTCAACCAGCCGCAGATTTTCTCGTTTTCTTCAAATACCCAGATGGGTCTGTAGCTTGGCGAGTGGTCCAAAAACCAAGGCATTTTGCTTTTCTTCGTAGCGGGTTCTAGATCGGCCGTCACCATTCTGCTGGGTATGGTTTCGTTGTAGATTGCAACGATGTCCTCTACATCTTCCAATGTAGCGTTTCTATGGGTAATGTTCATTTTTATAATCTCTCCTCGATTTCCGATGTAATCCTTCTATAGCGATTTATGCATATAGCGTATTGTACCAACAAACAGGAAGTCCTTTCCATCTTTTTTCGCCGTTGCCTTCATTTTCTCTTTCGGACATAGCGTGAAAGCGCATCAGCGGCTTTTTCCCGCTGCCATATCATCCTTTGTGGAGAGAGCGTCCCAATTGACGCACAATTCTGCAGAATTGCGTCAGTTTTTCGTAATCATCGAGAAAAAAATCGGTTATACTGGATGAAAGAATGAGGTGGATGATATGAACGAAAAAATATACATTGCGGAAGACGAAGAAACCATTCGACTGACAGTAAAAACATTCCTGGAAAGCGAAGGCTATCTTGTTTCCGACTTCCCGAACGGGGACCTATTATTAGAAGAATTCCAGAAAAACAAACCCGATCTCGTCATTTTGGATGTCATGATGCCCGGATCGAGCGGTTTCGAGATAACGAAAAGGATACGCGCAATCAGTTCCGTTCCGATCATCATCTTGACCGCAAAAGACAGCGATATGGATTATGCGACCGGCATCAATCTGGGCAGCGATGATTATTTCACAAAACCATTCAGCGCCATCGCGCTCAACATGCGCGTGAAGGCCATGCTGCGAAGAGTCAAGATGGATCAGGAACGTCAACCGGCGCTGCAAGAGCAAAAGACATTGGCACTCGGCGACATCCTGATCGACACCAACGCGATGACGGTCAAACAGGCCGGCAACCTCATCAACCTCACCCCAAACGAATACAATGTCTTTGTCTATCTGATTGAGAATACAAATCGCGCCGTATCGCGCGATGAACTGCTCGATGCGATTTGGGGTTACGGGAAAGACATTGAAACGAGGGCCTGTGACGATACAATCCGGCGTCTGCGGAAAAAAATTGCCGCTTCAACCGTCCAGATCGAGACGGTTTGGGGCTTCGGCTTCACGGTGAAGGAGTCGGAATAGATGCAGAAATCAAAAAGAAGTATGAAAATAAGGCTTCTCTCCACTGTCACGCTATTGTTGACGGTTGTCTTCGCTTTGATTTACTTGATTTTCAATTTTTTCTTTACCCAATATATCGAGACGACGGCCACTGCCTTGCTCACCCAATCGCGGGAGAGTTTTGTGGCAAAACCGCCGGCTGCAGCATTGCCGGCGAAGGATATCCCCATAGGCGACAGCTCCATCCAGGAGGAGAAACCGGAAAAAAATCGGGAACCCCATTCCGCATTTGCAGCTTCGGTGCAGCGGACGATCGTATCCGCAGATTTTGAAGTGCTGTTTCCGCAAAACCAAGTGACCGGGTTTGATGATAACTCCGGCCTTTCCACATTCATCGACGGACTGAAGGATTCCGATATTTCCTTGAGCAATACGGACTCCGGGAAAATCGAATTGGAGGATAACCTCTATTATTATACGGTGGCTTCAAATTCCGCTGAGAAGGATTCTTATGCCGTCTTCTTCATCAATATGTCAGACCTCTACGTTTTCGAACAGACGCTTAACCAGCTGCTGCTGATCATCATGGTCATCGGCTTGATCAGCATTGCGACCATCACCTATGTATTCGTCTCGCGTATCACCAAACCTTTGCAGACGTTGGCCCTTTTCGCAAAGGAAATTGGTGAAGGCAATTACCAAACAATCGACGAAGAATTCGTGGACCTGGAGTTGCATGAATTGAAGACGGCCATGAACGAAACGACGAAGAAACTGAAACACTACGACGCCAATCAACGCACCTTTTTCCAGAATGCCTCCCATGAATTGCGGACACCACTGCAGATCATCAAAACCAATGCCGAGGGAATCGAGATCGGCATCATCGATGATAAAAAAGGGGCGGTCGTCATCAAAAAGGAGACCGACAAACTCGGCTCACTGGTGGAGGATATCCTCTATCTGTCCCGTTTGGAATCCCGTTCCGCCGACCGGATCGCCACTACCAACGATCTGCGCGAAACCTTTTCCTATACGGCTGAACGCTATGCAAGCGTCATCGCGCAAAAGAATATCACCATGCATTTCGATTTCCAGAAAAATCCCGTTTTCTTCCATTATGATGAAAACGATTTTGAACGGGCATTCCAAAATCTATTATCCAATGCGCTCCGTTATGCTGCGGGGACCATCCGCTTGGGCTGCAAGGAAGTGGATGACCGGATCATGATTACGGTCTATAACGACGGCCCCCCTATTTCTCGGACAGATTTGCCGCATATTTTCGATCGTTTCTACAAAGGGGAAGGCGGCATCAACGGCATCGGCCTATCGATCGTCCAGTCCATCGTGCATTCCTATGGCGGACGCATCGAGGCAAAATCATCAGAACAAGGAACCACTTTCACCATCATCCTCTCCAAACCGCAAGGCTAATTTTTCCCCACGCAAACACCTGCATCGCCAACCCGAAAAGGTTGAACATGCGGGTGTTTTTGCATTTTTTCTCTTTACGGCACTTTCCTGTCGCTTTGCTACAATTTTACGGCAATTCTCCGTCGGCTTTTCGGGGAATTGTTTCTTTGTGTAGCCTAAAATGAAACCTTGAACCTCTCATGACTAAAGTCACGAGATTCTTGGGAAGAGGGAATACTTGCCGGTGTATGTCTTTGCCGGCAGCGGTTTCCCTTGTTTACCAAGCTATCCCCGTAGTACCTACGGTTCTTATCTTTGATGATTATTTCATGGCATGCAGCCTTAGGCCTTCGATCAGGATGTTTCTGCTGGCGTTGATGTCCCGGTCATGATGGACATGACAAATCGGACAAACCCAGTCCCTGACAGTCAATGGCATCGAAGGGGCTTTATATCCGCAGCCTTCCGTGGAACATAACTTGCTGGACGGGAACCATCGGTCCACCTTGATGATGTCCCGGCCGTACCAATCTGCCTTGTATTGCAGTTTTGATACAAAGCTGGACCAGGAGACATCGGAAATGCTCTTGGCCAATTTGTGGTTGCGCAACAGACCTTTCGTGTTCAAGTCCTCGATACAGATCAGATCGTGGTTTTTGATGAGTTCCGTACTCAACTTGTTCAGGAAGTTGGTGCGTTGGTTCGCCACTTTTTCGTGCAGACGAGCCACTTTTCGCTTTTGTTTCTGGTAGTTTTTTGCTTGGGACAATTCCTTGCCATCCTTTTTGGCGACCAAAGCGCGGCGGGATAATTTGCGTTGTTCGCGTTTCAGTTTCTTCTCCATTTGGGAAGTGAACGCATCGTTATCCTTTTTTTGGCCGTCGGAAAGTATGGCGAAATCCGTGATGCCCAAGTCAACCCCGATGACAGACTCGGCTTTTGGCCATTCGTGGATTTCTTCTTCACACAGAAGAGACACGAAATACTTACCGCTTGCGTTTTTGCGGAGGGTCGCACTCAGTATCCGGCCTTTAGGCTGCCGGCTTTTCGCAAATGTAACCAAGCCCAACTTAGGCAATTTAACGTGTTTTTCTTTTACTTCAATGCTGTTGTTTACGTTTTTGGTTGTATAGCTCTGGACGGGATTATTTTTGCTTTTAAAATTCGGCTTATCATTTTGGTTTCTAAAAAAGCGGGCAAACGAATCCGCTAAGTGCTGTAAGGAGGACTGAAGCGCAATACTGTCGACTTCTTTCAACCAACCGGTTTCTTCTTCCCTTTTCATTTTGGGGAGCATGGCGGAGCAAGCGTTATAGGACAAGCCTTTGCCGGTTTCCGCATAGGTGGTGTTCCAGAGATCCAGAAAGTGATTAAAGACAAATCGTGAACAGCCGATGGTTTTCGCAATCAGAATGGTTTGTTCCTGATTGGGATAGAGGCGGAATTGATAGGCTTTGTATCGCAGCATTGAACTCATCTCCTTTACTCCAATTATACGCCGAGGCTGTCATAAGAACAAAAAAGACCGCGCCGATTCATCCCACGATTGAAATCACGGGTGTTCTCGGCGCA
>NZ_FOTD01000051.1 GCF_900114465.1 Trichococcus palustris | reverse complement strand
ATCACGTGTTACGTGACAACCTATTTATAATATCACGACTTCAACTTTCCGTCAAGCACTTATTTGAATTCTTTCAATTAAGTTTTGCTTGATATCAACAACCCGAAGCGGCAACTTTTATATACTATCATTCTCACGATTGCATGTCAATAACTTTTTTATTTTTTCCTAATGCTCTCGGAGACAACTTAAATATAATATCACGGTTTCCAGCTAGAGTCAACATTTTTTCGGATTGCTAAAAAAATATTTCGTTTCGTTTCTTTCTTCTTGGAGTTGGAATAGGAACTTAAGAAAAAAAGCGAAACCATAGAGAATCGTTACGTTTGTCCACTACTTCAGGCGAAATCCCCTGATGCCAAGTCCCCTCCCACAACGATTGTTTATTAGTACATCGCCTTGGATTTCTTTGCCATTTGGAATATTGATTTGCCGCATAAAGTTTCAATGATCCTGCATAATGCCAAGCCGCCCAAAAGGGAAGAATCTCAAGAAACTTGAAGGACGCATCACCACAAGATGGAAAGGGGTAAACAACGTACTGAGTGTCTGCAATTCTTGCTTTAGCGAAACGGATGAAAAGACAAATGATTGTAGCGAAAAACTCCCATGTTCGATAATGATACATGTTTAAGCCCAATGGAATAGGTTTATGAAACGTATGGTGAACAAAAATACCCGTCTGCCACCATTGATAATGGATTGGAATTCCCACAGATGAGTACGCTTGAAAACAAAGATGGACTGATATATTTTGCGCATGCCTCGGCTACAGGAAAACGGAGATCCAACAAAACCGATAGCGATCTTTGAGAGAATTCATTGTTTTTAGTTTTCGGAGACCCGTGACTTCAGTCGTGGGAGGAGCGTCTCCGGATGCGTCCGCACTGCCGGACAGGAATAAGCCTAAAGGGCGCTTGCACAACAAGCGCTCCCGTCGTGCAACAGCGGAGACAAGCCCGTGACTTTAGTCATGGGCTTGTCTACACTCGTATTAGTGGTGGTGCTTTTATTTTGCACAAACCTTTTAGCATTGTGCCTAACCCATGGTATCAACGTACCTGATAGCACTCCCACGAAAATCATAACCACAAAAAACAAGCACTCAGAGATGATAACATCACTGAGTGCTTGTTTCATATGATACCGGCGGCCGGGGTCGAACCGGCACGCCCTCGCGGGCACTGGATTTTGAGTCCAGCGCGTCTGCCTATTCCGCCACACCGGCA
>NZ_FOTD01000040.1 GCF_900114465.1 Trichococcus palustris | reverse complement strand
CCCCTCTTATGGGCAGGTTACCCACGTGTTACTCACCCGTTCGCCACTATTCTCTCGATCGGAAGCAAGCTTCCAAAAGAAAGAACCGTTCGACTTGCATGTATTAGGCACGCCGCCAGCGTTCGTCCTGAGCCAGGATCAAACTCTCATGTAAATGTGGACTCTTGTACAGAAATCCTACATGTAAAATTTAAAAGCTCATTTGTTACGTTACTGACTTTATGTTTGCGATACTGCGTATCGCCTTCGTTTGCTTTGATAGAATCAAAGCTCCCTGCACATTTGGTTCGTTCATTCTTTGTTCAGTTTTCAAAGGTCAATCGATTCATCACGCATTACGTGACAACCTCATAATATTACCACGGCTTCAACTTTCCGTCAAGCACTTATTCGGATTTTTTCAATTAAATTTTGCTTGCTATCAACAAACAGAAGTGGCAACTTCCATATATTATCACCCTACCGATGGCATGTCAACGACTTTCCTGAATTTTTTCAGGCTGCCTTTCGCATTTCCGTAAACCACTCATTATCATAAGCTCTTTTATCGAATAAAAAAAAATGGGCGCGGACTTTTCAGCCAATACCCATCCATTTTTATCTTAATCGTTGTTGCATTCATTTTGCCTCGGCTGTTCACGCAGACACAATTATATTCGGTTATCCGAGCGTTCAGTCCACAGGTGCATAGGCTTCGGAAATTTGCTCCGATTGCTTTTTATACCTTTTTCCATTAATCGCATATGACAATAGCATCACCAACGCAATGACCGGCAATGACGTCCCCACTGGCGTCGATAGGGATAAAAATAATCGGTAGACCAGAAAGCCTGCGAACCACATCAACAAATTGACCTTATCGATGGAGGCCGTTATCGTTTGCTTTTTCAACAGGAAATAATCCGTTATCAGAATGGCAATCATCGGTATGAAGCAGGACCCGATCAAATACAGGAAGTTTTCGAATTGCATGACCGGCACAAAACAGCCGATGACGGTCCCGATGACGGTAATCGCTAATCCGATTGTTTTCTCCGAAAAAGAATCGGAGATGGTGCGGAAACTGATGGCGGCCGAACGGGCGTCCAAATAGGTAGTCGTCACGGTCGATAGGATGACAATGAGCACGGCAGAGATGCCCAGACCCATCGCACCCATCAGTTGCGCCACATCCTGATAGCCTGTAAAAACGGCAGCGCCCAGACCGATGATGAACATCCAGCAGCTACCAACAAAATAGGCAAGATTACTCATTCCGTTAGCCAATCTTGGCTTTTTGGCCGTACGGGTGTAATCGGCAATGACGGGCACCCATGATAAAGGCATCGCTACCGACAATTCGATTGCAGCTCCGAAACTGATTTTGCCTGTCGCCGCAACAGCTGCTGCCCCTTGGGAAATTTTATACGTCAACAGCAGACACAATACCAATAAGGCTATCACCGAAAAAGAATTAACTTTTGCGATGGCATGCACGTCCAACGCCATCCAGATGAAAATAAGCCCCCCGATCAGAAGACTCGCGACCACTGTAGCGGTGCTCCCCTCCATGCCCAGCAGCACTTTGATGGCACTGGCACCGTTGACGACCATTACCGCGGTCCACCCAACCAACTGCAATACGTTGAGCACCGAAAAGAAAAGCCCGCCTTTACTGCCGAATGATATTTTGAGTGTCTCCATCGCGTTCATGCCCGTATCGGCGCCGATCTTCCCAGCAAAATACATGACCACACCACCGATGATATGGCCAATCAAGATCGATAAGACCCCTTTCGCCATACCCAACGGCGCAATAAAGGTCCCCGTTAAAATTTCCGAGATTGAAATGGCTGCTCCTAACCATAGCCAGCTGTTGCTTATCGTACTTGTTTTTTCTTCCGTCATATATACTCTCCCCTTTTGCGTTATCTCACTCTATCCCGCTGATGCTTACTTAGCCTTCTTCTATCCTTCCCCTGTTCAATAAATGTCTTTTGTCCATCTCTACGGCAATAATATAGGCCATCAGCGACCCCAGAGCGGAACTGATCAGAAAGCTTGGCAAAAAGAGCATCAACGCGGCCGTTTTCCCCATAAAGAATTGCGCTATGAAGGTGCTGACCAGCGAGCCCAAGATCCCCGTTCCCAGCCATTCGCCCAAAGCCGCGTAGCCGATTTTTTTAGTTTTGGCATAAAGCAGACTTGCGCAAATGGCCCCGATCATGCTGCCGGGAAAAGCAAAAATAGTTCCTGTGCCCAGCATGTTGCGCAGGACGGAAACGCCAAACGCTTGCAAAATGGCGTACCCCGGCCCTAGCCAAATTGCCGTCAATACATTCAGCAGATGCTGCATTGGTGCCGCTTTGACCATGCCGATGGGAATGACGATCACGCTGTTGCAGATCACCCCCATGGCGATGATGACTGCGGTAGTTACTAATTTTTTTGTATCCATTTTTGTGTTCATTTTTTTGCTCCTTCTTCTTTTGGATTTATTGGTTGCTCAGCCCGCCATCAACGTATAGTTTCTGCCCGGTCAGAAAACGGCTGTAAGGACTCAGGAAGAAGAAAATGGTTTGCGCCACATCCTCAGGCATCGCCATTCTCCCCAGAGGCGTTTGGTTGATGACCGCATCTTTTATTTCTTCCTGCGAATCTTTTGTGGCATCGGTCGGATAAACCATCCCCGGAATGACCAGATTGAGGCGCACGCCTAAACGCGCCAATTCATTGGCCGTATTTTGGACGTATGCTTCCAACGTCGCTTTACCTACATTGTAGGTATGATAGGTCACCAATGGCCGCTTCACCAAGTTGGATGACAGCACTACGACACGGCTATCCGGTTGCATGGTCAACAGCGGCAAGGCTTTTTGCAGCAACACATGCAAAGGTTTCACCGTTTGCTGTTCAGCGCGCTCGTACTCTTCCCATTCGATCTCCCAATGATAGGGACGCTTTTGCGCATCGAAGCGGTAGGAAAAAGCCGCATTGCAGACGATGCCGTCCAGCCGGCCGAATTCCATTTGGATGGCTGCGACCAATTGCGCAATCGCCTGTTCGTCGGTCATATCCGCCGAAAGGCACCAACCGCCGCCTTCAGCCGTTTGATTGCAATAGTCCTCCACCGCTTTCGCCTGTTCATGGCTGTGCAGATAGTTGATGATCACAAAAGCTCCCTGCTCAGCCAGCAGTTTGGCCGTATCGGCGCCGATGCCGCGGCTCGCCCCGGTCACCAGGTACACTTTATCTTTTAACAGGTATTCCATCGGTTTGCCTCCCCTTTTCCTCAATCTGCCGTCGCACTGTACTTCACCGCCAAACTCTCGGCGCTGCGTTCCAGATCGACCATATTCACTAAACTCATCAGGTTCAAGCCGCCATCATGGTGCCATCCCGCTTCCGGCAGCGTCATCTCCCCGATGGCGCTTATGCGTGTGACCCCTTCACCGGCCAAGAATTCGGCCCACGCAAATAATGTTTCGGTCGGAACGGCCAATCCCGCCGTCTGCAACAGCGCGCGGTGCCTTTCCAAAAAGGGCTGCAGGTCCGCTTGCCGTCTAAAGGGAATCACCGTGACCGTGCGGTTCAACGCACTGGCGGTCAGCCCAGGACTCCCGCAGTCCGCTTGATAATAGACGCCCCAATGCGCTTCCTCATCCGTCAACAGGAAATCCCGATCCGCTTTGATCATTTGCAGTTCCCGCATGTCCAGCCACTGCTTCAGGCTGGTTTGCTCGGCGAGCGACAACTCCCTGCGGGGATAGCGCAGCTGGTCGCGCGCGAATTGCTGCGCCAGCATTTTCGCAAACACCGCGCTGGGCAAGGCTTCATTTTCTTCGACGAACACCACTTGGGAAGAGTAACAGCCCTGTTGGTCGTAAAAGACACTGTCTTTGGCTAGCCTTTGCAGCGTGTCGCTCGCTTTAAAACGATCGAGCGCCTCTTTTGCCACCACGCTAAAACTCAATTTATGCCCATACGGCAAAAAGCGGGTAGTTATCGGCACGCGGCTGCGGACGGCTGCGACGGTTTGATTATTACCATATGCCAAAACACCTTCCACATTGGCGAACAGCTCCTTCTCGACGGCTTCGTCTCCGCCCGGCCAATAGACGATCGCCAGACTGTCGGCCAGCCGCGGCTCGTTGGCGACAAGCAATTGCGCAAACAAACTGGCCATCAACGGTTCCCCGGAGGAAACCTTGCCGATGACACTTGACTTCACCAGACAGGCGGACACCAGGCTCCACAAGCTCAGACTGGGAACATTTCCGGCCCAAATGTGGCAAGTGATCGGCAACCCGACCGCCCTAGTGAAGGAACCTTTCGCATTCGGCTGGAACTGGTCCAATAAGGACGGATTGCCGAAATCGGCATGCAGGAAACGCGCCAATTCGTGTTCCTGGAATAATTTCAGATAACGCGTCAGCCCCAAACGGATGATGTCGGCATCATACCCCGTCATGACGGGCAGCCATTTTTCAGCCAAGCGACGGTACGGATGTTCGCGGTCAAGCAATTGTCGAATCGCCCGGTCAATCACCCTCACCCTGTCCTTTACCGGGATGGTCGCCATCGCTTGTTGGCGGTCGTGGAGAAAAGCCGTCAGCTTCTCTGCCGATTCCGGCGTCAGGACGGGCATCGACATGCTGACGGATTCATCGCGGCCTTCATAACTGAATATTTTCTCGGACAAACAGCCTTGGAAAGCAGCAGGGACATAGCCCAGATGGATTTGCTGTCGTTTTTGTTCAGTCATTCCGTTTCACCGCATCCATGAACTCGGACAGACTGATGGAGCAGCCCTTTGCATCGCTCCCTTGGGCACGGCCCAGCAAAACAAAGCCGCCCTCCCTCTGGTAGCCGACGTCTTCGGTCTGCAACGCCAGCACCGAATTGTAGTTGGCCAAATCATAATGGACGATGATCCCTTGTTCGCCGTAGGGTACGTCTTCATTCGTCAACGGATGGATGATGCGCGTCCGCATCCAATGCGGACCGTACATGACTGACGGAACGGTTTCGTTCGTTTTGTCGTAATATTCCGTGCTCAGTTCCGTCATGCCATACATGTTGACGCAGCGGCTGCGCGGAACGGCGAATGTCGCCGCGAGCCGGTCGTAGAACTCATCCAGCGTCAGCTTCTGCGCATAGCTTTTGAACCCGCCCGTATCAAAAACTTTGCTGCCTTCCGGTAAACGATAGGTCTTGTTTCGTTCCGCAAATGCCTCCAAAACCATCGCCAGACTGTAGGTGGCGCCCAGCAGCAGAAATGGTTCGTCGGTAGCGATCGCTTGCTCCAAATCCTGCTCCAGCAAGGAATAGTCGATCGTGTCGGCTTCGATGTAAAAATGCGTTTCGCCGATGCCGAATGCTGCCGCACCGACCGTCAGATAATGCGCCAAACTCGAATGGGGCATATGCCTTTCATCGGGGAACAATACGCCCATCCTGAAACGATCCCGGTCTCCCATCACCATCTCGGCGAAAAAAGTCTGCATCGACAGATCATAGATGTCCGTATCCGGATGATAATGCTTCCCGCGCACCTTTTTCGTCGTGCCGCTGGTCATAAAGCATGCCTGCGTATCTTCTGCCGGCACGCAGCTGAGCGTCGCTTCCTTGAAAGCGTTGATGGGAACCGGCGGAATATCCTGCCATTTTTTCACGGTCCGCAACGTTTTTCCTTTTTGTTGGCAAAATTTGCGGAACGGCACGTTGTATTGAAACTGATAGCGGAAAATAGCCAACGCCATTCGGTCATAATCCTCTTCACCGGCGCTTGCATTTGCGATAAAAGCCGCCAGTTCGTCCTTCAGCTTGGCCTGCAGTTCGGCCTGTTCTTGTGAAACGGTCATCTCAATTCCTCCTCATGGTAAAACAAAAAGACACCTCGCCTGAGATGTCTTGGATATAAGCACGGACTCCAAAAGTATCTCACTTCCCTCCGCCAGTACGAACTGGATCAGGTTTGAAGGGTTCTGACAGCGTCAGTCTCAGCGCAAAAGCGCACCCCTAGTGATAAAAAAACGCCATATAATCTGATACGGAAATCAGAAAATATAGCGTTTATGATGTCTATTATATTATGCAATAGTCAAACGCCACATTCCCTCCGCTAGTACGAACTAGATCAGGTCGAAAGGGTTCTGACAGCGTCAGTCTCAGCGCAAAAGCGCACCCCCAGTGGTTCTCATTCAATTCTAACAAAAAACGGTGAAAACGCAACCCTTATTTTCGTTTTTCTTTAATGATCAGCTGCGTTGCAGCTCAGCATAAAGGACCGGAAAGCCGATTCGCCGGTATTCGTTACCAGCGTTTCCGCATTGGCGATGGCTTCAGCCAACTGCGTCGATTTAGTGATGATATCCAAATTTCAGGATCCACGATACGCCATTACTCATTATTTTCCATGTAAAACTCCGCATCGGAAAGGCTATCGAACTGGAAAGCCGGCTGCTGATTGTCCTTGCGGATGACGGAAGGGATCCATTTCAGTTTGATTTTCCCGTCATGACTCGGCATGTCATTGATGTCATCCTCAACGAGCACCGTCTGTATCCCTGCCGCGTTTGCGGCTTCCACACCCACAAGCGAATCTTCGAAAACCAGCGTATCTTCAGGCGCTATGCCAATTTTCCGGCAAACCTTCAAGAAAAT
The DNA here is from genome assembly GCF_900114465.1 of Trichococcus palustris. GTDB lineage: Bacteria > Bacillota > Bacilli > Lactobacillales > Aerococcaceae > Trichococcus > Trichococcus palustris. Next base: position 966 of record NZ_FOTD01000040.1, on the reverse strand, counting down.
TTCCGGATCCGGCTTGCTGTTCCTCACTTCGTCCCCGCCCACGATTACATCGAACAGCGTTGCATCAAGGTTTTCCATTTCAAGATAGGCCAGGATTTCTTCGCGTTTCGACGAAGAGGCCAACCCCACCTTTTTGTCATTCGCTTTCAAATAGGCGAGCAACGAAACCAGTCCCGGCTTCTTATACACCCGATTGTCCGCTGCGATGATTTCATGTTTGAAATGAACCATCGCTTTCCGCCAAGCGGCAATATCCTGCTTCTCGCCGTACAACTCCTTCATGGCTTGCCGGATGCCCTCATCATTCCTGCCGGTCAGAAAGTAATACACTTCCGGCCGCATCTCCATATCGAACTGCTCCGCCGTTTTCAGGTAGGCATTGTAGGCGATCCTGCCGGTATCAAACATCAAGCCATCCATATCAAAAATAGCCAAGTCGAATTTTTTCATAAATAAAGTTCCTCCATCCTGTTGTGAACTACTCACGACTCAAGTCGCGAGTTTCCTACGAACTCCTTCCTTGCCTGCGTATGTCTTTGCAGACAGAGGGAATGGATATGGGTAGGCTCAAAAGGCAGTCCCTGCCTCATTGTTTTTCTCTTACTTGGCTAACGCCAAAAGGTTCATGCTGGCATTGATGTCCCGATCATGGAATGTGCCGCAATCCGGACACGTCCAGTCGCGGATATGCGGGGCTTTCTTGCCGTCCCGACGTCCGCAAGCGGAACAAAGTTGGGTGGACGGGTAGAACTTGTCCGCCTTGATGAGCGTTCGGCCTTTCCATTCGGCTTTGTATGTCAATTGCCGGCTGAATTCGAACCAACTGACATCCCCAATCGCTTTCGCAAGTTTGTGGTTCTTCATCATATTCGAACTCCGCAGCGTCTCGATCACGATGACTTGGTTTTCGTCCGTGATTTGGTTGGAGAGTTTGTGCAAGAAGTCCTTGCGTTGGTTCGCAATTTT
>NZ_FOTD01000039.1 GCF_900114465.1 Trichococcus palustris | reverse complement strand
GCGGGTGGTAGGCAGGGCAGCCGGTCTGCCTGACGAAAGCTTCAAAGGCTTCCCCTGGGATACTCTCCACAACCTCATTCACCGAAAAAGCGATATCATTTCTTGGTAATTTTACTGCTAAATCGATAGGCAAAATAACTTGATTCATAGTATAATGTTTAAACATAAGGGTACCCCCGATCGATTATTGTGTCGTTACTTTAATTCTATCAAAAGGTATCCTTTTTGTTTACTCGAAACCTCCGTAGGAGGATAAAAAATAGGCATGAGCTTACCCAACTTGGGTAAACTCATGCCTATTTTCATTATTCAGTTGGGTTTTGTCCCAACCTCATCCTATTTAATCGTCTTTTCGTTAATGTTTTGCCTTATCCATTAGGTGCATTTCCCGCTCAGATGGACAAGTCTTCTCCGTTGCTGGCGATGACTTTTTTGTACCAGTCGAAGGATTTTTTCTTGGAACGGTTGAGCGTTCCCTTGCCTTCGTCGTCGCGGTCCACGTAGATGAAGCCGTAGCGTTTCTTCATTTCGCCGGTCCCGGCGCTGACTAGATCGATACAGCCCCAGCTGGTGTAGCCCAACAGATCGACGCCGTCCAAGTTCACGGCATCTTTCATCGCTTCTATATGCGCCGCCATGTAGGCGATGCGGTAGTCGTCGGCCACATAGCCTTTCTCATCAGGCACATCGACAGCTCCCAAGCCATTTTCAACGATGAACAATGGTTTTTGGTAGCGATCGTGCATCGCATTCATCGTGATTCTCAGTCCTAATGGATCGATCTGCCAGCCCCACTCGCTCGCTTCGAGGTAAGGGTTCTTGACGGATGCAAAGATATTGCCTTCTGTTTTTGCGTTCACTGCCGGGTCTGCGGAAGCAACACGCGAAGCATAGTAGGAGAAGGAAATGAAGTCGACCGTGTTCTCCTTCAGCAAGGCCTTGTCGCCTTCCTCCATCTGGATTTCGATGCCTTCACGTTCCAATTTCTTGAGTGCGTAGGCAGGGTATTCGCCGCGTGATTGCACGTCGATGAAGAAGTAGTTTTCGCGGTCTTCTTCCTGCGCCTTGAAGACGTCTTTCGGATCGCAAGTGTATGGATAGTAGTTCCCGGCCGCCAACATGCAGCCCACTTGGTTTTCTGGATCCACTTCATGCGCGATGCGGGTTGCGATTGCGCTCGCCACCAACTCATGGTGCGCAGATTGGAATTTGACTTGTTCTTCGTTTTCGCCTTCTTCGAAGTACAAGCCGGCCCCCATGAACGGCGCATGCAAAATCATATTGATTTCATTGAAGGTCAACCAGTATTTGACCAGACCTTTATAGCGGGTAAAAATGGCATTGCAAAGATTCTCATAGAATCCGACCATTTTCCGGTTGCGCCAGCCGCCGTACTCTTTGATCAAGTGCATCGGGCAATCGAAGTGCGTGATCGTCACCAACGGCTCGATACCGTATTTATGGCATTCCTTGAACAAGTCTTCATAGAATTTCAGGCCTGCTTCATTCGGCTCCTGCTCGTCGCCATTAGGGAAGATACGCGTCCATGCGATCGACAGACGATAGGTTTTGAAGCCCATTTCGCCGAATAAAGCAATGTCTTCTTTATAGCGGTGGTACATATCGATGGCTTCAAGCGCCGGATAGAAATGATCCTCGTCGAAATCGAACATTTTCATCTTGCCTGTGATGACGGCTCCTCTATCTTTACCGGCAGGGACCACATCCACATTGGCTAGCCCTCTTCCGCCTTCTTTGTATCCACCTTCGCATTGATTGGCGGCAGTAGCGCCACCCCATAAAAAGTCTTTTCTTAAACCCATTTGATATCCTCCTTGAGTGCATTCTTTATATTTTTTTGCATTGGTGCCAGTCATCATCTGTGTCGTTGCGCTTTCGGCCACGTTGTCTTATCCTGGCGGCCCCACCAGATTGGCAATCAGGAACAGAATAATAACGACAAAAAAGATTATCCCGAGCGGTATCGACAGGTACACCGAGAGCGAGCGTTCATGATCTTTTTTTACGGCTACTAATCCCATTATCGAAGCCATTATGGCTGCCGAAAACATAAGATAGATTACGGTTCCCAACAATGGACTGTTGATCGGATTGGGATATTCGATGGTGTTCCCCAGCTTCGAAGAAATCAAGGTTCCCGCAAGCGCTAACACAAAAAATGAAACAAACAAACCTACGGACCATTTCCCTTTCGGCGTTTTCGGCCGGAATTGATACCGCATACAAACCCCTTCTTTCCTATCGAACAAATCCAAAGGCTTCCGCCGTTTACCTACTTTCCACAATTTATCATGGACATATATAATTATACTCCACTTATAATAAACAAACAATTTTCATCAGACAATATACTCCCGGAACGGATGCTGAAAGAACAAAGGGTTGCTGTCCGGAGTAAAAAAATCCATCCTTCCATGAAGAAAACCGTATCGAAAGGGGTGTACCGATACGGTTTTCCTATTTGGTTTCCCGCTTTAGATCGCTTTAGATTATGGCAGGGCTTTTTTCAGCAGCCGTCCTTTCGGACTCCTGTTCTGCATACAGACTGTCACCGTTTGTTACGATGACGTCTTTGTACCAATGGAACGATTTTTTCTTGTAGCGATTATAGGTGCCTTTGCCGTAGTCGTCGGTATCGACGTAGATGAAGCCGTAGCGCTTCGCCATCTGGGAAGTCGAGGCGCTGACGATGTCGATGCAGCCCCAGGACGTATAGCCCATCAGCTCGACGCCGTCCTTGATGGCTAAGTTCATCTGCTTGAAGTGCTCGCGGAAGTAGTCGATCCGGTAATCATCCTCGACGGTGCCGTCTTTGGTCAATACATCGGTCGAACCGATGCCGTTCTCGACGACGAACAACGGGATGCGGTAGGCGTCATAGAGATCGATCAGGGAGATGCGCAGTCCGACCGGGTCAACCTGCCAGCCCCATTCGGAGGTTTCCAGGTAAGGGTTCTTCACGCCCGTCGTCAGGTTGCCGCCGACTTTTTCGCGTTTATCGGCGTTTTTCGATACGACCATCGACATGTAGTAGCTGAAGGAAAGGAAATCGACCGTATAATCTTTTAACAATCTTAAGTCTTCTTCCGTCCGTTCGATCTGGAAACCATTCTCTTCAAAGTAGTTCAATACATGCTTCGGATATTCCCCGAACACCTGCACATCCGCATAGAAATGGTTGTCGCGGTTGGCTTTCTGCGCCATCAGGACTTCTTCCGGATCGCAGGTTTCGGCATACGTCATCGTCTTCGTCAGCATCGCGCCCATCTGTGCACCCGGGATGATTTCGCGCAGTTGCTTTGTCGCTTGTGCGCTGGCGACGAACTGGTGATGCAGTGCCTGATAAATGGCCTCTTCGGTCGCTTTTTTATCTGCGTATTTCTCTTCGACCACCCCCACCGTCGTGAACGGATGGCGGAAGACGCTGTCGATTTCATTGAAGGAAAGCCAGTATTTCACCAGGTCCTTGTATTCGCGGAAGACCGTTTCGCTGAACTTCGCGAAGAATCCGACCGCCTCACGGGATACCCATCCGTCGTAATGATCAACCAAATACAGCGGCATTTCGTAATGCGACAGCGTCACCAATGGCTCGATGCCGTTCTTCCTCAATTCCTCGAACATGTCACGGTAATAGTCCAAGCCTTTTTGGTTCGGTTCCTCTTCGTTGCCGTTCGGGAAGATGCGTGTCCAGGCGATCGATACGCGCAGCGTCTTAAAGCCCATTTCGCCGAACAGCCGGATGTCTTCCTTGTAGTGGTGATAGAAATCGATGCCTCTTCTTTTCGGATAGTAGACGGTATCGTCCGTTTCTTTCGCGATGGCGATGTCCGCCAAGGATGTGTGCCATTGCGATTTGTAATCCTCGACGGAGACATCGGGCTTGAACCGGGCGACATCCGCGACGGACATCCCTTTGCCATCCTCATTCCAGGCCCCTTCGGCCTGGTTGGCGGCTATTGCGCCGCCCCAGAGAAAATCTTTCGGAAAGTAACTTTTCATTTTATAGGCTCCTTTTGTTGTTATTACGCCTCGCTTGGGGCTTGTTGTTTCGTGATGGTTTTGTCGTCTTGTGGCTCAACGATCATTGCATCTTCGCTTGCTGGAACGGCTTTTTTGTTGGCTATCAGGACGACAAATGGCATGTACATCACGATGTCTAGAGCCATGACCAGCAACTGTACGATTATTCGAACAGGCTGTCGCCGTTGGTCTGGATGACTTTTTTGTACCAGTCAAAACTATCCTTTTTGTAGCGCGCCAATGTTCCCTTGCCTTCGTTGTCCTTGTCGACGTAGACGAAGCCATAGCGTTTCTTCATCTCGCCCGTCCCGGCGCTGACGATATCAATCGGTCCCCAGTAGGTGTAGCCCATGACTGGAACCCCGTCCTTCACTGCCTCGGCTACTTCGACAAGATGCTTCTTGGTGTAATCGATGCGGTAGTCATCATGGATCTTGTTGTCTTCAGTCACCTCATCGTTGCTGCCCATACCGTTCTCCACGATGAATAATGGTTTTTGATAACGGTCATACAGTTCATTGCAGACATAGCGCAGACCCAGCGGATCAATCTGCCAGCCCCAAGGTGTTTCATCCAGATACGGATTCTTTTCACCGATGATCCCACCCGTGTTGCCCAGGATCTTCATTCCGTCCTTGTAAGTCGTGCTGCGGTAATAGCTGAAGCCTAAGTAGTCACTCGGATAGGCGGCGATGATGTCCAGATCACCCGGTTCCATTTTTAGTTGGATGCCATACTCTGCGAAGATGCGGTCGGCGTAAGCCGGATATTTCCCTCTCAGCATCACATCGCTGAAGAACAGCGAACGTCTCCTTAACGACATCGCGCCGAAGATATCCTCCGGTTTGCAGGTGTTCGGATAGACCGCGCTCAAGGAAAGCATGCAGCCGATCTGTGCTTCCGGCATGATTTCATGGCAAAGCTTATTCGCCATGGCGCTGGCGACGAACATATTGTGGGAAGCCTGATAGATGACGCGAAGCTTCTCGTTTTCATCTGTCTCATCAAAAATCACGGCACCCGCCGCAAACGGAATCGTGTGCATATTATTGATTTCATTGAATGTCATCCAATAGCTGACTTGATTTTTGTATCGTTCAAATACAGTGCGGCAATACTTCTCGAATAAGCCGATCAGTTCACGGCTTTCCCAGCCGTTGTATTTCTCCGTCAGCGCATACGGCGTTTCGTAATGCGATAGCGTGACGACCGGCTCCATGCCGCGTTTCAGCATTTCTCCAAACAGGTCATCGTAATACTGCAGCCCTTTTTCGTTCGGCTCGGTTTCCTCGCCCGTCGGATAGATGCGCGCCCAGGAGATGGAGGTCCGGAAAGCTTTGAACCCCATTTCTTCCATGTACTGCAGATCTTCCTTGTAGCGGTGGTAGAAGTCGATGGCTTCATGACTCGGGTAGTATTTTTCCGGTTCGACCGCTTTGTCCGGATCGGACAGGAATCCGTTCGTCAACACATCGGAGATGGCCAAGCCCTTTCCATCGTCCAGATAAGCACCCTCTGCTTGGTTGGCGGCTATCGCGCCTCCCCATAAAAATCCTTTTGGAAAACTCGTCATATTTTTCCTCCTCTAATCTTCTTGTTAGTGCTATCATAGTCGTTAGAAAGCACCGCGTAAATACTTCCGGGCGCTTCGGGAAAGCGGTTACAAAATTTGTTTTCGTTGGGCCGTTTGCCTGTAACGGCATTACAGCGAGTTGACATTTCAAACGAGGTGAGGAGAAAAAATGGATTTACAGACGAAACTTGCATCCGAACCCTTTTCCGATACGGAGAAGGCAGTAGTGGAATTTTTCATACAGCATTTTGACAGCGTGGTCGATATGACGACTCTGGAAGTGGCCAAGCGAACCTTCACATCGAACGCTTCGGTCGTCCGCGTCTGCCAAAAACTGGGCTATAAAGGGTTCAACGACTTTAAACTGAAGTATCTGACGGAACAGAAGAAGGATAGCCAACAGGTCGGAAAACCGGACGCCAACTTCCCCATCCAGAGCGGCGATGATGTGCGGACCATGGCGGCCAACATCGCCACTCTGAAGGAGGCGGCCATCGCGGAAACGAAAAGCCTCTTGGATTACGGACAATTGGCAAAGGTCATCGACCTGTTGGAGAAGGCGGAGACGATCAATGTCTACTGCACCCACTCGACGATCGCCCACGCCAAGGAGTTCCAGTACCACTGCATGCGCATCAACAAACGCGTCATCGTGGCGAGCGGACCGGGCGAACAGGATTATTACGCCAGCCGTTCCTCCGAGGAGAATCTTGCCATCCTGCTTTCCTATACCGGCGAAACCCGCGAGACGATCGGCGATGCAAGGCTTTGCCGCTACGGCGGCACCAAGACGATTTCCATCACCTCCTTCGGGCAGAATAGCCTCAGCGAGGTCTGCGACTACAATTTCTTCATCCCGCCCTGGGAAAAATATTATTCGAAGATCGGGCAGTTCGCTTCCTCCGCCGGTTTCAGCTACATCCTGGACCTGTTCTACAGCGGCATCTTCGAAAAGGACTACCTCGCCAACTACGAATATATGCTGGAACACACCGCCCGCTTGGGCATGGTGCAGATAAACCGGAAGATGGCGGATTTTTGATGGCGGAAATAGTGGTTGTTGTTTTGTTTCATTTTGGATTTGCTCTATAATAAGCATGTAAAGTAGTCGCTCTGATTTCAAGCATCCATGAATGGCGGTTCGCTTGCGTCACCTGTTATCGCTGTGAAGACATACGGAAGTGTATTTGCTTCCGCCGAAAGAAAGAGGGAACAGAAAATGGGCAAAATTTCTATTTTGGTCAAAGGGATGGTCATCGGTGGAGGGATTGCCTTGCTGATGGCCCCTAAAACGGGCAAGAAATTCCGGAAAGAACTGGCAGGCAAAGCTGATCACAATTTGAACAAAATGATGGATTACAGGGAAACGGCAATGGATAAAGCAGAGCATTTCAAAATGGGTATGATGGAAAACGACTACCATGGCAAAATGTGTATGATGAAACACGGACACCACGGCAAAATGTGTATGATGAAACACGGACACCATGGCAAAATGGGTATGATGGAAAACGGACACCATGGCAAAGGAAAAAGCTGTTGTGGAAATGGTCATTGCAAACACTGGTGATTCCAAATCTCATCGAAAAAAGCCAATGCGGCGCCTTCAGATCCAGAATGCGGTTAAACAAAAATAGGCATTGCAAGAGGGGTTGTCTCTAAGAGGCAACCCTTTTGCCATTTCGTATTCCTAAGCCAGATCTTTCAGGAATGTTCCATTTGGAAATCCCAGTTTTGCTTGCGTGTTGTGGAGTCAATTTCTCGAATGTTCTTCCTACATTCGAGGATCTCGCCATGCCTTCCTGTGCACCCTCATTTGAAAAAGTGCCGCCTAACTCGTGACTTCAGTCATGAGTTAGGCGGCACGGTCTTTTCCCTTGCCTTACCTTTGGCGAACACACGTTCGAAGGTGTATAATGAAGCCAAAGAGGTGAGTATCATGCTGAAAGCCTATCAGTTCCGTTTATGCCCCAATCGGGAACAGAAAATCTATTTCGCCAATTGTTTTGGCTCCGCACGGTTCATCTTCAACCAGATGCTGGCTGACCGGAAAGAAATTTATGAAACATACAAAGACGACAAGGAACTGCTGAAATCCATCAAGCCGAGGACCTACACCTCCTTCAAGGAAGAATTTCCGTTCCTGAAAGAGGTGGACAACTTGGCCTTGGCGAATGCCAGCAAAAACCTGAATAAGGCTTACCAGAACTTCTTCCGCGACAAATCCGTCGGTTTTCCGAAATTCAAAGCCAAGCACAAGTCAAAGGCGTCCTACACCACCAATAATCAGGGCGGAAACATCCGCATCGAAGACGGAAAAATCAAACTGCCGAAGATCGGCTTCGTCAAAATCAAGCAACACCGGGATTTTAACGGGCTGATCAAGTCCTGCACGATTTCCATGAACAAGGCCGACAACTACTTCATTTCCATTCTGGTGGAACAGGAAACGCCGGAATGGCTGCCTGTGGAACACAAAATCGGCATCGATCTGGGCCTTTCCGACTTCGCCATCACGACAAACGATGCCGGGGAATCCGTGAAATATGCGAACCCGAAATGTCTGTCCCGGTCTGAAAAGAAAGTCAAGAAAGCCCAA
>NZ_FOTD01000013.1 GCF_900114465.1 Trichococcus palustris | reverse complement strand
TAAAATGGACCCTATAGAATGGACACTAAAAAAAGTGCCCTCTATAGGGTCCATTTTTGTATACTTAAAAGAGAAAAATAAGTTGATGCTTGAAGTGGCGTCGCGATGATAACCCAATTTGAGAAATCAGTCAAAAGCCGCTGTCGCTCCTTCTTTTGACAGATTTCACAAACCGGGTAATGCTAGTCGCCAAGTCCTTCAAGCCCATAATCCACATCTATTGCACTTCGTGCAGAAAGGAATCACTGAATGTCGAAATTAACTTTTACACCAAGTCAGGTCCAAATTTTGAAGGAAAACCAATATGTAAAAAATGTTTCTGATAAAAGCATTACTTATACCGACGAGTTCAAACGCCACTTCATTTCAGAAACATTAAACATGAAAACTACTAAGCAAATTTTTATTGAAGCAGGGTTTGATCCGGAAATGATTGGTGATGACAGGATAAAGTCATTTGCGAAGAAATGGCGAAAAAGATATCGTGAAAATGGCATTTTGGCATTGGAAGACACCAGAAAAAATTCTTCAGGCAGAGCTCGAAAGACAGAACTAACACCTGAGCAACAAATTGAAAAGTTACAAGCTAAAATTTCATTGTTAGAACAGGAAAATGAACTGTTAAAAAAATCAGAATGGAGCGAAAGGAGGCTAGAAAACGCTGAAAATATTAGCGATATCTTCGCAAGAATCCATGGGATGAAAACCGACGGTTCTTATACAGGAACAATCATTGATGCATGTGAGCTATTGGGTGTTTCTCGTTCAGGATACTACAATTATATAAAGAATGCGGACAGTAGAAATTCACGAGAAGAGGAAGATCAATTCTGGAAAATCAAAATCGAAGAAGCGTATAACTACCGTGGCTACAAGAAAGGTTCTCGAAGCATTGTGATGTACTTCAAGAATAAATTTGGGATTACGGTCAATCGTAAAAAAGTGCAGCGGTTGATGAGGAAATATAATATCTTCTGCCCTATTCGTAAAGCGAATCCGTACAAGAGAATTGCGAAAGCTACCAAAGAACATAGCACTGTTGAGAACAAGTTAAAACGTCAATTTGATCAGGGGGTAGCCAAAAAAGTTCTGTTAACAGATATCACCTATTTGCCTGGGGCCAATGGCTTTATAGGTTATTTGTCGACCGTCAAAGATGGCGCAACGAAAGAGATTCTAGCCCACTATGTATCTGATAGCCTGAAACTTGATATTTCTCTAAATACCATTAATCTATTGGCGAGCGCCCACGGTGCCACGCTGCATGAAGATGCCTTTATCCATTCAGATCAGGGCGTCCATTACACTAGTCCTAAATTCCATAAGAAGTTGGCTGATAATCATTTAGGTCAGTCCATGTCAAGAAGAGGTAACTGTTGGGATAACGCTCCGCAAGAGTCGTTCTTTGGACATCTGAAAGATGAAATAGATTATAAAGATTGTGAAAATCTGGAAGATTTACGGGCAATTGTAGATGATTACATTGACTATTACAACAACGAACGCGGACAATGGAATCTAAAAAAATTGCCCCCTGTTCTTTACAGGGAGCAAATATTATTGGGTGCTGCATAAGGTGTCTTTTTTTAATGTCCTTGACAATGGGTCCATATTACTTTGGGCGGTGGAGTTGTAGGGGTTTCTCTTTTCTTTGGAGGAGTAAGAGAATGAAAAGATTGTTTACGATTGGCTTATGCTTATAATAGGCCAAAGTTATGAAAAAGTTGTGAAGGATCCTTAACTTATTTTTTCTTTTTTCAAGAAGTACCGTCCTTGTCACGCGGGTTCGAAACGTGCTCCTCTTCCTTGATGATATCCAATGTTGAGAACCTGGCCGATTCGATCATTTTTGAGGTGTTGATCCTCAGCTGCAGATTCGTATCGTAATCAAGCGCAAAGATGCAGGAATAGAGCACGTCCAACAAATAGACGATGGCGCTGTCGGTGGAGAAGGTAGCGATTTTGGAATACAGTTTTTCCCTTGTTGAGATCCTGAGGACGCAATCAGCAAGCCGTGCCGTCGTGTTGTCCCCGATATTGGTGATGGCGATGACTGGAATTTTGTTCCCTTTCAAAGTCTGGATCGTTTGATTCAATATTTCCGTTTCTCCGGAATAGGAAACGATAATCGCGCACGAAGAAGGATCCGCCAAGCTCGCCTTGAAGATGATTTCGCCTTGTAACGAGCAGATATCCACCCGTTTTTTGATCCGCGACATATTATGCTGGAATTCCTGTGTGATCAACAGGTTGTTGCTGACGGCAAAAAGACTGATATAGGACGATTTTCTGATGATTTGGATGGCTTTCTGCAAGTCGTCATGGGTGATGAGCGACAAGGTGTCATCGATGGATTCTTTTTCCAAGGCAGCAATTTTGCTTGCAATCGACATAATGGTATCATTGTTTTGAAAAGGAAGATTGGCATTGATGTCGCGGAAATGTTTCTGCAGGTATTCTTCCTCTTTTAAGAAAGCTTCCTTCAGGTCGCTCCAACCGCTGAAATTCATTTTATGGGCAATCCTTACCAGTGTGGAAGGAGAAGTATACGTGGCTTCAGCAATCTCTTTGGTTGTCATATCCTTGATGGACATTTTCTTCTCTAAAATATAGGCGGTAATTTTTTTTTCGCTATTGGAAAAATCAAAGCTCTCAAGCCGTTCTCTAATGAGCATTTTTACCCTCCTTTATATTTCTACTTATTTTCAAGACAATCATATCAGAATTTGCGAATCTTATTTAATAATCTGAAGGAAAAAAACAGGGAATTTGTAAACGCTGTTACGGAGTGCCCGGAATAGATTGTTAATGTTTCTCTATCCATTATAATCGAGTTGTAGAAAGATTGCAGTGGTCTTCTGAGGTTTCTGAGTCGCATATCTATAAAAATAGGGGGAGTAGCAATGATAGGTATCATAGCAGCATTATTGACAACGTTATCTTTTGTGCCGCAAGCATGGCAAGTCATTAAAACAAAGGATACATCGGGGATATCTCTTGGGATGTATACAATGTTTGTCGTTGGGGTGTTTTTATGGATGATTCATGGTTTTATTATCCAAGATTATGCAGTGATTGGGGCTAATGCTGTGACATTTGTTTTGGCATCCATCATCTTGACGTTTAAAATCAAATATAAATAAGAGGAGAGATCATTATGGCATTGGACAAAGATTTTTTATGGGGCGGCGCCTTAGCAGCGCATCAATTTGAAGGAGGGGTTTTGAACACTTCCAAGGGGTTGAGCGTGGCGGACGTCATGACAGCCGGAGCGCACGGCGTTCCCCGCGTCATCACGGACGGTGTGGTTGAAGGCAATTATTATCCGAACCACGTCGGCATCGACTTCTATGGACGCTACAAAGAAGACATCGCTTTGTTCGCCGAAATGGGCTTCAAGTGCTTCCGCACCTCGATCGCTTGGTCGCGCATCTTCCCGAACGGCGATGAAGCCGAGCCTAATGAAGAAGGCCTGCAGTTCTATGATGATGTCTTCGATGAGTTGTTGAAGTACGGGATCGAACCGGTCATCACACTTTCCCACTTCGAAATGCCTTATCACTTGGCCAAAGAATACGGCGGCTTCATGAACCGCAAGACAGTGGACTTCTTCGTCAATTTTTCGGAAGTCTGCTTCAAGCGCTACAAGGATAAAGTAAAATATTGGATGACCTTCAATGAAATCAACAACCAAATGAATTATAAAAATGATATCTTCGGCTGGACCAACTCAGGAGCGCATTTCGGCGATTATCCGAACCCGGAAGAAGCCATGTACCAATGCGGACACTATGAATTGCTTGCCAGCGCTTTGGCTGTAAAAATAGGCAAAGAGATCAACCCGGATTTCCAGATCGGGAATATGATCGCCATGGTTCCGATCTATCCGTATTCCTCTCGTCCTGCTGACATGGTGCTGTCGAACCAAATGATGCATGACCGTTGGTTCTTCTGCGATGTCCAATGCCGCGGCCACTATCCGGCTTATGCCTTGAAGATGTTCGAAAGAGAAGGCTTCAACCTGGACATCACCGAAGAAGACAAAAAAGCTTTGGCTGAGGGGACAGTCGATTACATCGGCTTCTCTTACTATATGAGCAACTGCGTCGATTCGACTGTAAACAAAGATGTATCGAAAGCCTTGGACGGCTCCAGCGCACATTCCGTGAAAAATCCATTCATCGAAGAGTCCGACTGGGGATGGGCGATTGATCCGGAAGGTTTGCGTTACACCTTGAATCTGTTCTATGAACGCTACGAAAAACCATTGTTCATCGTCGAAAATGGTTTCGGTGCCATCGATGTCAAGGAAGAGGACGGCAGCTGCCACGATCCTTACCGCATCGACTACCTGAAGACGCACATCCAAGAAATGAAGAAGGCTGTCGAAGAGGACGGCGTCGACCTGATGGGCTATACACCTTGGGGCTGCATCGACTGCGTATCCTTCACGACCGGCGAAATGAAGAAACGTTACGGCTTCATCTATGTGGACAGAGACAATGAAGGCAACGGGACATTGGAAAGAAGCAAAAAGGATTCCTTCGAATGGTATAAGAAAGTTATCGCGTCCAACGGGGAAGAATTGGAATAATCCAATAAACTACAGCGGTAGGATCAAAGCGGATTGATGCTGCATGGATCTGGACGGCCGCTGGCACTAAAAAGACAAGCTCAGGAAGATGACTATCATCTCATTGGGCTTGTCTTTTTTGGCTTTTTGTCAAGACCGCTATGGAATCCTACAAAAAAACCACCAACCGATTGGGTTGGTGGCCTAAAGGAGTTGCTCTTTACTTTGGAGGAGTAAAGAAAAAGAATAAAGATTGTTTGTGATTGGCTTATCCTTATAATAGTCCTGAGTTGTGAAAAAAATGTGAAGAAATCCCAACTAATTTTTGCTTTTTTAAGCAGCGTGTCTTTATTTTTCGAACCGGAAATATCACAGTTTCTTTGAAAGATGTTATACTATTTGTATGAGAAAAGGTAAGGAGGAAACACTGTGAGAGTAGCATTAATCGCGCACGACAGAAAAAAAGACTTGATGATCCAATTGTGTACCGCATATAAAATGATCCTTGAAAAACATGAGCTTTATGCAACTGGGACGACAGGCTTACGCATCATGGAGGCAACCGGATTGGACGTTCATCGTTTCAAATCAGGTCCGCTGGGCGGAGACCAACAAATCGGCGCCATGATTTCCGAAAATATGATGGATGTGGTCATCTTCTTGAGGGATCCATTGGCAGCCATGCCGCATGAACCGGACGTAACAGCTTTGATCCGGTTGAGCGATGTCTATGAAATTCCGTTGGCAACCAACATCGGGACGGCGGAAGTGATATTGCGCGGTTTGGATGCGGGCTTTGTGGATTGGCGTCAATTCTACAATGCTGAAGGAAGCATCAAATTCTAGTGGAATGATTGAAACGGAGAACAGCTCGTTGGCAGCAATTCTCCGTTTTTTTTTTTTGCAAAAAAAGCACTGCACTTTCCTGAATACTAGGGAAGGCAGTGCTTTATTTCTTAAAATGGGTTTTGCAGATATTCCAGTGCGTAGGATACGTGCAGTTCCGCTGCAATCGCCAATCCTTTTTCGTCGATGTCAAATTTTTCATGATGATGATCATAGGAAGTCTTTTCGTCGCTCTGTGTTCCAACGAAACAATAGACGCCCGGTGCCACCGCTAAGTAATCGGCGAAGTCATCTGCCCCCATTCTTTTCGGAGCATTTGTGATGACATTGCCTTCGCCGACGATTTTGGCAGCCACCTTGAAGGCGTGCTCGGCCGCGGCAAGGTCATTGATCAATGGGGCGGCTGCATCGTAGTTTGAAAACTCGATGGTTGTGCGGTGCGATTCCGCAGTATTTTTGGCGATCCTTTCCACTGCTGCCAATACCTGGGCGCGGACTTGGGGGCTGAAGGTGCGCACGGTTCCTTCGATATCGGCTTCGTTGGCGATGATATTGTAGTTGGTGCCGGCGTGGAGGACGCCGATGCCGACGACAACTTCGTCGGTCGGGTTTACTTCGCGGGAGACGATTGTCTGCAGTTCGGTGACGATTGCGGCTGCGCTCACCAAAGCATCACGACCTAAGTCAGGGCGGGATACATGGCCGCTCTTGCCGTGCACTTTGATCTTGAAGATGTCGCAGGAGGCGTTCGAAGGGCCGGGAGTCGCGACGATCTTGCCCAATGCTGTGCCGGATTGCAAATGGATGCCGAAGACATGGTCGATATCGTCGATGAAGCCGCCGCGGACAAATTGGCGGGCGCCCGCACCGATTTCTTCAGCGGGTTGGAAGGCAAACTGGATGGTTCCCGCAAAATCGCTCTGATAGGATTTCAGAACCCTGATGGCTCCCAACAGGGCAGAGGCATGGCCGTCATGGCCGCAGGCGTGGTTGGCGCCGGGATTGAGTGAAGCATAGGGAGCGCCGGTTTGATCGGGCAAGGGAAGGGCATCGATGTCGGCACGCAGAAGGATTTTCTTGCCGGCTCCCTTTCCGCCCCGCAATGTTGCCAGCACGCCAGTTTCTCCGACGGGTATATAGTCGATGCCGATTTCATCCAACTCCTCTTTGATGCGTTGGATGGTTTCGAATTCCTTGAGGCTCACTTCAGGATGTTGGTGGAAATGCCGGCGCAGACTGACAATATAATCGTAGACAGCTGCAACCTCTTGATGGATGGTTGTTTGTTCGATTGACATGTGATGACTTCCTTTCCAAATAAAATAGATAACAAAAGCGGAATTCCTCGAAATTCCGCTTGTAGATGGTAATCCATAAACCCGGGTATCAGCTTATTCGGCTTTTTCCCATACTGGGAATTGTAATCCTTTTGATGCTTCAGAGATCACTTTGGCAGTTCCTTCCGATTGATAGTAGGAGACGATGGTTTTGTATATAAAGATAGCATCAAGGGCGGCGTGAATGAAACACGCCGGCTTGATGCTAATCTTAAATTTCGTATTTGGTCATGCTTGATCCGGAACGGAAAATATCTTTGTGAAGAGGCTTACCAAGCAGGGATGTCCGTATTTTTTGTTGTTTCGGCAATCAATGCTTTTGTTTCCTCTGTTTGATATTCAGCTACAACTTTTTTGTAGACTGCGTTATCCACATCTTCAGCGCGGGCTGCGATAACATTCTTGTAGATATCCAATACTTTTTGGATGTTTTCTGTATCCAAGTAAAGGGCATCTTTTGTCGGGACAAGTCCAGCATCGACAGCGAAGTTTGTATTGATGACTGCAGCACCTACATCTTGAAGGGAGCGTGGCAATTGGGCTGCATCCAATTCTTGGATGTTCAGGTTTTTAGGGTTTTCCACGATATCACTTACGGTAGGGGTTGTGCCGGTTGCGTTATCCAACTTGATCAAATCAATGGCTTGCAACAGCAATAACGCACGGCCGCCGTTTGTTACGTCATTCGGGATAGCGATGGTGTCGCCATCTTTGATTTCTTTGTAGTCAGTGTATTTATCTGAGTAGATGCCTAGTGGCGAAACGAATGTAAATCCGATCGGCGTCAAATCAGCATTGTTATTGGCGTTATAGTTATCCAAGAACGCTATGTGTTGGAAAGCGTTCAAATCGATGTCGCCATTTTGCAAGGCGATGTTCGGTTGGTTGTAGTCCGTAAATTTGACAATCTCCAAATCGATATTTTGCTTTTGTAAACGATCAGCCACCGCTTGCCAAATTGAAACTGCCGACTCACTTACCAAACCGATTTTTACGGTTGTCGGTTCGGTTGCCGCTGATGAGACAGCCTCGGATGAGGCTGTTGTCGAGCCTGTGCTGCCGCATGCCGCTAAGAATAGAGATGCTGAGAGAATGATACCGCCTAATAAACTTTTCTTCTTCATATATTTTCCTCCTAAGATATCCATCTTATATTTTTTTATTTAAATCACGCACTGCAAACGTGAGTCTAAACCATATTTTAAACTAGCTTTTTGTTATTTCCAGGCTGGGACGTCATTGCCTTTCGTAACCTCTTCAATCTTGGCTGCTGTTGCATCGGTCTGGTATTCAGCGACGATTTTTTTGTAGGTTGCATTGTCTGCATCTTCAGCGCGGGCTGCTACAACATTTTTGTAGACATCGGCTACGGCTGCGATGTTGTCTGTATCCAAGAATAAGGAATCTTTTTTAGGATCCAGTCCTGAGTCTGTCGCGTAGTTGGTGTTGATCACCGCTGCGTCCACATCCGGAAGAGAACGAGCGACTTGTGCCGCATCCAATTCTTCAAAAGTGACATTTTTAGGGTTTTCGGTGATGTCGCTTACCGTTGGCGTAGTCCCTTTCGCTTCATCCACTTTGATCAAGCCGATTGCTTGCAACAGCAATAGGGCGCGGCCGCCGTTCGTTACGTCGTTGGGAATCGTGATTTTGGCGCCCTCAGGAATATCTTTGTAGTCGGTCACTTTTTCAGAATACAATCCAAGCGGGGAAATATAAGTGAATCCGATCGGTGTAATGTCCGAATTGTTGTTGGCATTGAAGTCTTTCAGATAGGCAATATGTTGGAAGGCATTCAGATCGATATCGCCGTTCGTCAAGGCTACGTTCGGTTGCACATAGTCGCTGAATTGGACGACTTCCAGGTCGATGCCTTGATTTTTCAAACGGCTGGCCACATCTTTCCACACATCAACTTCCACTTCGCTGACTACACCGATTTTTACTGTTTCCGCAGCGGAAGTGGCTGCCTCCTTTGAAGAATCAGCGGTCGTTTGGCCACCGCCGCAAGCTGCCAAGAATAAAGTCAGTGCTGCAACACCAGAGAATAATAAGTCTTTCTTTTTCATAATTGATTTCCTCCCAAATTTTGTTTGTTTTTTTAGTCAATAATTTCCAATAATAAAGTTGTCTAGCTTTCCAAGCCTGCCTCTCGGAATAAAGATGAAGGGTCCTCTTGGCTCTGCGAGCCAAGACATACCTTATTATTTCTGTCGAGGCAGAGCGGGCTTGGAACGTTTTTCTAATATTTAATGGCTTACTTTTTTAACGAGTGCATTGCCGATGGCTTGGCTGATGAATACGATGATCAGGATGATGATCGTTGCGACAAGCGTCACGTCATTTTGGAATCTGTTGTATCCGCGGGTGATGGCCAGATTACCCAAGCCGCCTCCGCCGATAGCGCCGGCCATCGCCGTTAAGCCGATCAGGTTGATGATCGTAACGGATGAAACGCGGATGATGCCTGCCAAGCCTTCTTTCAGATAGACGCGGAAAATGATATCCCATGGGCTGGCACCCATCGCTTCGGCCGCCTCGATGACACCAGGGTCGACTTCAACCAAGGCGTTTTGGATTTGGCGGGCGTAGAAGGGAACGGTCGCTACCACCAAAGGTACGATTGAAGCGGTTGTTCCGATCGATGTCCCGACGATGAAGCGGGTAAACGGCACGATCAAAGCCATCAAAATGATGAAAGGCAGTGAACGGAAGATATTCACCAATTTGTCCAATACCCCATAGCTGACTTTATTTTCCAAAAGGCCGCCTTCTTGGGTCACCAACAGGATAACCCCTAAAATGACACCCAAAACGCCGGCAATCAAAGCGGCAATCAAGGTCATGTACAAGGTTTCCCACGTGCTGAGCCATACTTCATCCCAAATCTTAGAGACGTTTGGCAGAAGTTTTGTCAATAATTCGTTCATTCTTCGTCTCCTCCTTTATTTTTCTTTTCGGCGATGGTTTCAGCTGTGA
Source organism: Trichococcus palustris (assembly GCF_900114465.1). Lineage (GTDB taxonomy): Bacteria > Bacillota > Bacilli > Lactobacillales > Aerococcaceae > Trichococcus > Trichococcus palustris. The sequence goes on along the minus strand of NZ_FOTD01000013.1, from coordinate 80,253 downwards.
TGATATCAACAGAGACGTCGTTGTCTTGTAGATAACGGATAGCTCTTGTCACGGATTCCGGTGTGCCGCTAAGTACCAGCAACAGCGTTCCGACCGGTGTATCCTGCAGAATTTCGACATTCCCGAAAAGAATATTGCCTTGGACGTTGAATGAATTCGCCAGCTTGGCGATCAACGGTTCGCTTGTCGAGCCGCCGACGAAGGAGAGCTTCGTCAACACATCGTCTTCCTTCAGGTTCAAAAGGGTAGGGTGGGTGATGACCGTTTCGATCCCTTGCTCCACATGGGTGGCGGTATCGATGAAGTCTTTCGTCAATTGATTTTGCGGCTTTGTGAAAATGTCCAGGATAGAGCCGCGTTCAATGACATGACCATCTTCCATCACGGCAACTTTATTGCAGATTTCTTTGACGACTTGCATCTCATGCGTGATGATGACGATCGTCAGGTTCAATTTCTTATTCAGCTCTTTCAATAATTCCAGGATGGAAGAGGTTGTTTTCGGGTCCAAGGCGCTGGTCGCTTCGTCGCAAAGCAGCACTTCCGGATCGTTCGCCAAAGCTCTGGCAATCGCCACCCGCTGCTTCTGCCCGCCGGATAATTGGGAAGGGTAGGCTTTCGCTTTTTCGGATAGACCGACCAATGATAGCAATTCGGTAACCTTTTGGTGAATTTCGCCTTTACTCAATGAAGACTTCTTCAAGGGGAAGGCAACGTTGTCGTAAATCGTGCGGGAACGCATCAGGTTGAAATGCTGGAAGATCATCCCGATTTTCTTGCGTGATTCGCGCAGCTCCTTGTCGCTCAAAGCCATGATGTCTTTTCCGTTTACGATGACTTTTCCTTCGGTTGGTCGTTGCAATAGATTGATTGTCCTGACCAAGGTGCTCTTGCCGGCGCCGCTGTAGCCGACGATTCCATATACATCGCCTTTATCCACTTCCAATGAAACGTTTTTGACGGCGTGGACGGCTTTATTTTTATCCGTTTTAAATGTTACCGAGATACTCTGTAAACTGATCATTTGTCTTTCCTCCTTGATAATAAAAAAAGCACCCATCCTACATCAATAAATATGACGTTCAGGACGAATGCGGATGCATCGTGTTACCACCTTTGTTCGAATCTTCCTCACGGCGAGATTCCTTTGCGAGTGGATAGCTTTCCACTCTTGCACGATAAAGGGTGCTCCTGGGAGGATTTACTTCATTAAGAAGCTCATCCTCCCCGCTCTGAGGCCATTTTCAAAACCCTTCTGTATACCTGTTCTCATCAACCCAGGCTCGCTGTCATACATCCAGATCTTTACTTTCCTCTTCACTGCGTTTACTGCTGATAAAAATAAAAAAACTCCCGTCCCCATCCATCACATCTTTTATGTGAAAGATAAGGACGAGAGGTCAAAGTTCAATCTCGTGTTACCACCTTAGTTTACAAAAACATCGCTGTTTTTGCCTTAGCCAGTACACCCGCAAATTGCTGCAAGCTATACTGTGACACTGTAACGGGCGCTCCCGTCCTGCCCTTAAGAAAACTTTCGGACAAGCCACTCCAAGACCATCTTCAACCATGTATTCCTTGCTTGCTTTCACCTGACCAAGCTCTCTAATAAAGGAATGAGACGATTTACTCTTCTTTTCGTTGTGTTTTTTGGATGTGATAACTATAACCAATCCACATTTCTTTGTCAACAGAAAAATTAAAAAAGATGAGAAATTTTAATGATGGTCCGATTCCGTTTCCTCGGAAGGTGGCCGGATCAAGGGGAATGCCTTATAACCGTTGACTTTTGAAGGTATTCGTCGTATTCTTGTTAGTATTAAAATTATATGAGAAACTAGGGGTTGTTGAACCTTAAAGTTAGAAAAGGATGGCCACCTTTTTTCAATGCAGGTTGGAAGAGAGACGGGCTCCTATAGAAGAATGGAGGATATAAAAATGGTTTTAAGCACAAATGCACAATTAGATTTGATTCTGCCATCCCAGATCCGCGAATTTGACGGGCTTTTCCGTAGCGTCGAAGGATGTATCCCGATGACGATCGGTGAACCCGATTTCGACATGCCGGAAAATGTGAAAACGGCCGCCATCAAAGCGATCGAAGACAACGCTTCCCATTATGCCCATTCAATGGGAGAAATTGGCGTACGTAAAGCGGCCAGTGATTTTCTTGAAAATCGGTACGGTGTCAGCTATGACCCCGAGACGGAAATCATCATGACGGTCGGCGCGACAGAATCGATTTATGCGGTCGTTCTAGGCCTGCTTAATCCAGGCGAAAAAGTGATCATCCCATCCCCTTATTTCCCGTTATACGGACAAGCGGTATTGGTCGCTTATGGCCAGAATGTGGAAGTCGATACTTCACAGACCGGTTTCCTGATGACGCCGGAATTACTGCACAAAACGATGGCGGAAAACGAAAATGTGAAAGCGATCTTCTTGAATTATCCAAGCAATCCGACGGGCGTCACCTACACGGAGGAGCAGTTGCAGGCCTTGGCTGAAGCCATCGCAAAATACGATATTTTTGTCATCAGCGATGAAATCTACAGCGAATTGACTTACGGTGCAAAACATTCGTCGATCGCGAAAATGCTGCCGGACCGCACGATCTTGCTGAATGGCGTCTCCAAATCCTATGCGATGACGGGTTGGCGCGTCGGGATAGTGGCTGCAGATAAAAAGTGGATTCCGGCCATATTCAAAGCCCATCAAACGATGGTGACGACGGGCGTGACGGTATCCCACCGTGCCGCAGAGGAAGCGTTCCGCAACAGTGCCGCTGACGTTGAAAAGATGCGCAAAGAGTATGAGAAAAGAAAAGACATCATCGTTCCGGCCCTAAGGGAAATGGGCTTTGTCGTTCCTGAACCGGACGGAGCTTTCTATGTCTTCGCCAAAATACCCGCCAAGTTCGGAACTGATGAAAAGGCGTTCTGCCGTGAAATGGGCATGAATGCCAAAGTGGGCATGTTGCCGGGATCGATCTTTGGACCTGGCGGAGAAGGCTATGTGCGCATGAGTTATGCCTTAAGCACCGAACAGGTCATCGAAGCGATGCGCCGCCTGAAAGAGTATATCTCCGCCAAATGATGCTGAAAAAAGGTTAACCTTTCAGGGGATGAACACTCCCATTTGAAAAGAAAAATAAACGAAAAGAGGGAAACAGCGATGCCATATGTACATATTGAATTACTGGAAGGCCGTACCGACGAACAAAAACAAGGATTGATGCGCGATGTAGTGGAAGCGGTCGTCAAAAATGCGAACGTATCAAAAGAGAGCGTGCACGTCATCCTGAATGAAATATCGAAACAACACCTGACGAAAAACGGTGAATTCGCAGGGGAATGAATGCCGCCCTCCGAACAGTACGCATAATGAATGTGGCCGGGGCATAAGCCCGCAGCCGAAAGCAAAAAAAGAGGAAGACGCTAGGGAAATAACCTAGCATCTTCCTCTTTTTCTTTTGTTTCCATTACAGATGTTATTGCAAAAAAGACTTATCTTAAGTAATTCATATGGAAGGCGAAATGTTCATCCAAAAAAGTAGCGATAAAGAAATAGCTATGGTCATAACCTTCCTTTTTCGTGTAATGGACTACGCGATCCTTTTCCCGAGCATGCTTCAAGAAAACAGTTTCTTCCAGTTGTTTTGGATAAAACGCATCTTGGCTCCCTTGCGTAATGAGGACAGGCGGGACGCTGGCTTCTTTGACTAGTTCGGAAGCATCCCATTCTTTCCAGGAAGCTTTATCTTCACCTAAATAAGCTGTAAAAGCCTTTATTCCCCACGGGGCTTGACTAGGACTTAAAATAGGAGAAAATGCGGAAATTGCTTGGAATCGCGCAGCATTTTTCATGCCGATCACTAAAGCGCCATGGCCGCCCATTGAGTGGCCCATGATGCTTTCTTTTCCTGAAAAATGAGGTACCAAAGTCGACGCAAGGGCGGTTAATTCATCTGTTATATATGTATACATCTTATAATGCTTAGCCCAGGGATCTTGGGTAGCGTCCAGATAGAAACTTGCACCCTGTCCAAGGTCCCACGCTTCATCATCAGGGACATTTTCCCCGCGTGGTGATGTGTCCGGAATGATTACCGCCACTTGATGTTTTTCAGCCAACCTTTGGAATCCGCTTTTTTGACTGAAATTATCATCGGTACAAGTCAACCCGGATAGCCACCAAATGAGAGGGATTTTCTTAATTTCTTCATTCGATGGCAAGTAGAGGCTGAATGTCATCTCACATTGCAGTACTTCCGAATAGTGGCTGTACTTGCACAGCTCCCCATTGAAAGAGCGATGTTGCTCGATACGTTTAAGGCTCATGATCTCACTCCCCATAGGTTAGAATCGTACGGATCGATTCCCCTTTATGAAGCAAATCAAAAGCCTCATTGATGTCCGTAAACTCCAAGTGGTGCGTAATGAACGAATCCAGATCGATTTCGCCGTTCATGTAGTCTTCAACCATTCCCGGCAGTTCCGTTCTGCCTTTAACGCCGCCAAAGGCTGACCCACGCCATACGCGCCCGGTCACTAATTGGAAGGGACGGGTATGGATCTCTTTGCCTGCGCCGGCTACACCGATGATGACACTTTCGCCCCAACCCTTATGGCAGCATTCAAGTGCGGATTTCATGACTTCAACGTTCCCGATACACTCGAAGCTGTAATCTACTCCGCCGTCGGTCATTTCGATGATGACCTCTTGGATCGGCTTATCGAATCTGGAAGGATTGATGAAATCAGTCGCGCCCATTTTTTTTGCTAATTCAAACTTATTTTCATTTAAGTCTACAGCAATGATCCGGCTCGCTTTTGCTTGAACCAATCCTTGGATAGCGGCCAAACCGATAGCGCCCAGACCAAATACGGCTGCCACAGCTCCTTCTTCAACTTTGGCTGTGTTGTGGACAGCGCCGATGCCCGTAGTGACGCCGCATCCGAATAGGCACACTTTATCAAGCGGCGCTTCTGGGTCGATTTTTGCCAAGGATATTTCAGGAATGACTGTATATTCGCTGAAGGTGCTTGTTCCCATGTAATGATAAATAGGCTCCCCATTGTAAGAGAAACGAGTTGTTCCATCGGGCATTAAACCTTTCCCTTGCGTTTCCCGTACGGCGCTGCATAGGTTTGTTTTACCGGAAAGGCAGAATTTACATTCCCCGCATTCGGCCGTATACAGCGGAATCACATGATCCCCCGGTTTTACCGAAGTAACTTCCTCGCCTACAGCAACGACAACACCAGCGCCTTCATGCCCCAGCACAGCAGGGAAAACGCCTTCTGGATCATCACCGGATAAGGTAAAAGCATCGGTATGACAGACTGACGTATACAGAATTTTCACTAATACCTCTTTTGCTTTTGGTTCTTCTACATCTATTTCTACAATTTTAAGCGGTTCACCGGGTTTAAATGCAACAGCAGCTCTACTTTTCATATGAATCCCTTCTTTCTTTTGTTTTCCAATATTTACATTCCTATAATCACACACTATAATAAGTCGTGCAATACTGACGTTTTTGTCACTATGACCGTGATAATATCGGAAGGGGATGGGAATAGATGGAAATACATTACAAAGAAAAAACTTTTTTCACCAGCAAAGATTTGGCTCTATCCGTTATCGGCGGACGTTGGAAAATAGCGATCATCTGGTGTTTGCTTCAGCAATCGCCACTAAGGTTAAACGAAATCCAAAAAATCCTTTCCAATGTCAATCAACGCATGTTGATCAGACAATTAAGGGAATTGGAGGAAGATAAAATAATCACGCGCTTTGTATACCCGGTTGTTCCGCCTAAAGTGGAGTACGAACTGACCGAAATCGGCCGGCTGCTGGAACCCGTTGTAAATTCCGTCTGCGATTGGGGAGATGATTTCAGGGACTTTTTAGAAAAAAATGCGGATGCACCATCAGCCGATTAAGAAAACGGCACAAACGGTTCTATCAATGAAACCACGAAGCGGTCGATAGGAAGGCGCTTCGTGATTTTTTGAATGTTTCCAAACTCATTATGGATAAAACAAAAAGAAAAAATAGGATGACTCCAGGAAAATCCCTGAAATGTCATCCTATTTTTATCAGCTGGCTACTTATGGCCAACCCTATTTAGGTTCCAAAAGGCTGCACCGTTTGCAAATTCAGCTTAAATGTAGGCTCTGATCGCAAAGGCAACGCCGCTTTCGGCATTCGATTTTGTGACGAAGTCCGCGGCTTCTTTTACTTTATCGACCGCATTCCCCATGGCGACGCCGACACCGGCATATTCGATCATAGTGAGGTCATTTTCATTGTCGCCGATGGCCATGATGTCTTCCGCATCGATCTTCAATAAGGCGGCAAGTTCAACCAATGCGCTCGCTTTGCCGGCGTCTTTATTCAAGACTTCCAAGAAATGCGGTTCGCTGCGGACAATCACGTAATCTTCATGGAACGATGCCGGAATTTCCGGAATCATTTGTTCCAATAATTCAGCGTTATCAATGAACATGATTTTCGTGAACAGTTTGTCTTCCGGCAACTCAGCCAGCGAACGGTAACGGATCGGCATCGTCGTAATGAATGACTCGCGGGTGGTGAAGATGCTGATGTCTTTGTTTGCGGTATAGATCGCTTCGTTATCAATCCCATGGGTATGGACGTTGAATTTATCGGCCAATGCATTGATTTTGACAAAGTCGCTGTAATCCAATGTGTGGGAAACGAGCACTTCATTTGTTGAAGTGGACAAGACCAACGAACCGTTGTAGGTGATGACGAAGTCGTCATCCTTATCCAATTCCAATTCCTGGATGTAACGTTGTACGCCCGGCAAGGGTCTGCCGGTACACAGTACGATTTTGACGCCTTTCTCACGGGCCTCCGTGATGGCTGCTTTTACTTCGGGAGTGATTTTAAACTCCGGATCTACCAATGTTCCATCGATATCGATGGCAATCAATTTAATACTCATACCGAACCTCCTGTGTTCTTTTGTGGTGAAATCTCATCATTCTCAATATAAGCAAGGAATGCTTGCGATAATGATTCAAATAAATTAATGCCTTCTTCATCGTCGGGATGCGTGATTTCCCGCGGGAAATAGAAACGCTCGTCGCCCCGGATTTTGCCTGTCAGGGAGGAGACGATGGGACTTGCCTGCGATAACTCCAGGAACGCGCCATTTTTTTGGACCAGTTCAATCTGGGTTTTGGTGGTCGCTTGATTGGGACGATACAAATCGTAGGGCAGATCATAGCTATTGTTTATCGCGGTGTAGTAGTCCCGGTTGAAGCCCATCCTTTCGATGAGCGTGCTCATTTTTTCGATGGTGGCATCATCCCAGCCTTTCAGGTAACGGACCGATTTGAATGGATGGCGATTGATGAACCGGTGCGCCAAGTCACTCAAAATCGGGTCCTTCTCATCCATCCAATGGTTGAAATAGGTCGTCAAGACCCCATCGTCCAGGCGCAGATAGTCTTTCAATGTCCACGTTTGCTTGAAAAAGGGAACCAAAAAGGTTGCGCTATGTTGGAATTCGGACTGTTCATCCAGGTAGACATCCTTTGCGCGTTTCATCAGATGGCTGAGCACCACTTCCATGCCGCGCGATACCGGATGGAAATAGATCTGCATATACATCTGATAACGGCTGACGATGTAATCTTCCACCGCGTGCATACCGGAGACATCGAAGGCTATCCCCTCTTTGTAAGGCCGGATGACACGCAGGATCCTTGTCAGATCGAAGGTTCCATAGGTGACGCCCGAGTAGTAGGCATCCCGCAACAGGTAATCCATCCTATCGGCATCGATCTGGCTGGAAATCAGCTGGATCACCTGCGGATTGTCGTAGGTTTTTGCTATGACGGCGGCGACTTGGTTCGGGAAGTCGGGTCCGATCCTCCTCAGGATCCGATTCACTTCCGTATCCGGGGAAGTGATGATGGCCACCGTGATGGCTTCATGATCGGTGGCAAAGATCTTTTCGAACGTATGGGAAAAGGGTCCATGGCCGATGTCATGCAGGAGGGCGGCGCACAGCGTCACCAGACGTTCCTCGTCATTCCATAAGCCGTCCCCGGCTTCTTTGCTGGGATAATTACGGACAAACTTGTCGCAGATCCGGCGGGCAATTTCATAGACACCCAAGGAATGATTGAAGCGTGAATGTTCTGCGCCATGGAAGGTGAAGGAAGAGGTGCCCAATTGCTTGATACGGCGCAACCGCTGGAATTCACTTGAGTTGATTAAATCCATGATGACTTGATGCTGGATGTGGATGTAGTCGTGGACCGGATCACGGAATACTTTTTCTTTCGGCAGCAAATCCGCGGTGTAATGCGTGCTCATCTAGCCTCGCCTCATTTCTCTTGTTCGATGCCTGTCGCTTTGTTCTCGTCGATCTGTTCGTTGCGTTTTTTCATTTTCTCATAAGCAGTCTGATAGTCGGCCAGCAATTTTGTTGAATAGGGGCCTTCAATCAGAGCGTTCCCGTTTGCTGCCAGCGCCGTCAGGATCCGTTCCTTCACAGCGTCGACCGTCAACGGCATGCCCAATAAATCGCTTAGATTGGCCATGGAATCCGGATTGACGGTCGGAAAGTGCCAACGGGTGGTTTCCTGCCTCAGCCCCAACTCATAGAACCGGCGAATCAAGGCGCCGCGTTTTTGCTGATCCCCGTTGATGCTCATGTAGATCATGATCGATACGCCATTTTTGAAACGGCGCTGCGCAATGCCGGCGAATTTCTTGCCGTCGATGCTCAGATCGAAATCGCCCGGGCAATAGGAGTCGCTGATTTCGAAGGCCGCGATGGTCTTGTTTGAGTCAGCGAAAGTCTGCTCTATCAATGTTTTCATGACGGTATAGCCGTCGTTGATGGATAGCTTGCATTTTTCCGTATCCGGCAGGACCAAGGAGAAATTCAGGATGCCGTCATCCGCCACAACCGCCAATCCGCCGGCATTCCTTACGAGGACGTCGGATTGGCTGTCCCTTAAGAAGCGGATACCATCCTGCAAATAAGGCAAGCGGGTGTCCATCATGCCCAGTATGACAAGATTATCAATCGGCCAAAAATGCAGGGCGGCAGGGGCTTCGCCGTTCCCCACCGCGCGGATCAAAGCGTCCCCCAATGCGAAATGGGAAAGCTTGTCCTCCTTGAAAGCATCCACGGAACTATCATATATATAGTAGGTATTGTTATCCAAATAGTTTGTCATATGCGTTTCCTTATCTCAATGAAATGATTATGCGTCCATTATAGCAAAGTTCTGGGGCAATGGAACGGTGTTTTGCCCAAAAAGGCATCCTTTCTGCTTAATTTTGGCCGGTAAAGATTGACCAGTGCTCGTTTGTAAAGCTATACTATAGGAAAATAGGCAGATGCAACAGGGTGCCTGGCAGCGGCAATAAAGAATCAGATTCAGGATTAACGATTAACGAGGTGGGAAGATTGTCATTAAAAGCAGGGATGCCGATTCAGTTCCGGTTGGAGACGCTGGTGGATCAGGAAGGCGACCAAGAAGTTTTCCTTTATGAAGGGATGGGCCAGATAGTGGAAATGGGAGATTGGCTCTATCTTCGCTATGAGGAGACAGATACGGCTGTAGCGGTTACGTTCAAGGTTTCCCGCGAAGGGAAGATGACGATCATACGCAGAATGGAGCAGACCTCACGCATGAGCTTCGCTGCGGCAGCGAAAGGGGTGGCGACCGTTCCGACCCCAGGGGGATTGATGGAAATCCAAACCGTCACGAAGCAGATGGTCTTGGATTTCAAAGAAAAGCCATTTGCAGGGAATATTTTTTTGCAATACGAACTTCAATTCAATGAACAAAAATTGGGGGATTATCAAATTCGATTGCAATTCACTACCTGAGTATTGTATGATTAAGAGTAAACTTTTGAAAGGATGTGACACCATTGAAATTGAAGCAATTAGATGGTACGAACAAAAACGAATTATCAATGATAGAAGTTGCACATGCAATTTTCGAAGAAACCGGTAACGTACTGGACTTTAACCAATTATTGGTGCAAGTACAAGACTATCTGGAAATGGCGGACCAAGAATTAGAAGGCAAAATGACACGTTTCTATACTGACTTGAACATTGACGGCAGCTTTATTTCCTTAGGGGAAAATCGTTGGGGATTACGTTCATGGTATCCAATTGATTCAATCGATGAAGAGATTCTTTCTACAATTGATGAAGATGAAGTGAAAGTACGCCGCAAGAAACGCAAGAAGTTAAATGCATTTGCTACATCCGAAGATGATGAAGATGTCATCGACTACAACGACGACGATCCGGAAGATAACGATGTTGCGGATGAGGATGAAGACATCGATGTGGATGAAGATGAAGTCGATGATGTTGACAGTGTGGATATTATCGATGGGGTACCAGTTGACGATGATGACATCACAAGCGGCATCGAAGAAGACCTGACCTTGATTGTGGATGAAGAGTTCGAAGAGGAAGAAGAATTCGAAGACGAAGAGTTCGAAGAAGAAAAAGAAGATAAGGAATAGATTCCTTTCCCGTTTCACGATTTATTCTTGACACTCTTCTGAATTGAATGTATTATCTTCATTGGGCTCCCAAAAAGCATTTCTTTTTGGAAAAGCATACATTGAATATTGAACGGCTCCCTGTTCCAAACGGAATGGGGAGTTTTATTTTTTTTGTAGCGTCTGAGGAACCGTCACACATAGGGTGTGCATACTTTGAGCAGGGGGAAGAAAAATGACTAAATATATTTTCGTTACAGGCGGGGTTGTCTCTTCAATCGGAAAAGGGATCGTAGCTGCATCATTGGGCAGATTGTTGAAAAATCGCGGATTGAAAATCACAATCCAAAAATTCGATCCATACATCAACGTGGATCCAGGGACAATGAGCCCATACCAGCATGGTGAAGTTTTCGTTACCGATGATGGTACAGAAACAGATTTGGATTTGGGCCACTATGAACGCTTTATCGACATCAACTTGAATCAATATTCAAACGTAACGACCGGTAAAGTGTATTCAGAAGTCATCCGCAAAGAACGCAAAGGGGACTACCTGGGAGCGACAGTCCAAGTTATTCCGCATATCACAAATGAAATCAAAGAAAAAATCATGCGCGCCGGCGAAACAACGGACTCCGACATCGTCATCACAGAAGTGGGCGGTACGGTAGGGGATATCGAGTCGCTGCCATTCCTGGAAGCATTACGCCAAATGAGAATGGAAGTCGGCCCGGAGAACGTATTGTATATCCATACAACGTTGATCCCCTATTTACGTGCAGCAGGCGAGCTGAAGACAAAACCGACACAACACAGCGTGAAAGAGCTGCGCAGTTTGGGGATCCAACCGAATATTCTAGTGGTGCGTACGGAAGTTCCTTTGCCGCAGCACATCAAAGATAAATTGGCTTCCTTCTGTGACGTAAAACCAGAGGCTGTCATCGAGTCGCGCGACGTTGAAACGCTGTACCAAATCCCGTTGATGCTGCAAGCGCAAAACATGGATCAAATCGTCTGCGATTATTTGAATCTGAAAGATTTGCCGCAAGCCGACATGACCGATTGGAAAGCATTGGTTGATAAAGTTCAAAACCTTAAGAAAACAACAAAAATTGCGCTTGTCGGCAAATATGTGGAATTGCAGGATGCGTACTTATCCGTTGCGGAAGCATTGAAACACGCCGGCTTTGCCCATGATACCGATATCGACATCCAATGGATCAATGCCGAAGAAGTGACAACCGAAAACGCAAAAACATATTTGGGAACAGTAGACGGCATTTTGGTTCCCGGAGGATTCGGTGACCGTGGGATTGAAGGGAAGATCGCTGCCATTCAATATGCCCGCGAGAATAACGTGCCCTTCTTCGGTATCTGCTTAGGGATGCAGTTGGCTTGTGTGGAATTCGCCCGGAATGTTGCCGGATTGGAAGGCGCAGACTCAGCCGAAACAAATCCGGAATGCAAAAATAACATCATCGATTTGATGCCGGATCAAGAAAACATCGATGAAATGGGCGGAACATTGCGACTTGGCCTGTATCCATGCGAATTGAAAGACGGCACATTGGCGAAAGAACTTTATCACAATGCGGACATGGTCCAAGAACGCCACCGCCACCGTTATGAATTCAACAACAAATACCGTGAAATTTTAGCGGAAAAAGGAATGATCTTCTCCGGCGTTTCTCCTGACCAACGATTGGTGGAAATCGTGGAATTGAAAAATCATCCATTCTATATCGCCGTTCAATTCCATCCGGAGTTCATTTCTCGTCCGAACAGACCGCAACCAATTTTCGATGGCTTCATTGCAGCTTCGTTAAAAAAAGCCGGAAAATAACGATATTGGTGAAAAAGCCCTAAAATGAAGGAATAAGAAAACCGCATTAAAATGGAAGTTATACCCATTTTGATGCGGTTTTCTTTGCGGAAGTGGCGATTATTTTTACGCCGGGTAACGATTCTTCGCTTTTTCAGCAGGCTCAAAATAACAGACGCTTTCAAAAAAATTGACTAATATTGCTTTCCCCTCGGAATGTTTGACTCAAAAAAGGTAGTAAATGTTTTCATTTTCTGCTAAAATAAACTTGTTGTAAAGGTTTATATTCCAAGGTATAAAGGTTTTACAAACAAAAGAAAACAATGGATTCCAAGGAGGCAACATTAATGAGTCGTTTAGTAAGTATGACAGATATGTTAAACAAAGCTTTGGCTGGGAAATATGCTGTAGGACAATTCAATATCAACAACTTAGAATGGACACAAGCCGTATTAGAAGCTGCTCAAGCAGAAAACTCACCAGTTATCTTAGGTGTTTCTGAAGGCGCTGCTAAATACATGGGTGGGCATTTAGTTGTTGCAGCAATGACTAATGCTTTATTAGAAACTATGAATATCACTGTTCCTGTAGCATTGCATTTAGACCACGGTACAAGCTTTGAAAACTGTAAAGCTGCTATCGATGCTGGTTATTCATCTGTAATGATCGATAAATCACATTATTCTATCGACGAAAACATTGCGCAAACTAAATTAGTAGTAGAATATGCTAAGTCTAAAGGTGCTTCTGTTGAAGCTGAAGTAGGAACTGTCGGCGGTACGGAAGATGGCATCACTGGAGGAATCCAATACGCTAACCCAGCTGAATGCTTACGCATGACAACTGAGTCAGGCATCGATGCATTAGCTGCTGCGTTAGGTTCTGTTCATGGCCCTTACTCAGGCGAACCTGTCTTAGGTTTTGCAGAGATGAAAGAAATTTCCGAATTGACACACAAACCATTGGTATTGCATGGCGGTTCAGGAATTCCAGAACATCAAATCAAAAAAGCTATCGAGTTCGGACATTCAAAAATCAACGTTAACACTGAATGCCAACAAGTATGGACAGCTGCTGTAAGAGAAACATTAGCAGCAGACGCTAACGTTTACGATCCTCGTAAAGTTATCGGACCTGGTAAAGCTGCTATCGTTGCTTTAGTTAAACAAAGAATGCAAGTTTTTGGCTCAAGCCAAAAAGCTTAATCTAAAAAATTAAACTTTAAGGAGGTCTGGGACAAAGGTCCCGGGCCTCCTTTTCTAGTTAGAGAAGCATCATGCTTCGCGAGTCGGCTTAAAAATGTGGATAGAGGGGACGTCGCAAGGATTTTCTTGCAAAAAGCCGCTATCTTGTCAAGGCGTGTTGTGTCCTGGCGGAGCAGACGCGCGAAGTTTTTTATTGATGCCATGCGGCACATTTTTTGAAACGATTTTCATGCTTGGTTGCTTTTCTTTGTATTTCTGAGTTTTTTAAATATCATGGATAGAGGGCAGGAAAACAGTTTACCTTCTGGCGAAAAGCAAGCTTCAGTATCAACGAGGTGAAATGGGACGCTCTTCGACTACCGTTATTCCTATAAAATTGAGAAATATACGGAATACGAACATTTATTCAATAAAAACTAGTAAAGCATGCTCTATTTTTGTTAAAATTAGAGTTAGCAGAACCATGTCTTCTGTCGCTGTTAAAAATGTGAATCCAGTTCCATTGCGGAGATATACTTGTGAAGCAAGTTGTCGAGGCGAAAGCCGCTATTTATTTGAGGGCGGGACAAAAATCTGTTAGACTTCTGTACATAATGCCAGAGGGATTTTTGAATATAACAAAGGGCATGACAAAACGGCAACGGTCCGGTTTTTTGGACCGCGTTTAAGCGAAAACGTTCTTATGATGCACGAAGGCGAGGGCTTTGTCCTGGCTTCTACTATATATAAAGTGAGGATATTTTATGAAAAAGTTAGTAATAGAAGGGAACAAACCACTAAACGGTGAAATCACAATCAGTGGAGCTAAAAATAGTACGGTCGCCTTGATTCCCGCTGCAATCTTAGCGGATTCGCCGGTTGTTTTGGAAGGCATTCCGAATATACAAGATGTACATTCCTTGATCGGAATCCTGCGCGATTTCAATGTGGCCGTATCTTTCGAAGAAGACGAAGGGATCATCACGATTGACCCTACCAACATGATTTCCATCCCGATGCCTAACGGTAAAATCACCAGTCTGCGTGCTTCTTATTACTTTATGGGTGCCATCCTTTCGAAATTCGGCAAAGGCGTCATCGGATTGCCGGGCGGCTGCTTTTTGGGGCCAAGACCGATCGACCAGCATATCAAAGGCTTTGAAGCGTTGGGTGCCACCGTGCGCAATGAAATGGGCGCCATCTATTTGACTTCCCCAGAAGAAGGCTTGCAAGGGGGACGCATCTATCTGGACGTCGTTTCGATCGGTGCGACCATCAACATCATTCTTGCAGCAGTAAAAGCGAAGGGCAAGACCGTCATCGAAAATGTGGCGAAAGAACCGGAAATCATCGATGTCTGCACGTTATTGAACAACATGGGTGCCAAAATCCGGGGAGCGGGTACAGACATCATCCGCATCGAAGGCGTCGAAACACTCCACGGCTGCAGGCATACCGTGATTCCCGACAGGATCGAAGCGGGGACCTATCTGGCTGCAGCTGCGGCAATGGGGGAACGCGTACTCGTGAAAAATGTCATTGTGGAGCATATCGAAAGTCTGATCGCTAAAATGGAAGAGATGGGCGTGGATATGGAAATCGGAGAGGACAGCATCCTCGTCAAAAAATCCGACAACTTAAAAATGGTCCACATCAAAACATTGCCTTATCCCGGTTTTGCGACCGATCTGCAACAACCACTTACGCCGCTGCTGTTGAAAGCCAGCGGAGACGGTACCATCATCGATACGATCTATCCAAAGCGCGTCAATCATATCCCGGAACTGCGCAGAATGGGCGCGAACGCTAAAGTGGAGAGCGATATGATTTTCATGCAGGGACCAAACAAATTGACCGGCGCGGAAGTGACAGCCAGCGATTTGCGAGCGGGGGCCTGCCTGGTCATTGCCGGTTTGATGGCTGAAGGTACGACAACCATTTCGGGCGTGGAGTACATCCTGCGCGGATACGATCATATCGTCGAAAAACTGACGGCACTAGGTGCGGATATTCGGATGATTGAAGAAGACTGATCAAGAATGTGAAGACAAAGTTGTTGGCCCAAGGCACTTTCAAAGAAGGCAAGAGCATCTTTGGAAGTGCCTTGGGAATTTAACCGGGTAAATTCAGTTTCGGATTGTTTGCCGAAAAAGTAAGAAATACCGGAGAGGAAGGTGAAATCGTTTGGAAGATATGCTTACCTTGCAAGAACTTGAGAGCAAGACATTGAAAGAAATCTATGCACATGCCAAAGAATTAAAGATTCCCTACTATAGCCAGATGAACAAGAAAGAATTGTCATTAGCCGTTATCCGTGCGCAAGAAGAGAAACAGGGATTCTTTATGACGGAGGGCATTTTAGATATCGTTTCGCAAGAAGGATTCGGATTCTTGCGACCGATCAACTATTCGCCAAGTCAGGAAGACATTTATATATCAACCTCCCAGATACGGAGATTCGATTTACGCAACGGGGATAAAGTGGCAGGGAAAGCCAGACCGCCAAAGCCGTCGGAGCGCTATTACGGCCTGATGCAGGTGGCGAGCGTCAACGGCAGGAAGCCGGAAGAAGCGAAAGACCGCTCCCATTTCCCGGGTCTGACGCCCATCTATCCTGATAAACAAATCAAGTTGGAGACGTCGCGGGAAAGCGTCACAGCCCGCATGATTGATCTCTTTGCACCGATCGGGTTCGGACAGCGGGGGCTGATTGTGGCTCCGCCAAAAGCAGGGAAAACAGAATTGTTAAAAGAGATTGCCAATGGTATTTCAACGAATTATCCCGATGTGGAATTGATCATGCTTTTGATCGATGAGCGCCCCGAAGAGGTGACGGATATCGAACGCAGCGTCAAAGGGGATGTGGTATCATCCACGTTCGATCAGCAGCCCTCCAACCATGTCCGTGTAACGGAATTGGTTTTGGAACGGGCGATGCGCTTGGTGGAAGACAA
This sequence comes from Trichococcus palustris, assembly GCF_900114465.1. Lineage (GTDB taxonomy): Bacteria > Bacillota > Bacilli > Lactobacillales > Aerococcaceae > Trichococcus > Trichococcus palustris. Next base: position 63,766 of record NZ_FOTD01000013.1, on the reverse strand, counting down.
ACGGGATGTCGTGATTTTGATGGACAGCTTGACCCGTTTGGCGCGTGCCTATAACCTGGTGATTCCGCCGAGTGGACGGACCTTAAGCGGGGGGATCGATCCGGCCGCCTTTTATCGGCCGAAACGCTTCTTTGGTGCAGCGAGAAATATCGAAGACGGTGGCAGCCTGACGATCATCGCAACGGCGCTGGTGGACACCGGAAGCAGAATGGATGAAGTCATCTATGAGGAATTCAAGGGGACAGGCAACCTGGAACTTGTCCTTTCCAGGGACTTGGCTGAACGCCGTATTTTCCCTGCGATCGACATCAAAAAATCCGGAACACGCCGGGAAGAATTGCTTATGGATGCGAAAAAATTGGAAAGCGTCTATAAAGTCCGTCGTGGCATGCGCGGCGACTCGCTGGAATACACCGAGAGCTTCATCAAGCAAGTGCGTACGACAGAGGACAACGAAGCTTTGTTCCATCGCCTTTCTTTGCTGAAGTAGGCCTGTTGCGCAGCGGAATCTAGTCTGCTTCGTCCGTTTTGAGCAAATCATGGGCTTTTTTGAGAAGAAGCCGGTATACTTGGGGCTACGAAAACTGACAGACGGAGGGAATGCAACATGTTGAACAGAGGAAACTACGAAGAAGACATAAAAGAATTCATTGAAATTACGGCTGAAGAATTGGAAGAGAAACTTGCCTCCGGGGAAGAAGCGATCGTTTATATCGGAAAACCGGTTTGTCCGTATTGCCGCAAATTTGTTCCGAAATTGGATAATGTCCGCAAGGAACAAGGGTTGACCATCCACTATGTGAATAGCCAAGATACGCCGACGAATCCGGCGCTGCAAAGCATCCGCGCCAAGATGGGCGTGGCGCTTGTCCCATCAATGGTGACGGTCGACGGGCCCGGCCGATTCACAAACCTCAACATCGACAGCAGCACATCTGAAGAAGAGCTGATAGCTGTTTTAAGGAAATAACAGCTGCGATGATGAGGATATGCCGAAAAACAGCGGACCGAATGCGAACGCAGCAGTATTTTTTATTTTTGCATTGCAATCTGCAGAAGTGCATGGTATTATCTTAATGTTAAAAAGGAATACCATGTGGTATATCTTTGATTACAAAATGAAAACTCTGGCTTAGGAAATAATCCAGGGCAAAAGGAGCGAAAGAGACATGAAACAAGAAATCCATCCAAATTACCAAACGGTTGTATTCATGGATACAACTACAGGCTTCAAATTCTTATCTGGTTCAACTAAAGGCTCAAGCGAAACAGTTGAATGGGAAGATGGCAACACTTACCCAATGATCCGTGTAGAAATTTCTTCAGATTCACACCCATTCTATACTGGTCGTCAAAAATTCACGCAAGCCGATGGCCGTGTGGACCGCTTCAACAAAAAATATGGCTACAAAAACAAAGAAGAACAAGAATAATCTTCTATTTGTATTTGCAATCTCTGGGATCAGACCTGAAAAGGTCTGGTCTTTTTTTGGATAAATTCAGGGCTATCTCATTTCGAGACAGCCCTTCTATTTTCATATTCCTAAGCCAGATCATTCAGGGATGTTCCATTCGGAAATCCCGGTATTGCTTGCGCGTCGTGTTGGGGTCAATTTGTCGAAAGCTCTTCCTGCATTCGGAGATCTCACCCTGTGCTGGGCTTTTAGTTGTTGTCTGGGGAGCGCGACGGTTATTCCGTAGGGACCGCGCAATCTTACGTATCCCTCACAATGTCTCGAAATGAGACAGCCCCGTCTTCCCTTAGCCTTCAGACAGTTCCTTTTCCAAGGACTTCGCAGTAGCGACGATGCTTTCCTCCGCATCGGCCAAAAAGACGGCCAGCAGTTTCTGGGCTGAAGCGGGCAGTTGTGCCCGGAAATAAAGGATCTGCATTTCCAATGCTTCGATTGCAGCCCTACGGTAGGCGCTGTCCGCGTGTTTTGAAAAGTATTTCAGCCAACGGAAATACCACTCCTTATCGCCATCATCTTCAAAATGCAAAAATAATTCCTGCAATTGGCTTGCATCAGCCAAAAGGAAGGCATGCTCCCCTTCTGTGTGGGTCAGCTGGGTTTCTTCCGAAACGGCGATGGATGCCGCAGTCAGCAAACCCAGAAATTGATTGAAATCGGAGGCGACGAGCTGCCAGTTATCCGTTTCGATATCGATGTACCGGATGCTGGGCTCGCCGGACGGGGACAATTTTGAATAGTCGAAAGCGAAAAGCTGATTCCCGTTTGCGCTGAAGAAGATGAAGTAATCGGGAAGATCCGCACGATCGGGCAAGGTCTGTTGATAATAGAGGCCCGTTTCCGGCTCGTCGTGCAATCCGAAAATATAGTGGACGGAGGCATAGTCGATGCCGTCGGATGTAGGCTCTTCGGTAGGTATCCGTGAAGCCTGCAAATAACCGCCGTTTTGTTCCTGCAGCAGCTGAAGATAGGCTTTTGGTAGGTCGATAGCTTTCGCTGTTCCGGAAATGGGTGTATCTTTCCAAATGATTGGAAGTTGTTTTCTGTCATGCTGTTGAATGAAATACATGGGAACACCTCGTTTGAAATTATTGACTATAGGGTAGCACGAAAACGGCCCAGAAGATAGCGAAAGGCAAGGTCTTGCCGTTTTTCGAGAAGGGCTATTTTTTTACAAAAGCGCTTCACTCTTCTATAATGGGAAATGTAAAGAAAGATGTATCTCTGGCAAGCATGTGAGAAGGAGTGACAGAAATGGGATGGATTAGCGGTATTATTGTCGTGGCAGCAATCATCGGTGTCATGTGGGTATCTCTCTATAACGCATTGGTTAAGAACAAACTTTGGGTTACGGAAGCCTGGAGTCAGATTGACGTGCAGCTGAAGCGTCGTAACGATTTGATCCCGAACATGATAGAAACGGTGAAAGGCTATGCCAAGTACGAACAGGAAACATTGACGAAAGTCATCAGCCTGCGGAATATGATTGCGGATATGGGTTCGGAGGATCCGGCGAAGAAAATGGAACTGTCCAATCAGTTATCCAGCCAATTGAAGACCGTTTTTGCGTTGGCGGAAGCTTATCCTGATCTGAAAGCGAACCAGAATTTCTTGGCGCTGCAGGAAGAGTTGTCGGCAACCGAAAACAAAATCGCCTACGCCAGACAATTGTATAATTCAAGTGTAACCCAATACAACATCAAATTGGGCACATTCCCAAGCAATATTGTGGCCAACATCCACAATTTCCGCCCCGAAGTCGTTTTGGCTACACCGGAAGGCGAAAAATCAGTGCCGAAAGTTACGTTTTAGTCGCTATGAAAATGCATGGAAAGTTGGTGAGTACCTTTGCTCCATCAACAAATTGAGAGGAATAAACAACGCACCGTCCTGATTGTGTTCTTGTTCTTTGCTTTATTCGCGGGATTGGGGGCAGCTATCGGCTACTTGAATTGGAATGATGCCCTTTCCGGTGTCGTGATTGCCCTGGTGGTAGGGGCGGCCTATGTCGCCATCATGGTTGCGCAATCGACCAAGGTGGTCATGAGTCTGAATAACGCAAGGGAAATTACCGATAAGGCGCAGTATCCGATGCTATGGAACATTGTGGAGGAACTGACGATCGTCACCCGGTTGCCGTTCCCCAGAATATTCATCATTGAAGATGAAAGCCCCAATGCCTTTGCCGCAGGCAATTCACCGGAAAAAGCTTCGGTTGCGGTGACGACCGGACTACTGAAACAGTTGAACAGGGAGGAATTAAGCGGTGTCTTGGCGCATGAATTTGCCCATATCCGAAATTACGACATCCGCTTATCCACCATCGCCTTGGCTATTGCCGGCTTGATCGCCTTTTTGGCTCAGTTCAGCACACGCATGATGTTTTGGGGCGGCGGGGGCAGAAGGCGGAGCAAGAATGACAACAGTGGCGGTTTGGGGATCATCCTGCTCGTTCTATCCTTGTTGATCCTATTGCTGTCGCCTTTCGTGGCAACCATCATCAGGCTGGCGCTGTCCCGGAACAGGGAATATTTGGCCGATGCCACAGCGGTGGAGTTCACCCGTAATCCGCAAGGGCTCATTTCGGCGTTGCGGAAAATATCTTCGAGCAAGCCGATGGAAGAAGCGAACAACGCCAGTGCATCATTGTATATCGTGAATCCTTTTAAACGGGTGAAGGAAGGGGAGGCGGAAGAACGCGATGGGTTCATGTCCACGCACCCTTCCACAACGAATCGAATCAAACGATTGGAAGCTATGTGAATAGCTTCCTTTTTTTCGTATATTTATAACAAAAGTGCTTGTAAATTTCCGTCATTCAAAATGAAAGCACTTTCTTTTGTATTTAGTGAAAAATTAATGACGAAAAAGGTGAATTTCCTTTGTAAAAGATACGGATTTGTAATAATATTAACATGGTACTGATACCTGTATAGAAGATGGAAGTAGTAGAATTAAAAATGAAAGATATTTTGAGAAGGGGGGGATCATTCGTGGCTGATGAAATGCTGTATGTCCACTATGAGACAGTAAGCAATTATGTATTAAGCAAAGGGATTGCTGTAAAGGATGACACAAAGTTGGTCCGTAAAGTTCCTGAAAATCTGCTGCTGATCGATGGCAGAAAAAATATAGGAACATTCGATAGTCATACAGGCTTTCAAATTATTAAAGGCCAAGATAATGTCAAGGCATTCTTTCAAAACGGAATCGACAAGCCTACTGCGTTTGGAAAATGGATTGATTTTGTGAATGTAGAGATGCTGCATCTCCTTACCCCGATTGAAATCTCTGAAATTTTATATATTGCACATGCCCACACGCATCTGCACTCACCATTCTATTACAAATTACAAAACAACTACATCTATTTAACGCTGCCGAATGGATTCACGAAAATGTATTACCGTTACCTGGACCAGTTTCATGATCTGTTTGCAGAAGCGATAACGGAGCGTATGGTTGAAAAAATAAACCAAAAGAAACGTTTCTTCCAAAAGGACAAATTCATCAAGCCTTTCCCAGTGGAGAGCGTAAAAGAATTCATACCCATTTTTAAAGAGGGGGCAGTCATCTCCTTCAAACAAATGCGTTTCGATAACGGATTGTATTTCATCCCGCTGTTTATTGCGGAGGACCGTTATGCAAGCGTAGGGAGTTATTTCAACGAAAAAGATTCAGTCGGAACAATCATATACGATTGCGGACATGATGAATGGAAATTCCAAATAGATTTTGAGTAGAAGCCTGAGCCTGTTCTTGGGCTTTTGTCATGCACAAGGAAAAACACTGCAGCCGCAAGCGTCCGAATACGTTAACGGCACAGTGCGGGTCTAAGGCGCCGATTGCTGAAGCCGCAAGAATCCTCACGATTCATTCGTTGTTTTGAGTTGATCCGGTTGGTGATATGGTTTGCTTTGCTTAAAAAGCTTTTTAGGTGAAATGCATATGTGGTACAATAACAAAAGTAGTTATCAAAAAATTCGGAGGATTTCTCTATGAAAATTTATTTGATTTATGGCGGGAAGAGCGCTGAGCACGACATCTCAATCCTGACAGCACATTCAATTATAAAAGCAATCTATTTCAACTATTATGAAGTGGTGCCTGTGTACATCACCAAGGCGGGCAACTGGATTCAAGGAGCTTCGTTGTCCGAACCGGTGGCATTTTCAGAAAACCTGTATTTGAAAGAAGGCTCTGAGAAAGTGTTTGCTGATACTCAGGATGGGCAATCCTATGGGAAAGCCATTTCGCCAGCAGAGATTAAGGACGAGGATGCCGTTATTTTCCCGGTGTTGCATGGTCCGAACGGCGAAGACGGAACTGTCCAAGGGTTGTTTGAAGTATTGAATATGCCGTATGTAGGTTGCGGTGTTTTGGCGAGCGCGAGCGGTATGGATAAGATCGTCAGCAAGCATTTGTTCCAACAAGCGGGTTTGCCGCAAGTTCCGTATGTCCCTGTTACACGGAACGATTGGAAAAATGATCGCGAAAAAATATTTGTTCAATGTGAAGGAAGCCTTATTTATCCGATGTATGTGAAACCGGCAAATATGGGTTCGAGCGTGGGTATCTCAAAAGCAACCGACCTTGAAGAATTGACGGCAGCGATTGAAACGGCATTCCGTTATGACCGCCGTGTCGTGGTTGAACAAGGAATCGAAGCGCGTGAAATCGAAATCGCCGTATTGGGCAATGACGATGTTCATACATCCGTTCCTGGGGAAATCGTGAAAACAAAAGATTTCTATGACTATGAAGAAAAATATGGCAACGCGGAAGTGTTGCTGCAAATACCGGCCGCATTACCGGAAGAAATCACCGCGAAATTACAAGAATATGCTACGACAGCATTTCGGGCGCTTGACGGCAGTGGTCTAAGCAGATGCGATTTCTTTGTGACAAAGAACAACGAAATCTATATCAATGAAATAAATACATTGCCTGGTTTCACTTCCCGCAGCATGTATCCGTTGCTTTGGGAGTATACCGGGTTAAAATATAGCGATCTAGTGGAAGAGTTGATCCAGTTAGCTCTGAAACGCCACACTGAAAAATTAGCCTATCAAAATATAGACTGAACAACGAAAGACCGTGCTTTTCCCTATTCGACAGCAGATGCAATCGATTGAAATTTGCTGTCGCATGGGGAATGGGGACGGCTTTTCTTGTTGACAGCTAGTAAGCATAAATTATTTAAATGTAAGAAGCGCATCATTGCGGATGTTTTGCGGATTCTTAACCTGTTTCGCGCCATCACATGATGTCTAGCGGTCCAAGCCTGCCGCTCGGAAACGAAAGATGAAGGAACCTCTTGGCTCTATGAGCCAAGACATACTGTTCGACTAACTTGCTGACGCAGGAAGTCTCTCAGCAATTGCGCGGTTTGCTCATTTGCGCGGTAGTCTTAGGAATTCATTCCTTAGACTACCAGTACAAGGCGACTGCAAGGAGCGTTGCGTCCTTTAAATTTCTGTCGAGGCAGAGCGGGCTTGTCCCGCTTTTCTTAACAAAAGGAAATGAGGAAATAAATGTGAAACCATTACGTATTATTGATGTTGTAAAAGCGGTCGGAGCTATTGATTACACCTCAGCCAACCGTTTTGCTGAAATCGACTCCGTTGTCTTTGATTCCCGGAAAGCAAAACCGAACAGCCTTTTTGTACCGTTGAAAGGGGAAAGCGACGGACATGACTACGTCCAATCCGCCATCCAGAACGGAGCGACGGCAACCCTGTGGAGCAGACCGGCGGGAGAAGCGCCGGAAGAGATCGCCGTCATCCTTGTGGACGATACTTTGGAAGCCTTGCAGAACCTCGCGAAGGCCTATTTGGAGATGATTCACCCTAAGGTCGTGGCGGTCACCGGAAGCAACGGCAAAACAACAACGAAAGACATGACGGCAGCGGTATTGTCGGCCCGTTACCGCGTGCATAAAACACAAGGGAATTACAACAATGAAATCGGCGTTCCGATGACCATCTTGGCAATGCCGGAGGACACCGAAGTGTTGGTGGTCGAAATGGGCATGAGCGATTTTGGTGAAATCAGCTTCCTGAGCCGCATGGCAAAACCGGATGTCGCAATCATCACCATGATAGGGGACAGCCATCTGGAGTTTTTGGGAACCCGTAGCGGCATAGCGAAAGCCAAACTGGAAATCCTGGAAGGCTTGAAAGCGGAAGGTACATTCATCTATCCCGCAGATGAACCGCTCATCCGTGAAACAATGCCGATGGATGGCGCCTACCGCAAAATGACGTTCGGGTTGGATGAGACGGCAACGCTCTATGCCTATGCAGTTGAACCCGGAAAAAACCGTACGACCTTCAAAGTGAACCGGGATGACTCGCTGGAGTTGGAAATTCCGGTGTTGGGCGCTTACAACGTCCGGAATGCCTTGGCCGCACTTGCTGCAGCAGAGGTGCTCGGCATGGCTGTTGCTGAAGTGAAGGATGCGTTGGCGAGTTTTCAGCTGACCGCCAACCGTACCCAATGGGTGGAAGGCGTAAACGGAGCACAAATCTTGAATGATGCCTACAATGCCAGTCCGACCTCCGTGACGGCGGTGCTGCGCTCTTTTGCTGCGCTCCCTAGGGAAGGTAGAAGGATTGTCGTTTTGGGGGATCTTCGTGAATTGGGTGAGAATTCTGCGGCCCTGCATGCAGGCCTTGCAGCGGAGCTGTCTCCGGAAGATTTTGACAAAGTCTACCTATACGGAACGGAAATGGCCGCACTTTATGAAGCTTTGGAAAATAAATTTTCGGCGGATAATCTTTATCACTATGTTGGAGAAAAGGCTCCTTTGATCGGAAAGCTCCAATCAGATTTGCAGAAAGCGGATCAAGTGTTAATTAAATCCAGTTTTGGGACCGATTTGCTTTCAGTTGTAGCCGCTTTGCGTGTATAATGGATTCAAAAGGGAATTGTCTTTTTTCCTTAAGGGAGACAGGCTTTCCGGCCGGAACGCACATGTGCAGCCATCTGGATGACGCTTTTGACAAATGTTGTAATGTTGTTTATTCTCACGTGGTTTTCATTGGAAATATGCTTATATCAACGTTTTTTTGTAAAGAATTCCGATAATTGACAGAAAAATGGTTTGTAAATGTCGCCGGAACATGTTATTATTGCAATTGGTAAGAATAGAGAAATAAGAGGGTTTTTTCTGCGAAGTGCAGAATGTTTGATTTATCAAGCTTTCTATTCAAGGGATTAAGTAAAAAAGGTTTATCTTTTATTTATAAGATTATGAACCGTATATAGATACGGGTAAAAGAAAAGACTCTCTAAATTTTAGTTTCTCAAAATTAGGAGGAAACATGAAATTTTCAGAATTAGGTTTAGATCCAGTATTATTGCAGTCAATTGAGTCAATGGGGTTCGAAGAAGCAACACCCATCCAAGAGGAAACTATTCCTTTGGCGCTCAAAGGATTAGACGTTATCGGGCAAGCACAAACAGGTACTGGTAAAACAGCTGCTTTTGGATTGCCGATGTTGCAAAAAATCAACAACGAGAACAAAGTCATCCAAGGGATTGTTATCGCGCCAACGCGTGAATTAGCGATTCAAACACAAGAAGAACTTTATCGCTTAAGCAAAGACAAACGTGTAACTGTACAAGTGGTTTATGGTGGAGCAGATATCAACCGCCAAATTCGCGCTTTAAAGAACAAACCGCAAATTATTGTTGGGACACCAGGTCGTTTATTGGATCACATCAAACGCAAAACAATTCGTTTAGATCACATTGAAACACTAGTTTTGGATGAAGCGGACGAAATGTTGAACATGGGCTTCTTGGAAGACATCGAAAGCATTCTTAAAGAAACACCGTCTGAACGTCAAACCTTGTTGTTCTCAGCAACGATGCCTGACTCGATCAAAAAAATCGGTGTTAAGTTCATGCATGATCCAGAACACGTAAAGATCAAAGCATCTCACACTGCAGCTAACTTAATCGACCAATATTTCGTTAAATGTAAAGATTTCGAAAAATTCGATACAATGACTCGTTTGTTCGACGTACAAAATCCAGAATTGGCTATTGTATTCGGTCGTACAAAACGTCGCGTTGATGAATTGTCCAAAGGATTGGAACTACGTGGTTACCGCGCAGAAGGAATCCATGGCGATTTGACACAACAAAAACGTATGAGCGTATTGAATGCATTCAAAACCGGCGATTTGGACATCTTGGTAGCGACTGACGTTGCTGCGCGTGGATTGGATATATCCGGGGTTACACACGTATACAACTATGATATCCCTCAAGATCCAGAAAGCTATGTTCACCGTATCGGCCGTACTGGTCGTGCCGGTAAAGAAGGTATGTCCGTGACTTTCGTTACACCAAACGAAATGGACTACTTGCGTACGATTGAAAACTTAACCAAAAAACCAATCACGCCATTACAACCACCAAGTGACGAAGAAGCTTTCCGTGGCCAAGTGAAATCAGCTATGGACGAAGTGGAATCATTGGTGAAAGAAACAGAAACAGACAAATACAAACGTGCAGCTGTTCGTTTGCTTGAAGAACACACTGCAGAAGATTTGGTTGCTGCATTCTTGAAGAGCCTTTCTAAAGATGCTACCGATGTCCCTGTTAAAATCACCCCAGAACGCCCATTACCTTCAAGAAAAGGCAAAGGCGGCGGCGGTTATAAAGGCAAAGGCGGCGGTACCGGCGGCGGCTACAAAGGAAATCGCAGTTCTTCCGACAGACGTGGCGGCGAACGCGGTGGCGAACGTGGCGCAAGCAGAGGCCGTTCAGGTTCAGGTTCAGCTGAAGGCGGCAAACCTCGTTCAGGCGGAAAACGTTATGACGACAAACGTGGTGGCGGCAGTGCGGGCGCTCCTAAAAAAAGCAGCCACAGCTTCACTATCCACAATAAAAACGACTAATTTTTAATGAAACGAACTCTCCCACCGCTGGCTTCCGCTGACGGTTGGAGAGTTTTTTTGATTTCGGATGAAAAATAGGATTGTTTTTGGTAAAATAAGAACAATGCATCAAGAATGGGTGGGTGATGAGGAATGATATTTGGTATAGGGTTAGACGTGACGGAATTGGATCGCATCACCAAGGCATATGAACGACGCAATGGCTTTGCGGAACGCGTGTTGACGGAAACGGAGTTGGCGCTATTTCACGAGCTTAGGGGGAACCGTCAAATGGAATTTTTGGCAGGGCGTTACGCAGCCAAAGAAGCCTTCTCAAAAGCGTATGGAACAGGCATCGGGAAACTGACTTTCCATGACGTCGAAGTTTTGCCGGGAGCGCATCGCAAACCGGAAATAACGAAGTCCCCATTTGAGGGGAATTGTTTTGTATCCATCACACACTCCAGCAATTTCATTGCCGCGCAAGTTATTTTAGAAAAGTAAAGGGGCCTTCAAAATGGCAGTAGGAAATCACCGTCCCACGATAGAAACCGTAGATTTAGGAGCAATCAAGTGGAACGTTCAACAAATTAGACAGGCAATCACGCCGGGTAAAAAGATTTTTGCGGTGGTGAAAGCCGATGCATATGGTCTGGGGGCCATTCCGGTTGCGAAAGCAGCGAAAGAGGCAGGGGTTGACGGCTTTTGCGTAGCTGTTTTGGATGAAGCGCTGGAATTGCGTGAACAGGGGATGCCGGAAGAATTCATTTTAGTGATGGGGCCTACGGAACCGGAAGACGCGGCATTGATAGCCGACCAATCCATCAGTGTAGCTGTGTCATCCATCGAGTGGTTGAAAGAAGCGCTCGCTTATCTGGAAGGCAGGAAGACGAAAAAGCCTATCCGCGTGCATTTGGCTACCGATACCGGCATGGGCCGCATCGGGTTGCGCACGGTCGAAGAGGTGCAGGCGTTCGAAGGCTATATCGAAAATCAGGGTGATTTCATTTTTGAAGGGATCTTTACCCATTTCGCCACAGCTGACGGGGAAGATCCCACGCAAGTGGATAAGCAGTTGGCGTATTTTCAAGAGCTAGTAGGCTGTTTGAAGAAACGCCCGCCCATTGTGCATCTCGCCAATTCGGCTATCACGCTCTGGCATGAATCGTTCCAAACCGATGCCATCCGATTGGGGATCGCCATGTATGGCTACAATCCGTCCGATACGGTGCTGGATCTTCCTTTTGCACTGAAGCCTTCCGTGCAATTGGATACGAAAATCAGCTTCGTTAAGCAAATGCACGAGGGAGATACGATTGCCTACGGGGCGCGCTACCGTGCCTATGAAGGGGAGTGGATCGCTACATTGCCGATCGGCTATGCCGATGGTTGGCGCCGGGATCTGCGGCATCAAACGGTCATTGTGGATGGCCAACGTTGCCCGATACGCGGGGTGATCTGCATGGATCAATGCATGATCAGTTTGCCGAAAGAATACCCCATCGGAACGAAGGCGACCCTGTTGGGAAAGAATGGGGGCATCGTCAACAATCCTTCCGAAATGGCGGTTGAAATCGATACGATCGGCTATGAAATTTTAACGGGGATCAATCAGCGTGTGCCCAGGAAATATCTTTCCTGATAGAAACGTCAGTTCTCAAACGGGAGTTTGGATCTGACGTTTTTTTGCTGTCCGTGCGGATGGAACAGATGCTGCAGAATGAAATTAAAATGATAATTGAGGGCTTCTTATTTTCAAAGTCCAGCGGGTATGGTAAACTGATTTGGCTTCTGAAAAAGACGTGGTTCGTCTACCATCCCACGTAAAAAAACTAGGAGGAACAATTATGAATACAAGAAAAATGGTTATCAATACAATCATTGCGGCTTTATATGTCGCGATGACGGGGATCTTTGCGTTTATGTCTTTTGGTGCAATCCAATTCCGTGTTTCGGAGATGCTGAACCACTTGGTGGGGTATAACAAGAACTATAAGTACGGCGTTTTGGCAGGTGTTTTCATCGCAAATTTAATGTTTTCCACGTTGGGAGCTTGGGATTTGGTGTTCGGATTTGGCCAAACGTTGCTTTCGTTCATCATTTTGGAGAAATTATTCAAGCCGGATGACTCCGAAATGAAACGCATGATGATGACTGCGGTGGTATTTACAGCGACGATGGTACTGGTGGCGATCGAATTATATCTCGTGTTGGATTTGCCGTTCTGGTTCAGTTTTGTGACGGCTGCCTTCGGGGAAGCTGTGGTTATGGTTGTATCGGCACCGTTGATGAAATACTTGAATAAAATCATCAATTTTGCGGAAAAAATGGCATAGGCCAAGTTTCTGCAGATCTGGATAATAAGCGTTAGGCAAGGAAGAGGAGTTTTGCTGAAGAAGCAGAATTTCTCTTCCTTTTTTTGCGTTGGAGGGCTGGTGATGGAGCTTGGCATGATGGGTCTGAGGGAAGGTTCCGCGATTTCCGGCTGAAGATATATTGCCTATTTTATTTCCTTAGCCCATGCCGTTATGCAAATCGATGCGTGTTGTTTGTATAAAAAAGTTATAGCAAAATGCAACTATCGTAATCATGCGACTGGAATCGGATAAAACTGAATATAAAATCAATTAAATCGTCGTCTTTTCATGAAAGCGCAATAATATCCCTTCACGAATAGAATCTTTTTCAAAAACAAAGATTGTGAATTTTGTGCATTCGTATATAACTAAAGAGAACGCAATAAAATGGATTTTTATGGAAAAACTTTCAATTTCAAAAAAAGTGAAATTTTAAATATTTTTCAGGGATAAAATTTTTTTGTAAGGAAAATGCCTTCTGTGTAAAGGCTTGTCTGGTTGACATGTCGGGCGAATCCTCTATAATGAATGATGTTGGTTCAGGCTCGTTACGAGAATGGATCTGTATAAATGTCGTTTTTCTGTTTTTTTCTTTGGCGGCTGCCTGAAAAAGGAGCGCGAAAATGAAAATAAGCATGTGAATAATGTCTCTTAATTATGATTAGTATTTTCGGTATAGTTCAATATGGTTATCTTTTGGGTACGTGTATTTTCTGTATTGGGATATATTTAATTATAGGGAGGCGGATTTTTCAAAACGGCACAAAAAATATATTATTGTGGGGAGCGTTTTATTTTGTCGAAAAAATATTTGCGGATTATCATTGCCGGTATGCTATTGATGCTTGGTTTAGGGGTTCCAATCAATGGTCTGGCGTCGTTTTTCAAACCTGTAACAGAAGCAACCGGATTCTCAGTTTCTCAATTTAGTTTGGTGGGCAGTTTCCTTAATTTGACGGGTATTGTGGCGGTTCCTTTAGTTACAAAATTTTTGCTGCCTAAAATTGGCTTGCGTAAAACAGCCATCCTGGGAGGCATTTTCGGAGCTTTAGGGTTCTTCCTGTTAGCCAACGGTAAATCCTTGCTTTCATTCTACTCGGCGGCAGTCGTCATCGGATTATTCATGATGTCATCAACTGCTATCGTTGCTGTAACGCTTGTGAATAATTGGTTCCGCAAAAGCCATGGTTTGGTGATGGGGCTTGTTGCTGCCACAATCGGCTTAAGCACCGCCATCACGAGTGCGGTTGTTCCTGCTTTCATCCAAAATTATGGTTGGGAAAAAGGTTTCTTATTATTGGGCGGCATGTACGCTGTTGCTTTGTTCTTGGGGGCCTTCCTGTTGATTGAAAAGCCTTCTGATGTCGGCATGTTGCCTTATGGCGTGACGAAAGAATCGATTGCTACAGAAGCGGATGATGCTTCGACGGTTGTCATTAAGCACAAAGATACGGATATGACCTATGCGCAAGCATTGCGTTCTCCGGTTTTCTATTTATTGGCCTTGTCATTCGTGTGTTTTGCAATGATTTCTACATTCACGCAACAAATTCCGATATTCTTTACGACGAAAGGCGCTAGCGCTGTTCAAGCCGGTATGATTTTGTCGATCGCGTCCATCGTCATGATTGCTTCTAAAATCGTCATGGGCATCGCCAGCGACAAACTGGGTGCAACGAAAGCATTCTACATCTTCACGACAGTCTATATCCTTGCATTCTGCATCTTTGCTGCAACAGATAACGTCACTTTCTTAATCGGCGGGGCGATGATCTATGCAGTCAGTACAGGTGTTCCTGCTGTAATGAACCAATTAGTGACATTTGACGTATTAGGGAAAAAAGAGTTCACTGCTATTTGGGGGATCTTGTCGACAGCGAGCAGCCTTGGTATGGCTATTGGCGGTCCGCTGCTGGGTTACTTCTATGACGCAACCGGCAGTTATAACGCTACAATCATCGTCAGCATCGTCTTCATGGTTGTTTGTTTAGCTTCCTTCTTCTTCGCTGTAACGCTAAGAAACCGTGGGCTTAAAAAAGGCTTAACAGATAAGGGAAATCAAAAATTGTCATATGAATGAGAATTGAAAAAGATGCTCTCCTAACCGAGAGCATCTTTTTTGTTGGGCATTTTTTGAATCTATGTGGAACAAGGTTGAGATGGGGTGTTTTTGCGCACGGTTTTCTTTGCTAGGATATTTCCGGTTCTTTCATTATAATGGAGAAGTGCAATCAAATTTAAGGAGTGTTCAAATTATGGAAATATATTCTATCACAGTCGGACCGATCCAGGAAAACTGCTATTTTTTAATCGGAAACCACGAGAACGATACAATCATTTTTGATCCGGGTGCGCAAGCCGAGGACATCATTGAGATTGTCGAAGAGAATCAGCTGCACCCTATCGCAATCGTTTTGACCCATGCTCACTATGACCATATCGGGGCGCTGGAGGCTATTCGCGAAAAATATGGCGTGCCTGTCTATCAAAATCCTATCGAGAAAGAATGGCTGTTGGATCCGAAATTAAACGGTTCTGCAAACAACCCGAATGTGCCGGATGTGAAGCTGTCCAAACCGGCCGATGTTTTCTTCGAGGAAATGGGACCGTATCAAATCGGGGAGTTCTCATTTGAAATGCAACATATTCCCGGGCATTCGCCGGGCAGCACGGTCTTTATTTTCCGTGAAAACGGCTTTGCGGTTGTAGGGGACGTCATCTTTAAGGGGAGCGTCGGACGCAGCGATTTGCCGGGCGGAAGCCATGCCACTTTGATCGAAGGGATCAAAAAATATATCGTGACCTTGCCGGAAGAAACCGTCCTGTTCCCTGGGCATGGGGATGCCACGACTGTCGGATCGGAGATTTTTTCGAACCCATTCCTGAACGGAATCGAGCGTTAGGCCAACCGAAGAAATACCATCAAACAGATAAACAAAAACGAGACCCGAAATTGACGGCCTCGTTTTTGTTTTAAGTTAAAAGTCTGCTTGGAGATTTTCAATCTCGGTGACGCGATAATCTTTCCTTTCCAATGCCCGGACAATTGTATCGAGTATCGGTTTTGACGTTCCTGCAGGCAAAGTGACCAAAACCCGTCGTAAAGCATCTTCTCGGTTGATGTCCAGTGAAATGCAGCTGGCGATGGAGGAATGTTTGTTGATGATCTTCGTGATGTTGTAGAGGTCCCCTTTTTGACCCGGTGCGATGACGGTCAGGACATAACTGCCGACGTCGATGCTCCACGATTGGGCCAACATATTCAACAAAGCATTGTGGGTCAGGATGCCGTAGAAAGTCATATCTGTATTTAAAACCGTAATGTAAGGTAATTCTTTGATCGTAAAGAACACTTTGAAGAAAGAGCTGTCTATTGAAATGAATTTAGTCGCGTTTTTCAGCAAATGCGTAACCGGTAAGGACATGTCGCCGCCGTTCGCTTTATGACGATAGATATGCATCTTATAGATATTCCCTCTAAAAATCGTTTCCGTTTCATCCAAGATGGGTACGCAACGATAACCGGAATCTTCAAGGATATCGATAGCCTCCTGAAGAGTAGCGGATTCTTTTATGATAGTCAGCTCTCTTTTTGGGATGGCCAATGATCGAATAAGCATATAGTTTTTCCCTCCTGAAAAAATAGATAGACGAAGTTGTCTAATGTGATAATAACATTAAAAAAGAAAAAATCAATGCCAAAAAATGGATGCTAATAAAAACTTAAATACTGAATAACACAAAGTATAAAGCCTTTTCAAACGTTTTGCGGGAGGGCTTGGAAATTAAAATGAAATGAGGGTTCGCGGCGCGGACATAGCCGGACATGCCTTCTGAAATCCTTTGTTCAGGCAGCTTGCCGCAGCAGGCTGCCGGGGCGTCCACGAAAAATCACTTGATTTTTATCTAATAGTTCCCTATATTAAATACTATAGAATGGAACGCAGTCTACTCTTTTCGAAATTTCAGCGAATGGAGAGCGAACGTTCTTGGAAACAGCCATTTAGAAAAAGGAGAAATCATTTTATGAACCCAGACCCCGCGGACCCGACGTTGTTATCAAAAATATTACTTATCGCCTTACTTACGGCAATCAATGCTTTTTTTGCGACCGCAGAGTTGGCATTTGTATCGATTAACCGGTCCAAAATTGAGAAACAGGCAAAAGAAGGAGATAATAAGGCGAAGCGAGTATTACGAATGCTGGAAAATCCGGATGATTTCTTGGCAACTATTCAAGTTGCCATCACTTTGGCAGGATTCTTCAGCAGTGCATCCGCATCTTCCAATTTTGTCCAGTACCTGCATCCGCTGTTAGGCAATGTAGCAGGCGGCACTACAATCGCGATGATCATCATTACCATCATCCTATCCTATTTCACGCTTGTTTTTGGGGAACTCTATCCAAAACAAGTTGCGCTGCAAATGCCGGAAGCCATTGCCCGATTCACTGCAGGCCCGATCGTCGTCGTCAAAACGGTTTTTAAACCGTTCGTCTGGCTCTTGTCTTTTTCGACAGGCATTCTGAAGAAGTTGACGCCGATTGAATTTACGCGTGAAGAAGAGAAGCTGACGCGTGATGAAATGAAGGCTATCCTGGCAAGAAGCCGGGGGGAGGGCGTCATTGATCCATCCGAATTTACGATGATGCAAGGGGTATTGTCTTTGGATACGAAGCTTGCCCGTGAATTGATGGTGCCGCGTACGGATACACTGATGATGGATCTGGATGATGATTTGGAGTATAACATCGCGTTGGTGCTGAACAGCCAATTTTCACGGATTCCTGTTTATGAAGAGGATAAGGACAATATCATCGGTGTTTTACATATGAAGAACGTCTTGAAAGCATCCAAGGAAATCGGGTTTGACAAAATTGATTTCCGTAAATTGGTGAATACCACTTTATTTGTACCTTCCACCATCTACATCGACGATTTGTTGGTGGAATTTCGGAAAAAACACACGCATATGGCCATCATCAAAGATGAGTACGGTGGTGTGGAAGGAATCGTTACTTTGGAAGACTTGTTGGAAGAAATTGTGGGAGACATCGAGGATGAATACGATGAAATCTATCGTTTATCCAAAAAAATAGATGATGACAATTATCTCGTGAATGGACGCATGCCGCTCGAAAAATTCAACCAGCTCTTCAAAACTGCTATCGAGTCCGAGGAAGTGGATACGATTGCCGGTTATATAATAGAAGAAATCGGCTACTTCCCTGAGGACGAAGAAAAAGTGACGATCAGGGTGAAGGATTACCTGCTGACAACCACACATGTGGAAAGTGGAAGAATCCGCGGAATCCACGTTACGCGGGATCCCGTGGAAGAAGAATTGACAGTAACGGACGAATGATGGGGAAAGTGCGGTAAAACGCTTTTTAGAGCGCAACCGCACAGGATGTCCGAATTTACGGAGGGGGCTGGGAGTTCTGTTCCAGTCCTTTTTTAATAAAATAGATCTGAGGAGAATATGATGGCTTTAAATGAAATGATGCACAGACCCGTTGTAAAAAAGGAATTAGTTGAATTTATGCGCACCAGATTGAAGCCTTTTTCTGGAGAATTGGGCGAGTTGGAGAAGGATGCGAACACCAGAGGAGTGCCGATCATCCCTCATGAAACGGCCGTTTTCCTGAATATGATCCTGGGCCAAATAAAACCGAAGCAAATATTGGAAATCGGCGCGGCGATCGGCTTTTCCGGGAGCCTGATGGCGCAGCATGTCGGACCGGAAGGCCATGTGACGACGATTGACCGCTTCGACGTGATGATCAGACAAGCAAAAGATAATTTCGAGAAATTAGGGGTGGCAGACAAAGTCACCCTCTTGGAAGGGGATGCGGCGGAAGTATTGCCGACCCTTAGCGGACCTTACGATTTCATCTTTATGGACAGCGCAAAGTCCAAATACTATGAATTCTTGCCGCATTGCATGAGGCTGTTGAAGACCGGCGGCATGCTGGTGATCGATGATGTGTTCCAAGCCGGCACCATTTTGGATGACGTCAAAGAAGTCCCGAAAAGGGTACGGAAAATCCATATCCGGTTAAACCAATTGATGGATACCGTGTTGGACCATCCGGCGCTGGAAACGGCGCTCGTACCGTTGGGAGACGGCTTGCTGATGATCGTGAAGAAAGAGGACTTTGATTTTTCTTATATATTGGAAGAAATCGAAAAAGAAAAACAAACCCGCGCATAGATTTCCGAATAAGCAGGGGGCATCCAAAAGAATAGGCAATCCAATGAAGCCGGGCGTTGTCCCGGCTTCATTGCATTTTCCGCGGACCTTACGATGGCCAATGGTTCCCGAATCAGCTCTGATACAGGGGTGGCTGAATGATAGTTTTCTCGCTGCCGGTTACTTTTAATGCGGTTGCAATTCCCGGCGGAAGATATTATGATTAATTCCATAAGGCTTTTCGAAGGGATTCGGTCCATCGTTCGGTATTCATGAAAAAAACATAAAAATGTCAAGGGACTGTGAGCAAAAAAACATTGCATTTTAATGAAATCATGGTAAAGTAATAAAAAGTAAGCAATATTTAAAAAGTAACGCAAATGTAACGTTCTTGTAACAAAAGGAGAAGGTGGTCTAGAATTGAAAAAGAAACCCTTAATGATTGGAGCCGTTACGGCTGTTTTGCTACTGTCGGGCACCTATTTTGGCTTCGGGAAATACTATGAAGATAAATTTTTGCCGAACACAGTACTGGATGGCATTGATATTTCAAACGACACGATAGTGCAAGCGAAAGATAAAACAGCAGCCGCTGCTGCGCAATCCGAGATCAAGATTGTGGAAAAAGGCGAAACGGTCTATACCTATACCCCCGCAGATCTGGGGATTTCCATCGACAACGCGGAAAAGTTGACGGAAATGAAGCAAGAACAAAAAGGCTGGAATTGGCCTTTGCTGCTGTTGCAGAAAACCGAAGAAAAGACGGACTTAAGCGGCGTTGCCGTGGATGAAGCGGCGCTGCAATCGATTTTTGCGAACATGCCGATACAAAATGACACCAGAACAGCACCGGTCAACGCAAAGATTTCCCACGGTGCAGACGGGTATGCGATTGAACCGGAAGTCGCCGGAAATACGGTTGATCAAACCGCTTTGAAGGAAATGATGCTGGAAGCAGTCATCACCGCTGAACCGGAAGTCGATCTAGCGGAAGCGTACCAAAAACCGACCTTGTTGGCAGATGATAAAAAGCTGAAGGAATCGTTGGCACAGTTAAAAGATCTGAGCGACACAAAAATCACCTATACGATCTCAGGCAAGGAAGAGACGGTACCCCAGACAGCGATCGCAGATTGGCTGGCCGTCGATGAGAAAGGGGATGTAACCGTCAATCAGGCAGGCATTACAGCCTATCTGCAAGGACTTAGCGACACCTACAGTACCTTCACCCGCACCCGTGAGTTCAAAGCCGCGGATGGAGAGACAGTACAAGTGCCAGCCGGGACATACGGTTGGACGTTGGACGTCGCTTCGGAAGCGGAAAATCTGGCAAGCTATATTTTGGCGGGCAAAGATGTGACGGTGACGCCGAACTACAATGGTACCGGCTATTCTGCGGATGGTACGGATATCGGGAACACCTATGTAGAAGTGGATTTAGGCAGCCAACACATGTGGTACTACAAAGATGGTGCAGTGGCATTGGAAACGGACATCGTTTCCGGTCATCCCTTGACGCCGACACCGACCGGCGTATTCTACATTTGGAACAAAGACGAAGAGTCCATCTTGAAAGGTTATAATCCAAAATCGGACAAGACATATGAAACGCCTGTCGATTATTGGATGCCGATCGAATGGACCGGGGTAGGAATCCATGATTCTTCATGGCAATCCGCTTATGGCGGCAATGTCTGGCAAACCGCCGGATCGAACGGTTGCATCAATACGCCACCGGAAGTAATGGCACAATTGTTTGGCTTGGTCACAGTGGGAACACCGGTTGTTATCCACAGCTAGTCGCCAAAACAGCAAGATAAATGAATGCAAGCAAAGAATCGGGCGGGGACATTTTTGTTCCGGCCCATTTTCTGGATTAGGACAAAAAACGACATTTCATCTGGAGTCTAAATGCCGATGGCGGTGCCGCTTTGCACTTCTGACACAGCAAATGTATAATAGAGAGTAGACGCTTCTCAAAGTACGGCATGATTGAATATCCAAGGAGGATTTAAGATGAAGAAAGTATTAGTAGTAGATGACGAAAAGCCGATTTCAGATATCATCAAATTTAACCTCACAAAAGAGGGCTATGAGGTTTTTGTGGCATTCGATGGAGAGGAAGCTTTGGAAAGATTTGCCGAAGTGAATCCGGATATCATTCTTTTGGATCTTATGTTGCCTAAGATGGACGGCCTTGAGGTATGTCGTGAAATCAGAAAAAGCAGTGATGTGCCCATCATTATGCTGACAGCCAAAGATTCTGAAATCGACAAAGTGTTGGGCTTGGAATTGGGAGCGGATGACTATGTCACCAAACCGTTTTCCAACCGAGAATTGGTAGCCCGTGTGAAAGCGAATCTGAGAAGACTCAGCAATCCTGTTGTCGCTGTGCCGGAAGAAGTTGAGAGCAACGAAATCCATATTGGCTCGTTGACCATCCATGAAGATGCCTATATCGTATCCAAACGTGGCACGGAAATTGAATTGACGCATCGGGAATTTGAACTGCTGCATTACTTGGCGAAACATCTTGGTCAGGTCATGACGCGCGAACATTTGTTGCAGACCGTATGGGGTTATGATTATTTCGGCGATGTCCGGACAGTCGATGTGACAGTCCGTCGCTTGCGCGAAAAGATTGAAGATACACCAAGCCATCCAACATGGCTGATTACTCGCAGAGGAGTAGGGTACTTCTTGAAAAATCCAGATCAGGAGTAATCTTATGAACAAAAAAATCCGCTTTATCCACTCTATCCATTTTAAGATACCGATGCTGTTCATTTTTCTGTTGTTGGTATCCTTACAATTGATAGGTGCGTACTTCATCCGTCAACTGGAAACAAAAATGATCAGCAATTTTGATAGCCAAATGAGTTTGAATTCGGGTTTTCTGGAGAAAACCCTTCAGCCCATTTTACAGGGATCCGACCCCGAAAAAGTGGAAGATGCTGTCCAGACCATCTTAGGCGACTTCACGGGCAGCGACATTTTAGAGACGCAAGTGGTCGATGGTCAGGGCTATATTTTGGGGATCAATGACCAGACACTCCAGACGGTTGTGGGTACGAAATCGACGGACCGTGACGTGCAACAAGTCTTGCTGCTGGGGACAGCCACCACCTACCAATATGTGAACGAAAACACAAATAACCGTGTCTGGAAAAGCATCAGCCCTATTTTTTCGCAGGATAATACGGGAACGATCATTGGTGCATTGGTGATGGAATCGAATATCGAGACCGTCTATACCCAGATGAACCAGACGGTCAGCATCTTCTTCAACGCCTCGCTGGTTGCCATCGGGATCACCATCTTTCTAGCCGTCATCATTTCCCGGGGAATTACACGGCCGATTTCAGAAATGCGCCGGCAAACGGCAAGCATTGCTGAAGGGGATTATTCCGGGAAAGTGACTGTCTATGGGGAAGATGAACTGGGGCAGTTGGCCGAAACAATCAATGATTTGTCTTATAAAGTGAAAGATGCGCAAGAGACGACCGAGTCGGAACGCCAAAGGCTGGATAGCGTCTTGAAGCATATGACGGATGGCGTGGTGGCAACAGACCGCCGCGGCAAAATCATCATCATCAACAGCCGGGCCATGGATCTGCTCTCCATAGCGCAAGAGAAGGCGATCGGGCAGTCGATCATGAAAGTGTTGAAATTGGGGGAACAGTTTACTTTCCGCCAATTGTTGGAAACGCAGGATGAATTGATATTGAACATCGCCACAGAAGATCAAGATGCGATTTTACGGGGTGAATTCTCGGTTATCCAAAGGGAATCCGGCTTCATCAGCGGGCTGGTCTGTGTCCTTTCGGATATCACGGAGCAAGAGAAAGTCGAGGAAGAACGCCGCAGCTTCGTTTCGAATGTGTCCCATGAATTGCGCACGCCTTTGACAAGCGTTAAGAGTTACACGGAATCCCTGATTGAGGGGGCGTGGGAGGATAGAGAGCTGGCTCCCGAATTTTTGAAGGTCATCGCAACCGAAACCGACCGGATGATCCGGATGATTTCGGACTTGCTGAATCTGTCCCGCATGGATCAAGGGAAACAAGAATTGAACCTGGAATTTATCAGCATCAACGAATTGGTGTCCCACATTTTGGATCGCTTCGAGATGGTGTTGAATTCGGAACAATACCGCGATAAAGGCTACTCGATTCAGCGCGATTTCACGCAACGCAAGCTATGGGTAGAAATCGATCAGGATAAATTTACACAGGTGATCGATAACATCATGAACAATGCCATCAAGTATTCACCGGATGGCGGAACCATCACTTGCCGTCTGATGGAGACGCACAATAGTGTGGTCATCAGCATCACCGATGAAGGATTGGGTATTCCAAGGAAAGATATCAACCACATTTTCGATCGCTTCTACCGGGTTGACAAGGCTCGTGCCCGTTCAATGGGCGGTACAGGGTTGGGTCTGGCGATTTCGAAAGAGGTTGTACACATGCATGGAGGGAAAATTTGGGTGTCAAGTGTGGAAAATAAAGGCTCGACTTTCTTTATTTCTCTGCCTTATATTCCGATGGATGAGGAGGACGAGTGGGAATGAGACAAAAAGAATCGCCGATACTGAGCGCAACGTTGTACATTCTTGTTGCAATCAGCCTCTTTTTGACTAGCCGCATCTTATCGAATCCCGGTACGCTCAGCAATAGCCAAAATACCGGCACGACTGCGCCGACGGCAAGTCTGACCAATACCAAGAATGTGGAAGACGTCTTCGCGCCGACGTATATGACGATGCATACAGATCAGAAGGTATACCTGTCGCAGGACCCGGCCGTCATGAAGGCTGTGAACGCGCAATTGGGTAAGGGCGAAATGGCAGGCATCGAGAGCGTTTTGACCTATACACCGGAAGAATATGATGCCTTCGTCATGTCGGGAAATCAACTGGAGATCACGTTTTCTGAAGAAGTTCCCTTGGAACTGCTCTCCCGTTACTTCAATAATTTGCAGGAAGACTATTTTACGGATCAAATCAACCGGATCATCATCCCCACGGATGAGGGGGCTCCCATCTATTTGCTGAGCGACAGCACAAAGCGGGTTTTCGTCGTTGCGCATCCGGAACAATTGGGCCAACAGGTGGCGGATATCTATGAAGGAAATAAAGGAAGCTTCACGACGGTGATTCCGTATGCGCTGGCCGATGCCATCGCCTATTTACCGGAGCAAGAAGTGACCGTTCCGAAGTTGGTTTATTTGGCCGAGAGGCCACCGAACAGCTTCTTCATCAATCTTCTGTTTGATGATACGACGGAATTGAAAGACAACGGGAATGACGAATTCGTCAGTTACAGCGACAACATTTCGGAGTTGAGCATCCAAAAAACGACGGGATTGTTGAGTTATTACCGCAACAGTTTGGATAACGAGACAATGTCGAATTATCGCCTCATCCGCAATAGTTTTCATGAAATCAAGATGTTGGACAATTGGACGAACCCTTTCTATTTTTATGATTATGATGAAAAGACCGGCGACGTTTACTACCGCAGATACGTGAATGGGTTCCCGATATTCGGCGACGTGGATTATGGGCTGACCAGGATCAAAATGTCCGGTTCGACCGTGATCGAATTGCAGTTTTCGACACAGGTCATCCAAACGCCTTTGACGGATCGGCAGGAAGCAACGGTGTTGATCAGTGGGGAACAGCTTTTGGAAGAATTGAAAAATGCTGGCTACCCTGCCGGAAATATCCAAAAGATCACGGTGGGCTACGATTGGGCATTCAGCGAAGAATCCAATCGTATCGTTGATTTGACACCGAAGTGGTTCATCAAAATGGATGACAGGTGGCAAACGATGGATAAATGGATTGCCGCGAGCGAAACGGATGGTGCTGCAAATGGATTTTAAACGCATCAAAATCATCTTTATCATTACGTTCACCCTCTTGAACATCTATTTATTGAGCATCCTTCTGGAGAAGAATCAGACGGACTTACGTTTCGGCGATGGGAGCGCGACGCTGAATATCCAGGAAGCGATGAAGAACGATAATATCGAATTTCCGACGCTTTCTACCGAAATGGAGAAAGTCCCTCTGATCAAAACCGCCAAAGGGAATACTTTGGAAGAGGCTCAAAAGACACTGACGAACCAGACTACCCATTACGAAGAGGGCGTTTTGCACAGCACGCTGTCAGAACCGATCCAACTGGAATGGGAGGGCGTCTCGCCGACGTTGGATGACGTGAAGCCCGTCAAGGATTTCATCGCTGGAGGCAACATCCTGTACGGTTCGGCCTACAGCTATTTCACCTATTTGCCGGTCAGGAAACAGTTGGTGTACACGCAAGTCGCAAATAGCATCCCCATCGCCGATGGTACAGGCAGTATCATTTTTAGCCTGAATGACGAGAATGAAATCATTTCCTATGAGCAGACCTATGCTGGGGATGCCGAGGTGCAAGGAAGCGGCCGGAACGTCATTTCCGAAAAAACAGCGCTGGAATCGTTATACTTGAATAAACAGATCCCGGCAAATGCCAGCATCCGGATGATGCATTTGGCCTACTACCGGACGCTCAGCCTATCGGACATGGATATTTACAGCCCGATGTGGTACGTTGAAATCGCGGTCGGAAATTCCCCGGTCGATGTGAAGCGAGTGGATGCCTTGACCGGCAACATCATTTCCACGCCGACGATTGTGGTTCCGGAAAACGGATCGCAGTCAAGGGCGAAGAGCAACAGTTTGCTGCTGCTCATGGAAGAGGAATCCTCTTCCGGGCAAAAAGCCAGCATCGGAGTGGAATGACCTGCCGCGAGCGGCATAGATAAGAGCGAAGCAACTTGGAAGAATCTTACGGAATCATCATTCCGTAGGGTTCTTCCTTTTTTTAATCCGGCAAGTTTGTTAAAATGAAGGCGGGAGAATAGTAGGGTGATTGGGCGGATCGGCTTATGGAAGAGGGAGTATGCGATGAAACGTATAGGATTTATATTCGTGCTTATGTTCAGTTTCATTTTTGGATTTGGAGAGCGAGACGTACAAGCCCGCTCCTATGAAATTACAAATTACGATGTGTTGGTTGACATCCAAAAAGATGGAAGTGCATTTTTCAAGGAAAGCATCACCTACGATTTTTCCGGTGAATTCAACGGGGTGCTGTACGATCTGGATATCAAGGACGTTGCGGTCCCGACCGATGTGAAAGTATCGATGCAGGCTTATTCATCCCAGAACGCATTTCCTTTTGCGCTGAGCGATACGGGGGAACCCGGGACGTTCAAACTGGAAAACACAGGGGATTTTCTGCATTTCACAGTCTACAATAAAATGTCGGATGAAATCCAGACGGTCATCTATGAGTACAGGATTCCGGAAATCGTCACGAACTACAACGATATCGCCGAATTTAACCGGAAAGTGATCGGTGCCGGCTGGGAAAACACCCTGAACGACGTCGATGTGACCATCCGATTGCCTGAAGCGACTGGAGAACAGGAATTGCGGGCATGGGGGCATGGCGGCAGTCAAAACAGCACCGTCACGCTCGAAAAAAACCAGCAAGTATTGCTGCATGTGCCGCAAAATCCAGCCAAACAATTTGTCGAAGCGCATGTGATTTTCCCGACCCGCATCACGGCGGATAACCCGCATATCGTGAACGAAGACAAGTACGCGGCGATATTGGCACAGGAAGCTGCGTTGGCAGAAACGGAGAAGAAGAACAGCTATCTTTGGGGGATTGCGGGAGCCGCTTTGGCGATAATCGGCCCCATCCTTCCGATCGCTGTTTTCCTTTGGAATCGTCGGGCCAAGAAAAAAGAAATGCCGCAGGAAATCCATCTTCCGGATCACATTTATGAATTGCCGGAAGATATGACGCCGGCAGTCATGAGTAGCGCCGTCTTCGGACGTAATGCGCAGGCGGAGGATGTTTCGGCAACCATTTTGGATTTGGTGCGGAAAGGCTATCTATCGATATCGCCCGTGGATGTGCCGCAGAAAGGCATCTTTGGCCGAGAAAAGGCGCCGGTATCCTCCTTCCGCTTGACGAAACTGAAAGATGTGGCGGACGCACCGATTTTGAGTCATGAAAAACAGGTTATGCAGTGGTTCATCGATGATGTGGGGGACGGCAACAGCGTCACCTTGGAAGATATCAAGGATATCGCCGATCAGTCGGCTGATGCCAAGCGCTTCAATGAGAATCGTGATACCTGGCAACAACAGGTTTCTGCGGTTGCGAAACCGAAACGGAAAAGCTACCGTTCGAAATACAATACAAAAGCCGGCGTTTTCGCTGTCCTGGCCCTGATTGCCAATATTCTCTTTTTGGTGATTGTCATCGGCATCGGCATCACCTTGGGAAAAGTCACTATGTGGACGATCATTGCCGCAGCGGTGGGGGTTGGATTGAGTTTTGTGCTGGTCGGGTACAGCGCCAGCAGGCCGATCATGACCGCTGAAGGGGAACGGGTGAAGCAGGAATGGGAAGGCTTCCGGAATATGCTGAAGGATGTCGGGAATTTCCCGATGCGGGAAGTCGGATCGATTGCCTTATGGGATCATTTTTTGGTCTACGCCGTTTCTTTGGGTGTCGCCGATAAAGTCATGAAGCAAATGCAGATTGAATTTCCAGTCAATGAAATCCAAGCCTCCGCTTTCGGCACCTATTACTACATGAACAATGCCATCTTCCTGTCGGCCCTGAACAACAGCGTCAGCACGGGCATCTCAAAATCGATGCCGTCTTCGTCGAACAGCAGCGGTTTTGGAGGAGGATTCGGCGGCGGTTCTTCGGGTGGGTCCGGTGGCGGATCCGGCGGCGGGGCATTCTGATTGCGCCCTCCGGAAGATTAGAAAAAGATGAAAATTAAATGTTGACATCCACAGAAACAGGTAGTAAGATGGAGTCACATCAAATCATCCTTGCATGGATGATCAAAACCAATTGAAAAATAAAATCTTGGAGCAGGAAGAGTACGTATAATCGTTTCGTTTCAGCGAATCTGGAATAGTGTAAGCCAGGTACGATAACCTATACCGAATGGGCCTGTGAGATGAGATGCGAACAACGATTAGCATTTTCCGGGTAGTCCGCCGTTAAAAGGACAGGGTATCGAAAAAGTTTTTTTCTGTACCTGACAAAGATATTTTGCACTTAGGTGGCACAAACGAGATAGCATCTCGTCCTAATTTAGGACGGGGTGTTTTTATTTTATCTTTGGAGGCTGCGACGGCTGATGCGTCGTATTTCCGGGGTGTGTCAGCAAAGGCGATTTAAAATGGGTGGCACCGCGGTCACTTCGTCCCATTACAAGGGGATGGAGTGGCTTTTTTTGTACCCGAAAATGCCGATCGCAGCAAGTGGACAAGCAGAAAATCAAAAGAAAAAGACTGGAGTGGTAAATAATGTTAAAGAATGCAATCAAGAAAATTGCGGAAAAAAAGGATTTGTCGGCTTTGGAGGCGGCAGAGGCGATGAAGCAGACCATGTCCGGAGCTTGCGAGCCATCCCAAGTCGGTGCGTTTCTTTTGGGCTTGCGCATGAAGGGGGAAACGCCGGACGAGATCGAAGGCAGCGCCTATTCCCTGCTCGAAAATGCCGTGGCTTTTGACGTTCCCTCTGAAGACAATGGGATGTTGCTGATCGACACATGCGGAACAGGCGGCGATGAAGCGAACACATTCAACATTTCGACTGCGGCTGCCATCATCGCTTCGGCGGCGGGCGTAAAAGTGGCTAAGCATGGCAACCGGGCTGTATCCAGCCTCAGCGGCAGCGCCGACATCTTGCAGGAATTGGGCGTCCATATCAGCGCCGAAATGGATGATGCGAAAGAATGCCTGAAAGAAACCGGCATGACGTTCCTCTTTGCGCAAAAGTATCATCCTGCGATGAAAAATGCCGCAAAAGTCCGTGGCGAATTGGGTACCCGGACCATCTTCAACCTATTGGGGCCGCTGATCAATCCCGCGCCGATCAAAGGGCAGGTTTTGGGGGTATATGATGGACGGCTGACGCATACCATCGCGGAAGTACTGCTGCGGATGGGAAGGGAACGCGCTTTGGTGGTCCATGGGACGGATGGCTTGGATGAAATAACCACAACCGGCGCGACATTGGTGACAGAAGTAAGGGACGGTCAACTTTTTGACTACACGATTCACCCGTCGGACTTCGGCGTGGCCGTCAGCAACAAAGCCGACATAAAGGGAGGCAGTGCAGCGGAAAATGCGGTCATCCTGGAAGAGGTGCTGAAGGGGAAAAAAGGCCCGCAACGGGATATTGTCCTATTGAATACGGCAGCGGCCCTTTATGTCGGCAAAGCCGTGAATAGTCTGCAGGAAGGTGTCTTGTTAGCTGCCGAGCTGATCGATACCGGCCGGGCGTACGAACAATTGAAGAAAATAGTGAATTTCGGGAAGAGGAGTGCGGTAAATGATATTAGATGACATCGTAAAAGTGAAGGCGGAACAACTGAAGGAAGAAAAAGCCGGGAAATCATTGGCACAACTGCAGAGGGAAATACGGACACGGCCGATCCGTGACTTTGAACAAGCCTTGCGGGGACAGCCCTTATCGATCATTGCGGAAATAAAAAAAGCCTCTCCGTCAAAAGGGATCATCCTGGAGGACTTCGACCATCGGGAAATCGCCCGCATCTATGAAGACATCCGCATCGATGCGATATCCGTCCTGACCGAACGCCATTTCTTCAAGGGTGAGGATGCCTTCATTCAAGACGTGCGGGGAATCAGCAGCAAACCGTTGCTGAGAAAAGACTTCATCATCGATGAGTATCAAATCTACCAGGCCTATGCAATCGGGGCCGACGCCATCCTATTGATCGCGGCCATTCTTCCCGGAAGGCTGAAGAGCTACTACGATTTGGCGAAAAGCCTGGGATTGCATGTGCTGATTGAGGTGCATGACGAAGCGGAAGTGGCGGAAGCTTTGGCGACGGGCTGCAAGATCATCGGCATCAACAACCGGGACTTGAAGACGTTTACGGTCGATTTGGGGCAGACTGCCAAACTGATGGCGGACATACCGAAAGACCGCATCATCGTTTCGGAGAGCGGCATCAAGGATGCGGCGGATGTGAAAGTGCTGCGGGAGTTGGGAGTCAATGCCATCTTGGTGGGCGAAACGTTCATGCGTTGCATCCACCAACCGCAGGAAATCGAAAAATTCATCGAGGCCTGTAAGGGAGCTGGCGAGGCATGACAAAAATCAAGGTTTGCGGTTTGCGGCGCCCGGAAGATGTAGCCTATGTAAATGAGTTGAAACCCGATTATGTCGGATTTGTCTTTGCCGAAAGCAAAAGGCGGGTGACGGCCGCAGCAGCGGCAAAGTTGGCTTCCGGATTGGATCCGGCGATCAAAAAAGTCGGTATTTTTGTGGATGAAGACCCGGAAGTTGTCCGGAGCATCGCCGAACAGGTACCGTTGGATATCCTGCAATTCCACGGGCATGAGTCGCCTGCTTACCTGGAAAGCTTCGGGGATAAAGAAATCTGGAAAGCCCTTCCCATCGCAACCAAAGAGGATATCGGGCAGATGGCGCGCTATCCGCAGAACACCTTATTGCTGGATGCGAAAGTTTCCGGAGCCTCAGGCGGAAGCGGTGTCCCTTTTGACTGGGATCTGCTCAGTGGAGCAGATTTGGACAGGGGGAGGATCGTTTTGGCTGGGGGGCTGAACCCGGACAACGTGGCGCAGGCGATCGAGAAGGTCCGGCCATTTGCGGTTGATGTGTCATCCGGTGTCGAAACGGACGGATTCAAGGACTATCAGAAAATGAAAACATTCATCGAAAAGGTCCGGCTGGCCCCGCAATGATTTCCGTTTTGGGCGCGAACAAGGCCCCCTTGGATGAGATGCCGTTAACATTTCCATAAGAAAAGGAAAAATTACTGGCATTTTTCCGGAAATAAGTTAAACTTATGGATGTAAATGGGGGGCTAAGTTGGATGAATGTACAAGAAGAAGGTTTATATGTCAGCTATTTGGCGAGCGGAAGCTCCGGTAACTGCACCTATATCGAAACGCCGAAACGGAAAATATTGGTCGACAGCGGGCTGAGCGGGAAAAAAATAGCGGAATTGATGAGCAAAATAAATCGGAATATCGCTGACGTGGACAGCATTTTTGTAACGCATGAGCATCGCGATCATGTACATGGGCTTGGCGTTCTCGCACGGAAATACCATATGGACGTCTACGCTAACGAGGCGACTTGGAAAGCGATGGACCACATCATCGGTAACGTCAAAACGGAACAAAAATATATTTTTGAAATGGGTCAGGTCCTCACCCTCGGGGATGTCGATGTCCGAAGCTACGGGGTATCGCATGATGCGGCGGAACCGCAATTTTATTCCTTCCACTATGAAGGCAAACAAATGGCAATGCTGACGGATACCGGCTACGTGAGCGACCGTTTAAGAGGGTTGCTCAGCAATGCGGATGCCTACCTGATCGAGAGCAATCATGACTTGGAGTTGTTGCGCATGGGCCAATATCCATGGTCGCTGAAGCAACGCATCTTGGGGGATGAAGGGCATCTATCCAATGAAGACGGGGCATCGGCCGTGGCGGAAATGCTGGGGCACAATACCAGACGCATTTACTTGGGGCATTTGAGCAAAGACAACAACATCAAAACGTTGGCGCACCAAACGGCAGAAAGTGTATTGATGCAAAAAGGGAAAGCGGTAAACGAAGATTTCTTCGTTTACGACACCGATCCGGCTGAGCCGACTGAACTATTCAGAGTATAGATGGCTATAGGCAAGAGCACGATAAGAGGAGTGGATGCCGAGAGGCTTCCGCTCTTTTTTTTCTGCTGAACATGTTATAATGATGCCAACGATAGACCTATTTCCCAAACTATTATCTAATTATCTTCACAATTTATTCAAAATAAGGAACTATACTGATTTTGTAGAACGTTAAGAAGGAGTGATAAGTGATGGACGGAAATGAAGAAAACAAAAACCTAAATAAAAGTGATGAACCTAAAGAAAAAAATGCGAACAAAACAGAACCTTCAGCAACCGCTTATTCTCAAACGGAAGACGCACAACCACTCGAAGGACAGGCCGATCAAATTGATGGTGAAACCGCAGTCGAATCCGGCGATGTGGATGCCCCGGTTGAGGGAGTGATGGGCGCGGACACACAAGCCGAGCAACTTTCCGAGGAAGAGGAAAGACAAAGTCGCCTACGCGCAACGGTCCCTAAAGAAGAACGCATCAACACGCTGAAAAATAGCATCGACGAGGAGCCGAATCCCAGGAAGCCAAAAGAGAAAAAATCCTCTCCAATCAAAAACGGCATCATCGGCGGCATCATCGGCGGCGGTGTCGTAGCGCTCATCGGTGCCGGCTTATTGCTGGGTTCGGGTCTTTTGGCTAACCAAACCACTGGCGGACAAAGCAATACGACCAAGGTGTCGGACGTAGCTTTAAACATCACCACCGATACAACGGCTGCCGTCGAGAAAGTTCAGGATGCCGTTGTTTCCATCATCAATATGCAAAAAGGCAGCAACAACGTATTCGGGTTGGATATTCCGCAAAAATCATCAGAAACGTCGGATGGGAACCTGCAGACTTCCAGTGAAGGGAGTGGCGTCATCTATAAAATCGAAGGGGATTTGGCTTATATCGTGACCAATAACCACGTTATCGATGGCGCGGACGAATTGGAGATTCTGCTGAAGGACGGCACGAAAGAGGTGGCCACTGTTGTCGGCAGCGATATATGGACGGACTTGGCGGTATTGACGATACCGGCCAAGAACGTCACGACTGTTGCGACATTCGGCGATTCGGACAAAGTGAATGTGGGTGAACCGGCCATCGCAATCGGGTCGCCGCTGGGGACGGAATTCGCAACTTCTGTAACCCAAGGCATCATTTCCGCTAAAAATCGTTCCGTCGCTACGGATGTCAATGGCGACGGGGTCGTTGACTGGGACGTTACGGCATTGCAGACGGATGCGTCCATAAACCCAGGGAATTCAGGTGGCGCTCTGATCAATATCGCCGGACAAGTCATCGGAATCAATTCCATGAAAATTTCCGATCCCAATGTCGAAGGGATGGGCTTCGCCATTCCAAGCAATGACGTGGTTACCATCATCAACGAACTGGAAAAAAACGGGGAAATTATTCGTCCGGTTTTGGGAGTCTCCATGTTGGACTTATCCCAAATCTCCGCAACGCAACAACAGACTGTTTTGAAATTACCGGAAGGTGTGACCGAGGGTGTTGTTGTGGCTGAAGTGCAACCGTTATCGGCAGCAGAACTGGGCGGCATCAAACAGTATGATGTGATCACCGAAATGAACGGAAAATCTGTGACCAGCATAGTCGATTTAAGGAAAATCTTGTACACGCTGGCTGTCGGATCGAAGGTGGAAATCAAGTACTACCGGGATGGTGAACTTCAAACAACGACCGTTACCTTAACGGACGGACAAAGCTCGACTAAATAAACAACAACGTCATTTTAGGAACAACAAGGGTGTGCACCAACGCAAAAAGGCAAACGCAGCATAAAAATATCAGTTTTACCCTGATATTTTCGCTGTGCTTGCCTTTTTTTTCAACAGCCTGTGGATGAAATGTGGGGACAAGTTTTTTATCTGTGTAAAAGTATGGAAATCTTTAGGGATACTTGCTTTCTGAAAACGCGAGTTATCCACAAAAAATGAAAAACCCTGTGCATAAACGAAGTTCGATTGTGAAAAAAGATAAAATTAACGATTTAAAAGGCTTTATAAAAGGTTTTTCAGAATAAAAGATTGTTCAATAGGGGGTGTGCATAACTTTTGGATAGTTCTTATTATCATTTTTTAATAAATCTATATTTAGTGTTGCGGGAAAGGGTAGCCACTAAATAAAGTGGGGAACGTGTGTACATGTGGATAACTCTTGTGGATAAGGTGTGACTTGTATGGGATTATTGTTCATAACTCAGAAGAATGAAGCTTGTCTAATAAAAAAGCAGCACCTCTGTTGGAGAGGCGCTGCCGGAAGTACTTAATTCAGTTTATTCAAGTAGTCGTAACGTTCGAATACGTCCGACTCGGTGATCCCAACAAGAACGATGTCTTGGTCGACGATGTAGTCCGCCGAGAAGGATACATCCAAGTGCTCGCCTTTGTGTTTGCGCAAGCCGATGATGTTGATGTCATATTTTTTGCGCAAGTCCAATTCCACCAAGGATTTGCCGACCCATTTGGTTGGCGGATAGAATTCGATGATGGTCGTCTGTTCGTCCAAATTCACAACATCTTCGATATTGGTGCGCAAAATATTTTTTGCGACACGCATACCGGTTTCTTTCTCCGGCAAGATGACAGTTGTCGCGCCGATTTCCAACAGCACATCGCGGTAATTCTTATTTTTTGCTTTTGCGATAATGTGTTTGATGCCTAATCTTTTGCAGTTCATGACCGCAAGGACGCTCGCTTCCAGAACGGTACCTGTCGCAATGACGACAACGTCGCAGTCGCCCAGGCCGATGGATTCCAATAAAGCAAGATCGGTAACATCACCGATGACCCCTTTTGTGATGAACGGCTCCAAACGATTCACATTTTCCGGATCCTTGTCGACCGCAATAACATCAGAATCGAATTCAGATAACGTTTTCGCAATCGTGGATCCAAAAATACCTAAACCTAAAATACCAACCAATTTACTCATTTTTATAATCGCTCCTATTCTTCCTTATCCAATCAAAATATTTCCTTTTGAAAACTCGACATCTGGTACCTTTTGATCACTCTTTGCTAAACTGTCCACCAACGTGATAGGTCCGATACGTCCCGCAAACATCAAGAACATAAGAACGGCTTGGCTCAGGCGCCCCAAGGTAGGGGTCAAGTTGGCGCTCACACCAACCGTGGCAAGTGCGGAAATTGATTCGAATAAAACGTAGATGAAATTAACTTCAGGGTTCAGAATACTCAATAAGCTTGCCCCCAGAATAAGGGTACCCAGCAAGGCCATGAAAATGACCAATGCTTGACGGACCAACTGTTTGTCGATGGTATGGTGCGCAATATTCACATTGCTTTGACCGCGGACTTCATTGTAGAGCATCAAAACAACGATGGCAAATGTCGTTGTTTTCAAACCGCCAGCCGTCCCACCGGGAGAACCCCCAATGAACATCGTGATGACAAACCAGAATAAAGTAAATGGATATACCGTAGTATAGTCGATTGTGGCAAATCCAGCCGTCCTCATCGTTACGGTTTGGAAATAACCGGCCAATAATTTCTGAGGGAAAGTAAAGGTCCCGATCGAATCCGGGTTGTTGTATTCCACTGCCACAAAGAATAGCATGCCGACAGCGATGACGGTCACCGTCACAAGCAGCGCCAAGCGGCTGTGGAGGGAAAGCGACCGGAAAAAAATCCGCAAGCTTCGTTTGCCCTTCTTGGCGGAAAAACATTTAATGCTCTTCGTAACATCGAACCAGACGGAGAAACCGATACCGCCCAGGATGATCAAACTCGTAATGACGAAATTGACCAAGGGATCATGGACATAATCAACCAAGCTGACATTACCTAAATTATCGAATCCGGCATTGC
Organism: Trichococcus palustris; assembly: GCF_900114465.1. GTDB lineage: Bacteria > Bacillota > Bacilli > Lactobacillales > Aerococcaceae > Trichococcus > Trichococcus palustris. The sequence goes on along the minus strand of NZ_FOTD01000013.1, from coordinate 28,247 downwards.
AAAACGCCGAAATGGATAAAAAGAGGGAAGTGAACAGGCCTCTGCCCCAACCATAAAGCGGCACAAAGCGGAAGGACATGAGGAGGAAACCAGTCCCCTCAATCACTGCGGTATACTTTAAAATATCCGAAAGATATTCCCGGAATCCACGGGCATCGCCACGGTTGATCCCTTCCTGAACGGCCAAACGGTTCCGCAGGCCGATGCGTTTTTTAAAACGGGTAATGACGCTGGCGATAAGGGTCATCAAACCCAATCCACCAATTTGCATCAGCGCCATACCGACGATTTGGCCAAATATAGTATAGGACTCATAAACCGACTGCGTAAACAGGCCGGTTACACAAACCATGGAAACTGATGTAAATAGATTGTCCAGGTATGTCGCTTCCGATGTCGGCAATTGACTGATGGGCAGCGTCAACAAGAGTGAGCCTGTAAAAATAACAAACGCAAAACTGATTGCAATCTTCTGTGAAATAGACCAATTTGAAATCCTCTTTAACACAATGTATTCAATTCTCCTTTCGCATTACCATAGAAATAAGGTTTGATACTTCATTATAATACCGGTATATGATAAAGCAAATAACATATATAAAACTATATTAAAACAATTTCTGGAAAAAGAAAACCACATTCATGACTTTTTCAATCTTATTAAAAAATTTTCTTCATATATAAGGGAAGTGTATAGCTACGTTAGTTAATAAAGAGATATTTGTACTATTTCAACAATATTCGGTCAAAAGGAAGGGAACCTGGAAAATCGGTTGCGAAATCCATCGTGTTCGCATAGGATAGAAAGTGACAAGAAGAAGGAGCGATTGCACATGAACATAAAAATTATCACAGTCGGAAAACTGAAGGAGAAATATCTGAAAGAGGGGATTGCAGAATACACCAAGCGGCTGGGGAGCTACTGCAAACTGCAAATCATCGAGGTCAGCGACGAAAAGGCGCCCGAAAACCTGAGCGATAAGGAAATGGAAATCATCAAGGACAAAGAGGGGGAAAAGATACTGGCGAAAATACCGGAACAAAGCTATGTCTTTGCGATGGCCATCCAAGGGAAGCAGTATGACTCCGTCGAATTCGCCAACGAACTGGATAAGTTGGGCACCGCCGGGAAGAGCGATATCACCTTCATCATAGGAGGTTCGCTTGGCCTCAGCCAAGCCGTCTTGTCCCACGCCGACCAACACATCTCATTCGGCCGCCTGACCTACCCGCACCAGTTGATGCGCCTCGTGCTGACCGAACAGATCTACCGCGCCTTCCGGATCATCCATGGACATGCATATCATAAATGAGGTCATTTTTTTGATGATAATGGCGGTATGACGGCATTCCTGCGTCGGATACAGAAATGGCTTAAAAAAGAGAATAGAAACGAAAAAGCGGAAAGCCTATGATGACGGGCTTTCCGTTTTATTTTTGCCTTCCGGATCATTTAAGGCTGTAATATATATGTAATGTCTACTAAACAATTCAGAATTAGCTATCATTATAATGTGGTGGATGCATCCTACTTTTGCAAATGGACACTTTTTTAGGCTCGCGCCAAAACATTAAAGGACCACGTTGAATATCACTCCAACGCTCTGGGCTTTTTATATGCGCGAAATTAGGTGATGAAAGTGAAGAAATGCAAAGGCTGTGTCTGAGCGACAGGGCTGTCGAAGAATAAGGTTTACTGCTTGTTCGCAAAGTGCGTGAAGCATAGAGGGGTGAAAAGCAATACCATATAAATGCAAGCGGACTTGTTCCTACCCAGGCTGGCCAGAATTTACAATTTTAAGAATTGGGAAAAGATCTCAGCATGTATGGGATATGATATACGATGGCTTTTTAGGCCTCATGGTAAAGCTCTAGATGAAGTTCATAAAATGCTTAGAGATAATAAGGGATAAAAAGAAAGGTTCGTTGCGATATTATACGGCCCCTTCTTTTTGAAAGGAGAAATATGTTTTAGGAGGATTTATTCTTGTTTGCTAACTTCAGTTACTTCGGTAGTCGATTCTTTAAGATCAACTGCCTTCTTCTCAGGAAAGTTTTTCTCTAAGCAATTGAGGATAACCTTGCCTTCTTCTTTGTGTTTCGAACTCTTAACAGCACCTTTGATGAGCTTATAGACCAGGAATATTGTCCCAACTCCAACAACTCCACCGACAGCCCCCTGAATTCTTCCGACCTTGAGCGATTGAGCCGGATCTGCAAGAAAAAAATCAGCAATTCTTGTAAGGCCTTTTTGCATATCACCGTTGCCGAGTTCTTTGAGTGCATGTGTCATATCAGCACCTGTCTTTCCGTTTCTTGTCATTAAGTTTGCAATCTGTGTCTTAGTATTGTTCATCTTAAGTACCCCTTTCTGGGTTGGTTTGTTTTTTAACTTGTGTTCATCATAATACAATGATATAAAGAAGTGAAGGATAAAATAGTCGGAAAACATATCTATTCATAACGGTAACAGGCTTTGAAAAGATAAAATAATCTTTTGGTATAAGGAGAGAGTTTATATGGCATTTAAGAACTTGAAACTTGAGGAACTTCCGAAATTTGGGCAAAGACTTATGGGGCTTGCCAGGGAGAATGATATAGAGACTCCAATTGAAATAGCTCAGACTCTATATGAGAGGTGCTATGAATTAGTAAAGCCCGGTGAAAGAAAGAACAAGTACGGCAAGGTTGTAAAAAGCGAAGAAAATGACATAAAGTCTATTATCAAATTTGTTCAGGCACATTTGAATGAAGAGAACGCGTTTAACGTGCACAGCAAGTATGTGTATGCTTATAGCCAGTTATTCGAGTGTTCAATCGACTACCTGTATGGCATTACAGAAGTTAAAAGTCAGGAACTCGATGTTCGCCAGGTCTGTGAGAAGACCGGTCTGTCTGAGAATGCTGTGACACACTTAATCGAGAATTATGACGACGATCCGGAAACCTTTTCTGCTACTGAATGGTGGTCACAAGTCTTGGAAGGAGGAGCTTTTTATGGTATACCTTTAGTCTGGGGTACATACACTGAGCGGGTCCTTGAAAGGCAGGACTTGCAGAAGAGAATTGATGCAATCAATAAAGCACTAGGTGAAGTAGAACTCGACTCTGATACAATATTATTACAAGAGATGAGACCAGACACACTCGAAAGATTGAAGCGAGAAAAGGAAGACTCTTGCTACGGTGCTTTTGGAAAGATGATGCAGTACATACAGCATTATCTTGAAGACCGTGCCACGGATTGGGTTGAACAGCAACATAAGGATTATGATGAAATGTATTATCGTGGTGAGATCAATAAGTTAAAAATAATAAAGGCATCATTAAAGGTTTAAATACTCCAGTAAAAAACTGACCAGTGGAAAGGGGCGATTATTTGAACAATTCATTGATTTACTCATATATTGAAGATATTGCAAAGAGAATTCATGACCCCGCTTTACATGGCGCAGCATCAGTCATGGTCGGCGCAGGGTTTTCAAAGAATGCGGATGTGGTTGACGATGAAACATCTGCACCTAATTGGGAAGAACTTGCTGTGTCGATGTTTGAAGCTTTATACAAGAAGCCAAATAATGAAGATGACATTAATAGTTGGGAAGTACAAAAGATTAGAAAGACTTCAGGTAAAAACGTATTGAAGTTGGCAGAAGAGTACAAGTCTGTTTTTGGAAGAAACAAGCTAAATAAATTTATCGAAGCGAATATCAATGACGATATGTACATCCCAGGTGATTTACATAAGAAACTTTTGTCATTAAATTGGAGGGATGTGTTTACCACCAATTACGATACTTTGCTGGAAAGAACCATCGATAAAATCAACGTTAAATTCAACTACAAGATCCTGACAAATCAAAACGATCTGCCTGGAAGCACTCATCCGAGGATAATAAAACTTCACGGCAGTGTGGACAGTTCAAAACACTACATCATCTGTGAAGAAGACTATCGCACTTATCCAGTTAAATTTGCACCACTGGTAAACACCGTACAACAAGCCATGCTTGAAACACAATTATGTTTAATCGGATTCTCTGGAGATGATCCAAACTTTTTGAGTTGGTTAGGATGGCTTAGAGACAATATGGGAGAAAACTGTCCTACCATTTATTTAATTGGCTTATTTCAAAGCATGAGCGCTGCAGAGAAGATGACGCTTGAGAGCCAGAACATTACTGTTGTGGATCTTGGCGATATGTTTGATAAGAAAGTAGGGCATCAGGAAGCTTTGGATACATTCTTAGATAAGTTGATTGAGTATGGTGAGAAAAAGGGGAAAATCTTCGAATCAGTTCCTTTTTTTAAAGACATGTTATTTAATCGTGATTTCTATAAGTCTATCGATGATAAATATTTTGAAATAATGGATGGATTTTTAGTGAGGATGAAATATAAGACAAATGGGTACCTGGCTTTTCCAAACGATTCTGAAGCAGATAGGTTTACAGATTCTATAAAACGTCACTTAGTAGAGCTACTCAAACTTGAACCTAGTAGCCGGCAAATTAATCTATTAGCAAAATTCGTGTATTTATTGCGACGGGGTTACATGATTTTGGAAGATCCTGAAGCTAAGAAAATACAAACACTTATAGACTCTTTTGCTGAAGTAGAATTAAAAAATGAGAAAGCTCTTCGTTCATCGTGGGTGGATGTAGCTCTGTATTTACTAGAAATGTACCGAATAGATGGAAGAAATGAAGAATATAAAGTTTTGCTAGCTAAAAGCGAGAAAGTAGCTTCTACACTTGATGGTTATACTAGAGAAGAACTGCAGATAGAAAAATGCAAGTTTCTCATAGCAGTATTTGATTATAGTCAAGCGACTAAAGAAGTCGAGAAGATTAATCAAAATGTTGCTCTCGATATCCAATTAAAAAAAGTGTTTTTATATAAGCAAATTGGTGAAGAAGAAAAAGGGGAAGATTTACTAAGAAAAACTTCTGCAATTTTAGCGCAGAAAAAGTATTCTGAGAATAAAACGGCTTCACTCAGAGGATATCTAAACATATGTGCAAGATCTCTGATAAATGGAACAGATGAAGAGTTTGATGATAGTTTTTCAGATAAAGAATACTATCTCAATGCATATAATGTAAGGAACATTTACAACCAAATGAAAAACGATGTAAGTAATTCGCTCATCCTTGCGCACAATGAATCAAGAGGCGAAAACCCAGGATTTAATCCGGGAACGTACAGAGTTACTTATGGAACGGCAACCAGAAAAGAACAAGATGCTGTATCAAAACCATTAAAGTATGTGATGTTCCAAGATCTATTATGTTTGCCGAATACATTTAGCGATCATCGAGACATATTGGCGTTAGGTTTGAAAGAAATAATTCACACAAGTCAGATTCCTATATGGAAGTGGTCAGCGATAATTCGCACCAATGATTCGAAAATCATCAACTCATTTTTTAGCAGAGAACTGATTATTTCATCAGAGGTTAAATGGGTCGAAGCGATGTTTGACCAGTTAAGTAAACTTTCTGATGTGTTTACTTCAGCAGATAGGTTTAGAAATCAGAGTAGGATTATTACACAAGAAACTCTTTTCGATATTTTAACGAGATTCTCTATTGTGGTAGATGACGAAAGGGTAATTCAACTTATTACAAAACTTATTGAACTAAGAAAATACTTAGATGACTTTGATTCAAGAAAAGTGGATCAGTATTTTGGGAGGCTAAAGCATTCACTCAATTCAGATATTTTCTCTCATTATTTATATGTATTGTTAGAATCTGATTCCATACCACTAAACTTTCTATTAACCTTTGTAGATATTGAGGTAAAAATAGAACAACCTGACATAAGTGATGATATCTATAATAAGGTTATCAGTGAAATAAGTTCTCAAGAATCAGATAGGAGAGATAGAGGAATTGCAAAAGCAATTCTAATTAATGCGTTCTCTGATTTTGGAAAATTTGAGTCACAAATGGCTCGGGCGGTATGGGATCAGTTAAATGAAAATGGATTTCCGGAAGGTACCCTTTTTCATATACGAGTGTGGGAAGAATTGCCACATCCAACAGATATTGATTTTAAAAATTTGTATGATAAATATCTCAAGGAGCCAAAATTCATTCGTTCTGTTAGTGGGGGAACCATTTCAGGAATACCTTCGATTGATAACCCCATAAATGAATATATACAGTTTTTCAGAAGAGTTTCTGCCTTCAATAAAAAGGAAGCTTGTGCCATGGAATTATCTTGGACATCTCAGTACTTTGCTGACATTATAAAGTATATATATGATTATGTAGATAACGAGAAGAGTGTACTAACAGTCAGAAGATGTTTTTTTGGAAGCGGAAAGGAAGGTGAAAAAAGGTTCGTCAAATTGGGGGATTTTGTAGCTATGCTTACAGCACAAGCTTATTTCTTGAATGTATTTACGGATGAAGTGAAGGCTGCAGTCAAAGATGTTAAAGCGCTTCTTAGAGAATACGATCTTTCAACAGCCTCACTAGATTTAATGGATAAAACCATAGCTAATAATTTGTCTGAGAAAGAAGTTAAGCTTCTTATGAATCAAATAATAGTTGGCTCAAGAGACGAGCTGGGACAAGTCATGAATGAAATCGATATACTATTGATGCTCGAATCTAATTCCGTCAATAATATAAAGATATCAAATCACCTGGTTGAACTAATAAGTTCACTAAAGTATTTTGAAACTCAGAGAAGCAGTACCGTAATTTATCAACTGATATATGTAATAGATCATCCGTTACTCATTCAAGATGACTACAGAAATATTATCATAGAGGCATTTCGTGAAAACCTTGATAAATTAGATTTGTCACTCAATGAATCAGATAGGGAATTAATTGAGAGTATCTACAGTTTATCAATATTGGTAAGAAGATATTATGATAAGTTGATTCAAAGTGAGATTAGCATTTCAGAGGAATTTGCTAATGTAATTGAAGAACTGAGTCGTGCTAAACTGAAAGAAGTAAGATACCTGTGGGAAGATATTCAATCATAATAGGAGTTTCTTCGTATATTAGGAGTCTCATTCTTAAGAATTATGAGGGGTATTTCGTGAAAAATAGGCCGATTTTTGGCCTTTTTTAAAAATAAATTATAAGCATTGTTAAGAATATCAACTATTTTGGTGCTATTAGAATTATAATGAAAAACTTTTGAATGATAGAAGGCAGAAACCTTACAATAACGGGGTTTTTGCCTTCTTTTTTTGTTCCGGATTATCTAAGGCTGTAACAATCAGAAATGAAATAAAGATTAAGTTGGAATAATCTTAATAACATTGAGATAATGAGAGCAAATCAATATGAGGTGGTGGATGTCTTTGGTTAATCGAAATAAAGATGTTTATGTGTCATGGGAATCTGTCTGAGATCAAAACCCAAGCGAATATATCGAAAAAGGCTATTTAGATGTGGATGTACGCTTACGAACCGTAGCTGAATGCTGTAACTGCTTCGGTGCTGGGTACAAAGGATTCCAAGGCAGCGGTGCAAAGCATAAATTTGAGGAAGATACGGACATCAAACGATTGAAGTTTTATCCTAATGGAGAGTGGGATAACCGATTGACTCCAGATGGTAATCGGTTTACGGAATTCCATATTAATTCTGAAGAAAATGACAAGTACGCTTGGAGTAGATTAACAGAGCTGAATCAAAAGATAGCGCTATTTTCTCATGAGAAGATATCTTCAGCGAAATATGAAGCCATTTTTAAAGGATTGTACTGTGTCAATACAGAGGAGACCTTAAAGAGCAGGAAAGTCACCTATGATCGCATTTCAAAAATAGTGCCGACCTACTATCCAAAGACAGTCCTATCACCTAAAGTAATTGCAGAAGCCTACGACACGAAAGGATACATGGTTGCTCATTTTTATGATGTCGCGATGTTGGATGCATTTCAGCAGAAATATGCAACGGATTACATCTACCGTCTGAAATAATATCCAGACTTTTTCTGATGCACAATATGTCAAAAAAGAGAATAGAATCGAAAAAGTGGAAAGCTTACAACGACGGGCTTTCCGCTTTGTTTTTGCCTTCCGGATCATCTAAGGATGTAATACACACGTAATGTTTGCTGATGAGATGGATGTTTTTACAAAGAAAAATGTGCGCCGTATAATAAGAGTATCTAGCAGTGAACGATTTTATTATGAGGGAAATGGGATATACAAACCGGATTAATACATTTTATGAAATACACGAGCATATTTAAGAATCTTCTTGAAATGTAGGCGAATACACAAAGAGGCGCGCTTGCTCTAAATTCTACAATAGAGGTGAAAATTGTAGAAGCTTAATAAAAAAATCCAGAGAATAGAGGAGGAATATCAACACTTTTTCGGATAAAAATTATGAGGTGTCAAAGCTGGCTTTAATCATGCATAGGAACAGGTATGTTCAACCGTCAAATGTCCAATAACTCAATCAGATTAAATTGAGGAGTGATTGTATGGGAAAAGTAATATTTTTGCTTTTAATTATTGGGATAGCTTTAGTAGCTCATTTCATGGGATGGTTTGATAATGTTGATTGGGAAGAACTGAAGGATAAAGCCATGGCAGCCAACCAAAAAAACAAGGATGCAAGGGAAAAGAGAGAAAAAGCGAGAGAAGAGGTGAATCAAGAACGCCAAGAGAGGGAGGCAATCGATAGAGTAGAGCATCCTGAAAAATATGCTCCAAAAACTAAGCACAACTCCATTAAACTTGAAAAGGTTGGCTTTGGTACTGTTGCTCTCTCTCAAACAAAAGCAGGTATTGTTTCAATGGGCTTAAAGGAATACTTCCTGATTGATTTCTTCTGGAACCAAAGCCTAGAAGATAAAGGAAAGAAATGGGTAGGCAGAGCTATCGTAGGCACAATTGTTGCTGGACCGCTTGGCACGCTTGTTGGAGCAGGCACAGGCAAACGTAAGATAGAAGATCATTCTACAGGTGTGATAATCCTCAGAGAAATCAAAACAGGCAAATCTATTAGCATTCAAGTAAAGCTTGATGCCAAAAAAGCCACTGAGATGCAAGGTTTCATCAAGTTTCAAGGGTAACTTTTCCCATAATTTAATCTGAAATGGGCTGAGAATCATCCTGAGAGAGGGTGATTCTTTTTTTGTGCTCATTCGTTGAAGAAACATAGCCTTAAGAACATTCAGGGTAAGTATTACTGAAAAAATCCCAGATTGAAATATATATTATATCCATGAACCATCGGACAAATAAGAAGGCCAAGATTCCATACGCGGATCTTGGCCTTTTCTTTTTGCCGAAAAAATAAGGAATGAAAGAGGGATGAAATATGTTTCAATCCAAAAACAACCGCTATGTCACCAGAAGAGTTGCGGAAGACGTGCCTATTGCCACACAGCTTTTTCTATGGTCCCTGATCGACAATCAAGTACAGAAAGGGAATGCATTAGACTATTTCCAGAAGTTCGAGTTGAAGGCCACCGCAAAAGGCCAAGAAAAAAACACCGGATGATCCACTTTGATTGACGGGAAAAAACAGGAAAAAACTGGATACCGAAAACTAAGTGCAATCGCTTACAATTCCAGGGGGATGAACTATAATGTTCTTGTAAACGCTGACAGTTTGATGTGTGCAACTTACTTTTTGTACTTTGTGGTTTATTCCGGATGGGCGGCATTGGAAATGCGGAGGTGTGCTTACTGTAAATTCCAGAATAACGGTGAAGGCTTAATAAAAATCCAAAGAATAGAGCTGAAGACAGTTTTAATGGAAATCTGGGTGCCAAAATGAGTTTATTGGCTGCGTATTTACACTGGTTTTTTGAATAAGCTTGATAATGGCAAATTTAACGAAATTTGATGACGCAAAGCTATGGGACTAAGGTGAATTTTACTATTGATAGCCAGTTACCAAAGGTTTGGAATCAAATCCAGCCTTTGTGTAAGAAAGTTCATGTACATTGAACGGTTGTTGAAATCAACCCGAGTAGTATTCAAAAATAGAGATTACAGACACCCTTTTGGATTTATAGGCATTGTAGGATTTGAGCAGCATCCACAGCTTATATTGTTTCAAAAAACGTGTGATTGTGTTTGAAATTGAATTTAAGTCTTCAGGTGAGTATATATAAAATCAAAGTAACCATTGTATATGATGTTTGTCAATATTTTACGGAATGGGGTGAAGTTATGGATAAAATGCTACCGCCTGCTCAAGACAAGGGAAAGGGTTATTCGAAAGGAGAAATATCCTTGTACAGAAGTGTAATATTTATCCTTGGGAGTATAGCAATTATTTCACTTTTGGGGACTATTTACTTAGTAGCAATGAAAGCGACTAGTATTCCAGATGGAATTATTGCTCTTGGATCAGCTGCTGTAGGTGCCCTGGCGGGTATATTGGCTACGCCAGGAAATAGTAATCTAGGAGATAACAACCAAGGAGATAACAACCAATGAAAGTAAATGAGCTTCTTTTTGTATCGATAATGAAGAGTACAAACTTAGTACATCTACCTAATTTTTGATGCTGTTCAAGCCGTTGAAAAATGAGCTCTCTGTCAAATGGTGTCGATGAGGCATTTCATCTATTGAAATAAGGGCCACATTCAACAAACTCCAGAAGAGATTATTTCTCTCTTGGGGTTTGTTTTTTAGAGCAACAGATTCCCGATTCTACCTGTTTAGTGAAACTCATTCGAATATCATTAGTAGTTATGGGTCCCATACCACAAATGATACGATAAAAAAACCGCAGTAGAATATGATACGCACATGCGTATCATAAATGAGGTCATTTTTTTTGGGGAGAATGGCGGTGTGACGGCATTCTTGACTGGACGTGTTGGATGGACAAAAAGCAGCAAAAAATAAGCATAGGTAGGAACCTTATAATAACAGGGTTTCTGCCTTCTTTTTTTGTATTTCTCAAATTCGTTGAACAGTTCAACGAGTGAATCTTGACAATTTAATGTGTGACTGATATATTGTAGGTAATCGTTGAACGGTAATACGTTTTAAAGGGAGGAACAATGGAAGGACATAAGGAAAATGAAAATATTGAGGATTTTGACGATTCTCAGTTCGAAGCAGCCATAGACGAGTGGGAAGCTAAGTTCTCGTCAGAAGACAGACTAAAGCTGTTTAATCAGCAATATATGACGTCAAAGGAAGAAATTCTGCATAAACTAGATCTGCACATCCAAAACATTGAAAAAGGAGTTACTAATGGTGATGATGATCCGACATATGCGACAACCATGATAAACTTCCTAAGGCAGTTTAAGGAAAAGGTCGAAAAGATTACACTATTTAAATCTCTGGAGGACTGGTGGTCTTACGAATATTCCTTGAGTAGCAGAGGGGCAGTGTTATACCTGGTACATACACGGGGAGCATATGTGGAATTTAATAAGCGTGTATCTGGCTGGCATGATACCAAAATGAAAGTCATCGAATTCCCGGCTCAGATTCTTACGGTTGATGAGTATGCTAAATCGATTGGAGTGAAATCTGGGGCTGTGCGACAGTGGATCAGAAGGGCAAAAATCCGGTCGGCATTCAAACAGGGACAGGAATGGAGAATTCCTGAACTGAGCCGTCCGATCAAGAGAGGTTATCTTCATACAAAATACGTTTGGACTGTGAAACTGACCGATGTACCTAAAGGCTATGACTATCTTAGTAAGCCATCAGGTATTTCCATTTATCAGGATATAGATGATAAGAAATACTATGATCTTTGGGTCTCGGCTCCCGAGGGCGGTATTGCCAACAAACACAGACTGACAGAAGCCGATAGAGAAAAACTTGAACTTTATTTAATCGCGAAGCCGGAAGTGATTTGGGAGAGCGATCACCAAATTTATAGCATGTCAGAAGGCATTAAGTCATAAGTTTTTGGCGGTATAGGCACAGATAGAAGGAATTCTTGATGAGTCCGAAATATGATGAAATGTATAAAGATTATTTACAAATATTGTCTGAGGAATAGCAGCAGACCTATGCATTACTGGCAACTATTGACATGATCAAACAACAGCCAAAGGAGGATTAACATGGAGATTATTCAAGTAGCATATGAAGTGCCCGATGATGTGGTTGAAGGATTGGCAACTGGGGCATTAACGAGATACGGCAGCTTGATTCGAGGCCATACAGGATACAAGCTACATCTTAAAGAAGTCCCAATTCGGCAGCCGGAAAATATCACCGCAGTGAAAACTACATCCGCCTCTGCTACTGCTTCGAAATCTGTATTTTCTGTTGTTAAAGACACTGTAAGAAAGCACCCTGTAGCGGCGGTTGTGACTGTAGTTGTGGTAGGAACAGCAACAGTCGGAGGTATTGCTTATGGAAAGTTTAAAGCTAAAAAGAAGCAGACTAAGGAAAAAATCGAACTGCCAGAATGTGAAAAGGACTTCAATAATGCTTTCATCGCCTATTTAGATGAGGTTCGTGCAGGCAATCTCAAAGAAAGCACTCTGGATACCTTGATTGAAGAGCTGAATCAGTTGAAGGAGCGTATTCACTCCAACGAGAGCGAAATTGTATTTTCTTCAGAGCAACTAGACACCTTGATAAACATGGTCTTTGACTACACAAAGCAGCTTGCTAAGGCAAACTCCTATAATGTTGTGAAATTCAGAAATCCGGAAATAGATTCTACAGAGGAAGCTATTGATGGTTTGCAGGAGTGCCTGTCTATTCAGAAACAGATTTTTACAACGGCATCATAAGATGAGAAAGGAAAAATTGTTATGACTCCAAGTGAAAAAACCGAAAAAAAGAGACTGATTGGTGAAGTATTAGAAGTAGGAAGCAGCCGTTTGAAAGACAATGAGGTTGAGTTTTTGTACCAGTTTGTCACTCAGTATGATAGATTTATTGGGATTACAGAAACAATCAGGAGATGCCATGATAGTTGGAGTTCGGATGGCAAGTTTACGCGTTGGGAATACTATACTTACTCTTTGGGAAGAAATGACGTTGGTATTTGTGTGGAAGAAAGCTATCATGATGACGAGGGGAAAAGTGGTGAATACCCCAAAGTTATTATTTATAAGGCTAGAGATGTGATTAACTGGTTTCGAGATTATAAACGCCAAAAATCGTTTGATAGTGTTCGCGATATTTGCAATTTAATTTAAGCCTGAAAAGAGGCTCTGTTTAGGTGGCTTCTTTCAAGTGATAAAAATTTCGGATTTTCTGTTTATATTATGCAATGTTTGCGGAATAGCTCAAAGCCCCTTTGTTAATTAGTGAGTGAAGGAAAGCTCATTTTAGGAATTCTGGGGCAATATGATGCCTGAAACAATCCCAATTTGAAAGATATATTATATCCCTGAACAATCGGAAAATAAGAAGGCCAAGATCCCAAACGCGGATTTTGGTCTTTTCTTTTTGCCAAAAACTAACAATGGAAGAGGGATGAAATATGTTTCAAATCAAAAACAACCGCTACGTCACCAAAAATGTGGATGATGAAGTTCCAATCGAAACGCAGTTCTTTCTATGGTCCCTGATAGACGCCCAAGTACAGAACGGAAATACATTGGACTATTTTCAGAAGTTCGAGTTGAAGGCCACCGCAAAGGGACAAATGATTCTGCATAGCCAAGAGGAGCCGCAGTGGAGCCAAGCAACAGTAATAGCGATTCCCAATGAATGCTGCATCACCAAAACCATCTGGGTGATCGACAGCGAAGATTACCAAACAATGCTCTTTCCGGAAGAATACTAATCAGAAAAGGGGAATTCAAAATGAAAAACGAATACACTAACCAAACGAAACAACACACAGTCGAAGAACTGGCCCACACAGCAGCCAAACGGGTGGACATCGTGAAGATCCAGATGGTGAAAGACAAGTCCTTGCTGTACAAATACCGTTCCATCGGTTGCCCAAATGATGGCTACCAATTGATGCGCCAGTTTTTGGGGGATGTCGATCGTGAATACCTGGTCGTGCTATGTCTGAATACCAAAAACGAGCCTACAAACATCAATTGCTGTCATATCGGTAGTATCAACTCCTCCATTGCGCATCCGCGCGAAATATTTAAGACCGCCATCCTTTCCAATTCAGCCCGCATCATGGTAGGTCACACGCATCCAAGCGGAAATCCAGAACCATCTGAAGCCGATCTTGTGATGACAGCGAGACTGACTGAAGCAGGTGAACTGTTGGGAATTAATGTCATAGACCACATCATATTGGGCGATGATGATTTCGTATCGCTTAAAGCTGGGGGATACTTATAAAAAAGAATTGTGATGAAAAATCGATAGGGAAATAATCTTATTTTAACAAAAACAATGTGTAGGGACTTGTTGCAGATGAGGTGGAAGGAGATTAAGGGATGGATAAATTGCCGTATATAATGGATCTGATGCACAGACACTTCGATTGTTCTACAAATAGCGCCGATTACGCTACGGAAAGCATTTTGCTATTCAGAGATGAACTGGATGCGGATCTTTTGCCGGATTTTTTCGATGAAATCTATACCGAAAAGGAAATTTTGGTACATTACTTCGCCGTTGACGAATATATTGCATATATCATTACAGATGCGGACGATAGGGAGTGGAAGCTTTTGGGCGTTTTGAATGGGACCAATCTTGTCTATCATCAGGTGTTTGATTGAGGGGGCGCATTAATGGATAAGCATTTACTCATGATACTTTTGGAAGGGCTTAAAGTAATTTCCGATTTGCTCAACGTTGAGAAGTGGAAGGATTGAGATGAGGCATGGATGTATTTTTAAGGATTGTTGTTTCGGTATCGATAATACTGATTGAAGAAGTATTGAACGGGAAGAGGATGAAGTAATGGTTAATCAGATGGAAGCTACTATAAAAGTTCAGATTACGGAATCGGATGATGCCAAGCATCGATACGTTTTATATAAAGAATGGGACAATAAAAAACCGAGTTGTACGATCATAACCTTGTTTCCCGGTTCTGCGGAACTTGTGATCACGGATACCACGCAAGTATTGATAACGAACCATTTGTACCAATTGGGATATGGGGCCTTTTACTCCGTCAATCTCTTCTCGAAGATCGGGATAGCGAACAGAGGCCAGAAAGCATTTACGAATGCCACAAACAAGACGAATGACGAAATTATTTTGGGTTGTGTAGAAAAAAGCAAAACGGTAATCTTCGCATGGGGAAGCTTACCGGAAAAAAATAAGGTTGTGCGGCAGAGGGTTGAAGTATTGCTGTCGAAACTGGATACTTATTTGGATAAATGCTACTACCTTACAGAAGGTGAAGGTGATAAGTACTATCATCCGTTGTCTGCAAAAATTAGGCATGAGTGGATTTTAAAACCCGTTGGAAATAATAAGTCAGATAGATAATAATCCTATTAACTGTGGTCTGAAGATGAAATGCTTTGGCCGCAGTTAAATGGTGTTAATACTGTAGATGAAAGATGGTAGAATAATGATGCGACCAAAATCAGGAGGGATCTATGATGGTAACGATGAACGATGTTTTTACAATTTCAATATACCTGACAGATAAGCCGAAAAAGGGAAATATTGATGAAAGAAAATATTATTTTTTTTCAACGAAAATGCCGCGGTTGAATAAGATAACGTTGGAGAGAGCGGTTTCGAATATAACTGACATGTTGATGTTTTCACCTACAGCGAAGAATTTGCTCAAAGAAGGCAATTATCGGAACTTCATCCAAGACGAGAAACACGGAGACCAGCAGATGACAATAAGTCAAATTGGTAATATGGAAGTGCATTCAAGGGTTCTATTTTTCACATATGCAATCTTTCTTTCGTACTTTCGATTCTTTGGCTATAGAAAATCAGATAATTACACCCCTATCTTACTACACTTTAAAAAACTGAAATTTTGTGCAGAGAATTCAAGCCTACGAATAAACGAAAAAGTTAGCGAAATCGTCCTTTCCGATGAAGAGGAAGCCCTTGAACGTTATTTTTTCAACAGAATCCAAGTTACTTTTGAAAAGCTAAAGGATGGTTCTGTTTCAGACATGCTATATTCCATACAGGATACATATGATGAGTATTATCAAGACCAAATTCAAATAAATGATGAGGGCATAGATTTGGAATTGGTTAAGTTCGCTAATATGGATGGTGGAGAAACTTCCTTTGAAGAGGACCCGTACGGAAAAATCATAAATCTTCGGAACTCTTTGACCGAAGAGGACTTTGATAACATCAAACGTATTATTGACGATATCTGTACTCCAAAGTTAGCGGCAACTTATGTGAAAGGATTAAAAAAAGTTCTGGAAAGGTATAACGTACTCGATGTCTGGGATGAAGAAAGTATAAAAGCTGCAAAACGGGATCGGTCAAAAAGTAATGTAAGACAGTTGGAAGAGGCGGTTCGTATCAGGAGGCTCTATCCATGGGAGTTCGACAATATTGATAGGCAGCAGGGTTCTCAATTAAATAATTAAAAAAAGGTGTGATGCTTAATTAAGAAGCATCACACCTTTTTTTGTTATTTATAGTTTCCGGCTGCGCTCCCTATATATGCAGGTAGTTCTGACACTCAAAAAATAAATTTTCTACCTATTAATATTTAAAATGTGCCCCCTCATAAATTAGCTCCATCAGTTGATTGTTTGGATCATGTTGTTTGTTTTTTGTCAAGTACAGAAAAAAGCTGTTTTGAGAAAAGGGTATTTTTCTGCAACGCGAGCCTCTTAAAAAAAAGTTATGATGAATTCGTTCCTAAGGGAATAAATAAAACGAACATCCGGCAAGTATTGTGGATAACAAAAGGGGAAACACTTTATGAAATGCAAAATTAAAATCACCGACTTCATCAACCCAGAATCCGATCAGCGCATGCATGCCACTGCAACTGTACAAGGTGTTACCGTACATCCGAATAAGGCCATATCGATTGATTTTGAAATTGAGGAATGCTTCGGATCCATCATTCCAGAGATTTCCAGATTTTATCATTGTAATCTGCCCGCAGTGGAAAAAGCGAAGGTAAGCTCTCCGTATAATTATCGGAGTATTTTGGAATCCATCCTTTATACTTTGCACGTTGATGAGAGTGGGAATGTTGATCTTGCACAAATCATCGGCAGGACGTACCTCCTCTCAATTCAAAAGAAGGTTTACGAGACTCAAGGGTACGTATTCTACAACACGCTCAATATGATTCCATATGATATCCAAGAAGAGCCAACTGATGAGGGGAATGACTATTCGTTTCAAGAGCACGACCCTTATGAATCGCTGCCAGATGAAGTGTATGATTACAATGTAAATGAATCAAATCAAACTGACTGGAATTCGTTGCAGCAATTGGGAAATAACGTGCGACGAGACGGATCTGGTTCAAGCGATCCGAGAAATGGAGGTTTTGGACATTGATGCCGGAGAGCGGCGTTCAGCCTGCCGAAAAGGTTGATAGCTTGGTCTGCGGCCGATTCCAAATCAGCAAACAAGAAGGGATTCTCGTAAAGGGGAAGGAATCGGAGCCGTATTATAAAATTGCAGAATATGCCAAAGTCAAAAGCATCCGGGTCAATCGGACCACTGGAATTGAGGCATTGGAACTCGAATACAGAAGGGTAAGCACGCAGAAAATCGAAACGCAATGGATTTCGAGCGATCAGCTGACTAGCCAAAAAAGTGAGCAAATGATCCAATTCGGTTTGGACATAACGATGTCTAATAAAAAACTTGTGACAGAGGCTCTGTTGACTAGCCGAGCACATGCGGCTGTCCAAAACGTTTACAATCAATACGGATGGGGAAGGATTGGCGACGAGCCAACCTTCTTCCATGCTAATGCAATCCCAGATCGAGACTACTTCTTGTCTGAGGATGCGAAACTGAACATTCAGCCAAATGGGTATTTGGAAAATTGGCTAGACATGTATAACGTAAATATAAAGGGGCACACGCCCTTGGAATTGGCTGTAGTGTTGGGATGTGCGGCACCTATTGTCGCATACCTTGAATCGAAACATACTGATCTAAAGACCCTTTTCGTTGCCTTGAATGGCCAATCTTCGAGCGGAAAAACGACCGCAGCCATGTTGGCATTAAGCGTGGCGGGCGCACCTAGCTCTACAAAAAACGGATTGCTCAAATCATGGAACGCCACAATAAATTCTATGATGAGCATTTTGGACGGTGTAAACGGCATTCCCATTTGTTTTGATGAACTCTCCCAATCGAGAGCCGCTGATTTAACCGCATTGCTGTACGCTTTAGCAGAAGGCAAACAAAAAGAACGATCTACTAAGGATGGAGGTTTGCGTGAAAGTGCGCATTGGTCGACCGTCATTTTGTCAACGGGAGAGCTTTCTATTTTCAACCGTCTGGCAAACAATCTCGGATTACGTGTACGAATCATGGAGTTTTCTCATGTTCAATGGACGAGGGATGCGGCCCAATCGGAAAGTATCAAAAATGTTCTCTCACAGCATTACGGGCATGTTCTGCCGTATTTCATTACTCGTCTCTTTGAAGTGGGACTTCGCTCAATCGATACGGAGTTTGACCATCAAAGGAAGCTGTTACTCGAGCAAATGCCTGCTTCAGATACTACACGTCGAGTTTCCATAAAACTTGCGGCTATCATGACAACCGCAGCTTTGTTGGCAACCTGCACTGACATTTCTATCGAAGTTGATGCCATTCGGGCTATGTTGCTTGAAAATGATAAAGATAACCTCGATGACCGGGACCACGGTACCAAAGCGATGGAGGATGTTCTGCAATACCTTGTTGAACACCAGTCTAAACTGATGCGCGACAACCAAAGTAGGATTCCACATGAAGTCATTGGACTTCTTAGTAAAAAGAGAGACGCCACTGGCAAACAAACGATGGTTGTTTCCATAATGAAGGCCCATTTCGATCCAATGTTGACAGCGTTGAAATACCAAGATACTAAGGTCATTCTCAAAGACTGGAGTCATAAAGGGTTGCTGGTCACCGAATCCGGAAGGCAAACCATACGGATGAATCTGGATGTAGATGGCAGCGGCAAGAAAAAGGTGCCCTTTTACAGCTTCTTGGTTCCTGAAGAATACCAAAATATTTTTGTGGAGACCCCCAATTACGAGGCAATTGGTGAGGCGCCGTATTTCCCGAACAGTACGAAAACGGCCGCAATGATGGCGGAATTGCTCGATGCGAGTTCGGAAATTGAATAGGAGTGTGATAATTAATGGAAGAGTTTGACCAGTTTGTGGATGTTGTCGCTGAACAAATGCTTGCTCTCTGGCATCATTTAGACCCCACAGAAGACACGATGATATAAAAATGACGGAGCAAAGAAAGGGAAGAATAAAAATGGAATTGATGAATAAAATAAAAAAATACGACAATGAAGAGTTTTTACTATTTGACTGGGCGCAGAAGCAATTGGAAAAAACAGGGGATGTTAGAGAAAAAGAAGATTGGTTGATGCAAAGCTATGGTTTTTCAGAGGATCATTGCTATACGGAGCGCAGTGAGCGTCATTTGATTTTGGATGACATCAACACGATGAAAGACATTATTGCATATGCGGAAATAAATCGATATCGAGAAACGTTGTTGTCTGAGATGAGCGAAGAAGAAAAGGAAACAGTTATTCCGCGTATCATCGACAGTCTATCAGAATTATATGCGCCTCCTACAGCGTATGCTATAAAAAAAGACGCTATTGTCTTGGCGTGGTATCTGAACAACGTTGCAAACGTTTGGTCTCTAACGGAGGATCTTCAAGCAATAACTCGATTCTGAAGCAAGACAAAATCACCTAATGTGATAAAAAGATGCTCGGATGCTTAACGAGAGCATTCATGAGCTTCGAAGATAAAAGGAGTGTGATGGGTGCCTCTGCTGATTTGAGCAGGGGCATCTTCTGATATGGAAAGTAATCATGCAATTGGCTACATCAGGCAATCGACAAGTAAACAGAAGAGCCTAGAGTGGCAACAAGATGTCATTCAGCAAGAGGCTGGAAAACGAAACCGTCAGCTAGTGCATGTGTTTCACGATAAGGCGAGTGGTAAAAATAGTGAGCGTACTGGGTTTTCTTTGATGAAGGCAAGCATCGCTACCAAAAAATACACGTTTTTGTACGTTTGGCGGTTGGACCGAATCAGCCGTAATGTTTCTGACCTGTTGGAATTCCATGATTACTGCAGCCAATACGGTGTAATCATCGTCAGCATAGCCGATCCGATCACCGCAACAGGTGATTCCATGGCCAGATTCCAGATTTCCGTCATAGGTAGTGTTGCTCAGCTACAACGGGAACTGATTGCGGAGAATCAGCGGATTGCGTTCAGAAGAAAGCATGACTTGGGCCTTCAACTGACGGCGCGCGTGCCGTTCGGTTACAGGTACATCAGCACGGATAAGATTGTAATCCAGGAAGAAGAAGCGGAAACGGTAAGAAGAGTGTACGCCCTTTACCTTAGCGGAAGTGGATACAAAAGGATTTGTTCCATCCTTGCAGCAGAAGGGATAAAGGTTCGAGGCAATCCTTTTCGAGTTCATAACGTGCGTGGCATCCTTACGAATGCATTTTACTCAGGCTACATTGATAATGAATTTGGGAACGTCAAAGGCATCCATCCACCGATCGTAACACGGAAACTGCAAAACGATGTGGGTAAGATTCAGCAATCCCGGTATGTGAAAAAGAAGGATTTTCGTCGGCAGTTGCTTACGGGGAAAATAAAATGCCCTCATTGCGGCAAGAATCTCACCATTCACATCGTGGGTCCTAGTCAAAAAAGCAGGAGTTACAACAAGCTGTACTACTACAATTGTCCCTTAAATAGCGTAAATGGCAAGCTTGCCTGTAAAGGAATCCATCTACGGGCGAATGAAATAGAAGCGCAAATAGTGACTGCAGTGATAGCTTTCTTGAACGATAAGGAACGGTTGGGACAGATTCAAAGCCAACTGAATAAAAAAGTGGTCAAGAAGAGAGATCGGACAGGTGAAAGAACAGAAAGCATCGAGAGCCGCAAACAAGCAGCGCTAGTAGCTTTTGAAAAAGGGGTGTTTTCAGCTAAACAGCTAGCGGATGAGTTGAAGCGGTTAAACCAGTACAAAGCAGGTGGTGAAGCCGTCCAACCAAAAGATGAGCTACTTGATACGGTCCGCTTGAAAGAATTGACCGAACGAATAGTGAGCTTGGGGGCCGTACAACAGATGCCGACCGTGCAACAATACCATTTTTTTCAGGAAGTCATTGATCGGATTGACATAGATAGCCAAAAGAAAGTGCTCGGCATTTACCTAAAAGGATATAAGAAAAACATTTTGTCAGAAAAAAAGGAGTGAGGACATGGAACAACTGCCGATGAATAGCATACCTTCGCAAACGTTCAGGAAGAAGCGTTGCGTCGGGTACGCGCGTGTAAGTACACAAGAACAAGCGGAAGAAGGCTACTCCATTGATGCCCAAATTCAGACCATCCAAGAGTACTGCCAACGGGAGAACATGGAATGTGTGGGTGTCTACGTCGATCGAGGCAAGAGTGGGAAGAACATTAAAGGCCGCCCGGAGATGCAGCAGCTTCTCCAAGATGCGGAGAGCGGTCAGTTCGATGCCGTAGTCGTTTGGAAGATCAGCCGGGTTGCCAGAAACCTAATGAACTTGCTGGAAATCGTCAATGTTCTTCAGAAACAGGACATCGCTTTCTACAGCATCAGCGAAAAATTCCAGGTCGATACCACCACCGGACGCTTCATGTTGCAGATAATGGCATCCGTGAACGAACTCGAACGCAACCAAATTGCAGAAAACGTGAAGCTAGGCATGACCAAAAGAGCCTTCGACGGTGGTTGGAATGGAGGCCTGATCCTTGGATACGATAACGTAGAGAGCGAGGCAGGAAAAAAAGTGCTGGAAATCAACAAGGAAGAAGCGGACTTGATCCAGGTAATCTTCCAAGAAGCTTCAACAGGAAAAGGATACCGGGCCATCGCGAACAGCTTAAACCGAGCAGGGCATAGGACAAAACAAGGGAACCCTTTCAGTACCATTGCGGTAAAAGATATCCTGCACAACCACACTTACATAGGCAAAATTCAATACAATAAGTACGAAAAGTGGGCTGACAAGCGCAGGAAAGGCCTTAGTGAGAACGCTCTGCTAGTAGAGGGACAACATGAAGCCATCATTGACGACTCGCTTTGGCAAAAGGTTCAGGTGAAATTGAAGATCAACAGCAAGCATCCTTCTTGGACCAAAACCGGAACAAGTGTCTTGACGGGATTGATCAAATGCCCTGAGTGCGGATCGGCCATGGTCATCAACAATACCTACAACACGTTGAAGGACGGTACCAAGAAGAAAATCCGCTACTACAGCTGCAGTCAATTCCGCAATAAGGGGGCGTCGGTGTGCCATTCCAACAGCATTCGGGCTGAGGTAGCCGAGAAACAAGTGGCGGAGAAGTTGAAGGCAGTCATCACACAGCCGGAAATCCTGGAGGCGGTGGTTGAACGAATGAATCAGCAATTGCAGGATAGGAAAGCCCCGATGGTAAGGGAATTGGAACGGCTGATTCAGGACATCAAGGAAAAAGAAGCAAACGTGCAAAAATTTCTGAATCTGATGGTTGAAGCTCCTGAGATTGCCAGTGATCTAACCAAACGGATAAAACAGCTGGAACAGGAACAGCAAATGCTCCTGCAGAAGGAACAACAGCTTCAAAGAACGTTGAGAAAGGGGGCGGAACAGATCCCCTTAGACGAAGCCAAAAGAGCATTGGTATACTTGGATAAGGGCCTCGAAGGCAAGCAGAACAAGGAATTGAAAGAAATCTACAAGGTCTGCATTGATAAAGTTACGTTCGATAAGCAGAGCAAGGAAGTAGCTGTCCACCTGTTGTTCGGGCAAGACTTCATCAGAAAACTGAATCACGCTAATGAAACAGAGTCATCACCTACCGAAGGTGATGGCTCTTTTGTTTTGTCTGGAGAAATCTACTTAGTGCTGTAAACGTTGGAACAGTCGATAAGCCCCGTGCGCCGCTGAATGGACAGGTTTCCCGTGATAGCTTGTTGAGGGACTTTGTCGTGCCATTTCTAGCCCTGTGCAGGTCGCACCTAAATCCGTTTTAGGAAATCCATTCCCTTCAACCTCTCACGGATGATTGAAGCCCGTAGCTTCCCAGCCACCCCCAAGGGGCGGGAAGCAAACGGGATGGTAAAAATACAGTAAAATAAACAATTACAATAAAAAATTCTATAATAATCCCGTTTTCCCGTAAAAAATAAATGATAGACTACCAAAAGCCAAATCAGCATCAGTGAAAACAAATACTAAGGCATCTCTAACCGCTGGAAACTGCGGGATTGCGGGGAAAGTCATCGAACGTAAGGGAACTCAGGGGGAACGAAAGAGGGCTTCTTTGGTGAAATGAAGGTGGTATTGTAATGAATGGAATAGAATCAAGGAACTGGGCAAACAGAAAAAAGCGCTTGAAAAAGAAACGCTATCATGTAATAATATAGTTGAAAACTAAATAACTTCTTTATCAAGAGAGATTGAGGGACTGGCCCTATGACATCTCAGCAACCGACTTGTGTGTGACTCACAGAAGTACGGTGCTAAATCCTGCAGAGAAATCTGAAAGATAAGGAGAGTAAACGTTAAATCCCAACTCTTCTTGTTTAAAGAAGGGTTTTTTTGTTTTCAAAAAAAACAAAATGGAGGGAAAGATGATGAAATTAACAAAAGAACAAATTTCAATATGTAAAAAAATGGAAGAAAATGGTGGCCCAAAAAGTTATGCCGGGGCTATGCTATACCATCAATACAAGTTGCAAAAAGAGCAGATCACAATCGCAAAAAATACGGGTGAGGAGAAATTGAAAGACCAGCTTATCCAAAAGGTACAGGAAATTCAAATGCTGAGAAATGAGATAGAAGACAAACAACAACAATTAGGAGAGAAAAAAATTGAATTAGAGGCGCTGATTGAAACAATCGGACTGCTCAATGACTAACCTACAAAAACCTACGATATATACTGGCCTGTAACAAGAAGTAAAGCCATCACCAGACGAAGGTGATGGCTCTTTTGCATTGTCTGGACAAATCATCTTAGTCTGTAATAACTGCTACAATTTCCTCTGCGATAGCTGCATAGACACATTTTCTCTAGGACGACATAAATCGGATTTTGCGAAATACTTTCTCCCCAACCTCACTAAGGATGACTGCTCGTAGCTTACCACCCCAGAGGCGGAGAAGCGCATAAGGAAAGAAGAGAGATATGCTACAATATTGGTAAGCGCATGCAGAGGAGAGTGTACATGGAAAAGTATCAAAATCAAATTAATGAAATTGAAGCACTTGAAGCGTTCAGGTATCTGCCAACTGAATATCTGAAAGGCAGTGCAGTCGCATTTCATAAAGCTTTGCAAAAATTTGGATTTAAGGTGATTGAAAATGATGAACTTGAATATTCTGAAGTGGGGCAGAAATGAAAGGATAGATTTGAATCAATAACTTAACTTAGAACACCTGAAATCAATACAGTAAAAAGTGAATATATATCAATCAGAGCTATCACCATAGACAGGTGATAGCTATTTTTGTTTTGTACTAAGTTAAAAAATGTGAGTTCTAAGAAAAAAGAAGAAAGGGTGAAAAGTCATACAATATTCTAATAAAGAAAAAGGAAAGTTAAATGACCTAATTCGAGTATATACAGAGGAGGGGGATTATTTAAATGAAGAGCTTTTTAAAATCACCAATTGATAGACGGTTTTCGAAAAAATCTATTATGAAGCGCAAAGCTTATTAGATGAAGTAATTGATTTAAAATTTCTTGAAGAATATGGGTTCGAGCTGATTAAATAACTGAATACTATACAGCCGGTATTCCCGAATTATGTAACGAGAATGGCTGTAATGCTTGATAACAATGGATTTTCGCCTTGTTATAAATACTTATTATAACGAGGTAAATTAACACTGAAAAACCTCTAAAAGCATTGATATGACTGTTTTTTTCGAAATCCTCGTTATAAAATTCCGAGAATGTAGGATACAGAAAAATGAGATTTCGAAAGTAATATGACATAGCTATAAAAAACACGAAATAGTTATCTTTATTGATTTGTGTTTTTGCTAGTGGTGTCGAGAATATGAACTGTGATAAGCCATACAACATAAATTACAAAAATATGTTGAGAGTATTATTGAAGAAATTACTCAGGCCGTACTAGATTAATGGTAATAAAATGACAAATATGTTAATGGAAAATAATATATTATGGAGAACTTGTGTTTGTGTTTTTTTCAGCATGCTTTATAATAGTATAGAAACGTATTTACGCTTATTAAAATGAACTATCCAATATTTTCAGTTTTTTCCGATTTAGGATTTAAACCAGTAGGGTCTGATATAGTTTATATCAATGAACTACACAAACCGTTCTTAAAAACATACAAGCATTCGAGGAGAGCATTAAACATCGATGCGCTAAATCCGGGAATTATGAAGGTGTTATCATTAAATAGTGGTTGAAATAACTGTTTCAGATTCATCAACTACGCTATTATATGAAGATTTCCAATCTAAAAAAGCTTGCTTATAGCTTAATAGATCTCTATGCTGTTCAATTGTAACTTCAGGTAAATTGATATTGTCCAAGGAACTCTCCAACCAATTGAAATAACTGTCTAAATCGATGTAGACTTTAGGACTTTCAGTGTTCTTTGAATAGTTTCTCCAATAGTGAAGATATAGTTTTTTCGGTAAGTTAGAAAAAGGACCTGTGAAAGTTTTAAATTCATTGACATTGGTGCATATAATAGAGCTCATATTATCGGTGTTTCCGCTGCCTTTTTTCTGGCCGTTAATATCCTTTTTCTTACGTACAAAGTAATCTACATTAAGGTACGGAATAGCTAATGAATCTAGGTCATTGTATGTTACAATGCTGCCCTCCTCAGCTTCAAGATTGCGTTCATATATAAAACCTATAACATAATGATTAGCGTAGGTACTGTATGGGTACTGTATGTTCTTGGTGTTATTACGCATAAATGATGTAAAGGAACCCAAAGTGAAATTCAATTTTCTGTTTCCTTGCTTATAAGTGGTTTTAATATCGATGGCTATTTTTTGAGGATCATCTTCACTTCTCATTAAAGTGAAATCAGGGTAGGTGTTTTGTTTGTCTGGAGTTTTTACAATGTAACCATATTCGTCAGCTATAGCTTTAATAACAGGTGCTGAAACAATTTCGAAAATTCTTCCTAGAAGTTTTGAGTCATTACCAATTGCATATACTGTGTCTGCATTTGCGATCAAACCTTTAACATTCCAATCTATGTTCATTTCACATACTTTACTGTAAAATAATGTAGCAAAATCAAATTCCAAATCACTAGCCATTCACAAGACCCCCTACAAATAATATACATATATTATATCAGAAGGAGCGCAATAAGAAAATGCTACCAATAATGATCGAACACGTTAAGGTACCACCAATCAAATGTCAGGGAATAAAAACAAAATTAATTAATTTTATAACTACTTCAATAAAATGGGATGGTAATGGGGTTTGGATTGAACCATTCATTGGTTCAGGATCAGTAGCTTTCAATGTTCAACCGCAGAAAGCTATACTATCAGACTCTAATCCTCATATTATTAAGTTTTATCAAGACATACAGAATGGAACTATCACACCAGAAATAGTTAAAGAATATTTAACAAAACAAGGCGTCCTACTTTCCAAAACAGATGATACCAAAGAAAGTTACTATTATGAAGTAAGGGCAAGATTTAATGACAATCCGAACTCACTAGATTTTTTATTTCTATCTAGATCATGTTTTAATGGAATGATGCGGTTTAATAAAAAAGGAGGCTTTAATGTTCCATTTTGTAGAAAACCAAATAGATTTCAGAAATCGCTTGTGACAAAAATTGTGAATCAGATTAAATGGGTAAAAGAGATAATGGAAGGAAAAGATTGGCTATTTGTAGTAAAAGATTGGAAAGAAGTTGTACAAAATGCAGAGCCGAATGATTTCTTATACTTAGACCCTCCGTATATTGGAAAAAATACTGATTATTTTAATCAATGGTCTGATCAAGATGCAGATGATTTAGCTATGATTGCACAATTAGCACCTTGTGGATATGCATTATCAATGTGGGCTGAGAATAGCTATAGAAAAAATGAATATTTACTTAAATGGGATGGAGAAATGGTTACGCAGGACCATTTTTACCATGTTGGTGCAAACATTGAAAACAGGAATTCTGTAAGTGAAGCTTTGTTAATCAAAAATAATTATCTATACACAGGAAATATGGATGACATTCCGATTAGACCTAGACCCGAAAAAAAAATAGTTCAAAATGAGATTGCAGGTCAATTGGATTTATTAGATATTTCTATTAGTGATGAGGATGATTTTTTGGTCCGCCAACTTTAAAAAAGTCATTTGATATAGTATTCAGTGTTAGTTATAAAAAAATAAGCATTTGGATGTATGTTTAATATAGTATTTTTAATCATCAAAAATAAACAATCCGACAATAAACTGAAATGTATATTAAATCGTAAACCCGAAATATAAAATGATACACCTTTTGTAGTGCACTAGAAATAGCCATATACCATGGTTTTGTCTCGCGAGTATACGGCTATTTCTTTATTTCTTGACAACACGTCGTCTGGATGTTTTTTGCAAATGAAGGTACCGATCGAATAATAATCGTTTTGATAGATATTCAGATTTGGGAAAGCCATAAATAATTTTTATATATTCGTAGAAATCGACACCATTGCTTTTACTGTTCTGTGAAACACAAGAAAATGGCGTTTGCTTGTGCAGTAGATTCATTTTTTGAAAAGAGACAAGGATATCTAATCCTATATGTATAATGGAAATCATTCGAATAGCATTAGTGGTTATGGATTCCGTAATACAACTAATACGGTAAAAAACCGCAGTTATGAATGTTACGCACATGCATATCATAAATAAGAGAGTGCTCACCTTCTGCGGAGAAGAACACGTTTTAGAGGTTATTTTTTTGAAAAGAATGGCGGTATGAAGACATTCCTGAGATAGGTACAGAAATGACTTGAAAAAAGAGTAGAACCGAAAAAGCGGAAAACCTGTACCGTTTGCGGCATCGATGTCGGCTTGAAGGATTTTGCCGTCCTTTCCGATGAAACCGTCTACAAGAAACCCACGGTCTTTCCGCAAACTGGAACGGAAACTCGCCAAGGAACAAAAAGT
>NZ_FOTD01000038.1 GCF_900114465.1 Trichococcus palustris | reverse complement strand
TCCACTTCCTGCAGCCACAGCGTGTCTGTTTCCTTTTTAAGCGCAGTCAGGCTGGCTGAACAGGCGCCATAACTTAGCCCTTTGCCTGTATCCTCATAACATTGGTTCCATTCGGACAGAAAATAGTTGAACACGAAACGGGAGCAGCCAATGGTCTTCCCAATCAAAATCTGTTGGGCCTCCGAGGGATAGAGTCGAAACTTGTACGCTTTGTGGATAATCATGGCTGCTCACCTCCTTATATCATACATTATAAACGAACGTGTGTTCGTTATCAAATGCGAAGGTGTAGGAAGGGAAAAGATTTTTCGACAAACAAATAGGCTGACGCCTACCGACATTCATCTCCGCCTACTCATTGGGCTATGCCCCTATCATTCCTTGAGGCAGGAGTCTTCTGTCTGATTGGAGATAAAACATATGTTAAGTCGTTTGATTGGCGGGAAGAAAGAGGGTGTATACTATGGAACAAAACAATAATAGATATGCAAACTGGCAGAGGGATATCGGCATGTTTCTGGGGAGCCAGACCATATCCTTTTTTGGCTCCTCCATCGTGCAATATGCCATCCTCTGGTATCTGACCTTGACCACGAAGTCCGGTGTCATCATGACGCTTTCCGTCGTTTTTGGCTTCTTGCCCACCTTTTTTATTTCGCCGTTCGCAGGGGTATGGGCTGATCGCTACAACCGCAAACGGTTGATCGTCCTGTCGGATGGGGTCATCGCGTTCTCGACGCTGGTGCTGATTGTCCTGTTTTTGGTGGGACAGCGATCCATCGGGGTATTGCTGGCGGCATCGGCCATCCGCGCGCTGGGGTCGGGCATCCAGATGCCGGCTGTCAGCGCCATCCTGCCGCAGCTTGTGCCGGAGAAAGAACTGACCAGAATCAATGGCCTGAACGGCAGCATCCAGGCGGTCGTCATGCTGGTTTCGCCGATGATCAGCGGGGTACTGCTGAACGCGGTGACCATGGAAGCCATCTTCCTCATCGATGTGGTGACGGCGATAGTGGCTATCCTGATTATGGTGTTTTTTCTGCAGGTACCGACACACGCAAAGGCCAGCCAGGAGCAGGCCAGCAACTATTTCCAGGATCTGAAGCTCGGCTTCGTTTACATCAAAAATCATGCGTTCATCAGGAAGCTGTTCCTCTACTTTTCGCTGGCCTTTCTGATGGCCGCGCCGGTATCCTTCCTTTCGCCGCTGCAGGTGGCACGCACGTTCGGGGAGGATGTTTGGCGGTTGACGGCAATCGAGGTCACGTTCTCGGTCGGGATGATGGCGGGCGGCCTGCTGGTCGCATCCTGGGGCGGTTTCAAGAACCGGATCCATTCCATCGCCTTCGCCATCGCCATCATGGGGGTGTGCACCTTCGGGATGGGGATCATCCCCAATTTTTGGATCTATCTCTTCCTGATGGCCGTCATCGGCGTGGCGATTCCCTTCCTCAGTGCGCCGAGCACGGTTCTTTTGCAGGAGGAGGTGGAAGAGGCCTTTCTCGGCCGCGTTTTCGGTGTCCAGAGCATGATTGCGACCTTGATGATGCCTTTGGGGATGCTTGTATTCGGGCCGTTGGCGGACAGGATGGCGATCGAAATCCTCATGGTCGTCTCGGGCCTGCTCCTTGTTTTCATAGCTTTCTTCGCCTTGAGGGACCAAGTATTGGTGGAAGCAGGGAAACCGAAAGGGCCGGATGCGGAATGATTTCGCTCGGATAAGATGCGTAGAAAAAAGGACACAGGCGATCCGTTCGGGATGAATCGCCTGTGTCCTTTTTTGCGTATCAAGAAAATTTCAATGTTCTATAGTAAGAGCCGCATCAGCATATGCGTCAAGGCTTGAGCTCGGAATTACCGGCGAAGCCCCTCACCGGTAATCTGCTTTTAGAAAAGACTGGATTTCCCGATGAGGCCTCCCTCACCGGTAATCTGCCTTTAGATGATATTGGAATTATCGATGAGGCATCGCTCGCCGGGGAAAACCAAACAGAAGGCACCGAAATTCCCGGCGAAGCACACGTTTCGTGAAATGCATCTGATATTTGCGCAGTGTGCTTATTTGAAGGCTAGTGCAAGGAACGTTGCTTCTTTCAACGAGGCAGATTGGGCTTGTCCCGCTTATTATTTTCCGCAATGGCAAAACGTTCTCCCTGACCCCCTTGATGAAATTGGAATCTCGCGTTGGAGTGGGCTATAATTTAAGTGTATAGGATGGTAGGCAAGTTTATCGGCCTTATCATAAAAATCAGGGATGATTGGATCGCCTTGGCGTTTGCAGCAATGTATTTCCGGATTCGAAGGGAAGGGGGGGGATCGGGATGAAGTATTCGGGAAAAAAACAGGAGAAATCTTTCGCGTCAGGCATGAATTTCTATAAACTCGTTTGGATTTTCGTTTTCTTCAGCATCTACGGCTATGTTTTTGAGACCACCGCGAACTTGATAGAGTATGGTTATTTTTATAATAGGCAGGGCCTTATTTATGGGCCGTTCAGTCAGGTCTATGGTATGGGAGCCATCTTTCTTATTTTGTGCGCGGAGAAACTGAAAATGAAGAAGTTTGTGCACCTGTTCCTCCTCTGCTTCTTGGTGGGGACCATTTTTGAATATGTGGCCAGTTTTTTGCAGGAAAGCGTATTTGGCGCTACCTCTTGGGATTATAAGGCCATGCCCTTCAATATCAATGGACGCGTTAATCTGTTGTTTTCGCTTGCCTGGGGATTGGGAGGAGCGGTTGCCCTGAAATGGTTATATCCCGTCACTAACCGGTTGATTGAGAGCTTTCCGTATAAAAAAGGCATCATCCTCACTTGGCTCATTTTCAGTTTTTTGTGTTATGACATCTTCATCTCTGCAGCTGCGGTGAAAAGACAGCAAGAACGTTTGATGGCTATCGCTCCGACGAACAGTTTTGAAATGTATTTGGATAAAAAATACCCGGATTCCTATTTGGAAAAAATCTATCCGGGGATGGTATTCAAAAAATAGGCGGGACGAAAGCCGGTTATGGCGTTAACCTGCACTCTGGCAGCAATTCGCCGGCAGGCAAAAGAAAACCCGATTCAGAGGCATTCAGCCGGTTGAATCGGGTTTTCTTTTGCATTACTCAAAATCTTACAATCCGCATTTCAGCTGCGCACCGCAGTTTGTGCAGGTGTTGCAGCCGCCCAGATCTTCGACCGTCCCTTGACGGCAGATCGGGCAGGTGTCGCCGATTTCATTGCCGATGGTGACGTCGGTCGATTCCAGATCCGCGATGGAGTCGACCAGGAAAGTCTTGTCCTTGTTCACTTTCAGGGCCTGCTCCTCCTGGATGTCCTCGTCACGGATATTTTCTTCGGCTTTCAGCGTCAGCACCTGCGAATCGCGGCTGCCGTCGACATAGACGGTCCCGCCTTTTGCTCCACCGGCGTAAAGGCGTTCGTAGATTTTTTCCACTTGCTCCACGGTGTAGCCTTTCGGCGCATTCACCGTCTTCGAAATGGAACTGTCCACCCAGCGTTGGATGGTCGTCTGCACATCCACATGCTCTTCCGGCGAAAGCGCCATGGCGGCGACGAAATAGTCGGGCAGTTGGTTCGGATCCGCCCCGGGATTGCGGTCCAAGTACTCTTGGACGATTTCCGCCTTCACCTCGATGAATTTGCCCAGACGTCCGCTTCGGTAATAGATGAAGGAGAAGTAGGGTTCCAATCCGGTCGAAACACCTGCCATCGTACCGGTCGAACCGGTAGGGGCAACCGTCAGCAAGTGCGAGTTGCGGATGCCATATTTCAGGACGCCTTCACGGATATGGTCCGGCATTTTTTTCATGAAGCCCGTATTGATGAAGCGTTCCCGCAGGATTTGGGTTTCCTTGCCGGTTTCGCCGACCAGGAACGGGAAGCTGCCGCGCATTTTGGCCAATTCGATGCTTTCTTCATAGGCAGCCACAGCGATCGTTTCGAAGACTTGATCGATCAACTGCAAGCTTGCCGGCGAACCGTAACGGACGCCGCAATAGATCAGCATGTCGGCCAAGCCCATGATTCCCAGACCGACGCGGCGTTCACCGAGGGCCTGTTTCCGGTTCTCTTCCAGGAAGTAAGGCGTGGAATCGATGACGTTGTCCTGCATATGGACCCCGGTGCGGACCGTCTGTTCCAGCTTCGCAAAGTCGACCATGCGCAAGTCCTTGTTGACCATTTCCGCCAAATTGACGGCTGCCAAGTTGCAGACGGAGTAGGGAGCCAATGGCTGTTCCCCGCATGGGTTCGTCGCAACGACTTTTTGGCCGTAGGCTTTGGCGTTGGTCATCTTGTTGGCGTTGTCGATGAAGAAGATGCCTGGCTCTGCTGCATAGGTTGCGCAGACATTGATCAATTTCCAGAGTTCGCGGGCACGGATGATGCGGTAGGTCCGGACGGCGTTGCCCATTTCTTCCCATTCGCGCACATCGCCGCAGTTCACCCATTCCGCGTCGTAGTGGGCCATTTCGTCCTTGCCGTAGTTTTCCACATCCGGAAAACGGAGAGCGTAATCCGCATCCGCTTCGATGGCCTGCATGAAGTCGTCGGTGATGCAGATGGAAATGTTGGCGCCCGTCAGGAACTCAGGGTTGTTGACGGTGTAGGTTCCGCCGTCGCGCAATTTCTTTTCGGCATGATGGATCACGGAGTGGTCGAAACCGCCATGGCCGGAGATGTTTTTATAGTTCACGATGCCCGTGTACATATTGATTTCTTTTGACGAGAACGGCGTGAAATGCAGCTTGTCTTTCGCAAGCATGCGGATCTGTTCGTCTTCAAAATTTTCGATGATGTAGCGCAGGATGCGGGGGTTCTGCATTTTTGAAATGATGAATTCCATGATGTCCGGGTGCCAATCGGCAAGCATGATCATCTGGGCACCGCGGCGGGAACCGCCTTGTTCGACCAGATGGGTCAATTTGGCGATGTCATCCATCCAGGAAACGGAACCGGAAGAGCGGCCGTTGACGCCTTTCACAAGGGTGTGGCGGGGCCGCAGCGTGGAACCGTTCGATCCGACACCGCCGCCGCGGCTCATGATCTCCATCACCTTTTTGCGGTGATCGGAAATGCCGCCTCGGGAATCGGGCACGAAAGGCATCACGTAGCAATTGAAGTAGGTTACATCGGTACCGGAGCCCGCTCCGTAGAGTACCCGGCCGGCCGGGATGAAGTTCAGAGCCTTTTGTTCTTCGTAGAATTTCAGGAAGGCTTCGTGGCGCAGTTCCGGTGTGTTCTCGACTTCGGATAGACCATGGGCATTGCGCATGGCGATCTGTTCGTAGAACAATTCCAACGGTTTATCCAGCGTGATGATGCGGCGCGTCACGATGCCGCCTTCCTCCGCGTCGAAGTCTTCAATATTATGCTGGAATTCTTCCGAAACCTTGATGCGTGCCGTATGCTCTTCCGGATCGATGGAAAGGACGATCCCGGTTCCGCGGGCAGGGTAGGTCGGATCTTCCTTTACCGTCAAGAGGACCAGGTCGCCTTCGGATAGGGTCGTCTTCTTCGTATCCTTATAGGAATAACGGTCAAGCATAACCAGACGCGCCACCCCTTCATAGGTGATGTGCATATCTTCGGTAATCGGGAAAACATGGGGGAAACGCTCGATGTCCTTGTTCAGTTTTTCGTATCCGGTCTTAAAAATGGTGTTCACTGCTGTATCCATGCGGATCACTCCTTTATTTATACCTTTTAACACAACATATAGTGTGTGATATGTATTTTGTATACTATATATATTAAAACGATTAACGGAACAACGCAAGGGGAACAGCCGGAAAGTGTTTTTTGAAAGGATGATGAAAGCTATTGGATCAGACGGTCATGCGGCTTTATAAAGAAAAAATGGGCAATAAGAGGAAAAGAAGGGACGATAAAAGCTATAATGGATACAGAAAAAGGCTGAGCCAAGCGAAAGGGAGTAGATAAGATGGATGAGAAAGAACAATTTGCACAGATGGTCAAACAGTCGAGACGCATCGTGGCGTTCACGGGGGCAGGCATGTCCACGGAGAGCGGCGTACCGGATTTCCGTTCTGCGGGCGGCTTGTTCGATGCCTTGAGCGGCAACTATTTTTCTGGCGAAGAAACGCTCAGCATCGGATTCCTGCGCAGCTATCCGCGACTCTTCTTCAAGAATTATGCCCGGTATTTTGATTTTTCAAAAGCGGAACCGAATGCCGGACACCGTTTCTTTGCCGACTTGGAGAAGCTGGGGAAGGATGTGACGGTCGTCACCCAGAACATCGACAACCTGCATCAGTTGGCCGGCAGCACGAACGTCATCGAATTGCACGGCAACGGCACGAAATGGCGCCGCCTGGATGAGATGGAAAGGATGGACGAAGCGCTGGTCCGCATGGATGAGGATGGCATGCAGCGCGATGCTGACGGGGAAATGGTGCGGCCGGATATCGTCCTCTACGGGGAAGCGTTGGATGAAGACGCCATGCAGAACGCGAGGACTGCCATCCGGAATGCGGATATGTTGATCGTCATCGGGACTTCGCTGAATGTCTATCCGGCAGCGGCTTTCATCGATTATTTCAAAGGTCCCTTTGCGGTTTTGATCAACCGCACCGCCGTACCGGCGATGGAACGCTTCCAACTGGCGATCCAGACGGACGCCGCCGCCTTTTTGGCGGATGTTTGGGGAACCTATTTCCGCATGTGAGGAATTCGGCCCCGCAAGCTTGCGGCGATTTCGGCAAAAAACGGCGACAAAAAGAAAAACACCCCTGAACAGCAGATGACCCGAATAATATGGACCCATTGTCAAGGACATTAAAAAAAGACACCTTATGCAGCACCCAATAATATTTGCTCCCTGTAAAGAACAGGGGGCAATTTTTTTAGATTCCATTGTCCGCGTTCGTTGTTGTAATAGTCAATGTAATCATCTACAATTGCCCGTAAATCTTCCAGATTTTCACAATCTTTATAATCTATTTCATCTTTCAGATGTCCAAAGAACGACTCTTGCGGAGCGTTATCCCAACAGTTACCTCTTCTTGACATGGACTGACCTAAATGATTATCAGCCAACTTCTTATGGAATTTAGGACTAGTGTAATGGACGCCCTGATCTGAATGGATAAAGGCATCTTCATGCAGCGTGGCACCGTGGGCGCTCGCCAATAGATTAATGGTATTTAGAGAAATATCAAGTTTCAGGCTATCAGATACATAGTGGGCTAGAATCTCTTTCGTTGCGCCATCTTTGACGGTCGACAAATAACCTATAAAGCCATTGGCCCCAGGCAAATAGGTGATATCTGTTAACAGAACTTTTTTGGCTACCCCCTGATCAAATTGACGTTTTAACTTGTTCTCAACAGTGCTATGTTCTTTGGTAGCTTTCGCAATTCTCTTGTACGGATTCGCTTTACGAATAGGGCAGAAGATATTATATTTCCTCATCAACCGCTGCACTTTTTTACGATTGACCGTAATCCCAAATTTATTCTTGAAGTACATCACAATGCTTCGAGAACCTTTCTTGTAGCCACGGTAGTTATACGCTTCTTCGATTTTGATTTTCCAGAATTGATCTTCCTCTTCTCGTGAATTTCTACTGTCCGCATTCTTTATATAATTGTAGTATCCTGAACGAGAAACACCCAATAGCTCACATGCATCAATGATTGTTCCTGTATAAGAACCGTCGGTTTTCATCCCATGGATTCTTGCGAAGATATCGCTAATATTTTCAGCGTTTTCTAGCCTCCTTTCGCTCCATTCTGATTTTTTTAACAGTTCATTTTCCTGTTCTAACAATGAAATTTTAGCTTGTAACTTTTCAATTTGTTGCTCAGGTGTTAGTTCTGTCTTTCGAGCTCTGCCTGAAGAATTTTTTCTGGTGTCTTCCAATGCCAAAATGCCATTTTCACGATATCTTTTTCGCCATTTCTTCGCAAATGACTTTATCCTGTCATCACCAATCATTTCCGGATCAAACCCTGCTTCAATAAAAATTTGCTTAGTAGTTTTCATGTTTAATGTTTCTGAAATGAAGTGGCGTTTGAACTCGTCGGTATAAGTAATGCTTTTATCAGAAACATTTTTTACATATTGGTTTTCCTTCAAAATTTGGACCTGACTTGGTGTAAAAGTTAATTTCGACATTCAGTGATTCCTTTCTGCACGAAGTGCAATAGATGTGGATTATGGGCTTGAAGGACTTGGCGACTAGCATTACCCGGTTTGTGAAATCTGTCAAAAGAAGGAGCGACAGCGGCTTTTGACTGATTTCTCAAATTGGGTTATCATCGCGACGCCACTTCAAGCATCAACTTATTTTTCTCTTTTAAGTATACAAAAATGGACCCTA
Source organism: Trichococcus palustris (assembly GCF_900114465.1). GTDB lineage: Bacteria > Bacillota > Bacilli > Lactobacillales > Aerococcaceae > Trichococcus > Trichococcus palustris. The sequence continues at coordinate 44 of NZ_FOTD01000038.1, read as the reverse complement.
TAGAGGGCACTTTTTTTAGTGTCCATTCTATAGGGTCCATTTTA
>NZ_FOTD01000041.1 GCF_900114465.1 Trichococcus palustris | reverse complement strand
AAAAATGTGCGGTGACGATGGCAAGAAGGTCACACCTGTTCCCATCTCGAACACAGAAGTTAAGCTTCTTAGCGCCGATTGTAGTGAAGGGTTTCCCTTTGTGAGACTAGGACGTTGCCGCGCAAACGAAAAGACTGTTGACATTATGTCGGCAGTCTTTTTTTGCCATTTCCGAAGTTGAAACAGATAAAAAATGCCTAGCAAACGGCAATCCCATCAATGGGGTAAGAGAGGGGCTGTCTCATTTTGAGGCATTTTGAGGGATACGTATAATATTACGCGCTCCCCGATCCAGCAACTGAAAAGACTGCACATGGCGAGATTCTCGAATGCAGGAAGATCATTCGAGAATACGCGCGGAAATATCGAAGTAATACACTCTTGTGGGGAAAATACGTGTATCTCTGCAATGAAGGATCCGTAAACGAGAACAATCAACTCGCTTTATCTGCTGTTCAATCTCTGACATAATTCATTCTTTTTCCGGCAGCTTCATGATAAATAGGATCGATGGATCAAATTCCTTCTTTTTATAGAGGCAATTAGTTCAAAGATAAAATGAAAACTGACCGGACAAGCTTGCACTAACTGTTTTTTTACATTCGCCGCATCCCCTAAAATGCAAGATGCAAAAGAGAAAAAAGCAGCACTTTCCCAGTGTTGGCGGGGAAAAGGCAAGCGCGTACCGGTGGGTGAGGCAACTTCGGATTTGAAGCGTTTGCATGCCGGCGTAATTAGTTCAAAGGAAAAGTCGAATGTGACGAATTATGTCTGTATTAATTAAATTTTGATTTAGTCTATACTTTGAAATGTAAGATATGAAAGGGGATACAGAGAGATATGACACAAAATTGGTTAGAGTTAGACGGGAAGACAATCATTGTTACTGGAGGAAATTCAGGCATCGGATTGCACATCGCAGATCATTTGAGAGAACAAGGTGCAAATGTAGTCGTTGCAGATTTAAGCGTAGAAACAGGCACCGTTGTATATGGTAAACTAAATGTAAAGACAGACGTAACCTCTATTGAAAGCATCAATGCTATGGTGGATGCAGCTGTTGAAAAATTTGGAAAAATTGATGTTTTAGTGAATAATGCAGGCATGAACATGCCGCGCTTATTGGTGGATGTGTACAGCGATGAGAGGAACTATGAAATCGACGAAGACGCATTCAATAAAATGACAGCGGTAAACCAAAAAGGAATGGTTTTCACTACTCAAGCGGTAGTCAGAAACATGTTGAAGAATAAGATAGAAGGAACTATAATTAACATCTCGTCTGAATCAGGCATGGAAGGTTCTGTAGGACAAAGCCTATATTCAGCCACCAAAGGAGCAACAAATTCATATACGAGATCATGGGCAAAAGAATTGGGTAAATTCGGTATTAAGGTCGTTGCCGTAGCACCGGGGATAAATGAAAAAACAGGTTTAACCACTCCTGCCTATAATGAAGCACTGGCTTATACAAGAAATATTCCAGTAGATCAATTGGATACGGGATACGAAAAGAGCATTCCATTAGGACGTGTTGGTAAGTTGGATGAACTGGGTTACTTAGTGGCATTCTTAGCTTCCAACAAATCGGCCTATATCACAGGGACTACTATTAATATTACCGGCGGGAAATCTAGAGGATAAAATGGGGGCATATACATGTCAACAGCAAGCAATAGGGAAGCGCTACTTAGAATCCTGCTTTCAAAAAAACAGGTGAACCTAAGTGAACTTCAAGACAAATCAGGGTTGAGAAAAAACCAAGTCAGTATGATCGTTGCTGATCTAAATAACATCTACGATGGGATTTTAAAAGTCAGAAGCGTCGATGAATCGGATGTGACAGTTGATCTGCTGGAGAAAAGCAATCTATTCAATACACTGCAATTCAATCTCCAGCAGGATTTTAACAAATCAGAGTTCAGGATCGCTTATCTGCTGTACAGATTGATATGCACAGAGGAATACCTGAACATCGGTGATTTATCCGAAGACATGTGTGTAAGCAGGAGCACAGTGAACAACGACATAAAAAAGACCAAGAATATTTTGGGTAAATACAATGCCAAAATAATCGGCGTCCCAAACAAAGGCATCACATTCAAATGCAGCGAGTTTGGGACCAGATTGGTCTTGATATATGAAGTGTATGACCTGATCCAGATGACATTTTTGGCGGATCAAGGGATGCAGGAACTCATCGAAAGGCTGATCGTCGGTTACAAACTGGATGATCAAAGCAAGGAATTACTTTATAAAACATTTGTGATTACGGTACACAGAATAATGGATGGAAATGTAATCGATTCCGAAATACCGCTGTACAAAAACTTCGAAAGAGATGCGGAGAACATAATCGCGTACATCCAAATGATAGAGGATAGATATCACATCTCTTTGAATGATCACGAAGTAGATTTCCTGTCTTTTCCTATTAATACCAGGAACTCGGCATATGTTAAAAATGCAGAAAATACTATGAACGAACAGGCTTTGCGGTCGATCGTTTCCAGCATGTTGGCAACGGTAAGAGATCAGGTTATGATCGAGATCGACGAAGAGGCATTTTTTAACAAAGTGAAGGACCATTTGCTGTTTCTGATCAATAGGCTTGTTTTCCGGATACCTAAAACAGATCTGTATTTTGAACAGATAAAATTAAGATATCCTTTGGCATTCGAGTTGGCAAAGATTTCCCTGAAAGAATTGAATAGGCTTTACCAATTAAGTGCAAGTGATGATGATATCAGTTATTTTGCGATCTATTACGCACTGATGTTGGATGAAAGACAATCTTATGATTCGAATGAAAAAGCTACGACTGATGTAGGGATCATTACGAATGTCGGTAGAGGAAATTTCGAATTAATCAGCAGGCAAATTAAAGAAATTGTAGGCAATGATAGGAATGTCGTTCATTTGAATACCTCAGACCTACAGGAAGAAAAATTAAAGCAGTTCAAATTGCTTTTTACGACCGAGAACATTTTGACCAATGCAGAGGTGCCAATCATTCACATTGACAGGGTGGTTAATCAAGACGAATTAGTGAAAAAAATATATGCAATCGAAAAAGATCAATACAGCATCAAGCACATTTCAAACAATAATATCAGCTATCATGTCAAAAACTTAACTGGGCAAATGGGCTATTTCGATTATGTAGAAGAGATCATGATTTATTTATCCAAACGTTATAAACTTTCGGATGATATTTTGGATCGCTTCATAGAAAAAGAAGAAAGACACACGATGATCTATGAAAATAAAGTGGCGTTCCCTCATCTGACGGATCCAAATGTTGATAAATTAATTTTTGTTCTAGGTAAAATAAAGGCTGACAAGCGTTACGATGGTTTTTCGTTGATGCTATTCTTGATAACTCCGGAAAAAATTACGGAGCAACAGGAAAAAATATTGATGCAAGTATATGATTTCGTGTTTAAGGTGATAAACGATACCGTGCTGATCGACAAACTACAACAAATTAGCGATGTTCAAGGATTCATTGAGATGCTGGAGAAAAGAGGAACAAAGTAGATGGATAATATGTTTGTATTGGGGATCATGGTTGTCGGTGCTTTTTTAATTCAAAGTGCATTAGGCTTTTTTCAGATTAAACACTTTGGCAATGAGTATAATGAATTGAAGGCGGAAGGCAGAGTTGCCATAGGGAAACGCGCAGGCAAACTTACTTCAGGGACAATCATCATGTTCTTATTGGATGATGAGGGAGTCATCGTCAGAGGGAAGAAACTGCAGGGAACAACAATCCTGGCCAGATTCAAACCATACGACAAATTCAAGGGTAAGTACATTGGAGCCATCACAGCTGAAGATTCTGAAATGATAGCTGAGATAAAAATCACGCGTAACACAGTTATGAATGCGGTCAATAATTATAAGATGTTCATCAATGGAGAAGCGATTCCAGAAAAAGGATCTCCGTTTGCAGAACTGGTTAAGAAAATAAAAAATATATAATTCGGATAAATGGTGCATAAATAATGCATAAAATAAGGAGTGTTAAAAATGGACATTTTAATTAAAGGTGCTGAAGGTTTTATCGGACTATTTAGATTAGGTGCAGCTACATTTATTAGCTGGATGACTGGCATTGTGCCAGTAGTATTAATTCTGATGGTATTCATGAATGTCGTAATCAAGCTGATTGGTGAGGATAAAATAAATAGCTTCGCACAAAAAACTTCTAAATATTCCCTTGTCAGAAACTGTATCCTGCCGTTTTTAGCCGCGTTCATGCTAGGCAATCCTGCCTCATTCACACTGGGCAGATTCTTGCCAGAATTTTACAAACCAAGTTATTATGCAGCGCTTGCGCAATACAACCACACAAGCAACGGGATTTTCCCGCATATCAACGCAGGTGAATTGTTCGTATTCCTTGGGATTGCCTCAGGTATTGAAACGCTAGGATTAAGCACAACGCCATTAGCTATGAGATATTTGTTAGTAGGTTTGGTGATGAATGCAGTAGGCGGATATGTAACCGACTTCACAACTGCTTATGTCTGCAAAAAAACGGGCATACAATTGAGCAAAACAGTTGACGTTCAATAAGGAACAGTATTGGTTTGAATAAAAGCGAAATCATTGGATCGAGAGGGGAATATATCATGACAGAATATAAAAGCATTAAAGTAGAAAAAGGCTCCGGCGGTTGGGGCGGGCCACTAATCATTACACCAACTGAACAAAAACATAAATTCATATATATTGTTGGCGGAGGAGAAAAACCCGCCATCGTCGACAGAATCGCGGAACTAACAGGGATGGAAGCTGTCAATGGCTTTAAAACATCTATTCCGGATGACGAAACTGCCTTGGCTATCATCGACTGCGGTGGAACGTTGAGATGCGGCATCTATCCACAAAAAGGGATCCCGACTATAAACGTTGTCGCAACCGGAAAATCTGGCCCATTAGCTAAATATATCAATGAACAAATCTATGTCTCAAGCGTTGGGTTGAATCAAATCCAACTCACAGACGAGACGGCTACTGCAACAGCCATTGAACCTGAAAAAGAAGCAGCAACAGAAACCGTGGCGTACACTACAGACAAAAAGCTAACGCAACAAAATGCAGAAAAAGGTAGCATCGTTGCCAAAATCGGTTTGGCCGCAGGTAAAGGGATCGCCATCATGCTGCAGTCAGCCAGAGAAGCTGTGCAGACGGTATTGCAAACGATCATCCCGTTCATGGCCTTTGTAGCGATGCTGATCGGTATCATTCAAGGTAGTGGTATCGGAAATCTGTTCGCTAAACTGATGATTCCGTTAGCCGGCAACGTGTGGGGATTGATGGTCATCGGATTCATTTGTTCCTTGCCTATCCTCTCGCCTCTATTGGGACCTGGTGCTGTAATCGCGCAAGTTATCGGAACGTTGATCGGTGTTGAAATCGGTAAAGGCAATATCGCACCAAGCTTAGCTTTGCCAGCTTTATTCGCCATCAATACACAAAATGCTTGCGATTTCATTCCGGTTGGTTTAGGCTTGCAAGAAGCAGAAGCTAAAACGGTAGAAGTCGGTGTACCATCCGTTCTGTATTCTCGATTCCTGAACGGTGTGCCGCGTGTATTCGTTGCTTGGTTAGCAAGCTTTGGATTATACTAAAATTAAAAAAATATTATTAATTAGAAAAGGTGAAGAAAATGGCCATTTATTCAACAGTGATCACAGAAATCGGACCAAATGCAAAAGAGTTCTTAGAGGAAGACATGATGGTGCTGTTCGGGGATGATGCTCCAGAAGCATTGAGACCGTATTGCTTCTTGATTGAACAAAATGTGTTGGAGAATGAAATACAATTAGGCTACGAACTGTTTATTGATGATGAGAAATATGAAATCACAGCCGTCGGTAACGTGGTCAACAAGAACCTTAAGGATCTTGGACATATCACAATCAATTTTAGTGGTGAAACAGTAGCGGACTTGGCTGGAACCCTGTATGTGGAAAACAAACAAGTGAATGCCATCAAAGAAGGTACCACCATTAAAATTTCTGAAAAGGCGGCAGCCCATTAAGATGTTTATCGATACGAATGAGATTGATGCAATCAAAGCATTTGCCAAAACGGGCATCTTGAAAGGCGTTACAACGAACCCGACAATCTTATCAAAAGGCAATAAAAGCCGCTTTACACAGCTAGAAGAATTGTTGGCGTTGGGATTTGAAGAAGTGTTCGTGCAAGTTTTAGGCACAACTGCCGAGGAAATGGTTGCTGATTATGAAGCGATCAAAACGTTTGACGCAAATCACCAACTCTCCATCAAAGTCCCTGTGACGCAGCAAGGATTGGAAGCGATTACCAGGATCAAAGGGGATGATTCAAACAGAATCGTCCTGGGCACGCTCATTTATTCTGCAGATCAAGGCGTGCTCGCCACGATTGCGGGGTGCGATTATTTAGCGCCCTATGTAAACAGAATGTCGAACAATAATATCGATCCTTTGCAAGTAATCAGCCATATGAGATCATTCATTGATGAAAGAGCCTATGAGACAAAAGTTATAGCTGCAAGCTTCAAGAATGCAAACCAAGTTATTGATTCATTGACAGCTGGTGCCCATACGGCTACGGTACCACCTGATGTTTTCGAAAGTATGATGAACAAAGATTTGGCGCTCAAAGCCCTGGATGTTTTTGAAAATGATGGCCGTTCTTTATTTTTGAAATACGGAGAATGATCTTTGCCGTCAATGTAGTGGGCATTTGATGAACAGTGCTCCAGCACCCTTATACCGCCTTGGCGCGGGACAGGGATGCTGGAGCTTTTGTTAATCTTTTGGGTGTGAATGAAGGATGAACGCACGCGTTTGTTTTCATCTGTAAAAATAGTGAGTGAAATAGGAGGGCATTAAATGGCACATATTAATTTTGATTATTCTAAGGCTCTGGAATTCTTGGGGCAACACGAATTGGATTATCTGCAATTCCAAGTTACCGCTGCTGATAAAGCGTTACGGGAAGGAACAGGTCCAGGTAATGATTTTACAGGCTGGATCGATTTGCCGAAGGATTACGACAAAGAAGAATTTGCCCGCATCAAAGCGGTTGCTAAAAAGATCCAATCCGATTCAGACGTGTTGGTTGTCATCGGCATCGGCGGTTCATACTTAGGCGCACGTGCCGCGATCGATTTCTTGAACCACACCTTCTATAATGTGCAGACGGCTGAAAATCGCAAAACACCCCAAATTTTCTTTGCGGGGAACAGCATCAGCTCAACTTATTTAGCGGACCTGATTGAAGTGATCGGCGACCGTGATTTCTCCGTCAACATGATTTCGAAATCCGGTACAACA
>NZ_FOTD01000034.1 GCF_900114465.1 Trichococcus palustris | reverse complement strand
AAGCAGACGAACGGGAATATCGCCATCGTAGGAAACAAACTGAAACTACCCAAATTGGGGTTGGTCCCGTTTGCCAAGTCCAAGGAAGTGGACGGAAGGATCCTGAGTGCCACCATAAGGCGGAATCCGTCAGGTAAGTATTATATTTCCATATTGGTCGAAACAGAGGTTCATGAACTGCCCAAGACGGGTTCCGCTTGCGGCATCGATGTCGGCTTGAAGGATTTTGCCGTCCTTTCCGATGAAACCGTCTATAAAAACTCAAGGTCTTTCCGCAAACTGGAACGGAAACTCGCCAAGGAACAAAAAGTGCTTTCCAGACGGCGGGAGCAAGCCAAAAAAGATGGGCGGAAACTCTCCGAGTCGAAAAACTATCAGAAACAACGTGCCAGAGTCGCCGGAATCCATGAAAAAATCAGTAATGCCAGAACCGATTACCTGCAGAAAATATCGACCGAAATCGTCAAAAGCCACGACATCATCGGCATCGAGGATCTACGGGTTTCCAACCTGGTCAAGAACCACAAACTAGCAAAAGCCATCAGCGAATCTAGTTGGTTCCAATTCCGGACCATGTTGGAATACAAAGCGTGCTGGTACGGCAAGCAGATTGTTGCAGTGGCCCGAAACTTTCCGTCTAGCCAACTGTGTTCCGGCTGCGGATACCAAAACAAAGACGTTAAGAATCTCGCCGTCCGTGAATGGGATTGTCCGGAATGCCACGCCCACCATGACCGGGATCTGAACGCAAGCATCAATATCAAAAATGAAGCCTTAAGGCTTCTAACCGCAGGAATCTGCGGGGATAGCCTACTCAATTAACCGGGGGACACTTCGGTGTTCGTAGGAATCCCCCACCTCTAGGCGAATGCGTAGGTGGGGGTAGTTCAATTAATGGTATACTATTGTCACTAGAATGTAAAAGGATTGGGACCTATGAGCAGAGAAGAAATCAACGATAAATTGGCGCTGTTGCCCGATTTGCCCGGCTGTTACATCATGCGGGACAAGGATGACGAAATCATCTACATCGGCAAGGCCAAAAACCTGAAGAACCGCGTAAAATCCTACTTCCACAGCAGGCATGAGGGCAAGACGCAGCTGCTGGTCGAGGATATCGACCATTTCGAAACAATCGTCACGAAGACCAACAAGGAATCGCTGCTGCTGGAAATCAACTTGATCAGACGCTACCAGCCAAAATACAACATCAAATTGAAGCAAGGGACGATGTATCCCTATTTGAAGATAACCAATGAAAAGGATCCGCAGCTGCTCATCACCTCCACCGTTGAGGACGATGGCGGCATCTATTTCGGGCCCTATCCGCATGTCTATGCGGCGACGGAGACGCAGGAATTCATCCAGAAGGTCTATCCTTTGCGGAAATGCGCGAAAAACCAGAAGCGTGCCTGCCTGTATTACCACATGGGCCAGTGCATCGGCTGCTGCGACCATGAAGTGTCGAAGGAAGAGTACGACGCCCAAATCAAACGAATTTCCAGCTTCCTGAACGGTGAAGTCCGGGACATCAAGAACGATCTGAAGGCGAAGATGCATCGTGCCGCCGATGCGCTTAATTTTGAACAGGCTGCGGATTACCGCGACCAGATCCGTTACATCGAAACGACCGTCGAAAAACAGCGGATCATGTCGCGCGACTACACGAACCGCGATGTCTTCGCCTTCCATATGGACAAAGGCTGGCTGTCCATCCAGGTTTTCCTGTTGCGCCAGTCGACCATCATCAAACGGGAAGCCGCCCTTTTCCCTTGCTACGATACGCCCGAAGAGGAGTTGGCGTCCTTCATCATGCAATTCTATCAGGATCCAAACCATATTCTGCCCAAGGAAGTTTTGGTGCCGGCGGGTGTGGATACGGAAGTATTGGCCGAAGCCTTGGGGACGAAAGTGCATACGCCGGTCCGCGGCAGCAAACGCAGCATCCTCGATTTGGCGGTCACCAACAGCGAACTCGCTTTGACGGAAAAGTTCATGCTGATCGAACGCAGCAAGAAGAAGACCATCGGCGCCATCCAGGAACTGTCCGAGGCTTTGGGCATCGAGTACATCGAAACGATTGAATCGTTCGACCATTCGAACATCCAAGGTACCAATCCCGTTTCCGCCATGGTCGTCTACAAGGACGGCAAGCCGGAGCGAAAAAATTACCGCAAGTACAAGATCAAGACCGTGGAAGGCAGCAATGAATTTGCGACCACCCAGGAAGTCATCCGCCGCCGTTACAGCCGTCTGCTGCGCGAAGGCCGCGACATGCCAGATCTGATCCTGATGGACGGCGGGAAAGTGCAGGTGCATGCAGCCAAGGAAGTGCTGGAAGACGAATTGGGCTTGGACATCCCGGTGGCCGGCATGGTGAAGGACACGAAGCATAAAACGTCCTCGCTCATTTTTGGCGGGAAGGATGAAATCGTGGAGCTCGATCCGAACAGCCAGGCTTTCCACTTGGTGCAGCGGATCCAGGAGGAAGTCCACCGTTTCGCCGTCACCTTCCACAGACAGGTGCGCGGCAAGAACAGCTTTGCCTCCCAGTTGGATCAGATCGAAGGCGTCGGACCGAAAACGCGCACGAAAATCCTGAAGACTTTCAAGACGATGAAGAACATCCGGGAGGCCAGCCTAGCTGACCTGAAGGCATTGGGCATCCCGGAAAAAGTGGCCCTTTCCATCAAGGCGGAACTAGGCTCCATCGAAGAAAACAGCCCCAATGAAAAGGATAGTGAGAATAAAGCGTAGCCAACTGTGACCAGCTTCCCCTTATGCTGTGAATGCTGAGAAAAAACATGGTATACTGTGGTGTATTTATTCTATTTTAGTTTTCATTGTCGGATATGAATGTTTTACAAAGGAGGAATACATATGAAAATCTTTGCGGATAGCGCATGTGATTTATCTTATGATTATTTGAAAGAAAATGAAGTGGAAGTTTTTCCATTGACGACCTTATTGGACTCGGGGGAGTTCGAGGATATGATCGAAATCAAATCCGATAAAGTCTACGAAATGATTGCACGCGGCGGTCATCCAAAAACAAGCCAAGTGTCTTTGGATAAATTCTATAAGGGTTTTAAACAGGCGGCCGAAGCCGGTGAATCGGGCATTTTTCCGACCTTATCGGCGGTCCTGTCCGGAACCTATCAGGCTGCCGTTTTGGCGTACACAGACGTGAAGGCTGAATTCCCTGATTTCGACCTGCGCATCATCGACACAAAGAGCGCCTCACTCGGTGAAGGTCTTGCTGTCGTTGAAGCAATCGAAATGAAGGACGCCGGCTTCGGGTTGGATGAAATCGAAGCCCGTCTGCGTTTCATTGCGGAACATACTGTCTCCCTGTTCACTGTGAAGGATTTGAATTATCTGGCCGAAGGTGGCCGGTTATCCAAAACGAGCGCTTTTTTCGGTGGCTTATTGAACATCCATCCCTTGTTGGAGCTTGTGGACGGAAAGCTGGTGCCATCTGAAAAATTGCGCGGCCGCAAAAAAGTCATGAACCGGATGTACGAACGTCTCCGTGATGAAGCGGAAAACATCCAGGAGCAAAATATTTTCATCTGCCATAGCGACGATCAGGAAGCTGCAGAAGAGATGCGCGGCTACATTCATGAACATTTCCATCCGCGCCAAATCATCGTGCACACCATCGGCTCAACCATCAGCTCCCATACCGGACTGGGTACGTTAGGCCTGTTCTTCTTGAACAAATTCGAATAAGCAGCAATCATATGGCATAAAGAGAGGGAGGGGCACAAATCATTTTCCATGATTTGTGCCCCTCCTCTTTGCAGAATCTGAATATCACTTGATCTTATTCTAGTAATCGGAACGCCCCTCAGAGTGGCGTTTCATCCAAATCAGCTTTTTCTGAATCAGCCGCTGATTCCCTTCTTTCCAATTCTTCGACAACAAAACGTTCCGAACGGCGCAGATGCTCTCTCACCGTCAAGGCAACCTGCTCATAATCTTTCTTTTTCATGCTGTTCAAGATATAGTAGTGCTCCAAGAGCGCTTCTTCCCGTCTTGGGTAATCGGCTAAGGAAATATCCCGGAACCGTGCCACATAATCCTTCAGCTTTTTGACGATCGATTCCAGGCGCGGCATCCGGCTGAAGTGATAAATCAGCGAATTGAATTCACTGAAGCACTGGATGACAAGATCGATATCGTCTTCGTTGTTCGCCTTTTCTGTTTTCGCCAAGAGCGCTTCCAGTTCATCGAATTCTTCAGTCGCCATAATGTTCATTGCGTTTGTCGTGGCCATGATTTCCAGCGCTTCGCGGATGTCATAGATTTCCTTTGCATCTGCAACGGTCACTTTCTTCACGACTGTGCCGTAATTGGGAATATACTCGACTAAGCCTTCATCTTCAATTCTGCGAAGGGCTTCCCTGATCGGCGTGCGGCTAATGTTCATTCTCAGCGCGTATTCTTTTTCATTGATCCTCTCACCTACCGGAATGATGCCTTTGATGATAGCCAATCTTAACCCTTCAAAAACGATTTGATTCAAAGGTTTATTTTGTGAAAGATCCGTTAAACGAATGACGTCCTCAATATATTCTTCCATTTTAAAAACTCCTTTATGTAATCCTAATGCCGCCATTATGTCACAGGTCTTTCATCTCCTCATGAAGCTTTCCTCTCGGAATGGAGAACTATCCCACCTCTACTGACCCCGAAGAAAAGACAGCACTCCGCTCCCTTTCGTCGGACTCATTTGGAAATGAAGGTGCTGATGACGCGGATAATGATCGGCATCAAAAAGATGACCGAGAACAACCGGATGAGATGGATGGAAGCCACTACAATCGTATCCGCCCCATAGGACGCGGCAATGATCGTCATATCGGCCAATCCGCCGGGAGCTGTCCCCAGTAAAGCTGTGATCAAATCTATCCCGGTCACTTTATGCAGAATATATCCGACTACAATCCCCACGGTCAGCAAAATTGCCACAGACACAAGCGCAGGCAGGAATACTTCTTTCATTTGCGCCAAGCTATTTTTATTGAAATTCATGCCGATCGTTCCCCCGATAATGATCTGGCCGATTATTTTCAGGTTGGGCGGCATGTATCCCATTTGCGAAAAATAATTGTAGATCGCCACGGCTACCAGCGATCCGATCATCCCGCCAGCCGGCACACGAAACCGAATGCCAGCCCAGCCTCCAATGATTGCAACAAGCAGCGTGCCCAGCAGTTTCCCTATATTCATCTCACTCAAGCTCCCTTATCTTGTATTGAAACACTCCCTTTCAATTTTGAATTAAATCATTGAATAGTCAACAAGAAAAAGAGGAACATCGTGTGTTTTTGATGTTCTTCTTTTCTGAAGCTATTCGGTTTGTTTTTTCTTGGGCGGCGGGAAAGGCAGGATGATGCCTGCATTATGCTCCAGCGGCATAGATTGGAAAAAGGTCCGTTTCAGGACGATCGTGATGGCAGGCTTCGTTTCTTCGATTGATTCCGTATCCAAAACGGCGTATAGCCTTTCCTCTGCATCCAGCAATTTAGCCAATATGCGGTTGTCCAGTTTCGGCACGTAGCCCAGCATATAGCCGCTTTGCGTCGCGACGACGATCGCATTCTCATCGTAATGATTGTCCTCTTCGCGGATGAGCTGCAGGGCATCCCCTTGCTTCAATTGATCCGCTATGATGCTCAAATCGCGGAACTGGGTGCCGGCAATGTAGGTGTGCAACAGCTCTTTATCGGTAATCGCAGGGCTTAAGGGCGGTTGGGTAGGCTTCAGGTAGCGCTGCTCTCTCCCTTCCGGCACTTCCCCGGGATGAAGCATTTTGGCGATCCGTTTTTTGATTTTCTCGTTAGGCTCTACCGCTGCCGCCTTCTCCAATTCTGTTATGATTTTCGGCGACCATTTCGTTTTGCTTTGCTGCAGGGCCTGGAGCGCACTCAAGCGCACATCCGGATTGTGGTAATGAATGCCGCGGATGCACCAGTCTTCCTCGTATTTCCGTTTTTCCGGCATCACCACAAATATTTTCTCCAGCCACATATCGGCGCGGTACAGGTCGTTCATGTCCGGATTTTCCGGCGTCTCCGCTTCCATCGGCAATGTGAACAAATCCGGATTCAAGATGTCCTGTAGGTATTCGCAGACCTCATCAAAATAGACTTCCGGGTATATCTTCAGGAAGAAATCCATCAGGTTGAAACCTAGCGGCTGGCGCGAAAGCAGATCGATGAAGGCCGAGAAATCCGGACGCATATTCAGGAACAAGAGGACTTTCACGATCAGACGATCGGACTCTTTCGGTTCGGCTAATTCTTGGTAGACGACATGCCGCCATTTGGGTTGATGCAGGAAATTCTCCACCTTGTGGACCAATTTTTCATATCTGGCGAAGCGGATATCCCACATCGTCTTGGTTTCCTTGTATTGTTGCTCGTTTTGGGAAATATGATCGTAGTCCTGCTTCCAATAATCGACTGTTTGGTGCCAGATGCTGACCAAAGCCGCCAGATCGATAAATTCGCTCGCATACTCGCGTTTGTCCGCCATCCTTTCGTTCAGCTCCATATGGGCATCGACGGACAGGTTATCATGGGTGTAATCCGCATAGCTGATCAGATAGGCGAAATCGCTGTAGTTCGCGGACGTGATCTCCGTTTTTTTCAGGTGGACGCGCATATCCGCTTTCTGCATGCAGAGGTTTGCATAAATATTCGAAAGGAAATCGCTCCTGATGCCGCTGTGCAGCATCCACTGCTGCTGTTCTCTCGTCACCGGATTCAGCAAAAAAATGGCGGCCAATTTCCCGTAGCCGACGGTATTTTTCGCCAGTTCGAAGATGAATTGGTTTTGCTGAGTGAAGGCATATTGGACGCTCTCCAATACGAACAGCGTGAAATCGCTGTGATAGCCCAACGTCCTGAGTACTTGCCGGGAAGTATCGTAAGGGAAGAAACCGATGATCATAATGCCGAGCTTCACTTCTTCCAAATGTTTGCTGCCTCTCGCTAAACGCATCCCGACATGGTACAGCTTCTCTTTCGAAAATGGTTCCGTTTCCATCGAAATGCGCATGCGTTCCCGAAATTCGACGAAGAAGGTGCATAGGTGATGGCGTTCCAAAAAATGGCGCAGGACGGGATCAGCGAGAATATCCCCTTCACTATGTACCAATTCCTTCAGGATGACGCAGCATTCCCTGGCCAAATCCTCTTTTTGCCAAAAAGGGATCCCTTCAGAAACAAGGACGGACAGCACGTCTTTTCTGCCTGCTGTGTGCACAGCTTGAAATCTGTATGGCAACCCGGGCTGTTCCTCTTTCAACTGACAGATCGTTTCAAAAATACTCTTGCTATTCTCCAAAAAGCAAACCTTCTTTCCTGTTTACTCCGACACTCTTTGCATCCATGTTACCATACTTTAACTATTGTAACTATATTTGTTTTTACTATTTAAAGGTAGAATGTTATGCAAAAAATCCATTGAAGCAAATGATCGCTTCAATGGATTTTTTCTTATAATGCCTCTTTGTAGACTGCGTAGGAGTCTTCGGCAGACAGGTCGCCGCGTTCGGAGATGTTCACTTTATCATGACGGACAAGCCCCGCCACCAACCCAGGGATCGCGTCTTCCTTCAAACCAACATCCGAGAAGCGGATCGGGGCGCCCAGAATGGCGAAAAATTCCTCCGTCTTCAGGATGGCAACATCGATTTTTTCTTCGTCGCTGCCTTCTTTGATGTTCCATACGCGTTCCGCATATTGGAGCAGTTTTTCCCATTTTTGTTTCTTGCGGACTTTCATCATGGCCGGCAATACGATCGACAAGGTGCGGGCATGGTCGATGTGGTAGGCTAGCGTCAGTTCATGGCCCAATGCGTGCGACGCCCAATCCTGCGGAACACCTTGGGAAATAAATCGGTTCAAGGCGTTTGTCGCTGTCCACATGAAGTTCGCGCGGAGTGCGTAGTCATGGTTGTCCTCGTCGACAACGTCGGGGCCGATTTCGATCAATGTCTGCAACAACCCTTCCGCCCAGCGATCCTGAACGCGCGCATCAATCGGATAAGTCAGATAGGCTTCCATCGTATGCACAAAGGAATCGATGATGCCGTTGGCCAATTGGCGTTTCGGCAAACTGTACGTCAGTTCCGGTTCAAGGATGGAGAACTGCGGATACGTATGTGCGCTCGCGAAACTGATTTTCGCTTGTTTTCCCACAAATGTTACCACCGAATTATTATTCATTTCCGATGCTGTAGCGGGCAACGTCAAGACGGTTCCGAAGGGCACCGCCTTTGTGACAGGCAAGCCTTTGCCGACGCCGTTCCCGAAGATATCGATCGGGTTGCCGTCGAATACAGCACCGGCCGCAACAAATTTGGCGCCGTCGATGACGCTGCCGCCACCCACTGCCATCAAGTAGTCGAAGCCTTCCGCTTTGACCTTGTCCACAGCCTGGATCAATGTTTCGTAGGTCGGATTGGCTTCGATGCCGCCGAATTCATCCCATTGGCGATCGCCTAAAGCCTTCACGACGCGGTCGAAGGTTCCGAATTTTTTCACGCTGCCGCCACCGTATAACACAAGCACTTTTGCGTCGGTCGGGATCAGTTCATCAATTTTTTTGATGCGATCTTTCCCGAATACTATCTTTGTAGGGTTTTGAAACTCGAAATTACGGATTCCTTTTTCCACTGCCATCACTCACTTTTCGTATAATATTTATTTTTTCATTGTAACACAGCAGAACGGTTAATCCGCTTCGGACGCTCCGCTGACTGGTGTAGTGTCCTGGCTAATGATACCGGATTGTATTCCGTACGTATGTCGAACACCCGACGAATGCCAGTTATGTCGGGTTAAATTAGAGAAAAGCAAGTCGAAATCCCGACATAGTCCCGTAATGTCGGGCGTTACAACTGTACCGCTAAGTTCCGGTTGTTGGGTATTCGCCGGAGGTCCGGACCCGCATTTTCTTGCGATCTCCGATGAGCGGAGTCTTCATCGGAAATCTATCCACATTTTGCCGGCCTCCTCCGGCTAATTGAAGGCTCGACGGAGTTGGGAGGCAGTTTGTACCGCTGTTCTCCGGCGAACGGGGGCTTCGCCGTTATTCGCTACCCATAAAACAATCAAAAAACAAAATCCTAAAATCGCCAAAAAGAGCAAGGTGCCTAATCGGTTCCCTGCTCTTATTCAATCATTTTTTCAAGATACGGACGGCATTGAGCACGGCCAAAACGGTCACGCCGACATCTGCGAATACGGCTTCCCACAGGGTTGCGACGCCGAATGCCCCAAGCAGCAGGAATAGGCCTTTGATCGCCATCGCAAAGACGATGTTCTGCCAAACGATTTTGCGGGTTTCCTTGGCGACCGTCATCGCCGTGAGGATTTTGGCTGGATTGTCGTCCATGATGACCACATCCGCCGCTTCTATCGCCGCATCGGAACCCAATCCGCCCATCGCGATCCCGATGTCTGAGCGCGCCAGCACCGGTGTGTCGTTGATGCCGTCGCCCACGAAGATCACTTTTTCATTTTTCTTTTTGCGGCTCATCACTTCTTCCAGCTTCGTAACTTTGTCCTGCGGCAGCAATTCCGCGTAGACTTCGTCGATTCCAATCTCCTTGCCGACGGATTCGCCGACAGCTTGGGAATCGCCGGTCAGCATAATCGTGTAGATGCCCTTTGCTTTCAACTGGGCAATGGCCTCTTTGGTATCTTCCTTGATGGCATCCGCAATCAGGATATGTCCCGCATATTTTCTATCCACAGCGATGTGCACAACCGTCCCCACTTCATCCGTCTGCTTGTAGGCGATGCCGAACTGATCCATCAATTTGGCATTGCCTGCCAAGATTTCCTTCCCGCCGCTTACAGTCTGCAAGCCGTGTCCGGAAATCTCGTGGGTGCTGCTGATTCGTTCTTCAGCGATTATTTCCCCATAGGCTTCCTTGATCGAATCGGCAATCGGATGGGTGGAATGCAGCTCTGCATAGGCGGCAATCTCCAGCAGTTGCGCTTCTGTCATGCCCTCTTCCGCTTTGATGGCGACGACTTCGAACTTGCCTTTCGTCAAGGTGCCGGTTTTATCCATGACAACGTATTTCACATCGTTCAATCCTTCTAGGAAGTTGCTTCCTTTGACAAGGATCCCTTTGCGCGAAGCCGCACCGATGCCGCCGAAGAAGCCTACCGGTATCGAGACGACCAAGGCGCAAGGACAAGAAATGACAAGGAAAATACTGGCGCGGTAAAGCCAATCGTTGAAGACTTCACCCGGTATCACCAGCGGCGGCACGACCGCCAATAAGACGGCCGCGATCACGACAACCGGCGTGTAGTAGCGTGCGAATTTCGTGATGAAATTTTCGGTGGGGGCTTTGCGTCCGCTGGCGTTCTCCACCAGATCCAATATTTTCACGACCGTGGATTCCGCGAACGTTTTTTCCACGGCAATTTCAACGGCCCCGTTCTTGTTGATGAATCCGCTCAGGACAGCATCGCCGACCGTTATGCTGCGCGGAACCGACTCGCCGGTCAATGCGGAAGTGTCCACAGCCGATCTGCCGCTGATGATTTTGCCGTCCAACGGCACCTTCTCTCCCGGGCGAACCAAGATGGTGTCACCGATTTTGATGCTTTCCGGCGATACCTTATGCGTCCCGTCGGCTGTCTTCAGGTTGGCATAGTCGGGACGGATATCCATCAATGCGGCGATGGAGCGGCGGGATTTGTCGACCGCGATGTCCTGGAACAGTTCGCCGACCTGATAGAACAGCATGACCGCAACGGCTTCCGGGTATGCCCGGATGTAGAAGGCGCTCAAGGTCGCAATCGTCATCAGGAAGTTCTCATCGAACAGCTGCCCGTTTTTGATGTTCTTCAAAGCGCTCCAGACGATATCGTAGCCGGCAATCAGATAGGCCAGCACGAACAACGATAAGGCGACGGCCCCGTTCACCGGTGCGAACACGGCGGCCAGTAGGACGCCGAAGCCAAGCGCCAAGCGGATGACGGCTTTTTTGATTTCATCGCCATCATCGGCTCCATCAGCATGGGAATGTGAATGGCCATGATCATGCGTATGCTCCTGTTTGTGCAACTGATGACCCTCATCGTGATTGTGCTCCGTCGCGGACGGGAATGCCGTCCCCTCCGGTAATCCGTCCTTTCCGATGGGTGCGCCGCTTGCTCTCAGCGTGGGATGGATGTCCGGCTCGAGCACGCTCAGTTTTTGTTTGATCGCCGGCAGAACCGTTTCCTCCTTGCCGTCTTCGATTTCAAACCGCAGCGTCTTGGTCATGAAATTCACATTGCTTTCGAGGACCCCGTCAATTTTGGCAATACCCGTTTCCACTTTATTGGCGCAGTTTGCGCAATCCAGTTCATCCAAGTACCATTCTATTTTTTTCGTTTTTTCAGACATCTAAAATCCCTCCCCATCGACAAAATCGTTGCCAGTATATTTAGAAAAACGGAATCATTCCGCCTTTCATATGATTATCTATTCATTTGTTATAGGTAATTATATTCTTGCACTGAACAGTTGTCAATGAAAGCATATCCTGACGAAGGCATCCGCCTGTCCCCGAAAAAAACATCCGCTACGCCGATAGTTCGGTGTGGCGGATGTTCCGTCAATCATAGATCATTGGTATTGAAAGTATCGCCGCCGCTCAGATCACCGGTGTCGAATCCCTTTTTGAACCAGCGCATCCGCTGTTCCGATGTCCCGTGCGTGAAGCTGTCCGGCACGACATAGCCCTGATATTTCTTCTGCAAGGTATCATCCCCAACCGCAAAGGCGGCCTGCATGGCTTCGTGAACTACTCACGACTCAAGTCGCGAACTTCCTACGAACGCCTTCCTTGTCTGCGTATGTCTTTGCAGACAGCGGGAATGGATATTTAGTAGGCTCAAAAGGCAGTACCTGCCTCGGGTGTTTTCTTTTACTCGGCCAAAGCCAAGAGGTTCTTGCTGGCATTGATGTCCCTATCATGGGTTGTGCCGCAGTCTGTGCATGTCCAGTAGCGGATATGTGGGGCTTTCTTGCCGTCCCGGTGTCCGCATGCGGAACAAAGTTGGTGGACGGGTAGAATCTGTCCGCCTTGATGAGTGTTCGGCCTTTCCATTCGGCTTTGTATGTCAATTGCCGGCAGAATTCGGACCAACTG
>NZ_FOTD01000037.1:8479-9421 GCF_900114465.1 Trichococcus palustris | reverse complement strand
TTTTTTAAGGATATTAATTTCATACGCGGGTGTGGCGGAATTGGCAGACGCACTAGATTTAGGATCTAGCGCCGCAAGGCGTGGGGGTTCAAGTCCCTTCACCCGCACTTTTTATCAAGCCGGCTTAGCTCAGTTGGTAGAGCATCTGATTTGTAATCAGAGGGTCGAGGGTTCGAATCCTTTAGCCGGCACCATTTAGCGGAAGTAGTTCAGTGGTAGAACATCACCTTGCCAAGGTGGGGGTCGCGGGTTCGAACCCCGTCTTCCGCTTTCATAAGATACATGCCAGTTCTTATGAAAGTTTCACGAAAATAGCTGCCGGGGTGGCGGAACTGGCAGACGCACAGGACTTAAAATCCTGCGGTGAGTGATCACCGTATCGGTTCGATCCCGATTCTCGGCATCATTTCGCACTCATAGCTCAATTGGATAGAGTACTTGACTACGAATCAAGCGGTTGCAGGTTCGACTCCTGCTGGGTGCATTCACAAGTACGGGAAGTAGCTCAGCTTGGTAGAGCACTTGGTTTGGGACCAAGGGGTCGCAGGTTCGAATCCTGTCTTCCCGATTGTACTATTTTTATGGGGCCTTAGCTCAGCTGGGAGAGCGCCTGCCTTGCACGCAGGAGGTCAGCGGTTCGATCCCGCTAGGCTCCATTTTTTAAATTTTTTGGCGGTGTAGCTCAGATGGCTAGAGCGTCCGGTTCATACCCGGGAGGTCATGGGTTCGACCCCCTTCGCCGCTATGTAATGTTTGACCTGGACCTTTAGCTCAGTTGGTTAGAGCAGACGGCTCATAACCGTCCGGTCGCAGGTTCGAGTCCTGCAAGGTCCATGAATTTCAGATCAGTCGTTACCTTTTCATTATCGCGGGGTGGAGCAGTTGGCAGCTCGTCGGGCTCATAACCCGAAGGTCACAGGTTCAAGTCCTGTCCCCGCAATT
>NZ_FOTD01000037.1:0-7304 GCF_900114465.1 Trichococcus palustris | reverse complement strand
GGTCCGTTGGTCAAGCGGTTAAGACACCGCCCTTTCACGGCGGTAACACGGGTTCGATTCCCGTACGGATCATAATAAAAAGGAACTTTCATTTTGAAGGTTCCTTTTTTGTTACATTTTTTCAAAAGCAGCAATGCATTGAACTGACTTTTGCTGCTTTTTTGGTCAGGGAAAATTCTGAAGCTGCTACGATACAAAAAGAAGGGAGTAGAAAAGGGAGAAAAAAAAGAGATAATTAGACAAATAATTTTCACTTTTTTTGACAGTGCCGTTTTTATACAGTAACGGCAAAATGAATAAGATGGACAGCAAGAAAAGAATGCTGGGCCAAGCAGCACTTTTGATTGAAAGCAAGGTAACGAAACCAAATAAGTAGGCTAGTGAAAAACAGATAAGGATTAACGGATTTGAAAATTTGATGATGATTTGTTGATAAGTCGTTAATACATTGGACAACTGTCTGGATTGCAGGTATCTTAAATCCTGACTTTGATTGTAGAATATCATAAATAAGTAGAAGAATAGGATCGGTTTAAGTTGGCTAAGTAAGTCTGCGGGTATAAAGTTAGCCTGAACAAAAAAGGCCACGGTGGACAGGATAACTACCTTAAAAAAAGGTTGCAGCAAAGTGGAATAGAAAGTGTTCGTCATACTGAAGGGGCAATACTGCAAAATAGAGTAGACGAGGTAGAGCAATAAGATGGCCGCAACAATCCAATTAGAGGCCCTTAACACAAAGACGAGCGTAACGATCGCTAGTAATAAGAAAAAAAATAATGCTTTAACAGGGAGGGGGGATTGTTTGCGTTCATGCATAGATAGGATGCTTTCCATCGTGGTAGTTGCCAATAAAAAGAATAATAGAAGGAAAAGCATTCCGCCGTTCAAAGCATTGAACGTTATTCCGGTGAGTGTCCCGAAAAGCAGGAAGCTGATTGGTTTCATTGACAATGTAATCAGTGGATGATTCATGAATGTCAAAAAGTAAGATTTCAAATTTTGCATAAGGCTCTTCCTTTTTTTTTGTGATTTATTGCGTTCGAATTTTTATTTCATCATAGGGGAACCCGAGAACATTGTCAAGATAACCGGTAAAGTAGCTTATGATGTTTACATTAGCTGAAATCCGGCATAATGAGAAAATATTTACTTTTAGTGGATTATAGTTGCTTTTTCATGGGATTCAGCGTATATTAGGTGTGTTGCATTTCAAAGGCTAATTGCAATATCCCGATAGGATTCACAATACGTGAAGACGCCTTGTAACCAAAGAATGTGGGGGAAAGAAAATTATGGTAGAAAAAAAATTATTCACTTCAGAATCTGTTACGGAAGGACATCCGGATAAAATTGCTGACCAGATCAGTGACGCTATCCTAGATGCCATTATGGCAGAAGATCCTTATGCTCGTGTTGCATGCGAGACAATTGTAAATACAGGATTAGTTGTCGTTTTCGGAGAAATTACGACAAAAGCGTATGTTAATATCCAGCAAATCGTCCGCGATACCGTTACCGAAATTGGCTACACACGTGGGAAATTCGGCTTTGATGCTGATAATTTGGCAGTGTTAGTTTCCTTAGATGAACAATCTGCTGATATCGCTTTAGGTGTAGATGAATCATTAGAACGCAGAGAACAAGTCACAAAAGATTTCAACGATATCGGAGCAGGGGATCAAGGCTTGATGTTTGGTTTCGCGATTAACGAAACCGAAGAATTGATGCCATTGCCTATTTCCTTGAGTCATAAATTGGCGAAACGTTTGTCTGAAGTCCGTAAAAATGGCACTTTGGACTATTTAAGACCGGACGGTAAATCCCAAGTTACTGTTGAATATGATGAAAACGGGAAACCGAAACGTGTCGATACAATCGTTTTAAGTACGCAACATGATGAACATGTGACTTTAGAACAATTGAAAAAAGACATCAAGGAACATGTTATCAGTAAAGTCATTGATGAATCATTGCTAGATGATGAAACAAAATACTATATTAACCCGACTGGCCGCTTTGTTATCGGTGGACCAAAGGGCGATTCAGGGTTAACAGGCAGAAAAATCATTGTTGATACATACGGTGGATATGCACGCCATGGTGGCGGTGCCTTTTCCGGTAAAGATGCAACGAAAGTGGACCGTTCTGCAAGCTATGCGGCTCGTTACATTGCAAAAAATATTGTAGCTGCAGGATTGGCTACAAAATGTGAAATCCAATTGGCTTATGCGATTGGGGTTGCAGAACCTGTATCGATCGCAATCGACACTTTTGGCACAAGTAATTATTCCGAGGAGTTGCTGATTGCAGCTGTCCGCGAAAACTTCAACCTGACGCCAGCCGGCATCATCCAAATGCTGGATCTACGTCGCCCTATTTTTAAGAAAACTGCTGCTTATGGTCATTTCGGCCGTAATGGCGCTGATTTCACTTGGGAAAAGACAGATAAAATCGAAGCTTTGCTTTCTTATGTGAAAGCGAACTAAAATTCCAAATGAAAAACTGCATCCGGGAGGATGCAGTTTTTTTGTCATTCATGTGCCCACCCAAGTTATATGGGTATAAACTTCACGTACAGTTTGATGAGGGTAGGCCGAAAGCAAAAACAACGACCCACAAAGGAGTCGTTGCTTGAAATCAGTTTTCGTGCTCTGTTCCGGCAGTTTTTTTTCCGCTCGATGGCAATCAGGAAGGGGTGATTGTTGACCTGGTTAATGAAACCACAGTGCAGGACTTTGAAAAGTGACTGATCCACTGTTTTTTCCATACTCTACCAGTACATCCTTTTCTTCCATACCTCCGGGATGCCCGCTGTAGACAACCAAAAGAAGATAGCTGCCGATCCTTAATCTGGGCAGCTAAGCCGCTACTGCTTGAAGGGGTGTCTCTTTTCTGGTTATGATGGACTTGTCAGAGCCAGGGAGATAGCCTAAATTGAAAATGATGCCGCCTATCTGCTCCTCATTCCCAAGAACCTCGGGTATGGGTTCGTGCCCCTGATGAAATAAAGTGACTTGCTGCGATAAACCAGTCAGCAACAACTTTTGCTTCGTATTTTTAATCGCCTGTTTTTGAATATCAAAACCGATCACCTTTCCATACCGACCGACTAAAGCAGCCAACAAGACTGTGTCGTTGCCGTTTCCGACAGTGACATCGATGACAACATCACCTTCGCGCACTGTTTCCTTCAATAGGTTATGACTGAATTCCAGTGCTGACAGCAACAATCTTCTCATTTTTTTCTCTTACATCGTGGATGCCTTGATAGGTTCCGCGACGCTTCAATTCATCATCGATGGCATTCAATACTTCCCATTTCTTTAAACTCCACATCGGACCGATGAGGGTATCCCTCGGTGCATCACCGGTGATGCGATGAATGATGATGTCTTGCGGAATCACCTCAAGTTGGTCGCAGACAAGGCTGACATATTCATCCTTGTCCAGGAGCCTCAGTCGGCCTTGATGGTAATCGCGGACCATTTTTGTGTTTTTCATTAGATGAAGCAAATGGATTTTGATTCCTTGGATATCCGAATCAAGAATGATGCGGTTCACGCTTTCCATCATCATCTCATGCGTTTCCCCGGGCAAACCGTTGATGATGTGCGTACAAACCGGGATATTGTGCGCCCTTAAATTGGCGACGGCTTCCAAGTAAGTATCATAGCTATGCGCGCGATTGATGATTTTGCTCGTTTCTTCATGGATTGTCTGAAGGCCAAGTTCCACCCATACGTAGTATCGTTTGTTCAGCTCCGCCAAGTATGCGATCGTTTCAGGGGGTAGGCAGTCCGGTCTGGTAGCAATCATGATGCCGACGACACCTTCTTCGTTCACGACTTGTTCATAGCGATGGCGAAGAATTTCTGCCGGGGCATGCGTATTTGTAAAATTTTGGAAATAGGCGATGTAACTTTTTACGTTTGGCCATTTTTTGTGCATCATATCGATGCCTTTCCGTAATTGGACGGGAAGGGGATCGATGCGGTCCTGCGCAAAATCGCCGGAACCGGAAACCGTGCAGAATGTGCAGCCGCCATGAGCTACCGTACCGTCACGGTTAGGGCAGTCGAAGCCACCGTCAATGGCAACCTTAAAGATCTTTTCTCCGAAATGTTGTTTTAAATGGTAGTTCCATGTATGATAACGTTTATCCGTATCACTGAATAAAAATTGATTTGTCAATGTTTTCACCTCAGCGTTCATTTTATCACGATTTGCCGCCCAACTGTATACATTTTAGGATTCCTCTGTGGAATTGTAAAAAGGGTGTAAAGGAGCAAGCACTGAAATTGAATGGCGAAACCGTTACCGCCATTTTCCGGATTGGTGAACGAAGGCTTGAGCGTTTCGCCGCGCCGGGCATGATCAAATGAAAAGATACCACTCATGTGCAGAAGGCTGAAAAACTTGATTGCAAACGATCAAAATGGCGGTATCGCTAACGGTTTTAGGGGTAGCAAATGACAGCTGTCGAAGCATCCGTTCGGGTGATGATGGCATTGTAAATGATAATGAAAAGAGAACGGATACATTATTGTTCTGTTGCGAAATATTACAGGAATGTTTCAATTGTTAAATATTGAATTTAGCTATGAAATACATTCAAAAGTTCCGGAAATAAACATATAATTAACATGTTATCATGAAATTTTAAATTATTCTTAAACTTTTATAGGTGAAAGACAGGCGCTAATTTTGAATCGAGACACTTATAAAATGAGACAATATATTGGGATAGGGAGTGGCAGATTTTGAAGGTATCCAGAAACAGACGAATCAGCGATAAGAAAAGTGAACAATTGATCAATTCTTTTATAAACGCAAATAATAAAATGAAAAAAAGCGTTGCAGTATTGAGTACATCCCTCTTTATGACTTCTTTGATAAAACCAGCTCAATTGGTTTTGGCGGCGGAGGCAGATAAGGTTACTGCCACCACTGTCCAAACATATTCCACCAATCCCTTTTTAAATGCAATCATTCCATCAGCTACACTCATTGCAGCACAAAATAATCTGTACGCTTCCGTAATGATGGCCCAAGCTGTTTTGGAAAGCGGATGGGGAACGAGCACGTTGGCATCGGCTCCAAATTATAATTTATTCGGGATCAAAGGGGATTATAATGGCGAAACCGTCAACATGAACACTCTCGAAGACAGCGGCGCCCAAAATTATTATCAAATTCAAGCTGACTTCAGAAAGTACCCTTCTTACGCAGAGTCTCTACAGGATTATGCGAATCTGCTTAAAAATGGCACAAGCTGGAATCCTAATTATTATGCGGGTGCTTGGTTGAGCAATGCAGCAACCTATCAAGATGCGACTGCCTACTTAACAGGGCGTTATGCCACGGATACTGCCTACAATACGAAGTTAAATAAAATTATTGAACAATATGGGTTGTCCCAATATGATTCTGGGGCAAGCTTGGATAATGCAACGACGAATACCGGAACGACGACAAATACGTCAACCGGAAACACTACGGTTGCAGCAAGCAATATGGTGCACATCGTTCAAGCGGGTGATACCCTTTACGCCATAGCTAAAAAATACGGAGTACAATTGGTTGATTTAATGGAAGTCAACCAATTGAATTCCAGCATGATTTTTGTGGGGAATCAACTTATCATTCCTAAGACTGTCACCGTTGTTGAGGCTCCCCCAGCTAGTTCGGAGACGGAAACGCCAGCAGAAGCACCGACAGTACCGGAAACAGCAGCCGGAACAGCTGATCCTGGTACCGTTGTTGAAACACCGCCAGTACCGGGAACAGCAACCGGGACAGTTGATCCTGGTACCGTTGTTGCAACTCCCCCAGCTAGTTCGGAGACGGAAACGCCAGTGGAAGCACCGGCAGTACCGGCAACGGAAACCGGGATTGGATCGTATACAGTCGTTAAAGGGGACACCTTATGGCGAATCGCAACTGCGAATAACATGTCCTTAGCAGAATTGAAAGAAATGAATACATTGACAGCTGATGCCATTTATCCAGGGCAAATTCTGAAGATAAAGGTAGCAGCAGACACAACAACCGGAACAGCAACGCAGCCAACTGAGGTAAATAAGGAAACACAACAAACAAATCCTTCCGCTTCTGCGGGTTCCTATACCGTCAAAGCAGGGGATACCCTTTATAAAATAGCAACTGCGAATGGACTAACGCTCAGCCAATTGAAAGAACGCAATTCTTTGACTAGCGATCTCATTCTAGTGGGGCAAACACTTTCATTGGGTACAGCCGGAACAACCGTTACAGAGGTTATAAAGGATACTAACCAAACAACTACCGCGAATACTACCGCAACTAAAAGCTATACGGTAACAAGCGGCGATACTTTATGGAAAATAGCCAGCAGCAACGGCATTTCTGTGGCAACGCTGAAATCGCTGAATAATTTGTCCTCGGATAATATTTACTCCGGACAAGTATTGACCCTGAATGGGACAGTTTCAGGACAAACGACAACGCCAACCGTAGTGACCAATACGACTACTGCTGCTTCAGGTGCATTCATCAAACCGGCGAACGGTTATATCTCGTCACCTTTTGGCAATCGCACCGATCCGTTCACTGGAGCAGTTGATTTCCATCGCGGGTTGGACATTGCCGGCAGCGGAGCTATTTCAGCCGCACAATCGGGCACTGTGGAAGTGGCCGCATACCACTACAGTTATGGTAATTACGTAGTGATCAATCACGGCACCATCAACGGTGTGACCGTGAAAACACTCTATGCGCACATGCAGTCCGGCCTTTTGGTGAAACCAGGTCAGACTGTCAGCAAAGGGCAACAAATCGGGGTGATGGGGACAACCGGGAACTCGACCGGCGTCCATTTACACTTTGAAGTTCAGGAAAACGGCAGTGTGGTGAATCCATTGAATTATATCAATGGTACAACTTCAACAGCGGTTGTTCCAACTACAGTCAGTGGTACCGTAACGGTGGCATCCGGGGATACACTCTGGAAACTGGCGAGCGCAAACGGCATGTCGGTAGCTGAATTGAAAACTTTGAACAATCTGACTTCGGACGTCCTTTTGCCGGGCCAAGTATTGACCTTGAGCAAAACCGTTACAAACACACCGGCTGCAACAACACCGACGACCACGCCGGTGTCCACGAACAAAGCGACCGTAACGGTAGCATCTGGCGATACGCTTTGGAAGCTGGCTAGTGCGAACGGCTTATCGGTAACGGAATTGAAAACCTTGAACAATTTGACGTCGGACGTCATCTTGCCGGGCCAAACATTGACGTTGAACAAAACCGTTACAAACACACCG
>NZ_FOTD01000015.1 GCF_900114465.1 Trichococcus palustris | reverse complement strand
TCGTGGGTTCAATTCCCATCAGTCGCCCTCTTTATTGGGCTATCGCCAAGCGGTAAGGCAACAGACTTTGACTCTGTCATTCGTTGGTTCGAATCCAGCTAGCCCAGTTTCAATTTTAATATAAGCTTTTCGGCGGTATAGCCAAGTGGTAAGGCACAGGTCTGCAAAACCTCTATCACCGGTTCAAATCCGGTTACCGCCTTTCCGTACGGAAGCAAAGAGACAGCATCTTACTATCATGCCGGTGTGGCGGAATAGGCAGACGCGCTGGACTCAAAATCCAGTGCCCGCGAGGGCGTGCCGGTTCGACCCCGGCCGCCGGTATCATGTAGAACCAACGATTGCCTATCGTTGGTTTTTTTGTGCCGTTTTTTTGGTATGGAGCATCATAAGGTACAGTGTTCCCATTTTTTTACCGGGCACTGAAAAAATAAAATCGAATTATCTGGATGTTTAA
This sequence comes from Trichococcus palustris, assembly GCF_900114465.1. Lineage (GTDB taxonomy): Bacteria > Bacillota > Bacilli > Lactobacillales > Aerococcaceae > Trichococcus > Trichococcus palustris. Next base: position 77,446 of record NZ_FOTD01000015.1, on the reverse strand, counting down.
ATGAGGAATGTTCGTTTTCAGATATAATATTTCGTTATAAGCAGCAATTAAACAGCAGTAAATAAAGCTATTGACAATTGGTTGCAGAAAAATTAAAATTAGCTAATTATATTTTTAGCTAATGCTAACAATGAGTGAAAGATAGGGGAATAGTGAAATTGGGAACAAAAAATACTGTTTTAACTTTCAAGAATGCCAAGCGTAAAAATGAAAAATTGACCATGTTGACTGCCTATGATTATTCTACAGCTAAATTGATGGATGAAGCGGGCATCAATGCCATTCTGGTAGGCGATTCATTGGGGATGGTGGTTTTGGGATATGAAGATACGCTGGCCGTTACGATGGAGGATATGCTTCACCATACGAAGGCGGTAGCAAGGGGAACAAAAGAGGCATTGGTCGTAACCGACATGCCGTTCATGTCCTACCAAACGTCCGTCTATGATGCCGTCTGCAATGCTGGCCGTCTCATCAAAGAAGGGCATGCCCATGCAGTCAAATTGGAAGGCGGGGTGGAAATTTGCCCGCAGATCAAAGCAATCGTGGCTGCTTCGATTCCGGTAATGGCCCATATCGGGTTGACGCCGCAATCCGTCAATGCTTTCGGCGGATTCAAAGTCCAAGGGAAGGATGAGGACACTGCCCGCAAACTGATTGAGCAGGCGCAAGCAGTCGAGGAAGCTGGTGCTTTTGCGGTGGTTTTGGAGTGCATCCCATCCAAACTGGCTGAATTGATTTCCCAAAGCATTTCGATTCCGACTATCGGCATCGGCGCAGGAAACGGCTGCGACGGTCAAGTGTTGGTTTACCAAGATATGTTGGGCATGTACTCGGATTTTACGCCGAAATTTGTGAAACGATACGCTGAAATTGGGGAACAAATGAATGCTGCCTTTGTTCGATACATAGATGAAGTGAAGACTGGCGAATTTCCGGGTCCGAAACATACTTTTGCAATCTCGGATGACGTGATCGAGAAACTATATTGAGGAGAATCAACCTATGGAAATTGTAAAGACGGTAAATGAAGTGCGTAACATCGTGAAGTCATGGCAAAAAGAAGGATTGACGGTCGGCTTTGTTCCGACAATGGGTTACCTGCATGAAGGGCATCAAAGTTTGATTACGCATGCGGTCAGTGAAAATGATCGTGTCGTTGTCAGTATCTTTGTCAATCCGATGCAATTTGGCCCCACCGAAGATTTAGCCAGTTACCCGCGTGATTTGGAACGGGATGCTGCGCTTTGTGAAGTGAACGGGGCTGCCTTGATCTTCAATCCTGAACCGGCTGAGATGTACTTCCCTGACTTCAGCACTTATGTTGATATGGAAGGTTTGACGGAAGGACTCTGCGGCCAAAGCAGGCCGGTCCATTTCCGCGGTGTCTGCACCGTCGTCACCAAACTGTTCAATATCGTGCAGCCGGATCGGGCCTATTTTGGGCAAAAGGATGCACAGCAGCTTGCAGTCATCAAACAGATGGTGCGCGATCTGAATATGGCTATCGAAATCGTGGGCTGTCCCATTATCCGTGAAGCGGATGGTTTGGCGAAAAGTTCCCGCAATACCTATTTAAACGAAGAGGAGCGGAAAGCTGCGCTGGTCCTGAGCCGCTCGATCCGCAAAGGGCAACAATTGCTTGAGCAGGGGGAACGCAATGCTCATACGATCATTGAAGCCATGACGGCCATCATCCAGGCAGAGCCCTTGGCGAAGATAGATTACATCGAAGCGGTCGATGCACGTTCGCTGAAAAAAGTGGAAACGTTTGAACATCCAGTATTAGTAGCGCTGGCGGTATACATCGGCAAAACGCGCTTGATCGATAATTTCACTTATCCAGAGCAATTAGAGGAGGCAAAATAATGAACATTACAATGTTAAAGAGTAAAATCCACCGTGTTACGGTTACACAGGCTGAACTTTCCTACGTGGGGAGCATCACCGTCGATAAAGATTTGTTGGATGCGGCAGGGCTGATCGAATATGAACAAGTCCATATTGTGGATATCGATAATGGGTCCCGCTTCCAAACCTATTTGATTGCCGGCGAACGCGGATCCGGCATGATCTGCTTGAACGGGGCGGCTGCCCGTTGCGTTCAGGTTGGCGATAAGATCATCATCATGGCCTATTGTGCGATGGAACCACAGGAGGCAAAAGAGCATCAGCCGCTTGTCGTATTTGTGGATGAAAAAAATGACATCACAAGGGTAACCAGATACGAAGAGCACGGACGTCTGAGCATGTAAAAAGAGAATAAATCAAAAAGAAGGCATCGCCCTCAGGACATTGTGTCCTGAGGGGATGCCTTCTTTTATATATTACCGGATCAGACTATATCAATCTTACGTTTCGGAGGGGCTGTTTTTTCCAATTTAGGCAATACAAGCTTCAAAACGCCATCCGTCAGTGCAGCAGTGATGTCTGCTTCGTTTACGTTCTTCAGGTAGATTTCCCTGTGTACGGAACCGGAAGAGCGTTCTTGCCGGATAATATGGCCTTCTTCGTCTTTATCGGTTTTTTCAGACTTGCGGTGGGCTGAGATGGAAAGGATATCCTTGTCATAGTCTACGGTAATGTCTTCTTTTGCATAACCTGGGAGATCGGCAGTCACTTGATAGTTATCCTCCGTTTCATGGATATCCATCTTGATGTCTTGGAAGAAACGGTTCTGGAACATGGGGCCCACATCTGGAAACAGGTCGAAAAATTCATTGACTTTACGTAATTCATTTGGCATTTTAAAAAACTCCTTCCTTTGTTTTCGAACGGTTCTGTTCACCATCAGTATATTCCTACAGATGCTAAAAAACAAATGAAATGGCAACGCTTACCGGAAGTGGCTGCTTGGAAAATACGGCAATTATCAAGCGTTCTGTGATAGAATGGAACAGGAATATTCCCTTTGGAAATGAATATATAAAGAGTAGGATAGCCACGGCCAAACGGTCTAATGTTTATATGCTTTGGTTGTGGAAGGAGAAAGGACAAAATCATGAAAAAAATAGAGGCGAGCAGCCTATACTTGAAGGGACATCTCGGCTTATTTCAATGTCCGGTCTGTCAAAAACCGTTTGAAAAAGTCGAGGGGCATAGCGTCAGCTGTGCAGCCAACCATCAGTTCGATCTGTCGAAAAAAGGGACGCTGCATCTGCTGCTGAAGGGTGGCCAAAATGAATACGATAAGGATATGCTCAGCAGCCGGAAAAATCTGGCCGACACCGGTTTCTTCCACCCCTTGTTGGATGCGGTGTACGCACATATCGAATCGCCTGAACATGCGACGGTATTGGACGTCGGCTGCGGGGAGGGTTCGCATCTGCATTATCTGAGCCAAAAGGGGCTGAACGGCACGAAGGTCGGCTTCGATATTTCGAAGGATGCCATCCAATTGGCGGCGGGGCATTTCTTCGAGGACGCATTTTGGTGCGTGGCGGATTTGGCGCATTCGCCTTTCGGGAAAGAAGCCTTTGATGTCATCCTGAACATCTTCTCGCCGTCCCATTACCAGGAATTCGAACGGGTCCTGAAACCGGGCGGAAGGGTCATCAAGGTTGTGCCGAGCCCCCGTTACCTGATCGAATTGCGGGAACAATTGTATGCGACCGATGCGACGAAGAAGGAGTACGATAACCAGCAGGTAGTGGATCGTTTCCTCCAGAGCTATCCCGATGCGGTCAAAGAAGAAGTGGCTTATACAGTAAAGCTCACAAAGGAAAGTTACCGCTGGTTGATGGAGATGACGCCGTTGTCCTGGAACGCCGATCCCGAAGTGAAGGAAAAGGCCATGGCAAACCCTTTGCCTTCGGTTACGGTAGCCGTCACGCTCCTTATTTCCGAAAAGAAATAACCCGTTTAGCGAACGGAAAAGCCCATTCTCCGTTGCAAAAAGGCGATTTGTAAAAATCGCTTACGCTTTGTGTAAATTTTTCATGTCATTTGTGTCGATTATTTACATAATTAATTGACACGGCAATGTAATGTGCTATAATGAACTTATCATTTTGTAGCCATTATTATCGTAAATAAAATCAAACAAAATGGTCTATGCCAACGTATCGAATTCGCCGTGCCAGACACCGAAACGATACGTTTTTTTTGCGCATTTTCGGTTTTTAGAAGTAAGCGGAAATGAGTATACTGATGGCTATAGATTACGATTTGTCAGGGGTTAGAAAAGATGGATTATACAGCGCTGAAAGCAGAGATACTGCAAGAGAGTAAGAGACTGGGGATCGACAAACTGGGCTTTACGACTGCTGAACCGTTTGATTATATGCTCGAAGATTTGAAGGAACAACACAGGAAAGGCCATACGGTCGGGTTCGAACATCAGGTGATGGAAGAACGGATCTATCCGGAACTGATCTTTGATAGGCCGCAGGCGATCCTTTCGCTCGCTTTGGCCTATCCCAGCAAGATGACCGCAAAAGCGGAGCGGGTGAAGGGGGAACGCAGAGGCAACTTTGCGCGCGCCTCCTGGGGGACCGATTACCACGTTATTCTACGGGATAAAATGGACCAGTTGATTACCTTCATCCAGAGTAAGGTTCCGGATGCCCGCTTCAAGCCGATGGTGGACACGGGAGAGCTGATCGATACGGTTGTGGCCCAACGTGCCGGCTTAGGATTCATCGGCCGCAATGGCCTGTTGATTACCCGAGAATACGGTTCGTACATCTATCTGGGGGAAGTGATGACGGATATCCCTTTCCCTCCTGATGAGCCGGGTGTGTTCGGCTGCGGGGAATGCACCCGATGTGTGGATTATTGTCCCACGGGCGCCATCCTTGGCAATGGACAATTGAATCCGAATGTCTGCCTGTCCTATCAGACGCAGACGAAAGGGTTCATGCCCGAAGAATTCCGCAAAAAAATGAGCCATGTCATCTACGGCTGCGATATTTGCCAGCAGGTCTGCCCGTACAACAAAGGGATGGATTTCCATCTGCATCCTGAGATGGAGCCCGAGCCGGAAAGCGTTTCGCCGGTGCTGCAGCCGATGCTGACGATATCCAACCGTGAATTCAAGGAACAGTTCGGCCATCTGGCGGGTTCGTGGCGCGGAAAAAAACCGTTGCAGCGCAATGCCATCATTGCCTTGGCGAACTACCGCGACCGGACGGCCATACCGGCATTGCTGCAGCTGATCGAGCAGGACCCAAGACCGGTGATGCGCGGCACGGCCGGTTGGGCGATCGGCGAAATCGTGCGCGAAGCCAATCCGGAACTGCTGGCCTTCTACGAAGAGCGCATCGCTGCGGAAACGGATGAGGAAACGCGTTTGGAATTGGAAAAAGCCCATCAAAAGATAAAGGCATTATAGAATTAGCATACGCATAGAGGAGTTAGAATAAATGACCAATAATATTGTACTTTTTGAACCACAGATCCCTGCTAATACGGGGAATATCGCCCGCACTTGTGCGGCTACCAATACGACCTTGCATTTGATCGAACCGCTCGGATTTTCAACGGACGACAAGCATCTGAAACGTGCCGGACTGGATTATTGGAATGACGTGAACATCGTCAACCACAAAAATTTGGAGGCCTTTTTGGAATATTTGGGCGAAAAGCCGCTGTATTTGATCACAAAATTTGCGGACCGCATCTACAGCGAAGCCGACTTCACGAAGGATGAAGACATCTTCTTTATCTTCGGCAAAGAGACGACTGGGCTGCCGGAAGCATTTATGCAGGAACGCGCGCAAGATTGCTTGCGCATTCCGATGAACGACGAACATGTGCGTTCCTTGAACCTGTCCAACACGGCTTGCATGATCGTCTATGAAGCATTGAGACAGCAAGGCTTCCCGAATCTGGAGCTGAGCCACAATTACGAGAACGACAAACTAAAAGGCTGATCCATCATTCGTGGGGGTCCGGGCAAACGCCTGGGCCCTTTTTGGCGTTGTGAACGAGGATTGCTGCTGGCTTTTCATACTGAATCTTCCTTTTCAATCTGTTATTTGCCGCAAAAATCGGTATAATGGAAGGAGATACAGACAAGTGAAGGGGATGGGATGGAATGACGGATAAAAAAGCATTACTTGCCTTACAGAATGGATCAGATATACGCGGCATCGCGATTACAACCGAGAAACACGAAGCCAACTTGACTGCAGACAAGGTGACCCACATCGGCTATGGTTTTGGGCAATGGCTGTCGCAGACAAAGGGAATCGAAATCGAAGCAGGAAAGAAAGTGAAGGTCGCCATCGGGCATGACAGCCGCCTTTCTGCTGCGGAAATCAAAGCAGCATTGATCAAGGGGTTGGCGCCTTATCCGGTCGAAATCATCGATGTCGGCTTGGCGACGACACCGGCCATGTTCATGTCGACCCAATATGAAGACTACTTGACGGATGCTGCCGTCATGATCACCGCAAGCCACTTGCCGTTTGAATACAACGGCTTGAAGTTCTTCACCAAAACAGGCGGAGCAGAGCATGAGGACATCGAAGCGCTGCTGACTTTTGCAGGCGAAATGCCGGAAAGCTTCACGGATTCAGAAGTGCAGGCAGTCGTGACGGAGAAAGACTTGCTTACCGTCTATGCAACCGATCTGCAGGATAAGATCCGCAAAGGGATCGCTTCCACTGCGAATGCCGAAAAACCTTTGACCGGGCGCCACATCATCGTGGATGCCGGAAATGGCGCAGGCGGATTTTTCGTAGAGAAAGTTCTGCAGCCGTTGGGCGCAAATACGGAGGGCAGCCAGTTTTTGGACCCTGATGGCACTTTCCCGAACCACGTCCCGAACCCGGATAACAAGGCGGCGATGCAGAGCATCCAGGATGCGGTCATCGCACAGAAAGCGGATTTGGGCATCATCTTTGACACGGATGTGGACCGTTCTGCGATCGTCGACAAAGACGGCAAAGCCTTCAACCGCAACAATCTGATTGCTTTGATTGCGGCCGTTTTATTGGCGGATAATCCAGGCGCCACCATCGTCACAAATTCTGCGACATCATCCCATCTGGAAACGTTCATCACTGGATTGGGCGGCGTGCAGGACCGTTATTTGACGGGTTACCGCAATGTGATCAACCGCGGGATCGATTTGAATAATCAGGGCATCAATGCCGTCTTGGCGATCGAAACAAGCGGACATGCCGCATTGAAGGAAAATTATTTCCTGGATGACGGTGCCTACCTGATAGCAAAATTGTTGATCGCCGATGCCAAACTATCTTCGGAAGGCAAACATCTGGGCGATTTGATCGCCGATTTGGGTCAGCCTGCGGAGACGACGGAATACCGCTTCACGATTGTGCAGGAACCCATCTTCGAGACGGGAAACCAGATCATCAAGGAGTTCGCCGATTTTGTCAAAGCGACAGAAGGCTTCGGATTGGTTCCGGATCATTTGGAGGGCGTCCGCGTCAACCTGGGCGGCAAATACGGGGAAGGCTGGTTCATCCTGCGATTGAGCCTGCATGAACCCTTGTTGGTATGGACGATCGAAAGCGATGAGACAGGCAAACTGCCGATTATCGCGGATGCGGTGTTGCCGTTCTTCAAGGCACGGACTGAATTGGATACAACAAATATGTAGTCACCAAAAAGAAAGACTTTCCGAACGGCATTGCCGGCGGAAAGTCTTTCTTTTTGGGATTGTAGGAAACTATAATTTTTTTGAGTGCAGAGGTGCATCACTGTAGGTGTTTCACAGGTTAGCCCTTCGGAAAAGTGATGAAGGAACCTCTTGTCTCTGCGAGCCAAGACATACTGTTCGACTAACCCGCTGACGCAGGAAGTCTCTCAGCAATTGCGCTCTGCGATGCTCATTTGCATGGGACTCTTAGGGATTCATCCCTTAGAGCCCCAGTATAAGGTGACCGTAGGGAAAGTTGCAGGGCCAGATTTCCTAAATTGTCATGACTCTTGCGATTTCAATCGCTTAGAGGCATGATACACTTGACCGTTCAGGTCACAGTGTTTCCTCACTCAGGGCTGAACAAACCCGTTCAGCATTTCTTATTTTATTCGTCGTCTTCGCTGTCCTCTGCAACATTGGTTGGCTTGGCGGTGAAGATATCGATGACATCGATGGAATTTTTTTCTTTTTGGATGACTTTGAAGATATAATTGTGGAACTTGATTTCTTCCCCGACAGTGATGTCGTATTTTTTATTCAGCATCCAGCCGCCCATCGTGTCGACGTTTTCGTTGTCGATATCGACTCCGAACAGGTCGTTCACGTCATCGATCAGCATGCGTGCACTGATGCGGTAATGATTTTCGCCCAGGCTGATGAATTCGGGTTGGACGGTTGTTTCGTAGTCGTCGCTGATGTCGCCGACGATCTCTTCCACGATGTCCTCCATGGAAACCAGGCCGCTGGTGCCGCCGTATTCATCGACGAGGATGGCGACTTGGTTATGTTCCTTTTGCATCTTGACGAGTAGTTCCTTGATCGGAATCGTCTCGATGACGGTGATGACCGGGCGGATGAATTCGGAGACGGCGAACCCATTTTCCGTTTTGGTTTGGACAGCCTGCACAAAGGCCGCAAAAATTTCTTTCGTGTTGATGATGCCGATGATGGAATCCTTGTCTTCCTTCATGACCGGATAGCGCGTATATTTTTCTTGCTGCACCACATTGGCGATGTCGTTCAGGGTCATATCGAAGTCGATGACGGCCATTTCCGTGCGGGGCACCATGATTTCGCGCGCCATCCGTTCATCGAAGTTGAAGACATTTTCCACGAATTGGTATTCTTCGCGGTTGATTTCGCCGCTCTTGAGACTTTGGCTCATGATCAGGCGGAGTTCCTCTTCCGATACGTTGTCGTCCGATTCGCCGATGGTCTTCATCCCGATCGCTTTCGAAATGGCGTTTGCGGTTTTATTCAAAATAAAAATGAGTGGAAACATGACGCGGTACCAGATGTTCAGCGGCTTTGCGATGCGCATGCCTAATTTTTCGGTGCGGCTCAAGGCGATATTCTTTGGAACCAATTCCCCGATGATGACTTGAATGATTGTCAGTACGGTGAAGGAAACGACGAAGGACATGATGGTCTCTGCCGCCTTTGGGATAGGCAAGTTTCCGAATAACGTGTCGAATAGATGTTTGAACGTCGGGTCACCCAACCAACCTAGCGCCAATGACGTGATGGTTACCCCGAGTTGGGTTGCGGAAAGGTAACTGTCCAGCTTGACGGTCATATTCTTCAGCAATTTTGCTGTTTTGTTTCCGTCTTCAATCAGAAAATCAAGGCGGGATGGGCGAATCCTCACCAATACATATTCCGACATGACAAAAAAAGATGATACGAAGAGGATGACGAAAAATAAAAGTAAACCTGTGGTAATGGACATAATCTTTGCCTGTTTTCCTCTGAAAGGACAGGCTTCACCTCCTGTGAAATAATGATCCTAAAATAGGAAATTTCTTCAAGAGATCTTTGGCTTCACGCTGAAACAATGGATGCGACCAAAAGAATCCTTGAAAATAAACAATTCTGAGCTATTCTTTTGGTCTACCGATGATAGGCATCTGATGCATTCTGTCCCAATGGGGCACCTTCCTTAATAATTATTTAAGCAAAATTTGCTAAACTAAAAACGATACTTATGCTAAAATTATAAATCAAAATAGAGAAATTGCAATGTTCTGCATTCTATGCGACTCTGGCAGGTTTCCTATTTTCCAAATTCCTGTTACTATGGTACAAGTTATCGCAAAATATCGTTTTCCTATTTCTTTCATGAAAAATTCATAAATATTCGTATAATGATGTGAGAGAGCTAAATTTGGACAGTTACGATTTGAACTTTTTGAGAAGGATGATGATATGCAAAAAATACCATTTAAAGAAAAATTAAAAGCCTTGTGGGTGCGATTCAATGAGAAGCGGAAAAATATCTGGCGGAAATACCGCGTGAATAAGATCGTCGTTTTGATCCTGTTGATTTTTACATTCGCCTCCAGCAGTTATCTCGTTTTCTTGGCAAAGACTGCCGATGTAGAGAATCTGAAGGCGGGGTTGGAACAGACGTCCATCGTTTATGACCGCTACGGCAATGAAGCAGGGGAATTGTATTCGCAAAAAGGGACATTTGTGTCGATCGACCAAATTTCAGCCAACATCCAGCAGGCAGTCGTCTCGACGGAGGACAAACGCTTCTATTCGCATAAAGGGGTGGACCCGATCGGAATCGCCCGTGCAGCGGTCGGTTTCGTCATCCATGGCGGGAACATCGTCGGCGGCGGTTCCACGATTACCCAACAGTTGGCCAAAAATGCCTATCTGTCATTGGATCAGACGCTGATCCGGAAAGCGAAAGAATTGTTCCTGGCGTTCGAAATCGAAAATAAATACACGAAGGATGAAATTCTGGAGATGTATCTGAACAATGCCTATTTCGGTTCCGGGGTATGGGGCGTCGAGGATGCCTCGCAGAAATATTTCGGAAAATCGGCAAGTGAAGTGGATTTATCCGAAGCAGCCGTTCTGGCGGGTATCCTGAAATCGCCGAGTTACTACAATCCCATCGATGGTAAAGACATCGACGGGAAGGATGTGAGCAAAGCCAGAAGAGATACGGTGCTGCAACTGATGGCGGATAATAAGGTCATCGACCAGGCGACAGCTGATGCTGCTAAAGCCGAAAAAAACGTTCTGAAAGATACGTATGCAGCCGAAAGTGGCTACAACTACCCGTATTATTTCGATGCCGTCATCGATGAAGCCATCAATACTTACGGCCTGAAAGAGGAAGACCTGCTGAACAGAGGCTATAAAATCTATACCGGTTTGGATCAGGACTATCAGATGCAGATGGATGACGCCTACGCCAATGCTTCATTGCCTGCAGCAGCCGATGGTACGCCGTTACAGAGCGCATCGATTGCGTTGAGCCCTTCCACGGGGGATGTCCTCGCGGTCAGGGGCGGAACAGAATATGAAGGTTTCCGTTACTACAATCGGGCAACGCAGATGAAGATGGCTCCAGGCTCCACCATCAAGCCGCTTTCCGTCTATACGCCCGCACTTGAATCCGGCTATAAAGTGGATGAGTTGCTGATGGATGATGATTCCTTGACCTATGGCGACGATGCCTACTCCGTCCAAAATTATGACAAAGAGAGTCTGCATGGCACTGTGCCGATGTACCAAGCAATTGCCGAAAGCAAGAATACGTCCGCAGTCTGGTTGTTGGATAAACTGGGCATCGAAAAAGGGATAGCCAAGTTGAACGACTTCGGCATCACCGTAGGGCAAGAGGATAATCAGTTGGGGGCCATCGCGCTGGGCGGGATGAGTACCGGAATATCGCCATTGCAATTGGCCAGTGCCTATACGACCTTCGCCAATGAAGGTGTCCGCACCAAGGCGCGTTTCATCACAAAAATCGTCGATGCGACCGGAGCGGTCATCGTGGACAATACCCAACCCGAAACGAAGAAGGTGACGACACCTGAGGTTGCGGATGATATGACGAGCATGCTGTTGGGGGTCTACGCTGATGGCGGGACGGGCGCCTCCGCTCAGCCATCCAACGGCACGGTGATCGCCGGCAAGACCGGCACGACCGAATTGGATCGGGAAACGGGTTTGGTAAAATCGCAATGGATGGTCGGCTATACACCGGATATCGTTGTCGCGAGCTGGTTAGGCTACGATAAAACGGATGATACCCATAACTTGAGCAATGCGGGCAGAACAATGGCCAACCTGTTCAGCGGTGAAATGGGAGGCATGCTGTCGATCAGCCCGCAAACCGACTTCACGGTCGTCGCAGCGAAGAAAGCCAGCACGGATACCACTTCTGGAAACGGCTTGATCAAAGGATTGAACGAGTTCTTCCAAGGCCTGGATTCCTTTGGCCAAAAAGTCGGGGAAGGCTCCAAGAAAATATTCGATTGGGCAAACGAAAAAATCGGACAATAGAAAGAAACGAAGACAAGGATAGGCCGGGGCTTTTGCCTGGGCCTATCCTTGTCTTCTGCGTCTATCAGGACCTGGCTTCAACTTCTTTCATTCTCAGCAGAACCAACCCTCCGATCAGAAAAAGTGCCGAAATGCTGAGGATTCCGAAGCGAGCCTGTCCGGTTATCTGGCTGGAAAAACCATATAGGGTGGGTCCCATGATCGCCGCAAATTTGCCGAAAATATTATAGAAGCCGAAATATTCGTTGGCGTTTTCCTTTGGAACCAGTTTTCCGAAGTAGGATCGGGAGAGCGCTTGGATGCCGCCCATCGAGGTCGCGACGAGCATCGCCAGGATCCAAAACTCGACTGCAGATGTCAGATTGAAGGCCAAAACGCAGGCTGCCAAGTAGACAACTATGCCAAGCAAAATCATTTTCTTGCTTCCGAATTTTTTGGCAAGCATCCCATACATGATTGTGCAAGGGAAGGAGACGATCGGTATCACCAGGAGCGCCAGCATGAGCGTGTCGGAAACGAGTCCGACGCTGTCGCCGAAGACGGCTGCCATATGCATGATCGTATTCACACCATCGATGTAAAAGAAATAGGCGATAAGGAAAAGGAAGATCTGTTTATCTTTTCTTATCTCCTTGAACGTCCGAAAAAGCCGGCTGAAGCTGTGATAGATAATCCTTTCGGTGCGCTGGATGAAGTATGTTTGCTTGACGTTTCGGATCATAGGCATCGCGAAGGTTGCCCACCATAGTGCGGTGAGCAAAAAGGATGCCTTAACGGCGAGGGGTTTCGTCAGCCCAATTTTGTCGCCGAACAAGATCATTGCGATGGAAAGGATATAGGGGATGGTGCTCCCGCCGATGTAGCCCATGGCAAAGCCGTAGGTCGATACCTTGTCCATCCGCTCCTCGGAAGTCACATCCACGAGAAAGGCATCATAATAGATGTTCGCGCCGGAAAAACCGACGATGGTCAACATATAGAAGGCAAGCAGCAGCTGCCAATTATTGGTGAAGCTCAACAAAGCGGTCGAGAGTGTCCCAACCAGGAAGAACGCTTTGAACAGCTTCATTTTCAGATTTTCGTAATCGCCGATGGTCCCAAGAATGGGTGCGAAGGTCGCAATCAGCAGCGTTGCCGCCGACGTGGCATAACCCCAGTAGGAATCGGCAAGATTCGGGGCGATTCCGCTTCCTGTCGTGATGGATTTATAGAAAAGGGGCAACACGACGGTGGTTATGATGACCGAGTAGGCTGAATTGGCCCAGTCATACATAATCCAGCCTTTTTCTTGGCGGGTAAAGTTTTTCAGCATAAAAATACCCCTCTCAAAATTGTTGAAACGCTTCCAAGTTCGTCTATATAATCATTAAAACAGGATTATGGGTTCAACGCAAGTATTTGATGGCAACGGAAAGCTGTACCCGTTGATCTGCCTTTTACTTCGCGCCCGCGGTGTCGATCCGGATGGAAAGCGAACGTATTTTCGCGTTTTTTTATGGATTTATCGGGCGGGAAATGGTATAGTAATCATAGTATTCAATTAAGGAAGGAATGGTAAAATGAGCAATATTTATGATACAGCATATGAACTTGAAAAAAGTCTTCGCGAGGTGGATGTGTTCAAATCCTTGGCGGTTGCCTATAATGAAATGACAGCTGATGGGGAAGCTTCTTCTCTATTCAAAGAATTCCGCGATATCCAAGTGAATCTGCAACAAAAACAGATGACAGGCGGAGAAATCACTGAAGAAGATATCACCAATGCCCAAGCGATCGCAGAAAAAGCTTCCACGAACACAATCATCCAAAAGATGATGGAAAAAGAACAACAACTGAGCAAGATGATGGAAGAAATCAACGGCATCATCACAAAACCGTTGCAAGAATTATACAGTTCATTAGACAAATAATAAGTGAATAAACTGTAAGCTGTAACCATTTCCGATACGATGGCCGGACAGCACGGACAGGACAAGTTGCATGCTCATCACACGCGGTCCGGTGTCTTTGCTTCGGGGAGTTGCGGAATAGGTTGCGGCTTATTTTTTATTTCTAAAGAAAAGGGGTCAGCTCGTGATTACATTTATCCATACAGCGGATATCCATCTGGATAGTCCTTTCAAAGGCATAAAACAGCTGGATCCGCAACTTTTTGAAGAGATTTACCAATCCACCTTTGCCTCTTTTCATGAACTGATCAGCCGGGCGATCGCTGCCGCGGTGGACTTTTTCCTGATAAGCGGGGATATTTATGATGAAGAAAACCAAAGCGTAAAGGCACAGGCCTTTCTCCGCGAAGAACTCGGGCGCTTGGACCAAGCCGGCATCCCCGTGTTCCTTTCCCATGGGAACCACGACTTTTTGGGGAGGGAAGCATTGAAGCTGCAATTGCCGGATAACGTCACCATTTTTGAGAAGGAAGTCGCGACGGCTTACCTGACCACGAAACAGGGCGAAAAAGTCGCCATCACCGGGTTCAGCTATCCGTCCCGTTGGGTGGAGGAACGGATGATACTGGAATATCCGCAAAGGGATATGACGGCCGATTATCACATCGGCATGCTGCATGGCTACTTGGAAGGGTTGCATTCTTCCGAGGGTGTTTATGCGCCGTTTTCTCTGGGCGAACTGAATATGAAAAACTATGACTACTGGGCTTTGGGCCACATCCATAAACGCCAGACGCTGCAGCTGGCCCCGCCGGTGGTTTATTGCGGCAACACGCAAGGGCGCAATCCGAACGAAACCGAAGAGAAGGGCGCCTATCTGGTAACGCTCCAAAGGAAGATGGAGCCCCTCTTGCAGTTCATGCCGACCGCCCCCATCGTTTGGGAAAAGGCGGAGGTGTCGTTGGCGGGGTGCGTCAGCCTGAATGATGTCTTTGAACGCATCGATGACATTTTGGCGCATTACCAGACGAGGAGAGCCAGCATCCTGCTCTCGGTTGTTTTTCGTGACACGCAGGACCTGCACCCGGATGTCATCGCGAAGATGGAAGACGGCGATTTGCTGGACGGTGTTCCGCAACAATTCGGGAAACCGTTCTGCTACCTGTACAGCCTGAAGATTGCCGTAGACACGGAAAAGGAGCTGTTTCCGTTCGACCAAGTCATGAAGGACAGTTTTTCAAAGAGTTGGACGGAAACGGCAGCGGATGACGTATTTTATCAAAGGTTGGATCAATTTTTCCAACATGCCGTTATCCGCACCAAGTTCGCTGAACTTCGAAAAGATGAAACATTCAAAGCGGAAGTGCTGGAAGCCGCCAAAACAAGATTGGTGCAAGCCATCGCATTCGAGGAGGATTCCGTTGAAGATTCAGAAGATTGAAATATACGGCTACGGGAAATGGCTGAATCAGACATTCGATCAGCTCCAGGACCTGCAAGTATTCTATGGGAAAAATGAGGCGGGGAAGAGTACGCTGTCATCCTTTATAAACAGCATTTTCTTCGGCTTCCCGACAGCCCATAAGAAAGACCAAAATCTGTATATCCCCAAGAACGGACAGGTCTATGGCGGCAGACTGTTCTTGACGGGCACGCCCTATGGGGATGTCATCGTTGAACGGGTGAAGGACCGCAACAAAGGTCAGGCCGTTGTCACGTTGCCCGACGGCAGCCAAAAGACTGCCGCGAACATCAGTCAGCTTTTGCTGGGGATGGACAGGGAAACCTATCAGACCCTCTATACCTTCAAAATCGACAGTCTGCTCGCTCTGAGCAAAACGAAGAAAGAGGATTTGAACCGCTATCTGCTGAGCATCGGCACAAGCGGGAGCGAACGCTTGCTGCAATTGGCCGACGATTTCCGCCAGGAGGCGACCAAGCTGTTCAAACCGACCGGGACCGTTCCGTCGCTGAACAAGAAAATCCGCGATGCGGATAAACTGCAAAGGAAACTGCAGCAGGCAAAAGTGAAAAATGCGGAATACGAAACACTGCTTCTGCAGCTAACCGACAGCCAAAAACAGCAGGCTGACATCGCCGCAAGGCAACAGCTGCTGGACCGCCAAAACAGCGACATCACGGAAAGCCTGACCTTGGCCGACAGCTATCAGGAATGGTCGCGGCTGAAAAAGCAGATCACTGCCGTCGACTACAGCAAAGTGCCGGAAGATGCCCGCCGCCAGTGGGAGAGATTGCAGGAGAAAATTTCGGCGCTCATCCTTTCCCAATCCTCCCTCCAAGAAAGGCTCTTCCAATTGGGAAAACAATTGGCGGAATACAGCCATGTGGAATGGTACCGCGAGCACCAAGCGGCCTTTGCCGCCCTGAGCCATGAAGTAAGCGCCACGCAAACCAATTTGAACCAATTGGCCTATTTGGCGAATGAGGTCAGCCTCGCGAAAGCGGAATTGGCAAAACAAAAACTGGCGATGGGGTTGGATTTGGCAGCATCGGTTCCGTCGCCTCTCGAAGAGGAAGAGCGCAAACTCCTTCAGCAGTTGTCGGAAAAAGCGAAGAACAATGCGGAAAGCTTGTTGCGCTTGGACCAGACGATCGGTTTCCATGAAGAAAAATTGGAAGCACTGCAGCGGGAAGAAGCCAAATTGAAGGAAGAAAAAGTAGCCGATGCCATCTATGCAAGCTGGCAAAAAGAAATCCAACAGCCACCGCAGCCGGCTCCGGTTGTTGCGCAACGTTCCAATGGCCTGGGTATGGGCTTATTGGCATTGGCCGTCATCGTACTGATCCTTTCCTTTGCCGCACCGGGCATCAAGCTGGTTGCATGGGTAGTTGCGGGAACCGCCGCCGTCAGCGCGCTTCTTTTGTTGACGAAGAAACCGAAAACCGACAATCCGGTCGCTGCGGAAAAAAGGAATGAATCGGGTTTTTCCATGGAGAAATATGTCCGCCAAGCTGCCGTGCGTGAGCGAATGGGGACCCTGCACAGCGAAATGGAAGAGCTGCAGGAAAAATTTCTGGCATTCCTGAACAGCCGCGAAGATCAGGAAGAGCTGGGCAAAACGATCCATGCGGAGCAACAAGCCTTCCTGCAGAAAAAAGGCTATCCTGCACGCATGACGGTCGCCGGCTTGTTGCAGGCCGATCCGGCTGAGGCTTTGGCTGACAAGGGCAGGACTGTCGAAAAACAGGAAACGGAAATGGCTGCCTTGCAACTGGCCATCGATCAATGGAATGAGCAAACGGATGCTATCCGGGAACATTTCCATTTGGGACATCTGACCGCAAGGGAAATGGCGGATCGCTTTACCGAAATCCATCAAGCCGTCATCCTGGAAGAAAATATGGCCGCAAATGTATCCGAACAAATCAAGGAAAGCCAAGCGGAACTGCAAGCGGTCCAGGCCGATTTGACCGAAACAAACCGGGCGCGGCAACTGTTATTGACCCAGGCCAATGCAAAGACGGAAGCCGATTTTTATCAATTGTTGGTTGCGAAAGAACAGCAGGCAAGTAACCTCAAACGCAAAGAATTACTGGATGAACAGATCGTTAAGAGGGAAGCTTTATTGGCGCAGTATGCGGACGTAAAGGCAAGCAAAGATCTTTACGAGCAAAACAAAGCAGAACTGCAGCAATTGAAGAGCAAGCTGACGCAGCTGCAAAGAGGCGAGGTCGAGCTGAAGCACCAGTTGGAGCAACTGGAGGAAGGCGGGACATACAGCGCGTTGCTGCAGGAATTCGCGTTGGCGGAAACCGAGCTCCGCGAAATGGCGGTCGAATGGGCGAGCCTGTTGATTGCAGGCGATTGGATTGAGGCTGCGTTGAATCTGGGGAAAGAAGACCGGATGCCGACTATGCTGCAGGACACCTCCGATTACTTCAAGCGGTTGACGGGAGAAGCCTATACACGCATTCTCTTCCAGAAAAATGGGATGAAGGTGCAGCGCAAAGACGGGACTGTCTTCCTGCCGAATGAATTATCGCAAGGTACGGTGGAGCAATTGTACATCGCTCTGCGGTTGGCTTTTGTTAAGAATACGGCGGATATCGTCAACATGCCCATCCTGATCGATGATGGCTTTGTGAATTTCGACAGCGAACGGAAAAACATCATGTTCGATTTGCTGGAGGAACTGAGCGGGACGGTGCAGATCATCTTTTTCACTTTTGATGATTCTTGTGCAGAACGTTTTTCCCAGAAGCAAGTATACATGTTAAAATAAGGACGAAGGGAGCGGGAAATTATGACTAAGAAAATTTATGAACATGAAATAGATGACGGTTTCGAAATTTATGTGCTGATCAAAAGTGCCGATGTTCGGCTGGCGAAGAATGGAAAGAAGTTCATCGCCTTCACCTTTCAAGACCGCAGTGGGCAAATAGACGGAAAATATTGGGATGCGAAAGAGGAAGACATCAAGCAATTCGTTCCGGGACAGGTGGTCGTCGTGACCGGGAAGAGGGAGCTGTATCAGAACAATCCGCAGCTCCGCATCTCCAAATTGCGGTTGGCTCGCGAAGGCGAACCGAACAGCCCAGAACTGTACATGGAGAGCGCGCCGTTGAAATCAGAAGAAATGGTGGAAGAAGTCAGCCAGATTTTATTCGAAATCACGAGCGCTCCGATCAATCGGATTGTCCGTCATATCCTGAAAAAATACCAAGTGGAGTTTTTTGAATATCCGGCCGCTAAACGGCACCATCATGCCTTTGTGGGCGGCTTGGGGTATCATACCGTCTCCATCCTGCGTTTGGCGAAAACGGTATTGGAGAATTATCCGGCCGTGAACAGATCCTTGTTGTACGGGGGCATCATTTTGCATGATATCGGCAAGACGATCGAATTGAGCGGCAGCATGTCCACCGAGTATACGTTGAAGGGCAATTTGATTGGGCATATCGTGTTGATCGACGAAGAAATCACGAAGGCCTGCGGGCTCCTGAACATTGACGAAGACAACGAAGAGGTCATCTTGTTGAAACATATCGTGTTGGCTCATCACGGGAAAATGGAATTTGGCTCCCCGGTTGTCCCGCATCTGTTGGAAGCGGAAATCATCCATCATTTGGACAATTTGGATGCCTCCATCAACATGATCGATACGGCATTGTTGCGGACAACCCCAGGAACATTCGGCGAACGGATTTTTGGTTTGGAAAACCGGACCTTCTATAAGCCGAAGTTTACCCAGCCAACAGAAGAATGAAAAAATTGAAAAAAAGAATCAGGAACCCTCTTGAAAGGATTCCTGATTCTTTTTTTGATGTGGAAATTATTTTGCAGAATCGGAAGTAGCGGATTCTGAAGTTGCAGATCCTGATGTAGCGGCGGAATCAGATGCAGCTGCACTTGAATCAGTCGTTTTTGCCGGCAAGAATGTATCGATTGCGGTTGAAAGGTCTTTGTCTTTGATTTCTACCTTGGCATCTTGCACGATTGTAGAAATGACAGAAGTCAGATAAGCGTTATCGGCAAGTTTGTCTTTCATCATCAAAGCTTCGATGTTGGTGCGTTCTTCTTCAAGTGTACCTTTTGCTGGTTTTTCGAGCATCTTGATGATGTGGTAACCATATTGGGTTTTAACCGGAGTCTGTGTCACTTCACCCACATTCAAAGCGTAAGCAGCGTCTTCGAATTCTTTGACCATATCCCCTGCACCGAACAGACCAGTTTCGCCGCCTTTTGAAGCAGTTGCGGTATCGGTCGAGTTTGCTTTCGCCAATTCGGCGAAGTCCGCTCCTCCGTTGATTTGATTGATCAAATCTACGGCTGTCGCTTCATCGGCTACAAGGATGTGTTGGACATTTATTTTTGGTTGGTAAGTATCGTAATAAGCTTGTACTTCTGCATCCGTGAAGCTAGTCTTGGCTTTGACAGCCGCTTCGATCAATTTATTCAAGTATAAGACTTGTTGATACTCATCTTTATTTGCAAAGCCGGATTGCGCCAAGATGTAGTTGAATGATGTTTCGCCGCCATATTGAGCGATGGTGGAAGTTACTTCCGCTTTCGCATCAGCCTCCAATGTGTTTTTTCCTACAGCTTTGTTCAATACGTCGATCAAAATCAGGCGTTGTAAAACCGTCTTGCCGGTTGAACTCTTCATTGCATCATATAATTCATCTTTCGTGATGTTGCCGGCAGATGATGTGGCAACCGTTTGGCTTGATGATGCGCATCCTGCAAGTGTGATAGCCGTCAAAAAAGCAACGGACGTCAATGCTAATTTTTTCTTCATGAATATGGCACTTCCTATTCTTGTCTTTTATTTATCGTCTAGATAATCTTTTTTTACTATAGCATAAACTTTTCGATAATGGAAAAGATTCCTTAAAAACGCTAGCATTCTTCAAGGAAACTTCATATTTGCATCTGGAAAATAACAGTAAAGCTACGGAAAGCCGAGTGGCGGATTTCCGTAGCTTTACAAACCTGATCGAACGCTGAAAGGCAAAGTAGCTGCATATATTGAAAAAAAAGGGGCTGGGACAAGAGTCCTAGCCTCGTTCGCATTTCCTAACAATTAATCGTAAACGTGTTCTGAATTGCAGACACCACTCCCGTTTTGTCATGTGTCTTGCGATTTCAATCGCTTAGAGACATGATACACTTGGGCGCTTGCGACCACAGTGCTTCCTTTCAGGGTCGTCCACAAAAGAGGTGAACGAAAAGCCAGTTTCTCCAACGTCCGGGTGTCTAAACTCAATTCATCGCACTCTGTTTAAACGTGTTCCAAAAAGCAGACCTGAAGTCACTTCACGAATAATGCTCAGACGGTCTGCGACCATCCTCCGCTTATTCGCTCCAGTGATTCGGGTCCAAACGCTCTTTGTCCACTCTCAAAAAACAATTCTGGTTTCCTATCTGTTCGGGGAGGTTGCATGACAATCCTTTCCGAATCGTTGGTAAGACAATCATTCAATATATATAGCTGCTATTTCATCGCAGCCTCTGCCTCTGTTTCGGGAAGCTTCGATTCCAGATTGGTAATGACGATGTCCATGTCTTCTGTAAGGGTGTTGAGGCTTTCGTTAATGCGATTGATGCGCGGCTGTGTGCTGAGGGTAAAGTTCTCAACTGATTTTGTGACGTCATCAGTGAATTGAGTGGCGACCGCCAATCCTTGGTTTGTCAAGGTGTTCACCGATTCGCGAAGGCCGTTCAGGCTCTCATTCAGATCAGCGACAGCCAAGGTGGTGTCATCCAGATATTCTTTTATTTTTTCGCGATTTTCTTTTCCATTGTTGGGGGTATTCAAAAGGGCTACCAAACCGCCGACTACCGCTCCGAACAAAAGTCCTTCCGTAAATGAACGCATAATTAATCCTCCAAGTTCTCTTTGATAGCGGCAATGACTGCCGCCAACTCTGCCGTTGAATATTTGCCTTCATGTGTTTTCCATTTCAAACCGAAGCCGTCCGAATCGGAGTCTTCATAGCGGGGCAAGAAGTGGATGTGGGAATGGAAAACCGATTGATAGGCGATGGAACGGTTGTTGTTCAGGATGTTCAGACCCAAAATATCATCGCTCGACCTTTCGATTGCGCGGGCAATCTTTGGGATGCGCGAAAAGACGTCTTTCGCCAACTCTTCATCGTACTCGAAGATATCGGCAACATGCTTTTTCGGTACCAAAAGGGTGTGCCCTTTAGTGACTTGCGATAAATCCAGGAAGGCTATGACTACGTCATCTTCATAAACGATGTTGCTTGGGATTTCATGGTTTGCGATCTTGCAAAAAATACAATCTGTCATGGTTTTGACCTCTTTCTGAATAACGTATCCGTTTTATTTTTTAACTAAAAGGAAAGTATAAATTTTTTTTGATTGTAAAAGCGCATCACCGGAAGTGTTTCACGGATTTGCAAAATGTTCCACGCATCAAAAAAATTGGCTAGCTTCACGGGTTAGCCCTTCGGAAAAGGGATGAAGGAACCTCTTGGCTCTATGAGCCAAGACATACTGTTCGACTAACCTGCTGACGCAGGAAGTCTCTCAGCAATTGCGCTCTGCGATGCTCATTTGCATGGGACTCTTAGGGATTCATCCTTTAGAGTCCCAGTATAAGGTGACCGTAGGGAAAGTTGCAGGGCACGATTTCCTAAATTGTCATGGCTCTTGCGATTTCAATCGCTTAGAGACATGATACACTTGAACGCTTTTTGGTCACAGTGTTTCCTTAAACAGGGCTGAACGAACCCGTTCAGCTTTTCTCATAGACTCACTTTATCATATTTGGCCCATTTTTCATATTATTCAAAAACAATCTATTCGAAACGGTTCAGCATCGGGCTATGTTATAATATAATACACATAAGGAAGCGGAAAGGAACTTTACTATGTCACTAAAACTAGAAAATGTCACAGGCGGCTATACGCAAGTGCCTGTCATAAACAATATCACCTTTGAAGTGAACCCGGGCGAATTAACCGGGTTGATCGGATTGAATGGTGCCGGAAAGAGCACGACCATCAAACATATCATCGGTTTGATGATGCCGTACAGCGGGGAGATTTCAATCGATGGCCTGACGTTGCGGGCGGACACGGAGCGCTACCGCCGCTCCTTCTCTTTCATTCCGGAAACGCCGGTTTTATATGAGGAGTTGACGTTGCGCGAACATCTGGAAATTACGGCAATGGCCTACAATATTCCGGCAGCGGAAGCGATGGAAAAGGCGATGCGCTACATCAAAGAATTCCGTCTGGAGGATAAGCTGGATTGGTTTCCGGCCTACTTCTCCAAGGGGATGAAGCAAAAGGTCATGATCGTGTGTTCCTTCATGGTGGATGCTCCCGTGTACGTGATCGATGAACCGTTTCTGGGGTTGGACCCGTTGGGGATCCATTCCTTTTTGGAGATGGTCAAGGAGAAGAAAAAGCAGGGCGCGGCTATTTTGATGTCCACCCATGTCCTGGCATCGGCGGAAAAGGAATGCGATAATTTCATCTTGCTCCATCATGGCGAAGTGAAGGTCACGGGGACGATGGCCGATCTGCAAAAGGAAATGAATATGCCCGGGGCAAGCCTGGATGAGCTGTACATCAGCTTGACGAAAGAAGCGTTGCCGTCATGACAATGGAAAGCATCTGGAAAAGAAGACAACAACTGCATCTGAAAAAATTCAGCCGCTACAGCAAATATATTTTCAACGACCACTTTGTCATCGTGCTCCTGTTCCTGATCGGCGCTTTGGCGTTCCGGTATTCCGAATTCGTGAAGACACTGACACCGGATTTTGTTTGGGGAGAGGTGCTGATCGTATTGCTTTTCTCCCTGAGCATTTTCATCGGCAAGCTGGCTACGCTTGTGGAAGCGGCCGATCAAGTGTTCCTTTTGGCGAAAGAAAAAGAATGGGGCGGGTATTTCCAAAAAGCGAAACGCTACAGCCTGGTTTTTCCGGCGGTGCTCCTGTTCTTTATTGGGGCCGCCGCAATGCCGCTGTTATTTGCAGGGAGAACGATCCAAATCAGCGATTTCCTGCCCATCTATGCGACGCTGCTCTTATTGAAGTCCATCCAGTTGGATCTTCAGGTGTTGGCGTTGAAATGCAACGATCGGGCGGTTATCCAGAAAAACAATGGGCTATTGTGGATTTTTGGCGTTTTATTGTTCAGTATCTCCATATTTTTTAATCCGTGGGTTGCGCCTGTTCTTGTAACGCTGTATACTGTACTTCTGCATAAAAAAGTACAAGTACGTTTCGAGACAAAATATCCGCTCTACCAATGGGAAAACATAACCGCCGCCGAAGAACAGCGGACGGCACGTGTGAATCGGATCATCAATCTTTTTACCGATGTCCCTCAGGTGAAGAACAAAGCGAAAAGAAGGAAATATTTGGACGGCATCCTGCGCCGAGTGGAAGGCAAGGGGAATACATTCCAATATCTCTATGCTCGGGCATTTATGAGGGGGACGGATTACAGCGGTCTGTTTGTCAGGCTTTTGCTGATCGGGGTGGTCTTGTTGGCGGCAACCCCGGCGAAGAGCCTATCCTTGGCACTGAGTCTGTTGTTTCTTTATTTGACGGGCTTCCAGCTGATGCCCTTGTATTTCCACTATAACGAGAACATGATGAATCGTCTGTATCCTGTTCCAAATGGCGATAAGTTCGCTGGATTCAAAAAAATCATCACCTATTTGCTGGGATGCGAGGCAGTGGCTTTTGCGCTCGCCATCACGGTTGGAGTCGATTGGATGGCCGGCTTGATCGCATTGGCAGCCAATCTGGCCTTCGTTTGGTGTTTCATCCGCTTTTATATGGGCAGCCGCACAGCGAAAAGAGAAAACACCTTTTCCTAAGGATAATCGAGAATGTTTTGGCGAAGAATAGCCGAATATTCTTGACTGGATATGTAAAGCATCCTAAAATAAAGGGTGGAATATACGCAGCTTCCTTTCAAATTTTTTTTTTGGGCGGAAAAGGGTTGTGTGTATGTGCAGCATGCAATGATGAATAGAACAATAAATAGACAGCTGGGGCTTTCGTCCCGGCTCCTTCTTTTCATGGGAAGGAATAAATGGACAGTAAAACTAGAGACTGAGTAAGGAATGAGCTCGATGGATTATAAAATGGACTCGGGATGGCGGTTACACCCCATTGGAGGAGATACAGGACAAGCTTATATGGGCACAAGAGCAGATGAAAAAGTTTTTTTGAAACGCAATTCTTCTCCTTTTTTAGCTGCGCTCTCCGTTGAAGGGATAACGCCGAAACTGATCTGGACAAAACGGGTCGGAAACGGGGACATCTTGACGGCTCAAGAGTGGCTGAACGGCCGGGAACTGAAACCGGGCGAAATGAAGGGGAAAGCGGTCATTGACATTTTGCATCGGATTCATCAATCCGAAAATCTGTTCAATATGCTTCAAAAAGTGAAGGGCGAAGTTTACAATCCGATAAACTTCCTCAATCTGTACATAAAAGATTTGCCGGAAGACTTGAAGTCGCATCCGCTCCTGCAGCATGCGGTTCAATATGTGAGAGCTACCGCAGCGAGCATCACCGCTGCGCCCAAGACGGTTTGCCATGGCGACGTCAATCGCAAAAATTTCCTGTTGGATAACGCCGAACGGCTGTATCTGGTGGACTGGGAAATGGTCAAGATAGCCGATCCCCTTTCCGATATCAGTATGCTTCTGACCCAATATGTGGCATTGGAAGATTGGAACGGTTGGCTGGAAGAATACGGTCTGCACATGACGGACGACATTTCCCGCAGACTGGAATGGTACAGCCTGATGAATTGCCTGCTCATGATCAAAAAAAATCGTCTGCAAGGGCGCGAGCTGGAAATGAACCAAACGCTTCTTCTGCTGCAAGAGCTTTATCAAAATCGGAGCAATCAAGACCTATAGAAATCCTCTTCGTCACCTATGCGAACGGAAAGGATTTCTTTTTATGAAAAAATATGTAATTTATGAAAGAGGTAGACTATGCGCGTTAGAAATAAACCTTGGGCAGCTGAAAAATTAGCTGAAAGTACCCGTTATGTTGTGATGGAACCGGCCGAATGGAAGGGGAAATGGGAAGAACGTTTTGGGAATGACCACCCGATCCATGTGGAAATCGGATCCGGAAAAGGCCAATTCATCGTCGGGATGGCAAAGATGCACCCTGAAATCAACTATATCGGGATAGAACGCCAAACGAGTGTTGCCGTTATGGCATTGGATAAAATTGTGGAAGCCGATTTGCCGAATGTGCAATTGCTGAATACGGATGGGGAGAATGTGGCTGATTTCTTCGCCGATGGGGAAGTTGACCGTGTCTATCTGAACTTCTCGGATCCATGGCCGAAATCGAAACATGACAAACGCAGGCTGACGCATGCAAATTTTTTGAAGAATTACGAGCAAATCCTGGTAGCCGGTGGAGAAATCCACTTCAAGACGGACAACCAAGGCCTGTTCGAGTATTCCCTTGCGAGCTTCTCGCAATATGGCATGACTTTGCTCGAAGTATGGTTGGACTTGCACAACAGCGACTTCGAGGGGAACGTCATGACCGAATACGAAGAGAAATTCTCTTCGCGCGGATCACGCATTTACCGTGTGGAAGCCGCCTTCCCTAAAAAAGCGTAACGAAATAAGAAAAGCGGAACAAGTCCGCCCAGACCTGACAGAAATTTAGGAAATCGTGCCCCGCAACTTTCCCTACGCTCACCTTATACTGGGGCTCTAAGGGATGAATCCCTAAGAGCCCCATGCAAATGAGCATCGTAGAGCGCAATGGGTACGATTTATCTAATTTCCGAAGGTCTGACTTGTGCAGCTAGACATCATGTGATGGCGTTAAGCAGATTAGTAATTTGTGGAACACCTGTAATGATGCGCTTCTTATATAAAAAATTATATTTACTTAGCCAAAAAAGAAGAATCAAAAATCAGCGTGATTTTTGATTCTTCTTTTTTTGTTTATAATTTGTATAAATCCAGTACGGTTCCGGTATAGGCATCTGCGATGAATTCGTATTGGACCAATACGCCATCTTCCTTGCGGGAAATTCCTCCGTAGTAGACATCCGTCTCAGAAGAGTAGCGGTTGAGCGGTACGGGATGCAACTCAATCCAGGAACCTTCGATCGGCGCTTCCGCCAAAAACATTTTTTTGACATTTTCCAAAATGGTATCGCCGTTCACCATTCTTTTCTTCTCGTAGCACAGTGCCGTGATAATTGAACCAATGACGATACCTGCGCCAAATAAGATGCCACCCAAAATCTCTTCCTTGTTCTTTTCGCATTTTCGTTTTTCTAAAAAGTTCATCGTAAAGCCTCCTCAAATTGATGCGCTTTCTTTATTATTCACAATTAAGTATAACAATAATTACTTTGAAAGCATAGGGAAATGTAAACCTATACATTTCGGGCGGGAATGATCCATCGTGGATAAAACGGCGAAATGCAATTGAAACGTTGCCCTGACAATAAGGCTACGCTATAATAGTAAGGATAGCTTTTCAACGAAGGGGGATCGGGGGCAGGTTGACCGTGATAAGGGGAACTATTTCCTCGGCGACCGTGTCCCGTTCATGGATGGAAGATAAAACATTTGCTTTAATCAAGGAATTGACCGAATTACAAGGAACAAGCGGAAATGAAAGGAATGTCCGCAATGTCATGCGCGAAAAAATGGAGCCATTGGTTGACCGCATTGAAATGGATGGGCTTGGCGGCATTTTTGGGATCCGTGAAAATGCGGATGCTACGGCTCCGCGCATCATGGTTGCGGCCCACATGGATGAAGTCGGATTCATGCTTACCGGCATCACCGACAGGGGCTTGTTCCGGGTAGTGCCTTTAGGCGGCTGGAATCCCTACGTGGTCTCGGCACAGCGTTTCACCCTGCAGACTGCAAAAGGGGATATCCCCGTCATCTCCTCTTCGGTTCCGCCGCATTTGTTGCGCGATGCAGCGGCTGCACAGCAGGTGAAGGTAGCCGACATCCTCTTTGATGCGGGCTTCGATTCGAAGGAAGAGGCCCTTGCCTTTGGTGTTCGCCCCGGCGATACCATCGTCCCGCAGGTGGAAACGATCTGGACGGCCAACAAAAAGAAAATCATTTCAAAAGCGTGGGATAACCGTTACGGGAATGCCGTCGTACTGGAAACGTTGGAAGCTCTGAAAGATGAAAAGTTGCCGAATACGTTGATTGCCGGAGCCAATGTGCAGGAGGAAGTCGGCTTGCGCGGGACCAAAGGCGCGGTCCATAAATTCAAGCCTGACTTGTTCTTTGCCGTCGACTGTTCCGCAGCGGATGATTTGACGACCACCAAGGATACGTTCGGCCATCTGGGCGAAGGCTTCCTGTTGCGCATCCAAGATCCGGGGATGATCACCTTGAAGGGCATGCGCGAATTCCTGTTGGATACTGCGGAAACGCACCATATTCCGTACCAATATTTTGTATCAAAAGGCGGTACCGATGCGGGTGCGGCGCATGTGATGAACGATGGGGTACCGAGTGCCGTCATCGGCGTGTGCGCACGCTACATCCATACGCACCAAACGATGTTCCATATCGATGATTATGCTGCCGCAAAAGAGATGGTGGCGCAGGTCATCAAGTCATTGGACAAGAGTACATACGAAACAATCATGGCCAATAACTGAGCCGAGAAAAGCTGAGGGGTGTCCAAAAATGGAAAAATTGCAGAATGCAGAACAGTTTTACGCTTTACGCGATGCGGGAAAAACGGCTTTTGTCTTTACGACCACCTGGTGTCCTGATTGCCACTTCATCAAACCATTCATGCCCGAAGTGGAAGCGAAGTTCGGCGATTACCGGTTTGTCGAAGTGGACCGCGACGACTTCATCGATCTCTGCCGATCGTTGGATGTGTTGGGTATCCCGAGCTTCATCGTGTATGACAAAGGGCAAGAAATCGGGCGTTTCGTTTCAAAGGATCACAAGACGCAAGAAGAAATCGAAGCCTTTTTTGAAGGTGCCAAATAATTAATAATAAAAATAACAGAGAACGTATAGAAGGAGCAAAAACAGACATGTGGTTAAGTTTTTATAATCGTAAAGCAGTAGGGGATACATTACTTTTGACAAAAGGGGACATCGCTGTAAGACAGGAACAAGCCTGCGAATCAAAGGGCACGGTTACGCGCATCTACAACAGCGCAACGAATGAAACGATGGGCTATAACCTCTTCGCTATTTCCGAGAGCGTGGATTTGACCGCAAACGGCCAAGTATTTTTGACGGATGAACAGCTTGTGAAAGTGAATGATCTGATCAAAGCAGCCGGCTTTACCGATTTGGTTGCCGTCGACCATTCGCCTAAATTCGTTGTGGGCTATGTGAAAGAGTGCGTGCCTCACGAAGATTCTGACCACCTGTCCGTTACGCAAACGGAAGTCGACAACGGCGAAGTGTTGCAGATCGTCTGTGGTGCAGCGAACATCAAAAAAGGACAACGCGTCGTCGTTGCGAAGCCTGGTGCGGTTATGCCGAGCGGCCTGATCATCTGGCCGGGCGCATTGCGCGGTGTCGCAAGCAATGGCATGATCTGTTCCGCAAAAGAATTGGGATTAGAAAATGCTGCCGCTAAAAAGGGCATCCTTGTATTGGATGACAGCTATGTGGTGGGTTCAGCATTTTTCAAATAATGCTATGGAAATTTGGTCAAAAAAGAAGTACTATTATAAAGGAAATTTCAAAACTAAAAACCTGCGTTTTACCGAAATGAAAAATAGAAATGAGAGGAGGGGATTGGATGAGCCGCTATGAGGGACCTGTTTTTTCCGAACACGATTCCCGGTCTTCTGCACATGGAAATCACCATTCAATCAAGAGAATACATTTTCCGAACTATTTGGAAAATCAGGAAAAAAGGGCAGCCATTCAGCAAGAAACAGACTATTCTGTGCAACCTTCCCCCTACATTTCCAATGATTTGATGCACACCCCCGCCGACACGGTGCCTTTCCTGCGCCATAATAAGGAGGCGTTCATTTCTTATCGGGACAAGGAAGCCGTTCCGACCGAAGATGTATTTGCTGTAAAAAAGAAACACCTGCAGGATGAGAAACTCAAGGAACGCCGCAGCCAATCGGATATGCATCCTTATGCGCATTATAGAAGCAGACGGCCGTTCCAGTTGACGGAGATCCCTGAACCGTTGAAAGGGTGGACCAGCAAAACAGAAAGTAAAATCGATTATGGCTATATCGCCGATCTTTTGGTGAAGCCGGATGAGGATCTGCTTTTGTTTGATGCATCCGTTTCAGAAGATGACGATGCTTATGAGGATGAAACCAGCCGTGAAGGGAATGGGCTCCATCCCCTTCACGGAAAAACGAAGCGGGCGATGAACCGTTCCTTATTGGGCATCATGGCGCAGGAGCGTTCTTTTGATGTATCCGATAAGTTTACGCAAGAAGCGGCTGGAGAATCACAATCGGCCGGCCAATCGTATTTTTAGACATACTTTTGACATGTTCGAGTGCAGCGATGCGTCATCATTAACGAAACTGCAATCTTTGAAATGTTTGACACCAAAGTTTAACCCATTCATGTCAGCTTCTTAATCTGGGGATGGTATACTATCTTCGATTCTTCGGCATCTATGGAAAATACCGACCCGCAAAAGAGTGGATTTTGTGTTTTTCAGGAATAAAGGTATGTGGTCCACAGAGAAAAACATACACTAAAGGGATAGAAGGCTGTTCGGCATTCTTCCCTTATTATATTTGGAGGTAATTATGGAAACGGAAACGATTTATCATTTTGTCGGCATAAAAGGTTCAGGCATGAGCGCATTAGCATTGATCCTTCACGGAAAAGGCTATAAAGTGCAGGGGTCTGACGTTGAGACCTATTTCTTTACACAAAAAGGGCTGGACGATGCAGGCATTTTAATTCTGCCTTTCGACGAAGCGAACATTAAACCAGGATTGACGATCATTGCAGGGAACGCGTTTTCTGACTCGCATGAAGAGATTGCCAAAGCGAAAGAGATGGGACTTACTGTCGTCCGCTATCATACTTTCATCGGCGAATTGATCAAAAACTATACAAGCGTAGCAATCACCGGCTCTCACGGCAAGACAAGCACAACCGGTCTTCTTTCGCATGTGTTGGGCGGCATTGAACCGACAAGCTACTTGATCGGCGACGGAACGGGCTTCGGCAGGGAAGACGCGGAGTTCTTCGTTTTGGAAGCCTGCGAATACAGACGCCACTTCCTGGCTTATTCCCCGGATTACGCCATCATCACGAATATCGATTTTGATCATCCCGATTACTACCAAGATATCGATGATGTATTCAGCGCTTTCGATACCTTCTCATCCCAAGTCAAAAAAGGCATCATCGCCTGTGGGGAAGATGCTCATGTGCGTGAATTAAAAGGGAAATATCCTGTTACCTTCTACGGATTTGACGAAAGCAATGACGTCGTTGCGAAAAACCTGACGAAGGACACGACCGGAAGCAGCTTTGATGTGGAAATCAACGGCGAATTCTATGGGCATTTCGAAATCCCTTCATTCGGCACCCACAATGTCTTGAACTCATTGGCTGTCATCACTTTCTGCTGGTTGGAAGGGTTGGACAAAGAGAAAGTTGCGGCGGAACTGAAGACTTTCTCCGGCGTGAAACGCCGCTTCAGCGAAAGAAGCATTTCGGATATGGTTGTCATCGATGACTATGCGCATCATCCATCTGAAATCAAAGCGACCCTCGATGCTGCCAGACAAAAATACCCTTCAAAGGAAATCATTGCGATTTTCCAACCGCATACCTTCACAAGAACGGTAGCGCTATTGGATGAGTTTGCGGAATCTCTGGATTTGGCGGATGTTGTCTACCTGTGCGATATCTTTGGTTCCGTCCGCGAACATGACGGCCAAGTTTCTATTCAGGATTTGGCGAATAAAGTGAAAAAAGGAGCGGAAGTATTGCAAGTGAGCAATATGTCCCCGCTGTTGAAATACCATGATGCCGTAGCGATTTTCATGGGCGCCGGCGATGTGCAAAAATTCGAAAAAGCATACGAAGAATTATTGAGCCACAGCATGCCGACTAAAAATTAGTCCGATTATATCCGGGAGGGTGGGGCAGCAATCATGGAAATGATTGTTGTTCCACCCTCCGTTTAGTTACAAACAGAGTGTCGGTTTTGCTGTGAAATCCGTTTGATGAAGGCATGACAGGCTAATCTGATGACAACATTATCGAAAAGATGGGGGTGTTTCGAGCTGATCATTATCTTATTTGTTTTGATCTGGATTTTTGTGGCGTTCTTCTCTTTTGAGGCGGAACACCACGAATTGCCCGGCAAAATAATCCTGACGACGACGCTTGCGACCTACCTCACCGCTGTCCTGTATCTGACGGTGCTCAATCGGAAGATGGGAACAGCGATTGACTATGAGTTGGAGCTGTTTTGGTCGTACAAAGCGATGATGAACTTGCCCTGGATCCATGACCCGAAAGGGAAGGGGTTATTCATGGAAATCGTCCTGAATATCATCCTGTTCGTTCCTTTTGGCTTTCTGCCGGCCTTGTTGCACTCAAAATTGGCTTCGATCAAAAGGATAGGCTAGCTTGCTTTTTTGTTCAGTCTCCTCATCGAGCTATCCCAGCTGTTTTTCCGGATAGGGTTGTTTGAATTCGACGATCTCTTCGACAATACCTTGGGAGCCGTCATAGGCTACGGCATCTTCCGCTCGCTGGTGAGCTTGGCATCGGACAGGCAAAGCCGCATCAAGGGATTCGTGTGGGGACTCGTCCCTTTCCTGTTGGTGAGCGTCTTCTTTCTCGCCATCTATTCCATGAAGAGCTTTTGAAAAACGACAGAGAAGGGAAAATCCGCCGAGAACGCTTCGGCGGATTTTTTAACTAAAAGGAAAGTATAAAGTTTTTTGATTGTAAAAATGCATCACCGCAAGTGTTTCAAGGATTTGCAAAATGTTCCACGCATCAAAATAGTTGGCTAGCTTCACGGGTTAGCCCTTCGGAAAAGGGATGAAGGAACCTCTTGTCTCTGCGAGCCAAGACATACTGTTCGACTTGTCATGGTTCTTGCCATCTTCGATGGCTTAGAAACATGATACAACTGGCCGGCACGGTCACGTTGATTCCTTTGTTTTTGGAAGTCTCTCAGCAATTGCGCTCTGCGATGCTCATTTGCATGGTAGTCTTAGGAATTCATTCCTTAGACTACCAGTACAAGGCGACTGCAAGGAGCGTTACTACCGGACAGATTTCCTAAATTGTCATGACTCTTGCGATTTCAATCGCTTAGAGGCATGATACACTTGACCGTTCAGGTCACAGTGTTTCATCACTCAGGGCTGAACGAACCCGTTCAGCTTTTCTCGCATTTTGGCTATTATTCGGGGAAGGTTCGGATATTCCGGAGCTAAACGACTTTTATCACACCCGCGTTTTTGTTATGATAGGAATATATGTGGTGAACTACTCACGACTAAAGTCGCGAGCTTCCTACGAACTCCTTCCTTGCCTGCGTATGTCTTTACAGGCAGAGGGAATGGATATTTAGTAGGCTCAAAAGGCAGTACCTGCCTCAGTGTTTTCTTTTATTTGGCCAAAGCCAAAAGGTTCTTGCTGGCATTGATGTCCCGATCATGGAATGTGCCGCAAGCAGGACACGTCCAGTCGCGGATGTGCGGGGCTTTCTTGATTTTCTTTTCAGACTGGTGCAGCCATTTCGGGTTCGCATGTTTCACGGATTCCCCGGCATCGTTTGTGGTGACAGCGAAATCGGAAAGGCCGAGGTCGATGCCGATTTTGTGTTCCGCAGGCAGCCATTCCGGCGTTTCTTGTTCCACCAGAATGGAAATGAAGTAGTTGCCTGTCTTGTTCATGGAAACCGTGCAGGACTTGATCAGCCCGTCAAAATCCCGGTGCTGCTTGATTGTGACGAAACCGATCTTCGGCAGTTTGATTTTTCCGTTTTCGATACGGATGTTTCCGCCCTGGTTGTTGGTGGTATAGGATGCTTTCGACTTGTGCTTGGATTTGAATTTCGGAAAACCGACGGATTTGTCGCGGAAGAAGTTCTTATAGGCATTGTTCAGATTTTGACTGGCATTCGCCAAAGCAAGGTTGTCCACCTCTTTCAGGAACGGAAATTCTTCCTTGAAGGAGGTATAGGTTCTCGGCTTGATGCTTCTCAACAGTTCCTTGTCGTTTTTGTATGTTTCGTAGATTTCTTTCCGGTCAGCCAGCATCTGGTTGAAGATGAACCGTGCGGAGCCAAAACAATTGGCGAAATAGATTTTCTGTTCCCGATTGGGGTACAGACGGAACTGATAGGCTTTCAGCATGATACTCACCTCTTTGGCTTCATTACACACCATCGAACAGGTGTTCGCCAAAGATGAAGCAAGAAAAAAACCGTGTCGCCTAACTCATGACTGAAGTCACGAGAGTGCGGCGGCACTTGTTCAAAGAAAGGAATAGAGAAAATGGGTCTGAAAGATATAAAAGTTGGAAAGTCGATTGACGAAATCCAAGAGGGGGATTCTTTATCTGTTACAGAGATTATCGAAGACAAGGATATTTTGCTGTACCTTGGCTTGACGAATGACGGTAATCCTTTGTACATTCAACATGATTATTCACAGATGACACGGTTTAAAAAACCGATTGTGCCGACGGTTTTGTTGGTTGGGATTTTAACAAGCAATGTTTCCAAGCATTTGCCAGGTCCGGGTTCGCATATTGTCGACATTTCTTTGAATGTGATTGAACCGGTTTACCATAACAGCACCGTCACGTTTGTTTTTGAAGTGGAACGTGTAGACGAACGCCGTGAGCAAGTGACGATCAGCGTCATCGGAACGAATATGGAAAATAAAAGGGTGTTGGATGCGGAATTGATCGTGGAGACACCGCGCAAGCTGGCTTTCGAAGACGAAGAGTCCGAAGCCATCATGGAAGAAACGGACGGCGGAGAAGGCGTAAGCTCTCTTGCTGATGGAGAAGAGCGATCAGAATAAACAGAGTTAGGATGTTAGGGAATGACTGAGAAAAAGAAAAAATTAGTGTTGGTGGATGGAAGCAGTGTGGCTTTCCGCTCGTTTTACGGGTTGATGAATTTGGACAGTTTCCGCAACAAAAACGGATTGCACACAAATGCGCTATTTGCATTTAATAATATATTGGAGCGTATTTTCCAGACAGAAGAGCCGACACACATGCTGGTGGCTTTTGATTCCGGAAAAACGACTTTCCGCAATGAATTATACGGCAACTACAAAGGCGGGCGTGACAGCATGCCTTCGGAAATGGCTGAACAATGGCCTTACTTCAGCGTGTTGGTGCGTGCTTTTGGCGGGAAAACGTATGAACTCGTGAACTATGAAGCCGATGACATCATCGGCACCTTTTCGAGGTTGGCGGACCAGGCCGGCTATGATGTGGTCATCATTTCCGGCGACAAGGATATGACGCAGTTGGTGACGGACAATATCCGCGTCGACATCACGGTGAAAGGCGTATCGGAACTGAAATCCTACACGCCTGAAACCATCCGGGAAGAGTACGGCCTTGAGCCACTGCAGATCATCGACATGAAGGGCCTGATGGGCGATCCTTCCGATAATTATCCCGGCGTCACCAAAGTCGGCGAAAAGACGGCTTTGAAACTATTGGCGGAGTACGGTTCCATCGAGAATCTTTACGGACATGTCGAAGAGATGAAAAAAAGCAAGCTGAAAGAAAATCTGATCAACGACAAAGACAACGCCTTTTTAAGCAAAACCTTGGCGACCATCGATCTGGATTCCCCGGTCACCCTGTCATTGGATGATTTGGCTGTCGAAGGGAAGAACATCGATCAGCTGGTTGAATTTTACCGCGAGATGGACTTCAACGGCTTCCTCAGCAAATTGGGCGTGGAATCGGAAGACCGTTCCGAATCGTTCGAAGAGATCCATTTCGAAACGTTGACGGAAATCAAACCGGAACACTTCTCGGACCGCATGTCCCTCTATGTGGAAATGCTGGAAGACAACTACCATGAAGGCACCATCATCGCCCTCAGTTGGGGTGCGGACGGACAGATCTACACAGCCTCCCTGGAAACGGTGCTCGCCAGCGCTGCCTTCAAAAAATGGGCGGAAGATGAGGCGATGGAAAAGGTCGTCTACGACGGCAAGCGGACGACGGTCATGCTCCACTATGTCGGCATCGAACTGAGAGGGGTCATCTTCGATATCCTGTTGGCTTCCTATATTTTGAACACGAAAGACAACAGCAAGGATCTGGCTGAAGTGGCTCAGGAATATGGCTATAACGATGTCTCCTACGATGAGACGGTGTACGGCAAGGGAGCCAAGCAGGCAGTTCCGGAGGATGCCGTTTTGCACGACCATTTGGCGCGCAAAGCGAAAGCGATCCGATCCCTGTATGCACAGCTGAATACGGAATTGGCAGACAACGTCCAAAAAGACTTGTACTACGACATCGAGTTGCCTTTGTCGTTCGTATTGGCAAGGATGGAAATCAAAGGGATCAAGGTGGACCCTGAGCGTCTGTTGAAGATGAAGGAGGAATTCGCCGGCCGTTTGATTGAAATCGAAAAATCCGTCTATGCGGAAGCCGGGGAAGAATTCAACATCAATTCCCCGAAACAGCTGGGCGTCATCCTGTTTGAAAAAATGGGATATCCGGTCATCAAAAAGACGAAGACAGGCTATTCGACCGCTGTCGATGTTCTGGAAAAATTGCAGGCGCAAGCACCGATCGTGGAGCATATCCTGAATTACCGGCAATTGGCAAAATTGCAATCCACCTATGTGGAAGGCTTGCTGAAATACATCCGGCCGGAAACCGGGAAAATCCATACGCGCTACTTGCAGACCTTGACGCAGACGGGCCGCTTGAGCTCTGTCGACCCGAATCTGCAGAACATTCCAATCCGGATGGAAGAAGGGCGTAAAATCCGCCAAGCCTTCGTGCCGCAAAAAGAAGGCTGGAAGATTTTCGCATCCGATTATTCGCAGATCGAATTGCGTGTATTGGCGCATATTTCGGGCGATGAGCATCTGCGGGAAGCCTTCATCGAAGGGCAGGATATCCATACGTCGACAGCGATGCGCGTATTCGGCGTCGATAAGCCGGAGGATGTCACGTCCAATCTCCGCCGCCAAGCGAAAGCCGTCAATTTCGGGGTCGTCTACGGCATCAGCGATTACGGCTTGTCCCAAAATCTGAACATCACCCGTAGAGCGGCGCAGGAATTCATCGACAAGTATTTCGACAAATACCCGGGCGTCAAGCGATTCATGGAAGACATCGTGAAGGAAGCGAAAGAAAACGGCTATGTGGAAACCTTGTTCCATAGACGCCGCTATTTGCCGGATATCGATAACCGGAACTTCAACCTGCGTTCTTTTGCGGAACGCACTGCCATCAATTCGCCGATCCAGGGAACGGCCGCGGACATCATCAAGGTGGCCATGGTCCAAATGGAAAAAGCCCTCGAAGAAAAGGGCCTGCAGGCGAATATGCTGCTGCAGGTGCACGATGAACTGATCTTCGAATGCCCGGCGGAGGAGATTCCGATTTTGGCGAAATTGGTGCCGGAAGTGATGGAACACGCCGTTGCCTTAAGTGTTCCCATGAAAGTGGACAGCAATTACGGCGACAGCTGGTACGAAGCGAAATAACTGTCTTACGCTATCAAATGATGTCTAGCTACACAAGTCAGACCTTCGGAAATTAGATAAATCGTACCCATTGCGCTCTGCGATGCTCATTTGCATGGTAGTCTTAGGAATTCATTCCTTAGACTACCAGTACAAGGCGACTGCAAGGAGCGTTGCCACCTTTACGATTTCCTAAATTGTCATGACTCTTACGATTTCAATCGCTTAGAGGCATGATACACTTGACCGTCTAGGTCACAGTGTTTCCTTACCAAGGTCTGGGCGGACTTGTTCCGCTTTTATTAGAAAGGGGATGATCCTATGCCTGAATTGCCTGAAGTTGAAACAATCAGAAAAGGACTGAATCAGTTGATAACGGGAGCTGTCATCATTGACGTCGCCGTTTTTTGGGACCGCATGATCACACCGCCTTTTTCAACGGGAAAATTCAAGAAAGCCTTGCGCGGCGAAACAATCCACACGGTTGAAAGACGCGGGAAGTATTTGATTTTCCTGCTGGACCATTGGGCGATGGTTTCCCACCTGCGCATGGAAGGGAAGTATGAAGTCAATCATTCCGGTGATCCGATCCAAAAGCATACCCACGTCATTTTTTATTTGGCGGACGGCCGCCAACTGCGCTATTTGGATGTCCGCAAATTCGGCCGCTTCACCTTGCTGCCGATCGACAAACGCGAGGAATATGAGCCCTTCAAAAAAATGGGGCCGGAGCCGGTTGCCGACTTCTTTAAACTGAATGAGTTCCGGAAAGATCTTTCCAAATCAAGCCGGGTCATCAAGGCGGTCATCCTCGATCAAAATATTGTGGCGGGAGTCGGGAACATCTATGCCGATGAATCGCTGTTCCAAGCGAAGATAAATCCTTTGCAGCCGGCGAACACCATCGGACCGGCTGCAGCGAAACGATTGCGCGATGCCATCATCGATGTAATCGGTCGTGCGGTTGAAGCGGGCGGATCGACAATCCGGACGTACAAAAACACGCTGGGTGAAGCCGGGAAATTCCAGGTCTCCCTTGCCGTGTACGGGCAAACCGGAAAACCCTGCCCCCGCTGCGGCCACCCGATCGAAAAAATCAGGGTGGCACAAAGGGGCACGCACTATTGCCCGCATTGTCAAAAAATGAAGAAAGCGTGATGAGTGCCACATGAGTTATATTTTAGGCCTGACGGGAAGCATCGCCACCGGAAAATCCAGCGTTTCAAAAAGTTTCTCGGCTGCCGGATTTCCGGTTGTGGATGCCGATTTGGGGGCGCGAGCGGTGGTTGAACCCGGTACGCCGGGATTGGCCGATATCGTGGCGCATTTCGGCGCGGAATTCCTCTTGGCGGATGGTTCCCTCGACAGGAAAAAGTTAGGGTCAGTCATCTTCGCGCACAAAGAAAAACGCACCCTGTTGGATCGTTTGATGAAAAATCATATCCGTGAGTGGATCCACTCAGAAATGGGAAAGCGGGCATCAGAAGGCCACGCATTGATTGTCCTGGATATCCCGCTGTTGTTCGAGGCGGGTTACCAAACCGAGTGCGATGGCGTTATGGTCGTCTATGTGCCGGAAGCAATCCAATTGCAACGGTTGATGGCCCGTGACCATTTGACGGAAACGGAAGCCCGCCAACGGATCAGGAGCCAACTGTCGATCGAAGAGAAAAAGAAACGCGGAGATTTCGTCATCGACAATTCGGGGACGCCGGAGGATACCGAACGACAATTGCAAAATTGGTTGATCGAAAACAAATTTATCTAGTCTCAAAAAAGCCCAAAAGCC
This sequence comes from Trichococcus palustris, assembly GCF_900114465.1. Lineage (GTDB taxonomy): Bacteria > Bacillota > Bacilli > Lactobacillales > Aerococcaceae > Trichococcus > Trichococcus palustris. The sequence continues at coordinate 38,693 of NZ_FOTD01000015.1, read as the reverse complement.
ATATTTTCAAGGCTTTTGGGCTTTGGTTATGCTATAATGAATAATAAAAATCGTTTGAAAAGGGGGAGCTCAGATGCAATGTCCGAAATGTCAATATCATGGTTCTCGCGTAGTGGACAGCCGTCCAGCTGATGAGGGGAAGGCCATTCGCCGCAGAAGAGAATGCGAAAGATGTCATTTCCGGTTCACCACATTCGAAAGAATCGAACAGACCCCGCTGCTTGTCATCAAGAAAAATGGAACCCGCGAAGAATTCAGCCGCGAGAAATTATTGCGCGGGTTGATCAGATCCAGCGAGAAGAGGCCGATCGCTTTGGAGCAATTGGAGAATGTCGTAAATGAAGTGGAAGCAGAGATTCGTGCCCTCGGCGAAAATGAGGTTTCCAGCATCGTAATCGGGGAGCATGTCATGGATAAACTCGCCAAAATCGATGATGTGGCCTACATTCGCTTTGCGAGCGTATACCGTCAATTTTCGGACCGGAAAACCTTCCTGGAGGAATTGGAAAACATGGAACGGAAAACGGCTCGTCCGCCTGCGACGCCAGCAGATGAACTTCCGAAGCAAACGAGCGAAGGAAAGGAAGACGGTGAATGAGTTATCCTTGGCAAAGTTTAAGCCCGAAAGACCCCTTTGTGGTCCGCCAAAATAGCCTGGTTTCTGATGTTCATCGTAAAATAGTGACCTTTTTGTATCAGCCGATCATTGGCTCCACGGCCTATAGCCTCTATATGACGCTCTTGACGGAAGTGGATCCTGAAAAACATTGGAGCCCCGGCCTGCTTCATTCAGAACTGCTGGCCTTATTGAACATCGGTATCCCTGAATTTTATCAGGCACGGGTGAGACTGGAAGGCATCGGCCTGCTGAAGACTTATCTGCTCCATGAACCGGGGAAGCAGTACATCTATGAAGTACAATCGCCCCTTTCCAGTTTTGATTTCTTCCATGATGACTTGATGAGCCTGCTGCTGTACGAAAAGGTAGGGGAACGGAAATATCTTTCCCTGCAGGAACGCTTCAGCAGCCAGAAGGTGGACAAAGGAAAGGCGGAGGAAATCACCAAATCCTTCCTGGATGTCTATTCCTTCTCGGAACGTTCATTTACGGAACGGAGCGGCCTGAAACAGCGTGCGGGTGATTTGATTGAAAACGACAATCGGACGGCGCCTGCTATTGACGGCAGGACGTTCGATTTCACTTTTTTTCATCAATTGTTGAACAAACAATTCGTCAGCCAAGATTCGATCACGAAAGAATTGGAGCATACCATCACGGTCCTGCATACGCTGTATGGATGCGATGAAATGCAGATGTCCCAATTTGTCCTGCAGGCTGCCGATATCGAAACGGGCAAGGTGGATGGCCAGGCGTTGCAAAAGATTGTTTCTTCCGCGTACGAACAAAAATTCCAGACGCGTCTGCAGGTCAAGGACAAGGTGGCAGAAACAATCGAAGATGCACGCGGTAAAGCCGATGTGCGGGTGAAAGATCTGCAGCAGTCCCACTATTCAAAAAATGAGATTGCCTTGATCCAAGCCAGCGAACAGTTGCCGCCGCATTTCTTTCTGAAGAGCATCAAGAAACAGAAAGGCGGCATCGTCACAAGCGGGGAGAAGCAGATTTTGAATGATTTGATGCAACAGGCTGCCATCACACCGGCTGTTTTGAATATTTTGGTCCACTATGTATTGGTCATTCAGAATCGCCCTAACTTGGCAAAGAACTTCGTGGATTCCATCGCGAGCGATTGGCTGCAGGCCGGAGTCAACACGCCGGAGCAGGCGTTGGCGAAGGCGAAGCAATTTGCCGGTGAAATAAAAGCAAAGGCCGAAAAGCGTGCAACGAATCGCACCATCGCGAAGAATTACGGCAATCCGGTCATCCGTAAGAAAGAGACTTTGCCGGATTGGGCTCAGGCGGACAGCAAAATCCATTTGGAAACGCCGTTGTCTGAGGAAGCGCAAAAGAAAATAAATGAACGCATCAAGAAATTGAGAAGTAGCGGAAAGGCAGGGGATGAATGATGGAACCCATCGGCAGAGCTTTCAGTAAATATATGAACAATCCTGAGATCAGCCAACGCTACAAAGCGATGATCGCCATGATCATGGAGGACGGCGATGTACAGCATTTCTTTCAGGAACATCAAGACAAGCTGACACAGGAAATCGTCGATAAAAGCTATTCGAAGCTGTACGAATACGTGCAGGAAAAGGAAAAAATAAAGGCGGGCAAGGAATCGCAGAATCCCGGCTATGAACCGCATCTGGCCTTGAACGCCGGCTACATCGATGTTGTTTACACACCGACTGCAGAAACCTTGGCGAAAGTGAAGGAGAAGGAATTGAGGAGCCGCATCCATTCCATGTCCATGCCGAAAGACGTGCGGAATGCGACCTTCAAAGACTTTGTCCAATCGAATGAACGGATGTCCGCGATTTTGGAATCGCTGAATTTCATAGACCAGTACAACGAGAACCCGAAGGCGCATCACCAGGCGCTGTATTTCGTCGGGCCGTTCGGTGTAGGGAAATCCTATCTCTTGGGAGCCATCGCGCATGAATTGGCGTTGACCGGCCATGTGACGACACTGATGCATTATCCGACCTTCACCATGGAAATGAAACAGGCCATCCAAAGCAATACGGTGAATGAAAAAATCGATGCCGTCAAAAAAACGGAAGTCCTGATGCTGGATGATATCGGGGCGGAAGCGAACTCAACCTGGATCCGCGATGAAGTGTTGGGTGTAATCCTGCAATACCGGATGCAGGAGGATTTGCCGACCTTCTTCAGTTCGAATTTCACGCTGAATGAGCTCGAAGAGCATTTCCGCATGGGCAACAGGGGTGATGACGAACCGATCAAGGCGAAACGATTGATGGAACGCATCCGTTTCCTGGCAAGGGAAGTCGCGATCAAAGGGAAAAATCGCCGTTTCGAAAGTTAAGGGCGATAGCGGAAATAATGCTTGAAATCCATTCGTTTTAGTGTTTAAATGGAATACAGATGAAAGAATAGCAAAATCGATGAGAAAGATACCTTTAAATAAACTGATTTTTAGCGAGGGATGGGTTGGTGCGACATCTCAATCACTTATTTATTGACCACTTTCGAGAGATTCCCTGAACTTGAAGTAGGGGGAAACGGTACGCTCGTTATCGCGTTCAAGTGAGAATGAGACAGGGATCTTAACGGGTTTTTGTAGCACTCTTGAATTTGGGTGGAACCACGTAGACACGTCCCATTTCCGGCTAAGGCTGGAAATGGGCTTTTTTTTGTATCTTTTTTGTCAAAACCCAGCGGCACTCCCTAGCGGAGGAGCCACATAAAAAAATTGGAGGAATCAGCATGTCAGAAATCAAAATCACTTTCCCTGATGGCGCCGTAAAAGCATTCGCTGCCGGCGTAACCGTGGAAGAAGTAGCAAAAAGCATCAGCAACAGCCTGGCCAAGAAAGCCTTGGCCGGAAAATTCAACGGTGAGTTGGTCGACTTCACCCGCCCATTGGAAATGGACGGTGTCCTTGAAATCGTAACGCCGGATCACGAAGATGCCCTTTATATCCTGCGCCATTCGACTGCCCATTTGATGGCACATGCCTTGACGCGCCTGTTCCCCGGCATCCACTTCGGTGTGGGCCCGGCAATCGAATCAGGCTTCTACTATGACACCGACATGGAAGTGCAGCTTTCCGAAGAGGACCTTCCGAAAGTCGAAGCTGAAATGATGAACATCGTCAAAGCGAACTATCCGATCGTCCGCCGCGAAGTGAGCCGTGAAGAAGCATTGGCCTTGTTCGCAAGCGATCCTTACAAAGTCGAGTTGATCACAGCTCTGCCGGAGAACGAAACCATCACCGTCTACACGCAAGAAGATTTCACCGACCTATGCCGCGGCATCCACGTGCCGTCGACCGGAAAAATCCAAGTCTTCAAATTATTATCTCTTGCCGGCGCATACTGGCGCGGGAATTCAAACAACAAAATGATGCAACGCGTCTACGGAACTGCGTTCTTCGACAAAAAAGCCTTGGCTGAATTCATCAAAATGCGCGAAGAAGCGAAAGAACGCGACCACCGCAAATTAGGGAAAGAATTGGATCTGTTCATGATCGCCCCTGAAGTCGGTTCCGGCTTGCCGTTCTGGTTGCCGAAAGGCGCAACCATCCGCCGCACATTGGAACGCTATATCGTCGACAAAGAAGTGAGTTTGGGTTATCAACACGTCTACACGCCGATCATGGCGAATGTGGAACTGTACAAGACATCCGGTCACTGGGATCACTACCATGATGATATGTTCCCGCCGATGGACATGGGCGACGGCGAAATGTTGGTATTGCGCCCGATGAACTGCCCGCACCATATGATGGTCTACAAAAATGATATCCACAGCTACCGCGAATTGCCGATCCGCATTGCCGAATTGGGCATGATGCACCGCTATGAAAAGAGCGGCGCCTTGTCCGGCCTGCAACGCGTCCGCGAAATGACGTTGAACGATGCCCACGTTTTTGTGCGCCCGGACCAGATCAAAGATGAATTCAAACGCGTCCTGCAATTGGTCATGGATGTCTATAAAGATTTCAAAATCACGGATTACCGTTTCCGTCTGAGCTACCGCGACCCTGAAGACAAAGTGAAATACTATGACGATGACAACATGTGGAACAAAGCTGAAGCGATGCTGAAAGAAGCGATGGACGAATTCGGTCTGGAATATTTTGAAGCCATCGGCGAAGCGGCTTTCTACGGCCCTAAACTGGACGTGCAATTCAAGACTGCCTTGGGTATCGAAGAAACGATGTCCACCATCCAGTTGGACTTTCTGTTGCCGGAACGCTTTGACCTGACTTATGTCGGGGAAGACGGCGAAAACAACCACCGTCCGGTCGTTATCCACCGCGGAGTCATTTCGACGATGGAACGTTTCGTGGCTTACTTGATTGAAGAATACAAAGGCGCTTTCCCGGTTTGGTTGGCCCCTGTTCAAGCAACGATCATCCCCGTAAACTTGGATATGCATGCCGATAAAGCCTACGAATTGAAAAACAAAATGGAACAGCTGGGCATGCGCATCGACGTTGATGACCGCAATGAAAAAATGGGTTACAAAATCCGTGCTTCACAAACGCAAAAAATCCCGTATCAATTAGTTATCGGGGATCAAGAATTGGAAAACGGCACAGTAACCATCCGACGCTACGGATCCAAAGAAACAAACACAGTTACCGTTGAAGAGTTCTTCGCGTCTGTGCAAGATGAAATCAAAAACTTCAAATAATCTTATCAAATCCACATCTACGCAGGCGAATCATGATACAATAACCTTCAGGTAATGTAGACTGAATCCTGTTTGCTCGAAAGAGGTCTGGGACATTGCTTTATATGTCCCGGGCTTTTTTTGTTTATAGCTAGGAAGCATAATTTTTTTGATATAAGAAGCACATCACTGTTGGTGTTTAACAGATTCCTAATTAGTTTCACGCCACAACATGATGTCTAGCGGTCCAAGCCTGCCTCTCGGAAACGAAAGATGAAGGAACCTCTTGGCTCTATGAGCCAAGACATACTGTTCGACTAACCTGCTGACGCAGGAAGTCTCTCAGCAATTGCGCGGTTTGCTCATTTGCGTGGTAGTCTTAGGAATTCATTCCTTAGACTACCAGTACAAGGCGACTGCAAGGAGCGTTGCGTCCTTTAAATTTCTGTCGAGGCAGGGCGGGCTTGGACCGCTTTTCTTGAAATGACTATATAGGGAATGAGGGGTTTTTATGTTAAGAGATAAATTAATGAACATGCTGAATGAGCGTGAAGAAGAAATGATTTCCTTACGCCGTCATTTTCACGAATATCCTGAAATATCTTTCCAGGAAAAAGAGACGTCCGCTTTTATTGCCCGGTTTTATGAAGGCAAAGAGGTGGAAGTGCATACGCATGTCGGGAACGGCTATGGCATCGTCGTGACGATCAAAGGGAAGAACCCCGGCAAAACAATCGCATTGCGGGCCGACTTTGATGCCTTGAAGATCGAGGAGCAAACCGGATTGCCGTTTGCATCCAAAAATCCGGGCGTCATGCATGCCTGCGGGCACGATGGGCACACAGCCTATCTGCTGGTTTTGGCGGATTGCTTGATCCGACTGAAGGATGAATGGGACGGAACCGTTAAAATCGTTCATCAACATGCGGAAGAGCAAGCCCCGGCCGGAGCGAAGAGCATCGTGGATTCGGGTCTGCTGGATGATGTCGATGAAATCTACGGCATCCATTTTTATCCGGATTACGAAACGGGCACCATTTTCTATACAAGCGGTTATGCCTATGCCGGCTGCAGCGACATCAACGTGCACATCCAAGGAACCGGCGGACATGGTTCGGCACCGCATAAAGCGAATGATGTGATCGTGGCAGCTTCCAGCTTCGTCATGAATCTGCAGACCATCGCCTCCCGCCGCATCAATCCGTACGATATGGCGGTTGTGACGATCGGTTCTTTTGAGGGCGTCGGCAGCAGCAATGTCATCAAAGACAACCTGATCCTGCGCGGCGATGCCCGTTACATGGATCTGGAGGTCGGCAAAGTCATCGAAGAACATTTCCACCGTATCGGCCGCGGCCTGGCGGAAATGTACGACGTGAAGGTGGACATCGAATATAATTCCGACTATCCGCCTTTGTATAATCATCCGGAACAAACGGCCAAGGCCATCGCGGTCCTGGAAAAAGAAGGGATCGGGGATTATCTGGATACGGTCGTTGCCGTTCCCGCCAATACGGGAGCCGAAGACTTCGGGCAATATCTGTTGAAGATACCGGGAGCTTTCCTGAATGTGGGCGCACGCCCGGAACAGGCAGAGGTCTTTGACAACCATCATCCTAAGTTCGACATAAATGAAAAATCTTTACTGGTTGCTGCAAAAGCGGTGGGGGACATCACGCTCGCAGCCTTGCTAGCAAAATAGCCACTTGAGGAGGAAATAGAATGGATTTAGAAAAGATAGAGTCTGCGGTTTATCAAATACTGGAAGCGATAGGGGAAGATCCGAATCGTTCCGGATTGCAGGATACACCGAAACGGGTAGCACGCATGTATGCGGAGATTTTTTCCGGTGTCGAAAAGGACCCCGCTGAACACGCGAAGGTGGTTTTCCATGAAGATACCGATGAAATCGTATTGGTGAAAGATATCCCTTTCTACTCCACTTGCGAACATCATCTGGTTCCCTTTTTCGGGGTGGGGCATATCGCCTACATGCCGAAAGACGGACAAGTGATCGGTTTGAGCAAACTGGCCCGCATCCTGGATGAGGTCAGCAAGAAGCCTCAGATCCAGGAAAGGATCACGACCACGGTGGCGGATATCCTGATGGAGCATTTGGATCCGCAGGGGGTCATGGTGGTGCTGGAAGCCGAGCACATGTGCATGACCATGCGCGGCGTGAAGAAACCGGGCAGCAAGACGGTGACGTCGGCGGTCCGCGGTGCATTCAAGCAATCATTCAAATCCAGAAGCGAAGTGCTGGAATTAATCAAATTATAAGAGCAGTTTAACTACGGAGGAGGTTTTTCCTTGAAACTTGTGACAAAAGCAAAAACCTATGATTTGTCAAAGCGCAGCTATATCATGGGCATACTGAACGTTACGCCGGATTCTTTTTCCGATGGCGGCGAATGGAATACGCTCGAAGCGGCCGTTGCCCATGCCATCGAGATGGTGCGTGACGGGGCTGATTTCATCGATATCGGCGGGGAATCGACCCGTCCGGGACACACCCAGATTTCCGATGAAGAAGAAATCGCGCGCATTGTGCCGGTCATCAAAGCCGTGAAAGCGGCAGTGGCTGTCCCGCTTTCCGTCGATACGTATAAATCGGCGGTGGCCCGTGCCGCCTGCGAAGCGGGGATCGACATCATCAATGATATCTGGGGCTGCAAATACGACCCTGAGATTGCGGCTGTCGCAGCCGAATTTGATGTTCCGATCATCCTCATGCACAACCGCGAAGCAGCGGATTACAATTTCCTGATCGAGGACATGATCCAAGATCTCTCGGAGAGCATGCGGATCGCTTTGGCGGCAGGGGTTCCCAGACACAACATCATCCTGGATCCCGGGTGCGGATTTGCGAAGACGTTTGAAGACAATCTGAATGTGATCCATCACTTGCGCCGTTTCGCCGACTTGGGTTACCCGTTATTGTTGGCGACTTCGCGCAAACGATTTATCGGAACGGTGCTGGGGGATGCACCCTTCAAAGAACGCGATGAAGGGACTGCGGCCACCACTGCTCTGGGAATCATGAACGGCGCCCACATATTCCGTGTCCATAACGTAAAGGCAAATGCTGACGTAGCCAAAATGATGGATGCCATGCTAAAAAAAGGAGATAGTCCCATTGGATAAAATATTTTTGAATAACCTGCAATTTTATGCTTTTCATGGATTACACCCGGAGGAAAAGAAACTGGGTCAACGATTCAACGTGGATGTCATCCTGTACACCGACACAAAAACAGCGGGCTACAGCGACAAAATGGAGGATTCGATCCATTACGGGCATGCTTACAAAGCGGTGAAGGCCGTCGTGGAGGAGGAAAACTTCAATCTGATCGAAGCGTTGGCGGAACATATCGCCATCGCCCTGCTTCAGAAATTCGATTCGTTGCAAGCTTGCCGCGTCAAAGTGATCAAACCTGATCCGCCGATTGTCGGGCATTATGATTCCGTTGCGGTGGAAATTTACCGTGAAAGGGAGATAGGCTAGATGACAGTCGTTTACATCGCCTTGGGCACGAATTTGGAGCCGCGCAAGGAACATTTGGAGAAGGCCCTCCAAATGTTTCAAAATATGCCCGCTTTACGGGTAAAACAGATCTCTTCCCTCTATGAATCAAAACCGGTCGGCTATCTGGACCAACCGGATTTCTTGAATCTGGTTTTCGCAGCGGAGACCGATTTATCTCCTTTGGCTTTATTGGACGCCTGCCAAGGTGTGGAGAACGAATTGGGCCGTATCCGGACCATCCGTTTCGGCCCAAGGACATTGGACGCGGACATCGTCCTTTTCGGTGATGCTGTCATCGCCGAAGAGAGGCTGACGGTGCCGCATCCGCGCATGCAGGAACGCACCTTCGTGCTGTTGCCGCTGCAGGAACTGGCTCCCGATCTGGTCGTACCGAAACTGGAGAAGACCGTTGCAGAACTGGCCGCGGCGTTGCCGTCGGAAGAGCTGGCAGGCATCTGGCATTACCGCAAATAAGCCTTCATTCGAAAAACTTGCCGTTGGCCGAAAAGGTGGAAAAGAAAATTTCTCGCGGAATAAGCTTGACTATCCGGCCGGGGCAGGGTATACTTTAAAAGTTGAGAAATTAAGCAGAGGCGCCCGCTTCTCGCCTAAGTAGACGAATCAGTCCTTGGGTTAGATATGTACAAGTAACTTGTTTTAAACAAGTCTGGTCGGCGGGTTATTATAATCCGCCGATTTTTTCTGCGTCCTTTCTCTCAAATATCATGGAGGTGAACGACCATAGCAAAAGATATGATGGTTAACGACGGCATCCGTGCCCGCGAACTACGTATTATCGGTAGTGACGGCGAGCAACTAGGAGTCAAATCGAAAAGTGATGCATTGCAGATTGCAGAAGCAGCAAATTTAGATTTAGTTTTGGTATCGCCAAATGCAAACCCGCCCGTTGCCCGTATTATGGATTACGGTAAGTTCCGTTTCGATCAACAAAAACGTGAACGTGAAGCCCGTAAAAACCAAAAAGTGGTAAGCATCAAAGAAGTCCGTTTAAGTCCTTCCATTGACGAGAATGATTTTCAAACTAAATTGCGTAACGCTCGTAAGTTTTTAGAAAAAGGCGACAAAGTAAAAGCATCGATCCGTTTCAAAGGACGTGCGATTACACATAAAGAGATCGGACAAAGAGTCCTTGATCGTCTTTCGTCTGAACTTACCGATGTGTCCACAATTGAATCTCATCCTAAGATGGATGGCAGAAGCATGTTCTTGATGTTAGCCCCGAAATCAACAGAGAAATAATTTTTAATTTAATTTAGGAGGAAAGACAAATGCCAAAACAAAAAACTCACCGTGGTTCCGCAAAACGTTTTAAAAGAACTGGTAACGGCGGACTAAAACGCTGGAGCGCTTTTACAAGCCATAGATTCCATGGGAAAACAAAGAAACAAAGACGTCAATTGCGTCAAGCTTCAATGGTTAGCCCATCTGATATGAAACGTATCAGCCAACAATTGTCACAAATGAGATAATTCCAATTAAACCAAATTAACTAAAAATACGAAGATAGAACCTAGCGTTCTAATAAGGAGGAAATCACTATGCCACGTGTTAAAGGTGGGACAGTAACCCGTAAACGCCGTAAAAAGATTATTAAATTATCTAAAGGTTATTACGGTTCAAAACATACATTATTCAAAACAGCTAAAGAACAAGTAATGAAATCTTATACTTATGCTTACAGAGACCGTCGTCAAAAGAAACGTGACTTCCGTAGATTATGGGTCACTCGTATCAACGCGGCTGCTCGCATGAACGGCTTAAGCTACAGCACATTGATCCACGGATTAAAACTTGCTGGTATCGAAATGAACCGCAAAATGTTGGCTGACTTAGCAGTTACAGATGCTGCAGCTTTCACAGCGATCGCTGACCAAGCTAAAGACGCTTTAAACAAATAATTTTATGATCGTCGTTTCTTCAGTCCTGGACTGGGAAATGGCGATTTTTTTTAGTCCAGAAAATGATATAATAGATGGTGACTAAAAGGAAGCGGGGGATTTTTGTGGAGGAAAAAGAATTACAGATGCTGATCGATCTGACGGATGCGCGCGGTGTGCCCGGCAACGAAGGAGAGGTGCGTGATGTTTTCAAACGCTATGCCGAACCGTTTGCCGAGGAGTTCGTGCAGGATGGACTAGGCGGGGTGTTTGCGAAGCATACGGGCGATGTTGAAGGGCCAGTCGTTTTGCTGGCCGGACATCTGGACGAAGTGGGCTTCATGGTGACAGCGATCACGGATAAAGGCTTCATCAAGTTCCAGACGCTGGGCGGCTGGTGGGGGCAGGTCATGTTGGCGCAGCAAGTCGAAATAACCAGTTCCAAAGGCGAGCGATTCCATGGCGTCATCGGTTGTAAACCGCCGCATGTGCTGACTGCCGAAGCACGCAAAAAACCATATGAGGTCAAAGACATGTTCATCGACATAGGCGCCTCTTCAAAAGAGCAGGTGCAGGAATGGGGCATCCGTCCCGGCGATATGATTACACCGTATATTGGCTTCAAACGGATGAACGGTTCGAAGTACCTATTGGCGAAAGCGTGGGACAACCGCGTCGGGACCGCTGTTGCCATCAAAGTCCTGGAAAAACTGGCGCAAGAAGGGCATCCGAATGTGCTCTTTGCGGGAGCAAACGTGCAGGAAGAGGTCGGCTTGCGCGGCGCAAAAACGGCGACGCACATGATCCGTCCGGACATCGCCTTTGCATTGGATACGGGCACAGCCGGGGATACACCGGGCATGACGCCTCAGGAAGCCGATTCTGAATTGGGCAAAGGACCGCAGTTGCTGATTTTTGATGCATCGATGATTCCGCATCGCGGCTTGCGCGATTTTATTGTCGCGGTTGCGGAGGAATGCAAGATTCCTTTTCAATATACAGTCATCGCGGGAGGTGGAACGGATGCCGGTTCGCAGCACCAAAGTCTGGACGGCATCCCATCCTTCGCCATCACCGTCCCAGTACGCTATCTGCATTCCCATACTTCCGTCATACATGAAGATGACTATCTGAACGCTGTGAAACTGGTGACTGAAGTTGTAAAACGATTGGATACGGCGGCCATCGCAAAAATTAGAGCGAATGTCTGATTCGACCGGGATTCTGATCGAACGCGTCCAAAAATCAACTGTTTTTCATCGATAGACTACCGGATGACCAACCAGAAAAAGATGGTCATCCGGTAGTTTATTTTCTTCGGAGGCAAAATTTTTCGAGACGCCATCGCTTCCGTTCCCATCGCCCTAGCGACCATCTGTCGAAAAGTATCCACATATTTTTATGAAAAAGTAGAGTAATATAGTAGAAAAGGTTGTTTTGCAAAAGGAGGTGACAGGTTGGAACGAGTGAACAGGAAAATTGCCATCATCGGCGGCGGGCTGAGAGGGTTGACAGCCGCTTATGAAATCGATAAGGCTATCAGGGACAAACAACTTCCCTTCGAATATATGATCATTGAAGAGCGGGCGCGTGTCGGCGGAATGATCCGAACAATCGAGGTGGATGGTTTTGCTGTCGATACAGGCGCCTCTTCATTTGATTTGAGACGCGCTGATGTCAGGGGCTTCCTGGAAGAACTAGGTTTATCTGATGACATACAATTCAACGCAGGCGGTAATATGACGCTGTTTGACGGAAATGAATTTGTTGGAGCCATCATTCCTACTTACCATGGTTTGCCGCTCTTTTTAAATGACATCTGGCATGAAGAGGCACTATCCTTTGGTTCAAAAATAAAATCGATCCTGAACGGGATGTTTTTCAGCAAAAGCATCCATGAGGATCCCAAATATTCCACAGATAAATTCTTGGAATTTCGGCTGGGCCGTGAATTCGTGGATTATATAGCTGAGCCTTATTTCCCGGAGAATATATATGGGTCCATGGAATTGATACCAGTCAAGCAATACGACAAGAACTTGGTTGCGTTATATGCCAGGACGGGCCATAAGGAGAAATCGGAAGCTGTCATCAAAAAATATGCCGACGGTCCGGGAAAAGAATATACACTGAAAAAAGGCATGTCGTCACTGGTGGATGCGTTGGGTCGGAAAGTGGACGGGCATGTCTATTTGAATCAAAAGGTCACGGGAATGGAGGTTCGAGGAGAAGGGAATATCGTATTGGAGTTGAACGGCCATGAACCCATCCGGATGGGCAGCGTAATCGTTGCCACCAACGCGCAGGATACCCACAGATATATAGAGCGTGCCATTGCGGATATCCCTTTTCCGGAACCAATCAGCACCAGTATGGGTACGTTATTATTTCAATTGGATAAAAAATCCATCGGGAAAATGCCGGTCGGCAGCGGCTTTGTCATCCCACGAAAAAGCGCCTACCATATAACGAAAGCAACCATTTTGAACAAAAAATGGTTATCCTTTGAGGAAGCGCCGAAACTCTATTTGCTGGTTGAATTTGGCCGCAGACAAGAGGAAACGCTTGTAAAATTGACGGATGAAATCATCATCGACATCCTAAAAAGAGAATTGAAAGAAATACTGGAGCTGACGTCCGAACCGCATTCTTCCAAAGTTTACCGTTGGAGCAGTGCCGTACCGCATTTCAGTCTGCACCAGCGCAAAGACATGATAGCGGACGGTTGCAGCATGGAGCAACGGTATGCCGAAAAAGGGATTTTTCTGGGAGGGAATGGCTTAAAAGGGTACGATATGTCGAATGCCATCGCTGAAGGAAAGCAGTTGGCAGCCGATGCAATCCAGCATATGTTGGAAACGGGAAAAAAAAATAATCCTTCCGCATAGCAGGAGCGCGCACGCGGAAGGTGTGACACAGCGGTTTCATCTGTATTGGTTTCACAAACAGATGGAACTGTTTTTTTTGCCTGGGCATATCGATAGCATTTGGTTGGATAATTGGTATAATGGAAAAGTGAGTTATGATAACCTGTACCATAAATAGGAATAAACTGTATTTTTTATTTTTATGGAGTCAATTTTTTTTTGCGAGACAAACAGATTGCTAATGTCCTGATAATCCTGTATCTTCTATATATATTGAATAATGCTGGAGGGGAAAAAATGGAACTGACTATTTTGGGTTATATGGGTGGTTATCCGACGAAAGATGTCGGGACAACATCCTATTTGTTGACTTCCGGGGAATACAGACTTTTGATTGATGCAGGAAGTAATGCGCTGCTCACTTTGGAGCACCATTTGGATCCCTTGGATTTGGATGCTGTGATCCTGACGCATTATCACGCCGATCACATTGCCGATCTGGGGGTCTTGCAGTACACCTTTCAATTGAAAGAAGCCGCTGAAGGGAAAAAAAAAAGATTTTGCCCATCTATGGCCATGCGGAATCGGATTTCTTCAAGCTGTTGGATATGCCGAATGTCAGCGAAGGGATCGCCTATCAAGGCGAAGAGACGTTGACGGTAGGGCCGTTCCGCATTCAATTCATGAAAACAATTCATCCGGTCCCTTGTTACGCAATGCGCTTCGAAGAAATAAACACGGGGAAAGTGTTTGTCTTTGGGGCAGACTCTGCCTACCTGCCGGCATTCGTTCCCTTTGTCAAAGAGGCGGATTTATTTTTGGCGGATACGAATCTGTTCAACGGGAATGAAGGGCACCCTGCTCATATGACAGCGGCTGAGGTCGGGAGCATCGCAGAGGCAGGGGAGGTAAAGGGCCTTGTATTGACGCATCTTCCGCAAAAAGGCGACTTGAATGTGCTGTTGGAGCAAGCAAGAGCGGCCGCGCCATCGGTTGCCGTCAGCCTTGCAGCAAAACATCGCATCATTACAATTTGATCTTAAATAAAAAAACTATATTCAGAATGGGAGCGAGAAGCAGCATGTACTTTGTAGATAATCAAAATCAGTTAGACCCCAGCGTAAATATCGCATTGGAAACATTCCTGTTGAAGGAAAAAATTTTGGATGAACCGATCCTGCTGTTCTATATAAATGAACCGTCCATCATCATCGGTAGGAACCAAAATACCATCGAAGAGATCAATTCGGAGTACGTCGAAGAGAAGGGCATCCATATCGTCCGCAGAATGTCCGGCGGTGGAGCTGTCTATCACGATCTTGGGAACTTCTCATTCTGTTTCATCACCAAGGATGATGGGGACTCCTTCCGGGATTTCGGGAAATTCACACAACCGGTCATCGCCTTCCTGCATAGTGTCGGCGTGAAGGATGCCGAACTGAAAGGCCGTAACGACTTGGTCATCGGCGACAAAAAATTCTCGGGAAACGCGATGTATGCGACGAACGGCAGGATGACTGCCCATGGCACCATCTTATTCGATTCTGATCTGGATGCGGTAAGCAGCGCTTTGAAACCCAGAAAAGATAAGATCGAATCAAAAGGGATCAAATCGGTCCGCAGCCGTGTAACCAATATCAAACCTTTCGTGGATGAACCATACCAAAAAATGACGACGGAAGAATTCCGTGACTTGATGCTGCTCTACATCTTCGCTGTGGACAGCCGTGAAAAAGTGAAAGAATACCATCTGACGGAAGAAGACTGGAAACGCGTCTACGAAATCCGCGAGGAATACTTCGGCAACTGGGATTGGAACTACGGTAAATCGCCTAAATTCGAAATCGAAAAGCACCATCGTTTCACGATCGGTTCAATCGATGTCCGCCTGAACGTGGAAGATGGCCATATCCAACATCTGAAGATCTATGGCGACTTCTTCGGACTTGGCGAAATCAAAGATGTGGAGGATGCCTTCATTGGCGTGAAATACGCGAAAGAAGACATTTTAGCGAAACTCAACGAGATCGATACGAAAAAATACTTCGGCAATGTTACGCCTGAGGAATTGGTCGAAGGATTGTATTAAGAAGAGTGCGATGAATCGCGTTTAGACACCCGGACGTTGGAGAAACCGACTTTTCGTTTACCTCTTTTGTGGACGAAAGCCGGTTTCGAAACGGAAGTGGTGTCTGCGAATCAGAACACGTTTAGGCAGAGTGCGAGCATTTTCGTTTATGATCAATCGTTAGGGAATAGGAAAGAGGCTAAGACAAACTTAATGTCTTAGCCTCTTTCTTTAACTTATCTGTGCAGTCCAATTGCGTTTTCCATGCGCTTCAGTGTTTCAGAGGCAACGGCATTCGCTTTTTTGGCACCTTCATCCAGGATGTCATCCAACTCTTTGGAGTTCAATAATTCATAGTAGCGGTTTTGCATCGGTTCCAATTCGGCGACGATGGCATCGGCCAATTTCTCTTTGAAGTTGCCGTAGCCAGAGCCCGCAAATTCTTCGACCAGCGCAGGAATCGTTTTTCCTGTGAAAGCGGAGAAAATGGTCAATAGATTGGAGATGCCTGGTTTATTTTCTTTATCATACTCAATCACGCCGCTTGAATCGGTAACGGCACTCTTGATTTTTTTGCGGATGGCTTTCGGTTCATCCAATAGGGAGATGAAACTTTTCGTATTCGTGTCCGATTTGCTCATTTTACTTGTCGGGTCTTGGATGCTCATGATGCGCCCGCCATCCTCGGGGATCATCGGTTCCGGCATCGTTAGGATGGCTTTCCCGTTTCCGTATTTGTTGTTGAAGCGTTGCACGAAATCGCGCGTCAATTCCAGATGTTGTTTTTGATCCTCGCCGACCGGAACAAATTCGGTATTGTAAAGGACAATGTCCGCTACCATCAATGGGGGATAGGTCAAAAGGCCGGCCGAAACGGTTTCTTGTTTGGCGGATTTGTCTTTGAATTGGGTCATTCTTTCCAATTCACCAAGGTAAGTATTGCATTGGACGATCCAAGCTGCCTGGGCATGGGCAGGGACTTCCGATTGGATGAAGATGGTCGATTTCTTAGGGTCGATGCCCATTGCTAAATATAAGGCTGCAAGTCCGCGGGTTCTCTCAGTCAAGGTCTTTGGATCTTGAGGGACGGTAATCGCGTGTTGATTAACGATGCAGTAGGTACAATCATAGTCATCTTGGCGTTGCACAAATTGTTTCATCGCACCAATATAATTACCGATGGTGGGAATACCGCTTGGCTGAACGCCAGAAAATATTTTCTTTTTCATAAAATCCTCCTAGGGTTAAGTACGTCGCAATTTATTATAACTCAAATACGAAATGCTTTCACGATTTTCTTCTTTTTGGAACAGGTGCATTCGGACGGTTGGGATGGAAGCGTTTTATAAAACAGGTAAAATTTATTGGAGGAATTGTTATTAAAATAGATTTAGTATAAACTGAAAAAATAACTTATTAATTGTAAACGCATAGAAATGTTGGTGCAGGAGAATTTTCGGCATTTTTACTTATTCTTCCCAAGTTCATTTGTGTCTGAAATGTGACGAAAAATTGTATAGACAACAAAAAAAAGGATAGCTATTCATAAAAAAATGGTTTATAATAATAAATGTAAGTAGTCAGAAAAAAACTTACAAAAAAGGAGAGATAGAGATGGTAACCTTATATACTTCCCCAAGTTGTACCTCTTGTCGTAAGGCACGTGCATGGTTAGAAGAAAACAATATACCTTATACTGAAAGAAACATATTCTCCGAACCTTTGTCACAAATCGAAATTAAAAATATCTTGAAAATGACCGAAGAAGGTACTGAAGAAATCATTTCTACTCGTTCCAAAGCATTTCAAGAATTAAATATTGACCTAGATGAGCTACCTTTAAATAACCTCTTCGCTTTAATCCAAGAAAATCCAGGATTGCTGCGCCGTCCGATTATTTTGGATGAAAAGAGATTACAAGTAGGGTACAACGAAGACGAAATCCGCCGCTTCCTGCCGAGAGAAGTCCGTGCGATGGAATTGCAAAAAGCACAGAGATTGGCAAATTTCTAGCCGATCGACAATTGAAAAATGATATTGTTGCAAGTACACTGAAGAAATTTGGTATGCTTGCTTTTTTGATGGAAATTCGAAGAATTGAGGGATAAGTTGAAAGATTATATGCTTTTGTCTTTACATTTTTGCGATTTGATTTACAATGGTTATAACAAAAAAGGAAGAAAAGTGGGGTGAAGCATGATGGAAATGGAAAATATTAACGAAAACACAATTCGCGTTTTGATTGAGAATTCTGATTTAGAAGAGAGAGGTATTACCTTCCTTGATTTATTGGGAAATCAAAAGCAAATTGAAAGCTTCTTTTATAGTATCTTAGAGGAAGTGGATGTTGATAATCAGTTTCACGAATCGGACGCCATTACATTCCAAGTGCTGCCTAATGGTAATGGATTAGAATTATTCATCAGCAGAGGCATGAACGGCGACGAGGATTATGAAAATGTGAATGGTTCCAGCCAATTAGAACATGTCGTGGATTATATAAAGAAACAGACGAAAAACTTCAACGAACGTGAGAAGAAGGCTTCCGAAATGGATGAAGACGACATGGCTCCGGTCGAAGTGGTATTCAAGTTTCAGTCGTTTGATGATTTCTTAGAATTGGCGAAACGGATGTTTTTGGAAAGCGGCGTCTCCAGCCTGTATTACTACGATAAACATTACTATCTGGCCGTCGTTTACTTCATCGATGAAATGACGGAAACCAATCTGGATACTGAAATTCTCAAGGCGTTGGAATTTGCGGAAGAATCCGACATCGCCACCGAAGTTCTTAGCGAATACGGGAAATTGGTCATTCAAGACAATGCTTTGGAAGTTGCCAGACACTATTTCAAATAATCATACAAGATCTGATCGCTGATGCGGTTGGATCTTTTTTTTTATTTTAAAAGGAAATACGAAAGGTGGCGAATAATAGGAATGAGGGATGAATGAAAGGGAGGCGTTGACTGTGTTGATTGCATTGGATGAAAAGGATCAGCCGCTTTATGCAGAACAAGCACAAAAAAGGATCCGCATGAATGCCGGCGGAACGTATTATTGTCCTTGTTGTAAGGGAAGGGTGATGTTCAAAAGCGGGGAATATATGTCGGCTCATTTTGCGCATTACCATGCTGAGAATTGCGCCGCCTTCACTGAGGGCGAGACGGCGGCGCATCTAAAAGGGAAACGGATGCTGCTGGAAAAGTTTCGCGTAGAAGGGTTGCCGGTCTTGTTGGAAAGCTGGTTGCCCGAATTGACGCAACGACCCGATTTGTTGATACGCCCCGAATCGGGAAAACCGATTGCGATAGAATATCAATGCAGCCCCATCGCCTTTGCCGAGTTGAAAGGACGAACGGAAGGCTATCGGCAAAACGGCTACCATGTTTGGTGGATATGCGGGATGGATTATCAGCCGCGCCACCTGACGCAAAAAATCTTTCAATTTCTGAACCATTCCAACGAAGGAGGCTGTTGGTTCAGCCTGTTGGACAGCGAACGGGAGGAGCTGCAGCTCTGCCATAACTTCAGGATAAGCGGAACGAATCAATTAACCTTTGACAAAGCCGTCTTTCCTTTATGCGGCTTGCCTTTTCCGGTCTTGGAGCGTCTGTTCAACAAAGGGGAATTCCCTCCCGCTTTTTATCCTAAAAAGAAAGGCAGAACGGCAGGAGGGAAAAGGACCTATATGCAGCCGAAAGACATCAACCTGTTGCGCTATCGAACGGATCTGGAGCATAAAAAATTTCTGCTGAAAATATATTTGAACCGGGAGGCGCTGCACCAATTGCCCGCCTTGCTTTTTGAATATCCCTTCCATTCGTTGTCGTTCATCACGCCTATTTATATTTGGGGGTATTATTTGCTGCAGGAAATGATTTCCCAAGGAGAAAACGCCAGCTTCACAAAGCAAGATGTTCTAAAATGGATCCGCCAGTTTCTTGCGTCGAAAATGATAAGGAAACGCGAGACCGTTTTTATGAAAGAGGAGAATGATTGGGCGTCGGTCCTCTCTTTCCTGAAGCGGTTGGAGGGGGAACAGTATCTTGTCGCTGTCGGCGAGAATCAATGGCTCTTGCTGAAGTTGCCGGAAAAGGGGAAGACCAATTGTCTTTTCCAGAATCTTCAGTAAGGAAGCATTATCGTTGAACCATTTGTATGGAAATATGATAACATTGTAATATACATATAAATGGAGGCGTATTTATGACTGAAAGACATCAATTATTGAAACGCAATGACATACCTGAGGAATTCACTTGGGATTTGACGAGCATTTATGCTTCAGATGAAGAATATGAAAAGGCTTTGGACGACATTGCGGAATCGGTACCGTTCGTCAAATTGTTGCAAGGAACAATCGGATCCAGCAGCAAGGCTCTGGTGAAAGGCATCGAAGGCGTTTTGGCGATCAACCGCATGTTGGAAAGCGCCTATGTCTACTCGCACTTGAAAAATGATCAGGACACGGCCAACAGCACCTATCAAAATCTGCATGACAAGGCCATTTCCATCTTGACCAACGTCAGCGAAGCGGTATCTTGGTTTGAACCGGAAATCATGGAAATTCCGGAAGATGTCCTTGCGAAATACCTTGCAGAGGATGAAGAACTGCGACCTTATGCGCATCTGTTGGACAGCATCACTTCCTCGAGGGAACATGTTTTGTCCGCCCGGGAAGAGGAGCTTTTGGCAGGTGCCAGCGAAATTTTCTCTGCGCCGAGCAAAACCTTCTCCGTTTTGAACAACGCGGATATTCAGTTCCCGAAGGTCAAGGACGACGAGGGGCAGGAAGTGAAATTATCGCACGGCTTATACGGCAAGCTGATGGAGAGTCCGAACCGAGCTGTCCGTGAAGGCGCGTTTAAGGCCCTTTACGAAACCTACGACGGGTTGAAGAACACCTTCGCCTCTACTCTATCCGCACACGTCAAAGCGCATAATTATAATGCGAAGGTGCATAACTATGCTTCCGCACGCGCGGCTGCCTTGGCAAACAACCATATCCCGGAAGCTGTTTATGATACGTTGCTTGAGGTCGTAAATAAAAACCTTCCGCTGTTGCATCGCTACGTAGGATTGCGCAAAGAGCTGCTGGGAGTGGACGAACTGCATATGTATGATATGTATACCCCGCTGACCGGCGAGGCGCCTATAAAATACGGCATCGAAGCTGCAAAAGAAGAAACGTTGAAGGGTCTACAACCGCTCGGTGAAGATTATTTGAGCATCTTGAAAGAGGCGTTCGGCAACCGTTGGATAGATTGGAAAGAGAACGAGGGGAAACGCAGCGGGGCCTATTCTTCAGGTGCATACGATACCAATCCGTACATTCTGATGAACTGGCAAGATTCCTTGAATGAACTTTACACGCTGGTCCATGAATTGGGGCACAGCGTCCACAGTTATTTGACAAGAAAAAATCAACCGTTCGTTTATGGGGATTACTCCATTTTCTTGGCGGAAATCGCTTCGACGACGAACGAAAATATTTTGACGGACCATCTGTTGAAAACACAGACAGATCCAAATGTCAGAATCTACGTATTGAACCATTATTTGGATGGGTTTAAAGGGACTATTTTCCGTCAAACGCAATTCGCTGAATTTGAGCATTATGTTCATCAACAAGCGCAAGCGGGTGTGCCATTGACGCAGGATTTCATGACAAACTATTACGGCGATCTGAATGCCAAGTATTACGGCCCCGAGGTGGAAAAAGATCCGGAAATCGCAATCGAATGGGCGCGCATTCCGCATTTTTACTACAACTACTATGTCTACCAATATGCGACCGGTTTCTCCGCAGCGACGGCGCTGGCCAAGAAAATTGTCGATGGGGAAGAAGGGGCATTGGACCGTTACTTGTCCTACTTAAAATCCGGAAACAGCGCTTATCCGATCGACGTGATCAAAAAAGCGGGCGTCGATATGACGCAAGCGGCTTACATCGAGGATGCCATGATGGTATTTGAAGAACGCTTGAACGAATTGGAACAACTGATAGCCGAATCCAAAAAATAAGCGGGTGTAACGAAAGCCGTTCAGCCATCAAGCGGTCGTTTTGAGGGTTCTGAAATGATAAATAAGGGTTCGGCACAATCATCGGAAATGATTGAGGTGCCGAACCCTTATTTATTTATTTGTTTGTACCGCATCATTTATTGGTGATCCGGATATAGCCTCTGCCGATGGTGGTTATGTTTAAATCATGTAATAATTCAGCCTTTTTCTCCGCATTTGACGAGGATTCAAGGATGATTTCATTCAGCACCTCCGCTGTAATGTTGTCCTCCAATAAAAGGCCATATTGATAGTTTGAATTATCGAAGATCACCAATGAAGGATTCTTCGTTATGTGCATCTCTTGGGCGGTATGTTGGTCGGCTTCATAGCTGCTTTTGACGAAAGACGATGCTTTGTCTTCAAAAAACATATCGACGTCCAGCTTGGCTTTAGCTGCGACTTCTGCAAGCAATTCCTTCGAGTAGGTTGCTGTTCCGTGTGCCAACGCTTTCTGCAAATAGAGCAGGAAGTTGCGGCCTTTCTTTTTGCCTTGCATCAAGGCGGCTTTATAAGCAAGGGAAGCATCATAGATGGAACTGTATATTTGGTTCCTCAGATTTAAGTCTTTTTCCGGCAACTTCAAGCGCTTCATATATTGGTTTACTGTATTGAAGTTATGGAAAGTAATAAAATGGAAATGTACTTTTTGTCCATCCAACGAATGGATAAACTTCAACACTTCTTGTTCCGTACGATAACATTTGAAGCCGATTGGGTTCACGAATAAATAGAGCTCAAAAATTTTTTGAGGAGAAGAGAGAGAATCTGCTGAATTCTGTTGTTGCCTATACATTGTATCCCTTCCTCTTTCTTATTTTCTTCCTATTAAGTGTATCAAATTATTTTAAAAACGAATAGCAAAACGGCTTTTAAAGAACGGTAAGGTGAACCGTTTGTATTGGTGTATTCCTTTTCCGTTTGTTGCGCTCTGAAGGGGCCCGGAAAGCGCTGCATTGCAATCACGTTACTGTCGGGATGCCAGTAATTTCTTTGTCAGGGAGTATTTTACGGAACAAACCCATTTTTTGCAAATAAATCGACTATTTTCTCGATAAAAAAAGACAACGCCGCATTTGGAGGGGAAACCTCCAAACGCGGCGTTTCATTTTGATAGTTGGGTGATCAGTTTGGGTAAGCCAGCATCCGTTCGATTTTTTGTTTTGCTTTTCTGACTTTGATGGCGTTCTTCTGCAAGAACTCCTGGAATGCGATGTAGCCCTGCTCCAACGATTCGGATTCGGATTCGAATTCCAATTCGTAATCCATTTGATCTTGGTAGTAGCTTTTATCGAGGAAATAGGTCCCGTTGTCTCCTGGGAACTCATAACGGAGGGTAGAAAGGTGGCCGATGACATCCAAATCCGAAACGTCAATGCCATACCCTTTGAGTTTTTCCGCAACATTCCCGCTCTCCTTCAATTTATGCGCTTCCGCAAGTGCAGTGGCTTCTTCCAGAGTCAATTCATCCGTCGTTTCCAATTTCTCGTTTTCTTGGATGGGTGTTTTCAGCGTGATTTCACCTTTATCTTCGTAAATCCGGATGCGCAAGCCGCTGTTCAATGCTTTTAATTTCATATCATGCGTATCATAGTAAATGTTTGTCTGTTTGATGGGTTCTTTCTCGTCTAATTGAGAGGCAATAATCAATGTTTCATATTCTTCTTTTGTCAGTAAGTTTTTGAATTCTTTCTCAATTTGTTGGCTCATATCAATTACTTCCTTTCTTTTTGAGGGGAAATATAACCCAGACGATTCGGATGCCAAACGAAGTCGATGAATCGCGTGACCGCTTTTTGCCCCTCGCCTGATCAAAATACACGTGATTCGTAATGTCTATTCACATTGTAACATAAGTTGAAAAAATATCGTTCTTTGGTCTTGGCTTTCGAGGGGAAAAGTGAATTTGAATGAAAAACGAATTCTGATATTTTGTCCGGGATTAGTTTGGAAATGCAGTCATGTGTGCTAAAATGAAGGAGCATACAATAATGATAGGGTGTCGTTCTATGGAAAATAATATTGTGGAAAACTGGGATTCATTTTTGGCGCCGTACGAACAAGCGGTAGAAGAATTGAAGGTTAAGTTAAAAGGAATTCGCAAGGAATATCGCGATCTGAATTCGCACGCTCCCATCGAGTTCATCACTGGGCGAGTGAAAACAAAGGAAAGCATATTGGAAAAAGCGGAAGTGCGTGATATCGATTTGACTCGTCTGGAACAAGATGTCCAGGATATTGCAGGATTGCGGATCATGTGTCAGTTTGTGGAAGATATCCACGAGGTTGTGAAATTGCTGCGGGCAAGGAACGATTTTGAAATCATCATCGAACGTGACTATATCACCAACAAGAAAGAGAGCGGCTACCGTTCTTATCACATGGTGATTGAATATCCGGTCCAACGCTTATTTGAGGAGAAAAAAATATTGGTTGAAATACAGATCCGGACACTGGCCATGAATTTCTGGGCAACAATCGAACACTCGTTGAACTACAAATACCGCGGTGAATATCCTGAAGAACTGCATAACCGGCTGATCCGTGCAGCTGAAGCCGCATTCCGACTGGATGAGGAAATGTCTGAAATACGGGAAGAGATAAAAGATGCCCAGCATTACTTTACGGGCAAAAAGGAAGATGGAAGATAATGTTCTCTTAGGGGGTTTGATAGATGAAGATTGCACTGGTAAACAACCAAACGCCAGAGACGTTGTCGGTCGCAGCGAAATTTAAAGAAATGTGCCTTAAAGAAGATATAGAAATAGTGGCGGACGCCCCTGATTTAGTAGTCTCGATCGGCGGGGATGGTACGCTCCTGTCAGCTTTTCATAAATACCAGAAACAGTTGCATCATGTCCGCTTTGTAGGCATCCACACCGGTCATCTCGGCTTCTATACCGATTGGCGGACATATGAACTGCCCGAGCTGATCGAGAGCCTGAAGCAAGATAGGGGCGAGAGTGTCAGTTACCCTTTGCTGGAAGTCCGTGTAAAATATGTGGATGAAGAGACCGAGGCATGCTATATCGCCTTGAATGAAGCAAGTCTAAAGAAAATCGACGGCACGATGGTGTGTGACATTTACATCAAAGAAGACCTCTTCGAGACGTTCAGGGGAGACGGCATCTGTGTTTCTACGCCGACCGGTTCCACCGGTTTCAGCAAATCCCTTGGGGGAGCGGTTATTCACCCACGTACGGAGGCCATTCAGCTCACCGAAATGGCATCGGTGAACAACCGGATCTATCGCACCTTGAGTTCACCCATGATTATTGCAAAAGATGAATGGATTGTCGTCTATCCTGATCGGACGGATAGATTGATTTTATCTGTCGATCATCTGACTTTTCCGGAGCGGGCAATCGAGAAGATTGTCTATCGGATTGCGAAAGAGCGGGTTCATTTTGCAAGATACAGACATACTCATTTTTGGAACCGTGTGGAGGATGCTTTTATTGGCATGAAGAACCAGGAAAGACATAATCGTAAAGATGGGGAATGGTGATCGGATGACTAAAAAATGGTTGTTGGCGACTAGTCTGAAGGAAAAGCATTTAGAGCAATTACAAAATATGTATGCAGATTATGAAATGTTATGCACTCAGGAGAATGCAGAGGCGCTCGCGGAAGTGGAATGGGTTGTGGGCTGGAACAAAGGGCTGACGGAACAATTGGAGGCCGGGCGTTTACCTGCTCTGAAATGGGTGCAGGTCATCTCTGCGGGGATCAATAATTATCCCTTGCAATCATTTAAAGAAAAAGGCATCTATTTGACGAATGGCAGCGGCATGCACAGCGAAGCCATCGCGGAATATGTCATCGGCGTGCTGTTGACCCATATGCGCGGTTTGCGGACCGCTATTCTGAACCAGCAGAAGCAAAAATGGGAGCAAATGACGGATCTGCATGAATTAAAGGGCAAAACAATGCTGATCGTCGGTTCCGGCCATATCGGCAAGCGCCTGGCACAATTGGCAAAGGCTTTCGGAATGACCGTCATTGGCGTGAACCGCAGCGGAAATGCAGTAGCGGAAATGGACAGGACCGTAAAAATGGAGGATATCCAAACCGTCATCGGCAGTGCTGATGTCGTCGTGGATATTTTGCCCCAGACGGATCTGACGGAACATGTCTTTGACGCGGTTTTATTCGGAGACATGAAAAAAGGTGTCCTCTTCGTCAATGTCGGCCGTGGTGCCACCGTCGACAATGCAAGCTTGTTGGGGGCTTTGGCAGAAGGTACTGTCGCTTTTGCGGCTTTGGATGTTTTTGAGGCAGAACCGTTGGCTGAAGACAGTCCGCTGTGGGGGCATCCGAACATCTTGATTACACCGCATTTTTCAGGAGTGGTGGAACATTTCAAAGATAGCCTTTTTGAGATTGTGCAAGAAAATGCCGAGAGTTTCCGTCTGCAGGGGAAACCATTGCGTAATGTCATCGATTTCGAAAAAAACTATTGATTATAATGGAGACTGCGACAAGGGATTCCTATTGTCCAGTCTTTTTTTTCGGAAAGGGCAGCGGCGCTTTTCGGGCTTGTCCCGCTTTTCTTTTTTTCTGCGGTTGTGAGTTGTAGAACACCGCTGTTTTGGTTAGAATAGGATTGTATATTTAAGTCTGAAACGTAATTGATATAGAATAGCATGTCCATGTTTTGTTGATGAGATTTTTTAAGAGATTAGGAGAAAAACAAGTGATTTTTAGCTGGATTTATGAGAGTGATGAGACGATACAAATAAAAAGCTTTCTGCGTTCTAAAGGGGTATCGAAAAGTTTGCTGGCCATCGTCAAATTTAATGGCGGCAAAATCTGGCTCAACGGGAAAGAAAGAACGGTTTTGGCCACCTTGGAGCAGGGGGATAAAGTGACGATATTAATCCCCGATGAAGGGGAGCATGAGACGACCGTCGGAGTGGATATCCCGTTGGATATCTTGTTTGAAGACGATCACTTTTTGATTGTCAACAAACCGAGTGGGGCGGCCTCCATCCCTTCAAAAGTCCATCCGCGACTTTCGATGGCAAACCGGGTGAAGGGGTATTATCAGAAACAAGGGTATGCGAATCAGGTTATTCACATCGTTACGCGATTGGACCGTGATACCACAGGTGTCATGTTATTTGCGAAACACGGTTATGCCCACGCGTTGATGGATACGTTGCTGCGCAACAAAGAGGTCGATAAAATCTATCGTGCCATTCTTTCCCGACCGTTGCTGACAGAAGAGCATGGCTTCATCGATGCGCCGATAGGGCGAACGGAAGACTCGATCATGACGCGGATGGTGCGGGAAGATGGAAAGCAAGCATTGACCGAATATTGGCTGGATAAAACCTATGAAGAAGGCCAGACTGTGAAAATAAAGCTTCACACTGGCAGAACCCACCAAATCCGGGTGCACTTCACTTCCGTCGGAGCGCCCTTGCTGGGGGATGATTTATATGGGGGAAAGGCTGACCCGGCTATTCTGCGTCAAGCCTTGCACTGTGAGTCTTTGACGTTTACCCATCCGATAACGGGGGAACTGCTGAGAATAGCGGCTCCTCTGCCGGAGGATTTCATCAAATGGGAAACGAGGCAGAAAAACGAGGAGGGCTAATCCATGTTGGAACCACAATATGAATTTGAACTTGAAGAAGAGCTAGAGAAGATCAAGCTTACCCTTCATGAAGAAGATATGGAGAAATTTCGAGAAGAATTTTTGTCTTACCATTTGTACGATCAGGCCCAAATCTACCTCGCGTTGATGCCGGAAGAACGCATCACGATGTATTACTATTTATCCGCTAGGGAAATGTCGGATATGTTTGAAATAATCGAAGAAGATGTCGAGTCGGTTGAAGCGTATTTGCTGGAAATGAATGATCAATATGCAGCGGATATGCTGGCGGGCATGTATGCCGATAATGCGGTAGATATGTTGAAACAATTGAAAGATGACCGTGTTCGCCTGTATTTGCGGTTGATGCCTCTTCAGGCTGCAAAGGATATACGTGCTCTGCTGAACTATGCGGACGAAACAGCCGGGGCCATCATGACACCGGAATATGTTTCGATTGTGGCGAATCAGACTGTCCGTTCTGCGATGGCAATCCTGAAGAGCAAAGCCCCTGATGCGGAAACGATTTACTATATTTATGTGGTGGACGTGAATAATGTGCTGGTGGGAGTTTTGTCCTTAAGGGATCTGATCGTAAACGATGAAGATAGGATGATAGCCGACATCATGAGCGAACGCGTCGTCTCCGTTGATGTGAATGAGAATCAGGAAGAAGTCGCCCATAAATTCCGGGACTATGATGTCTTGGCTTTGCCGGTCATCGACGAGAATAACGTCCTTTTGGGGATCATTACCGTCGATGATATCATCGACGTCATCGATGAAGAAGCGGTAAGCGATTTCTCCGGTTTGGCCGGGGTCGACGTAGAGGAACAATCGGAAAATCCGTTTGTCGCAGCGTCCAAACGGCTGCCGTGGCTCATCACCTTGTTGTTCTTGGGGATGGGCACGTCTTCCCTGATCAGCCAATATGAAGGGTTGATTGCGGATGCATCGATTTTATCCGTATTCGTCACCTTGATTACGGGGACATCGGGGAATGCGGGTACGCAATCATTGGCCGTCGCCGTCCGTAAGATAGGGCTGTCCGATAACGAGGAAAAGAACTTATTGCGTACGATTTTATCAGAGGTCGCAACAGGATTCATATCCGGTTTGGTTACCGGTGTAACGATCATGGTGGTCATCGGCGTCTGGAAACATAACTTCATCCTAAGCGGCATCATCGGCTTCTCCATGCTGTCTGCCATTACGGTGGCCAATCTGGCCGGAAGCTTGATCCCGATTCTGATGGATAAGTTGGGGTTCGATCCTGCTGTTGCCAGCGGACCGTTCATTTCGACCTTCAGCGATTTGACATCGGTGCTGATCTATTTCAATATCGCAAAACATTTCATCACTGTTCTGATATGAGAGTGAGAAAAAAAGCGTTCAGACCCGAATCACTGGAGCGAATAAGCGGATGATGGTCGCATATCATCTGAGCATTATTGGTGAAGTGACGTCGGGTCTGCTTTTTGGAACACGTTTAGAGAGTGCGAATGAGAACACGTTTACGATTAATTGTTAAGAAATAAGGAAGAGGCTAGGACTTAAATGTCCCACCCTCTTCCTTATTTGAAGGAGTGTTCATTTTTATGCGCCAAGCGGTGGGGCCTCAACGCAATATTTTTTCCATATCATGATGCAAAATGCCTGCTTCTTCGTATTCCTCGCTACAAACATGAAACCCTAATTTTTCATAAAACGGTAGGGCATGATTTTGCGCCCCCAAAAATAATTTATGGCCGTTGAGCAGCTGGACATGTTTTTCAACTTCTTCCATCAACAGTTTTCCGTAATTTTTCTTGCGCGCTTCCTTGCGGATGGCAACCCGTTGAACCTTGTATTTACCTTTTTCCATAGGAAAGATGCGGGCGGTTGCGACCGGAAGCGTTCCTTCGTAGCCGACCAAGTGGAGGGTCTTGCCTTCCAATTCGTCGATCTCGATTTCCTCGGAAACATGCTGCTCGCCGACAAAAACCTCCTTGCGGATAGCCAAAGCATCTTTGTATGTCTTGGATTGTAAGTCTTGCGTCCATTGGAACTGTAACAAAGGGCAGTCCTCGCTTTCAAAGTAATGTGTGTCGAATGATTTGTGACTAATTGTATCTTAACCGAAAAGTGTATAAATGTCATAATAATATTCGATTATTCTATAATTTTTAAAGGAGATTGGCTATACTTAATCTATAAGTTAGAGGGGGAATTTCATGCACAACATTGTTGAAACTATTCAAAAGTTAACCAATATCCCTTCGCCGACTGGCTATACGACTGAAATCATCGATTTCATCGCAGCCGATCTGCGGGGAATAGGACTGAAGCCTGAGAAGAATCATAAAGGCAGCCTGATGGTGACGGTCAAAGGCAGGGAGGAGCAGCGCAGACGGTTCGTCACCGCGCACATCGACACGCTAGGGGCGATGGTCCGCGCCGTCAAACCGGATGGCCGCCTGAAAATCGATCTGATAGGCGGGTTCACCTATCATTCCATCGATGGTGAATATTGCACAGTCCACGTGGCTTCCACCGGCGAAAAAGTGACCGGAACGATTTTGCTGCACCAGACTAGTGTCCATGTCTACAAGGATGCGCGGACGGCAGAACGCAGCCAGGAAAATATGGAGGTGCGCCTGGATGCGGAGGTCCACAGCGCAAAAGATGCAGAGGGGCTGGGCATTCGCGTAGGCGATTTCATCAGCTTTGAGACGCGTACGGAAGTGACGCCGACCGGCTTCATCAAGTCAAGGCACTTGGATGACAAAGCAAGTGCGGCGATTCTGCTGGATTTCCTGCACAGGATTGTGGCTGAAAAAATGATTTTGCCTTATACGACTTGTTTTTTCTTCTCCAATAACGAAGAAATCGGCTACGGCGGCAATTCGAATATGCCAGAGCATACGGTCGAATATCTTGCTGTCGATATGGGCGCGATGGGGGATGACCAGCAAACCGATGAGTTCACCGTCTCCATCTGCGTAAAGGATGGTTCCGGCCCTTATCATTTCGGATTGCGCCAGCAGCTTACGGCTTTATGTGAGCGCGATGCCATCCCGTTCAAGCTGGATATTTATCCTTATTACGGCAGCGATGCTTCAGCGGCGATGAAAGCCGGCTGGGATGTTCGCCACGCCTTGATTGGGCCAGGTATCGACGCAAGTCATGCCTACGAAAGGACTCATGAGAAATCATTGGAGGCGTGCGCGCGTTTGGTTGAAGCATACCTGTGTTCTGAAATGATTGAAAGTCAACCACCCCACGACTGAAGTCACGGGTTTCCGAAAACTAAAAATGGCAGCAGGTAAAATCTTGGGTGTCGTAGGGATGATTTTGGCTATACCGATCTATGCGGAGATCAAAACCGTCGTTCTGTACATCCATGATTTCCTTAAAAAACAGGAAAGAAAAAGTGTTATAGACTGCAAATAAAAAATAATAAGGATTCCGAGGGTTATTAGTTGCAAAACACCTTCGGAATCCTTTATCATATGGTAAGTGTTGAGAATCATTATCAGTTGATTTGTGCATTTTTTATTATGGAAAAGTCATAGGGTGCGAATCAGCTTGTGTAAATTATAGTAATGTGAAAATTTAGGAGGAAATGCAATGAAAGTAATCGTAGTGGGATGTACACATGCCGGAACATCTGCAGTCAAGACCATTTTGAAGGAGAACCCAGGTATGGAGGTAACCGTATACGAAAGAAACGATAATGTTTCATTCTTATCATGCGGCATTGCACTGTACGTCGGTGGGGTTGTGAAAGATCCACAAGGATTATTCTATTCGAATCCCGAAGAATTAGCATCGTTAGGCGCAAATGTGAATATGCAACACGACGTAACTAATATTGATACAGCTGCAAAAACTGTAGCTGTCAAAAATCTGGTGACTGGCGAAGAGTTTGAGGACACTTACGACAAATTGGTGTTGACGACAGGTTCATGGCCCATCATCCCGCCGATCGAAGGCATCCAAAGTAAAAATGTATTGCTGTGCAAAAACTACAATCAAGCCAAGGCGATCATCGCATGCAAAGACGACAAGAAAAAAATCGTTGTCATCGGCGGAGGCTATATCGGCATCGAATTGGTGGAAGCATTCGCTAATGACGGCAAAGAAGTAACCTTGGTCGATGGTTTGGATCGCATCTTGAACAAATATTTGGATCCTGAATTCACGGATGTTCTGGAAGACGATTTGCGCAAACATGGCGTGAAAATCCAATTGAACGAAATGGTGAAAGGCTTTAAAGAAAACGAAGCTGGCGATAGAACGACTGTCATCACTACCGGCGGAGAATACGAAGCAGAGCTTGTCATCTTGTGTGTCGGCTTCAGACCGAGCACGGAATTGGTCAAAGGCCAAGTCGATATGCTTGGAAATGGCGCAATTATCGTGGATGACTATATGCAAACAAGCGTACCGGATGTGTTTGCTGCAGGGGATAGTTGCGCAGTGAACTATAACCCGAACGGGGGACATGCATACATTCCGCTAGCTACGAATGCCGTCCGCATGGGCTTGTTGGTCGGAAAGAACATCAACGGACCAAAAATGAAATACCGCGGAACACAATCAACTTCAGGCTTGTATTTGAACGGCTTCAACATCGGTTCAACGGGCGTGAACGACGCAAGCGCTGCAGCATTCGGCTTGGAAACACGTTCCGTGACGATGGAAGATAACTACCGTCCGGAATTCATGCCGACAACTGAAAAAGTGTTGATGAAGTTGGTTTATGAAGTTGGGACAACCCGCATCGTCGGCGGACAGATCATGTCCAAGTATGATGTGACGCAATCCGCCAACACATTGTCGTTAGCGATCCAAAACAAAATGACCATCGAAGATTTGGCGTTGGTCGACTTCTTCTTCCAACCTCATTTTGACCGTCCTTGGAACTACTTGAACTTGCTTGCCCAAAAAGCGCTTGATCAAGAAGCAGAATTGGCTAAGAAATAAAGATCTGCGTAAATTGTAGACACGCACTGGGCGTTTGGCTCCGGTGCGTGTTTTTTCTCGTATCTTGATATAGTGGCGGCGCACACACTCGTGATTTTAGCAGTGATTAATCCACTACGTCTTGGGGTGTTGGCGGTACATATGTCAAAGAAATAGACCGTTTAAACAAACGTTA
Organism: Trichococcus palustris; assembly: GCF_900114465.1. GTDB lineage: Bacteria > Bacillota > Bacilli > Lactobacillales > Aerococcaceae > Trichococcus > Trichococcus palustris. Next base: position 6,254 of record NZ_FOTD01000015.1, on the reverse strand, counting down.
TAAATAACTTTATCAATTAGCATATGTTACAATAGTTACAGAGGTGATAGAAATGGCTAACGTATATCATGGTAGAGGATATGTTTATTCTATTCAGTATCATCTTGTCTGGTGTGTGAAATATCGCCACGATATTTTTACTGGAGAAATTGAGCATTCGATGAAAGAAATTCTCCAAGGAATTGCTCATGAACAAGGTGTTTCAATCAGTGAAATGGAGACAGGGAAAGACCATGTCCACTTGCTGATTGAATGCAAGCCACAGCATTACATTCCTAGTATCGTGAAAGCGTTCAAAGGTGTTTCTGCAAGACGTTTGTTTGCGAAATATCCAGAACTTAAATCACGATTATGGGGCGGGCATCTTTGGAATCCAAGCTATTTTGTAGCTACGGTTTCTGAGCAGACAGAGCAACAGATTCGAGAATACATTACAACGCAACAGAAGAAATGAGGTGAGAACTTATGAAACAATGCAAAACCGTCAAAGTTAAAGTGCTGGATCAATCCAGCGTATTCGATGCAACGCTTGAGCACTATTGTTTGGCGCTGGAATACTGTTTAAAGGTGTGTTACCAAGAATTAGAATTGTCTTATGATGAATCCAATCTGACTACTCAACGTGCGATCGAGATGCTGATTCATGCTACCGCGAAAAACCCAAACCCAAAATACGCTGACTTCGACGTGCTGTTTCATAAGTTTCCTTCTTACCTTAGACGCGCTTGCATTACCTCAGCTTATGGCAAGTGGCAATCTTGGCGTTCTAATTATCAAAATTGGGAACAGGAACGAAGTAAAGCAAGTATAGAAAAGCAAAGATTCCTTAAAAAAGCGCCCACACCTCAATGCGAACACAAAGAGTTTCCAGTACTTTATAAAGGAAATATGTACAAAGTCGAAAACGATACCGTATCAATCAAAGTATTCGAACGGAATGATTGGGTGTGGCAACCCGTAACGCTAAAACAGGTAGATTTGGAAAAGCGTGGCCTATCCGATTGGAAAGTCATGAACCCAAAGTTGGTGCGCAAAGGCAAGAAATATTTCTTACATTTTGCATATGAGAAAGAAATCAAACTGCACAAGAAAGCGGAATTGGATTGCCGCATTTTATCTGTCGATTTAGGACTGACAAACACTGCCGTTTGTGCTGTTATGGATAGTGATGGAACTGTCGTTGCCCACAAGTTCATCAAGCAGGCAAAAGAAAAAGACCCATTTCTACCATCTTACAAATCAGCTGAAAAAAGCCCAACGCAACACCTTTGGTGCAAGATGTCCGCGCTATTGGAACAAAATTAAAGGAATCCAAAACCAGTTGGTGAACGATGCTGCGCATCAGATTTTGTCCTTTGCCAAAGCGCATCAAGTGGATACGATTGTCTTTGAGTATCTGAGGCAAATGACAATGCCGAAGGGTTTCAGGGGTGCAAAGCGTCTGCGTTTTAAATTGCATTACTGGCGTAAAATAGCGATTCAGAATAAAGTGGAAGAAATGGCGCATTTTGAGGGTATGCGCATCTCCAGGGTCCTCGCCAATGGCACCAGTATGTACGCCTATGACGGGAGCGGAAAGGTAGAGCGAACGCCACGCAAAGACCTCTGTACGTTCCAAAGCGGAAAAGAATACCATGCGGACTTAAATGCATCTTATAATATTGGCGCCCGTTTCTTTATCCGTGCGATTCTCAAACCTCTTTCAGAAATGAGAGAGTTGGGGATACAGGCAAAAGTTCCTGTATCTCTAGTAAGAACAGAACAAACGTTGGCTACACTAATTAGCTTAAATCAAGTTATATCTGCGAGTGCAGACTTCTCGGTTTCTGCTGTATCTTAGCCAACGGTTGGCTCACATGAGCCTTCGAAGCCTATGACTTTAATCATGGGAGGTTCATAATATATCTTGTTTTTTTATCGATAGCATTAGATAATGGAAGGTAACAGACTGAACATTAACGTGAAATCGTTTTTATTACCAAAGGAGAAGAAAAAACATATGAACACAGACCCCAGTAATCAGACGTTGTTCTGGAAACTATTACTGATTGCGGTATTGACCCTGGTGAATGCGTTCTTTGCAGCATCAGAAATTGCTTTTGTATCATTGAACAAGAATAAAGTGGCGAATCAGGCCATAAAAGGCGATGAAAAAGCCCGGAAGATCTTAAATTTATTGGACAATTCAGATGATTTTTTGGCGACAATCCAAGTTGCCATCACTTTTGCCGGATTTCTGTCCAGTGCTTCTGCGGCAAGCTCTTTTGCTGCCAAATTGGAACCGTTATTGAGTAAGGTTCCTGGAGCGGAGGAGGCTTCGATTTTGATCGTAACTTTAGCCTTATCCTATGTATCCCTTGTCTTTGGGGAGTTGTATCCGAAACAGCTTGGCATGCAACGTCCGGAAGAGATTGCCCGAGTAGGCGCAGGCTTCATTACGATCATGCAAAAATTCATGAAGCCGTTCGTCTGGCTGCTTTCTTTTTCAACAGGCATATTGGAAAAAATGACGCCGATCGACTTCACAAGCGGAAACGATATGTTCTCGCGCCAAGAAGTGCGCGAACTATTGGAACGCAGCAGCGATGAAGGAGCCATCGAGAAGACGGAGTTCAACATGTTGAAGGGGGTACTATCGATGGACAACAAGATGGCGCGTGAAATTATGGTTCCGAGAACGGATACGTTCATGCTGGATGTCAATGAAGATGTCTCAGAAAATATCCAAGCGGCGTTGGATTCACCATACACCAGAATTCCGATTTATGATGATGACAAAGATAACATCATCGGCGTTTTGCATTTGAAGAATTTATTGAAGGAATCAAAAAATACGCCGATCGAGAAAATCGATCTCCGTAAAATCATGAATGAACCGCTCTTTGTACCCGAGACCATCTTGACGGATGAACTGATGTCCTATCTGAAGAAAAGCCATAATCAATTGGCTTTGTTGCATGACGAATATGGCGGGCTCGTCGGAATCGTTACATTGGAGGATATTTTGGAGGAAATTGTTGGGGATATCCAGGATGAATATGACGAAAGTTATATCCTGATCGAGAAGAAGGGGGATAATGAATACGAAGTGGATGGAAGCACGCCACTTTCAAGATTCAATGATTACTTTGAGACCCATTTTGAATCCCCGGATGTGGATACCATTGCCGGCTATCTGCTGACTGAGTTGGGTGAATTTCCGGAGGCCGATACGGAAGCTTCCATAGAGGAAGAAGGGTTGCTGATCAAAACATTGGAATTTGAAAACCGCAGATTATTGAAAGTAACGGTTTCCTATATCAATGAGAACAACCGCCCGCCTAAAGAGCGATTCAAAGCCGGTGAAGAGGAAGCTGATTCAGGCGAATCGAAAAAAACGGAAAACCAAGGATGAAAGAGCAGAAGCTGGGACAAAAGTCCTAGCCTGTTTCTTTTTTCTAACGATTAATCGTAAACGTGTTCTCATTCGCACTCTCTAAACGTGTTCCAAAAAACAGACCCGACGTCACTTCACGAATAATGCTCAGATGGTCTGTGACCATCCTCCGCTTATTCGCTCCAGTGATTCTGGTCTGGCCGCTTTTTGTCTCACTCTCTTTCTTGTTTTCTTGGGATATACCGGCACTGTGTTTCTTGTGGAATGGCATGATTTCTTGTATAATGACTAAGGTTATGTCGTTGGCTAGCGTGTGCGGATCGCTCAGGCTATCTTTTTTGTGCTATTTGGGTATAGCTGTTCAAATGAGGAAATTGTCTAGCTTTGCGGGCCGGCACTTCTGAAAAAAGAAATTTTTGACCTCATGCAATAGGTTTTGGGGCAAAAAAGCTTATTTTTCCGTCAAAGCTGAACGGGTCCGTTCAGCTTTTCCTATTTACGCAACGGGCATGAGACAAGTTAAGATCTAGATAATGAAAAAATAAAGGGGAAAAATATGAATCAAACATTAGCAGATAAAGTGAAATCAAGAAAAACATTTGCCATCATCTCTCATCCGGATGCAGGTAAAACGACGATTACAGAACAATTATTGCTTTTTGGTGGTGCCATCCGCCAGGCGGGTACTGTAAAAGGGAAAAAATCCGGCAAATTCGCCAAGTCCGACTGGATGGAAATCGAAAAACAAAGAGGGATTTCCGTAACTAGTTCGGTTATGCAAGTGGATTACGATGGCTACCAAATCAATATTTTGGATACACCGGGGCATGAGGATTTCTCGGAAGATACGTACCGTACCTTAATGGCAGTGGATAGCGCGGTCATGGTCATCGACAGCGGGAAAGGGATCGAACCGCAAACGAAGAAACTGTTCAAAGTTTGCCGTATGCGTGGAATTCCTATCTTCACCTTCATCAATAAAATGGACCGTGACGGCCGCGAACCGATGGACCTGATCGCTGAATTGGAAGAGGTATTGGAAATCGATGCTTACCCGATGAACTGGCCGATGGGCATGGGGAAAAACTTGTTGGGTCTATACGACATCTACAACAACCGCGTCGAACTGACGCATCCGGAAGACAACGGAGACAATGATTTTCTGCCATTGAATGAAAATGGGGAAATCGAAGGCGACTATGCCATTAAAAAATCCACCATCTACACGCAAGCTGTAGAAGACGTGCAATTATTGAAAGAGGCCGGAAATACATTTTCGGAAGACGCGATTGCTGCTGGAGAATTGACGCCTGTGTTCTTCGGTTCTGCTTTGACAGGTTTCGGTGTGCAGACATTCTTGGATGCTTTCGTCGATTTTGCGCCAAATCCAAGTGCGCATGTGACGGAGGCCGATGAGACGATTGAACCGACAAGCGAAGAGTTAACCGGGTTCATTTTCAAAATCCAAGCCAACATGAATCCTGCCCACCGCGACCGGATTGCGTTCGTACGGATCTGCTCCGGCGAATTCAAACCGGGGATGGATGTCTTCATCAACCGTACCGGCAAAAAGATCAAATTGGCGCATACGACACAATTCATGGCGGATTCCCGTGAACAAGTCGAGACAGCTGTGGCCGGGGATATCATCGGGTTATATGACACCGGTAACTTCCAGATCGGTGACACTATCTATGAAGGTAAAAAAGCGGTGCAATTTGAAGCTTTGCCGCAATTCACGCCGGAACTTTTCATGAAAGTGACCCCGAAAAATGTCATGAAACAAAAATCCTTCCATAAAGGGGTGCAACAACTGGTGCAAGAAGGGGCGATCCAATTGTACAAGACCTACCATACAGAAGATTACATCTTGGGTGCTGTCGGTCAGTTGCAGTTTGAGGTGTTCCAGTATCGCTTGTTGCATGAATATAATGCCGAAGTGGAAATGACGCCGATGGGTTCAAAAATTGCCCGTTGGATCGAACCAGAAGATCTCGATCCGAACATGTCTTCCAGCCGTAATCTTTTGTGCCGTGATCGTTTCGATAATCCGGTGTTCTTATTCGAAAATCAATTTGCGCTTCGCTGGTTCGAAGACAAATACCCGAATGTAAAATTAACCGCTTTGCTATAAGAAAATATAAAAAGAAAAAACGAGGGCTGTCCAAAAACTAGAATAAATAATCTAGTTTTTGGGCAGCCCCGTTTTGCGTTAAAATAAGGTTTTTTCGATTGCAAAAAATTGTCTGTTATTTCACATGAGATAATTCCACAAAATTATGTCCAGGCATTACTTCTACATCACTCATCGAGAGATGCAGGAGTTTTTTTAAAACAAAGTCAATTTCGCTTTGTTTGACGCGACGGATTCGGTTTAAAACAATGATATCGTCGTGTTTTGAAGCGCCTGTAAAGATGATTGTGGTTTGTCCCAAAGAATAAACTTTGACAAATTGAGCATCGGTGTTTGCCAATTGCTCACGTACAAGATCAGCGTGGCTATTTGTAACATCGATCAATTTCATGCCGAACACCCCTAACATATAATGTTATCTTAACGTAATAATTATATAACACTTTTGATATTTATTAAAGGTAAAAAAGAAAGCGCAATTATTTTGTTGGATAAAAGGGATAAATTTATATCGGGAAATTTTGCATTTCCTTCTAGGCTGACAACTCCCCGTGACTGAAGTCAGGGGCTTCCTTGCCTGATTATTGCAAGGTGATGGTTCAATTATTTAGGTTGATAAATGAAAAAAAGAATGGGACAACCCTGTCTGTGGTGTGCCTCCCGTCAATAGGACAGTAAAATATTTAAACAGTTTTACAGACTGCTCCCCGTAATGTGGGGCAGTTTTTTGCGTATATAAACCTG
>NZ_FOTD01000048.1 GCF_900114465.1 Trichococcus palustris | reverse complement strand
ATGCAGGACTACGGCATGATGAACGGCGAAAAAGTATTGAAAACAGCCTTGGATTTAATGGGGAAATAGTATAAACTGGAGGAATTAATGATATGTCAGAACCAAAAAACCTTGATGTCATCATGCAGTTGATCATGCACGGAGGCGATGCAAAAGGGAACGCCATCGAAGCGATCGAAGCTGCAAAGACTGGTGATTTTGAACTTGCCCATGAAAGAATGCAAGATGCAGAAAAAGCTTTGGTGGAAGCACACCATGCGCAAACAGGATTGCTTACACAGGAAGCTTCCGGAGATGCAGTTGAACTATCTTTATTGATGGTACATGGACAGGATCATTTGATGACTTCCATTGCATTCAAAGATTTAGCGAAAGAAATCGTAGAAATCTATGAACGCCTTGAAAAATAAAATTCTCAATGAAAATGTAAGCGGATATACGGGAGAACCCCATATATCCGCTTTTCTGTTATATTGGTGGATAAGCTGGGATCGGATGATCTCTTAGGACCGTTGTGTGCCGAAAAGCTGCACTGCGTATAGGAACTCCCCATCGTAATGTACACCGATTCCTACCTCCTTGTATTCGGGGCGAACCATATTCGCATAATGGCCTTCGCTCTCCATCCAACCATTAAATAAATACGCCGCCATACCTTCCTCATCTTTGAAGTAGGTGGCCATCGCCAAATTTTCGCCGACCGTCTGGTACTCATACCAAAATGCCTCATTTTGGAACACCGTGTAAAATTCGCTGCCGTCCGGACGCGTATGTGAGAAGGAAGTTCCCGTTTCGACGGCCCGGTAATCGGCGGCCTGCTTCAGCGTCTCGTTTTTTGTCAACGTGTTCAGGCCTTTTTCTGCTCGCAATTCATTGAGAAGCCTCATGATTTCATTTTCCACCCGCACATAATCTATGGTTTCTGGGCTTGTGAACGGTGCCATCAGTACGGCTTTGCCATCCTTGCTAGTCAAAATTTCAATCTTTTCATCCAAATTCGTATTCTTCAGGGTATCCGAAAAAGGATTTTCCAAGCCGATCCGATTCAGCGCCGCATCGATAGTGAAGCCATTCGGTATATTCCCGCCATCGATCCAATAACCGATAGCCAGAGCAGCCATTGCCGTAAGCAGCAGCCCCTTTCCGATTCTCATTTGTTGCCTCCCTTACTGGCCTTGAAAGCCTAAAAAAGTTTTTTGCCTATAGCAACTCCGGTATCCGCTCTTTGTCGACAACGGTATAGTGGAATTCATTTACGTCATCCCTTTCAAAAACTTCAACCATTTTATCGAAATCATTCGAAAGTTGGTAGGTTCCCAAATCTTCGCGTGGAATCCAAAATACCTCGCCTTCTTCAGATGACTGCAAGGTTCCGGAATAGGTGCTTGTCTTATAAAACAAAACGACATAACGGGAGCCATCGTCTTGCTGGAATTGTTTTGTGCCGCAGAGTTTGAGGTTCGATACGGTCAGTCCAGTTTCTTCTGCTACTTCCCGTATTACGGAAGCCACGAAGGATTCTCCCGGTTGTACTTTTCCGCCGGGGAAGGTGATACCCGGCCAATCCGGGTTCCTACGATTTTGGACCAAAACATTCCCGCTATGGTCGGTAATCATACACATGTTAGTGAAAACGGCCATTTCTGCCATGAATACAAATCCTCCTCATTAGATTCTGTAATCTATCATCCCTCATATTATAGCAATTTAGGAGTTAGGCGAGAACCCTCGTGACTTTAGTCGTGAGATGAATCGCCGTTCGGGATTAGGGGTGCCTCAGGCACCTCAAAGCCCGACTTATGACTTTCTGACATTCATTATTAACCTTGATTTAATAAAGCTTAAATAGTAACGTATGATTTGGAAAGCCGAACGTATTTTCGTATAATATTCTTGTGAGATGATAGCTTTGGCAGAAGGCAAACACGGTCGAGGGTATGTCTATTCCTTGCAGTTCCATTTGGTTTGGTCTGTGAAGTACAGACGTAAAATTCTAGTAAATCAAGTAGAGCAATCACTCAAACAAATCGTGCGAGACATCTGTTCTGCACAAGAGATTGAAGTGGAAGAAATAGAAACGGATAAAGACCATATCCACCTTCTCATTTCAATGAAACCGCAACCCTATATACCAGCAGTAGTTAAAACGCTCAAAGGTCAATCAGCAAGACGACTGTTCAAACTGCACCCTGAAATGAAGCAATACTTATGGGGTGGACACATGTGGAATCCTAGTTATTTCATTGCGACAGTCAGCGAAAATACTGAGGAACAAGTACGGAAATACATCCAGAGCCAAAAAACAAAACGGATAGGAGGTGAAACCAATGTCAGTAGAAACGGTCAATCGTGGTTATGTGTATAGTGGAACACCAACATCTGATGAAGCAGAAAGCTACTTCCATCAATGTTTTGGTGCAGACCGCTTGATGTACAACCTTCATACCGCTCACTTATATGAGTATCTTGAAAAGAATGGCTACACCATCGGTGACAAACTGCCTACTTTCAAAGAAATGGGTATGCCGACCGTCAAAGAATTCAAGCAAACGCGTAGGAATGATGAAGGCAACAAATACCTTTACGAAGTGGATGCATTCGCTTCGAACGAAGCAAAACAGCATTTCAAGAAAGCAATTTCCGCATTCGACAAGAACGCGTTCAAAGGACAATTCAAGAAGTCTGCGCTTAAACGTCAGAAAACTCTTGGGATCGAGCCTACTTTCCGCGACCT
>NZ_FOTD01000036.1 GCF_900114465.1 Trichococcus palustris | reverse complement strand
AAAGATGCAGCGGTGTTTCGTAATGGGACAAGGTGATGAGCGGTTCAATGCCGTATTTCAGCAGTTCATCGAACAGGTCGTCATAGAATTGCAGGCCGGCTTCGTTCGGCTCCGTTTCATCCCCATTCGGAAAAATGCGCGTCCAGGCAATGGAGGTACGATAGGTTTTGAAGCCCATTTCGGCAAACAGCTTCACGTCCTCTTTGTAACGGTGATAGAAGTCGATCCCTACCAATTTCATGTTGTCAGGTGTCGGTCCGTCAGTGATCAGCCCGCCAAAACCGCCTTTTGGTGTTACATCCTGAACAGACAAGCCTTTGCCGTCAGCATCAAAGGCTCCTTCATATTGATTAGCCGCAGTTGCGCCACCCCATAGGAAGTTTTCTGGAAATTTCAATTCTGTCAAAGTCTTCCATCCCTTTCGAAAGCGTTTTATAGTCTCTATTCTACAATAAACGGCCTACAATTGTAATCCTTTTCATTCCGCCATGTTGTTCTGTTATGATATACATAAGAAATCCGATCCCTTCCGCCTATTTTTGCATAGCAAATGACGCCGTTTCCGAAAACCAGTAAGCTTTTTTTGTAGATTCGGTTACAAATATAAACGCATTACGTTCAGCACTTATGGAAAAGTTATTGGAGGCTTTTAAAAGTTAACAGAAATCTGCTCAAATGTATTCAACCCTTTTGTTTTTGATTCCATGTCCTCTTATACTTTGTCTATAGAAAAGGATGATGAGAGATGATACTAACAAAGAAAGTTCGTTTGATTTTGACAGACGAACTTTCCAAACTCTACCAATCAGCCGGCGTTGCCCGTTGGGCCTACAACTACACCCTCCGGATGCAGGAAATGAATCATCGTTTCGGCGGGAAGTTCATCAGCGACAATGACTTGCGCAAGCACATCACCAAAATGAAGAAACGGAAGAAATACGCTTGGCTGAACGAGGTTTCCAACAATGTCGTCAAACAGGCGGTCAAAGATGCTTGTGCTGCGTTCAAAGCCTTCTTCAATGGGCAAGCCAAACATCCCAGATTCAAGACCAAACGCCGGACCACACCGAGTTTCTACAATGACTGCGTCAAGCTGAAAGTGAAGGGCAACCTTGTCCTGTTGGAAAAAATCGGTTGGGTGAAGACCAATGAACCTTTGCCCATGGGCTGTAAATACTATAACCCGCGTATCAAATTCGACGGCAAATATTGGTACCTGACGGTCGGGGTCGAGGTGACCCCGGAAAAAGTTGAACTGGACAATCGGAGTGTCGGCGTTGACGTCGGCATCAAGGAGTTGGCTGTCACCTCCGATGATGTGTTCTATGAAAACATAAACAAGACAGCCTCCGTGAGGAAAGCGGAGAAACGCCTCAAGAGATTGCAGCGGCGTGCAAGTAAAAAATACAAGAAAGGAACGCCTAAATCTAAAAATCTCCTAAAACTAGAAGGTGAAATCCGAAAGCAGCACCGACGCTTAGCCAACATCCGAACCAATCATGTCCATCAAGCAACGGCGGAGATCGTGAAATCCAAACCCTCCCGCATTGTGATGGAAATGCTGAATATCAGCGGCATGATGAAGAATAAGCATTTGGCTAAGGCGATTGCAAATCAGAAACTCTATTTCTTCAAACAATGCCTGCAATACAAATGCGAACGGTATGGCATTGACTTTGTGGAAGCGGACAAGTGGTACCCAAGTTCCAAGTTGTGCAACAACTGCGGAACCCTCAAAAAGGACCTGAAACTCAGAGACAGGGTCTATCACTGCACCTGCGGCCACCATTGCGATAGGGATCTGAACGCAAGCTACAATCTGAGGGACTACCAAGCAGTCTAACGGTAGCTTAGATGTGTACGATTCGTTGCATCGGAATTTACGCCCTCGGAGTGTTATATCAAACAAGAGTAGTCCGCAAGGACAAAATTGGACACGAAGAACAGGGAAGCAAACATAAACTAGATTCAGATAGATTTATGGCAACGGAGCGATTGACATGGACGAACACAACCATTCCCATCACATGAAACCAACCACACCCACAGAACCAAAACCCGGACACATCCAAACGGAGAATGCCGCATCTCCCGATTCGGCTATGGATCACAGTCATATGGACCACAGTTCCCACCAACATCAAGGGACTGAGCATTCTCAGCACGGCGGACATAGCCATGGAGAACACGAATCGCCTCATCCTGAAGGTCACAACCATGAACAGATGGGCCACGGTTCCGAAGGCCATGCGGTCCACCACGAACACATGGTAGCCGATTTCAAAAAACGTTTCTGGATCACATTGGCGTTGACCATTCCGATAACCCTTCTGTCGCCGATGATCATGATGCTGTTCGGCTACCATCTCGCTGTTCCAGGGGAAAATATCATCGTATTCGTGTTGTCATCCATCGTCTTTTTCTACGGCGGGAAACCGTTCCTGAAAGGCGCCCGGGATGAATGGAAAGCCAAAATGCCCGGCATGATGATGCTGATTTCCTTGGCAATCATCTCCGCGTATATCTACAGCAGCTTCACCGCTTTCTTCATCGTGGGATCCGACTTTTTCTTTGAATTGGCTACGCTGATCCTCATCATGTTGCTGGGTCACTGGATCGAAATGAAATCGCAGATGGGTGCATCCAAAGCTTTGGAAGAATTGATCAAATTAATGCCGAAAGAGGCACACAAACTTGATGCAACCGGCAACACGGTTGAGGTGAGCATCGAAGACCTAGTCCCCGGCGACCGCATCCTGGTGAAATCAGGCGAAAAGATACCGTTGGACGGCAGAATCTTTGAAGGTACATCCACAGTCGATGAATCGATGCTGACCGGCGAATCCGTTCCCGTTGAAAAGCAGCCCGGTATGCAGGCAATCGGCGGTTCCATCAACGGCAGCGGCGTTTTGAAGCTATCCGTCGAGAAAATCGGCGGCGAGACCTATTTGGCTCAGGTCACCCAGTTGGTCCAGGACGCCCAGCAACAAAAATCCAAAACCCAAAGCTTGGCTGACAAAGCGGCCAAATGGCTTTTCTATATCGCCGTCGTCGCCGGAATCCTGACCTTCGTTTATTGGTCATTCGCAGCGGATCTGCCTTTTGCGTTGGAACGGATGGTGACCGTATTGGTCATCGCTTGTCCGCACGCGCTCGGCTTGGCGGTGCCGCTCGTGAATGCTGTTTCAACCTCCATCGCCGCCAGAAAAGGTTTGTTGATCCGCAACCGGAATCAATTTGAAGACGCCCGCAAACTGAACCGCATCGTTTTCGACAAAACCGGAACCCTGACGGAAGGGAATTTCGGCGTGACCGATCTGCTCCCTGCAGACGGTGTAGCGGAGAGGGATCTATTGACTTTGGCCTATTCCGTCGAAAGCCAATCCGAACATCCGATTGCCAGGGGGATTGTCCGCAAAGGGCAAGTGGAGAACGTTTCGCTTTTGGAAGTGAAGGGTTATCAAAATTTTACCGGGCAAGGCTTGCAGGCTCTCATCAGAGGCGAATGCATTACCGTCCTCAGCCCGGGAGCGATGGAAGAACGCGGCATTGCCTATGACCACGCGAAATTCGAGGCGTTGGCACAACAAGGGAAAACGGTCGTCTTTGTCCTGAAGGAAGATGTCCTACAAGGGATGATAGCCATCGCCGACATCATCCGCGACTCCGCTTATGCGGTTGTGGCCGCACTGAAAGAACAAGGGATCGAATCCATCATGATGACCGGCGACAATAGCCGGGTAGCCAATTATGTCGGCGAAAAATTGGGATTGGCCGAGGTGTTTGCTGAAGTCCTTCCCGATGAAAAATCCAGACACGTAAAAGAACTCAAGGCCGGCAACAAAAAAGTGGCCATGGTCGGTGATGGCATCAATGATGCACCGGCACTGGCCGAAGCCGATTTGGGCATTGCTATAGGCGCCGGAACGGATGTTGCCATCGAGATCGCCGACGTGATACTTGTGAACAGCAATCCCGAAGATGTATTGAACATCATCAAGCTGTCGAAAGCGACCTATCGCAAAACGGTAGAAAACCTGATTTGGGCAGTTGGATACAACGTAATCGCCATCCCTTTGGCGGCAGGCATCTTCGCCAACCAAGGCATCGTCATCACCCCGGCCATCGGTGCTGCAGTCATGTCCGTCAGCACCATCATAACGGCTATCAACGCCCGCCTTTTGAAGATAGACTGATTACGTTCCGCTTTTGCAGTCACACAGCAAAAGTAGTCATGAAAAATATTTCCGCAGCATACATCCTACATCCAAACCACACAAATCGGCATTATGATAGGATTACAGAAAACAGAAGGGGGAATTTCTATGTTCAGCAGATGCTTTCAATACTTTGGGGGATTCGGAATGGGCGGCATGATGTTCATGGGCATCTTTTGGATAGCCTTGATCATTTTGGTTGTTTACCTTTTGGTGAAGCTCTCATCCAGTACCAGAAATATAACCAAAGCTTCCACTGAAGAGACGGCTTTGGACATCTTGAAGAAAGAGTTGGCCAAAGGAAACATAACCGAAGAAGAATTCGAAAGTAAAAAGAAACTCCTGTAGACACTTGCATTCAAAAGGGGCTGTCTCTGATTGAGGCAAGTCTTTTTTGCTATTTTCAGATTTCTAAGCCAGGTTATTCAGGAATGTTCCATTCGAGAATTCCTGCATTCTCTGTTTTCGGTCGCCAACGGATCGGGGATCGCGGCGGGGTATTTGGCGCAGATACTGTCGGAAAAACCTTCCGAAAAGTCGGCGACGGTTTTTTTGTTTGCTCCATCGCGATAATAACCTTCCATCGAACCTTCGGCGGGTTATTCTGTGGAGAACGCTGTATTTTAACCCGCCGGACCGCTTTCGGCGGGTTATGCCGATCGGAACTACACAATCCTCCGTACCCAACAAAACGCAAGAATGGGGCTATCTCGATATGAGACAGCCCCTTTTTGTAGAGTTCTGACGTTTCTTAACCAGTTCCAAAAATGCTGACCCGAATTTCATCACATTTTTCCCGGTTATTCCAGGGGCAGACTGACGATGAAAGTGGCCCCTTTACCGGGATCGCTCTCAACCCTTACCGTCCCTTTATGTTTCTTGACGATGCTTTTCACGATGGCCAACCCGATGCCCTGCCCGCCCAATTTGCTGTTGCGAGAAGGCTCCGTCATATAGAAACGTTCAAAGATTTTCTCCTGATCGTCCAGGGAGATCCCGATTCCGTTGTCGGATACTTTCAAAATCGCTTGCTCGCCTTGCTTGCGGGTCTCAATTTCGATTTCCCCATTTTCCGGCGTGAATTTGATTGCATTGGACAGGAGATTGGTCAATACTTGGCTGATTTTATCCCTGTCGGCCGCAATCATCACCCTTTCCCCACTGACGGATAAGGCGATATTTTTTTGCCCGACGGCGGAGGCGAAGTTCGTCATGATTTTTTTTGAAAGTTCTTGCAAGTCGAAGGAGCTGATCGTCAATTTTTCATGGTGGCTTTCGATTTCATTGATTCTGTCGATGTCCCCAATCAGCCGTGAAATGCGGTTCACCTCATCGTAGCAGATGCGCAGCCGATTCTCCGTTATTTCCCAGATGCCATCCAGCATCGCTTCCAGATTCCCTTTCAAGGTCGTGAGCGGCGTCCTGATTTCATGGGAAATATCCGAGGACAGGCGATTGCGGATGGCCTGCTGGTCCTCCAGCTGATGGGAAAGTTGATTGACGGAATGGATCAGTTCATCGATTTCAACGATTTTGGTTTCCTGCGGCACTTGATCCGCATAGTTTCCTTTGGCGATTTCTTTCGTGAAATCACTGACCTTGACGACCGGCCTGCTCAGCTGCCGGGCAACCCATCCGGCAAAAAGGATTGACAATACCAAGGTAAGCAAAGCGACGATCAGGAAATTATTTTTCACATCCGTCATGAACTGCCTGTCGTGTTCGGTGTAGGCGTAAGGGCCTATCGTCCCGATTGCGAGGCTGCCGATTTCCTTGCCGCCGTCATAAAGCTTTGTGGTCGCCAGGGTATAGCCGCTCTCCTCACCGCCCATCATGTCGTTCATTTGCATCATATGGGAACCCGTCTGTTGCAGGGTTTTCTCTTCTTCAGCGGAAGGAGCCCAGATGAGTTGCCCGCCAGCGTCATATACTTTCAGGATGATGTTTGATTTCAGCGCGTCAGTCCCAATGGTTGAAAGGACCGTTTTGTCCCAACTACCCCCTCCGGCAAATGCCTGTTCCAACTGTCCCGTAAAGGCCGTGATTTCTTCGGTCTGACGGAGGCTGACATACGCCTTAAAATGATCGTTCATGATCCGCATGCTCAACCAGCCGAACAGTCCGACACTCACGACGGAAATGGCCAGGAAAGAAAAAATCAGCTGCCAGCCTATGGTCCGTTTCATTTTTCTCCTCCAAATCGGTACCCGCTGCCCCGGACGGTCAAAATATAGTGGGGTGTTTTCGGATTTCCTTCCACTTTCTGTCTCAGATTCTTGATATGCGTGTCGATGACGCGGTCCAACCCCTCGAATTCGATGCCTTTGATGCGGTCAAGCAGTTGGTCCCTGGAAAACAATTGATTGGGGTGTCCTGCCAGCAAAGCCAACAGCCCGAATTCCGTGGCCGTCAAGGCGACCTCTTCCTGGTTTAAAAAGACTTGCTTCGTCTGCGGGTGGATGACCAATTTACCGCCGTCAAATATCCATTTTTCGTCATTTCCAGGCGGCGTATAGCGCCTCAGCACGGTCTCCACGCGCGCAACCAATTCTTTCGGGCTGAACGGTTTGACCAGATAATCGTCCGCTCCGATCCTCAACCCGGTTAAGATATCATTTTCGGATGATTTCGCCGTCAACATGATGATCGGCACCTGCGACTTTTTCCGGATTTCCTCGCAGATTTCCAGACCGGTCATGTCCGGGAGCATCAGATCCAGCACCAAGAGATCCGGTTGGAAGGATCGGAATTTGTCCATGGCTTCCTTCCCTGTTTCCGCCCGCATGACGTGGTATTTTTGGGCAACCAGGTACGCTTCAACGATATCCAAAATGTTCGGTTCATCATCAACAATCAATATTTTCAAACATATCCCCCCAAACGCCTTCTTATTTGACTATTATTCTACGCTAACTTGGCCCATCATGCCAATGTCCTCATGTTCCAGAATGTGGCAATGGTACATGAAGACGCCCTTTTCGGGGAATTCTATCTCCAAACGGACCGTTTCACCGGGATTGATGGCAATCGTATCCTTCCAGCCCTGTTCATTGAGCGGCGGCGCTGCTCCGTTCCGCGACAGAACCTTGAACTGCACCCCGTGGACATGGAAGGGGTGGAGCATGCCGCCCATCATATCGGGAGCGTTGTAGACTTCCCAAATCACTTTTTTGTTTAAATCCTGTTCAACGTCGATTCGGTCCATATCAAATTGTTTCCCGTTGATGGCGACCATGAATCCCATCCCGCTGAGCGTGAAACGCTTCACTTCCAATTGCGCGGCATCTTCGGCCTCGGGTATCGTGTTCAATTGTTCGGGGAGGCTAGTTTGGCCGGTAATCTCTTCCGTCACTTTCAACGCCAATACCGTTGCGGAGCCATCCATCAGTTTCAGTGTGTCCCCTTTTTGGTGGAGGCTCATATCGACGACAATTTCAGCGCGCTCCCCCGGCGACAAAGCGAGCGCAGCCATCGCAACCGGACTTTCCAGAAAACCGCCGTCGCTGGCGATTTGATAAAAGGTAGCCTGGTCGTTCAGGCTAAAACGATAGTTGCGGGCGTTCGACCCGTTCACCAAACGCAAACGGATCTTTTCATTTTTGACCTCAATGTAAGGATTGATCGTCCCGTTCACCAACAGGGTGTCCCCAAAAGTCCCGTCAGCGCTGTATGTGTGGGCATAGTCGAATTGGTTATCCGCATCAAAGGTCCGGTCCTGTAAGACAAGCGGGAAATCATTGACGCCGTAGTCTTTCGGCAAATCCAAGCTGTCCGAATGTTCGTCTTCGATATAGATCAAACCTGCCAGACCATAGTAGATTTGTCGAGCGGTCGTCCCCAATGCATGCGGATGGAACCAAAGCGTGGCGGCTTCCTGCTTCACCGTGAAGTCCACTTGGGCAGTGCCATTCGGCGCCACCGCCGAATGCGGGCCGCCATCGACATCGGAAGGGACCTTCAGTCCGTGCCAATGGAATGAGGTTGCCTCCGACAGCTGATTCCCGATGTTGATGTGGACCGTTTGCCCTTCGCGAACCATCAGAACGGGGCCTAAGTAGGAGCCGTTGTACCCGATTGTCCGCGTCTTTCCGCCTGCTTTAAATGCCGTCTCACCGACTTGGGCCGTTACAGTGTAGGTGATTTCCGTAGCGGTTTCGGAATCGGCCGCCAACATTTCCGGAAGTTTCAGTTTCGTCATGGCGGTTGCGGCATCCACCAATTTCACGGTATTCGTCCCGCCCATATGTCCCATGCCTGAAAAACCACCGACATCCGCTTGGCCTGTATTTTGATACGGCATGGTCACTTGGCTGTCATTTCTATTGAACATATTTGAAAAAAGATAGACTGATGCAACGATTAAAAGGGCGACGGCAAAGACAAGAGCGGCAATCATCGTCGTTCTTTTTCTCATGGAAATCCCTTCCTTTCCGATCCGACTGTTTTTCTGACTTCATTATACATCCCCAATGTGTAGAACAGGTGAATGAACCTCCTTCACTTGCAAAATCGGCGTTTCCAACTATAATGGGACTATTGCCGCAATCTGGACCAAACGATATCCCGTTTAATAAGGAGAAAAAAATAAATGAAGAAAAAATTGGAACAACTGGCCAAGGCACTGAAACTCCAAGTCGGCGCGGTCTTTTTGGCCTACCGAAGCGACGAAGTGGCTTGGTATAAGAAAGCCTTCCTGCTGCTTATTTTGCTCTATGCATTGAGTCCCATCGATCTGATTCCTGACTTCATCCCCGTTATCGGCTATTTGGATGACGCCATCCTCCTGCCGCTGATGATTTACGTCGGGATCAAGATGATTCCTGACCATGTCTGGGCGGAGAGCAAAGCCAAAGCGGCAGAAGGAATCATCATCGAAAAGAAATACAAGCTTATCGGCGGTGCCTTTATCGCATCCCTTTGGGCAGTTTCATTTTTTTACGTCGCCCAGAAATTTATCCTGTAGTAAATCACTCTTCCTTCAAATGACAAACAGGACATCCCAGCTGTGTGGGATGTCCTGTTTGTTGCCTATAGATTAATCTTCTACTATATATACCGCAGCTTCATTGCCGGTATGGTTCGCTGATATGATCACATCTCTGTCTGCCTCGTTCACAACCATGATATTCGATGGCCCGCAATCCTTGTCGATGATTTCGGTCTTGAATTCATCATCTACGTATTGGATATAAAACAGGTCGCTGTTTTCCCTTCTGATTCCTCCCACGAAACTAGGGACGCCTCTAAGCGTCGTCCCCACCAAGGTATGGGCAAAATCAATTTTATAAGGGTATTCATATACAGCCTCGTAACCAGACTCGGTTTGCTTATAGATTTTGATGCTGTCGCCATGGAATGGTTCAATGGTTATCATTTCTTTCACACCATCGGAGTCAATATCCAGAAGGGCAACTTCGCCTATCGGAGTGTCCAGAATCTGTTCGATTTCCCATGCCTTTTCGGCGAAAGGCGTTACTTTGATGATTCCTTGATCACTTGTGAAGTAGCCGACCGGTTTATTATCTTCATAATCCTTGTAATAGCCATGGTTACGGAAATAGCCTTTCCCCAAAACCTTCAGTTCGACACCGTCAGTAGGGTTCTCGGGCAGTACGCCATAATAGATGCTCCCCGCTCTTGACCAATCGTCTTTGAAATCTTTGTCATCCGCTATGGTGGCGCCGACAAAATAGTTCACACCCTCCACATCGTAGATATCAAAACGGTGCAGATAAGGCAAATAGAGTACATCCTTTATTTCCCAGCCTGTTTCTGGATCGTATTTGCCCCAAACAACTTTCGCTTTGCTTGGGCTGACCTTCAAGTAAAAATCAACGATGGCCAAAAATTCATTGTTCTTGTTTGGGATAGGGATGATGGACATGCACCCTCCACCGTTTTCCCAAACCGTCTCTCTCTTTTCGAAGTCTTTGCCCGAGTACATATAACAAGGGTATCCTTGTTCTTCACTGGCGATTAAAGCACACGTTTCGCCTCCGATAGTGATGTAGCTAGCGCAATAGCTTCGGTACATATCATCCAATTTCTTTTTTGTTATTTTCATCATCCGTGCTCCCTTCATCATTTATGCAGCAGGAATTGCTGCAGATCAGACTGGCTTATTTTGAAAACATCTCTGTTTATTGCTTTCATAGGAACTATTTTTTAGCTTCGGCATTCGTTGGGTTACTTTCCGAATTTTACTTTGTATGCTGCAACCACTTTTTCAGTAGTGAAGCCATATTCAGCCATGACAACATCGCCGTTTCCGCTGGCACCATAGGTGTCGATGCCGTAAGCCAAGCCATCCAAGCCTACATAACGTTCCCAACCGAATGTTGCGCCCATTTCGATGGACAT
>NZ_FOTD01000035.1 GCF_900114465.1 Trichococcus palustris | reverse complement strand
TTTTTCCGTCTAGTAGAAAAGCATAAATTTATTGACTGGATAAGCGCATCACCTTAAGTTTTCCACGGGATTGCAAAATGTTCCACGCATCAAAAAAGATGGCTAGCTTCACGGGTTAGCCCTTCGGAAATTAGATAAATCGCACCCATTGCGCTCTACGATGCTCATTTGCATGGTAGTCTTAGGAATTCATTCCTTAGACTACCAGTACAAGGCGACTGCAAGGAGCGTTGCTACCCGCACGATTTCCTAAATTGTCATGACTCTTGCGATTTCAATCGCTTAGAGGCATGATACACTTGACCGTTCAGGTCACAGTGTTTCCTCACTCAGGGCTGAACGAACCCGTTCAGCTTTTCTGTCTATTGCGTCTTCTTGGCGCTTGCTTTTTTCTTGACGCCATTCGTCGCCGCATTCTTCCGCGGTGCGAATGGTTTGAAGGAAACGGCATAGTTCCCGGACTCGTCTTTCCCCAAAAGCAAGGCGGTCGAGAAGCTCTTGCCGTCCCTCTTCTTGAATCCAGATAGCTGTTTCGTCTGGCCTTTTCCCAGGAGATCTTTCGCCTCTTCCGCATTCAGGTAGCGGCGGGCGATGTATCTGGAAATGCGGAAAGCACAGGGATCTCCAAACGTTTCGCATTGGATATAGCTGCCCTTAATGACGGCGTTCTTGCCGCAAACTGGACACTTGCCGACCACAGCGTTCTCCCCGGTCGCCTCGATCCGATCCGCGATGCCTTCGGACTGCAGCACCTCATGGCTTGTCCCGATGATTTCCAAAACGAACTGTTTGATGTTTTCCAGGAAGTAGTTTTGGTCGCCTTCCCCCTGATGGATTTTGGCCAAATATTTTTCCCATTCGGCCGTGAAGGCAACATCGCTCATCTTGTTGCCCGCCACCGCCTCGCAGAGCAACGTCCCTTTATCAGTGATGAACAGCTGGTTTTTGGTGGCCGTTATGTAGCCGCGGTCCTTCAGGTTTTCGATGACGCCGGCGCGGGTGGCTTCGGTGCCGATGCCATGCGTCTCCTTCAGGATTTCCTTGTCCTCGTCATCCTCGAGATCCTTGCCGGCATTCTTCATGGCGGCAATCAACGTCCCCTCTGTGTACGGTTTCGGCGGATTGGTCTTCTTTTCTTTCGTCGCCAACACCGCTGTCCCGGTTTCCCCGACAGTGACCATCGGCAGGATTTTATCTTCCGGCTCCCCTTTTTTCTTCGTATTGCCTTCCAGCCTTTTCCAACCCATATTTTTGATGATTTTTCCGGAAGCCACAAAGTCCAACCCGCCGACGTCGGTCGTGATGGTCGGTTCGTCGTAGATGAAATCCTCTTCGAACATCGCCATGGTCCGGCGCAAGACCAGATCGTATATCTTTTGTTGCTTCGCATTCAGTTTCGCAAAGGCGGCTTGATTCGGTATTTTCTTGGTCGGAATGATCGCGTAATGCTCCTGCACTTTGGCGTCATCGACATATTTCTTGCGCGGGGAAGTGTTCGGCTTTTCGATCGCTTGCCCCAGCAGCTGCAGATAGCCGGAGAGGTTGCTTTTCAGATAGTTGAACTCGTTATGGGTAATGAAATTGCAATCGGTACGCGGATAAGAAAGCAGCTTCGCCTCGTAGAGAGACTGCACGATGGCCAGTGTATCCTTCGCCCCCATCTTGAATTTCGCGTTGGCTGCCCGCTGCAGGTCGCTGAGCGCATACAGGCGCGGCGCAAACTCCCTTTTGTTCTCGTTGGCTTCGAATTTCTTGATGACGGCGGGCATTTCCGCCGCCAGCCCATGCTCCATGATGAAATCCCTGATTGCCTTTTTCGATTCAAACTCGTGCTGGTATTTCGCTTCGAACGACCCGTTCGCGACCGTTATGGTGGCAAAGCATTCATAATGGGTCTCCTGTTTGAAGTTCGCGATGGTCTGCTGACGTTTGTAGATCATGAACAAGGTCGGCGTCTGCACCCTGCCCACGGAAAAGGCGCCTTCGCTGATGCCCGCTTTCTGCAGCGCAATCGTATAGAGACGGCTCAGATTCATCCCCACGAGCCAATCCGCTATTTCCCTACTCTGGGCTTCGATATAGGAAGGATAGGTGTCTTTGCCATCCAGCAGTTCCGCAAAGCCGCGGCGGATTTCATTGGACTCCAGACTGTTGATCCAGAGGCGCTTCATTTCTTTTTTCTCCGCACCGGCATGGCGGATGATGGAACGCGCGATATTCTCCCCTTCCCGGTCGGAGTCGGTGGCGATGATGATCCGGTCCGCTTCCTTCAATTGCTGCTTGATATTAGCCATCTGTTTGCCTTTGCCGTACTGGATTTTATATTTGTACTGCTCCGGAAAGATCGGCAGATTATCCAGGGTCCACTTCTTCCACTTTGGATCGTATTCATCCGGCTGCAACAATCCCAGCAGATGGCCGGATGCATGCACGATGACCGTTTCCCCATCGAACATGGGATCCTGGATCATATAGTTCCCTGCGACTGTGGTTTTTCTCTGAAAGGAGCCGGCATAGGCCGCTGCCTGCGATGATTTTTCAGCTAAAATAACAGTTTTCATTTTGAACTCCCTCCCCGTTTCTTTTTCTTATTCCTGCCTGAAACGGCAGAAAACACCTCTCCATTATAACATACGCACCTGCTGGCAAACGGCTTTCCCGTCCGATTACGTTACTCAACATTCGCAACAAAAAGACTGCGACGGTGCCGTTTGGCGTCATCGCAATCCTTGGCGAAGCTGTGTCATTCTTCCAGCTTGAGCTTTTTCAAGGCCTCGAACAGAGCGTTGTTGACCGGCTCTTCCTGGGTTTGTTTCTTCAGATATTTTTGGACATCCTGCTTGGCGGCTTTGCCGCCTGAACCCTTTTTCCGGCGTTCATTAAATGCCGACATTTTTTCGCGGTAACCGCACTTGCAGGTGAATATCTGGCCGTCCCCTTCGCCGTGCAATTCCATTTTTTTCATGCACTGCGGACAGCGAGCATTCGTGACGCGCGCCACGTTTTTGCGGTAGCCGCAATCGCGGTCCTGGCATACCAGCATCTTGCCTTTTTTGCCGTTCACCTCAAGCATCGGTTTGCCGCACTCCGGGCAGGTCTTGGTGGAGATGTTTTCGTGCTTGAACTTGCCGTCGCTCGTTTTGATTTCCGAGACGATTTCCTTGGTGTAGGCCTTCATTTCGTTGATGAAGGCGTCCTTTTTCAGTTTCCCGTTGGCGATCTGCTCCAGTTTTTGCTCCCATTCGGCCGTCAGGGCAGGCGATTTCAGTTCTTCCGGCACCAACTCCAACAACTGTTTGCCTTTTGAAGTCACATGGATTTCCTGTCCGCGTCTTTCGATCAGGAAGGAATTGAACAGCTTCTCGATGATATCCGCCCGTGTGGCAACGGTACCCAATCCTCCGGTTGCTTTCAAAGCCTGAACCAAGTCTTTATCGTTGGTATCCATGTATTTCGCAGGATTCTCCATGGCCGACAGCAGCGTCGCTTCATTGAAATAGGCCGGCGGTTTCGTCTGGCCGGAGGTCTCGCTCACATAACGGATGTTCAGGACATCGCCTTTTTCGATTTTCGGCAACAATTGCTCCTTCAGGCCGTCTTCGGCTTCCTCATCATCGAAACGGTTGCTGTAGACTTCTTTCCAGCCTGCAGCGAGTACCGTCTTGCCGCGGGCCACAAAAGATTCGTCCGCGATGTCCGCGCGCAACGTCAACTGCTCATATTCATAGGCTGGATAGAGGACCGCCAAGAACCGTTTCACGACCAGATCATAGATTTTAAGTTCCTGTGCCGATAGTTTCCCGATCAATACAACCTGTTCGGTCGGGATGATGGCGTGGTGATCGGACACTTTGCTGTCGTCGACGAACGATTTGTTCGCCTTGATCGGGTTCGCCAGCACCTTGTTGACAAAAGGACGGTATTCCTTGATGGCGCAGGCCTTGAGACGGTCCGGCAAAGTAGCGACGATGTCGTTCGAAAGGTAGCGGGAATCCGTCCGCGGATAGGTCAACAGCTTGTGCTGTTCATAAAGTTTTTGCATGATGTTCAGCGTCTCTTTGGCCGAATAGCCGTAGAGCTTGTTGGCATCGCGCTGCAGTTCCGTCAGGTCATACAGACCGGGCGCATAGGATTTTTTCGGTTTCCGTTCGACCGCCACAACTGTTGCCTGTTTCTTATCCAACTTTTTGACGATGGCTGTCACCTTATCGCGGTCGAAGCTCTTGGTGTCGTTCGTTTTTGCATCCTGCCAGATCAGCTTCAGATTCGTATCGGTCTGCGCTTCGATTCCGTAGTACGTCTTCGGTAGGAATTTTTTGATTTCCTCTCCGCGTTTGGCGATGATGGAGACGACCGGCGTCTGTACCCGGCCGCAGTTCAACTGGGCATTGAATTTCGTCGTCAGCGCGCGCGTCGCATTCAAGCCGATGTACCAATCTGCCTCCGAACGGGCGACGGCCGACTGATACAGATTTTCGTAATTTTTGCCCGGCTTCAGGTTTTTAAAGCCGTCTTTGATGGCCTTATCCGTCACGGATGAGATCCACAGACGTTTGATTGGCTTGTTGACTTTCGCCTTTTCAATGATCCAGCGAGCGACCAATTCGCCCTCGCGGCCGGCATCCGTCGCGATGATGATGTCGGAGACATCTTTCCGAAGCAATTGTGCCTTGACCGCATTGTATTGTTTACCCGACTGTTTGATCACAGTCAGTTTCATGCTTTCCGGGAGCATCGGCAGGTCCGCCAGATTCCAGGTTTTATATTTCACGTCATAATTTTCCGGATCGGCCAATGTCACTAGGTGCCCCAGTGCCCAGGTGACGATATAGTCCGCCCCTTCCAGGTACCCTGGCCCTTTTTTCTCGCAATTCAGTACACGGGCAATATCCCTTGCCACTGAAGGTTTTTCAGCTAATACTACACTCTTTCCCATACTCTATTTCCTACTTCCTTATTTCTTGATTCGTCAGTCCTACTATATCACAGAATTTTTATGCTTGAGACGTTTTGAAGAAAAAAGAAGGAACAGCTCCGGTTAAGGATACTGCCCTTCTTTTATTTTTTGAAGCTGTTTTCTTGAGGTTATCCGGATTACAGGATCCTCTGCAATCAAACGCCTTCCGGCACCCATTTCCCCATCAAACTGCGGTAATCGATGGTTTCTCCATCAACTACAAATGTTCCGTCTCCATTTGCATGGAAGGTCCGGCGTTCTTTTCGGTCGTTGTCGCACCACACGCGTTCGGCTTGCAAAACGACTATCCCGTGGGGTTCCACATAGTCGATGACTTTGCACTCTAGGCATGCAAGGCATTCGGCAATCAATGGGGCCCCGACACCTTTTGCCGGCAATGGGGTCAATCCAAATTCCTTGAATTTGTCCACCGTTGTTCCCGAACAGGTGCCGATTCTGATCACTTTTTCGGCAAGATCAACAGTTGGAATGGCTATGACACATTCTTTTGTCCTCATAAATGTTGTGAACGAGTGGTTCCACGGTCCCGTTGACAGTGCGATGCGTGGTGTGAAATCCATCACCATATGCCACGAAAGGGTCATGATATTATACTTGCCCTCATCATTTGTGGTGATCAAAACAACCGGCCCGGGCTCAATGAACATAAATGCCTTCTCGATAGGCAATTCCACCATGGACATGATCGACATCCCCTTATTTTTCTTGAAAAAGAATAGTACAGAACTTGCTGCTGAATGATTCACCGGTTTTCCTTTATCTTCATCGTTCTATATTCATGATTTATGCTGAAATTGTTATTCATCATATTTATGGTAAACACGACCATTATGAAATGATCGGCAATGACCGGCATCTCCATCAGATACATATCGGTATTGTAAGCGATAACGAGAGCGAGCATAAACACAAAGCTGGATGTTATTATTCTTACAAAATATTTTTCAAACATGATGTCCAGTTTTCTCCTGAATATTTTGCTGAGAATAAAAAGAACAACTGCCGAAACCAGCACCGTCAGAAATAAATCGCGAGTCAATGTCGACAGAATGTTCACGTCGGTGTATAAGGCAGAAAAAGTCCGAATGACAAACATGGTTGCAATGAAGGCAGATCCGTAATAGATCATTTTACTCAGACTGAGCACTTGTTGCGGCAACCGATAAAGGATGAATATAAAAACCAGACTAAGGAACATTTGCATGATCGTTATCGAAAAAATAATGCTGGCTACAAGTATGCGGAAAGACAGCATTCTCAGTTGAAGCGGGTTGGCTGTTCCCATGCTGAGCCCGCTGATATTTGAGAATAGAAATGCTGACAGGAGGAGTCCGAAAAAGCCAACCATCAATATGCTGATCACTTCTGAAGCATCTCTTTTTTCATCCTCAAGAAGCAAGAAAATACCGCTGAAAACAAAGCCGGCAAGAATCCCAGCAAAATTTGCATAACTGCTGCTCATATTAGGCCAATCAAACCCCATCTTTTTGCACCCCATTCTTTGTCTTACTCAGGTCACGGCGCCTCGATAATTGTCAAATAGATTGTTCTCTATGTATATTATATCAGGGCTGATCCGTTAAGACGAATGGGGTGTTCGATTTTGACAGAAAGTCACCTGCGTTTTATCCTTTTTCAGCTTTCGAAACGGGCAAATCCTATATCCAAAAGCTCCAGACTTGATCGGTCCCTTCCCAATCGTCAACCATCCACCCTATATTTTGCGGTAGCGTTTCAAGCCCAAAACGTTCAAACCGGTAAAAATGCTGATAAACAGTACAATGGCCAGTAAATCATTGCCGATGTCCCCCAGCGTTCCCCCTTTGATCATGACACTTTGCAGAGCATTGCCGATGTAATAGAGCGGCATGAATTTAGCCAAGAATTGCAGCCATTCCGCCAAGGTGCCTACCTCGATGATGCCTGAAAAGAAAATTTGCGGAATGATCACAACTGGTATGAATTGCACCATTTGAAATTCCGATGCAGCGAAAGTCGATAACAACACCCCGAAAGATAAAGCCAACAACGCCGACAGGAAAGTGATCAACATCACCAATGCGAGGCTTCCGGCTACTGCAACATGCAAAACATGCACCACAAACTCCACCAGCAACAAGGTTTGGATAAAGGCAAAAAACCCATACCCCAAAAGATAGCCGCCAATGATTTCAAACCGTCGGACGGGCGCCGCCAATATCTTATCCAGCGTCCCGGTTGTCCGTTCCCGCAAAAGAGCCATGCCCGAGATCAAGAAGACCAAGAAAAAGACAAAAAAACCGAGCAATATGGGACTAATGGTCGTGAAGTAATCTGAATCCTCTTCGCCGTACAAATACAGTTCATTGATTGCCGGCTGTTGCGGGACAGCTTGAGCAAGGCTCGGGTTTGCCGCGACCGCTTGCTGGGCAAGCGACGTAAGTGCTCCCAATTGCAGCTTGATTATGGCTGCTTGAAGTTTTGCCCTGACAACCGCACTCTTGGCAGGCGCACTGTTCTCATAAGTAATGTCGATAGGACCGGCATCTTCTTGTGCTATAAAAGCCACCAATTGATTATTTTTGATGCTTTCCGCCACATGCTCTTCACTAGAAAAGACTGTGGCCTTCATGTGATTGGCCTCTAAATTTTCGACTATTTCCGGATTCAGGTTGTAGACCCCGACTTTGTAGGTTGTGTCCGTTCCCGAGGAAGTGAACAAAAAATACATCAACGTAAATAGCATTAAGGGCGCGAACCACATTAAGGCCAGCGTCCGCTTGTCCCGGAACATTTGGATGAAAATCCGTTTGGCGATGGCAAATGCGATCATTCTTCCTCACCTCCCGCCGCCAAAAAAACTTCCTCAATGGTGCGCACGTCAAATTGTTTCATCATTTCTGCAGCGGTTCCCAAAGCTATCAATCGTCCATGGTTCAGCAGTACCAGCTTGTCGCAGCGTCCCGCTTCGTCCATGGCATGGGTTGTAACCACAATCGTTTTTCCCTGGTCCCGGAGTTCATTCAACTCTTGCCAGATGCTTTGCCGTAAAATCGGATCGACTCCGACAGTCGGTTCATCCAAAATAAGTATATCCGGATTGTGCAACAAAGCTATCGCCAAAGATAAGCGCCGCTTCATCCCTCCGGAATAGTTCGATACGCGTTTAGATAGATCGTTCGTCAAATTCGTCACGTGAGCGACATATGCCTGCCTTTGCTGCAGAGCATCTTTTTTCAGACCATACAATTTCCCGAAAAAAGCCAGATTCTCTTTACCCGTCAATTCTCCGTATAAGGCATCGGCTTGGGCCATATATCCCACTTTTCCCAATACAGAAAAATTTGGCATCAGATGATCGTTAATTTTGGCCTGTCCATCATCCAGGCTCTCCATCCCCAGCATCAGTTTGATCAAAGTAGTCTTTCCTGTCCCGGAAGGGCCGATAATCCCGACAATTTCACCTGTCTCGATCGTAAAATGAATATCTTCCAAAACGCTCTGCTGCTTGAACTTTTTTGAAACGTGTTGAACCTCAATCGCATGCATAGGCATATCCCCCGTTGTCCGAATCTAATTTTTTGGTTGGCTTGAAACGCCTTCCATCTTTAAAAATCGTGTTCAATACTGGCTTTTTCATTCCATACCCAATAGGTGCCATCCGCTAGCACCGCTGGCCTTATAGATCGAAAAGGACCCTGTATTTTTCCATTATAGTCCCCAGCAGTTCTGAAAACTAGTTTCATTCATCTGAAATCTTACTTCTGTGGCTATCCAATCCGACGACCCTCGTAGAAAGGGCATATACACTTGCTCCGGAAGGCTTGCCTGATAAGGTTGTCGATTAAGTGAGACCCGACCGAAGGCAAGAACCCCCTTCAGATTCGCGAATCAAAGGGGGTTCTTGCATCTTTATTTTTGCAGCTCTCGCTATTGTGATGCATCAAAACACTTAGAAGTGGGCGGCTTCTTACGAAATTAAGCCAAATAGCGCAAACATTTTTTTAGATCTTCTCTGCTTTGAGATATTTCTTTGGCCAATTTCCTATCGACTTCATCTTTATCGATGATACACCTGTAACGTTTGACGAATGCGTACAGCTCTTTCCTGAATGCCGCATCCAAGCTTTCGAAGTCCAGCGGCAATTGGGTTCTGTCCGCCGTCGTCAAATAATTTTGATACTGTTCTTTCGCCCAACTTTCAGCACATGCGTCAAGGCCAACCGCTATTTCTCGGTTTTCCTTAGATACTGTTTTCCAAGCAAGCATATTCGGCTGCAAATATCTTGACCCCAGAGCGTTCTTTTGCAAAAGAAAGAACGTATTCCGGTATTTTTCCAAGTAATACCGCAAGAGTGTTTCTTGGATATAATCTTTATGCACGGCATAGCAACGCTCTATTTCGCTTTTCTCGCCTTCGTTTGCTTCCTGTTCAAACGTACAGCTGAAGCCTCGTATGGCGCCGTCCACATGAACGATCGAAGTACCGTAGTTGGTAAGCAGCCTTTCCTCTTTTTGAACATCATTCGCTCCGGGATCGAAGTATTTACGGAAAGCTGCAAATAAGCTATAATCCACCCGGATAAAGTCATTTATCGGTACAGTAGGCATCGCTTCGCTGAGCTCTGCGCGCTGATGGCCTCCCCACGAATACTCCAAAAACGAACGCATCCTATCAAAGCTAAAATAATCATTCTCAAAGCCTGACATCTTTGAGGACATAAGAAACGCCAAATAGGAACCTATTACAAACAACAATACCAGTATCGTTACAATAAGCCCTTGGAAACCGCCTACAACAAAGCCAAACATAGGAAGTACCAGAAAAAGAATGAGGAATATATTTTTTATATTTTTCATAGCCACAGCCCCACATACATTTTAGATAGAACCATCCCACTAACCCTCTTCCCCAGATAACTCACCAATCAGCACGCACAACGAATCGTATCTATGCAACACCATTATACTGGAGTGCACAAGCTATTTCCATTGACAGCCCCGCGTTCCGGAATCTGAAAAAATTCCTTCAAATAAAAACGTCTGCCGTCTTTGTTGGACGATTCATAAGTTGTCGCCACAGCATGGACAACTGCTGTTCCGTACATTTCGCCATGATGCTGAAAAAAAATAAGCCAGATGGAATGCGCTCTTCAATAAGAGCATTCCATCTGGCTTTTCTTCACCCTTTTTTCAGTTGCGCTGCTACCAATGGCGCAAGAATCGGTTCCAGGATCAGATAGAAGCCGGCATTCCCCAGACCGTGCAGGAGATCGAATGGTATCCCGGCAGCATAGTACACCCAAAAATTAGTGATGCCCATCATCTTCACCGTGAGCAGTGAAATGATGAAGCCGTAGAGTATCCCTCCGAAGAAGGAAAAAACCACAAAATAAGCTTTGTGCACCTTTTTGTAAAAGGGCTTCATGACCAATCCCGTGACAACGATCAGCACACCGAAGCTGGCGATCTGCGCAATCGTCCAAGGCCCCATCCCCAGCAGGAAATTGGTCAGGATGATAGACAGGATGGCCACAATGAAGCCATCCGCCATGCCCATCGTCAGCGTCAAAATGATCAGGATGGCCGTCACCGGCTGGACATTAGGGATGAACTGGAAAACGATCCTCCCGACATAGCACAAAGCCGTCAGGATGGACAACAGCGCCATGCGCCTGACGCTGAACTTCGTCTTGTTCGGTCTTACATTTCTGTCAGATTCCAAACGATTTCGTCTCCTTCTTGGAGCACCACATCACCGGCTCCAACCATCGATGGTTCGCCGTTTACGTCGAACAACCAATATTTCGCTTTCGTTTCTGCGGATGCTTCTACTTGGGCATGCCCATCGATCGCTGTGATGAACCCATCGGCTTCTTCTATAGAATAGTTCGCTTTCATGACGTCCAACAGATTGGCACCCGCTTCGATTTCCACTGTTTTTTCAGAACCTGCGATGACTGTCCCGCCATCCTTCAAAGAGATCGTTACCGCGACCGTTTCTTTCGCTTCCGAACTGACGGCCGCAGATGATACTTGCGTTGCGGATGATGTATCAGCCGTTTCCGTTGTTGTTGAGCACCCGTACAAGACAAAACTTAAAGATAATGCAAGCAATAATTTTTTCATATTCTACACCCCTATTGTTTTTTCGATAGAAGTCGCACCGCCAACGGCCGAAATGATGCAAAAAGAGTCCATGCACCATCGCATAGACTCTTCACGTCGACTGTTTTACCTCGAAACAGCACGCATGCATATATAGCAACCTAGGCTAAAGATCTGACTGGACATGCGAGCATGTCTTCACAGTGGCGGGACCGTGTTGGATTTTCACCAAACTTCCATACCCTAGGTGTCTTTGAATGGTTTTTCTATCCGTTTCATTTTACCGAAAGAAAAACACAATTACAAGGTCAAGGAGCCTTTTCACAAGCGCCTGACCTCATGATTGATGCTATGCCTGTCAAATCAATTTTTTAGAACGTTTATGCCTTCAAACTTTCTCCGTTTGTTGCAATGACCTTTTTGTACCAATAGAACGATTTTTTCTTATAGCGGTTCAACGTGCCCGAACCGTCATCGTTGCGGTCCACATAGATGAAGCCATAGCGTTTTTTCAACTCTGCAGTAGAAGCGCTGACCAAGTCGATGCAGCCCCAAGTCGTATAGCCCATCAGATCGACGCCGTCCGCGATCGCTTCGGCAACTTGTACCAAGTGGTCATTCAGGTACTTGATGCGGTAGTCATCGTTGACCGTCAGTTGGCCGTCTTCGCCCTTGACCAGTTCATCGATCGCGCCCAAACCGTTTTCGACGATGAACAAAGGTTTTTGGTAGCGATCCCAGAAGGTGTTCAGGATGATGCGCAATCCCTTCGGATCGATCTGCCAGCCCCATTCGGAAGCTTCCAGGTAAGGATTCAGCACGCCGCCGAGGATATTCCCAGCACCCTTCACTTTCTTGGATTCATCTGCTGTTTCGGTCGAGCTCATGTAGTAGCTGAAGGAAACGAAATCGACTGTGTTCTTCAGGATCTCTTCGTCTTCCGGC
>NZ_FOTD01000033.1 GCF_900114465.1 Trichococcus palustris | reverse complement strand
GAGCATTATTCGTGAAGTGACTTCAGGTCTGCTTTTTGGAACACGTTTAAACAGAGTGCGATGAATTGCGTTTAGACACCCGGACGTTGGAGAAAATAGCTTTTCGTTCACCTCTTTTGTGGACGAAAGCCAGTTTCGAAACGGGAGTGGTGTCTGCAATTCAGAACACGTTTACGATTAATTGTTAGGAAATACGAACGAGGCTAGGACTTTTGTCCCAGCCCCTTTTGTTTTCTATCGGTTATCTTCATAAGCTGTCTTTGATTTGGAAAATTTCCACTTCATAGTTGCTTTCGATTTCTTCGACAACCTTATCCAGCACTTGTTGGCATAGAACCATGGAGCTGCTGACAATGGCGATGCCGATGACGGCCTGATTCAGCATATCCTGGTCCGCCACCTCGGCAATGCTGATATTGTAACGTTGGTGCATTTTCGCAATGATGCTTTTCACGACGCTCCTTTTATCCTTCAGCGAGTATGAATCAAATAACCGAATCGATAGTTCCACCGCTAACACTTTCATCCTTATCGCCCCATTTTCTATTTATATAGAAAAATAAATCTGTATTCAAGAAAAAAATAACCGAAACTGTCCCACAAGTCAAGGAACAGCTCCGATTATTATTAAATGTGTTCTATTACACACTATATTGTTGAACTCTGAATTGCAGGGGATTCCGCCTAAGCTGTCTAGTCCGCATGGGCAAAACCAGCCCATTTACGGCTAGCTCTCTTAGTGCTCATCCCCTGAACGCATTTCATCGTATCCTACTTAGTTGAACTCTGAATCCCAGAAATATCCTCTTAGTGCTCGATTTCTAAACGGGATTCATCGTATCCTAGAACGGTTCTGATTCGCAGAGTTCTCCGCCTAAGCTGACAACCACACGCGGACATAAAGCGTCCGCTTTGTGTTTGTCCTCTTAGTGCTCGAACTCTAACCGCGAATCATCACACTCTCCTACCATTCGTTGATGTCTTTGCGTTCGCCTTTGAAGTTGTTTTTCGTTTGGTGGCGTTCGATCAACACTTTGGTTACGTCCGCGACACTGACGCCTTGGTCGTACAGCAATACGCTTAGGTGATAGAGCAGGTCAGCCGTTTCGTTGGCTACCTCTTCTTTGTCATGGTTTTTTGCGCCGATGACGACTTCAAAGGCTTCTTCGCCGAATTTCTTCGTTATTTTATCCGTGCCTTTATCCAACAGGTAGTTGGTATAGGATTTTTCATCGTGTTCCGTGGCACGTTGGCGGATCGTTTCTTCCAGGTCGCTCAAGGAATAGGCTGGCAACACATCGAAACAGCTTTCCGTATTGCGGTGGCAAGTCGGGCCGGCCGGATCAACCATGATCAGCAAAGCGTCTTGATCGCAATCCAGGTACATGTCCTTCACGAATTGGTAATGTTCGCTGGATTCGCCCTTTTTCCATAGACGGTCCTTGCTTCTGGAATAGAACCAGACAACCTCGTCCCTCTTTGTCAATTCGAAGGCTTCTTCGTTCATGAAGCCGACCATCAAGACATTCTTATTCGTAAAGTGCTGAAGGACGACCGTCAATAGTCCTTTCGAAAAGTCAGGCACCAATTTATCATATTTAGACATTCCGCATGTTCACTCCATTCTCTGTGCAGCACTGTTTCACTTCGGCAATCAACACTTCTTCATCGTGGAAAATAGAAGCCGCCAATCCCGCAGACACATCCGTCTCTTTAAACAGGTCCGCAAAATGTTGCGCGTTCCCGCCGCCGCCGGAAGCGATGACCGGAATGGAAACCAAGGACTGGATTTTCTTCAACAGACGGTGATCGAAGCCTTGCTTCATGCCGTCATAATCCATGCTGGTGACCAATAGTTCTCCGGCCCCCAATGCCTCCACCTGCTGAACCCAATCCAAAGTCTTGATATCGGTCCGCTTCTTGCCGCCATGGGTATAACAGTACCAGTCATTTTTATCGGCTTCCCATTTCGCATCCACTGCGATGCAGATGCATTGGCTCCCGAACTTCTCGCTTGCTTCTTTGATTAGCTGCGGATTCGCCAAAGCCGACGAATTCAAGCTGACTTTATCCGCTCCTGCGTTCAGCAAGCGGGAAATATCATCCGTCGACTTGATGCCGCCGCCGATCGTCATCGGGATGAACAGCTGCTGCGCCGTTTCACGGATGACGTCGATCATCAGGTTATGGCCTGTTTCGGTTGCGGAGATATCCAGGAAGACCAGTTCATCCGCTCCCAAATCATTGTAGCGTTTCGCCAATTCGACCGGATCGCCGATGTCCCGCAGTCCCTTGAACTGAATGCCCTTGACGACCGTTCCGTCCTTCACATCCAGGCAGGGGATGATCCGTTTCTTTATCATGCCAGCCCCTCCCAAAATGCATCGGTATTGGCCGCTTTGCCGACGATTGCTGCTGCGACGCCTAATGCTTCCAATTTTTTGATGTCATCGACGCTTCGGACACCGCCTGATGCCGTGATGGGGTGGGTGGATAACGCCACTAGCTTGCCCGTCACTTCAAAGTTTGGGCCGGCCATCTTGCCGTCCTTGGAAATATCCGTGTAGATGATGCCGCCTAAGGCCATCGCGTTGGTTGCTGCCACCACATCATAGATGGTCTGCTGTCCCGTTTCGGTCCATCCGTTCACGGCTACCAGTTCCCCTTTGGCATCCATGCCCAAGTAGATTTTACCTGGATATTTCGCCGTCATTTCCGCCAACCAAGGCAGATCCTGCAGGCCTTTCGTGCCGACGATTACGTAGCTGGCACCTTTGTCGAAATAATGTTTGATGGTCTCTTCGGAACGGATGCCCCCGCCGATTTCGACCGGCAACGGGCTTTGTTGCAATAGTTGTTCGATGAACGGCGTTTCTTCCGGTTTTTGGTTCAAAGCCCCCATCAAATCAACGATATGGATGCGTTTCACTTGCTCAAATTGTGCATAAAAAGCGATGGCTTCCTGAGGTGTGCGTTGCATTTCCTCTTTCGTGCCGTAGTCCCCTTCGGTCAGGCGGACGCTTTTGTTGTCGATCAGATCGATCGCCGGCCAAATCTCTATCATTTACTTCCATCCTCCTTGCAAAGCTTGATTCAGTATTTTCAATCCGTAGTCGCCGCTCTTTTCCGGGTGGAATTGGATA
Source organism: Trichococcus palustris (assembly GCF_900114465.1). Lineage (GTDB taxonomy): Bacteria > Bacillota > Bacilli > Lactobacillales > Aerococcaceae > Trichococcus > Trichococcus palustris. The sequence goes on along the minus strand of NZ_FOTD01000033.1, from coordinate 12,576 downwards.
CCGATGATATTGTCTTTTTGGACGATCGCCACAATCTCTTGCCCATAATCTGCAGTCGCAACCACATTTTCATCGGTCACGACTTTATAGGAATGGATGAAATAGACGTCCCCGTCCAAGCCGGGATATTTTGAATGCAGATTGTTCCAGCCCAGATGTGGAACCGGAAAATCGCTGACGATATATTTCACTTCGCCGGGTAAAAAGCCCAAGCCGTCGACATCGCCTTCTTCGCTGTGTTTAAACAGAAGCTGCATGCCTAAACAGATGCCGATAAAAGGTTTCGTATCCTTCAGCTCCGTCAGGATACCTTGCAGGCCCCGTGCTGCAATGCGCTCCATCGCATCGCGGAAATGACCTACGCCGGGCAAAACGATGATATCCGCTTTCCGGAGTTCTTCTTCGTCGTGCGTCAGGATGGTTTCATAGCCTAGGAAATGAATGGCATTCATCAAATTTGCGATGTTGCCCAAGCCGTAATCTACGATTGCGATCATTCAATCACCCCTTTTGAGGAAGGAAGACGTTTCACATCGGATTCCGCCATGGCAATGCGCAGACTTTGCGCAAAGGCTTTGAAGATGGCTTCGATTTCGTGATGCGTATTGCCGCCGCGGATCAGGTCGATATGGGCCGTATAGCGGGCATTGATGACCAGGCCATGGAAGAATTCTTCCACAAGCTCCACATCGAAGCTCCCTACTTTTTCTTTCGAAAATGCGGCATTGAAGCTCAGGTAAGGGCGACCGCTGATGTCGATGACGGAACGGGCCAAGGTTTCATCCATCGGCACATAGGCGCTTCCGTAGCGGTTGATGGCGCCCTTGTCCTGGCCAAGTTCAGCCAACAATTGCCCCAACACGATGCCCACATCTTCGGTTGTGTGGTGGTCGTCCACATCTGTATCGCCGTCCACTTGCACGTTCAAGACAAAGTGTCCGTGGAACGCGAACAGGTCCAGCATATGATTCAAAAAACCGACTCCCGTATTGATGGTTGAAGGTTCCAATCCGCGATCCAAAGTGATCGCAATCTTTGTTTCTTTCGTAATACGCTCTTTTGATACGCTCACAGCTGTTCTCTCCATTCTCTGATGATTTCGGCTAAGGCATCCAACTGTTCTTCCGTCGCAATCGAGTAACGGACAGCCTTCTCGATGCTGCGGATGCCGGATTTTTCGTAGGTGCGCGGCTGATAGCCATGGTCGATGATCCATTGTCCCAATGCGGGCGCTAGTTCCCCGTAGGTGAAGACGAAATTCGTTTCACTCGGCAGTATGGAGATGACGTCCCCCGCCTGTTCCTTGAAGATCTTCTTCAGTTTGGCGGAAAGGCAGCGTTGTTCAGCCATGAAGGCCCGCAACTTTTCCGGTTGTTCCAGTAGGTACGCGGCCATATTCAAGGACAGGGTGTTCAGCGGATAGGGATGTGCGATGGAGTTCAACAGCTTCATCGTCTTCTCGGTCGAGCTGGCGATGCCGATGCGCAGGCCCGCCAATCCGTAGATTTTGGACAGTGTGCGCAAAAGGATGACATGGTCCCCGACCGGACGTTCCGGCGGTTCTTCCACAAAATCCATGTAGGCTTCATCTAGAATCAGGTAGCCTCCGTAAGCAGCCAACAAATCGGCCGTTTTTTGGATGAAGCTTGCCGGATGGAGTCCGCCCAGCGGATTATTCGGCTGCGATACGATGAAATAGGACGGTTTTTTGTCCGCAATGACGGCATACACTTTTTCATAGTCGAAAGAATAATCCTCTTCGCAGGGCACCTTGATGACTTCGCGTTGGAACTGGGCGGCATACTCCTCATACATCACGAAGTCCGGTTCCAGCATCAAGATCGGGCCATAGCCCAATAAAATGGTGCATTTTTGGATCCATTCATCGGATCCGTTCGCGAAAGCGATCGATGCCGGATCCTCACCATGAAAGGCCGCAAAAGCTTTTGTCAGCCTGACGATTTCGTCGTCCGTATATTCCTGGAATCTGGTCCCGACAGCGACCGACGCGATTTCTTCGTCAGTCAAGGCCCGGATGGGGCTTTCGTTTTTATTGATGCGGATCATTGACCGTCCCCCATTCTCACGGCCAAGGAGTCATGGTGAGCCTGCAAAGATTCTTCGGTGGCGATCAGCATGCCCGCTGGAGCCATTTTTTGGAAAGTCTCTTTCTTCAGATTCAAGACGGAGTTCGGACGCAAGAAATCATTTACGGACAGTCCATTCGCAAAGCGGGCGTTCCCGCCGGTAGGCAAGACATGGCTTGGCCCCGCCACGTAATCTCCGATGGCTTCCGGTGAATATTCGCCGATGAAGATGGCGCCCGCAGTCTGGATGGCATCCACATAATCTTCCGCATCCTTCGTTTGGATGGAGACATGTTCGCCGGCGATCAGGTTCACCACTTCGATATTTTCTTCTTTCCCGTTCGTCAGGATCGGGAAGTGATTGTTCTTCAGGCTTTCTTCGATCACTGTGATGCGGCTTTGTTTCGCTTTTTGGACAAGGAGCTCCGCTTCGATGGCGGCCAATTTTTCTTCGTTGTCGCAGACAAGGAAGGTGCGCGCCAGTTCATCATGCTCCGCTTGGGCCAGAAGGTCGATGGCTACCCATTCGTTATTTGCGGTTTCATCCACAACGACGACAATTTCAGAAGGACCCGCGATGGAGTCGATCCCGACATCCCCATAGACCAATTTCTTGGCCAAGGCAACATACTGGTTGCCGGGACCGACAATTTTGTCGACGCGCGGAATCGTTTCCGTCCCATAAGTCAAGGCAGCGACGGCCTGCGCCCCGCCGACTTGATAGACGTGCGTCACACCGCAGATATAGCAAGCTGCCAAAGTCGCTTGATTGATGGCTGTCTTTTGCGGAGGCGTCACGACGATCGTCTCCTTCACTCCGGCTACATTCGCCAAAACCGCAGTCATCAAAACGGTCGAAGGATAGCTCGCTTTCCCGCCCGGCACATAGATGCCGACTTTATTCAACGGGTGGATCTTTTGGTACAATTCGCCTGCCGGCGATTGTTGCCATTTGATGCTTTCTTGATAGACAGTGATGTTATCCCTGGATTCTTCCAAAGCCGCCCGCAAATCGGCATCCAAGGTGTCATACGCTTCCTTGATGACGCTTTGAGGGATTTCCAGTTCGGTGATATCCGCTCCATCAAATTGTTTGGCATAGTCGAACAGCGCCTGATCGCCCTTTTCTTGCACTGTTTGGATGATCTGCATAACGGTCTGCGTCTTTGAAAAATCAATGGTGTTTTTTGTCTTGTAAGCTTCTTTGAATGTTTGCGTTGTATACATCATTTTTTCACCTTCAATTGATTGATTATAGTCTGGATTTCATCATATTTTGAAAAATAAGCATGCTTATTCGAGATAAGCCGCGCATTGATTTTATCTAAGCGAACCTGTTCGCTCAACCCATTATCGTGCAAGGTCTTTCCTGACTGGACGATATCCATGATCGCATCCGCCATGTCGATCGTTGCCGCCAACTCGACGGAACCTTTCAACGCGATGATTTTGACGGGTTGCTTGACGGAATCGAAGTATTGCTTCGTATAATTCACGTATTTTGTCGCGACGACCGGATAGACATCCTTCTTTTCTTTGCTGGCGATCGCAAAGTGGCAGTAGCCGAACGGCAAGTCCATCAAATTATTGATGTTGCGGTTCTGTTCGAAGAGCACGTCGCTGCCCGTAATCCCCAGATCGGCGATGCCTTCTTCAACGTAGACGGGCACGTCTTCCCCTTTGACGAGGATAAAGCGGATGTCCTTTGTATAGACCACCAATTCACGTGAAACGGACTTCAATGCTGTTGCCCATTCCGTCAACTGATTATCCTCTAAATACTGAATAAAATCTTTTAACTGTCTTCCTTTTGAAAGAGCGATGGTTATCATTTTTTTCCTCCGTTAAATGTTGATGGCCATTCCAAATGCTTTGGAAGAGCTTGTGTATTGACCGCCCGATGCGACGGGTTCCGTTTTGTTTTGGCCATACAATTGGATAAAGATTCCTTTGTAGTAGGATTGATTCGGCAAGGCCAGCATATCGGCGTAGACATAGTCGACTTGTTTCCGTTTCAGGGCTTCTTCCCATTCCGCCAGCTCGTTCAGATGAGCCGTCAATTCGGGATAGTTTTCCTTTATATAGCCCGCCTGTTTTGCAGGGGCTTGCTCCATCAATGCGATGATCGGGTGATCGTCCCCCAATCGGTATTTCAGTGCATCCGGGTTCCGCTCGGTGATGAACTTGCGCACGGATTCATCTTCCAATTCTTTCGGGCTCAATATTTTTTTCAATAGTTTATTATGGCTGACTACAGCAACCGATAAGGACAGGTCCAATTTATTTTCCATGAAGGCAATCATATCCCCCAAGACTTCAATCTGTTTCGGAATCGAGTCGGTAAACGTTTCCACGCCCAACTGATGTTTCTCGCTCTGCAGCGAATAAACCGGTCCAGAATACGCAATCTTATCGGCGCGCAAATGGTACTGCTTGCGGTATCGCACGATGGCATTGGTCCAATCACTGCGCAGAGCGTAGATATCATCACCGCTTTGCCATTTATGCCTGTTCACCATGAGATGCAAGTCATCGCGAGACAGCTTCGTCCATTCAAATGTTTCTACAATTCCTAGGTCGATCAAGTCGTATCCCAATTGATGGAAATGATGGAGAAACTCCATCTCTCTTTGTTTATTCGCCAGTAACGATTCGTTCATCATCATTTCTTCCAAACTGTCTCACTCCCATTTCTTTTTTTTCTGCTACATGGTATCCTTAAATTATGATTAGATTACCATTAGACGTTGATGCTATCATAACATAAAGAGGACATGTATTACATCACTAATTGATGACACTTTTTACGAAGGAAGGGAAGCAATATGTTTACAGATCGTCACGTTCACACCCCGTTTTGTCTGCACGGTTCCTCCGATGCCCTGGAAAATTATGTGAAATTCGCCATCGAGTCCGGACTGGAAGGGATTACCTTCACGGAACATGCCCCTTTGCCGATGGAAGATCCCCTTCCCGACAAGGACAGCGCCATGAAGACGGAAGATGTCGAAGCCTATCTGGCTGCCGTTCAGGAGCTGGCTTTGAAATACCAGGATGTCATCAAAATCGATGCGGGCTTTGAACTGGATTATATTGAAGGGAAGGAACCGGTAACAATCGCCTTTCTGGAGAAGTATCCGGCATGCATCCCCCACTCCATTCTGAGTGTCCATTTCGTTCAAGTGAATCCGGATGAATACTTCTGTGTCGATCTGGACCGCGATTCCTTTACCCAAAAAGGGGAAGAAATCGGATTCGAGACACTTTACACGCTGTATGAAAAAACGGTCCAAAAAGCGTTGGCGCTCCCCTACGGAAAGCTGACACCGAAAAAAATCGGCCATATCAACCTGATCCACAAGTTCCAGAAAGCCTATACCGTCAAAGATCCGATCGACTGGAAAAAGCTTTTGGACACGGTGAAAGCAAACGGCTATATCCTGGACTATAACTTTGCCGGCATCGATAAACCGGACTACGGGAAAACCTATCCGGACGCAGAGATGATGGCCTATGCAAAAAACATAGGATTGGCCTATGAGATGGGCTCGGATGCCCATGCCGCCCACGAAGTCGCCAGATATTTCGATACCGCCTTGCATCTCGAAGAAGCCTCATACACCGAAGAAGTCTGATTTCAGGCTTCTTTTTTTCATCTATGCATTCTATGCATTTTTTCGCTATGGAATGTGGTCTTGCCGGAAACCTTCCCTGCAGGTCCGTTAAGGATATAAGCGTATTCATTGAATTTTCCGTCAAATACTGTTACATTTAATCTAGTAATGATAAACGCTTCACCTGATTAACAAAACTAGATACGTGTGGAACTTTATCTTTTCAACAGGAGGATTCGCATTGAAACTAAAAGCCGAACTGGAAGAATATCAAAAACAACTGTTGGCCCTTCATTTCATCCGTTTTGATGAACTGCCTGATTTCGGAGTCTACAATGATCAAGTCATCGCCATCATCGAAAACCAGCTCAGTTTCCTGAGCGCCACACAGGAAGAACGGATCATCACCCCGGCTATGATCAACAACTATGTGAAGTTGACACTGGTCGATAAGCCGGAAAAAAAGAAATACTACAAAATCCAGATTGCGCAGCTGATGGTCATCACGTTGCTGAAGCAGGTGCTCCCTCTTTCGGAAGTGAAAAAAGGCATGGAGCTGCAGGTGTCCGTCCGCGGGTTCCAAACTGCCTATGATTCGTTCTGCCAAGAATTGGAATATGCCTTCGAAATGCTGTTCCGCGATCTCGACAAAAAGGAGCATTTAACCTATACGTTGGAAGATATCCACAGCGAAAACATCGCTTTGAAAATGATCACCCTGTCCCTTGCCTCAAAATTGTTGACGCAAAAAATAATTTTGGTCGCCGGCATCAGTCATGCGTCCCAAAAAGGAGAGAATAATGCAGATGAACAATAACCGTATCGCAGTCTTAGCCGATTCCTGCAATGATATTCCGCAAGAATTGATGGACAAATACCACATCTATACTTTGCCTTTGATGATCAACTACAAAAATGCCAGCTATCGTGACCGTGTCGATATCACACCCGAGGAAGTATACGCCCGTTTCCAGGAGGAGATCCCCAAAACAAGTTTGCCACTTCCCGAAGATATAGCAGCCATGTTCAAAAAAATAAAGGATGACGGCTTTGATCGATTGATCGTATCCAGCATTTCCAGCGGTTTGAGTGGAACCTGCCAAGCCCTGAAACTCGTCGCTGATGGTATCGAAGATATGGAAATCGTAGTCATCGATACCTTGAATATCGCTATCGCATCCGGATTCATTGCACTCTACGCGGCTGAACTGATCGAAAAAGGGTTTGATTTTGAAACGGTCATCCAAAAGACGCAAGCCGCCGTCAAAAATGCCACAATTTTGTTTGGTGTAGCCAGTCTCGAATACCTCATCAAAGGCGGACGCATCGGGAAAGTCTCCGGCATACTGGGGAGTGCACTGAACATCAAGCCGATCATTTCCTGCAACGATGACGGTATTTACGATACGGTAGCCAAAGTGCGCGGACGTAAACAGAGCATCCAAAAAATGATTGAGCTGACCCGGGAAAAACTTGGGGACCACAAAAATTACTATTTGGCGGTCTGCCATGGGGATGCCTATACCGAGATGTTGGGCATGAAAGAACAATTGCAGGATTTGGTCGCAGGTGCAAAAATTTACGTCGAAGGCCAAATTTCTCCCGTCCTAGGGGTGCATACCGGTCCCGGCTTGCTGGGCATCGGCATCATGTTGCTGGAAGATTGATCCGTTTGAATTCAAAAAGCAACGCAATGTCGTATTTCGACGTTGCGTTGCTTTTTTGTATCCTTGTTTAGTTTGATTTCATCAATTCGTCCACATAAGTGACCGTTTCAGGTTGGTTCGCTTCAATTTCAGCAATCTTGTCTGCGAATTGCGGCAAGTGCTCTTTGTGGGCATACAGCAGTTCGTCCAGCAAAGTTTTTGCCATTGTACCGCCCGGAACCAACGGGTTGATGGTGAACGCCTGCAGAGCAGCCCCATAGCTTCCTGTAACGGCTGCGCGGATGACGGTTTCTTCCATTGCTTTCATGCCTTGCAGCAAGCCGCGCGCTGCTGGCGCAAATTCGCCCCAGTTATAAGGCTCTGCCCCATGTGCAGTAATCAAAGCGGATACTTCAACGACGCAGTCATACGGCATATCTTGGATTGTCCCATTATTTGCAGTCGATACAACCATGTCGGTGCGTTTGTCGTTCTGGATGGAAGCAATCACTTCGCATGCAGCATCGCTGTAATGGGTACCGCCGCGTTGCGATAATTCTTCCGGTTTGTAATCCAAGGCAGGGTCTTTGTAAAGTTCGAATAGACGGGCTTCCGTTTTCTTGACGACCTGTGCACGGGTTTCGCCTTTTTCAAACTCTTCGATGGAATGTTTCAGCATTTCATCCTCGATGTAGTAATAACGGTGGTAGCCGCATGGCAACAGTTCCAAATCTTTTAGTTGCTCATAGTGGAACTGCGCGCTGTGGATGTTCTTCAGATGGTTGTCGTCTTCGCTCTGCTGCGGTCCGTAGATCAAATCGATCAGTTCATCCGTGCGTTCTGCACCGGCTTGATCCCAAACCCGGTGCCAGTGGAAGTGATTGATGCCTGCAAATTTAAACAACAACTCATTTTCCGGGATGTCCAATTTTTCAGCTGCCACTTTGCGGTGCCCGATCGGAACATTGCACAAGCCGATTGTTTTTTTCCAGCCGAAGTGTTTAATGGCTGCCTCTGTAACCATACCAGCCGGATTGGTGAAGTTGATCAACCAAGCATCCGGACACTGCACGCGCATATCCGCGATGATTTGGCCGATGATCGGAATCGTACGGAACGCTTTGAACATGCCGCCCGCACCGTTTGTTTCTTGACCAAGAACGCCATGCGAAAGCGGAATCCGTTCATCTTTTACACGTGCGTCCAATAATCCGACACGGAATTGAGTCGTAACGAAATCGGCATCCTTTAAGGCGTTGAAGCGATCCAACGTCAGATGGACTTCCCAGTCCAACCCTGCCGCTTTGATTTGGCGTTTTGCCATTTCGCCGACGATTTCCAATTTATTTTTCCCTGCTTCGATATCGACCAACCAAATTTCCTTTATCGGCAGTTCAGCTTTCCTCAGGATGTAGCCTTCGATCAATTCGGGTGTATAGCTTGAGCCTCCACCAATTGTAACAATTTTCAATGCGTCTTTTGACATGCATGCTTCCTCCAATTTTTTATTCGTCTCTTCATAGTAAATATACGGCTTCAAACTCTATTCATTTGCAGCAAAAACTTCTTGGGATACCGCAAAACGGAAAGGCTTACATTTCGAATCATGCCTGCGTCCGTCTGGCGTTATCTCGATGTCCCTATTCTAACATAGATAGCGCGCTTTTCAGGAATCCCCTTACATTTTGAGTCGGGTATCCTGAAAATGAATAACGTTTCAGAAATGAATCACTTTGTTTCAATTTTTTCGACAAAAAATCACGCCCGAAAAGGAAGCGTGATCTCTTGTCAGCTACTATAGGATATCGAGTGCCATTTTCATGGTCGGTGCCGGGAAACGTTTATCCAACTGTTTCAAATCCTCTTCATCCAAACGGATTAATGCGGCCGCCGCATTCAGATAGGTGTGATCCGGATTTGATGAACGCGGAATGGCGACGATATCATTATTTTGGATAACCCATGCCAGCAGTATCTGCAAGGGTTCCGCATTGTATTTTGCCGCAATCCGTTTCAGCTCTTCGCTGCCCAACAGTTCTCTCCGCAATCTGCCGCCTTGCGCCAATGGCGAGTACGCCATGATCGGTACATTCCGTTCCTTTTGCCATTTCATTAAATCATATTCTATCCCGCGTGAACCCAAATTATAGAGCACTTGATTCACCTGACATTGATCCCCGTCTTTTATGGAAAATAACTCATCCATGTCTTTGACGTCGAAATTGGATACACCCCAACGCAGGATTTTCCCCTCCGCTTTCAGTTGTTCCATCCCGGCGATGGTCAGCGCTAACGGCACATCCCCACGCCAATGCAAGAGATAGAGATCCAGATGATCCGTTCCCAATCTCTTCAGGCTATCTGCACAGGCCGCCAATATTTCATGTCTGCTGGCACGATGGGGGTACACTTTTGATACAAGATAGACTTCATCCCGCATGCCCCTGATTGCTTCGCCGACCAATCTTTCCGATTTCCCGTCGCCGTACATTTCAGCGGTGTCGATCAACGTCATCCCCAACTGGATCCCCAGTTGCAATGCTTTTATCTCCTCTTCCCTTTTTTCGGGGTCCTCGCCCAGATACCATGTCCCTTGCCCCAATTGCGGCATACTTGTCCCATCCGGCAAATAGACACGTCGGCGAGTGTTTTCCTGACGCAACGATTCGATTGTGCTCCCATCTATATTAATCATATGCAGACACCTTCCTTATATTCTCAAGCAGCATTATTCTTATTCCAAGTATAACCTTTTTTTTATTCGAACGCTAAACATATACAGCGCTTCCATTTTTTCGGAATTATGGTGCCTTTTCTGTTGGTTAATTCTTCTTAGTGGCTTATTATAGAGGTGTGATGGTGGAAAGCATTCCCATCCCCTCACACAAAAACGTAACAAAAAGTAGTCTTTACATATCCGAAGAGCAGATTCCCTGGTGGCGCTCTCTGCCTCCACTTCGTGAAAGGGACACCCTTGTGAATCGTATGAAGACAATGTCTTTCAAACAGAAGCAAAATAGTAAGGAGGAATTTACATGAAATATCGGAATCTAGGAAAAAGTGGCTTGCGCGTCAGTGAAATCGCATTGGGGAGCTGGTTGACCTACGGGAAATCCGTGGAAGAGCAAACTGCCGAAAAGTGCATCCAGACGGCGTATGAATCGGGAATCAATTTCTTCGATACCGCCAACGTCTATGAACGCGGTGCAGCGGAAATCGTACTCGGGAAAGCGCTGAAGAACTACAACCGCTCCAGCCTCGTAGTAGCAAGCAAAGTCTATTTCCCGATGGGAGATGGCCCGAATGACAGAGGACTTTCCCGCAAACACATCTTCGAATCATGCGATGCCAGCCTGAAGCGCCTCGGGATGGACTATCTGGACTTATACCAATGCCATCGCTATGACCCGACCGTGCCGATGGAAGAAACGCTGTGGGCCCTCGACGACCTACAAAGGCAAGGCAAAATCCTTTATGCCGGCGTCAGCGAATGGCCGGCCGACAAGATTCAAAAGGCCCACAAGATTGCGAAGGAACATAACTTCCGTCCGCTTGTATCCAACCAACCGATCTACAACATGATCGAACGCTACATCGAGGTGGATGTTCTGCCGGTTTCCGTAGCCAACGGCATGGGCCAGGTCGTCTTCTCCCCATTGGCGCAAGGCATTTTGACAGGAAAGTATAAAGCCGGCCAGCAAGTACCGGAAGACACCCGCGCTGCCAACAAGAAACTCAATGACGGGATGCAAAAATATCTGCAGAATGAGCTGCTGTTGGAGACCATTGCCGAAATCGAAGCTATCGCCCGCGAATTGGAAGTCACCTTACCGCAACTGGCCTTGGCTTGGATCCTTCGCCACCCGGGCGTCAGCTCCGCCATCATCGGGGCAAGCCGCCCAGAACAGATTGAAGACAACATCAAAGCGGTGGATGTGGAACTGACCGATGAAATATTGTTGGGTATCAACCAACTGCTGCTGAATGTCAGCAGTTTCAAACCAAGAAGCTGACAAAAACGTATTCAACAGAACAGCCCCTGTGCAGACATTCCGCACAGGGGCTGTTCTTTATTATCTTGGTAGGTTCAATCCAAAGACAGGATATTCAGGATGGACCGCGCATCGCTGACATGCACCTGTCCAGGAGCGGAAATCTGCTTCGCTGCTGCAAAAGTCAGGCAAGAACCGAACAATTCGCCGGACAGGCGCGAAATGACGCCGTATTTCCCCATCGACATGGTGATGCACGGACGATCAGCTTTCTCTTTCTTCATTTCCAAGGTAGCGGCCAACAAAGTTAAAACGTCCTCTTCCTTTTCCGGCATGACGGCGATCTTGGTGATGTCCGCATCCAGTTCCTGCATTTTGACCAGGCGAGCGACGATTTCTTCCTTTGCCGGAGTCTTGAAGAAATCGTGGTTCGACATGATGACTTTCACGTTATTTTCCTTAGCCGCAGTGATCAGTTTTTTTGATTCCTCTTCGGAGCTGAATAATTCAACATCGATCAAATCCACCTTTCCGGTCCGGACCGCGAATCGGTTCAATTCAAAATATTTTTCTTCGCTCATTTCATGCTCACCGCCCTCTTTTTTCGTGCGGAACGTGAACAACAGCGGTTTTTTGTATATTTTACTGATTTCTTCAAGAATGTCTGCGACTTGCCCCATATCCTCAACACCTTCAAAGAAATCCACGCGGAATTCCGCCAAATCAAAATCGACGTTTTCCAAGAATTTCACTTCATTCAGGATTTCTTCTTTTGTTTTTCCGACCAACGGAACGCAGATTTTAGGCCTACCTTCATTGAAGATTACATCTTTCACTCGAACTGTTTTCATCTGTGCATTAGCCCCTTTGCTTTTTGTGTTATGAATTCCCCTGAAGACGGATACCTTTCTGGCAGGAATCGCTGCTACTTGTATATTTATTATACAGAGGATACCGCCTGAAAAATAGCCGCTTTCGCTCTTAGTAAAAACTTTTAAAACTATTGCTCCTTATAGGCGATGCACAAAAAGCTGTCACCCTCCCCAAAACGAGAAGATGACAGCTCTTTTACTGTTTCATACAGTTTATATTTTGCTTTTTATTTTGCAAATTTTGCTTTGTACGCTGCAACCACTTTTTCGGTAGTGAAGCCATATTCAGCCATGACAACATCGCCGTTTCCGCTGGCACCATAGGTGTCGATGCCGTAAGCCAAGCCATCCAAGCCTACATAACG
>NZ_FOTD01000032.1 GCF_900114465.1 Trichococcus palustris | reverse complement strand
CTGCGGTACCATCCATCTGGAAAAGCTTTCCGGCATCCGTCGGACCTCAAGGCTAAGAGGAAAAAACAAAGCGAACCTGCATAGCTGGACTTTCCATGAATTGTCTTCCTTTATTGAGTACAAGGCGCGGGAACTTGGTATAAAGGTAGTCTACATCAATCCCGAATACACGTCCCAAATCTGCCCAATGTGCGGGGAACGCAACAAAGTGAAAGACCGGAACTATAACTGCGGATGCGGGTATCACTCCCACCGCGACAGGGTCGGCGCCCTGAACATCGCCAGAACAATCTAATCCAGATGGTAACAGTCTGGGTGCCCAAGGGTCTAAGAGACCTGCCTTGGGAGGGGTGATGGCACACCCTAAACTCGAGACCGGACAAAACAGAAATGGCCTGCGTTCGTTAAGGTACTCAAGAATCCCATCCTAACACCGTAATGTGTTGGACTTGCGGCTTTAGCCGTGGGAGTGTCAAAACATAAACAGATAAGAAAACCAAAAAAGGAAGAAGTCACGAAAAGTGGACTTCTTCCTTTTTTATTTTCGCCTGTACGCCGGATCAGGCTTTAGGTCGGTTATAACCACGCTCACCGTATGGCTGCAACGCGGTCAGCCATTTTTCCTCCAGCCTCTCCAATTCTTTCTTCTCATTGAAGGAGGCATCGCCTTGCTTCTTTTCCGACAGCTCCAGAACCGTGAAGGAAAAGGCGTCCGGCCCGAACTGTTTCCATTCGGACTGCAACGCTTTGTTGTTGTTGGCACCAAGATTCAAAATGTGCTTCATGCCATTCAGGGTTTTCAGGTTAGGAGTTTTTCCGATGAAAATTTTCTGGTTTTGCAAGTTCTTCACTTGATAGATTCCGGCTTCTACAGGTATTTTTTCGAATTGTTGGCGCAAGTCTTTTTTACGGTCCATAGTAATTCCTGCTTTCTTAGTGGCGTTATCTAGAATGATAAGAGTGTATCTGTTTTTAGTCAAACGAATCATAGCGTAATCCACCCAAAAGAGGCCGCCTTTCCATTAAAGTAAGCAAATGCTTACATGTGATGCACAAATCGAGCTCGTCAAATAAATTTATTAGGAAAAAAACGTCCGTTCTTTGGTCCTTTAATGCTTAACGTTCGTGTATTGGTTTGTAAATCGTTAGAAAACAACTGAATTCTCTCCAAATTCTAAAGAAATCCTCATTATTCCGAAGTTTTTCTTTGTTATACTTTGTATAAACAAATATTTGTATTCCTGGAGAGAAGGGCACCTATGCATCGGGTTATTTTTCACATAGATGAAACAGCCAAATGGTCATTGAATCTGGGCAATGCAAGAAATCTATTGCATGCTCTGGAAAATGTCAGCTTAGAAATTTTGGCAAACAGTGAAGCTGTCCAAGGATATCTGGATGACAGCCTTTCGGAACAGATACAGTCGCTGCAAGCAAAAGGGGTACGCTTCGTCGCTTGCGGGAATGCCGTAAAAAAATTTCGGATCGCTGAAAAAAGCCTGACCGATAAGAAAATAGAGGTTGTGCCTGCCGGCATCGCGGAGTTAGTGTTGCGTCAAGAAGAGGGATATAGCTATATCCGGCCATAGTCGTTAGAATATGTTATTGAGGGGTAGATGGAACATGGGATTACTATTATTTGATTTTGATGGCACCTTAGCAGAGACAAGCAAGATCAGCGAAATGGCTGCAATGGATGTATTTGAACAGTTCGGTTATCCTGCTCCGACGCTCGCGCAATTACAAAACGACAGAGGAAAACCGCATATTGTGAAATTTACAGGCTACCTGAACAACAGTTTATCTGAGAAAGAAATGGCTACGTTCATGGCTGCTTTTTGGGAGATATATGAAAAATACGAACAGCTGTTATTGGAGCCCTACGATTTGGCGCGTGAATCACTGGAGGAACTGAAGGGGAACGGGCACCGTTTGGGCGTCGTTTCCAACAAAGCTTCAAAAGCGTTGCTTCGCAATCTGGCTGCAGTCGATCTGCTGGATCTGATGGAAGTCGTAATCGGATCGGATAACGTCGACCAATACAAACCGAATCCGGAAGGCATCTACCGGGCTTGGGAGGAAATCCCGACTGACAGAAAGGATACCTTGATGATCGGGGACACCATCTACGATATGCAGATGGGTAAACTCGCGGAGGTTCGGACCATCGGCATCACCTGGGGCGGCAGCTCCTGCGAACAATTGCTGGCCGAAAATCCGGATCGCATCGCCCACACCTTTGTGGAACTGGAAATTATCATCGCGAACATGCTGAACGAATATGTGACCTTCTAGAAAATAAAAAGAGCCGTTATCCCATCAAAAAAGGATAGCGGCTCTTTGACTTCCAACCAGAAAAATCCTTGGCTTGGTTGCTTTCAGTCTGTTTGATGAAATCTTTCATTTCATAGCCTGCGGCTTATCCAAAGGGAAGTATCCAAAGACGTATTTCCCTGGAAATTGCGGTATAATGGTGAAAAAGGTGGGGTATCCGTTCAATTGTCATGATTTGAAGGAGGAAAAGAAATGGAAAAGGATTCGAGGATACGGATGCTTTTTTTTGGCATGTTCGTGGTCCTGATTTTGTTGACTGGTTGCGCAGCTCAGCCTGCATTGGTGCCATCGAAATATGATGAAGCAGGCTTAAATCAATTGGCAGGCGTCGTGATGACGACGACCCAGACATCCTATGTATCCGGAACGCACAACATTCAGCTGAAGATCCGGAACGATACGGACAAGGAGTATTCCTATGGGGTGGCATTTGCTGTCGAGCAAAAGGTGGACGGGAAATGGTATGCAGTCCCATTTAAAGGGGAACCGGTATTCAACCAACTTGCAGTAATTTTGGCACCGCATAGCGAGAATCTGGAGAGTGTCGATTTGGGGATTTTGGCGGGCGAATTGAAACCCGGTCTTTACCGGATCGTGAAGGAAATGGAAGGAGAGGTAGTGACGGCTGACTTTACGATTGCCCAGCCTAGTGGCGGTGGTGGCGGCTATTAGGGACCGCTCTTTTTAATATTTGTGAATAATTCCTTGTATGGTAGTCTTTTTAAGGATAAAGTATAATAGTAGAAAAACAGGGACAGCCGTCAATGAAAGGAAAATTTATGAATCCAGAACAATTTACCCAAGCCCTTGCAGAAAAAGGGATCATCTTAGATGAAACGCAATTGAAGCAATATGAAATCTATTTGCGCTTGCTGCGCGAATGGAATGAAAAAATCAACTTAACGGCCATCACCGAACCCGATGAAGTATACTTGAAGCATTTTTATGACTCCATCACACTCGGCTTTTATATGGACTTTGCAGCGGGAGAAGTGCATCTGTGCGATGTCGGCGCAGGCGCAGGTTTCCCGAGCATCCCATTGAAAATTGCCTTTCCAAAACTGCAGGTCACAATCGTGGACTCGCTCAATAAACGCATCACCTTTTTGGAGACATTGGTCGCTGAACTGGGTTTGAAAGGCGTATCCTGTTTCCATGATCGCGCGGAAACATTCGGGCAAAACAAGAAGTTCCGTGCCCAATTCGATGTGGTCACTGCCCGCGCAGTTGCCCGCCTGAGTGTATTGAGCGAATTGTGTTTGCCGCTGGTCAAAAAGGGCGGTTATTTTGTGGCAATGAAAGCGAGCAGCACACAAGAAGAACTGAAAGATGCAGAACGCGCCATCGCCTTGCTTGGCGGAAAACTGGAAGAAGATCTGTCTTTTGAATTACCAAACGATGCGGGCGAACGCCATATCGTGAAGATCAAGAAGACAAAAGAGACGCCGAAAACCTACCCGAGAAAACCGGGGACTCCAAATAAAAATCCGTTGTAAATCTTGACCGTAAGGACAGCACAATCTCTTGGTATTAAAACGGAGATTGTGCTGTTTTTGTGGCTGCTCCCAATTGCGCGGCGTATGTGTCGTCAGCGCACCGAATGCCCCCTTTTGGGCAGGCTGATTCAAAGGGGCCGTATGACCATGGCGCTTCTGAAAAAGTGAATGACAAAAGCAGATTTCATCATCTCCATTCGTTCCGCAGTACGGAGGTTGAACGCTTTTCATCAGGCTCTATATTTTTTTTATTTTTTTTGTTACAATAGTCTGGTAAAGTTATAGCCTTTTTTATGAATAGACATATAGTTTTTATACTGAGCGATAAATGAGCGATTCATTTTGAAGAAATGCGTAGGAGAAAGAACGCAGTTATCGTTTTTTCTCCTTTTTTTAGGTAGAGGAGAATTACCGGAAACGCTCATTCGAATGGATGGATAGAAAGTGGAGGAGAACAGATGGCACGGATTATTGCAGTCGCAAATCAAAAGGGCGGCGTTGGGAAAACAACGACCACCGTTAACTTGGCAGCTTCTTTGGCCTATTTAGGTAAAAAAGTATTATTGATAGATAGCGATGCCCAAGGGAACGCCACAAGCGGACTTGGCATTTCAAAAGCAGATGTTGAAAAAGATATATACGATGTATTAGTGAATCAAGAACCGATCGAAAATGTCATCAGTGAATCTTCAAGAGAAAATTTGTGGGTCGTACCCGCGACGATTCAGTTGGCAGGCGCAGAAATCGAATTGACGAATCAACCGCATCGGGAATCCCGTCTACATGACGCCGTACAAGGCCTGCGCGATCAATATGATTTCATCTTCATTGATTGCCCACCTTCGCTGGGACATTTGACGATAAATGCTTTCACGGCCAGCGATTCCGTTCTGATTCCGGTTCAATGTGAGTATTATGCGTTGGAAGGATTAAGTCAGTTGCTGAACACATTCCGCTTGGTCCAAAAACATTTCAACAAAGACCTGAAATTGGAAGGCGTACTGTTGACCATGCTGGACGCCCGCACGAATTTAGGGTTTGAAGTAGTGGATGAAGTGAAGAAGTACTTCAAAGAAAAAGTATACAAAACGATCATCCCACGCAACGTCCGTTTGTCGGAAGCGCCAAGTTATGGTCAATCAATCGTTGATTATGATATCCGTTCAAAAGGAGCGGAAGTTTACCTTGAGCTTGCAAAGGAAGTGTTAGAAGATGGCGAATAAAAACAGTAAAGGCTTGGGGCGGGGCATCGATGCCATTTTCAGTAACTTTGAAGATATCGAGAAGATTGATGAGAAAACAGAAACTGTCCAAGAGATTCCTTTAGATGAGATTCGTCCAAATCCTTATCAACCGCGCAAAACGTTCGACGATTCCGCTTTAAGGGAATTGGCGGATTCGATCATCTTGAATGGCGTTTTCCAACCGGTCATCCTGCGCAAATCCAGTGTCAAAGGATATGAAATCATTGCCGGGGAACGCCGTGTCCGCGCATCGCGTTTAGCCGGAAAAGAAACGATTCCTGCGATTGTCCGTGATTTCGATGAGACAGCCATGATTGAAGTTGCAATCCTGGAAAACCTACAGCGGGAAGATCTGACGCCCTTGGAAGAAGCGGAAGGCTATCAAACCTTGATGAACAAGTTGAAGCTGACCCAGGCGGAAGTGGCGAAACGATTGGGCAAAAGCCGTCCGTATATCGCAAACCACCTGCGCCTGTTGAGTTTGCCGCAGGACGTGAAAGCCATGTTGCAGGAAGGTTCCCTTTCCATGGGTCAGGCGCGCACGTTGCTGGGATTGAACGATGAATCATTGATCAGCGAATTGGCCAAACGCGCGATGGAGGAGGGCATTACCGTCCGCCATCTGGAAGCGATTGTCCAACAATTGAACAATCCGGTAGAAGTCGACAAAAAAACGCGCAAAAAGAAAAAAGAGAACAAACCAGGTTATATAATGGAAAGCGAAGAGCGTTTGATGGATAAATTCGGCACATCGGTCCAAATCTCCAGCAAAGGCGAAAAAGGGAAGATCGAGATCGAGTATCTTTCCCCGACTGACCTGACCAGAATATTGGACATCCTGCAGATCTCTTTTGACGACTGACAGGATGAGATGAAATGCAAGTCAGGCACACCGCGTTTTTAGGGTCCCGCTGACCATGAGCATACCGCGCAATGGCAAGGGGCATCTAAAATGCAAAGTGCCTGCATTTCAGAACGCCACTACGACAAGATGAGATGAAATTAGAAAGAGGTGCATGTATCCGTGGTGCAACAAGAATATGCGTTGCATGATGTTGTGGAAATGAAAAAGCCGCATCCATGCAAAAATAATTCATGGGAAATTATCCGTATGGGCATGGATATCCGTATCAAATGTCTGAAATGCGGACAAATGGTTTTAATGCCTCGCCGTGAATTTGAGAAGAAGTTAAAAAAAGTATTGGTCAAAGCAGAACAACCTGCCGAATAGGTTCATAAAAATAAAAAAAGTCATTAACAGTAGAAAGAGTGTGAAAAAATGTCATTAACAGCCGGAATCGTCGGTTTACCGAACGTAGGGAAATCCACCCTATTCAACGCTATCACCAAAGCTGGAGTTGAAGCAGCAAACTATCCATTCGCCACCATCGATCCCAACGTCGGCGTCGTAGAAGTACCCGATGAACGTTTGAACAAATTAACCGAATTGGTAAAACCGAAGAAAACAGTCCCAACCACTTTTGAATTCACGGATATCGCCGGAATCGTAAAAGGCGCCAGCAAAGGGGAAGGCCTGGGGAACAAGTTCTTAGCCAACATCCGTCAAGTGGATGCCATTTGTCATGTTGTCCGTTGTTTCGAAGACGACAACATCACCCACGTCAGCGGCAAAGTGGATCCATTGGATGATGTCGAAACCATCAACTTGGAATTGATTTTTGCAGATTTGGAATCCATCGAAAAACGCTACACACGCATCAGCAAAATTGCGCGCACAAAAGATAAAGATGCTCTATATGAATTAGCGATCTTAGACAAAATCAAAGAAACATTGGAAGCAGGCAAATCCGCGCGCACAATCGAATTCACACCAGAAGAAGAAGTGTACGTAAAAAACCTGTTCCTTTTGACGACAAAACCGGTTCTGTATGTCGCAAACATCTCCGAAGAGGACGTCATAGCCGGCGGAGACAATGAAATGGTTCAAGCTGTCCGTGCTTTTGCAGCTACAGAGGACGCTGAAGTCGTTACCGTATGCGCCCGCATCGAAGAAGAAGTTGCTGAATTGGATGACGAAGAAAAAGCCGAATTTCTGAAGGAATTAGGCATCGAACAATCCGGATTGGATCAATTGATTCAAAAAGCTTACACATTGCTTGGCCTGGGAACCTACTTCACAGCTGGTGAAAAAGAAGTACGCGCTTGGACATTCAAATTAGGGATGAAAGCGCCGCAGACTGCCGGCATCATCCACTCCGACTTCGAACGCGGCTTCATCCGCGCAGAAACAGTTTCCTATGACGATCTTCTTCAGTACGGCAGCATGCAGGCAGCCAAAGAAGCCGGAAGAGTAAGACTTGAAGGCAAAGATTACGTCGTCCAAGACGGCGATGTCATGGAATTCAGGTTCAACGTCTAATCCAGGATGTGATGAAGGGCAGGAGAGCGGCTCTGTGGCCGAAGAAGGCGGAAGATTTTATCGTTTTCAGCATTCATTCGGAAAGCAGTCGCCGTCTCTGCCTTTTGTGCAACGTTATAAAAGCGATAACAATCGGGTTCCGCAATGCACGTACTTAAGGAGGATTTTCCATTGGAAGAAACAACAAATAACGCAGGGCAAGTAAAAATCGAAAACCAAGAATTAAGGCATAAACTGACAAAAAGAAACGAGCAATACTTGCTTGGTTTGGACAAGACGTTGAAGGCCGCAAATATAGCCGAAGAACGCAGAGAAGAAATCTACAACCGCATGATGAAAGAATTGGTGAATGCGCAAAAAACAGGTAAAACAGCCCGCCAAATGTACGGGACGGTTGCCGAATGTGCAGAAAAGCTATTGGGTAAACCTGAAGCGGATGCATCTGAACGTTCAGCTGATTGGCTGATTGCCGTTGATGGCGGCCTATTGTTGGGATCCATTTTTGCGTTGATTTCAGGAGTATCTCTATTGGGCGCCAATAAAGGCGGTGCTGTCGGCATGGGGCTGATCAGTCTTATCCTGAATTTCATCATCGGCGGTTTGGCTATGCTTGTCATCTCCAAATTCTCGCCTAATCCCGATGCTCCAAAAGGCAAAAAGGGCTTTGGTAAGTATATTTTTGCGACAACGGGTTCTATGCTGGCCTGGATGCTGATCATGACCGTATCGATGACGTTCCTTCCTGCAAGCATCAACTTTGAATTGCCGGCGTTTGCCTATATCGCAGTTGCTGTCGTTGGATTCGTCGCCAAGGTTTTCTTGAAGAAAAAATATCATATCGTCGGCGGTATTTTATAGGCCGTCCGAAACAAAAAGCCAAAATGCGAACAAGTTTCCTGCATTTCGGCTTTTTTTCGTATTTGGATAATGAAATTTCAAAAAACAAGCGAAAAAAATGATAAAACGCATAAAAAGCGAACGTTAATGAGATGAGGATGCCTGTGCATTCGATAAAACGGCGCGTATATGAGAATTGGATGATAAAGGAATGTTTGAACTTGACGGAAGGTCTCCATGGTGGTAGTTTAAGAGATAAAAAATCAGCAAAATAAAAGGAGTGTTCATTGAGAATGTCAAATTGGGAAACGAAATTCGCTAGAGAAGGTTTTACCTTTGATGATGTATTATTGGTGCCAGCGGAAAGTCATGTGTTACCGAATGAAGTGGATCTGTCTATCGATTTAGCTAAAAACCTGCACTTAAATATTCCAATCATCAGTGCCAGTATGGATACGGTAACTGATGCAGCAATGGCAATCGCAATGGCTCGTCAAGGCGGATTAGGTGTCATTCATAAAAACATGTCCATCGCAGCGCAAGCAGAAGAAGTGCATAAAGTAAAACGCTCTGAAAGTGGCGTCATCATCGATCCATTTTTCTTAACCCCTGATCATTTGGTTGTGGAAGCGGAAAAATTGATGAGCAAATACCGCATCAGCGGTGTGCCGGTCGTCAACGATATGGAAGAGCGTAAATTAGTCGGAATTTTAACGAACCGTGACCTGCGTTTCATTGTTGATTATCAAGTGCCCATCGGCGACGTCATGACCAAAGAACATTTAGTAACCGCTCCTGTCGGAACTTCTTTGAAGGACGCTGAAGCTATTTTGCAAAAATATAAGATCGAAAAATTACCTCTAGTCGATGCTGATGGCCGTTTGGCTGGCTTGATCACCATCAAAGATATTGAAAAAGTAATCGAATTTCCGCATTCGGCCAAAGATGAACACGGCCGCTTGATCGTCGCCGCCGCAGTAGGCGTGACGACAGATACATTCGAACGTGCGCAAGCCTTGCTGGATGCCGGTGCCGATGCAATCGTCATCGATACGGCGCATGGCCACAGCGCTGGTGTTATCCGTAAAATCAAAGAAATCCGCGAACAGTTCCCTGAAGCTACTTTGATCGCCGGTAATGTTGCAACGGCTGAAGCGACGCGCGCTCTATATGATGTCGGTGTCGATGTAGTGAAAGTCGGTATCGGTCCTGGTTCCATTTGTACAACCCGTGTTGTTGCCGGTGTTGGTGTTCCTCAAATCACCGCTATCTATGAAGCTGCCGGTGTGGCAAGAGAGTACGGTAAAGCCATCATCGCTGACGGCGGAATCAAGTACTCGGGAGATATCGTGAAAGCGATGGCTGCCGGCGGACATGCGGTTATGTTGGGAAGCATGTTGGCAGGGACTGACGAGTCACCAGGTGAATTTGAAATCTTCCAAGGACGTCGTTTCAAAACATACCGTGGGATGGGAAGTTTAGCTGCAATGGAAAAAGGTTCAAGCGACCGTTATTTCCAAGGTGGCGTAAATGAAGCGAATAAAATGGTTCCTGAAGGGATTGAAGGCCGTGTCGCATACAAAGGCGCCGCTAGTGACATTCTTTTCCAACTGCTTGGCGGTATCCGTTCAGGTATGGGATATGTCGGTGCAGCCAATCTGCAGGAATTACGCGACAACGCACAATTCATCAAGATGTCTGGCGCAGGTTTGATCGAATCTCACCCGCATGATATCCAAATCACGAAAGAAGCACCAAACTATTCCATTCATCAATAAAAAGATGATTCATTTGGCCAGTCGCGGATGTGCCATCCAAATAATCAGGGATTGAGAACGCAACTACATATAACGCAGATGTCCGGGACGATGTTCCGGGCATCTTTTTTGTACGTACCCCGTTAATCGCAAGGTTATTATTTCTCTTTCTGATATAATGAAAGCGTAAATTCTTAATGCATCCTTAAACAAAAATTTAAGAATATTTGTTATCCTGTATGAAAAAACTGAGCATCACATCGAAGGGATTGTTGATATGAAAAAGATATTGATTGTGGATGATGACCGCGAAATCGTGGATCTGTTGAGCATCTATTGCAAAAATGAAGGCTACGAACCGGTGAAAGCCTATGACGGAGAGGAAGCGTTCCGCAAGCTGGAAGAATTTCCGGATATCCAACTCATCATTTTGGATGTCATGATGCCGAAGAAAGATGGCATTTCTGTCGTGAAAGAGTTGCGCGAGGAAAACAATTTAATACCGATACTGATGTTGAGCGCAAAGTCGACGGATATGGATAAGATTCAAGGTCTGACGACCGGTGCCGACGATTATGTATCCAAGCCGTTCAATCCATTGGAAGTGATGGCGCGCATCAAATCGCTGTTGCGCCGCACGGCCGTACAGGTCGATGAACAAGAGTCGGATATCATCGAAGTCGGGCCGCTCATCATCAAGAAGGATTCCCATGAAGTGAAGACATTGGATGGAAAGAACATCCAATTGACGGCACTTGAATTCGGGATTTTGCACTTGTTGGCCAGCTATCCGAACCGGGTGTTCAGTGCGGATGAAATCTTTGAACGCGTCTGGCAGCAAGAAAGCATCGTCTCCGCTAAAACGGTCATGGTTCATGTGAGCCATCTGCGCGACAAAATCGAAGAGGCGACCGGCGGCGAAAAAGTGATTCAAACCGTTTGGGGAGTAGGCTATAAGATCGGAGGATAACATGCAAAACTGATGGTGAAACAACAGTCCCTGTAACGGATTGACCTTAGGGGACTGCATGCATAGAAGGGGTGAATGCTGGATTGTTCAAGTTGAAAAGCAAAGAACTGAGTGAACTCATTTTTGAAGGCGTGGTGACCCTAACGATTGTCTATCTCCTCTATATGGGGATGTTGATGATTTTGGCTCGTTTGGTCTCTGCTCCACCGGTCCTTTTGCGGCAGATGCCGTCTCTGCGGAGCGTCGTTTTGATAGTGGATGCATTCATGTCGATTTATCGCGATATATTCCAATGGATAGCGGCTATTTTTGCGGGGGTATTCACCTGGTGGCGATTGGCCCGCCGCTATAAACAAATGCAGCTGGGGCATATTTTGGATGAACTGCATTACATCGCTGCCGGGAATTTCGATTACCGCATTGACGCCAACAATTCAGGAAGCTACGTCGATGTTGTAAACAGCATCAACACCCTTGTGGAAAGCACCGTTGAAGCGATGGAAGAGGAGCGCAAAATCGAGCAGTCGAAAGATGAACTGATCACCAATGTCAGCCATGATATACGGACGCCATTGACTTCCATCATCGGTTATTTAGGTTTGATAGAAGCCGGGCAATTTGAAACGAATGAAGAGGCTACGCGGTATATCCATATCGCCTATACGAAAGCATTACAAATGAAAGTGCTTGTCGATGACCTATTTGAATACACGAGGGTCAGACAACCGACAACGCCATTGCTGTTGAAGACCATCAATCTGGGCCATTTCTTGGAGCAGGTGGCTGCCGATTATGAATTGGAATCGCGGAAACGCAATGTCGAGATAGAAGTGTTCTTGAAGACGGATCCGCTTATGGTTGAAGTGGATGTAGACAAAATAGCGCGCGTCTTCAATAATTTGATTTCCAATGCCCTCAAATACGGTCATGGTGCTACCTGGATCCATATTGAAGCAGAGAAAATAGGCTCCGAAGTGGTCATTGCCGTGAAAAATAATGGCGAGAGGATCCCGTCGAAGGCACTGGAAGAAGTGTTCGGCCGTTTTTATCGCGTGGAAAATTCCCGCTCCAAAGAGACAGGCGGGACCGGACTTGGGTTGGCGATTGCGCAAAGCATCGTAGCCCTCCACGGCGGATACATCTATGCGGAGTCAGATGAAAAAGAGACGAAATTCGTCCTGCACCTTCCATTGGAACAAAAAGGGAAGAAAGAAGAGAAAGCAAACGCTTGAACAAGCGTGCTTCCTCTTTTTTTGACTAATGGGAAAATATATCCCGTCATCACATGATGTCTAGCGGTCCAAGCCTGCCTCTCGGAAGAAAGATGAAGGGTCCTCTTGGCTCTGCGAGCCAAGACATACTGTTCGACTAACCTGCTGACGCAGGAAGTCTCTCAGCAATTGCGCTCTACGATGCTCATTTGCATGGTAGTCTTAGGAATTCATTCCTTAGACTAACCAGTACAAGGCGACTGCAAGGAGCGTTGCTTCCTTTAAATTTCTGTCGAGGCAGGGCTGGCTTGGACCGCTTTTCTTGTTTCACGGCTGAGAGCCGGATTTCTAGTTGTCTTTTTACAGAATTTCCGATAACATAAGAAGGTATATAACTTGAATGATAAGACTGATTGGAGAAATAAAAAACAATGATGACTATAAAAATATTAAAAAATGGAAAAATGCTCGTCGGAACAGTATCTGCAGTTTCTATGTTGGCAGGCAGCTTCCTTGCTGCGCCGGTTGCCTTAGCTGCGGAACAACCATCGATCGATGCAAAAGCGGCATTTGTAATAGAAGACGAGACGGATAAAGTATTAGTGAATCAAAATGGGGAAGAGGCCTTAGGGATTGCTTCCATGACGAAGATGCTGAGCATCTATTTGATATTGGAAGCGATAAAAGACGGGAAATTATCTTGGGATAAAGAAGTCAGGCCGAGCGGTTATGCTTTCGATATCAGCCAAAATTACAACCTTTCCAATGTCCCTTTGCGTCAAGATAGCACGTATTCAGTGAAAGAACTGTATCAAGCAGCGCTGATCTATTCGTCCAACGGAGCAACGATTGCTTTGGCAGAAACATTAGCCGGATCGGAACCGAAATTCGTGGACATGATGAAAGCCAAGCTGGATGAGTGGGGAATCGGAAATTACGAAATCTACAACGCCACCGGATTGACGAACAGTTTCCTGGGTGGTCAAATATATCCGGGGTCTTCGGCCTCCGACTACAACAAAATGACTGCGCGCGGCATTGCGGCCGTGGCGAACCATCTGATTGATGACTATCCGGAAGTTCTGGAGACGACATCCATTCCGGAGATGAAATTCCAGGAAGGGACATCCGATGAAATAGTGATGCGTAACTGGAACTTGATGTTGCCGGGCAATGCCTATTATCGTGAAGGTGTAGATGGATTGAAGACAGGGACGACCGATGAAGCAGGCGCCTCCTTCACCGGCACTGTGACGGAAAACGGCATGCGCATCATAACGGTTGTCATCGGTGCCGATGAAAGCACGAAACGCTTTACGGAAACAGGACGTTTGATGGACTACGCTTTTTCCAATTTCGAGAAAAAGACCTTAGTATCAAAAGGCGATAGTGTAGCGACAGAAGCCCCGATCCCGGTAGCGAAAGGTAAACAGAAAGAGGTAGGCCTAGTCTATAACGAGGATTTGGTCGTTGTCGCTGAGAAAGGCGTGAAAGATATTGCAACAACCACAACTTTCACGGCCGCTAAAGATATCTTGAACGAAAATGGTGTCATCGAAGCCCCAATCGAAAAAGGCACTGAAGTAGGTTCCGTCGCTGTGACGATGGAAGGCGATCAGTTGGGTTATCTGAACGGTGAAACGTCTGAGAATGTAAAAGTTGCCGCGGCCAAGACTGTTGAAAAAGCGAATATTTTCGTGAGAGCTGGGCGCGTTGTCGGAGACTTCTTCGGAAACGTCTGGAAAACGATAACTGATTTTGTCGGCGGATTCTTTGATTAATCGCATTTAAAAAAATAAGCGATTCTGACCCGGCAGGCACCAGTAGGCCGCTTCGTCAGAACCGCTTGTTTGGTTCATTGACAGTTTTTTGTTTGTTGAGTAAAATAAAGCTATTGAAAATAAGCACAAATTAAATAATGCAAAGCCATGCATGTGAATAGTAGATAGGTAAAAGCGCAACAGAGAGTCAGTGGCAAGGTGAAAACTGAACCTTTACTTATGGAATCCGCACATGAAGCGAACAGTGAAAACAAGCGATTGACTAAATTGTTCCGGACCGATCCGTTATCGTAATGAAGCGCAGATAGGCTTATTCAAGCGCATCTGAAGTTGGGTGGTACCGCGAACGTTCAAGCCATTTCGTCCCAGATTATTCTAGGGGTGGGATGGTTTTTTTATTATTGCAACGATGATAGAGGAGGAAATAGAATGTTAGATGTTAAATTATTAAGGGATGACTTCGAAGCAGTTTCAGAAAAATTGGTTATACGTGGCGTGAAAGCAGAAGACTTGGCGGAATTCAAAGAGTTGGACGTACAAAGAAGAGTGAAAATCAGTGAGACGGAAAGCCTGAAACAATACCGCAATACCGTTTCTCAAGAAATCGCGCAGCTAAAACGCAATAAAGAAAACGCGGATGCGAAAATCGCTGAAATGAAAGAAGTCGGCGACAAAATAAAAGTTTTGGACGAAGAATTGAATGAAATAGAAGAGCAGACAACCTACATTGCAACCCGTTTGCCTAACTTGCCGCACGCATCTGTTCCGATTGGCGCTGATGAAGAAGACAATGTTGAAGTGAGAAGATGGGGAGCGCCGCGTCAGTTTGATTTTGAGCCAAAAGCTCATTATGATATCGCGGAAGCATTGGATATCTTGGACTTCGAACGTGGGGCGAAAGTAACGGGGAGCCGCTTTGTATTCTATAAAGGCTTAGGTGCCCGTTTGGAACGTGCTTGCTACAATTACATGTTGGACCAACATACGGAAAAACAAGGCTATATTGAAATCATTCCTCCCTATATGGTCAACGAAGCGTCCATGTTCGGTACTGGTCAATTCCCTAAATTCAAAGAAGATGTTTTCCAATTGACGGATGAACGCAATTTTACATTGATCCCTACAGCAGAAGTGCCTTTGACGAACTATTATCGTGATGAAATCATGAATGAAGCAGACTTGCCTGTTTATTTCACTGCTATGAGCCCGTCATTCCGTTCTGAAGCGGGGAGTGCCGGTCGTGACACAAGAGGTTTGATCCGTATGCACCAATTCCATAAAGTGGAAATGGTGAAATTCAGCAAACCGGATACCTCTTATAATGAATTGGAAAAAATGACGGATGATGCGGAAGCAGTCCTAAGAGGTCTTGGCTTGCCATACCGTACCATCACGCTATGTACAGGGGATATGGGCTTCTCAGCCGCCAAAACCTATGACATCGAAGTTTGGCTCCCGGCCCAAGATACCTACCGTGAAATCAGCTCTTGTTCAAACACCGAAGCTTTCCAAGCCCGCCGCGCGAAAATCCGTTTCCGTAATGAAGAAACCGGCAAACTGGAATTTGTGCATACCTTGAATGGATCAGGACTGGCAGTGGGACGCACCGTGACAGCCATATTGGAAAACTATCAAAATGAAGATGGCTCTGTAACCATCCCGGAAGCTTTAGTCCCGTATATGGGTGGTGTCACAAAAATCACGAAAGAAAATTCAAATAACAAAAGATAACGCTGAAGCAAAAAGCCAAGAAAACAGTAAAGAATATGATACAATCTTCTCAACGATAAACGAGAGGGATGATTGTATGGTAGAAAAGAAGTTAGAAAAAGCCACCTTTGCGGGAGGGTGTTTCTGGTGCATGGTAAAACCGTTTGACAGCTTGCCTGGTATTGAATCGGTGATATCCGGATATACTGGCGGACACAAAGAAAACCCAACCTATGAGGAAGTGTGCACCGGAACAACCGGACATACGGAAGCTGTTCAAATAATCTTTGACCCAGCTGTATTCCCCTACAAAGATTTGGTTGAAGTATACTGGCAACAGACAGACCCAACAGATGCCATGGGGCAATTCGTGGATCGCGGGTCATCCTATCGTCCGGTCATCTTCTATCATTCAGAAGAACAAAGAAAAATCGCTGAGGCTTCCAAAAAAGCGTTACAGGACAGCGGTAAATTCAATAAGCCGATCGTCACTTCCATCGAACCTGCGCAACCTTTCTATCCTGCAGAAGATTATCACCAAGACTTCTACAAAAAGAGCGGTGCGCATTATCACGGGTATCGTTCCCACTCGGGAAGAGATCAATATATAGAGTCGCATTGGAAGTGACAAACGGACGGTAACTGCTCCACTGTATATCTCTGAATAGACAGCGGAGCAGTTACTTGTCAGAATAAGCTGGAGGTTCGGGACATCGTTTCCGAACCTTTTTTAATAATTATTAATTTTTGTTTAAAAAGGTCTTGCCAAAAGCTTGCTGAGCGTGTAAAATTAGTTTTCGTTGACAGGTCATAAATCGAATTTATTGTTTCGGATTTATTGACATGTGAGCATAAAAAACATCCTGAAAAATAAAATATCGCTTCAGCGAAAAAAAGTTTCTCGGAAGTTGTTGACAATCAACTTAATGGATGGTATTATATAGAAGTTGTCATGTGAGAGCGTGATAGCGCTTAGACCTTTGAAAACTGAATAAAGAATGAACGAACCAAATGTGCAGGGAGCTTTGATTTTATCAAAGCAAACGAAGGCGATACGCAGTATCGCAAACATAAAGTCAGTAACGTAACAAATGAGCTTTTAAATTTTACATGTAGGATTTCTGTACAAGAGTCCACATTTACATGAGAGTTTGATCCTGGCTCAGGACGAACGCTGGCGGCGTGCCTAATACATGCAAGTCGAACGGTTCTTTCTTTTGGAAGCTTGCTTCCGATCGAGAGAATAGTGGCGAACGGGTGAGTAACACGTGGGTAACCTGCCCATAAGAGGGG
>NZ_FOTD01000024.1 GCF_900114465.1 Trichococcus palustris | reverse complement strand
GTCCCAATTCCGGACCATGCTGGAATACAAAGCGTGCTGGTACGGCAAGCAGATTGTTGCAGTGGCCCGAAACTTTCCGTCCAGCCAACTGTGTTCCGGCTGCGGATACCAAAATAAAGACGTGAAGAATCTCGCCGTCCGTGAATGGGATTGCCCGGAGTGCCACACCCATAATGACCGGGATCTGAACGCAAGCATCAATATCAAGAAGGAAGCCTTAAGGCTTCTAACCGCAGGAATCTGCGGGGATAGCCTACTCAATTAACCGGGGGATACTTCGGTGTTCGTAGGAATCCCCCACCTCTAAGCAAATGCGTAGGTGGGGGTAGTTCAATGAGCCTATTTAGAAATAGACGTCCGTAGACCGTGTAAAAACCATTTCCTTGACCGTCAACCAATTTGCGCTCGACAAAAGCCTTCCCGCACCTACTCCCATGGCACCCGTTGTCTTCGTGTGGGTCGTTCTCACCGGCAGGCGAAAAAAGAACCCGGAAACCACCGGTTCTGCAGTTGCAGAGACAGGGTTTCCGGGTTCTTTTACTTAGCAACATTCCATGCGGAATAAGGCGCTGGCCTTATTTATTGCTTGTTTGAGCTTGTTTTTTTCTTAAACGCGCTTGTTTGCGCATTTCAATCTCTTTGTAATACGCTTCCCATGTTATTTCGATGGTCACGTTGTTCGTGTTCGTATAAATAATGTTCTTCATGTATCTTGTTCTCCTCTTCCGGCACCGCACGCAGCGGATGCTTGTATCTTTCAACCTCCTCATATGTTGTTTTTTCTATGCTTTGGGCATATAAAAAAGGCACTCGCCAGAGTCCCTCCTATTTTCTACTTATATTAAGAAAGAAAAAGGTATTCCCATTCAGGAATCGCGGCTCTTTCACTATCAAATCTAAATCTTGGAAATTCATGTTGTTGGGCCCCACAGTGTGGTGGCTACTAATAAATTTAACTTCGCTTATTTTTGGTTCCGGTTACCCGTAGCATTTGCTACAGAATAGGGAAAAGCCATGGTTCCAGACACATCTACTACATATGTTCTTGGACGTTGAAAATTCATTGTAACACGAATATCCGTTCGATGCAACCATTTTTTTATTTCCGGAATGCAGCTCTTCCTTCCGTAACCTAAAAAATAAAGCAGAAATCCAATTGATCAGGATTTCTGCTTTATTTACATCCACTGTCGGTTCGTCAGCGGATCTTTATGCCGGTTAGACGGTATAAGGTTTTGCGTCCAGGTTGATGTTGTCCAACGCCTGCTCGATGTCCTCGATGATGTCTTCAACGTTTTCCAGCCCTACCGAGAAGCGGATTAGTCCTGGCGTAATGCCTGCAGCCGCCAATTGTTCATCGGTCAGCTGTCTGTGGGTTGAACTTGCCGGATGGAGCACGCACGTCCGGATGTCGGCAACGTGGACTTCATTAGAGGCTAGCTTCAGGCTATCCATAAAGATGATGGCGTTCTCTCTGCTTCCTTTGACGGAAAGCGAAATGATCCCGCACGTTCCAAGCGGCAGATACTTGTTTGCCAAATCGTGGTACTTGTCTCCTTCTAATCCCGGATAATTCACAAATTCGATTTTATCGGATTTTTTGAAATATTCGGCGATTTTCATCGCATTGCTGCAATGTCTGTCCATTCTTACTGGAAGTGTCTCCAGCCCAAGGTTCAACAAGAAGGCCGCATTGGCGGTTGGGTATGCCCCCATGTCTCTCATCATTTGTACCCGTGCTTTTGTGATATACGCAGCTTTCTCAAAGCTGTCCGTATAGACGATACCATGATAGGATTCATCCGGTTCCGTAAATTCAGGGAAATTGCCGTTTTTCCAGTCAAAATTGCCACTGTCCACAATGACGCCGCCCATTTGTACAGCGTGGCCATCCATGTATTTCGAGGTGGAATGCACGACGATGTCAGCTCCAAACTCAAACGGTCTGCAAAGGTATGGCGTCGGGAAAGTGTTGTCCACGATCAAAGGCACGTTGTTTTTGTGTGCAATCGTTGCCCATTTTTCGATATCCAGAACGGATAAGGCTGGGTTTGCGATGGTTTCGCCAAACACAGCCTTTGTGTTCGGTCTGAACATTTTTTGGATTTCTTCGTCAGGCAGTTCTTGATCGACAAATGTGCATTCGATTCCGAATCGCTTCAATGTTACGGCAAACAGATTGATAGTTCCGCCATAAATGGAAGCTGTGCTGATGAAATGATCGCCTTCCTTCAGGATGTTCATCAGACTGATCATGGTGGCTGCTTGTCCGGAAGTTGTGCACAAGGCCCCTACTCCGCCCTCCATCGAGGCGATTTTCTCCTCTACCGCAGCGACGGTAGGGTTGGATATGCGCGAATACATGTGTCCCGCAGCCGTCAAGTCAAACAGTTTCCCGATATGCTCCGTGGAATCATATCTATACGTAGTGCTCTGATAGATAGGAAGCGCACTCGGCTCGCCGTTTCCCGGATGATACCCTTCATGTAAACATTTTGTTTCAATTCTCATTTTTAATCCTCCTCGATAAGATAACGCTCATAATTCTAATGTATATTTAATATTTTACCACAAACTAGCAACGCTTGGGCTAGTTTTTATGGGTACCATTCCTATCTGAATACACTGGAATATGTCGGAAACCGAGGACGTAAATCCGTTGTAAGGTTAGTTTCACTATACGGAGAAAAAAGGAGACTGTGCATGACAGAAAGCATCTGTCAGCACCGTCCCCTTCGCTGTCTATTCGTATTATCCATTCAAATGATATGGACTCCCACTTAAAAAATCAGTGTTTATTCAGTCCCTGTTTTTCGACAAAATCATGCATATACAGGCGTTGCGGATGAGCCAGCATTTTCGCCATCTGGCCTGTCCATGTATCGGCACGCTCCCCGCCAGTCCGTTTCGCATAATAATCCTGTATTTCTTCATTGTATTGTTGCAGTTGCTCTTTGTAGACAGCCTGATCCTGCTCATAACAATCCTCATGGTAGACATGCTCCAACGGCAAGCGCGGTTTCTGTTCGTTTATGGTTGCCGGATATCCCACCGCCACTGCGAATAACGGAAGAACTTTGTCCGGGATTTTCAAAAGCTCACACACTTTCTTCAAGTCATTCCGTAATCCCCCAACATAACAAATCCCCAGTCCCATCGATTCTGCAGCAATGGCTGTGTTTTGAGCTGCAAGGGTAGCATCTATCACACTTACCATGAACTTCTCTGTACTTTCAAGAGAAACGGCAACATCCTTTCCTTCCAGTTCTCCGATCACGTCATGACGATGCAGATCGGCACAAAAGACGAACAGGTGGCCATTTTTGGCGACAGATGCTTGATTTCCTGTTATTTCCGATAGTTTCTTTTTTTGATCCGTATCAGTGACTCCGATGATCGAGTAGGCCTGTACGAAACTAGAGGTGGAAGCGGCCTGCGCACAGTGGACCAGAAGCTCAATCTGTTCCTTCGATAATAGTCGATCCTCGAAATCCCTCACTGTCCGGTGTGCTAAAATGCATTCAATTGTTTCATTTATCATCTTGTACCCTCACTTTTGGAAGTCATTGCATGAATTCCGATTTCTATTAAACTGCTAATCTATTATAAGCGAATCCAAAATACAAGTCCATTCTCGGGGATTAATGCATTAGGGTACCCCCAGGCATAATTCAGTCAGCAGAAGCCGATGTTTTGAACATTCAAAAAAGACACCCGCAGTCGATCTTTTCCTGCGGGTGCCTTCATAAATTATTTGGTTTATCTTTGGCATTCTGTGATTGGTTCATCCTAGGCGATGCGGATGCTGGTCCTTAAATTTTTTTAGCTTCCTTGATCGGGCGGTTGGGTTTTTGTGTTTGCTCCGGCTTGTCGGATAGCAATCTTTCAGCAACCAAAAACAGGATCGGCAACAGCACATCATCTGCGTAACCGGCAATCGGCACGAAGTCAGGGATAAGGTCGATCGGGCTGATGATATAAAGAATGATCCCCAACACCAGCCACTTCCGCTTGCCCGGAACGTTGGAATCGAATAAGGAAAGCACGAGTGACTTGATCTTATCAAAAGGCGTCTGACTGGTTTTCTTTCTTATTTTCATTGAGCATTTTCCTTTACTAGTTTTCTGGGCAGCCGGTAAGGGCAAAAAGAATCGCTCTTATACCTTACCTACCTAACCTGCCACTAGTATAGTGCTTTTTTTAAGTCAGTGAATCGGTCTCAAGACTGATTCCTTCGTAGGTTGCTTAGCTATGACCTACGATGATATGCGGCACATAAGGCTCCTCTAAGAAAGCAACCTCTGCCGGCGTTAAGATGACCGAGACGGCAGCAACCGGCTTTCCCAGGTGCTCCAATTTCGTCGCACCGACGATAGGGGCCACCACTGGCTCCTTTTGCAACAGCCATGCCAAAGCGACTTCAACCCGTGAAATGCCTCTGTCAGCAGCGACCTGAGCCAAGCGCTCCACAATGATGCGATCCTTATCCACGGTCGCATCGTACTTCGAACGCGCTACATTGTCCGTTTCCATCCGCTTGGACGTTTCCGACCAGTCACGTGTCAATCGGCCGGATGCCATCGGACTGTACGGTGTCACGGCGATTTTTTCTTCGCGGCAGAGCGGCAGCATTTCCCGTTCCTCCTCGCGGTAAAGCAAGTTCAGATGGTCCTGCATCGACACAAAGCGCGTCCAGCCGTTCTTCTCCGCAACATGCAGCGCTTTTTGGAACTGCCATGCATACATCGCGGAAGCTCCGATGTAGCGGGCCTTCCCGGATTTCACAACATCGTGCAGGGCTTCCATCGTTTCCTCGATCGGTGTATTGTAATCCCAGCGATGGATGATGTAGAGGTCCACATAATCCATATCCAAGCGCTTCAGGCTGTTGTCGATTTCACTCAAGATGGACTTGCGGGACAGCCCGGAACCGTTCGGCCCCTCGTGCATCTTGCCGTGGACCTTCGTCGCGATGACCACTTCGTCACGCTTTGCAAAGTCTTTGATGGCGCGTCCAAGGATTTCTTCGCTTCTTCCCAGTGAATAGACATTCGCTGTATCAAAGAAATTGATTCCCAGTTCCAAGGCGCGTTTGATGATCGGTCTGCTTTCTTCTTCCTTCAGCGCCCATTTATGCAACCACGTATCCGGATCCCCAAAACTCATGCATCCCAAACAGATCCGCGATACGTCCATCCCTGTGTTGCCGAATTTCACATACTCCATTTTTTTCCTCCGTTCCTCTTAAACGTACAGTCTTTTTGCGTTAAAAAACCGGCCTGACGACTTCCTCCAAGTGAAACACGTTCTCTTTGTATCCATAAACGAAGATGCTCCCGTTCGGGAAGCCCTTCGCCAACTCCTCCGCCGGATCTTGCCAGAGCTTCAAAAAGTTGTAGCAGGCCCCACTGTGCGAAACCGCAAAAACGTTTTGGTGATCTTCCTGCTCCATCAATTTGGTCAGCGTCTTCGCCATCCGTCCCGCTACATCATTCGTATTTTCCCCGCCGAACGGCACAAAGAAAGACACGATTTCCTGCGGTTCCTTCGGTTTGAGCATCTCCCGCTCCCCTTCGAAGAAGCCGTAATTGACTTCCTTCAACCCTTTCAGACGTGCATAGGGCATGTCGGCAATCAGTTCCAATGTATCGCTCGCCCTTTCCGATGTGGAACTATAGGCATGATCGAAGGTGATACCTTCCTTAAAAAAATAATTCCGTACCGCCAACGCTTGCTTGATGCCACGTTCCGTCAAGGGGGAGTCGCTCCAACCTTGAATCTTTCCTTGGATATTGAACAAGGTTTCACCGTGACGGACCAAATATAATCGCTTCATCCGCAAACCTCCTATTGATTAGACTTTTTTAGGCTGAAAGGCTGCCCTGGAGCGTAAGCGTGGATCCTTTCCGGGTTCACTACTCTGCTGTACAAGGATTGCGGATCGGCGTTGAATACGTTCATATCCGGCGCATCCACCGTTCCCCAATGGCAAAGGATCAGATGCGCTTCGGGGTAGGTATTCGCCATTTGGATGGCCCCTTCCAATCCGATATGCCACTCGTTGTCGGAAAAGTCGAACAGGATCGCATCCGGCTGCGGCATCTTCAGGTGCTCCTTCATCAAACGGGAATCGCCCGGTGCCCAAATGATCCCATCCTGCGTCTCGATCCAAAAGCCGCAGTAATCCTCCAACCGGAATACCCGGTAGTTGTATTTGGCTTTTTCGTTCTGCCAGGCATGGTCCGCCGGCGTCAGCGTTATTTTTGCCGGCCCGACTTCGAACGTGTCTCCGATGTCATGTCCGTTTGCCGGAAAACCTTCCGCTTGCATCAATTCAGCCACATAGTGCGGCCCGTGGAATGCCTTGGAGACATGCTCCAACGCGTGCAGCGTCGGCACGCTGTAATGGTCATTGTCGGAGTGCGTGATCAACACAGCATCCAAATGCGGAACTTCCTCAGGCACAATCGGCATATCGATCAAAAGCGGCATATCGAAGTCCTTCAGCATCGGATCCATCATGATGCAGGTGCCGCGGGTGTTAACGAACATCCCACCGCTGCCCAGCCAGCGGACTTCCGTGTGGTCGATCGGTTGAAAGGCTTCTTCTCCAAAGAATACGGTAGGTGGTGGAACGGCTTGTTTGTTTGTTGCCATTTTTATTTTCCTCCTTCTGATCCGGTTCACCCGGACAACTGCAGACTATCTTATAGTGCTTATCTTAACGCTGTTTGAACGCCAACGCCAATAGTTGTTTTGTATCATAAATCATGCCTGGAAAGCATATTTCAATTCCTCGATGAACTTCGCGACGACAGGCGGGACTGTCTTTTCTCATCATGACCCTTAATTCCATATCTGCTATGCTCCATTCACTGATCATTCCGATGCTGAATGCGCTCACATTTCCATAATGACACAAGTATCCCATTCCGACAAGCGGGAGCGCCTATCAGAAAAACACTGTATTTTCGCAGCAATAGTACGGCCATGCAGCGTTTCTGCTTATCCTGGATATTCTTTTTTGTACAACTCGACCCCTTCGGTGAATCGTTGGATGCCGTCCTCCAGGAGTACTTTCGGGCAGGCGTAATTCCAACGGACAAAATGCGGTCCATTGCCGCCAAACCGTGGAATTCGGTGCAGACAGCCCGCCAATGCTTTGCAGGTTGGCGCGCTGTAATGATCATTGCCGTAATGCGTGATCAAAACGGCATCCAACTGCGGAACCTGTTCCGGTTCAATCGGCATATCGATCAACAAAGGCATATCGAACCCTGTGAACTACTCACGACACAAGTCGCGAGCTTCCTACGAACGCCTTCCTTGTCTGCGTATGTCTTTTACAGACAGAGGGAATGGATATGGAGCAGGCTCAAAAGGCCCTACTCGATTGCTTTCCTCGGGCCGACAAAGAAATGATAACCGAAACTGACGGCACTGAACCCCAGCAAAATGGCAGCCTCCGTCGTGAAGATGGCCCGTATCGATGCCAGCCGAAAAAGCTTTTCCAGCAGGGCGATGCCATAGGGAGAAAGGGCTGCCCCCAAGTTGAATCCCACCAACAGGAGGGAAGTCGACAGATTCGCATTCCCCGTATGGCTGCTGTTCACTTTATTGAACAGGTACGGGATGAATGTCCGGAAAGAAAATCCGCAAAGTGCGGCAGCCAGCCCCGTTACCAGGACGCTGTTCGACTGGCCGACCGCGAACAAAGAGAGTCCCAGCAGCAGGAAGGCGATCGGCAGCGTATATTTCCCGATAAACGTAAAAATCTGCCCGAACAGGAATCCCGCGGCCATCGCACCGATGCCGATGAAGGAAAGGATGTTGCTTCCATCTGTGGCATCGCCATAGCCGATGGTCGTCATGAGCGGCGTTACCCGAACGGTGATCGACATGTAAAACATGACCACCACAAAAAGCAATGCAATATACCCGAACGTCCCCGCACGCATCTTCCCCTTGCCCTTTCCTTCGGTGTCACGTTCTCGCGCATCATCAGCCCCGCGCTTACCGGAAAATCCGCTCGGTTCTGCCGGGATATCCGGCACAAACAACGCGAACAAGACGAATGCGGGAAGGGCGGCAATGTAGACCCAAAATGACGTTTGCCAGCTGATTTTGAGCAGCTGCCCCACGAGAAACGAGATGGTCATCCCGCCGATCCCTTCAAATGCGCTTTGAAATCCGATCATGGTGGCCCGCTCTTTTCCCTCATAAAAATACCGGATAAAACTGACCAACAGCGAATTGAACAAACCGATCCCGATTCCGAAAAATGCCCGCGAAAGAAAAATGACCCAAAAGTTGTGCACAAACACCGGAATCAGACCGGATACCGTGACGATGCCCAAGCCCAGCAATACCGTCTTCTTGTAGCCGATCCATCGTGCGATAGTATGGCTGAATAGGACAGAAAAAATGAGAAAAAGCGACGGGATCGTCGTCAACGACTCCACAACCTGCAAAGGAATGGTTGGAAATTCTTCTGCTATTTTCGGCACATTTGCCGCAATCGATCCGCCCGTAACGACAATAAACGAACCCGCTAATAGCGCAATCTTTTTGAATGGCGTCCGCTTCATGGAAATTACCTTCCTTCCTGATATGCCCAAAGGGTATGATGATTTAACTTCATACCTATTGTATCGCGCTTTCGCTCGGATTAATAATAGCTATTTCGAATCATTCACGATGCCCGCAAAGCATATTTCAACATCTCGATGAACTTTGCCGTAGCCGGGGAAAACACTTGGTATTTTTTCCATGCGATGACGACACCCGTCTCCAAAATGGGCGAGAATGGTTTGAAGCAGATGTCCCTTTCCTCACTGATGCTGACCAGTTTCTCCAAGCAGACCGCATAGCCCAGGCCTTCCTCGACCATGATGGCGGCATTGTAAATCAGATTATAGGTCGCGATAATCTGCAGTTGCTCGTAGACATCGCCGAACCAGTTTGCCAATTCGTTGCGGACAATGGACCGCCCTGCGGTTATGATGGGATATGGCTCCAGATCGCTTGGGCTGATGGTGTCTTTCTGCGCCAGCGGGCTGTCCTTCTTCATCAAGACACCCCATTTCTCTTTTTTAGGGATCCGGATAAAATCATATTTTTCCACATCAACTGGTTCCGTCAATAGGCAGATGTCAATCAGCCCCATGTCTACCCGCTCCTTGATGTCATCGGCATCCGCGCTGTAAAATTTGTAAGTCACCTGGGGATATTCTTCACTGAAGGCCTTAATGAACTGCGCCAATACATGCATGGATTGGGTTTCCCCGCCACCGATGGCGATTTCGCCATTCATGAACGGCTGTTTTTCTTTGAATTCCCGCTCGATCTTATTGGCCAAGTCGAGGAGCTCTTCCGCTCTTCTCTTCAGGAGCATCCCTTCGCTCGTCAACGCGATTTTCCTTTTCCCGCGCTTGAACAACTGGACCCCTAATTCTTCCTCCAATTGCATCATTTGACGCGACAATGTCGGTTGTGTGATATGC
This sequence comes from Trichococcus palustris, assembly GCF_900114465.1. Classification (GTDB taxonomy): domain Bacteria; phylum Bacillota; class Bacilli; order Lactobacillales; family Aerococcaceae; genus Trichococcus; species Trichococcus palustris. Next base: position 21,507 of record NZ_FOTD01000024.1, on the reverse strand, counting down.
AATTTTTCAGCGGCATTCGTGATGTTTTCCTCATATACAACGGTCAAAAAATAATTCAAAATACGTAATTCCATACCATCATCCTTCCGTTCCTTTAGCATTCCCGGCACAAAAATGCTTCGCCCTAGACGCGCATCATTTCTGCTCTGCGATACAATACAAAAATAGCCAGATATTTCTATCTGACTTTTCAGCAGTCACTGTGACTCTGATTTCTTTTTATAGTAAGTTTACTTGTGTTTAACAAATTGTTTCAATGATTTTTAGGTCTTTTGATAGGCTACTTGGTTATTTTTTTGGCCAAACGTATTTTTAGAGTTTTTCTTTCCCATCACCAAATCGTTTAACACTTTTCTGGTTCTCTTTTTTTAGATTTTCTTTATTTTTCTCTGCTTCGCTGATACTTGCTCACATTCCCATTCTTTGCTTTTGAGATTATATCCACCTTACACTCATTTTACATCACTTTATACCTTTTTATGCATAATGGACGTAAAAAGTTGTAAAACGGTGCATATTAATATACAGCTGGTGCATCATCTATGCCAGACAAAAAGTCCCGGAAGATTCCGATAGTTGGAATTTTCCGGGACTTTTTAATTTTTTTCTTTGTTTCATAGTGTCGAAACTTTTGATTCTGCAAGTTCCATCATCTTTTCCAACGGGCGGAGAGCCTGCTGCATCAATTCTTCATCCATCTTAATTTCCGGCGTCAGAGTGTGCATCGCATCATACAATTTCTGCAGCGTGTTCCGTTTCATGCTGCGGCATGTCTGGGTACGTGTCGGCACCAGGAACTCCTTACCCGGAGCCGCCTTCTTCATCTGATGCAAAATGCCTACCTCGGTGCAGACGATATATCCCGGTGCATCATTCTTCTTCACCTCATCCAACAACACCTTTGTGCTGCCGACTACGTTTCCGAGCGCAACAACTTCCGCCTGCGCCTCCGGATGTACCAGTATCTTGTAATCCGGATGGGCTGCAATCATCTCCTGTACAGCCGCGACGCGGATCTTGTGGTGGACACAGCAGAACCCGTCGTGGAGAATGACGTTTTTTTCCGGCAGCTGGCTCTTAATGTACGATCCAAGATTTACATCCGGAATGAAATAGATGTTTTTCTGCGGCAGGCTGCGCACAATCTGCAGGCAGTTGGACGACGTCACACAGACATCGCTGTGCGCCTTTGTTTCCGCCGTCGTATTCACATAGGCGACAACCGCCAAATCATCGTACTGTGCCTTGACACGCTCAATTTCATCGCTGCTGATCATATCAGCCATTGGACAACCGGCATTGATGTCCGGCATGATGATTTTCTTGTCTGGGCTCAGTATCTTCGCACTCTCGCCCATGAAGTTTACCCCGCAGAAACAGACTGTCTGCTGTGGGGTAGTCGTCGCCAATTTGGCCAACTGATAGCTATCACCAATGTAGTCCGCCACGTCCTGAATATCGTCCTGGACGTAGAAATGGGCCAGAACAACGATATCCTTCTCCTGCTTCATCCTCTTTATGCCCGCGACTAATTCCGCATCGCTCATCTGTGGTGCGCTCATCTTCTTCATCTATACCATAACCTCCACGGCCTTATCGCCTTTGATTGTCTTGACACCTGTCAATAAAAGAAAGATTATCATGCTGAACAAAACCTGTCAATGTTCCCTTTTTAATCAGTTCATCCAACAAACGCGCCTTCGTTAGCGGCTGGCGGAAGATAAAAATCGAAGAAGAACACTGTAAGCAACAATTTCCCATCACCAAAATACTTCCTTTACGCTAAAATCCTGCATCATCCTAGGAATATTCCCTTTTTCAGGGTGATGCAGGATGCTCTGTACATTCATGTGATAGTTTTTACCTATCATATTTGTTCGTTTTTAACTGTTTGTGTCTTTCCAGCTCTGATGATAACATGTCCTCATGCCTTTAAATGACTAAAAGTAAGGGCGTATCGCTTTCCCAGGTTATCAGAGATTATTGTTTGATAGGAAGGGCAACCGCAATCCTGAATAGCTGCTGAGGTAGTTTAATAGGAAGGATAAATTACCGCGCTTCCTGTCGAATCAAAAAATAAAAGTAGGAGTGTATAAAATGAAAAAATTACTATCAAAGATATTATTCGTGGGTGCAGCGGGCTTGGCATTGGCCGCCTGTGGAGCAACTAACTCAACTTCATCGAGCTCATCAACCAGCTCAAGCGCAGCAAGTCAAGGAACCGTTTTAAAAACTATCGAAAAAAATAAACAATTGCGCATCGGCGTAGAAGGTACCTACCCTCCCTTCAGCTACCACGATACAAAATCAGGCGAGTTAGTCGGTTTCGAAGTGGAAATCGCAAAAGTCATTGCTAAGGACTTGGGCGTGGAACCCGTTTTTGTTGAGACGAAATGGGACTCCCTTATCGCTGGTTTGGATGTAAATAAATACGATATCGTCATCAACAATGTCGGCGTTACGGAAGAAAGACAAAAAGCTTATGACTTCACGGCTCCCTATTTCGAATCCTATGGTCAACTGGCAGTCAGCAAAGATTCAGGCGTTCAAACCTTAGCTGACTACAGCGGCAAAAAATCTGCTCAATCAACTACAAGCAACTTCGCTCAAAATGCGCGCGATTTAGGCGCTGAAATCGTGCCCGTCGATGGCTTCAACCAAGCTGTCGAATTGGTTTCTTCCGGCCGTGCCGATGGAACAATTAATGACTACATTACTTTTTTGACTTACTTTAAAGAACATCCGGAATCCACCTTAAAATTGATCGATGAAAAACTGCCTTCAAATGATAAAATCGGGATTATTCTTCAAAAAGAAAATACAGATTTTCAAACCAAACTGAATGACATCATCGCTAAACGCACGGAGGATGGGACATTCAAACAAATCTTTGAAAAATATCTTGGCGAAGACATCAGTGTTGGAGCAAACAATTAATAAAAGGACCGGTGAGTAAATTTTGCAGCATACATTATCCATAATCGAAAACGCCTTTTGGCCGATTTTAAAGGCAGGATTTACGGTAACCATCCCCTTGTCGCTGATTTCTTTTGCCTTGTCGCTTGTCTTAGCGATTTTCACTGCAATCATGAGGATTTCGAAAAGAAAATTATTGCAGGGGCTTGCCTGGTTTTACGTTTGGGTCTTCCGCGGCACGCCGCTCTTGATCCAACTGTTCATCGTGTTCTTCGGTTTGCCGAAACTGAATATCACCCTGGATGCGTGGACTGCAGCCATCCTGACTTTCGCCTTGAACAGCGGCGCTTATTCAGCCGAATCCATCCGCGGCGCCATCTTATCCATCCCTAGAGGGCAATGGGAAGCGGCCGACTCATTGGGCATGACGCATGGGCAAGTCCTGAAAAGGATCATCTTCCCGCAAACCATCCGGATTGCCCTGCCGGCTGTCATGAATGACTTCATTTCTTTAGTGAAATCGACATCATTGGCATCCAGCATCACGATCATCGAAATGACGATGGTCGGGCAACAATTTGCTTCCGTAACTTACGAACCATTGATCCTGTATATCGAAGTGGCTGCCGTTTACCTCTTTTTCAGTACCCTCTTAACGTGGGGCCAAGGTAAATTGGAAATCAGAACTTCAAAATATCTGAAGAAGGCGTGATAACATGATTGAAATAAAAAATATTCAAAAATCTTACGGCGCCTTTCATGCTTTAAAAAATATTTCTTTATCCTTCCGCACGGGTGAAACGACCGTCATTGTCGGCCCATCCGGATCGGGCAAATCGACACTGCTGCGCACGTTGAATCTGCTGGAAGTGCCCGAAAGCGGCATCCTGAAGAATGGTGAATTTGTGGTGGATTTCGGCGCCAAAATTTCAAAGGACACGATGATGGCCATCCGCAAAGAAACGGCGATGGTGTTCCAGAGCTTCAATCTCTTTCCCCATTTGTCGGTTCTGGATAATGTCATTGAAGGTCCGTTCACTGTCTTACGACTGTCAAAAGCAGATGCGACAGCCAGAGCGAAGAACCTTCTTAAAAAAGTGGGATTGGCCGATAAGCTGGATAATTATCCCGAACAACTTTCCGGCGGCCAACAGCAACGGGTGGCCATTGCGCGGGCATTAGCCATGCAGCCTGAATTTGTCTTGTTCGATGAACCTACTTCCGCTCTCGATCCCGAGTTGGAAGCAGAAGTGCTCCGGGTATTGAAAGAACTCGCTTCCGAAAAATTATCGATGATCATCGTGACGCATAACCTTGATTTTGCAAGAGAGGCTGCGGATCGCATCATCTTTTTGGAAGATGGTGTGGTTGGCTTTGATGGGCCAACAGATGAGTTCTTCAAACACTCAAACGATCCTCGCATCGCCCACTTCATCAGCAGCATAACGATCTAAAAAGATAGACTGGCCAAAGTATCTTGAATACCTTGGCCAGTCTATCTTTTATTTGAATTTTTTCAGCCTTGGATGATCTGTTAGGAAGAAGCAGTGCCATTGAAAATCCGTAATGTTCGCATTTTCATCTTTTTGTGGTATAGTAGGCCAGTCAGCCTATTGCACAGAGACCACTATATAACGCTTCGTGGCGATGACTTGGTAAGGATGATACAGAAATCCTTTCCCAAATATGCCCGAATAATCAGCTAATTAAATAAAATGCATGAAAACCATGCCGAAGGAGAAACACTTGTTATTTAAAGAATTAGAAATGAATCCATCCCTGCTGCGCGCACTGAAAGAGGCAGGATATAATAAAGCTACGCCCATCCAGGAAGAGGCGATGCCGCATCTGCTGGAGAAAAAGGACCTGTTGGGTTGTGCCCAGACCGGTACCGGCAAAACGGCAGCATTTGCTTTGCCGATCCTGCAAAACCTTATGGAAGAAGGGCCCACTGAAAAAACAGTCATCAAAGCCCTGATCCTTGCCCCTACCCGCGAGCTTGCCCTGCAAATCGGGGAAAGTTTCCAGACTTACGCGAAATATCTGCCCTTGAAGACCCAAGTTATTTTTGGCGGCGTTGGTCAGAACCCCCAAACGGCCGCATTGAAACGCGGTGTGGATATCCTGGTGGCAACCCCGGGCAGACTTCTTGACCTTATTGGGCAGGGATTCATCAAACTGAACCAAGTATCTTATTTTGTGCTGGACGAGGCGGATATGATGTTGGACATGGGGATGCTCCATGATGTGCGCCGCATCATTCGCGAATTGCCTAAAAAGCGACAAAGTATGTTCTTTTCGGCTACCATGCCGAATGAGATCGAAAAGCTTGCAGGCACCATTTTGTCAAATCCGGTGAAGGTGGAAGTCACTCCGGTATCCTCTGCCGTGGAAACCATCACCCAGAGCGTCTATCCCGTGGCGAAGGCCGACAAGTTAGGCCTCCTCATTCATCTACTGAAGGAGGACGATATGGATAGGTCCTTGGTCTTCTCAAGAACCAAGCATGGTGCGGACAAGATCGTCAAGAAACTCTTGACGGCAGGCTTTACAGCCCAGGCTATCCATGGAAACAAATCCCAAGGGAACCGCCAAAGGGCACTGGCAAACTTCAAGTCCAAAGAGACCAGCATCCTCGTAGCAACGGATATTGCAGCACGCGGCATCGACGTACCGGAACTATCCCATGTCATTCTGTATGATCTGCCTGAAGTGCCGGAAACGTATGTCCACCGCATCGGGCGAACAGGACGCGCAGGATTAGGCGGAAAAGCCATCTCCTTCTGCGATGAAACGGAAACAGACCTGTTGAGAGACATCGAAAAGCTCATTCAGAGAAAAGTGCCTGTAATAAAGGATCAGCCTTTTTTGTTGAAAGAAGGCAGCATTGTCCCGGCGCCGCAGAAGAAAAAACCGGATGCACCGCGCAGCAACGGAAACCGTAACAGAGCACCGCAAAGTAAAAGCGGCGGTCAGAAAGTCGCACGCGGACCCCGTATGCAAAGTAAAAAAAATACCCAAAGCAAGTAATCAACAAGAGAGCTCCCACCAAAATCGGTGGGAGCTCTCTTGTCTTCTATATAAATTGAGTGGATGTAGCGTTACGGTCCTCTTACTTGTTTTCTTTATAAACATTTTGAGCGTTTGTTTCTGTTGCGAAAAATGAAGCCGCCACGCTTATGCCAACAAATCCGATTAGGACCAGAAAAGCTTTTTGATAGCCACCAAACAGATTTGCATTGTTAGCGTCCAAAATTTTCCCCATGATAACTGGGATGATAGCTGCACCTGCAAAAGCTACGCAGTTTACAACGCCAGTAGCAATCCCCGAAAGTCTTCTGTCATTCACTTCATTTGCTATTGTCCAAGTCATTGTGAAATTTGTCATGACAAAACCTAGGGCGAATAACAATAGTGCAAGCAAGCCGGTGGGTACTTTTACGTATATGAATAGGATCCACCCTACTAAAGTTAAGGCACTTAGAAGAACCAGTATGATTTTCCTCTTCTTTATCCTGTCCGATACATATCCAATAGCAATAGAACCGACCGCTGAACCGAAAACTGCTGACATGATCAAATTTGCAGCCTGGATTTGAGTAAGACCATATGCAGTCATCAGAAATGAACCTCCAAATTGGCCTAAAAGGACTACATAACCTACATATAAGCCTATATTCACAATACCCGCAATCCAGGTTCCTGGATTGGACATGACTGATTTCAATGCTTCCCCAACTTTAACATCGTTCTTGACAGCTGCCCTGCCTTCAAGTTCATCCATTCCCGGAAGCCCCTTTTCCGTAGGGTCATCCTTAACGAATATCATGGTTAATGCAGTGAAAAACAGCATTACTATTCCCAAATAAACAAAAGTGCTTCTCCACCCAAAGGCGCTAGCCGCATATACAAGCGGAGTTTGGGCCAAAAGTGCCCCAGCGTTTGCAGCCAATCCGGCAAAACCAATCATGAGTGCAAAGTTTTTTGAGTAAAACCATCGCGATTGAATCTTAATGAGGCATATAAAAACAACCGATACTCCTATTCCGACTAAAAATCTTCCGATATAAGCGATCGTCAAGGTTGGCGCTAATCCGAAGATGACTGAGCCTATTGCAGCAAGTATCGAAAATATGGTTACCGTCTTTTTTGGCCCTAGCTTGTCAGCAAGTATTCCTGATGGAATCTGCATGATAAAGTAAGCATAGAAGTACATCGAACCAATATTGGCAAACTGAGCCGCTCCTATTCCAAAAGTTTCTTGAAGGTCGGCCCTGACAACACCCGTTGCCATACGATGGAACGTCACAAAAATATACATGAGTGCCAGTATTGTCCAAACAACCCATCTTTGCCTTTCAACTTCTTTAATTTGCTTTTGTCTTTTTACATCGACTTGTTTATCCATATTTATTACACTGCCTAAAGCTATTTAAAACTAGTTTATGTTCGATTCCCTGTTCTTCGTGTCCGATTTGGTCCATTCGGAGTACTTCTGTTTGAGGTAACACTCCGAGGGTATAAATTCCGATGCAACGAATTATGCATATCCAAAATACCGCTATATTTGCTTCCCCGCGCTTCCATCATGATGCGGGATGGCTTGGATTTCACGAGCTTCCGCCGTTGTTCGATGAACATGGTTGAACCGGATATTGGCTAATCTTCTACACTGCTTTCGGATTTTAACTTCTAGTTTTAAGAGATTTTTAGATTTAGGCTTTCCTTTCTTGTATTTTTTGCTGGCGCGTCTCTGTCATCTCTTGAGACGTTTCTCCGCTTTCCTCACGGAGGTTGTAATATGGATATCATATCATAGTAGAGATATTTGCGTCTTGCTTGAACTTCCTTACTGCTAGCTACTAAAAGCGCTCCAGAATTATTGGATAGAACAGTGTCCTTAAAAACCCTGCGACGTTAATCATGGGAGGTTCGAATAGGTCTAATTTTTGTACAGTTTTCGGATGCGGAGTATAATTCAGATAGGTACAATATAGGATGGAAATAAGCCCCTTTCCTGTCCCCTTGTTCAACTGAAGCCTTAATCCCTTCTCCACTGGTCATCGCCATTATTTGCTACTAACCAACCCTAACCGCCAAATATCCCAATCCCCTCCCTCAATTGACTTTTGGCCTATACTTTGAATTTAAAGGAGAAGATAGTCATGAAACAGGAAAAAGTACCAACAGAACAATATCAAGGCACTGACAAACTGCTGTTTGGTATGGTTCTGGGCGTAATCACTTTCTGGCTTTTTGCGCAAACAACGCTAAATATTGCGCCGACTATGCGTGAAGATTTGGGCATTGATGTGAACACCAGCAATATAGCCGTCAGTATAACTGCTTTATTTTCCGGTATTTTTATCGTCGTCATTGGTGGATTGGGTGATAGGTTCGGCCGTGTCAAAACAACCAAAATAGGTCTCGCTTTGAGCGTCATCGGCTCGCTTTTGATTGCTTTATCTCCCGCTGGAACGGCAACTTTTTTGTTGGCAGGGCGCATTGTCCAAGGCCTCTCCGCAGCTTGCATCATGCCCAGCACCTTGGCGTTGATCAAAGCTTACTATAAAGATGCCGCACGTCAGAGAGCCGTCAGTTTTTGGTCCATGGGTTCTTGGGGAGGCTCCGGACTTAGTGCTCTTTTCGGTGGAATCATCGCATCGACCATTGGCTGGCGTTGGATCTTCTGGATTTCCATTTTCGTTGCAGCAGCCAGTTATTTCTTGATTACCGGAACACCAGAAAGTAAGAATCCCCCTGTTGATAAACATAAAGGCTTCGATTATGCAGGCATCATTACTTTTATGCTCGGAATGGTCGCATTGAATATCGTAATTGGTCAAGGCGCTAAGATAGGATGGACCAGCCCTACTATATTGGGTCTTGCCGTAACGGCTATTGTGATGCTCACCGTTTTTATCATGATCGAAAAAAGGAAAGAAGACGGTTTTATTGATTTTCATTTATTCAGTAATAAAACGTATACCGGAGCCACTATTTCCAATTTTTTGCTCAACGGAGCCGCTGGTACACTGATCGTTGCTTTGACATTGGTACAGCTAGGTGCAGGGAAAACGGCTTTTCAGGCAGGTCTTCTGACAATCGGCTATTTGATTGCCATCTTGGCGACAATCAGGGTTGGTGAGAAGTTGCTGCAAAAATGGGGTGCCCGTAAACCGATGATTTTAGGCTGCATCATTACAGGTATCGGTATTTTCATGACGGCATTTACCTTTGTGTTGGCCAGCCAATACATGGTAATCGCTACAATCGGCTTCACTCTCTTTGGAATAGGCTTAGGTTTCTATGCAACACCATCCACGGATGCAGCCTTATCGACCGTTCCGGCAGAAAAAGCCGGTACAGCTTCAGGTATTTATAAAATGGCATCCTCTCTTGGCGCTGCCTTCGGTGTGGCGATTTCGGCCGCAATATTCACAGGGCTCAGCAATGGAAATGTCAGTTTTGTTGAGGGTCTTTTCTGGGGACGCACTGACAATATTGCAATCCGCTATGCCGCAGCGATAGCCTTGCTGTTCAATCTGTTTATGGTAATCGTCGCAATCATTGCCATTCTGATGACAGTCCCAGCCGGTAAACAAGAAACAAAAGAATAAACAGCATCCCATTTCAGATTTAGCGAAAGCAGATAAGAAGAAAGGAAGTGAACAGGCAGGTTCCGCTTACGACTAAAGTCGCGAGTGTCCACGCCCTATTTATGAAAAAAGAAGATTTAGTAACCTATATCGATCAGCATGCCGATGAACTTTTCGGCATTGCCCAAACCATTTATGAAAACCCAGAGATTTCTAAGGAAGAAGTGCATTCAGCCGAATATTTCAGAAAGCTCCTTCAGGAGAACGGTTTTACCATTCACAATTTTGAACAGGAAGAATTGAAGAACGCTTTTTATGCCGAGTTCGGAACGGGACATCCTGTTGTAGCCATGCTGGGTGAATATGATGCACTGCCGGGTTTATCGCAGGTGGGGGGTTCCAAAGAGAAGAAAGCAGTCGAAGACGGAGCGCCTGGACATGCATGCGGGCATAATTTGCTCGGAACCTGTGCGTTTGGCGCTGCAATCGCGGCCAAAAAATATTTAGAAGAAAGCGGACAAAAAGGCACCGTCCGCTTTTATGGTTGTCCGATGGAAGAATTGTTGATCGGAAAAGTAATCATGGCAAAATACCATGCCTTTGATGGTTGCGACATGGCGTTCAGTTTCCACCCTTGGGATGCCAACATTCCCGTTTCCGAAGGTTTCTTGGCGATGAACAATATGCGGTTCCGCTTTACTGGCATTTCTTCCCATGCAGGCCAAGCGCCAGAGCAAGGCCGCAGCGCACTGGATGCAGTGGAACTGTCAAATATGGGTGTCAATGTGATGCGCGAACATATCATCAGTTCCGCAAGAATCCACTATATCATCACAAACGGTGGCGAAGCTCCGAATATTGTGCCAAAAGAAGCTGCTTCTTGGTACTATGTGAGAGCTCCCCATCGTAATGATGTCGTTGCTATTACCAAGCGCGTCATCAACTGCCAAAAAGGCGGTGCACTGATGACGGACACGACGTTTGAATATGAGAACGCTGGCGGTTGCTATGAAATCTTGCCGAATGAAATTTTATGCGATGTAGCCAGAAGAAATTTCGAAGAAATGAAGATGAGCCCGTATACCGAAGAAGAAAAGGAATTGGCGAAAGCACTATCTGACTCACTTCCTCCCGAACAAGTGGCGAAAGAAAGAGAAAATATCGGCTTTGCTGATACATCAAGTGCCATTCACACAGGCATCATCTCGAAAGAGTCGATGAGCCGCTACAATATTTCAGGATCATCGGATATAGGCGATGTTAGCTGGCTCATGCCGTTCAGCATCATCTTCACCGCCACTTGGCCACTGGGAGTCAATCCACATACTTGGCAATCTGCTTCTGCTTCGGGAAATACCTTAGGCCAAAAAGGAATGCTTTATGCATCAAAAATCATGGCTGGCATGTTTTATGACGTCATAAATGATGCCGAAATTTTTGAGAAAGCCCAAGCGGAATTCAACCAGCGTACGGAAGGCAATCCTTATGTTTCCCCGCTTCCATGATCGTTAACCTACTGTTTTTTGGGGATTGCTAGCGGTCATTTTGGGATCTAAACACATTTTACAACTCCTCCATTTCTTATTTCCCGACCCAAATAGGAAGGCCAAGATCCGCATATGGAATCTTGGCCTTCCTATTTGTCTGATGGTTCATGGACATCATATATATTTCCAAAGAGCGTTGACTCAAAGGGAGTCTGTTGAAAAATCCCTATCCACGACTTAGCCTTTTGATTATCGTCACTTTTAACAAATCATTCAAAAAAAGACAAGATGCCATTGCATAGCCCAAAATGGTAATGACTTGCCACCATGGTAATGGATCGATTCCGGGGATGCCTATAAACGTAAGCGCAGTACCTATGCTTATATCTGCAAAAAGAGCAGCGATAAGGGTTTTGCTGGGCATTGTCTTCCAGAACCAACGACGTTCCCGCACCGATAAAATGGAGAAGGCAGCGAAATAAAGCAAGGATAAGAAACTGAATGTAAAAAGCGCATTATCGTTACTTGACAAACCAAACCGCGTCCATCCGATATATAAAAGTGCCAGTGACTCAACAACCATTGCCAAACCGATTGCCACCGACATAAAAACATATCCGCCGATCTTCCAAGTCTCCGGTTTTTGGGAAGGCGAAACGTAATCCGTAGCAAGACTGATCTTTGCGAAGTCTGTCATGAAAACCAGTAAAAGCATGGCGAAGGCAGATACAACAAACTTTCCAGTTACCGCATATGCGATGACTACATAAGCCGATTTCAAAATTGTCCTGCTGATTTTATTGATGATCCAGGTTAATATGCGCTGATAAATCGTTCGCCCTTGTTCAACCAAGGATACAATGTTTGTCAACCCAGGTTCGGTAAGTACGACACTGGCGGCACTCTTGGCCACATCAGTAGCAGAGCTGACGGCAATCCCCACTTCAGCCTGGCGCAGGGCAGGCGCATCATTAACACCGTCTCCGGTCATACCAGTAATATGCCCGGTTCTCTGTAATTGCTTTACTATGCTAAATTTATCCTCCGGGTATATCTCCGCGAAGCCATCTACGTCCATAGGGAAATCGATATCTTCGGTGCTAGGGCGTTCCCCTGACCCCTTCAGATCCGCAAGGCGGCGAATGTTGCTCAGTCCTAATTTTTGGGCAATCTCAACGGCGACAGCCAGAGCATCCCCCGTCAAAATTTTCACCGAAATACCAAGGTTCTTAAGATCCACGATAAGTTTCGGTGCATCAGAACGAACGGGATCAAATAAGGTCACCAATCCGATCAGGATAGGCACCTCCGTCTCAAGTCCGCGCGCCACAGCCAAAGTTCGGTATCCTTTTTGTGCCGACCCTCTGACTTGCTCCTCTAAAGCGTCGATTTCCTCCGGTTTAAGTCCACAAACTTGGGCGATTACTCTAACGGCCCCTTTCATTATGCGATGACGCTTTCCGCTTTGCTCAATGAGAGCTTCCGTCCTTCTGTTTTTAGTATTGAAAGGAGTAAATGAGATGATTTTGACTGATTGTAAATTATCGAGTAGATGATCCGCCTTTGCTTTGCCAAGAAAAGATAAGTCGATAGGATCTTGGTTGGCTTCTTGAGATGCGAGTGCACCCGCATATAATACATCCTCTTCGGTCATTTCCCCAAATGTAGTTATGCTAACAATGCTAAGTTGATTCATCGTGATTGTCCCCGTTTTGTCTACGCATAGGACATCCATAGAAGCTGCATCCTCAATCGCACTTAAACGCGTGACAAGTACGCCGCGTTGAGCAAGCTCCTTTGCGCCGACAGCCATGCTTACCGTGAACATGACCGGCAGGGCAACCGGCACTGCGCTCATCAGCAGCACCAGGACAAGCGGCAATATTTCAGTGATTGGCACAGAACGAAAGAACGACATCACAATGACTACTCCCAACAGGGCCCCTACAATAACAAAGAGCCATCTGACGACTTTAGCAACAACTTCTTCAATATGGAGCTTAGGACGGGCCTCCTGGACAAGTTCGGTTGTTTTCCCGAAATAGGTGTCCTTGCCCGTCAGCATCACTACCCCATTCCCTTCACCCACCCGTACCACGGAACCAGACGGCAAGGTGTCGCCTATATTCTTCTCTACATCACTCGATTCGCCCGTTAGAGCAGCCTGGTCAAGCATCAGCAAGCCAGCCAGTAATTTGGCATCGGCAGGGACGATATCTCCAGGACGCAACCGAATGATATCCCCCGGAACAAGCTCTCGGGCTGGAATCAGGCTCCAGCTTGCTTCACGCAATACACGAGCATCAACCCGCAATCTTTTACGCAATGTTTCGATGACCCCGGCGGATCTTTGATCTTGCAGGAAACTTAGAATAGCATTCATAACCAGCAAGATACTGACAATGATAAGTTCTGGGTATCTGCCTAGCCATGCGGATAATATAATGATCGATTCGAGCATCCAGGCAGAGAGGCCCCAAAATTTACTTAAAAATCCACGTATCGGATTTTTTCTCCTTTCTGGAACTTCGTTGTATCCGTATTTCCCCAGTCGTTCGATTACCTCGTTTTGAGTAAGCCCCTTATCCGGATCCACTTGAAATGGTGATAATATCTCTTCCATTGAGGGATTTCCCATCGCATCTTCATCTTCTTCCCTATTTTGCTTCTCATTTGCATCTGTCGCATCGGATTTTGGATGGAATTTCTGCATAAATCGCATCAGCCCCCTAATTCGTTTTCTCTTTTGCAGCAAATGTAAAAATCAACATTGGTTCGATTGCGAAATCTCCGACACACATTACAATTACACTTTTATTTTATCACTAAGCGCCCAAAACAGTAAACGCCAACAATCGGAGCGTCAGAATAGTCACTGTCGGAAAATCCCACTGTTTCTGAGCTTTATCATAAGATATACATGTGTTGATTTTATGGATAAAAAAACCACCATCAAGAAAGCCAAGATCGTCTAGAATCTTGGCTTTCTTGATAGTGATAGTTCATGAGCATCATATATATTGGGAAAAACTCACTCCAAACATAAGACTTCGGATTTCCCCAACTATTCTTTCAATATTTTCTTCTTTTGTTGGTACTCTTCGTCCGACAGTTCCCCTTTTGCATAACGCTGATTCAGGATTTCAAGTGCCTCATCCCGATTGCTTTGCGATGTAGCGTTTTTATTGCTTCCTTGGACCAGTTTTATCACCGCATATACGATGACAACGATTAAGATTACCAAGAAAATCATCATAAAAATACCCCATCCACCCATCATGCCATGTCTGTAATAATTCATCATTTTCTCTCTTCCCCTTTCTATTAATGTTCAGAAATAACTTGCTCCAGTTCGCCATGCCAATCGCGGTACCAAACTTTTCCAGTAAGGCCATTGACGCTCAACATCCCGATTACTTTGTCGTCTTTCTTGATATAAAAAGTATAGTAACCATAGAACGCATGCCCTTCACCCGGAACCGAATAACCTTCTCCTAGCTGGTTCTTCACGAAATCGTCCGCAATCTTGACTGCTTCTGTCTGTTTCACCTTTGCTGTATACGTTGCGTTCGCATTGTAGCGGAAGGAACCTCCCATCATCATGCTGTATTTCTCGTTCCATCTCATGTTGGGCCCCGGCTCGGGGTAAATCTGTCCCGTATAAGGATTGACCAAAATTTCCATTGCCCCTGTGCCGGTATCTTTCTCTTCCACCGAAACGTAGTAATCCGCATCTTTGAAGACAAAAATATCCGCCACCTGAAGGTTATTTCCATAACCCTTCAAATAATTTTCGACATCCGACAGAATCTGGTCGGGCGTTAATTTCTCATTGCCGCTGTTCTGATTCTGGTTGCTGTTGACTCTGCCGCCCATCATGCCGCTGTTGTAATACCCTTGATTGTAAACGACTGGCTCAGCACTTTTTGCGAACAGAAACAACCAGATGCTGGATCCAATCAATACGGCAATTGAAACAAACAGGATCATACCCCACACTAATTGATGCTTGTTTCTCATATCCTCGTCTTCTTTCTCCACTAAGTCTTCCCATTCGATTATGGATCGGGATCTTTTCTTTAGACACTTTGGTGAATGTTGCTAACCGAAATTCTTCGTCTCAAAGTCGCTTCTACATTTCAAATTATAGTCCCCAGTATCGCTAAATGCTAATGCCAGCTATCCATAGATCCAGAATATATGAATGAGATCCTCTCCTCCTGAAAAAATGATTGTGAAGCAACTATTGAATTTGATAATCATAATATACCAAAGCAATGTGTGGATCTTATGGAGATATGGCATCTCCATAAGGATTTGAGGAAAGAGCTTCGTAAACACGGTATCATCGAGTACATTTAACAGCGATGCCACTTCTTTTCTACTTTTGCTATAAATAATATGGACGCAATAGAGAAATTAGCGTTAGAGAATAGGTTCATCCAAATTAGTAGTTTATCTGGTTATGAACCACTGAATGTCTAAAATAATCACCACAGCAAAAAAACACGAAGATATACAGTATCCATGCTTTTTTGGCACTCTCAATCATTTATAAAGACAATTATTTTCCGGGAATGCTAGTGAATATTCCTGAAAAAACGTTCCTGTTATACGCTGAGGAATCCACCATCAACAACGACTTGAGACCCTTCCTGAACAGGAAACCAGAGGAAGCATTGCAAGCCGAGTTCTGTAGTGACTATCAAGAAAAAGTCGTTGAAGCATATCCGGTTGAAAAAGATGGCAAGGTTCTTTTGCCGTTCAGAAGAATCTTCTTCACGCTGTACTGCATTTAAAACGCTTAGAAATACTCGCTTCTACGGCTTTGTTGCATTCCGATGTGGTTACAATCATTAAGAGGGTGAGACAAAATACGTTTAGACCCGAATCACTGGAGCGAACAATCGGAGGATGGTCGCAGACCATCTGAGCATTATTCGTGAAGTGACGTCGGGTCTGCTTTTTGGAACACGTTTGCGATTAATTATCAGGGGCTGTCTCTCATTGAGGCTATCCCTTTTTTATTATCTTCATATTTCCAAGCTAGCTCATTCAGGAATTCCTGCATCCCCGGTTTTCGATTGACGAGCGCGGCGGGTTATTTGGCGCAGATAAGGTCGGGAAAACCTTCCGAAAAGTCGGCGACGGGTTTATTGGATTGCCCCATCGTGATAATAACCTTCCGTGGAGTCTTTGAGAGGTTATTCTGTAGAAAACGCTGTATTCTAACCCGCCGGACTGCTTTCGACGGGTTTCCCACAGTCCTCCAAACCCAACAAAAGAGTCGTCTTGATATGAGACAGCCCGTATGGGAATTAAAAAGGGTACCTCCTCAGAAAATATTATCTCAACAACGATTCTGGATACACTCACGATGATCCTGAAAAATATTCTTTCCATCGCATTAACACCCTTTCCAGTGAGATTCCTTCAGCATAGTGTAAACATTGTTCGCAACCTGGGAAGATCAGCATTATGGACATTTAGGAATACCTGTCAGGATGTTCGAATCCGATGGGCGGAGGAATTCTTCAAGCAAGATAAGGCCTGCATTCACGGATCAATCACCTTCAATATTTGTAACAGCCATTTCCACATTGAATTTTAGTGTAATTTGGTGTAAAGTTTGCCTTGAGAGAACCCCTTCCGATGGTTGTTGCCAGTGCATTAACCATAACCGATAGGTGTTCTTTTTTCACATCCGTTGGCTGTGATCCAGAAATAAATAATACGTTGATAGATCATTATGAGCGTTAGGCAGAATATATAGCTTAATAAGGTTAATAAACTACAGCTATCCGGAAAGAGAGGAATTTCAAACTTCATATGAATACTTCAATAGAAATGTTGTTTCAATTATTCGAACGTGCGGCACTGCTTTTGATTACCCTTTTTTTTATGGCAAGGATTCCCCGGTTTAAAGAAATCCTTCAAAGGGACAAACATTCCCCTATCGAACTGTCGATCCTGACGCTTATTTTTTGCTCGTTCGCTATTTTTGGGACATATTCGGGCATTGAAGTAGAAGGTTCCCTTGTGAATGTCCGCATTATCGCTGTCATGGCTGGGGGGATTTTGTTCGGTCCTTGGGTAGGAATTATTACAGGCATTGTCTCAGGTGTGCATCGGTTCTTAATCGATATTGGCGGAATCACCTCCATCCCCTGCTTCATTTCAAGTATCGTAGCAGGCGTTGTTTCCGGATATTATATTAACCAAAAAGTAAAAAAATCCGTACGTTGGATTTACGGAATCGTGGCAGGAATGTTAAGCGAGGCTCTGACTATGCTGTTAATCCTTGCATTGGCTAATCCATTTAATCTTGGATTGGATATCGTTTCTAAAATCGCCTCTCCCATGATTCTAAGCCAGGTAAGTATCGGACTCATTGTGTTAATGATTATGAGCGTGGAAGGCGAAAAGGAAATGATCGCTGCCAAGCAAGCAAAGTTAGCTCTGGAAATAGCCAATAAGACGTTACCTTATTTCCGTTCTATCAATAAGGACTCGTTAAATACCATCTGTACCATTATAAAAGACGAAATTAACGCGGATGCCGTTGCCATTACCGATACACAAAATGTACTGGCCTATGTGGGTTTGGGTGAAGAAAAATACACGATTGGGGAGGAAATCATCAGTGATTTAACGAAGGCCGCCATTAGAAGTGGTGAATTCGTCATTTCCGATCATGCTTCCGAACACCATATGCCACAAATCCAATATTTCCTCATTATGCCGTTTAAAGAGAGGGATATCGTTACAGGAACGCTTAAAATTTATTATCGCAAAGCATACAAAATGACGTATCCCTTACAGACGATGGCAATCGGTCTATCGCAAATTATTTCTACGCTGATGGAGGTATCACGTGTCGAACAGATTAAAGAGGAGGCAAACAAGGCCGAGTTACAAGCCTTGCAAACAAAAATCAACCCTCATTTTCTTTTCAATGCATTGAACGCCATTGCTTCCACTACACGTAAAAATCCTGATAAGGCACGGGATTTGATCATCAACCTCTCCAGCTTTATGCGCTATAACCTAGAATTAAGCGATGAATTGATCGATATCCATAAAGAACTTCAGCAGGTGAAAGATTATGTTGAAATTGAGAAAGTACGCTTCGGTACGCGCCTACAGGTTGATTATGAAATTGACGATGTGGCAGTGAGGATCCCAAGCCTATTGATTCAACCGCTCGTAGAAAATGCGATCAATCATGGCATCCTAAAGACGAAAGAATCAGGGATTGTCACCATTTCGGTAAAAAGTATCGGCGAAGCAGTGCGGATCAGCGTCAAAGATACAGGCACCGGGATTGATCAAGAAGTTATTCAAAATTTGTATCATGGCAACGTCCCATTAACAAAAATCGGCTTATCCAACGTACACCAACGGGTCAAGCTCATTTACGGGAATGGACTTGTGATTCATCGCCTAAACCCGGGAACAGAAGTTTATTTTGATGTGAAGAAGGGGATCGAATGAGAGCCATCATTGTTGAAGATGAAATACCTGCACGCGAAGAACTCGAATATTTAATTGCGACTTACAGTGACATCGAAGTAACGGATTATTTTGAAGATGGGTTAGATGTATTGAAATTTTTACAGGAGCAGGAGACCGATGCGATTTTTCTGGATATCAATATCCCTTCCCTTGATGGCATATTTGTAGCAAGCAACATAAATAAATTTGCAAAGAAACCTTATATTATTTTTACGACAGCCTATAAAGAACATGCCGCACAGGCATTTGAACTTGAAGCATTTGATTATATCCTGAAACCTTATGAAGAGAAGCGGATTGCCTCGATGTTGAGTAAACTGGAAGCTGCTTACCAGCGTGATCAAATGGACAACAATCCGCAAAATAAGGAAACATTCGAGAATGATCATCCGTCCCTCAGCAAAGCAGGGGAGGGAAATTTGGGAGTGGCTAGCCGAATCAATCTACGGAAGGATGACAAAATTATCGTAACCGATGTGAATGACATTTATTATGCCGAGGCAAGTGAAAAGGTTACGTTAGTCTATACTCTTGACGGGGAATTCACGATGCCAATGAGCATCTCTGAATTTCATGCCCAACTCCCTCAAGGTCTCTTTTTCCGCTGCCATCGTTCTTATTCGGTTAACCTGTCAAAAATCCGTGAAATTGTTCCCTGGTTTAACCAAACGTATTTACTGCGCTTAAAAGGTCTTGATGCGGAGGTTCCCGTGAGCCGAAGCAAAGTAAAAATATTCCGGCAAATCATGCGGATATAACAGCCATTCATTCCTCTCCATCGTCATTTCATTCCCCTACACCGTCAACTCAAGAGGAAAACGGTTTCAGCCCTCTTTTCGGTGCTATATTTCTATTAAAGCAAGAGGTTGCCACTAATAAATCTTGCAACAATCGGAATGAAAAGAGGAGATTCAAATGACAGAAAAAAAAGATAATCGCTGGCTCGTGATGTTGGGGACCGTAATTGTAATGATGGGATTAGGAACCATCTATACGTGGAGCCTATACAACCACCCCTTAGTGGAACGTTTTGGCTGGGACTTAAATTCAGTTGCCGCTACATTTTCAATCATGAGCTTTGCATTAGCTTTCTCGACATTATTTTCAAGTAAAGTTCAAGAGAAAATAGGTCTTCGCCGTTTACTTATCTTTGCAGGCATTACGCTAGGAGCAGGGTTAATCATCAGTTCGCAAGTTTCATCCTTATGGTTGCTTTACATTTTTGCAGGCGTGATGGTTGGAGCCGCAGATGGCCTTGCCTATATGACAACTTTATCGAATGCGATAAAATGGTTCCCTGAAAGAAAAGGTCTTATTTCGGGAGTTTCTGTTGGATCCTATGGCTTGGGCAGCTTATTATTCAAGTACATCAACGGCTCTGTCCTTAAATCAGTAGGCGTTTCTCAAGCCTTTCTATTCTGGGGATTAATCGTCATGGTGATGATCGTCGGTGGCTCGCTCTTAGTAAAAGAAGCAAAAATAACGAATAAAGCACAAAGTATCACTGTCAATGATACAGCACAGAAAAATTACTCCGTGAAAGAAATGTTGCGCACAAAAGAATCTTACCTATTGTTTGTGGTCCTCTTTACGGCTTGTATGAGCGGATTATTTGTGATTGGAATCGTGGCCGATATTGGGGTAAGCATGGCTGGCTTAAGTGCGGCCAGTGCAGCAAGCGCTGTGGCATTGGTGGCGATATTCAACACACTAGGCAGAATCATCCTTGGAACGTTATCCGATCGGTTTGGCAGATTAAAAGTGGTCTCCGTAGCTCTTAGTGCAACAGCCATAGCAGTCCTCATTCTAAGCTATGCAAAACTAAATTACGGATTGTACTTCGGCAGTGTAGCCGTTATCGCCTTCAGTTTTGGCGGAAATATTACTATATTCCCTACCGTTGTCGCTGAATTCTTTGGTTTGAAAAATTCGAGCCAAAATTATGGAATCGTATACCAAGGCTTTGGATTAGGTGCCTTATCTGCATCTTTTGTCTCTTCGATTCTGGGCGGATTTGAACCTACATTTAAACTCATTGCCATTTTGAGTATTATCTCAGCAGTGATTGCCCTCAAACTGCAAGCTCCAAGTCTAAAACAAGCTTCTGGAAAAGACTGGTCAATCAAAGCATTGGATCCTGAAAAACGTGCACTCCACGCTAACTAAAATCCCATTTTTTTCTTGGTGGTTGTTCTAAAGGCTAAGTTGACTTATGCAGGCAATTTTAGTGAACATAAACATCGATAAATATAGCTTTGAGTTAGGACAATAAGGCAAAGTAAAAAAGCATCACTCGTTGAATCCCTACCAAGGAATTTAGCAAGTGGTGCTTTTCGATGCCTTTACTATTCTTTATGTGCGCAGTTTTAGTTAATTTTTATAAGAACAACAATAATCTACATACTTCTCTACAACCATTTTAAAAGAGGAATTTGCAGGAACCACGTAGCTTTCTCCTTTACCATAGAGCGTGTATTTGTCTTCGCCCGGCAGCATAACCGACATGCTGCCGCCAAGGACTTCCATGGTTTCCTCAGCATCGGTATTGAACTCGTATTCCCCTGCCAGCATAAAACCAAGCGTCTTTTTCTCTCCGCTCTCAAACTGGACCGTTCTGCTTGTAACTTTCCCGTCAAAATACACATTTGCCTCTTTGATTACAGTAACATTTTTGAATTCCATTATTTTCCCTCCGTTTGTAAAAGTTATTACTTACTTCCAAATGCCCAAACTTACCGCTTTATATAGTATAAGTGAATGTGGCGTTGAAGTCCACAGCCTCGAACCTATCGGAGTGCTTTCCATTGTAAAAATCCTTTTATAGTGGTCTTGGATAATTCACCTTCCAACCATTGTTAAGTTTTTTTGTGGAACAATAGAGTTTTCTATTTTTATCTTCAATCCGACAGAAGACTCCCGCCTCAAGGAATGATAGGGGCATAGCCCAATGAGTAGGCGGGAGATGAATGTCGGTAGGCGTCAGCCTATTT
>NZ_FOTD01000023.1 GCF_900114465.1 Trichococcus palustris | reverse complement strand
TCGATCCAAGATGGGACACGCAACATGTTTGAAACCGTCGTAACCGTTTCGAATCCGCGTAAAAAAATCCAAATTCCATTGACAGAAGAAGACTTGGACGGTTTAGGCTACCTGCAAGGCAAAAATATCGACTTCGTCAATACAAAAGCCTATCAAGGTACCTTATTGGCCCATACCGACGGTGGCATCCCTAATTTATTAGTGACAATCCCAGCGATGGATGAATACAGCTTAGGCTATTTGATGTACTTCTTCGAAATCGCTGTCGGGATCTCCGGTTATCTGAACGGGGTCAATCCGTTTGACCAACCAGGCGTGGAAGCATACAAGAAGAATATGTTCGCTTTGCTGGGCAAACCAGGCTTCGAAGAATTAGCGAAAGAATTAAACGACAGATTATGATAAAACATACCAGGGGTTGCAGTACAGTTGCAATCTCTGGTATGTTTTATCATAATCATCATGACTGATGTCAATGGGACTGGAGCAGAAATGCTCTGGTCTTTTTTATTTCGCAAGAAATCATAAAATTTTTTTTGACCTAATAGTTCAAGGGCATAACATTGCTTGAAGATTGAAGGCTGATTTTAGTCATCGTGAAATAGAAGTCAGCTAGAATTACCTTTTTTCAATGTATTTCGATTCTTTCCTAAAAACATTTCGGCTATCATTACGAAAAAAGCTTAAAAATCCAGCTAAAAAACCGACAATTAATAGTATGACTATGCGATATTAATTAAATGGAGGTAAAATTCAATGGGTGTCATAATTGCATTGGTGGTAAGCTTTGGCGCGTTAATTATAGGGTTTATGGGAGAAGGCGGACACGTTGGGGCATTGATATCATGGACACCTGCCATGATCGTTTTTGGTGGTACCATAGGAAGCTCCATGCTCGCTTTTCCAATGAGCGACCTCAAGCAGATAGGGCGTATTATGAAATCAGGATTATTGTATGAGCCCGGTGATTTGAATCAACTAGTAGCATATTTTTATGAATTATCCGTCAAAAGCAAGAAAGAGGGCCTCTTGAGTTTAGAAGCGGAAGTATCAAACAATCCTGATGCCGATCCTTTTTTGAAAAAAGGGATTCAATCGCTGGTTGATGGCGAATCATATGAATCGATAAGCGATTCGCTTGGGAATGAGATCGACCGCATAGAAGAGAGACATAAAATCGGGGCTGCGATATTTAATTCTGCAGGCGGGACAGCACCTACAATGGGGATTGTAGGTACCGTTTTGGGACTGGTGCATGTACTGGAAGGATTGGCTGAAGCGGATATGTCAACTTTGGGAAAAAGTATTGCATCGGCCTTCCTTGCAACATTATACGGTTTAGCAAGCGCGAACCTTATTTTTCTGCCGATGGGTAACCGCTTGAAAATAAACAATCAAAAAGAGCTTTTAGAGAAGGAATTAATACTGGAAGGCGTTTTATTGTTACAAAAAGGGCTTAGTCCTAAAACTGTCCAAGAGAAATTAATGGGCTTTCTGAATGGCGACGAAGGCGAGCAAAGCGGCTCAACTGCATCTGTCGCTAGAGAAGCGGTGGGCGCTGCATGAGCAGGCGCAAGAAGAAGGAAGAAGAACACGATAATAGCGAAAGATGGCTGCTCTCCTATGCCGACTTTATCACGTTATTAATGATCTTTTTTGTTATCATGTATGCGATGAGCAGGATGGATCAAGGCGATTCTATAAAGTTGAAGCATTCCATCAGCGCTGAATTCGGCGCGATATTTGACGGCAATGGCGGAGAAAACCCGGTCGATATAGGCGTCGAAACATCACCGGGGCAATATGCGGTACAGGCGGATCCGCAGACAGGGGAGAGTGAAGAAGGCGCGACTTTATCCGAAGGCGAAAAGCAGGAGCAGGTCAAGGAACAGCTCGATGCATACATAGCCGAAAATTCATTATCGGACGACATCACAACATCGATTGGAACAAGAGGATTGGTCGTAAGCTTTAATGGCTCCATGTTCTTCGAAAGCGGTGAAGCAGAGATAAAAACAGAACAGATCTCCAGCCTTGTGGAAGTAGCTAAAGTATTGAATCAACCTTTCCTGGAAGACAGTTATATAAGGGTGGAAGGCTATACGGATAACGTACCGATGAATAATGAGGAATTCGATTCGAACTGGGACCTTTCGGTACTGCGAGCAAGCAATGTCGCAAAAGCCATCATCTCTCAATCCGGTATCGATCCGACAAAAGTATCGGCAGTTGGCTATGGCGAATATCGGCCAAAAGGGGATAACAATACCGCTGAAGGTCGAACCCAGAACAGAAGAGTGGATATATTAATTCTGAATTCAGAGTTCAATGATACTGAGACATGATTGAACGAATGAAGGTTAAAGGTCCTTAGAGGGGCGCGATGGCTCGAGGGTGAATTCCCCGATAAATCGGTTAAAATGGATATAGATGCTGAAGCAGATCAGGAAATGCTCTGCCTCAGCATTTTTTTTTTTGACATAAAAATAGAGCGCCTCTTGGTTTTTAATGTGATGCATTTATGCAAATTTTAGAACCACTATAGTGCAAACCAGGAAATGTGTTACAATAATATCATCATTTTAAACGTGGCTTTTTCCTCAGATTCTGTCGAAGGGATGCCGGAAATGGATCCGAGGATATTCAAATGACGGATGATCAAGCTATCTAGGAAATTGATGGGTGTTAAGGTGAAAGATAAAATGATAAGTGTGATTAATAGAGGCACATTATTTTCGATAAATGAGGGATAAGTGTGAATGAAGTTTTAACACAGCAAGAGATTGATGCGTTATTGGCAAGTGTAGAGAGCGGTGAACTGGACGTTAACGTGGCGGAAGAAAAAGAACAGGTGAAAGTTAGATCCCATGACTTTAAAAGGCCAGCGCGTTTGTCAAAAGAGTACATGACTACTCTGACGATGATTTTTGAAGAGTATGCAAAGATTGCCGGCAATCTCTTAGCCACACAAGTACGCACCACAGCAGAAATGCGTTTGGCAGCCATCGAACAAGTCAGTTTTGAGGAGTTCCTGCACGCCATACCGTCCTTTACACTGATGGGAATCTTTCAATCCCATCCGCAAGCCGGCATGCAAATCGTGGAAATTAATTCTCGGCTATGCTCGCAGTTGGTTGAACTTTTATGTGGCAGTTCCGATGCAAAATTAGCGGCTCAAGAGAATGCCAAAGCGAATTTCACTGACATTGAGATGGCTATTCTGGAGGAAGTGGTCCAAAATTTTGGCCAATCTTTCCAAACGGCTTTTCATGATATCGTTGCATTGGAGGTCAAAATGGAAACGATGGAAACAAATGCGCAATGGCTGCAAACAATGTCTCCAAATGAGCCGGTTATCATGAGCACTTTTATCATTGAATTACTGGGCCAACAGACGCATGTCAACTTGTGCGTTCCGTATGTTTTCTTTGAAGGCATTCTCGAAAAATTGAGTTTCCGCAATTGGTTCGATTCCGGCAAAACAACAAATCCGTCAGAACAGGAAAGCCTCAACAAGAGTCTGCAGTCCGTACCTGTTTCAATAGAAGTTCTTTTGGGGGAAACTGAAATCACGATGGAAAACTTTTTGCAGTTGGAATTGGGCGACATCATTCCTTTGGATAAACATATCAGTGAGCCGCTGGTAATGTCTATCGAAAAATCGCCTTATTATTTAGTCAAACCGGGAGTTGTCGGCAAAAAGATGGCCGTTGAGGTATTACAATATATTGGAGGAGAAGCAGAGGAATGAGTACTCAAAAAATAACGCAAGAAGCAATCGATAGACTCGCAGGTGAGACCGTCTCAACCCATGCAGATGGAGGGAATCGCGTAATCAGCCACATGGAAAGCGGCATCTTCGGGGAAGCATCGCCAGGCGCTAGCCAACCGCAGGCGACACCCGCAACCAGCGGACGGGAGGCTATTTCTGTGCAGACGCCAGCCTTCCAGACCCTGACAAAGACGGAAACCAGTCATATGCCAAAAAACTTGGATCTTATCCTTGATGTGCCATTGGAGTTCAGCGTTGTATTGGGCGAAAGCAAGAAGACCATCAAAGATATCCTAGCGCTAGGAACGGGGTCAGTCGTCGAATTGAACAAGATGACTGAAGAACCGTTGAGCATTTACGTGAACGGCAAACGCATCGCTGAAGGCGAAGTTGTCGTCATCAATGAAAACTTCGGCATTCGGATCACGAATATCCTGAGCCAAGAACAACGGCTCAAGAATTTATGATAATCAAAAAGGGAACCTCTCAGCGCGTGAAGTGAGGTTCCCTTTTTACTATGCAGAATGAAAGGTATACGATACAATAAAAAATGAGGTTTATTTGCTTCCGGGCTTAAAAAAAGGGGAAAACTGTCGATAGTAACCAAGTAAAGGAATTCATCGCCAAGAGCAACTACAAAACAGATAAAATAGATCGAAGGGAGCGATTCAGATGAAAATCGGAAATGGCTATAATCAATATATCAAAGCGGTCGAATATAACCAAAAACAGCCGCAAACGGCAAAAACGGAGACAGCCAGAGCAACGGTTCAAGAACCAGCTGTAAAAGTGGAGATTTCGGAAGAAGCAAAACGCTTGGCACAGCTGCAGACAGAGACGGCACCGAGCGAGCGTGCGCAGGAGATCAAAAGAGCGCTGCAGAACGGAACGTTCCGCGTGAGCCCTGAAAAGATTGCTCAAAACATGGTGGCTGCGATGAAAGAGCAAGGGGAGTCTGCTGAATAATGAAGGCATCGCAAAACAGCCTGGCCCTATTAAAGGAATTCAGCGGCATCCTGCACAGGGAAAAAGAGGCCTTACTGAAAAATGACGGGGCAACCATTGAAGCTTTAGTGCAAGAAAAACAAAAGTTCCTGGAAATCTTGCCGACTGTAGATTTCGCGGACAGCGATCGATCAGAAATCGAGCGGAACGTGAAAGTCATCCAACAGCTGCAGGAAACCAATCTATTGCTGACCAAACAGGCGCTCAGCTATCAAGAGACCATCATGGATGCGCTAGCGCAAGGCGCAAAAAAATCTTCCGCTACGTATTCAAAAAAAGGGCAATACCAAGCAGTTGAACGGGCAAATCTAATCGATCATTCATTATAAGGAGTGCAGCAATGTCAGGATTATTTGGAACATTACATATAGGAACGAACGGAATGGCTGCTGCACAGACTGCTTTGCAAACGACAAGCCATAATATTGCCAACGCCAACACAGAAGGGTATTCACGCCAGCGGATCAATTTCACTGCCAGCAATCCTTACACGCTGCCCGGCGTCGGCCAAATCGGGACGGGCGTGAAGATGCAGTCCGTCGTTCGCGTCGTGGATGACTATCTCACGGAGCAGACCCAGACAGAAGCGGCCACATTGGAGATGTACAGCCAAAAGGCGGATGCGCTGGGGCAGTTAGAATCCATCTTCAATGAACCGTCCGAAACCGGGTTGAGCAACAGCATCAGCAAATTTTATTCGGCGTGGGCACATTTGAGCGCCAATCCCGAACTGACCGCAGCCAAAACGACGGTCAGCCAAGAAGCGGAAACCTTGACCGATACCGTGAACCAGATGGCCAGTCAAATGCAGGGACTGCAAGAGGCTACGACCCAGGATATTTCCAAACAGGTATTGGACTTCAATGCCAAAGTGAAACAGCTGGATACGCTGAATCAACAGATTTTCAGTGTGGCGGTGAAAGGCCAGACACCGAACGATCTTTTGGATAAAAGAGATGAATTGGTGGGCGAACTGACGAAAATCACCTCCGTCAAAGTAGAGACCGATGCCTTCCAACGCGCCTTCATCAGCATCGGCGGCACGGAGATATTGGGCGAAAACACCATGCGGACATTGAGTGTCGTGACGGGAACAGATGAAGACGGCCATGCGCTGATTTCCACAGACGGAAGCAAGGCAAATACGAGGCCAGCAGGCGCAGTTTTTGAAGTGGGCCAATTGGTTTTGGGCACCGAAACGGACGGCGCAACGGCTTTCCAAGCAATCGAAAGCACCAGCGGACACGTCCGCGGCTCTCAGGAAGCCTTGACTGAAATCAATACCAAAATAAAAGAAATGGACAAGTTGACCACAACCATGGCCAAGGCGGTCAATACGGTCCACAGCGGCAACGGGGAAGGCATCGCTTTCTTTGACCTGGGTTCAGGGGCAAACGCCGCTTTGAACATCAAAGTGAACAAGGAGATCACAACCGATCCGCGCAACATCAATGCCGGAAAATCCCTTACAGCAGCAGCTGCCGGCGATGGTACCCGGGCGGGAGCGATCGCGAGTCTGCAAACGCAGATCCTGGATTATGCGACGGACGAGAACAGTTTCGACTATGATGAAACGACCATGGCGCTTGCAACGCAATCCGGCGGAAGAACGACTGCGGATGCCTACAACGATATTGTCACGCGCATGGGCAGCACCAAGCAGCAAGCGGATCACAGGGTGGAGAGCCAGGGGCAAGTCGTTTCCTTCTTGGAAGAACGCCGAGCCTCCATCTCGGGCGTCTCAGTCAATGAAGAAGTGGTCGATATCATGAAATATCAGAGTGCCTTCCAAGCGAACGCAAAGGTTTTAGCGGTCGTCTCCGAAATGCTGGATACACTCATCAACCGAACGGGGGTATAGCAAATGCGGGTTACAGACACGATGACGTCGAATAGTTTTTTAAAGAATGTTGCGCGAACCGAGGCCAACGTCCAGAAATATGCAGACCAGCTTTCTTCGATGAAAGAAGTCAGCAAACCTTCGGACAATCCTCTGCTGGTTTCGCAAATCATGAACCTGAACAACAGCATCGTGCAAAATGAAGCATACAACACGACCATTGCGGATGCGATGGACTGGACCAACAGCCAGGATTCGGCTTTGAGCGGCGCAACCGATGCCTTGTCGCGCATCGGCACACTGATCCAGTCAGCCGCAACCGACACCATGAATGACTCGGACCGGCAAATCGTGAAAAAAGAGATCCTGTCGGAGATCGCAACCTTGACCGATGCCTTGAACACCAACTTCGGCGGCAAATATGTCTTCGCCGGCATGAACACCACGACGAAGCCATTCGAGATCGCAACCGATGCCGCAGGGCATTTCACCGGCATCGCCTATCACGGCACAACCGACGAAGTGGATGCGGACGGCAACACCGTGGCGGCGAGCGGCAACCTGACGCGCGAAATCGCTGCAGGCGTGCATGTGGCCTTGAAGACCGATGGCCGGCAACTTCTGAATGATGGGGGAGCCGCCGCGGGAAAAGATGACCTGGGGACCTTCCTGGCCGAGGTCATGACGGCGCTAGACGCGAACGATACCGGAGCCCTGTCCGGCCGTCTGCTGGAGCGGGCGGGCGCAGAGAGCGACAACATCGTGAATATGCGCTCGGAAATCGGCACCCTCTCCAACCGGCTGGCATCGGCGCAGGAGCGCAATGGAATGGAAAAACTCAACTTGGAGGAGCTCCGTTCCAACAAACAGGATGTCGACCTGGCCGAGAAATACATGCAGTACACGATGGAAACCACAGCCTATCAAGCTTCCTTGGCGATGGGGACAAAGATTCTGCAGACAAGCATTTTGGACTACCTATAAGGTGGTCTTTTTTTTACAAAAAAGCGGCAATAAAAATAAAAAGTTTAAAAAATGGCTTAACTATCGCCGGAACCCTCCGATGATATAGGTATAGGCGGGGCCTTAACAAAACAAAAACATTCCAGGAGGAATTACACATGAGAATCGGAACAAATACAGCAGCAATGAACACTAATTCAAGATTATCGGCAGCCAACACTGCAAAAGCCAACTCTTTGGCGAAATTATCTTCAGGCTTGCGCATCAACAAAGCCGGGGACGATGCGGCTGGATTATCGATCTCGGAAAAAATGAAGAACCAAGTCAGCGGCTTGACGCAAGCATCCCGCAATGCGCAGGACGGCATCTCGTTGATCCAGACAGCCGAAGGCGCTTTGGGCGAAACGCACAGCATCCTGAACCGTATGCGCGACTTGACGGTTCAAGCAGCAAATGATACCAATTCAGCTGATGACAGAACAGCAATAAAAACAGAGATGGATGCATTGGGTACAGAAATTGGGAAAATTGCATCGAATACGCAATTCAATGGTACAAAACTATTGGATGGTTCAGCGACAACAACACCATTAAATTTCCAAGTGGGTGCAAACGCAGATGAAACACAGCAATTAACAATTGCTGATATGAAAGCTACTACATTGGGCGTTGATGACTTAGATGTAGATACTAGTGCGAATGCTAATTTATCACTTGCTACAATCGATACCGCAATCAAATCGGTTTCAAAAGAGCGCGCAAACCTTGGTGCTACCCAAAACCGTTTGGATCACACGGTATCCAACCTTTCCACGACGAAAGTAAACCTTTCTGAAGCAAATTCGCGCATCACTGACGTGGACATGGCGGAAGAAATGACCAGCTTCACGAAGAGCAACATCCTTGCTCAAGCAGCTACTTCAATGTTGGCGCAAGCAAACCAAATGCCTCAATCAGTATTGTCCTTATTGCAATAATCATAAAGCTGACTGTTTAATTCCGCTGAAGGCCGGCTTAGTTCCGGCTTTTAGCTTTTTTTGCTGAGGAGGGGAATGTTTATGGATCCATTGCAGGCAGTACGACGTATTTTGTTTGATACACCCCACTATTATCCTGTTGTCAAAGCGACGGCGCCGAAACGAGATACGGATGCTGTGCAGGAAGAGCCGAAAACAGACCCGGAAGCTGACACAGTGTCAAGGGAAGCATTAGCGAAAGCGGTCGATGAAGCCAATGGCTACATCGTCGGATGGCATGCTGAGTTCAGATTCCGTATCCATGAAGGCACCGGACGGACTTTGGTGCAAATCTTGGATACGCAGACGAAGGAAGTCATCAAAGAATTGCCGCCCGAAAAGATGCTCGACATCGTAGCGGACTTATGGAAGAATATAGGGATAACGGTGGACAGAACGGAGTGAAGACATGAGTACGGTTAGCAACACTAGCACCACTAGTTTTTTGGGATCCTATTCAGGGATAACGTCCGATACGATCGACCAATTGATAGCGGCGGAATCGGGGAAGCTGACCCAATATCAAAATAATCAAACCAAATTAAACAATGAGAAGGATGCCTGGAGGGATGTACAAACACGCCTGGACAATCTGTCCGGCAAATTGGACGGCCTGCAGGATGAAGCGACCTTCAACGCCAAAACGGTAACGAGCTCTGACGGAGGCCGGGTTGCCGCAACGGTTGGGACGACAGCGGTTCCGGGGAACTACAAGATCGAAGTGACGCAATTGGCCACGCAAACCCGATTGACTTCAGGCACCATCGCCGCGGCAGCAGGGAAAAAAAGTGATGCGGATCTTGCCTTGACAGGGACACTCACCTTGACTAACCAAGATGGGAAGCCGTCGGATGAAATAACGATCGAAACGACCGACAGCCTGAAGGACATCATCGGGAAAATAAACAAACAAAGCAAAACGACGGGCATTTCCGCCACCGTCATCGGGGAGCAACTGGTCCTGTCCGACAGCAAGATGGGAGCGCGGTCGATCGAAGCCAGCGGGAGCTTAGCGGAAAGTTTGGGTTTAAATAAAAACGCGACGGGAGCTGCCCAGGCGAAACAAACAGCCGGACAAAGCGCCAAAATAATGGTAAACAACGACATTGAGATTACGCAGGACAGCAATACACTGACGGACGCGATCGAGGGGCTGACGCTGACCTTGAAAGAGGCGGGCACCACTACCGTCACCGTTGCCGAGGACCTCGACAAGCCGATAGCCGCGGTGAAGGATTTCATCTCGCAATACAACTCCGCCCTCAGTTTCATCGGCGATCAACTGGACGTGGGCGATCCTTCCGCGGCTGACAATAAAACGGGCAAGCTAGTCGGGAACAGCTCACTGATGCAGCTGCAGTCCAGTCTGCGTTCCCTGATGACGACACAAGTCAAAAATGGCAATGCGGCCGGCGACTATAGCAGCGATTTGGGGATTTCCGTCGACCGCTATGGGCAGCTGACCTTGGATGAGGGGAAGCTGACAGCACTTCTGAAGGAGAACCCGACTGCAGCGGCAAGCTTCTTTGAAGCGGAAGTCGACACGGGCAAGACGGTCACAAAAGACGGGATAACCGAAAAGGTGATGGCTAAGGTCGGCCTGTCACAAAAAATGGCAACCTTGCTCAACAGCTATGTGGATAAAAACGACGGGATCATTGCCACCAAAAACAAAACCTATGATAACTTGATAGCGGACATCACGGGGAAAATCGGACTGTTCAACGAAAGAATGGAAACGAAACGGGCACAGTATGTGGCAACCTTTACCGCCTTGGACAAGGCCATGATGGAGGCTGAATCGCAATTAAGCTATTTGACGAGCCAGTTGGGGACATCTGGGCAATCGTAAGGGAAATAGATAAGCATACGTTTGGGGAGAGGAAAGGTCTATGCAAACATTAGGTTTGGAAGAACAACGCTCGCAAGTGCTGTTGGACATGCAAAGGCTGTTTGCATCCTGGGACGGCACCGCCGAAAACGGGATGCGTGTCATCGCAGAGAATAAAAAATATATCGACCAATTTCAAGCGCTGAATGCACAAGGGGCGATGCCTGCCTTGAGCAGTGCTGAAAATGGAACACTGCTCAGCATCATCAAACAGCAAAAATGCGTTGTCTACGTATTGCGCCATGAAAAAGCAGATGTGCTTCAACAAGCGAAACAATTGAATCTGAAGAACAAAATCATCGATAGTTATGTGATGATGAGGAAACCGCCTATTTTTTTGGATAGAGGCATCTGAACATTCCCGGAAACGAGGCAATAAAAACTGGGCAGTTATCAATTAGGTAAAGGAAGAAGCAGAATGTACAATCGGAATATTAAAAATATCTACCAAGAAAATCAAATATTGATGGCTTCGCCGAAGCAATTAATTGTACTGTTGTACGATGGCTGCATCAAAAAATTAAAATTGGCCGAATTTGCATTAGCCGAGAAGAAATTTGAGGAAGTTAATGCGAATCTTATAAAAGCGCAAAATATTGTTCAAGAATTAAAAAACACGCTGAACCATGCCGAAGGCGGAGATGTCGCTCAAAATCTGGATGAATTATACAATTATATTCTTTCAGGAATGATTCAGGCCAATGTTTCAAAAGATGCCATGCTGATCCGGAAATATCGTGCAATGATAGAGGATTTACGGGAGGCTTGGATTCAAATCTGACAAATGGAATTATATTTATAGAAATAAAAAAAAGAGTGAGACAAAAAGCGTTTAGACCCGAATCACTGGAGCGAATAAGCGGAGGATGGTCGCAGACCGTCTGAGCATTATTCGTGAAGTGACTCCAGGTCTGCTTTTTGGAACACGTTTACGATTAATTGTTAGGAAATGCGAACGAGGCTAGGACTTTTGTCCCAGCCTCGTTTTTTTCGCGAAATTTAAAAATATAAACAGCGGAAACGCTTTTATTATAATGAAATTAACCAATCAAAAAAAAGGATGACACTAAAACTAATGATCGCATCGGTAAAATAACGCTGAAAAAACGGGGAATAATTGCTGTCACAAGGCTATTTTTTTTGTTGTTACATCATTACTATTAAGATATACTAAAAAATGTGTTGTTTTTTTAATTTCTTGAATAGATGTCAATAAATAATGTGAAGGAATTGGAATATGAGCAATTTAAATTATGAATTATTAAAAAATGCTTTGGATGCTTCTTCGTTAAGGCAAGAGGCGATTTCCAGCAATATCGCAAATGTGAATACAGCGAATTATAAAGTCAATCAGGTCGTGTTTGAGAGTCTGCTGGGGCAGGCCCAGCACGGTGTGGCCATGACGGCGACAGACGATTTGCACATGGGCTATTCCGCGCTTACAGAAGTGGAGCCGGTTGTATCGAAACGGACAAACACTATCGTAAAAGAAAATGGCAACAATGTCGACATCGATACGGAAATGGCTGATCAGGCACAAAATAGCCTATATTATAACGCGTTGATTACACAGTTGAACGCAAAATATAGCGCATTGAGCACGGTCATTTCCGGTTAATACAACTTAAACAGCAATTAGGAGGGATTTTTTGTCAATCTTTGATTCGATCGCTATAAATACGAGCGGTCTCAGTTTAGAAAGACTGAAGTTGGACACCATTTCAACCAATATCGCGAATGTGAATACAACCCGCACGGAAGGTGGCGGACCTTATATAAAGAAAACGGTCACCTTCGAAGAGAATGTGAAGCACTCGCAGTCGGCACTTTCGACCGGAAACACACAGAAAAGTTTTGGGGTCAAAGCTACAGGGATGGA
Source organism: Trichococcus palustris (assembly GCF_900114465.1). Classification (GTDB taxonomy): domain Bacteria; phylum Bacillota; class Bacilli; order Lactobacillales; family Aerococcaceae; genus Trichococcus; species Trichococcus palustris. The sequence goes on along the minus strand of NZ_FOTD01000023.1, from coordinate 19,694 downwards.
AGAAGACGACTCTAACCTTGTTCGGGAGTATAATCCGGAAAGTCCGGATGCGGATGAAAATGGGTATGTGACGTTGCCGAACGTAAATATGGCGGATGAGATGGTCGACATGATGACGACCTTGCGCACGTATGAAGCCAATGCGACGGCTCTGGAAGCAAGCAAAAATATGCTGAAACAAGCATTGCAGATAGCTGCAAAATAAATCGTTGCCTCATCATAAAGGAGATTGAATGTGAATATAAATGCATTATATACTAATCTATTCGGCACTAATGCTGCATCATTAAGTGAATTAAGTAAAATAAGCGAAAATATTTCCGGAACGGAAAAAGCCGGTACAACAACGGGGGGCTTTGAGAATGTGCTGGGAACCGCGATAGAAGCATTAAACAATAAACAGGTGGCTTCCAACGAAGCGGTGCAAGGTTTGATCATGGGAGACAGCGGAAATTTGCATGATGTGATGATTCAATCGACGGAAGCGCAGTTATCACTTGAATTAGCGGTACAAATCAGAAATAAAAGTCTGGAAGCATTCAATGAGATTAAAAATATGCAGTTTTAGTGCATATCGGGGGAGCTAGACAAATACAATGAATCAATTCAAAGACATTGGTAATGGTGTGAAGGAAGGATGGAAAGGACTCAGTAAATCAAAGAAAATAGGTTTGATAACTATCCTAACGAGTATTGTGGCCATTGCTTCCTCTCTAACCTACTATGCCCAAAGAGTGGAATATACAACATTGTTTTCCAACTTAGAAGATGCTGATGCGGGGACGATTGTAAATGATCTGGATTCACAAGGGATTGCCTATAAACTTGAAGATAATGGGTCGACCATCTTAATCGATGCTGAACAGGTAGATAAATATCGGATTCAATTGGCTGTGGATGGTTTGTTGCCGAAAACGGCTACCGGATTTGAAATTTTTGACAAAACAAGCATGATGGCGACGGATGAAGATCGCAAAATTATGTATCAACGGGCAGTAACTGGCGAATTGGAACGGACTATTTCTGCGCTGGATTCAGTAGAATCGGCAAATGTGATCCTTTCCATTCCAGAAGAAAATGTTTTTGCGACGGATAAAAAAGGACAAGAAGGCAGCGCTTCGGTCATGATTGCGACCAAGACGGGGCAAGAGCTTCCGGCATCGGCGATTCAAGGGATTGCCTCATTGATTTCTGGGGCAGTCGACAATTTGCCCAAAACAAATATCAAGATTGTGGATACAAACGGCAATGACTTGAGCGGCGTATTGCAGGATGGGCAAAATGCCGATGCGACTGATTTGGTAAGTCGCTACCAAAAAATAAAGAACAACTACGAGGATGAACTGGAAAAAAAATTGATGGATACGCTGTCACCCATCTACGGTGCGGAGAATCTTTCCATCTCCCTTAACGTAGATTTGGATTTTGATTCGGTGGAGAAAGAGATCGTTGATTACGGCGAGGCTGCCATCCGCAGCCAAAGCACTTCCAAAACCGGTGACGCACAAGCCCAGACAGGCGCAAGCGCCAATGCCAATACGGCTAGTGCAGCTGCTACGAGTGGAGAAGATGGGACATCGTCTACCTACGATCAAACCACAAACAATGAGTTGGACACCGTTACCACCAAGATAGCCAACGCGCCAGGGTCTTTAAAACGTTTAACGGCAACTGTCATTTACAACGGAAACTTAGATGCAAGCCAAGCATTGCAACTGGAAAATGCGACAAAAACCACCATCGGGTATGATGCAAATCGCGATGACCAGGTGGCAGTCGAAGGTATCGCATTTGTCAAGCAAACGGAAAAAATTGCGCCTGAGACAGTCAGTGCGGAAGCGAATTTGACCGCATATGTCCAAAAATATGGTGTCTACTTTGCCGGCGGGTTAGGGATCTCAATCTTGCTGATGGTGTTGATCATTCTGCTCCGTAAGACGAAAAAAGACGATTACCAAGAAGATGCGTTCAAGGGTTACCAGGAACCATTCACCGTGGCTCAGCCAGAACCGCAAATACATATTCCTCCGGCGAAAAAGACGGAGACTATCCCAACATCGGTTGAAATTCAGGTGAACGGAAAAGAAGACCGGTTCAGAACGTATGCGAAAGAAAATCCAGAAATGGTGGCAGACTTGATAAAAATATGGATGAAAGATAAGTAGGTGAAAATGTGAGTGAAATGGCTGGATTAAAGAAAGCGGCAATCCTGCTTATCGCTTTGGGGACAGAAACATCGGCTGAAATCATGCGCCTCTTACCGGAAAATGTTATCCAGAAGATAAGTTATGAAATAGCTAATATCGATTATGTGAAGCCTGAAGAACGGGATGCGATCATGGAAGAATTCCTGGAGATGTCGCAAGCCAGGGAATATATCATCGATGGCGGCATCAACTATGCAAGGAATCTTTTGAACAAAGCGCTGGGCGCGCAACGGGCAAAAGAAGTCATTGATACGATGAATCAAATCCAATTGAGGGAACGGCCCTTTGATATTGCGAGAAAAGCCGATCCGCAACAGCTGACGAATCTGCTGTTGAATGAACAGCCGCAAACAGTGGCTTTGATATTATGCTACATGCAACCGGATAAAGCGGCGTTGATCCTATCACAATTCCCATTGGAAATGCAATCGGAAATCGCCGAACGGATCGGAACGATAACCAGTACGACGCCGGCTGTCATTGAGAAGATTGAGAAAGTAATCGAAAATAAATTCTCCAATCTGGTGGACAACGAAGCTGAAACGGTGGGCGGTGTCCATACCTTGGTTGAGATACTGAACTCCGTTGGGCGCAGCACTGAAAAGAATATCATCACCGTTTTGGAGAAGAACCAACCAGATTTGGCTAATGAAATCAAATCGAGTCTGTTCACGTTTGAAGATATCGTTACCCTTGAAAAATCCGATGTTCAAAAAGTATTGCGTGATGTGAATAATGCGGATCTGGCGCTGGCTCTGAAAGGTGTCTCAGAGGATATCAAACAAGCTATCTTCCAAAACTTATCCGCCCGCGCCGAGGAGTCGTTGCAGGAAGAAATGGAATTCATGGGACCGGCACGCTTATCCGCCGTTGAAGAAGCGCAACAAAAAATTGTGGCAGTCATCCGCAACTTGGATGAAAAGGGTGAGATTTATTTGAGAAGAGGGGAGCAGGACGCCGTTGTCTCATAAAATTATTAAATCAAGCCAGTTTGTTGCGATGGATGGTTGCTCGGTCATCGATACTCGTTTTACAATCGAACAGTGTGTGACTCAATTGTCCGATGGAAGCGATGAAACAGAGGCTATTTCGAAACAAACGGCTGAAATCAAACAGCTTTTGAAAGAAGCGCAAGTAGAAAGACAAGAAATCATTGCGCAAGCTATCAAGGAATCCGACGAAATGAGAGAAACGGCAAAAGCAACCGGGTTTTCATCAGGGAAAGAAGCGGGCCAAAAGGAAGGTTTCCAACAGGGATATGAACAAGGAATGCAAGAAGCCCTTCAGCAAGCGAAATCCATCAAAGCGAGTGCGTTGGCATTATTGGAGGAAGCAAACGCAATCGTTGCCGATTACTTCCAGGAACACAAGCAAAATGTCATCAGCTTGGCTGCACAGATGGCCGAACGGATCATCCATGAGAAAATCGATGGTTCTGATGAAAAAGTCATGCTGTTGGTTACCCCGCTTTTGCATCGATTGGATCGAGAAGAGCATTTCATCACGATAACGGTTCGCCCGGAGCAAGCAGAGGTCATCAAAAAGCAAGTTCACGCATTGGAGGCAGCGAGTGATGGCCTTCGTTTTGCGGTGCTCAGCGATAAGATGCTTGAAAAAAATGGTTGTATCATCGAAAGTTCGCATGCCATCATCGATCTGCAAATCCGTAAACAATTGGATGCGATGGTAGCCGATCTGCAAAATATGGAGGAAACGGTACATGTTTAATCTCCCTTTCGACCGTTACCATGAGCAATTGAATAAGAAAACCTACCATATGAAGATGGGGAAAGTCAGCCAGGTCACCGGTCTGATCATAAAAGTTGATGGACTGGAAGCCTTCGTGGGGGAAGTCTGCGAAATTCAGATTAAATCATCCGGCAAAAAGGTTTTGAGCGAGGTCGTGGGTTTCGTGGATTCCATGGTCTTGCTGATGCCGCTGGATGAACTGGAAGGCATTGGACCGGGGTGCCTGGTAATCCCGACCGGGAAAACCTTGCAAGTGGAAGTCAGCGATCGGCTGTTGGGAACGACAGTGGATGGCTTGGGAAGGCCGTTGGATGAGAATTTCCAGATTCAAGGCAATCTTTATAATGTAAACAGAAGCGCCCCGGATCCCTTTAAACGCAATAAAATTGAAAGTGTCATCCATACCGGCGTTAAGGCGATCGATGGCACGCTGACTATCGGCGAAGGCCAAAGGGTCGGCATCTTTGCCGGAAGTGGTGTGGGAAAGAGCACGCTGTTGGGGATGATTGCCCGGTATTGTGAAGCGGATGTCATCGTCATTGGACTGATCGGCGAGCGCGGCAGAGAAGTGCGTGAATTTATCGAAAAAGATCTAGGGGAAGAGGGGTATCGGAAGTCGGTTGTTGTCTGTGCCACATCCGATTCTCCACCCTTAGTGCGTTTGAAAGGCTCTTATGTGGCAACCGCCATTGCGGAATATTTCCGTGACCAAGGGAAAAAAGTGGTGCTGATGATGGACTCGGTAACCCGGGTTGCCATGGCACAACGGGAAATTGGCCTGGCTATGGGAGAACCACCGACAACCAAAGGGTATACGCCGTCTGTGTTTACGACATTGCCGAAACTGTTGGAACGAAGCGGGATGTCCGACATAGGTTCGATTACGGCCTTCTATACCGTCTTGGTTGAGGGGGATGACATGAATGAGCCGATCGCCGATTCCGTGCGCGGTATTTTAGATGGGCACATCTTGTTATCGCGAAAGATTGCCGCTGGAAATCATTATCCGGCAATCGATATCCAAAACAGCATTAGCCGGCTGATGAAAGATATCGTGGACGAAAAACACTATCAGGCGGCAGGCAATTTAAAAGAGAACATGGCCATTTATACAGAGTCAAAAGACTTGATTGATGTAGGGGCCTATCGTAAAGGCAGCAACCCCAAAATTGACCGTGCCATTCAGCTGCATCCGCCTATCAATAATTTCTTGAAGCAGCGGGTCGAGGATCATCAACCTTTTTCCGAAACAGTGCAGTCGTTGCATCGCTTGTTTCAATAGAGGGCAAGGAAGTTAGAGACAGCTGAAAGCGGAGGTGGAAGAATTGTCCAAGTATCAATTTTCGATGGAAAAAATCCTGGATTGGCGTATGGAAAAAGAATCTGACGCCAAGAAAGCAGTCCTGCAGGCACAGAGAATGATGCAGCAACAGCAAACAAAGTTGCAGCATCTCATCAACGAGAACACCAAAGTGAAACATGACCACATGAAAGTGACCGAAATCAACAGCTTGAGATATAGCCACTATTTGAAGACGGTCATCGACGAAAAAATCATCGCACAAAAAAATTTGATCGATAAAGCCAATTTCGATTTGGAAAAGGCCCAAAATGAACTGCTTCAGGCCCACCAGGATCGGAAAGCGATGGAAAAACTGAAGGAAAAAGAATATATGGCAGTGATCGACAGCGAAAAAATGGCTGAACAAAGACAGCTGGATGAGATTGCCACCTTGAACTATAAACGAGTTTTTTACTGAAATTAACGCAGTCCACTTGAATGGGGGACAAAAAATGAAAACCACTCTAGCATCCGTTGCCCAATTGCAGATCCAACAAGCAGCCGGGAAGAAGACACCGCAAGGGACAGATGGATTCAACCAAGCGTTGGCGCAGCATATGGATGCCAAAAAGCAAACGCAGACAAACACAACAACTGAGCAGAAGCAGCCAATAGATGGAAAGCAGTCGGAAAATTCGAAGGAAGGGGAGGAAGAGACCTACCCAGCATATGCGTTCACCAGCCCTTTTTTGCTTTACCGAAATGAAAATGCGCCTGCGGCCGGCCTCGCCCTGCAAACGGCGGAAAGCGGGAACGTCGACATCCAAACATGGCAAGCACCCATGGAGGTACAAGCTACAACAAATCCGGAAAGACAATCCGCCCTGGCAGCAGAGCCGCAAATGGTGGATGTCAATCAGACCGAGTTGGTGCAAGCTACGATTGAGAAGAATCCATCAGCGAATGAGGGACAAGTCGAAGTAGACCAGGGGTGGGGAGCGATGGACGTTGCAAGCATTGCTTCCGGACTGAAGACAAAGGGGATATATGCGGAGACGACCACCGATGCCGAAAATCGCGCTATTCAAGCAACCGCAGTAACCGATCAGCAAACAAATCAAGTTGATGCCGAGACAATACCTTCGCCTTGCACAGAAAGCGAAGAAACACAGGCTAAAGCTGCAGCTATAGCCAACAGTGATCCCGGTCCAATAGAAACAGAACCTGTGCAGACAGTGGAAGAAGCCTTCGGAAGAGCCCTTTTAAAAGCCGATAAGGCAAATGCCGAAATGGAACCTACGAGTGGGGACGATAAAACCGCTGTACAGCCCGCTTTGCAGAGCAACGGCTGGGGACAGCCGCTGATGATGCCGCAAGCGATAGGGGAATCCCTGGCAATTCCTGAGGGAATCAAAACCGCCAACCAGACTGAAATTGTCCAGTCCATCCGTGAAATGATGCAGGTGCAAATGCCCCAACTTCAAAACGGGGAAACGGCAGTGGTGAGAGTACGATTGAGCCCCGAGCATTTAGGCGAAATCGAGATTCAAATCAAGGTGGTGGATAATGGGTTGGATGCAACGTTTGTTGTCCATAGCACGGAAACAAAAGAGCTCATCAATAACCAGGTCCTGCAGATTACCGAATCTTTGCGGCAACAACAACTTACATTAGCCAATGTGCAGGTCAGTTTGGCATCGGATAACCAAATGGATTTTTCGTTCTTTGACGGATTCGGACAATCCAAAAAAGAAGCCCATCCGCAACATCTGAAAAGACAAACCAATAAGAGAGACGCCCCTGCTGAAGCAGAGGGGGATAATGCTGTTTCGGCAAATGGAATCAGCATTTTAGCATAGAGAAGAGAGGTTGTGACGTATGGAAATTTCGTCAAATTTTACAATCGGATCGGTAGATCAAATCGTAAGCAAGAAAGGCACCAGCAACTCGGATATGTCGATGGATGATTTTTTGAAGATCCTTTCGGCATCCTTGAAAAATCCCTCCATGTCTTCGGAAGAAGGCGGGAACGGTTCAACGGACTACATGTCGCAAATGATCCAATTCAGCACCATGGACCAGCTGCAAAGCTTAACGGAGTCATTGAACACAACCATGATGATGACCCAACAACAACAGGCATTGGCCATGATCGGCAAAGAAGTAACGGTGACCGATGACAATAAAATAGTTTCGGGAGTGGTGGAAAAAGTGAGTTTTTCAAACGGCTATGCAACGATTTTTATGGATGGGAAAGAGTATTATTTAAGCAACATTCAAGCAGTCGGGGAATAAGAAAATAGGTTTGGAAATAGATGGCATTTCTAACTACCGGACGCAAGTGCCTTCAGAAAAAGCTAACACGCTCATGGACCGGACCTTGCACTGTAATCAAAGAGACAGTGAAGCAACTGAGCCAGAATCAATGGGATGCCGTCACGAACAGAGACAGCACCAAATTTAAAAAAGAATAACTACCGGCCGGACCGAAGGAAAGCCGTTCATCCATTGAATGATTGATATGGAGCAGAAGAAAGCTAATTGGAGGAAGTCAAATGTTAAAGTCATTATATTCAGGCGTTTCAGGAATGAAGAATCTACAAACAAAAATGGATGTCATTTCCAACAATATTGCTAACGTGAATACAACGGGTTTTAAAACAGGGCGCGTACGCTTTGAGGATATGATCAACCAATCCTTGGCAAATGGACAAGAAAATGAAAATGTAAAACAGGCCGGTCTGGGCGTGAAATTGGGCTCCATCGATACAATCATGACGAGCGGATCCCTGCAATCGACAGGCAGAGAATTGGACTTTGGGATTGAAAATGGCGATAGTTCATTTTTTACCGTTAGTGAAGATGGCGATGATACCAATAAATCGTATACAAGAGATGGCGGTTTTTATTTAAACTCAGACAATGCTCTAGTCACTAGCTCAGGGTATTATGTTTTGGGAACAAAACCGACGGGAAATACAGAATACACCGCTGACTTTGATCCTGATACATTGAAATATGATCCGGAAACAGGCTTGCAAAAATTGGAAATCAGCCGAGCCATTACCGTCGATGGCAAGGACTATGACCTAGAGAGTTATACGGTCGACAACGGTGGATTGATTGTTGGAACTTATGGAGACGGGAAATCTTATGTATTGGGGCAAGTCGCCCTAAGCAAATTCTCGAATGCTGCTGGGTTAGCAAAGAGCGGCGGTAATCTGTATGCAAAATCAGTCAACTCAGGAGAGCCAGAAATCGGTACCCCATCGGATGATGGATTTGGCAATATCCGTTCAGGCTTCCTGGAAATGTCCAACGTCGATTTAGCCAATGAATTTACGGAAATGATTGTAGCAAGCAGAGCTTATCAGGCCAATTCAAGAAGTATTACGACATCCGATGAGATGCTTCAAGAATTGTTGTCGTTGAAACGATAGGATTGGCCGATTTTTAGGGCGAGGATGAAATAAAAAAGCTTTTTGGAGCTCGGCTGCGCGCTAAGCCTGGAATGGTTGAAGTGTCCGGCACATTTGTCCCATCCTCTTTCCGTATATGAAGTCGTAAAGGTATGTCAGTATCAGGAGGGGAATAGATGAGTGAGGAAAAACAAACAAAGAAGTTAAATTTTCCTAAAGTGTTGCTGATGGCGGTCGGTCTGGTTGTTTTAATGGTTGGCGGAGGCGTTGCGGGTTCGTTATTCACAAGCGGCAATGCCGCTGAAATCGTTTCGAGCATCGGCAAAAAGAAAGAACAAAATATCACGGTACCTCAAGATGAATTCTTGATCAATTTAAAGTCTGGCGCAGACGGGAAAAAAAGCTATTTGAAAATTGAATTGTCCTTATTGACATTTAGCCAGGACAACCAAGGGGTGCTTACGAAAAATTCTGCACAGGTGAGGGATGCTATCATTGGCGTCCTGCGCAATAAGACGTCGGATAACATCTTTGAGGAGGCAGAAGGCACCTTAGTGATCAAAAATGAAATTATTGCACAAGTCAACCAAAAGTTGGGAGCAGAAGTAGTGAGCGATGTTTACGTGACAAATATCGTGATGCAGTAAGCGGATTAGAAGGGATGTACACAAGGAAGTGGAAAATGAATTGATTTATGGCGTAAAAAGCATAGTGGTGCTGATTATGATTATTGCAGCTGCCAATTACCTGCTGAAGTTTCTGAACGGTTTCATGACGAAAAAGGGTAAATTCATCAATGTGATCGAGCGGATGCCGTTAAATAGGACATCTTCGTTGTGCATCGTCGAAGTGTCAGGTAAATATTATTTGATGAGCTGTACGGATACAAGGAATGAGATATTGAAAGAATTGGCACAGGAGGACGTTCAAACAGAGAGGAAAACAGGTATGCAATCACTGGTGAGGGACTCTGGTCTTGGGAGCGAGATGGACAGGGAAGAATGCCGTCCCCCTGTCCGGTTTCGCAAAGAAAAGAGGAACCGGAGTGTATAAAAAAATTATTGCATCTCTATGCAGTTTTGGTTTCTTGCTTTGCTTTCCGACGACGGTTTATGCGGTCGGAATAGGGGATGTTGTGCAAAAAAATTATGGCAGCACATCTGATGTCGTTCAACTATATGTCCTCTTGGGGCTGATAAGCCTGGTTCCCGCATTCTTGATTTTAACGACCAGTTTCACCCGAATCATCATTGTATTTTCATTTTTACGCAGTTCATTAGGGACACAGCAAAATCCGCCCAACTCGGTGCTTATCGGGCTGGCTTGTTTTTTGACCTTTTTTATTATGCAGCCTATCTATTCCCAAGTATACAATCAAGCGATTGAACCTCTAATGAACGATTCCATCAGCATGGAGGAGGCTTTCTCTATTGCGGAAGATCCCATTAAGGGATTTATGCTTAAGCAGACAAGGGATAAGGATCTTCAGCTGTTTTTGGATTTGCAGGAAGCGACGGCGCCTGCTGCAAAGGAAGATGTCAGTTTGATTACCCTTGTTCCAGCGTTTGTCATCAGTGAATTGAGGACAGCATTTACAATCGGTTTCCTGATTTTTGTTCCGTTCTTGGTCATCGATATGGTCGTGGCAAGTATTCTGATGTCGATGGGTATGTTTATGCTATCGCCGGCGATGATATCCTTGCCGTTTAAGTTATTGCTGTTTATCCTCGTGGATGGGTGGTATCTGATAGTCGAATCGTTGGTCAGAGGATTTCAATAGAGGTGTAAAATGGAAATTGTACAGGTATTGGATGTTCTAAGAGAAGCATTCATGACAATCTTAACAGTGGCTGGCCCGGTATTGGCAGTCGCTTTAATCGTAGGTTTGATCATCAGCATTATTCAAGCAGCCACACAGCTACAAGAACAAACGTTAAGTTTTGTCCCAAAAATATTAGCGGTAATTGTGACATTGATTGTCTGTGGGAACTTCATGCTGAATGCCATGATCACGTATACAGAAAAAATATTTGAATTAATCGCAACACTTTAGGTGGAAAAATGATGTCTCTAACTTTGCCAAAAATCTTTTTAATTTTTATCAGGATCAGTTCCTTTATCATTATCAGCCCAGGATTTTCTTTCAAGGGTATGCCAAATCTTGCTAAAATTGCACTTTCATTGGGGCTGAGTATACCGGTTTATATCATCACACCCGCCATGAATGTAGAATTTCCCATTTTTTATTTTATCCTGTTGGGGATAAAGGAACTCGTTGTCGGAATGGCAATTGGTTATATCAGTCAATTATTTTTTTCAGCCGTCGAAATGGCTGGGAGCTTTGCTGATTTCCAGGTGGGTTTTTCAATGGCATCCGTTTTTGATCCGGCTATTGGCGTGCAGGCTTCCTATTTTGGGAGAGTGTATTATTGGCTTTCGATGTGCATTTTCTTCTTCACGGATATGCACCATCAAGTCCTGAAAGCGTTGGTCCAGTCATTTGTTTATTTTCCGATTGAGCGTTTGTCGGTAGGGACGTTTGGCGTAGAAGGCATCCTCAAGTTGTTTTCGATGGTGTTCGAGATTGCCCTTAATCTGGCAGCTCCGATTATGATTGCGGCGCTCCTGACGGAAATCGTTTTAGGCGTCCTTTCACGGACAGTGCCCCAAATTAACGTCTTGATTTTGAGCATGCCCCTAAAAATTTTGGTCAGTTTGGGACTGATGTTGGTGCTGTTGCCGAAATTAGCCAATAATCTAGAGGGAATATTGCCGCTTATCGTGAAATATATGAATGAATTTGTGCAAGCATTAGCTGCAGGGTGAGGTGAGGGAAATGTCGGAAAAGGACGGGAAAACAGAGAAACCCACACCCAAGAAGTTAAGGGATGCGCGGAAAAAAGGTGAGTTAGCCAAGAGCCAGGAATTCAACTCGGCTATTTCCTTTGCGGCCTTTGTTCTCTTGGCTGTGGCATTGTCGACATTTATTTTGCAGTATGGGTGTGCATTTTTGAGTAAAGCGCTCGCGACACCTTTCGATGTGACCGGATTGGAAAATAATCTCAACACGATAGGGCTGCAAGCTATTATTTACGTCTTTAGGCTGGCAGGGCCTTTCCTCGGCATCGCCTTTGTCGTTGCATTCATTTCAAATATTATCCAGACAGGCTTCTTTATTTCGGCAGAGCCGCTCAAGTTCAAGTTCAGTCGATTGGATCCAATCAGCGGGATGAAAAATATCTTCAGCAAGAAGGCTTTGTTTAATTTGGTCAAAAATTTGGTTAAGCTGTGCCTGATTGGCTATGTCGCATATCGTTCGTTTGAAAAATCCGCTTATTATGTCATCAACGCCGGCAGCGTGGGGACGGAGAAACTCTTCTTTATCGTCGTGGAATTGGTGCAAGAAATCAGCACCAATCTTGCCATGATGTTGTTTGTGCTGGGCATCGCCGATTATATCTTCCAGAAGTATGATTACAAAAAGAACTTAAGCATGACCAAACAAGAAATCAAAGAGGAATTCAAGCAGATGGAAGGGGATCAGCAAGTAAAATCCCAAAGAAAGCAAAAGTATCGCCAAATGACCAGACAAATGCTGAAGGATGTGGAAACAGCCACGGTTGTCATCACCAACCCTACGCATTTAGCGATAGCGATCGCCTATGATAAAAAGAAGCATCAAGTGCCCATTGTAGTGGCGAAAGGCGCGGATTACATGGCCGAAATAATCAAGGAACGGGCCAAAGCGTTCGATGTGCCAACGATGGAAAATAAACCAGTAGCCAGGGCCATGTATCAAACGGTCGAAGCCGGACAGCCGATTCCAATGGAACTGTATGAAGCCATTGCCGAAATGATTGCCATTATTTACCAAATGAACGAAATAAAGAAAAATAAAATTTAGCTTTTCCCGGATTTTTAAAATAAAGGAGATATACAATGGCTGCACAAGCAACAAAGAACAAGAGAAACAACGCGGCCTTCATGGATATTGGTGTATCGGTGTTTGTCGTATTCATTTTGGCGATGATCATTATTCCCTTGCCGGCATTTTTACTGGATTTGATGCTGATCATTAATATTGCATTATCCATTACGATTTTACTGTTGACGCTCTTTACAAAAAATGTACTGGAATTCTCCAGTTTTCCGACTTTGTTGCTCATCACGACGATGTATCGCCTGGGCTTGAACATTTCATCTACCCGCTTAATTTTAACGGTTGGTGAAGCAGGGCGTGTCATCGACACCTTCGCCAACCTAGTAGCCGGTAACAATATGATTGTCGGGGCAGTCATCTTCATCATCATTTTCGTTATTCAAATGATTGTAGTAACCAGCGGATCCAGCCGGGTATCGGAAGTTTCGGCGCGCTTTACCTTGGATGCCATGCCCGGCAAGCAAATGTCGATCGACTCCGATTTGAATTCCGGTTTGATCAACGAAGAACAGGCCAAAAAGCGCAGGAATGACTTGGAAAGGGAGACACAGTTCTTCGGAGCAATGGATGGCGCCAGCAAATTCGTCAAAGGGGATGCGACAGCAAGCATCGTCATTACCCTCGTAAACCTGATCGGCGGAACCCTTATCCATAGTATCGGGGAGGGGATGCCCGTTTTGGAGGCTTTAAACCAATTTGGTAAATTGACCATCGGGGACGGCTTAGTCAGCCAGATTCCCGCCTTATTGATTTCAATCGGTTCAGGTGTTTTGGTTACGCGTTCCGGAAATGCCAAAAGCTTCGGGAGCACCCTCGTACCGGAATTGTTCGGATCCCCCAAAATTTTGTACATGGTAGCCGGAATCTTGTGCGTTTTTGCGGTTATCCCAGGATTCCCTATCCTTCCTTTTCTATTGTTGGCAGCCGTTCTGGGAGGATCCGGCTACTTGCTGCAGCAAAATGAGGAAAGTGAAAAAGTCGCCCGGATCTCTGCGGAGCAAGAGGCGCTGGCTCAGGAACGCACCCAACGGAATAAAACGCGAGAAGACACCCTCACTACATTTCAAGTGGATGCCATTGCGATTGAAATTGGTTACGGGTTAATCGCCATTGCCGATGATTCAAAAGAGCATAATTTGATGAACCAAGTACAAGTGATCCGCAAACAGTGTGCGCAGGAAATGGGCATTCTGTTGAGTCCGATTCGCATCCGCGATAATCTGCAGCTGCAAATGAATCAATATGTCATCAAGATTAAAGGGAATGTGCATGCGCAGGGCGAGATTTATTTGGATAAACATATGATCGTTGCGCCCGGAGAGACTGACTTTGTCTTTGACGGAATCCCTACAAAAGAACCAACCTTCGGCCTGGATGCAATGTGGATTCATGAGAGCGACCGAGAAATGGCGGATCTGCGCGGGTATACGGTTGTGGATCCATTGACGGTGCTCGTCACCCATTTGAAGGAGAGCATTTACAAACATAGCTATGAGCTTCTTGGCAGACAAGAAGTGAAACAACTGTTGGAAGGCCTGAAAGAAACGCATAACGTGGTTATCGATGAACTGATTCCAGACATACTGCGCTTAGGGGAAGTGCAAAAAGTCCTGCAAAACCTATTGAAGGAACAAATCCCAATCACGGATCTGGTGACCATCCTGGAGACCTTGGCCGATTATGGGACAACAGTGAAAGATGCGGAGTTGTTGACGGAGTATGTACGCCAAGCACTGAAACGGACAATTGTAAAAGCGCATTTGGATGACGAGCAAGTCTTGCATGTTGTTACGGTCCATCCAAATACGGAGGAATTGCTGACCAGAAACATTCAAAAATCTTCGGCTGGCTCCATCCCGATTTTGCAAGGGGATATTGTGACCCGGCTTTTCGACAATATCAAAAAAATACACAGCCCGTTGGATGCGCAAGGCATCCCTCATGTCCTCTTGGTCTCGCCAAAAAACAGACCGGCCTTAAAAAATCTATTAACCTATAATTTTCCGGAAATTGCGGTGCTGTCACTGAATGAAGTGCCGAATGAAATCAGCATCGAATCAGCTGGCATGGTTGACAGTATTGAGGGGTAAGAATAAAAAAGGGAGCTCTTAAAAATAGCGGCACTATTCAGCTTCCCAAGGTTCACGATAATAAAAATTATACTGATGTGGGGGTGGGTTATGCAAAATGCAGATGACAGAGAACAAGCTATATTAAAGTATTTGCCGTTGGTTGAAAAAGTTGTTGGGCATATCAACATCAAAAGTCCTGAATACGAACGCAGTGATTTGGTCAGCATTGGTGTGATCGGATTGATGGATGCCCTAGGGAAATATGATGAAACCAAACTAGCCTCTTTTGAGAGCTATGCCTATGTTCGTATAAAAGGCTCCATTATCGATGAAGTCAGAAAAAATGCTCCTGTATCACGCACTGGCATGACCAAGTTGAAGAACTATCATCTTGCCGTTGAAAAATTGGAGGCAGGATTAAAAAGGACACCTACAGAAGATGAGATATGCTCAGAACTTCAGATAACGCCTAGACAGCTCGGCCAGATCTACGATACGGCATCCTACCTGTCGACACAGTCATTGGAAAAAGTCATTTTTAGCGAAGATGGGACAGGCGTAGAATTAATCGATATTTTGGAAGATACTAAAATGCTGACTGCAGAAGAGGCGTTATTGGAGAAAGAGCAGCTGCAATTTTTGACACAAGCCATTGCTCAGCTGAATGAGAGAGAACAAACGATTTTGCAGTTATATTATGTAGAAAAGCTGCCTTTAAAAGAAATCGCCTATATTTTTGATATCTCTGTACCGCGTGTTTCACAGATTCACGGCAAGACGATATTAAAATTAAAAGAATGCATCGGGAGGAATAACTTTTGATTAGGAGTATCGACACACTGAGCCATCATTTTAATGTATTACAAAAGAAGCAGGAAAATATGAGCGCCAATATTGCCAATGTCAATACAAGCGGCTATAAAAGCCAACGATTTGTTCAAAGCACCACGGAATCATTCGATTTCAGCAATTATTTGGACGGTCCGGAAGCCAATCAAAAAAATGCTGTCGGCAGTTTGAATTTCGGAGATCAGATTGATGAAGCCTACAGCAATTTGACCCAAGGTTCCTTACGGGAAACAAGTTCAGGAACGGATATGGCCTTGATGGGCGATGCCTTTTTCACCGTTCAGGCACCGGATGGTCAACAATATGTGACACGCAATGGGAATTTTACTGTAAATGAAACGGGTGAACTGGTAACCCAGGATGGGTATCTTGTTTTAGGTGTAAACAATAGCGGGCAGACAACTACCATTCCGGCGGGGACTTCGCAATTCACTGTTGACCAGGCGGGAAATGTGAGTGGGACAGGCGTTCGCTTCTTGTTGTCGGATGTTACTGATCCGAAAAGTCTTCAATTGAAGGGGGACACACTCTATGCCGTTCAAAGCGGGAGAACTGTCGATGATGGCAGTTCTGTTTATCAGGGCTATCTGGAAGGTTCCAATGCCGATACTGCGGATGAAATGGTGAACATGATGCAAATCGCACGGGAGTTTGAAGCGAATCAAAAAGTCCTGCAGACTGCGGATGAAACATTAAGCAAAGCCGTAAACGAAATCGGCAAAGTATAGAAAGGTTAGGGGTAACCGATATGAGCCTGTCAATGAACATTTCCAAAAGTGGCATAAAAGCTTTTCAACGGTCAATGGATGCTTTATCGAACGATATTGCAAACACTAATACAACGGGGTACAAGTCAAAAAATGTCAGTTTCAGTGATCTTTTAACCAATACAAAGGCAGCGAACGATAAGCTTTTGCTTGCGGATGGGCTTAAAGAAGTCAGTGTAAGCACAGGCACGAAAAGTGCTGTAACGAGCACGAACGTTACCCAAGGCAGTCTAGTGGAAGATCAAGAAGACTTCCACTTGGCGATAACGGGAGACGGCTTTTTTAGGGTGACGTCTGCCGAAGGGGAACAGTACTACACACGCGATGGTGCATTCCATGTCAATGCAGATAAAACAATCACCAACGACAGCGGCGATGTCTTGGAAATTAACCAAAACAGCTTAGCTATGCAAAATTGGTCCGAAGGGGATATCACCATCACGGAGGAAGGGAATGTGCTGGTGAAAAACGGCGAAGGATCAATTTTGGCAGGCACTATTCCGATTTTTTATCCGGCTGACACCGGTGCGCTTATCCCGCAAGGAGAGAATAAATATAGCATAGCTGGTGGTGTTGCAATCTATTCCTCAGCAGAGGGCACCTATCCACTGGGAGCGATCCAGCAACATTTTCTGGAGTCATCCAATGTCAATCTGGTCAGCTCGTTTACGGATATGATAGTGGCGCAACGTGCCTATTCAATGAATATGAAGGCGGCGCAGAGCACGGATGAGATGATGGGTATGATCAATGGCTTTAAACGATAGGAAGCAGAAAGAGTTTTACAAAAAAATAAAGGAATAGCATTCAGGGGAGCAGAGGGAAGGAAATGGGCATAGTCGAGCTGGATAACGTGACAAAAGAATATGCAAGAGGGATAAAAAGTTTACAAGCTGTCTCTGTGGCGATCGAGCCGGGCGAATTTGTTTATTTAGTGGGTGCGAGTGGTTCCGGCAAATCAAGCCTGATCAAACTCCTTTATCGGGATATCATTCCGACAAAAGGGAGTGTTACTGTATGTGGATACAAGGTCGGAAAAATGAAGGATAGGGATATCCATAAACTGAGACGTGAAATCGGTATTATCTTTCAAGATTATAAATTGCTGCCCGGAAAAACCGTATTTGAGAATGTAGCCTATGCATTGGAGGTCACGGGGGAATTTAAAGAGGAGGAAATCGCCAGGATGGTCAATCAGGCTTTGGCCACCGTGGAGCTATCCGATAAGGGTGCTCAATTTCCCGAGGAATTATCCGGAGGGCAAAAGCAGCGTGTCGCAATTGCCCGTGCCATAGTGCATTCTCCCCAGTTGATCCTTGCGGATGAGCCGACGGGGAACTTGGACCCACGTACATCGATGGAGATATTCCGCCTGTTTTATCGCATCAACCGCAAAGGGACGACTGTCATTATGGCAACACACGACCAAAGCATCATCGAACGCTTCCGTTTTCGCATTCTTGAAATGAAGAACGGCCATCTGGTCAGTGATCAGGAAAAGAAAGAGAGCGGATCTTTGCAATATGATTTCAAACAACAAGAATATTATGTCGTATAAGCTTGTTCTCTCGCCAGCTCTTTGGCAAAGAAGTTGACGTACAAAAAATCAGCAAAAAAAACCAAAAAATAGAATGAATACCTCAGCAGTGAGGTGTTCGTTCTATTTTTTTTGAATCAATTATTTTTTTGTTGGCAGTCAAGCAGCGAAGCGTTTCTTAGTATGTCAAAGCTCTACCGTTTTGGTTGCTCAACAAGAGAGAGAATTCTGCTTTACTCATTTTTTCATTTTTGGTTCCAGTCCAAGGATCATTGAAATACATATTTTCCTCATCATATCCTGTTACGGTTACGGCATGCAAACCTGTACCATCGTTACCAAAACCATGCAAGGGGGACAACCATGCAACGACGGGTTTGCCATTCCTGATTTGACTTTCAATGTCTTGATAGGTAGCTGTGGTCAAATTGTTATATGAGTGCAGATATTTATTTAAGACATTCTCAAAAGCCGCTGGATATGCCCAACCCGTAGTTAAAAATGGATTTCCGATATACCCGGCATCTGGATTATGCTGTTCAAAAGGAATTTCGTTGGCTAGCGTTACGGGTGATACGTCAAAACCAGCATAGCTCATCATCATTGCAACGGCCACCACTTCGCAGCCGGAGGGCAAAAGCGGCATTTGGCTAAGGTCTGGGACATCCAAAATAATTGACTTATGGTTCTTTAATCCATAAATAGATACCCACCCAAGTGTTTTTTGTCCTGTATTGAATTCAACCATTCCATTTTTTTCTGCAGTAACATAGATAATATGATATCGATACGTGTCTAAACTAGCCAAGTATTGGCCGTCGGAAGCAGCATCATAGACACCATAATTGACTGCATCATCAGCAACTAAGTCAGTGTAAAGAATTGTTTGTTCATCAAAATCTGTCGTAACTGCCAAATGGTCAGTTACTGTCTTTATTTTAGCAGCTAATGTCGGTGCAAGTAATGAAGATAATAGCAATCCAATTACCGTTGCACCAATAAGAAAGGTACGTTCTTTCATCTTGTTTTCTCCCTTACCTATGTCTGGTACTATAAAATAACTGTATTTCAGTCGCTTAAGATGAGCCGGATTCGGATAAGGTATGCCTGAATATCTATCAATGTCCGATATAGATTCGTTTGACTGAAGACAAACCGTTAATAATTAGTATATTGTAAATCAATCATATTTGGAATATGTGATGCTTAAATACAAGCATTTTTCTTAGTATTTTTATTCAGCGTTATAGAGAAAAAGCTCGGGAGGATCCTATACCATATAAAAAAACTGGTATTTTTTTCGGGAGATTGTTCAGGCAGACTGTGAAAACGGCACTAATCATAAAAATATCATTGACATTGTTTTGAAGCGATGGTACTATATTTAAGTTGTCTCCGAGAGCATCAGAAAAAACAATTTAAAAAAGTTGTTGACATGCAATCGTGAGAATGATAGTATATAAAAGTTGCCGCTTCGGTTTGCTGATAGCGAAAAGCTTCCTGAAAAACAATTTCAGAAAGTGCTTGACGGAAAGTTGAAGCCGTGGTAATATTACGAGGTTGTCACGTAACGCGTGATGAGTCGATTGACCTTTGAAAACTGAACAAAGAATGAACGAACCAAATGTGCAGGGAGCTTTGATTTTATCAAAGCAAACGAAGGCGATACGCAGTATCGCAAACATAAAGTCAGTAACGTAACAAATGAGCTTTTAAATTTTACATGTAGGATTTCTGTACAAGAGTCCACATTTACATGAGAGTTTGATCCTGGCTCAGGACGAACGCTGGCGGCGTGCCTAATACATGCAAGTCGAACGGTTCTTTCTTTTGGAAGCTTGCTTCCGATCGAGAGAATAGTGGCGAACGGGT
>NZ_FOTD01000009.1 GCF_900114465.1 Trichococcus palustris | reverse complement strand
GTAGGACGCCTTTGACTTGTGCTTGACTTTGAATTTCGGAAAACCGACGGATTTGTCGCGGAAGAAGTTCTGGTAAGCCTTATTCAGGTTTTGGCTGGCATTCGCCAAGGCCAAGTTGTCCACTTCTTTCAGGAACGGAAATTCTTCTTTGAAGGAAGTATAGGTTCTCGGCTTGATGGATTTCAGCAATTCTTTGTCGTCTTTGTATGTTTCGTAAATTTTTTTTCGGTCGGCCAGCATCTGGTTGAAGATGAACCGTGCGGAGCCAAAACAATTGGCGAAATAGATTTTCTGTTCCCGATTGGGGTACAAACGGAACTGATAGGCTTTCAGCATGATCCTCACCTCTTTGGCTTCATTATACACCCTCGAACATGCGTTCACAAAAGATAAAGCAAGGAAAAAGACCGTACCGCCTAACTCGTGACTGAAGTCACGAGTTAGGCAGCACATATTTCAAAAAAAGGCCATAGATGCTATACTGGCTGTAAAAAATAAAAGGGGAATCTGCTTAATTCTATGCTAAACATAATATTTGACTTAGACGATACACTGTACGACACAGCAAAGCCCTTTTTCCAGGTTTTGGACCGCTACATGCCCGAAAGAGGATGCAGCGATGCCAGGTCGTATGCGCTCTTCCGGGAACACTGCGACATTGCCTTTGAATTGTTCGCAGCCGGTAAACTGACCTTGGCTGAATCCCACGTTATGCGGACGCAAGGGACATTCGCTGAGCTGGGCCAGCAATTGGATGCGGAAAATGCCTATCGATTCCAGCTGGACTATCAAAGCATGCAAGGGAAAATACGATTAAGCTCCGCTATGACCCAAATGCTCGACAAATTAAAAAATAAAAACGCAAACCTGTCTATCTTTACGAACGGCCCCGAAAAGCACCAAATGATGAAATATGAGGCATTGGGGCTTGAAAAATGGTTTCCGCGGTCGCGTATGTTCATTTCGGAAAGCATCGGCTATGCAAAACCCCATCCTGAAGCATTCGCCTTCGTAGAAAAAGCATTGCATGCCGACAAAGAAGAAATCTTATTTATCGGTGACTCTCTGGACAATGATATCTTAGGCGGCCAAGGTGCCGGCTGGTCGACCGTTTGGTTCAATCATCGCCAACAGGATGACCGCAATGGCGGGTGGGCTGATGTGACCGTCCATTCCCTCACAGAAATGCATGCGGCCATCAATGAAAAAATGCAATCATCAAACAAAGGAGAGTGAAAATATGCGACAAACAAAATTAGTGGTGATCGGCGTCGGTCATGTGGGTTCACAAGTACTGACGGACTGCAGCCATTTGAATCTTTTTTCGGATATTGCTTTGATTGATGTCCAGCAGAACGTAGCCAAAGGGGAAGCGCTCGATCATCGCCATGCCTTAGCCGCCAGCTACCGGACCAACAGCAAAATCTATGCCGGTGATTACGCCGACTGCGCGGATGCCGATGTGATCATCATCTCGGCCGGCGTAAGCGAAAAACCGCGTCCCGGTGAAGACATGCCGCCGCGTGCCTTGATGGGCAAAGAAAATGCCGCCGAGATCCGCAAAGTCATGCACGGCATCACGCAGCATACAAAGGATGCCGTCCTCATTTTGATCACCAATCCGGTGGATACGATCACCTACATCGCAGAGAATGAATTCCACTATCCGAAAGGCAAAATATTCGGCACCGGAACAACTCTGGATACTTTCCGTTACAGACAGATTGTGGCCGGCCATTATGGCGTCGACCCCAAAGAAGTCTCCGGTTTCATCGTGGGCGAACACGGAAGTACGGCCTTCCCCGCTTTCAGCAGCACGACCGTCGGCGGTTTGACGTTACCGCAATGCGAGGAACTTTTGCCGCAGGCGGAACCGTTCGATGCGGCGTTTGTGCAACAAGAGGTTGTCCACACCGCCTCCGATGTCTTCAACTGGAAAGGTTGGACGAATTCCGGTATCGGCGAAGTTGCCGCTGCATTAGCCAGGGCCGTCATGCTGAATGAGAAAAGCATTTTCCCGGTTACAGCGACTGTCGATGGCTTGTACAATTGCAACGGCGAAGCCGCATTCAGCATGCCATGCATAATCGGAAGAAACGGTTTGGAAAAACAGATCGAACTGCCTTTGAATGCAGAAGAATACGAAAAACTGCAGCTCTCCATAAAAGATATTCAAAACACCTTGCAGTACGTACAATAGAAACAAGAAAATTCTCCCGGACAGCCTTTTCAGGACTGTCCGGGAGAATTTTTTTTGCAGTTAGGCACCTCCGCTCGGCCTGGATCAGAATAACCCTTCCGAAAAGTTGGCATACTTTTCTTTGGCAAGCTCATACAATTCAGGGTATTCCTTTTCCAGCGAAGCGATTTGATCGACAGCTACCTGAGAACTATGGAAGGTCTGTATTTTATGGATCCTGATGTAAGAAGTCTCTTCATTTAGATTGAGATGGGGGTATTCGGTTTTTTTGACGCATAGATCGAAGTCATCGTTTAAATATTTGCTGGCGGACACTTTCGAAATCGGAAATCCCGTAAAATCACAAGGTGTTTTATCATATTCTGCACCGACGATCAAAAAGGGTCTTGATTTGTATGCTATGCCATCGATTTTGAAGTCATAGTATGGCGACCTTGTCTTGACGATGGTCCCGATGTACCGATCGGCCCTGACCGCTGACTCCAGCACCTCCTCGTGGAAATCAGCCATTTCGTCCAAAGCCAAGTCAAATGAATGGTCAGTTATCCTGACCCTCGCTGCGTCATCCCTGACATCCTCCCGGCTCAATTCTTTATCCCCATCATCATCGGGGGCAATCCCCCGTCTGCTGTTCAGCCATGATTGTTCTCTCTGCGCGACCGCTGCCAAAACCCAACCTTCATATTTACCATATTGCATCACAATGCTATCCAGAAGATATTGTTCCTTTATGGACAATTCCTTGCTGTCCTCTTCCGTAAAAGGTAAATAGTCTGCATCAAAGAAATAGCTTAAACGGGGAAGCATCGGTCCCTGACGCCGCCCCTTGAAAAGTTCATCAAAGAGTTCCTTCCCCGTCAAAGCCAAGCTTTCCCTCTGCGCAAAATACAACAAAAGCTGCAATTTCCATTCGCTTCGCCCAAACTGCGTTTGCGTTTGTTTTTCATAGGAATAAATGAGGTACCGCGCAAGATTCCTTATATTCGACACTATCGCCACATCCTTTTGCATAGCTGCCATCTTCGCACAAACAAACGCTGATGAAGATGGAAAAAGGGTCGGGAGTTGCCCCCCAGACCCTCTGTTATGCTATTTTTGTTTATCCAAAATTTCAGAAATTTTTTCGTCGACATAATTCAATCCCATACTGATGAAATATGCCGCCAACTCGTCATCAGTCAGATTCTTGACTTCCCAACCACCAAGTTTTCTTTTTGTCTCATAACCTTTTCTCATCTTTGCAAGCATATCTTCGGTTAGTTCAACTTCAAATTTCTTTTTCATTTCAAGCGCCCCCTATTTCTTGTGTGACTGCTTTTGACTCAGATAGAAGAGGTGGTCGTTCCGTACATCTATAAAGAAAAACGCTTTCATTTTTACATTCAAGCGAAACTTCTCTTGCGTTCGGATCGACAAGACTTTTTACCATGTCGTAGCCTCTTTATGTTTACATTATATACTGCAATACTGTGAATAAGCAACAAAAAGATATAACCTCCTGCTTCTATTTCCCATGCTTCTGTTCCAACTCTGTTCTTTTCTGGGCGGAAACAAAAAAACAGCCCCAAGACAGTTGAAAGAATCGCTTCATATCAACATTTCCAAGGACTGTTATTTAAATGGTATGGAGACGATGGGGCTCGAACCCACGACCTCTTGACTGCCAGTCAAGCACTCTCCCAACTGAGCTACGCCCCCGTAAAAATGGGGTATCAAAGACAAGCGACACAGCAAATGCCTTCTGTATCTATAATACCCTATTTCTGTTGTTACAGCAAGCCTAATTTTTCCAATGCAAAGGCAATCCCATCAGAATTGCAATCTTTTGTCACAAATTTGGCGGCTTCTTTCACCTTTGCGACCGCATTTCCCATCGCAACGCCATACCCAACGCTTGATATCAATTCAAGATCATTGTTTCCATCACCGAAAGCCACTGTATCTTCGTGCGCAAAACCTAGGTCCATCGCCATCTTCAAAGCGGTCTGCGCCTTCGATCCCGACTGAGGCAATAGGTCGGTGCCGGCTTCATGCCACCGGACAAAACGGAATTCAGGGAATTGTCCATTTTCATAAACATGCTTCTCTTCTTCGGTATAGAACAGCAAAGCTTGGTACAAAGGATTTTCCAGATAAAATGTTTTATTGTAGTCCGGAACATCGAATTCGATGCTTTTCATCGCCTCGAAAGTTTTTATTTCAAAGGGTTCCTGGCGGCGCGCCAACGCAAGCGCCGATTCGTAAACGACCTGATGTCCCTGTTCGTCCGCTACTTTCAATAGGCGTTCGAACGCACCCAAGTCCAACTTATTCTCATAGCGCAACTCATTCTTGAAATAGCCGGCCGCTCCGTTGCAGACGATGTAATTATCGAGTCTGAATTCATCGATCACATTCTGCGCCAAAAAAAGGTTCCTTCCTGTAGCGATGGCGATTTCGTGACCATTTTTTTGCAATTTCTTTAAGGCACGAAGCGTACTTTCCAGCGGCATTTTGTCATCATTCAGCAACGTTCCGTCAATATCAAAGAAAATAAACTTTTTATCCATCAAAATATATGCTCCCTTTATTCTGCTTCATTTTTAAACTGGCTGGTATATAGATCGTAATAGAACCCTTTTTTCTCCAACAAGGCAAGATGTTTCCCTTGCTCAATGATTTCGCCTTGATTCATGACTAAAATCAGGTCGGCATCGCGGATGGTGGATAAACGATGGGCAATAACAAAACTGGTTCTGCCATTCATGATGCGCTTCATGGCTTTTTGAATCAAACCTTCCAGTCTAGTATCCACAGAACTGGTCGCCTCGTCAAGTATGAGGATTTTCGGATCAGCGATAAAAGCGCGTGCAATCGTCAATAATTGTTTTTGTCCCAGCGAGATGTTCGATGCCTCCTGGTTGATGACCGTATCATAGCCTTCCCCTAAGGTTTGGATGAAATGGTTGACGTTGGCCGCTGTTGCGGCATCGACCACCTCTTCATCGGTTGCATCCAGTTTCCCGAAACGGATATTCCCGCTGATGGAATCCTGATAAAGCCAGGCATCCTGGAGGACCATCCCGAATTGCGAACGCACATCGGCGCGGGTCAATTCCTTTGTGTCATAGCCATCAATTTTGATGGAGCCGGAATCGACATCATAGAACCGCATCAGCAAGTTGATCAGGGTGGTTTTCCCGGCCCCCGTAGGCCCCACTATCGCCACGGTTTCGCCGCTCTTCACCTGTAGGTTGAAGTTTTTGATGAGCGGATTTTGTTTATCGTAGCTGAAGGATACATTTTCGAATGCAACATCCCCACGGATTGCTTCCGGCAATCTAAAGGTGACTTCCTGCTGCACTTCTTCCTCTTCATCGAGAAGATCAAACACGCGTTGGATGGAGGAAGCAGCCGACTGAATGATGGCGGACAACTGCGTAATGGTGGAAATCGGCTGATTGACTTGCCACACATATTGCGCCATCGCCTGAACATTACCGATAGTCATCATCCCCGCCATCGCCTGCAGGATGCCGAATACAGCCACAAAAATATAGGAGATATTTGTTACAAGCGCAACGAAAGGAGACATCAGACCCGAGATGAAGGTAGCTTTGAATCCGTGTTTATTGAGCGAACGATTGATGGCGTTGAATTCTTCGAAAGAGTCTTCCTCTTTTCCGTACAGTTTGATGATGGAAAATCCAGTCAGCGTTTCTTGGACAAATCCATTCAATCGTCCAAGATATTTGGCTTGTCCCCGGAAATAAGGCTGTGAGAGTTTTGTTATGTGTTTCGAGAGGATATATGCCGTCGGAATCATCACCACCATGATCAGCGCCAATTTCCAACTGATCGTAAACATCATGATCAGCGCAAAGGTAATCCCTAAAACGGCATTCAGAATCTGCAACAGCGATTGTTGCAGCGCATTCGCGATGGAGTCGACGTCATTGGTGACCTTGCTCAAAATGTCCCCGAACTGATTTTTGTCGAAATAAGAAATAGGGAGGCGGTTCAGCTTCTCGCTCAGATCCCTGCGCAAATCATGCATGGCTTCCTGGACGACATCCACCATAAACATCTGGGAAAACAGATTGGTCGCTTGATACAGCAGCGCACGGATAAAATAGATCAACAAAATTTTGCTCAAGTAAGCATAATTTATCCCTGCCCCCTCGACGCCCTTCAGCATATCCGAAATATTTCTGCCGATTTCAGTGATCGCCAACCCGAGGATAAAGGGTTCCAAAACGTTAAAGATCGACATCAGCACCGTCAAGGAAATGGATCCCAAAAACTTGCCTTTATACTTCTCCAAATAACGCCAGAGCCGGAAGAACGTACGAGTATTTATTTTTTTCATGCCAGTTCCTCCTTGCTCATCTGTGAAGAGGCGATATCGTAATAGATTTGGTTTGTCTTCAACAGCTCTTTATGTGTCCCTTGGCCGACGACTTCGCCTTCATTCAGCACGATGATTTTGTCGGCATGCATAATCGTACTGATGCGTTGCGCCACGATGATCACAGTAGCCTTTCCGGTTTCCTTCTTCAACCTTGCGCGCAAGCTGGCATCGGTTTTATAGTCCAATGCCGAAAAACTGTCGTCGAAAATATAAATATCCGGTTTGCGCACAACTGCGCGTGCGATGGATAGGCGTTGCTTTTGCCCGCCGGACAGATTACTTCCGCCTTCCGCCAGATGTTCGTCGAATTTATCCGGCTTGCGAGAAATGAATTCCTTCGCTTGGGAAATTTCTGAAGCTTCTTCAATTTCTTTGTGGGAAGCATCCCCTTTCCCGTATCGAAGATTTTCCGAAATCGTCCCCGTGAACAAGAGGGCCTTTTGCGGGATAAAACCGATTTTTGCCCGCAAAGCCTTCAGATTATAATCCCGGACGTCGTGTCCATCAACAAGAATGCGCCCTTTCGTGACATCGTAGAAACGCGGTATCAATTGGATCAAGGTGGATTTCCCGCTGCCGGTGCTGCCGATAAAAGCGATCGTCTGGCCCGGTTGCGCGGTGAAGCTGATGTCCTTGATGACGGGCGTACTCGTGTTTCCGGGATAGGCAAAACTGACATTTTCAAAAACTAAATAGCCATGCGTCTCCGTTTCGGTGATCCCTGTTTCATTTGGGGAAATGCTGCTTTCCGTTTCTAAAACCTCCCTGATGCGTTTCGCCGACACCGACGCGCGCGGGTACATCATGAAAACGACAGCGAAGTTCATAAAGGAAAATAAGGCATGGAAACTGTATTCTATGAAGGCCGTCAGGTTTCCCAACTGCAGGTTACCGCTCGCGATTTTGCCGGACCCGAACCACATGATGGCGATGATGATCAAGTTTATGATATGCGAGAATAGCGGTTGGTTCCAAGCCATTAAACGGAACAATTTTTTGGACACCGTACTATAGAGCGTATTCACCGTTTCAAACCGCTCCGCTTGGAAATCCTCCCTGACGAAAGCGCGGATGACGCGCATCCCTGATAAGGATTCCCTGAGGTTTCCGTTGATATTATCCAAATTCTTTTGTTGTGCATCCGAGAGCGGCTGCGATTTTTTGCCGACGACGAGAATCATGATCAGCAAAACAGGGAATGCCGGCAGCAAGATCCAGGACAGACTTGGGCTTGTGCGTGCAATCATGAAAAAACTGGCGAACATCATGATGAACGTCATCAATCCCATGCGCAACATCATCTGCGCAAACTGCATCAATACGAAGGCATCGTTCGTAACCCGCGTAACCAATGAAGAAACCCCAAATCGGTCAAATTCTTCGTGCGAAAAGGTCTGGATCTTTTTATACAGATCATCGCGCATATCGGCTACCATGTTCGTCGTGACTCTGCTGGTTGTATAAGCAACGATCACTCTTCCTACAAGACCAACGAACGCCAATCCAAACATGATGGCCGTTATCTGTAGAATATGTCCTCTTCCTTCGCCCGCAATCGTCCCATTGATCAGTCTTGCCAACATCGTCGGCAGCCCCAGCTCAACAAAAACGAAGCCGAAAGCACCCAATACATTAAAAAATAAAACGCTGTTATATCGGCTGATATAACGCCAAATTAAAGACATCCTGCTAAACACCTACCTTAAAATATTACTTCCAGAGGAAACCCATCACTAGCAGCAAACTGCTTATGGGATATTGCTAAAAAGAAAAAACAAAAAAAGACCTAAACCCCTTAAAAATCCTATACTGATGCTTCAGGTTCTCCTTTAGTCTAGCTAATTCACCTGTTTAAGTCTACAAAAATATTGAAATAATCCAGATAAAAAAGCCAACCAACCACCCTCCCGGATTGAAAAGGATTTCATTGCCTATCCTAAGGTTTTTACCAGTCATTTCTATACTAAATCCTCCAGTTGTGGTAAACTTGTATTAACGATTGTATGAAAAAATACAACTATTGACCAAGTTTGAAATCTAAGATTGTAATTTTCAGTACAGTACTAATATGAACATAATAATAAAAATGGAGTGAATGATATGATATTTAAAGTAACCTATCAACCGACAAAATTTGAAGCACCAACAAGAGAAAATACAGAATCTCTTTATTTGGAAGCTGCAGACAAGGTAGAAGCAAGAAGAATAGTTGAACAAAACACCCCCTACAATATTGAATTTATCCAACCTATGGATGGCAAACATTTAGAATATGAACAAAGTAAAGATGACTTCCATATCACGGAGTTCAATGTATGAAACCAAATATAAAAAATAACGAAGTCGGTGTTTTTGCCATCGGGGGTTTAGGAGAAATCGGCAAAAACATGTATGGCGTTCAATTCCAAGATGAAATAATCATCCTTGATTCGGGGATTATGTTCCCTGAAGATGACTTGCTTGGCATTGACTACGTTATACCGGACTATAGTTATCTCGTTCAGAACCAAGCCAAAATCAAGGGCTTGTTCATCTCACATGGCCACGAGGATCATATCGGCGGCGTCCCTTATCTGTTGAAAGAAATCAATGTCCCTATCTACGCAGGTAAACTGGCCCTTGCCATGATCCGCAACAAACTGGATGAACACGGTTTGCTTCGCGATGCCATTCTTCATGAAATCAATGAAGACACTGTCATCAAATTCCGCAAAACCAGCATCAGCTTCTTCAACACTACTCACAGCATCCCTGATACTAGAGGGATTGTAGTGAAGACTCCTCCTGGAAACATCGTTTTCACGGGTGACTTCAAGTTCGATTTCACTCCAAATGGCACACCTGCCAACTTGCATAAGATGGCTAAAATCGGAGATGAAGGGGTATTGTTGCTGCTGAGTGACAGCACCAACGCCGAAATCCCTACTTTTACGCAATCGGAACAAGTTGTGGGGCAATCGATCAAGAATATCATCCAAAAGGTTTCCGGCAGAATCATATTTGCATCCTTCTCATCGAATATCTATCGATTGCAACAAGTTGCCCAAGTCGCAATGGAGACTGGACGCAAAATCGTCATTTTCGGACGCAGCATGGAAACAAATTTCCGTACGGCAAGAGAATTGGGCTTCATCGAAGCACCGGATGATCTTTTTATCGAACCAAGACAATTGAACACTTTACCGGCCGATAAAGTGCTGATTCTCTGCACGGGATCCCAAGGAGAACCGATGGCGGCTCTGAGCCGGATCGCAAACGGGACCCATAGACAGATTTCCATCCAACCGGGAGACACCGTCATCTTCTCAAGTTCCCCTATTCCAGGAAATACGACAAGCGTCAATCGCGTCATCAATCTTCTCTTGGAAGCCGGCGCGGAAGTTGTCCACGGAAAAGTCAACAATGTCCATACCTCTGGGCATGGCGGTCAGCAAGAACAGAAGTTGATGTTGACTCTGATGAAACCAAAATACTTCATGCCTGTCCACGGGGAATACCGGATGTTGAAAATCCACACCGAATTGGCTGAGGCGGTTGGCATTCCGCCAGAAAACTGTTTCATTCTTGACAATGGGGATATTCTGGCAGTAACCGCTGATTCCGCAAGACGCGCTGGCAGCTTCCCTGCTCAAGACGTCTATGTAGACGGCAAAGGCATCGGTGATATCGGGAACATCGTTCTTCGCGATCGTCGCATCCTTTCTGAAGATGGCTTGGTTGTCATCGTCTTGACCGTCGATTTTAGGAACAAAGAATTACTGGCAGGTCCCGACATCCTATCGCGCGGATTCATCTACATGCGCGAATCAGGAGATTTGATTCATGAAGCGCAAGCCATCGTGAAACAGGAAGTACAGGCCTTGCTGAACGGCGACGAAAACATCACCGAAAAGAAATTAAAAGATACTGTCACGAACGCCATTCAACCTTACTTATACGAAAAAACAGAACGCCGTCCGATGATCGTACCTGTCATCATGGGCGTATAAATCAATCGTTATCTACTTTTCCAAAGATGAAATAAAATAAATAAACGCAACAGAGGGCCCGGACGGATATCCGTCCGGGCCCTCTGTTGCGTTTATTATTTCTGCTCGATGAAGTTATATGCAGGTTCGTTTTGCTTCTCATCGAAAACCACTTGTAGATCATAGCCGCTGAAGAACCAGTCGTCGGCATCCTCGATAAAATAAAGGATACCATTGTATTCCGCTTTCCCGATCGGCAATATCGGTTCGTCTACATCGATCCCGATCGAAAAACCTTCGTGAATCTGGCTGTTTCCATACACTTTCCCTAAAAAGCGCACTCCTTTGCCTTCCGGAATGCCTAGTTCATCTTCAAACCATTTCTGCGCTTGCTCGCTAACTTCAATTTTCATTATATCGCTAATCAAAGAATTAGCTATCCCCCTCCCACAACTCTATAAGTGATTTCATATTACCATATTAACAAGCGATTTAATAATACTTTGCTCACAAAAACATTGGCTGATAGTGGATTTTCGTACAAAAAAATGAGCTGAAATCTTAAGAAGGATTTCAGCTCATTTTCATCCGTGATCATTCTGATGCGAATCATTTCACAAGATCATGCTTAAATGCATAGATGGTTGCCTGGGTGCGATCATCGACTTCCAATTTTGTCAGGATGTTTGAAACATGTGTTTTCACGGTCTTTAACGTGATGAATAACTGATCCGCAATATCTTGGTTGGAATAGCCTTGCGCAATCAGAAGCAGGACTTCCGATTCCCTCGCAGTCAGGTCTTCGTGTGGAGCGCGGACTTTTTTCTTTGTAAAACGCTCCAGCATTTTATCGGTCACTTCCGGTTCTAATACGGATTCCCCACGGAACGTCGATCGGATTGCATCCGCAATCTCATGAGCGGAAGACGTTTTAAGCATATAGCTTGATGCGCCCGCCTCCAATGCAGGATACACTTTTTCATCATCAATAAAGCTTGTTACAATGATGATCCTTGCTTCCGGCCACTCTTTCATGATTGCTTTGGTGGATTCGATGCCATCCATCACTTCCATGACCAGATCCATCAAGATGACATCCGGTCTGATTGCCAAAGCCATTTCATAGCCTTCCTGTCCATTCTCGGCTTCACCCACCACTTCAATATCATCTTGAATCGATAGATAAGCGGAATAACCTAATCTGACCATCTCATGGTCATCAACAATTAATACACGAATCAAAAAAATCCCTCCTTTTGGACCGCCGGATATCATGTGCTTTGACACAATTTAAACACCCATAAATGATACATTTTTTATCGAGGAGCGAGAACACCCATTATTTTAATCGTGGGATGAATCGCTCTTCATTATATCAAAAAACGCTATGCTTTCCTTTATAAAACAAACGGCCATCACTTTGTTTCTTCATTTTGTTCATTGCTTTCAGCCCACATTTTTTTCGTATCCGGTATCCGAATATCAATGATTGTGCCTTTCTTAGGGAAACTGATTATTTTGCAGGTCCCCCCCATTCCTTTTACACGTTCTTTTATGTTCATCAAACCGTAGCTTCCCGTTTTTTCATCGGCTGGATCAAAACCAACGCCATCGTCAAATATCCGCAGGCTGATTTCTTGGGTTGTTTGTTTCAGGTAGACTTCTAAATTGCTGGCTTTTGCATGCCGCAATGTGTTCGAAAGCAACTCCTGGACAATCCGAAAGAGGTGATCCTCAATGCCATTCATTGTTTGGACATCATCAATCTCCCACTTTATTTTGATCTGTACTTTTGATTTCAATTCCACCAGGAGTTGCTCAATCCCTTTTTTCAAGGACTTACCTTCCAATTTTACAGGCCGTAGATGCAAGAGCAACGCCCGCATTTCCGATTGTGATTCATTGATGATCGCTTCGACAAGCTTCAATTGTCTTTGCGTATTTTCAGGCAGCACTGCGGCTTTCTCGTTTATCGCCGAAAGCATCATCATGGCGGCAAATAACTGTTGACTGACGGAATCATGCAATTCCCGCGCGATGCGATGCCTTTCATTCTCAAGAATTTCTTCCTTTGTCTCATCCCCGATCAACCGAGGCAAAGCACTCAGCTGTTGCACTTCCCGGGATAAACCGATCATTTTTTTGCGGAGAAGTTCGACTTCTTCGAAAATCGATTGACCGTAACGATCCAAGAATACCGCCTTATCCGTTTTTTGGGTTGCTGGCGCCTGCGTGTAATTCCCCAAATAAAGCCAGTGCAACCTATCTTTGAGCAGATTTTCCTGTTTTCTCAATAAAGAATGGGCCACCCAGCTTATGATGAGAGACACCAACAGGAGCACCATCAGAATATATAGCAACACCGGTATAGAGAAACTCTCTACGGACAGAAAATCACTGAAGCTTAAGACAGGGCGCAACGCAAACAATACCGCAAAAACGACCAACAACAGGATACTGAAAATGCCGCTAAAAAGAATCAGCAGTGATTTTCTTCTCACAGGAAAATCACCTCCAAATCACCGATAAATGTATTTGAAACGATTCTTATTTTCCGGCTGGCTGCATCATAATCAGGGCTGTACATCTTAACTGTCTCATTTGTTAAATCAATCTTTTCATCATTGAAAAGGATTTGGCCTTTTAAGACAGAATGGTGAATGGCCACCCCTATCCCTACCGGAATGATCACCCTCGTCTTTCCGATGCCCTTCCTTATCAGCACAATATTTTCTTCGTTCGGCAACAACGTATTCCCTAAATCGATGATGGTGTCGCCCATCAGTACGGTGATGTTTATGTCGTCCCATTCGTAGACGGCGTTCCCTGTATCGGTATTCCCGATCCATTTTTGTTTTTTCCTCACGTTGTTGTGGCCATCAGGTGCTTTGGTCATGACGGTATGGAAACTTTTCTCCTCCCAAGGAACATCAAAATAAGCATCCATCTTTAAGTCCGACAACATCTTTTTGCCGTATACGACCACGAAAAGAAGCAGCAAAATGAGCATCACCCAGACTGAAAAGGTGGATAGAATCGTCATGATGATCATAAACCAGCCTATCCAAGCTAAAAAGCGGCGGCGCATATTCCCGGCATTTCCAAGTTTAACCAAAATGGAACCAAGGATCAGCACTATCAGCAAATCTATGTCCTGCACCAATTGAAAAAGAACCGCCAAAGCTAATAAGCCTTCGATGATGAGAAAAATTTTAACCCCTTTTTTTTTCACTGTAAGGCGCCTCCCTCACTAAATATATTCATTATTATAGCGTACCTGCTGATAATATGAAGCGAGCCTAAGATTGATATGCATCTCATACTAAAGTCGTATGCGGGTATGCCGCGCTGCCGCAGCCCGACGAACCCGAATGGGAGCGCTGCACTATGCGGCGCGTACAGAAAAAGCTTAGATAAAAAGGATACTTTTTATCTAAGCTTTTATCAGCAATTATTAAGCTTGTTCTACTTTCACGATCTTGACGGTCATATTTCCGCCCGGAGTTGTGATGACAACCTCTTCGCCGATATTTTTCCCTAGCAACGCTTTCGCGATTGGAGAGTCATTGGAAATTTTCCCTTCCAATGGATCAGCTTCTGCGCTTCCTACGATGATGTAGCTTTCTTCGTCTCCATCAGGGATTTCGGCGAAAGTGACTTTGCTTCCTAAAGACACCAGGTTCGAATCGAAATTTCTATCGTCGATGATTTCAGCAAAACGAATCATTTTTTCGATGGTTGTGATGCGGCCCTCAACGAAAGCTTGTTCATCTTTTGCAGATTCATATTCAGAGTTTTCTGATAAATCTCCATAACTTCTTGCAATTTTGATGCGTTCTACGATTTCTTTTCTTTTATTCACTTTTAAGTCTTCAAGTTCAGCTTCTAATTTCGCTTTACCTGCTGCAGTCATTGGAAATACTTTTTCAATCATAAGCTATACGGCTCCCTTTTTAAATAGTCATTCAATATACAATACCCCATATAAAGATGGCAGTTCCCGCGTCTTAAAGATGGCTGTCCTGAAAGAGACATTCCCTCTTTCAGGACAGCTCTCTTTAACCATTAGTGGGAAAGGAATGGTTCCTTAATCTTTATTTATTGTATATTGGGTTGTAAAATTATAGTGAATATAAAATACCACTTAATAAAGATAAAAGCAATTATTTTTCATCATATATTTTTATCTGTGCTTATTTTTGACGATTATCTGACAAAATTGATGCAATTTTCGTAGTCATCAAATCAATGGCCACTTGGTTCTGGCCGCCTTCCGGAATGATGATGTCAGCAAATTTTTTTGTGGGTTCAATGAATTGCTGATGCATCGGTTTCACAACCGAAAGATATTGATGGATGACAGAATCCAGCGTTCTTCCTCGCTCTTCCATGTCGCGCTTAATTCTGCGGATAATGCGGATATCATCATCTGTATCGACATATACTTTGATGTCCATCAGATTGCGGAGACGCTCGTCCTCCAAGATCAGGATGCCTTCTACAATGATGACATCCTTTGGTTCACGGTGGATGACCTTATCACTTCTTGTGTGCATCGCATAGTCATAGACCGGTTGATCGATACTCTCATAGCGAATCAGTTTCATTAAATCTTCAATAAAAAGATCAGTATCGAATGCAAAAGGATGATCATAATTTGTTTTCAAACGTTCCTCGAAAGGCAACTGACTTTGGTCTTTGTAGTAGAAGTCTTGCTCCAGAAGCAATATGGAAACATCGGTAAATTTATCTAAGATGGCACGGCTGACGCTGGTTTTCCCGCTGCCGGACCCTCCGGTTACACCGATTACGATGGGTTTTTTCAATGGCCTAAACTCCCCTTCCCTTCTTTAAAGTTCTTCCTAGGCATCATTTGCTGTCTACGTATTGACTTTGATTCTCCAAATGCTGTTCATAGGTTTCAGCAAAATAAACGATCCCCGTCTTTGTATCCGCAACAAAGTACAGATAGTTTGTTGTGGCAGGGTTCAACGTCGCTTTGATAGCCCCTTCGCTCGGGCTGTCGAAAGGTCCAGGCCCCATACCGGTGTTCTTATATAGATTGTAAGGAGAATCGATCTCCAGATCTGCAAAGGTGACCAATTCTTTGTGTACATTCAGAGCATATAGAATGCTGATATCCGATTGGATAGGCATATCGATTGCTAAGCGATTGAAGAATACACTGGCGATTTTCGCACGATCTTCGGGTGTCACTCCTTCTTTTTCGACCAAAGAGGCTATAGTCAAGATTTGATGGATTGTGTATCCTTTTGCAGCAATCTGATCTTTATAGGGCACAATGACATCATTTGCTTTTTGCAGCATTTGCGTGACGAGTCCTTCTAAAGTAGAGCCCATGAGATAATCATAGGTTGCCGGGAATAGGTATCCCTCCAATTTATAACGGGTGTCTGTCCTTTGTGTTGCTTCCGTCAACAGATCCGGGAATTTTGCAGTCACACTAGCCAGAAACTCCGGGTTGTTCAGCAAAGCCAGAAATTCTGCAGCGGTAAAGTCTGTTTTAGCTTCAATTTCTGTTGCGATTTCCTCAGCAGTGTCACCTTCCTTGATCAAAATCTTTTGATCCGGCACTGAACTTCCGCCCTCCTGCAGTTTAGCGATAATATCATTTAATTTCATGGATGGGGACAGTTCATAGAACCCTGCTTGGAAATCAGAAACATTTTGCGTCTTGATGTAATAATTGAAAATGGTAGCATTTTTAATTATTTTTTTGTCCTCCAGAATTTGCGTGATTCCTTTTGTTGACGTGCCAATCGGTATTTCCACCTCAATGATTTCGGTACTATCCGGCTCAAGAGGCTGGAGAGCTTCCGTTACATACTTATATCCTGCAAACCCGACAACCAATGCCAATACAATCCCAACAGAAACGATAGCCCATACGATTTTCCGTACCAGAGAAATCTCTTTTTTACGGACCGTCATTTTTTCCGCTGCTTCTTTTTCTAATTTGGGACGGATAAGCTTTTGTTGTTTTTGCGGTTCTTGCTGTTCATTTTGAGACAAGGATGGAACCCTCCTTACTTAGTCTGTATCTCGAATTAAAAAAGCTGTCATTCGACTCAGGTTATTATACACGAAACCCCTTATAAATTGAACCTTTTTTGTCATTCCTGGCGATGAACAGGGCGATTTTAATGCAAAAAATGGTTTAAGGCGCTTTGCCCTAAACCATTTCAATTAAAAACTGAGAATAAAGCAGCGAACAGAATTATTGAAGATCTTCATCTTCCATGAATGTATTCAATACTTCTTCGATCATATCCCATTCTTCGTCTGACTCGATTGGTTCCAAATCGCCTTCTCCGCCATCCTCTTTTTCAACATAAGAATAAGCTTGCAATTCGATTTCTTCTCCTTCAGGAATTCCTGCTGGATAAACTAAAACGTATGATTTTCCAAAGTCTTGTGATTCGAATGTGAATAGAATTTCATATAATTCTTCATTTCCATTTTCATCAACAATCGTAATATGTTCATGGTTGTGATCGTGGTCATGGTCGTGGTCGTGATCATGGTTATGGTCGTGGTCGTGATCATGGTTATGTTCAGTCATGTGTGCACCTCTTTAATTAATATTGTACTGCTCATTCAAACAAAAGATATTGTAACGCAAATTCCGGAAAAAAACCACTTTCTTTAATGGCTATCCAAATAATTTTGCAATAAAATGACCGCAGCCAATTTATCAATCACTTTTTTTCTTTTTTTCCGGGAAACGTTGCCCTCGTTGATCAACATTTTCTCGGCCTGCACGGTCGTGAGCCGTTCATCAACATACTCGACAGGAATATTCAGCTCTTTTTCCAGTAAATCCCCATATGCAATGGAAGCTTCAGCCCGGAAACCGATGCTGTTATCCATGTTCTTCGGCAAACCCAGAACAAATTTTTCAACTTCATACTCTTTTGCAAGCTCAGCAATGCGGACTAAGCCAAATTCCTTCTTTTCTTCATCAATCTTCACTATTTCGATCCCTTGCGCTGTCCATCCTAACGGATCACTTATGGCCACTCCCACAGTTTTTGACCCGACATCCAAACCCATTATCCTCATTGGATCTTTCTGCCCGCTGCTGAAAGATAGCTTTTCACTAGTTCTTCCATTATTTCATCACGTTCATGACGGCGAATAAGATTTCTGGCATCATTATGACGCGGAATATATGCTGGGTCACCAGAAAGCAAGTATCCAACTATCTGGTTGATGGGATTATATCCTTTTTCTTCTAATGCGTCATACACAAGGGCTAATGTCTCTTGTATATTCTTTTTAAGATTGTCATCAAAATTAAATAACATTGTTTCATCTTTCGAACTCATAGTGACACCCCGGTTTTCTTTAGTATAGTAATCATTTTACAAGAAACCTCCCAAAACTACAACAATGAATTAACCGCTTCATTATTTCGCGTTTCATCGCTTTCGCTTTGAAAAGAATAAGAATCATTCATCTGTTCTCACACTCCCTGCCCTGAGGTTCCCCACAGACCGGGCGGGCGAACAGTTGTTATATCTATTATACGCTATTTCCTGAAAAATAATTGGAGGGGCAGCGACTTTTTTGCCGTTGCCCCTCCCGTTCATTGAATCATTAATTATTTTTTTCAGAAATCCAAACGGACACATGCTTCAATGCATCCGGGATGCCAGCAGGATTTTTACCGCCGGCCTGCGCCATATCCGGGCGTCCGCCGCCGTTACCGCCGGCAAACGGGGCAATCACTTTGATCAAGTCGCCTGCTTTGAAACCATCGGCAAGTTTCGCTTGGGAAACAGCCGCCAGCATATTTACTTTATCGTCTACCTCAGATGCCGCTACAAAGATATCGGAAACATCTTTTTGGCGCCATTGGTCAGCCAGTTGACGCAAGGCGTTCATATCCTGGTTTTTCGTTTGGTATGTGATGAACGTAGTGCCGTTCACCTCTTCAACGTTCTCGAAGATATTTTTTGATTCATTTTTCATGATTTTCGCTTTCAGGGATTCATTTTCCCCTTGAACGTCTTTCAATTCTTGTTTCAATTGCAAAATTTTTGCTGTGACTTCTTTGGTTTGTTGTGCCTTCACGATTTGTGCAGCTTCGTTCAGTTCAGCTTCTTTGGTGCGGAAGTACGCATACGCTGCTTGTCCTGTCACAGCTTCGATACGTCTGACGCCGGCACCGATTCCTGATTCCGACAAGATTTTGAAGACGCCGATATCTTGGGAGTTTTGAACGTGTACCCCGCCGCAAAGTTCGACGGAATAGCCGTCAACAGTGACCACGCGTACATCCTTGCCGTATTTCTCACCGAATAGCGCCATTGCGCCCATCTCTTTTGCTTCAGCGATTGTCGTTTCAATCGTCACGACCGGAAGAGCTTCCCAAATTTTTTGGTTCACGATTTCTTCCATTTTGACTAATTCTTCCGCTGTAACTTGTCCGAAGTGCGTGAAGTCAAAACGGAGGTGGCTTGGGTTCACGAGCGAGCCTGCTTGGTTTGCATGGCTGCCCAGAACGTCCTTCAGAGCTTGGTGAAGGATATGGGTAGCGGTATGGTTCTTCGTGATGTTTCTTCTGCGGGCTTCATCCACATGCAACGTATAGACTTCATTGGCATGGATTTCAGTCAGGACACGCGCGATATGCATCGTTTGTCCGTTAGGAGCGCGTTTCACGTCTTCGATTTGGGCAACGACTTCGCCTTCGGCCGTTTCGATCGTTCCTTTGTCGGCAACTTGTCCGCCCATTTCAGCGTAGAAAGGCGTTTCACGGAAGATCAATTGCACCATCTCTTCTGCGGCTGCTTCTTCGACGATTTCATCGTGCGCAACCATCACCGCCAACTCGGAATCCACTTTTGTCTGTGTATAGCCGACGAACGCACTCGGCACGACAACATCAGCCCAGACCGCGGATTGGACAGAGAATGAATCTTCTACCTGTCTGGCGGCGCGGGCACGGTTGCGTTGTTCCTGCATTTCTGTGTTGAAGCCATCCGTATCGACCGTAAAGCCTTTTTCTTCGGCGTATTCACTTGTCAATTCCAAAGGGAAGCCGTAGGTGTCATACAGTTTGAAGGCATTTGCGCCATTCACGACTTTTTCGCCCTTCTCTGCCATTTCAGCAAAGACAGCGTTCAGGATATCCAATCCTTCATGGATGGTTTCTTGGAAGCGTTGTTCTTCGTTTGTGATGACCTTGATGATGAAGTCTTGGTCAGCT
Organism: Trichococcus palustris; assembly: GCF_900114465.1. Taxonomy (GTDB): domain Bacteria; phylum Bacillota; class Bacilli; order Lactobacillales; family Aerococcaceae; genus Trichococcus; species Trichococcus palustris. Next base: position 89,978 of record NZ_FOTD01000009.1, on the reverse strand, counting down.
TTGATTTCCGGATAGTAAGATTCCATGATATCAGCAACAACCGGGACCAATTCATTCAGGAATAATTTATTGATGCCCAATTTTTGGCCGTGCATAACGGAACGGCGGATTAAACGGCGCAAGATATAGCCGCGGCCTTCGTTGGACGGCAATGCGCGGTCCCCGATGGCAAAACTTACCGCACGGACATGGTCGGCGATGACTTTGAAGGAAACACTCAAGGCTTTGTCTTCTCCGTACTTTTTGCCGTCGCTCAAGGTTTCGATTTTTTGGATGATCGGCAGGAACAGGTCCGTTTCAAAGTTCGTTGGCGTATTTTGGACGACGCTTGTTACACGTTCCAACCCCATACCGGTATCGACGTTTTTATGCGGAAGCGGCTCGTAGCTGCCGTCCGGCTTATGGTTGAACTCCGAGAACACCAAGTTCCAGATTTCCAAATAGCGTTCGTTTTCTCCGCCTGGATACATTTCTGGATCTTCGTCCGGCAAGTCCTGATATTCCGGTCCGCGGTCATAGAAAATTTCGGTATCCGGTCCGCAAGGGCCTGCTCCGATATCCCAAAAGTTATCTTCAATCGGCACGATGTGGTTTTCCGGCAAGCCAACTTTTTCTTGCCAGATCCGTTTTGTATCCAGATCCTCAGGATAGTAGGTAACGTACAGCAATTCCGGATCGAAAGCCAACCATTTTTCATCCGTCAGAAATTCCCATGCCCATGGAATCGCTTCTTCTTTGAAATAGTCCCCAATCGAGAAATTACCCAACATTTCGAATAAAGTATGATGTCTCGCTGTCACCCCTACGTTTTCGATATCATTTGTACGGATGCTTTTTTGAGCGTTTGTGATCCGCGGATTTTCCGGCGTCAATGTGCCATCGAAGTATTTCTTCAATGTCGCTACTCCGGAGTTGATCCATAATAAGGTCGGATCATTTACTGGTATCAAGGAAGCACTCGGCTCCACTTTCGATCCCTTTGATGCCCAGAAATCAAGATACATTTGGCGAATATCGCTGCTTTTAAGATTTTTCATTATTACCTTCCTTTTCCTGTGTTTTCTTTTTGATGGGAAATAAATAAAAAAACATCCCACTGCATACAAGGACGAAGTTCGCGGTACCACCTTGTTTGCAATGAAATGTTCGTTGATATTCATTACCTCTCGAGTCCGTTAACGCTGGAAGCGATAGTATTTCTACTATGTCATTCAAAGGGAGCATAAACAGATCCGTTTTCTTTCACCGTACAAAAACTCTCTGAGGTTATCCATTTATATGGCCTTTGTTTTAGTCAAAAACTAGTATAACCAAAAATAAGCGGACAAGCAAGCAACAGTTGCAGGAAAATGGAACTTCTCCCTATAATTCAATGCGGATGGAACGTCTGGCGCAGTAATAGCCCGGCGGCAAATCCTCTTCCGTTTTACCCACCAGACAATCATTGTGATTTTCATAGTAAGTGGAATACGGCAAAAGCTTTTCCAACATGTTTTCTGCTTGGATGGACATCCATCCGCCTTTCACAAAATAGCCGTCCTCCACCAGTTCCGGTCCCCAGCCCATATTTCCGATTTCCAGTCCGAACATATTCAGTTGATACAAGTGACTTTCTTCCGGTTCAAATAATTTGCGCTGCAGACTGTTGCCCCAACGGAAAAGCCTTCTTGTGGATCCTCCGCAGCAATACTCCCATTCATCGGAAGACAGCAAGCCCAAACCGTCCTTCTCCAATTTTTTTCTCTCATGAATATAGTTCGTTTGATAAGGAGCATAAACCGTATAGGTATCCAGATCGGGATTTTGTTTCAAAAAGAACTGCTTATCGTGAACGATATGAGCGGGAAAATCGTCAAAAAATAAGGAAGACTGTTTGCTCGGCATCAAGGCGTGGCGAACTTCCTGCTGATTGTGGATAAACCAGTCTGTTTTGCCTTCAAAATTCCCGCTGATGACATCATACAACCCCATCTTTTTCATGCCGACATACTCCGGATGCACTTCGACCAATAAGGGTGGAATGGTTTTTGTGCGTAAGGTCGAAGTTTGACTGTTGACCATTTCCTCCAAATCTTTCATCGACTCAATCGGATTGCATTTTTTGTTCATCCAATGGTTATCCTGAAGGAAATCGGCCCCCTGGACAGAAAGCTTCAAGCAATTTTCAATGGCAACATACATCTCTTTTCGATCGGAGCTGATGTCCAATGGATCCAAACCGTTCGTTCCGCCGTCCCAGCCTAATACAGCCTCTTGCTGTCCGGGAATAAAAACAAAACGTTCCCCTTCAATATCCAGTGTAAATGTCTCCGTCTTTATACCGCCCATCTGAAAATAAGCCAGTTGGACATTTGAAACAGCAAGCAACGGGCTCACAAAATAGCGGATAACGTTCCCCGCCAACACCAGCTTATGCTCTGCCGGAATGGTCTTCCAAACAGGATTCATTAATTGATCAAAAAGTTCCATACAACCCCTCTATTCTTGAAATCGTCTTTAGCATCGGCAATTACATTTACTATCAGTATAACAGACTATGCGTTTTGCGAGTAGCGATTTCTGTTATACTGGAAATACCAACACAAGACAGGTGAGCATGCTTCATCATACAAAGGGGAATTGACAATGGTCGAACGTTTATTCATATTAGTCAATCCGCAGGCCGGCGGCGGACGCGGAAAAAAGGTTGCCATTGCGGTACAACGTCACCTACAGGAGCAAAATATCACTTACCGGATGCTTATGACCGAATATCCGCAACATGCCCTTGTCCTTGCGGAAGACATAACCAAACAAATCCAGCCCGAACACGATCGCCTGCTCGTCATCGGCGGCGATGGCACCCTGCATGAAGTGATAACAGGTCTTATGCAAGCCAATGCCATTATTCCGGTGGGCTATATCGGAGCCGGGACCGGCAATGATTTCGCAAGGGCATTGGGGCTGCCAAAGGATCCGATAGAAAACCTGAAGCAGTTTCTGGCTTTGTCCCATCCAAGGGAACTGGAATTATTCAGCTATCGGGAAGTCCATTCACAGCTGATGGGCACCGGCATCAATTCCTTTGGGTTCGGATTCGATGCCGCTGTCCTCGCGCTGACATTGAATCCATCATCAGGTAAAAAAATCTGGAATCAATTGGGGCTCGGAAAAGCGGTCTATCTGTTGGCCATCTTGAAGGCGTTCAGGCATCGCAACTCATTCTCCGCGGACATCACCATCGATGGACAGATTCATCATTTTGATAGGCTGTTTATCTTGGCTGCAATGAATCATCCTTTTATGGGGGGCGGCATCAAGATTGATCCGCTCTCCAAACAAAACAGCCACGAACTGGGTATCCTGATACTCCATGACATTTCTTTCCCCGTCATCTTGCAATTATTGCCGAAAGTATTTACCGATGGCTCCCACATCCATTCCCACCACTTCATCCGGTATTCGGGGCAATCTTTTGACATCGCGCTGGATGAAACCGGCCATGCCCAAGTTGATGGGGAACTGTTGGAATCAAAACCCTATAACCTCCATTTCGAGATGGTGACCTATCCTTTTTGGATCCAGTGATGACCTAACAAAGACAGCGAGCGGTGGCAATCCACCGCTCGCTGTCTTTGTTATTTCGCCATAAACATTTCTGGCGTGATGTTTTCCATGCCGATCATGGGATCGACTTCCCCCCTGATGATCTGCTCCATCGTCAGATGGTAGATGGTTTGCGTAACGTTTTTTTCTTCCTTTACCAGGTTGTTTTGGACAACGCTTGGCGCTTGCTTTTCGGGACGAAACTTTTCCACTGCCGCTGCTTCCGCAGCCAGCGCCGGAAAGGTTTCTGCTTTTTTGATTGCAGTTTCGCCTTCATCCGAAACGAAGATCTTTTCGCTCTTCAAATTGCGCTCTAGCTTCTCGTGTAACAGCGTCTTGCGGATGTCCCCCGAACTCTCCACAGCCATCTCGAAAGCGGCGTAGTCCCCGCATAAAATCAATTTGCTCTTGCTTCGGGTGATGGCCGTATACAATAGATTCCGCCGCAGCATCCGTCCATATTGTTTGACCATCGGTAAAATCACCATCGTAAACTCGCTGCCTTGCGATTTATGGATGGAGCAGCAATAGGCCAAAACAAATCTGTTCCAATTGTTGCGGTTATAGGTCACTTCCACCGTATCGAACAGGATCGTGATCTGATCCACTTTATCTTCGGTCTCTTTCGCGAACTGGATGGCTGTGATTTCACCCATATCGCCGTTGAAGACATTGTTTTCCGACTGATTCACCAATTGCAGCACTTTATCGCCGACGCGATAGGTCGACTCAAAATAAACGACTTCCCGCCGTTTTTTATCGTCATTCGGGTTGAAGATTTCCTGCATCATCTTATTGATGGCATCGATGCCGGCCGGGCCTTTATACATCGGCGCCAGAACCTGGATATCCTTTGCCGTGAAGCCCCTTTGCTTCGCCTTCTCGACCACCTGCCGGATGACCTGCTCAATCTGATGGGTTTGGCATGGCAAAAAGGAACGGTCCGGTTGGTTCTTGCGGAAATCCTGCGGCAACAAGCCATTCTTGATTTCATGCGCCAACGGGATGATGGAAGAGTCCCCTGATTGCCGGAAGATTTCATTCAATTCCACTTGAGGCAGTGACTTGCAGTTCAACAAATCGAACAGCACCTGCCCGGGTCCGACCGATGGCAGCTGATCTTTGTCCCCGACAAACAGGACTTGCATCCCTTGCGGAACGGATTTCAGCAGCCGATGCATCAGCCAAGTATCCACCATCGACACTTCATCGATGATCAAAAGTTTCCCTTCCAGCTCCTGCGTATAGATTTCATCCGAGTCTTTTTCCTGTCCTGTCAATCCCAGGAGCCGGTGGATGGTGCTGCTCGGCAAGCCGGTCGTTTCCTGCATCCGTTTGGCTGCACGGCCTGTCGGTGCAGCCAATAGGATAGGGAAGATATCTTTGTATTCCATCGGATCATCCGGCAGATCGTTCAATTGCGAGAACAGCTGGACGATGCCATTGAGCACCGTTGTTTTCCCCGTCCCCGGTCCTCCCGTCAAAATGAAGAATGGCGATGAAAGCGCGGATTTGATGGCCTCGATCTGCGAAGCGCCATACTGGATGTGCAATTTTTTTTGCATCGCTTCGATTTCCTTGTCCAGGTTTACGCCTGGATAATCGATGACGCTCTTCTTTTTCAGGAGCCGATCGATTGAGGAAGCGATCCCTTCCTCCGCGAAGTAAAGGGAGGGGATGGCAAAACGGCTATGTTCCTCCACCACCTTCATGTCCATGACCATCTCCATCAAAGCCTCGATGATGATGTCATCTTGGATGATGAACCTTCTGCTCTGTTCCAGCAGGTGGATGGTACGCTCCAATAGGACGGTCCCGTCGACATAGGTATCCCCATTGGATAGGCACAGTTCCTGCAAAGTCGCATAGAGCCCGCCCTTCAAGCGGCTCTTGTGTTCTGCCGGAAAATCAAGTTCTTCCGCAAGCTGATCCGCCTTTTTAAAGCCGATCCCTTCGATGTCTTCAACCAATTTGAACGGATTCTCGTTGATGACCGTCAAGGTTTCGGTTCTGTAAAAATTGAAGATATTGGCTGCCTGATTGTTGGAGAAGCCATAATTGCCCAATGTGATCAGAATTTTTTCGGTGCCTTGCGTTTGCATCAAGACATCCCGCATCATTTCCCTTTTTTTGGGGGTCATCCCGGTTATTTTTTTCAACGCATCCGGATCATCGAGGATGATATCCACCGCATCCTCGCCGAAAGTCTCCACAATTTTTTCGGCTGTCCGTTTCCCGATTCCGGGGAAACGTTCCCCTGCCAGAAAGGAAATCAATCCATTTTTAGAGGTCGGCTTTTCTTGTTGATAACTTGTCGCCTGAAATTGCACGCCATATTTCGGATGCTCGACAACCGTCCCGAAAAAGCGGTAAACGGTGTCTTCCGTCACCTGCCCAAAGCTGCCGGTGACCACGATTTCATCTTTTTTTTGAGGAAGGTTTGATTCGATGACATCAACCAACATCACTTTGTAGAAATTACTCGCATTCTCGAAAAAGATGACTTTCATTTCCCCAACGATATATAATTGTTCCTCTTCCATCAGATGGCTTCCTCCTCTCTCCTACGCTCTATTCGAATATTCCAATAAAAAAGATACCACAAAGACAAACAAAATAAAAGGGAGGGAGCGAGCCAATAATCGTTTGCCCCTTACCATCCTTTACGCAATGTTGTCCGTGAAATGTATAGAAGCCGAGACACAAGTCCCGGCTTCTATACTCCCTTATCATTTCATTAAATGTATTGCAATACTTTGTCTGTTTGGTAGGCTTTGTCGATTGTCCCGCCGCCGAGGCATTCCATGCCATCGTAGAATACGACCGCCTGTCCGGGCGTAATGGCACGGACGGGCTCCGCAAACTCGACTCTTGCAGTTGTTTGGTCTTCGTTCAGATAAACCGTAACAGCTGTATCTTTTTGGCGATAACGGAATTTCGCCGTACAGGTGAAGACAGCCGGCATTTTTTCATCCGAAGTGAAGTGAATATCCGTCGCATCCAATCGGTCAGCATAGAGCTGTTCATGATGATAGCCTTGGCCCACATATAAGGTGTTGGTCGTCATATCTTTGCCGATGACAAACCACGGATCGTCCGATTCGCCGCCGCCGCCGATGCCCAAGCCTTTTCTTTGACCGATGGTGTAATACATCAACCCAGCATGATCCCCCATCACTTCGCCCGTCAATGTGACCATTTTGCCCGGGATAGCAGGAAGGAAATTCGTCAAGAATTGTTTGAAGTTCTTTTCTCCTATGAAGCAAATGCCGGTTGAATCTTTTTTCTTCGCGGTTGCCAAACCGGCTTCTTCCGCAATGCGGCGGACTTCCGGTTTTTCCATCCCCCCCAGCGGGAACATCGCTTTCGACAATTGCTCCTGGGATAATTGATTCAGGAAATACGTTTGATCCTTGTTGTTGTCGACACCTCTCAATAGGTGCGCCTTGCCGTTTTCGTCTCGTATCACTTGCGCGTAGTGTCCGGTCGCCACATAATCCGCGCCCAAATCCATCGCGTAATCCAAGAACGCTTTAAATTTGATTTCCTTATTGCACATGACATCCGGATTTGGTGTCCGCCCTTTTTTATATTCGTCCAGGAAATATTGGAAGACTTTGTCCCAATATTCCTTTTCGAAGTTTACGGAATAATAGGGGATTCCGATTTGTTGTGCAACCGCCTGAACATCCTTGTAGTCCTCTGTCGCCGTACAGAAACCAAATTCATCCGTATCATCCCAATTTTTCATAAAAATACCGATAACGTCATACCCTTGTTGTTTCAATAACAATGCTGTGACAGAAGAATCAACGCCTCCGCTCATCCCCACCACTACACGTGTTTTTGAATTGTCTTGCATATCTGGCACCATCCTTTCTGTCATTCGTGCACATTATATCCGCTTACCATTAATAAGTGTTTATTTATACAAAGTAATATATTACACCATCTACCCGCATAATTCAAGCACGCTATCCTTAACCTTATCATTTTACTACAAATTTTTATTATAGCAATCGCGCGATAAGGATCAGGAGCACTTGATGCAGCGGATAATAGGCATAGCCGAGCCATTTCGGCAGCGGCTTCATCTCCATCTTCAGGGGCAGCAACATCGGAACGATCGCCAGCAAAGGAAATGCCTGCAGGGACGGCAGCTTCAAAAGGTTGACCAGCAGGAACAACCCGGCACCGATTCCCATGTTCTTCTCGCTCATCACGTAGATGCCATATTCAGTGAAAAGAATATTGAAGTAATTCCCTGTCATCGCGGTTGATGGGCATGGTGATAAGCATGCCCATCAACTATTCCCGGAAATCCCTCATCACTTTCACGCCCTACCGTTGTGTACAAAAAGCAAGGGAAGGCGATCCGCCCGACTAGCCGCAAGAACGGAAAGGACGGAAAAAGATAATAGCCGATGTGGTCGATCGTCATCCTGATGATTGCAAGCCCTTTGATGGCATTGGTTCTTTGATTGATTTCCAATAAACCACCTCACTTTTCCTTACATTATAACGCATGGCACTGCGCTTATTTCTATATCGAAAAAAAAAGGGGGCTGGGACAAAAGTCCTAGCCTCGTTCGCATTTCCTAACACTTAATCGTAAACGTGTTCTGAATCCCAGAAATCTCCGCCTAAGTTGACTACCACACGCGGACAAAGAACGTCCGCTTCGTGTTAGTCCTCTTAGTGCTCGATTTCTAAACGGGGTTCATCGCACTCTCCTAAAACGTGTTCCAAAAAACAGACCCGAATCACTGGAGCGAATAAGCGGAGGATGGTCGCAGACCGTCTGAGCATTATTCGTGAAGTGACTTCAGGTCTAAACGCTTTTTGTCTCACGCTCTTTCTTCCGCACCTATTATTCTTGAACGAATTGAACGGTTCCTTCGGAAAATGCCTGGATGCGCGCCAAGGAATACACATCCATCCCTTGTTCTTCCAAAATTTTCCTACCTTTTTGGAAAGATTTTTCGATGACGATACCGACACCGGCAATTTCAGCTCCCGCTTGTTTGCAGATTTCCATAAGCCCGTTTGTGGCTTGCCCGTTTGCCAAAAAATCATCGATGATCAGCACTTTATCGTCTTTCCCTAGATATTGTTTTGATATGGTGATTTCATTCGTAACATCCTTTGTGAAAGAGTAAACGGTTGCCGAATAAAGATTATCCTTCATCGTCAAACTCTTTTGTTTGCGAGCAAAAACAACGGGAACGCCCAATGCCAAACCCGTGAATACCGCCGGAACGATCCCGGATGTTTCGACCGTCAATACTTTCGTGATGTTCTTCCCTGCAAAATAACGCGCAAATTCATTCCCTAATTCTTGCATCAACACTGGATCGATTTGATGGTTTAAGAAATTATCAACTTTTAATACATCATCACCCAATACAACGCCATCTCGCAAAATGCGATCTTCAAGTAACTTCATAAATATCCCCCTCATTGGTTTATCCTATTTTTCCGCTGATAAAACATGAGCGGTAACCCGCTCTTTTCTTTTCCTTTAAGTAAAAAGTCATTTAAAACAATACAAATAATCTCCGATAAAGTCAATTATTATTTAGAAATTGTTCGATAAATGAGTAATTTATCATCTAAAAAGCGAACGATTCAAGGCGCGAATCGTCTTTCATGCGAACATCCCCTAAATACGAAAAGACTGCCGAGCATACAACAACATCGCATGCTCGGCAGTCTCTATTTTCCTGCTTCGCTTTTCGCAACAGGTTTAATCCACATATTTTTGGGTTCCGTTATTCATCCATGCGTACAACAGACCGATGAGCAATCCGCCGCCGATGTAGTTTCCGATGAAAGCGAACAGCCAGTTCCTCAAGACGCTTACGATTGTCATGCCCGTTACCGGGCCGCCATTTGCGAAGAACGCCAAACTGAAAGAGGCAAAGTTGGCGATAACGTGTTCGAAGCCTAGGAAAGCGAAGATGAAAATGATGAAGATGGTAGAGAACAGTTTCCCTGCATCGTCCTTCATATGTCCGCTTACAAAAACAGTTGTATTGACGATGACGTTGGCGAAGATCCCTTCAGAAACCATTTGCAGAGGCGTTTTTGCCAGTTTACCCTCGACGGCGTGGAACAAGAAATGTTCTGCCGGCAAAGCTTGGAAAACATTTGTCAATGACATGATGTAAGAAGCGATTACACCGCCTATCAGATTGAATAAGATACAAGAGAATAAGATCAGTAAAGCTCTTTTAGGGGCCAATACTTTACGGTATACGGCGGCCGTCATATACATCATGTTCGAAGTTCCCAATTCTGTGTTCATATAAGTAATCATAACCAATGACCAAGCAAACATGAAGGAATAGAAAAATTTACCGCTGCCTGGAAGCATATGTTCGGCTTTTTCAGCGACCATTACTGCGATAGCTGTCCCCAGCGTCAAGAACATCCCTGCAAGCATACATCTGATAAAATATTTCAACTTGGAAGTCTCGATCAGATCCGACTTCTTAAGGGCGCTTTTATCGATGATATCCATTACAGCACCTTGATATTTTTGTTCCACTTTTATTCATCTCCCGTGTTCTTTGTGCGATTCTGAATAAGTATATCATATTTCGCCAAAAAAGGAATGAAAAAAATAGGTTTTTATATCATTATATTATAAAAATTATGACCTATTAATTATTACATTTCAAATCGCCTTCCCCGCCGTCAACCCGATAAGTCAAAAAATACAAGCAAATTGACGCAATCAGCCATTTTACACTAAAAAATACCATGCAAAAAAATGAAAAACCGGGCGTAGGAAAAATACTTTTCCTACGCCCGGTTTTTGGTTCGCCAACAAATTACTGATTGCACATACTTTATTATTCGGAAATAACCATCAGGACGCCTCTTTCAACCAATCCATCCAGAATGAATTCCAGCTGTTCTCTTGCGTCTGCCATCGTTTCTTTCCCGTAGACATCGACCGTCTTTAAGCCATTACTGGTTGTTGTGGAAAGCTTCAACGTCTTCAAATCATCCGAAACGACAATCTTGACCTTTAACCCCTGCTTGTTCAACGTATTTGTATCCAGATCGCGTACAAACTGAAAATTGCCGGATTTCGTTTCTTCAAAACCATTGTCACGCAACGTATAGCGTTTTACTTGCTCATTCATTTGGAACTTTTTCCCTGATCCTTTTAAAGTTGTTACTTTATCAAATGCCATTTCATGCCCTCCAAAGATAACGTTTTCTCTATCTTAACACATTTTTTAGGCTGAGAAACTAGTTGTTCCCGTATTGTTTCGCGTATATGCTTGCCAGCAAAGCGATGAACGTGTCGATTTCTTCTTTTGTGTTAGCCTTGCCGAAAGAAATGCGGAGCGATTCTGCTGCGCGCGGATTTTCTTTGCCGAACATCGCTTCCAGCACATGGCTAGGTTCCAAGCTGCCGGCTGTGCACGCGGAGCCCGCAGAAAGCATGATTCCCTTGAGATCACATTGAATCAGCAGTTTGTCGGAGCGCATACCCGGCAACCACATATTCAATATATGCGGTACCCCGTTCGGATAATCCCCATTGATCTGGAAAGGTATGCCAGCCTTTTCCAGTGAAGAAAGAAAATAATCACGCAGGTCCCTTTTACACTGATTCGCTTCGCTGCGATGCAAAAGCGTCATTTCGACCGCTTTCGCAAAACCGCGGATATAGGGTGTATTTTCTGTCCCCGCCCGGTGATTGTTTTCTTGACTGCCCCCATGAATATAGTTGGGGAGATGCAGGTCGCTCCTTCTGAACAGAAACCCGATTCCCTTCGGCCCATTGATTTTGTGCGCCGACACGGACAGCAAGTCGATATGCTGCGCATCCACGTCTATTTCTTCGCTTCCGAAAGCCTGAACGGCGTCGGTATGGAATAAGATATCCTTTTCAGCCAACAACGTCCCTATCTCAGCAATCGGGTTGAGTGTCCCCACTTCGTTGTTTGCATACATGATGGAAACCAGAATGGTGTCTTCGCGCAGTGCGTTTTCCAGGTCCGAAATCGCAATATTCCCTTTCTCATCGACAGGCAGGTAGGTCACCTCGAACCCCATCGTTTCCAGATAAGCCATCGGATGCAGTACGGAATGGTGCTCCACCGCCGAAGTGATCAGATGCTTCCCTTTCGCACGCAAAGCCAGAGCCGTAGCGATGATTGCCGTGTTATTCGATTCGGAGCCACAACTCGTCATGATGATGTCGGCTGGGACCGCATGGATGGCGTTCGCGAAAATCCTGCGCGCGTCTTCGATATGTCTCCTTGTTTCTCTACCTATCGTGTAGGTGCTGGAAGGATTTCCGAAATCAGCCAGCAATGATTCTCGTATGACTGCAATAACTTCGGGGTTTACCGGTGTCGTTGCGGCATGGTCAAAATAAATCAAATTTATTCCTTCTTTCTTTATTAAGCAACGAAATAGCCTTGGAGCCACTCCGTCAACCGTTTTTCTATTTCCTTCTCGGCCGGCATCGCTAATCCATCCAGATTTTGTTTTGCCTGTTTTAATAATGATTTTGCTCTGCTCATATCCACTTCAACGAAGAAAGCATAAGCAGCTTCGACTCTTTTACTTGTATTCCACTGCTGCTTCAACACCAGATTTTTTTGGATTTTGGCATATTTTTCTTTTGCCGCCTGTTTTCTGCCGAAAACGGCGTCACAGAACAAAGATTCCACTACAAAGATTGGCCAATAGGCTGAACGGGTGACCGGTCGGTTCGCCGCAAAGGATTGCAGCAGACGGTCTGCTCCCTCAAAATCAAGCACCCCCAGCGCCTTTAAATAGGCGGCCATATATAAAAAGTCCGCCAAGTTCGTCTTTAAATACCGCCCCTCCGCCAAAGGCAGAAAGTATCGGTCCGGCAGTTCAGTGAACGTGGCCCCCTCTTCAAACAAGGCGGCAATTTCCAATTGGTAGAACAATAGTTCTTTCGCTTCGGCGGAACGGCTGGCCTGACTGACAATCGCACCGTCATTTTGACCATATGGCCAACTGTTCGACAGAGCCATCCAGAGGGGAACCAGGCTGAAGATCACCAGAATGATGCCCCGTTCCGGCGCCAAAAGATAGGCGCAGCCATAAAGGATGATGCCGGTCAGCCCGTTCATCATGACGCCGCCCAGCAGATAGAGTTTAAAGGGCTTCTCGGCATAGCTCCCTTTCGGCGGCGGAGACATCAGGCATTGCCCAGCGATAACGGTAGGCCCGGATTGGATGTAGGTTATTTTTTTATTTTTCTCATTGTATACGAACTTCTTCACCTGGAAACTGAGCAGCTGATAGCCGGTTAATTTCCCGAAAAGGTAGTGGCCGCCTTCATGCAGAATCAGATGGACATACCAGGAATACCTCAGAAACAATAATAAAATGAAGAAGACATATAGTTCGTATTGCGAAAGCAACGCCCCTATGGCCGTGCCGGTCAGGCGCAGATAGGATTCGACCAGGGCGACTGCAAAGATGATAGGCGACAACGTGCGTAGTATAGTCTTCATGGCATTTCCTCCTACAATCTTTTACAGAAGCATTTCGGGGAATAACAAACGCAGCACATCCATCGTCAGGCGACGGCTTTCCCCCTGATAAGGATAGATGTGGATCAGCATTGCAGGATTAAAGTTCGCCTCAATCACCCCGTAGCCCGGAGCTTCTTTCGTGGACGGCCTGCTGTAATCGGGAATGATGAAATCCACGCCGCAAACGGCCACCCCAAGGGCTGCAGTCATGTCAACGGCCAATTTCTTGTAACTGTCATCCATCTGATCGGTAAAGTCGATCGAATCCCCTCCGGTGCTGATATTGGAATTATCCCTGAGCCGGACGATTTCCCCGGCTGACGGGATGCTCTCAAACGTATAGCCTTGCCCTTGTATCGTCAATTTCTCGAGTTCACCCATTTCAATGCGTTCCAACGGTGAACGGTGATTTTTGCCGCGCATGCTGTCTTTATTTTTTTCATCCACCAACTCTCGGATTGTGCGGATGCCATCCCCTTTCACGTTGGCGGGAACACGCAGCAAGACGGCTTTTGTTTCATTCCCGATGACAAAGAAGCGGTATTCCGTCCCCTGCAGATAATCTTCGACCAAAATATCTTCATCTTCTTCAAAAGCTATGCGGACGGCTTTTTCATAATTCTCCAAGGAAGCGCCGTCTTTGAAAATGGAAATACCCAGTCCGTAGTTTGTCGATTTCGGTTTGATCACGATGCCCTTGCCGGTGAACAGCGGGTAATCCTTTAAAGCGGCGGAAACGGAATGATATTCGCCGCTGGCTGGGACGGCAAAGCCATTCTCGGCCAGTATTTTCTTGGTGACTACCTTATTTTCCATGATGAGCGGGCCGATATAGCTGTCCTTGGAAGTCATGTTCCCGTTCTTCACATACTCTCTGTGGTTTTGATAGGTCAGGGAGATGAACTGATCGTGACGGTCCAAAATATTTATTTTCAAGCCTTTTTGGATGGCATCGAACAAAAGGATTTGCGTGGATAATTCCATGTCATCAAACCCCCTCAAGGCATAAGGCCGTTTCCAAGCCTCCGCTTTATATTTTTTAGCCAATGCGACAGCCATTTCCGTCAGATCCTGTCCTTCCTTCACTGCAGTGACCATTTGGCCCGCAACTGTCTTCTCAGGATGGTGGAAAGCCGCGCTTTTTTCTTTGACGATTGCAACGATTTCTTCATCGGCATGGATACCGTCCAGCATCTCCAGCATCCCGTTAAGGAAAGCTGTCCCCTCTGCCTGATAAGCTGAAGGAGTAAGAGGATTTTCCAGGGCTGTCCGGTAATTCAGCTGCTTACCGAGAATCATCTGTTCTTCCGTTGCATCTTCGTCCATCCAAAGTAAATACAACAAGAAATAATGGATAAAATGCATGTCTTTTTTATGCATCCCAAATGCAGCGAAGGGATTCAAATCGAACAATCGGAATTCCAGATAAGCAATGCCATTCGTCAACAGGTCACGCGCCCGTTTCACTCCCCGGAAACGGACCGTGGAATAAAATTCTTTTTCCGCCGAAAGTTTTCCGCTTGCGACCATTTCTTCGATATCATTCACATAGGCCTCGATGGAGTCAAAGGAAACGTGGACATCGCCTTTGTTCACATAGCCGTATTGGCTGCTACGGATGCTCCTCGCAAAGTGTTGCAGCGGAAAATCTTTCGTCTCTTCTTTTTCAAAATAGGAGGCATCCGCCGCAATGGATGCACCCATCAAATACGTCAAAATCCATTGGTAACGGAGAAAATTGTGCGCCATTTTAAGGTAAATTTCCGATTGGAAACTTTTGAGCGAAAGAGCGGGCTTTTCGATTTGATAGAGCTCCTTGATCAATGCCGGATCCAGCTCAAAGTTATAGTGGATGCCGCTGACCATCTGTTTCTTGTTCCCGTACACAGAGACCAGGTATTCCCGGTATTGCACATCGGCTTCGCTGTCCAATACCGCGACACGCACCTCATCTGACGCCGGCATAACCGGCGGAATGCTGAGCGGTAAAAGGTATTCATCCTGCGGCAAGGAACGCAACACGACATCATGGATGGCCGTCAACCACTCATACATTTCATCGACCGATTGTGTCGGCGGGGAAATCAATTCGGGTTGGGTTTCGGCAAAATCTGTCTGTATATAAGGATGGAAACTGCGGTTTCCGAATACTGCGGGGTGATTAGTCTTCGCTATCGAGCCTTTGTCTGTTATCCGTTGGCTTTCTTTTTCGATTCCAAAAGAGGCTTTCGAAAATAAAGTTGATAAATGCTTTGATAAAATGATCTCTTTGAAATCTGTCATTATTTTGGTCTCACTTTCTGTATTCCTTTTTTTCAATGTAATCATTATATCTTTTCTACTTGGAAATAGTAAAGGTTGTTGCCCTTGTTTCTTGCGGACATTTTCGGGAAAGGGTTCCCATCAAAAAAAGCATGCGAATATTTGTTCTTTTTCAGAAGCTGAACTATAATGGAGAAAAAAGAAAAGGAGACCAACATGAAACAACCTTTAGCATACCGTATGCGGCCTGCAAATATCGACGAAGTTGTCGGCCAAAGCCACCTGGTCGGCAAAAATAAAATCATCCGCCGCATGGTCGATGCAAAAATGCTGTCCTCCATGATTCTTTATGGACCACCCGGCATCGGCAAGACGAGTATCGCCAGTGCCATTGCAGGCTCCACAAATTCCGCGTTCCGCCAATTGAATGCTGCGACGGATACAAAAAAAGATTTGCAGATTGTTGTGGAAGAGGCCAAGTTTTCCGGGCAAGTCGTCCTGCTCTTGGATGAAGTCCACCGTTTGGATAAACCGAAACAGGATTTCCTTTTGCCCCATCTGGAAAATGGCCAGGTCATTTTGATAGGCGCGACAACCGAAAACCCCTACATCAGCATCAATCCCGCCATCCGCAGCAGGACCCAAGTTTTCGAATTGAAGCCTTTGACGATTGCGGATATCACGATCGCCTTGAAGCGGGCGCTTGCAGATGAGAAAAGAGGCCTCGGCAAAGATAAAATCATCGTAGAAGAAGATGCCCTCCTTCACTTTGCAAGAAGCACCATGGGCGATCTGCGTGGAGCCCTGAACGCTTTGGAACTGGCGGTGCTTTCAACCAAAGCCGATGATGATGGTACGATAACCATTACGTTGGCTATTGCCGAAGAATGCGTCCAAAAGAAGGCACTCGTCCATGATAAAGATGGGGATGCGCATTATGACGTCATATCCGCCTTCCAAAAATCCATCCGCGGAAGCGACGTGGATGCCGCGATGCACTACTTGGCCCGCCTTTTGGAAGCCGGGGAATTACTGATCGCCTGCAGACGGCTGATGGTTTGCGCCTATGAAGACATCGGCCTGGGCAACCCCCAGGCTGTAGCCCGTACCGTTTTGGCAGTACAGGCCGCCGAAAAATTAGGCCTTCCGGAAGCGCGGATTCCGCTGGCGAATGCCGTTGTCGATCTTGCCTTGTCGCCCAAATCAAATTCAGCCTACTTGGCCATGGACAGCGCACTCGCGGATGTACGGGCGGGAAAATCCGGGGCCATCCCCGATAGCCTGCGTGATGCCCATTACAGCGGTGCAAGTAAATTAGGCCGGGGAATCGGTTACCAATACCCGCACGATTTTCCCGACCACTGGGTAAAACAACAATATCTGCCGGACTCCTTAAAAAGGAAGCATTATTATGAACCGGCGGCGACCGGAAAGTATGAGCAGGCATTGGCCAGTCAAATGAACAAGCGCTTCAACAAGGATGTTTGATCAGACATTGGTAGCGTTTAACCCGTTGGTACGATGATGTTTCCCAAAAAAAATGGTTGTATTTCACTTGCCAACCACAGATTAATATGCTACTATACGTATATAGATTTCTGAGGTGTTCGATTTATTCTCAATGTGTTGACCGAACAATTTCTTACTACCTTGGGATCCTGTTTACTCCGGTGGATAACACGCCTTATCATTTGGTAGTTAGAAACTGGGTATTGGAGCCCACCTGCTTATATGCGGGTTCAAAACTAGTAGAATATACACACCGGCACCATCGGATTTCTTATAAAGTTTTATACTTTGGAAGCTACTCTTTGAGTAGCTTTTTTCTTTATGCAGCGTTGATCCTGGCCTTAGAATCAATGCCCAAACATGCCTTGTTTAAATCATATACCCACTAGGAGGATTTCCATGATCGAATTATTGATTGCCCTATTTGCCGTTTTATTGTTGTCCGTCGGATTTTTTATCAGACTGAAGGGTTCCACCGTCTTTGTCCTGAACAGCGAAAACATCAGCGTGGAACAAGCCAACAGAAATCAACGCCTTTTCCAGCGGAGCGGCCTCTTTTACATCCTGCTCGGCCTACTTTGTTTTGTGGCAATATTTCTCAGAACCCCCTTTTTATACGCCCTTTTATTAGTGTTGGCGACGGTCTTTACGGCCTTTTTCAGCCTCCGGCTTGCCGCTGTTTTGAAGGAGCAAAGCAAGTAATCAGGATGACCTTCCCTGTTAGCGCCTTTACATAATTCCCCAAAAGATAGAACACGCTTTCATTTTCGTTTAATGTGGAGTAAAATATACTTGTAAGCGATAATAGTTTAGAGGAGTGGTAAATATGTTTCAAGAATATACTAAAATTTTGATTCCGGTTGACGGATCCCGAGAATCTGAACTGTCATTCCGCAAAGCTGTAGAAGTGGCAAAACGGAACAAAGCAGCAATTATCATTACTCATATCATTGATACCCGAGCCATCCAAACCCCTACTGGGTTCGAAGGTAGCTTCACGGATGAAATCGTTCGTCAGACCAAGACGTTGATGGAAGAATATAAAACCTACGCTTCTAATCAAGGGCTCACCGACGTGGAAACCATTATCGAATACGGATCGCCAAAAGTGATCATTGCCAAGGATCTGCCTGCAGAATACAACGTAGACTTGATCATGATCGGTGCGACCGGGCTGAATGCGGTCGAAAGACTGTTCATCGGTTCCGTGTCAGAATACGTCATCCGCAATGCGCCTTGCGATGTGTTGGTCGTCAGAACCGATCTGGAAAACAAAGCACACCCTAAAAAATAAAATGATACAAAAACCGAGGGCTTCCGCATGAGCGAGTCCACAGAAAAAAACGAAAAGAGAGGACACATCGAAAATGATGTGCCCTCTCTTTTTATGCTTCAATCGCTAGAGATTAGTATTTGTCGCTGAAACGAACTACGTCGCGAGCGATCATTTTTTCTTCATCAGTAGGGATCAATAATACTTTCACTTTTGAATCATCGGTCGAAATGATTCTTTCTACTCCACGTACATTGTTCTTTTCGTCGTCGATTTCGCAACCGAACCAAGAAATGCCGTCGATGATGATTTTGCGTGTCGGTGCAGAGTTTTCGCCGACACCAGCAGTGAAGACAATGGCATCTACGCCATTCATGACAGCTACATATTGACCGATATATTTTTGTATACGGTTATAGAAGATATCCAATGCGATTTGTGCATTCTCATTGCCTTGTTCAGCAGCAGCTTCAACATCGCGCATATCGCTGGAAACGCCGGAAAGACCCAACAGACCTGATTTTTTATTCAGGATGTCAACAAATTCATTGATGTCAGTGATGCCTAATTTGCCCATCAAGTAAGCAATAAGAGAGGCATCGATATCGCCTGAACGTGTTCCCATTGTGATACCAGCTAATGGCGTGAAGCCCATTGATGTATCGATCGATTTTCCGCCTTGAACGGCAGTGATAGAACCGCCATTACCGATGTGGCAAGTAACGATTTTTAATTCTTCGATCGGTCTGCCCAACAATTCAGCTGCACGTTCGGAAACGTAGCGGTGGCTTGTTCCGTGAGCGCCGTATTTTCTTGCTGCATATTTTTCGTAATAGTCCATCGGAATGCTGTATAAGTAATTCACTTTAGGCATTGTTGTATGGAAGGAAGTATCGAATACGGCAACGCTTGTGATTTGCGGAAGCAATTTTTTGAATGCGCGGATTCCGGTTGCGTTAGCTGGGTTGTGCAATGGCGCCAATTCAGCTAATTCTTCGATTTGTTCCAAAACTTTATCGTCTACAAGAGCTGAATCTTTGAAGATTTCTCCACCTGCAACGACACGGTGTCCTACACCGGTAATTTCGTCAAAGCTTTCAATAATGTTCAAAGCCATTAATTGATCCAATAAATTTTGAACGGCAATTTCATGGTTTGCGATATCTTCGGTTACATTATATTTTTGGCCTTCACCGTATTTGATGGTAAAGATAGAATCATTTAATCCGATTCTTTCGATTATTCCGGTTGCAACGACTTCCTTTTCGGGCATCGCGTATAAGGTGAATTTCAAACTTGAGCTACCAGCATTGATAGCGATTATTTTAGACATTTTTTCCGCTCCTTTGAGTTATCTTAGATACTTTTTTTTAAACTATAGTAATTATTATAGCATCTTTAAACTCCAATTGTGGAAAATATCCAGGAAATCTCTCATCTTTTGTGCATTTTTAATGTTCGGGATATCCCCCAAAAGAACTTGTTCAGCTTGGAAAGCGTTCGGACCTTTTTTTTGTACAATAATGATTGATTTTTTCAATCCATCTTTATAGAACAGATCCGAAGGCAAGCTCAGAAAAGCTTGTAAATAGGCGTTTTCATTCAACCATCCTAATAACACAGAACTTTCATCTGTTTCAAAAAGTGTGGAAGGAACAACAAAGATGCCCCAACCGGATTCTTTCAAATATTTCACATTTTGTTCAATTATTAAGAAATGGGTGAAGGAATGACCTTCCGAAAATGACGTTTTGAAGTTTCTCGCACGTTCGTCGACTGGATAATAGCCGATCGGCAAATCCGAAACCATGATGTCCGCTGGTTCGATCAAAAGCTCCTGCAAGCTGTCCGAATGCGTGTAATGGATTTTTTCGGATAACCCCTGCAAAAAGGCGCTGTTCGCCGCCAAGCTGATCAAAAGATCATCATTTTCAACCGCATCGGCCGTAATGGTATTGCCTCTGTTGGCCAGATGTGAAATGACGATGTTCAACAGATTTCCGGTCCCAGCCGCTAAATCGGTAATGTGCAGCGTCGCTTGCTTATCCTTTTTAATGTCTGATATGAAATAGGCAATCAGGTAAGCGATCGTGTCCGGTGTCATCTGGTGATTCATCTGTAATTTATCTTCTTTGGTTGCTTTGATGAATGCCAATTGAATGCCTTTGCGGATAACCTCTTTATCCAGCACCTCAAGGTTCATGTCCTTATAGAAACGATTCAGCTTTTCGATTGTGTCCTCCGAAGGAAGGCCCTCTACTTGCTGCGCTTTCCCTCCGAAGGATAGGTTTTCCAAAGTTTCCGCCAATGCTTCTATGTAAGAAAGTTCAGCTTCCTTTTGAAGTAATGCTATCGCTTCATCCATTAATGTGAATAGACTTTCAACATTTGTTGCTTTCAAATTGTTCACCCTGCTCTTTCCTAAGACTTTGCATGAATAGATCCTATCCCTTGCAAAAAATCAACAAAAAAACCCGCGAAGGAAGTGACTGAGCATTTGCCCCCGCAAGGTTTCTTTTGTGTATGTAATTGGTTAATCGGCAAAAGTACAAGAATTATTTAGCTGTAGGATATACAGAAACTTGTTTTTTGTCACGGCCTAGACGTTCGAAACGAACGACACCGTCAACTTTTGCAAATAGAGTGTCATCTCCACCGATACCGACGTTAGTACCTGGATGAATTTTAGTTCCGCGTTGACGGTATAAAATTGATCCGCCGGTTACTGTTTGTCCGTCTGCACGTTTAGCTCCTAAACGTTTAGATTGAGACTCACGTCCATTGGTAGTGGATCCGCCCCCTTTTTTGTGGGCGAACAATTGTAGATTCAATTTCAACATGTGGTTTGCACCTCCTTATTCAGTAGTACAGTTTCATTTCATTTGTATTGATACATAATCTGGATATGTCTCAGCGACATCCTCCAGCGAATAGAATAGATGCTTCAGTAAAATCTGCGTAATGTATTGCTGCTCTGCTTCCCTTTCGGAAAGTATTTCTGCGTAGAGATACCCGCCTTCATCATCCGCTTCATCAACAAGCATTTGATAACCGGCTAACCGTTCAACACTATTTACAGTTTCGATGGCCAGTACAGAAACAGCGGCGCAGATGATATCTTCGCCTTCCACTCCATACCCGGCATGTCCCGTAATCTCGAAAGAAAGCAGGTTGCCATGATCATCTTTTCTAAATTTTACTTCAATCATGATTATTCACACTCTTATGCGTTGATTGCGTCAATGATTACTTTTGTATAAGGTTGACGATGACCTTGTTTACGGTGTGTATCTTTTCTTCTCTTGTATTTGAAAGTAGTGACTTTCTTTTCTTTGCCCTGTTTTTCAACAGTGCCTTCTACAGAAGCACCTGTTACGAATGGAGCGCCAATCTTAGTTTCTTCTCCACCTACAAATACGATTTCATCAAAAGTTACTTTTTCACCAGCTTCAGCCTCTAATTTTTCAATGTAGATTGCTTGACCAACTTCAACTTTTAATTGTTTACCACCAGTTTTGATAATTGCGTACATATTCTCTGCACCTCCTTATTTTACTTAGACTCGCCAAACGGAGTGCCCTTGCAGGTCTCATGACTCCTATTCGTGCGGTTGTAGCTGTGGTGCGCACATTTACAACATTAATAGCTTATCAAAAATAAACCGCCGAGTCAACAAAA
This sequence comes from Trichococcus palustris, assembly GCF_900114465.1. Lineage (GTDB taxonomy): Bacteria > Bacillota > Bacilli > Lactobacillales > Aerococcaceae > Trichococcus > Trichococcus palustris. Next base: position 68,132 of record NZ_FOTD01000009.1, on the reverse strand, counting down.
ACATTTACAGATTTCGCATTTCGCTTTTGATGGCACGGGCATGGCATTTGCTTCTGCTTGCTTTTGCCCGTTCACCCCTTTATGCAGCGAGACTGTCCTTGAAAGGGCTTAGCTGTGGTGCCAGGACATATGCAAAGAGAGCATGTCGGATAAAGGGGGCATATGCCTTGTACGCAAAATAACCCGATAAAATAGCATTGGCTGCCTATTTCACCGGGTTATTTTTATTTATATTTTTTGCAAGAATCGGCAGTACCGTCCTTCACGTTCAAATATTTTTGAGGAACTCGCTCGAGGAAACGATGCGGGTGCCATACTTTTGTCCAAATTCAGTATCATGCGTCACGATCAGTATACCCGTTCCGTCGGCGGCTATTTGTTGGATCAATTCCCCGATGCTATCGGATGATTCACGGTCCAAAGCTGACGTCGGTTCATCAAAGCAGAGCACACGCGGGTTCAACATCATCGCTCTGGCGATGGCCACCCTTTGTTTTTGTCCGCCGGATAAGGTTGATGGCATGGCCTCAATTTTTTCTGCCAGTCCCATTTTTTCCAACAATGCTTTTGCCTTTGTCGTCAATTCTTCCCGGCTGCCTAATTTTTGTGCAAGCGGCGCTTCCAGCAAATTGTCCAGTACGGAAAGGTTCGGGAATAAGGCATAATCCTGGAACACCATGCCGATTTTATTTTGATAAATACGTCTTTTCTTTCTGTCTGCGTATTCCGCTCCACGCAGACCTTGTTTGCACAGGACGGCATCATCGATGGAAATGGTCCCTTGATCCGCCTTTTCCAGATTGTTGATCAATCGCATCAACGTTGTTTTGCCTGTACCGGATCTCCCCACCAGGACAACAATTTCCTTTTCATCAATTTCAAACGAAAAATCATCGATGACCGGTACATGGTTATAGGCTTTGCTTAAATTCATTGCTTGTAATAACATGACTGCCTGTTCCTCCTTAATAATTCCCCTTTGACTCCGACCAATTCAACAGAACCGTAATGATTGCCGTCACGGCTAAGTACACAACGCCGACAGCAAGGAACGGGACTAATGACGCATAGGTATTGGCGGCGATTTGGCCTGCACGGAGCAATTCCCCTAAACCGATGACGTAAACCAAGGAAGTGTCTTTCACTAATGCAATCACTTCATTTCCGATTGAAGGTAAAACAATTTTTATCACCTGCGGGATGATGATTTTGAAAAAGCCTCTCACTTTACCGATACCCAAAACCGAAATAGCCTCAAATTGTCCCTTCGGCACTGCAGTGATACCGCCACGGAAAATTTCCGCATAGTACGCTGCATAGTTGATGATGAATGCCAGGACGGCTGCAGTAAAACGGTCCAATGTGATGCCCGCCAACGGCAAGCCGAAGAAAACAAACATCAATTGAAGCAACAGCGGGGTTCCCCTCATGATAAAAATATAGATTTGAATCAGAAAACCCAACCATTTCGGCCCGTATACCCGGATGACGGCCACTAAAAATCCTAACGGGATGCTGACCACACCGATGATGAAGAACAGCGTAAGGGACATTTTTAGCCCACCGATGAGTGAAGGCAGTATCGTTTGTAACAAGTCCATTATGTAAACCTCTTTCTGACCATTAATTTTCGTTATTCGCTGTAGAACCACTTATCGTAGATTTTATCGAAGGTTCCATCATTTTTCATTTCCTTCAATGCATCGTTCACGCGCTTTTGTAGATCGGTGTTGCCTAATTTAAAGGCGACCGCCATTTCATCCGAACCGAAGTTATCATCCAATACGCGGTAAATATCTTTGCCGGTCTGTTTGATGTAATAGCGTCCGTATACTTCGCCGACGACAACCGCATCAACCCGCCCTGCTTCCAAGTCGCTGAAGGAATTGTTGTTCGAAGGATACAGAACCAATTCCCCACCCAATTTGTCATAGATTCCCGAAGGATCCGCTTCAATGGCAGCGACGATGCTGGATGATTGCTGCGTGGAAACGATCTTTCCTTCCAGATCGGCTTTTGTCTTGATATCGCTGTTCTTTAAAACAACAATGATCGAGTGGTCTTCCATATAGGTATCGCTCAGCAACACCTTTTCGGCTCTTTCCGGTGTAACGGCATAGCCATTCCATATCATGTCGATGTTGCCGGTGTTCAATTCCGTTTCCTTCATCGCCCAGTCGATTGGCTGGAATACCATCTCGGCGCCGATCCTTTTGCCTGCTTCTTTCGCCAAGTCAACGTCAAAGCCTACGATTTCATTGTTTTCGTCGCGGAATCCCATCGGCGCGAATGTCTCGTCCAACCCAACGACCAACTTTTCCTTTTCAGACGTTGTTGAGGTGGCTGAAGAATCGCTGGTGTCCCCTGCGCCGCAGCCTGCCAAAAGAAACAATCCCATTGCCGTATATAAACCTTTTTTCATCCTTCTCATCGTTCTGCCCACTCCCCTTTATTCAATAAAAAATGCCAACCTTTTCCTGTCGCCGGAACAGCGACAAGCCGTTTCCGCTGCGTTCTGCAAAACGCAGAACAGGCCTCCAAAAAGGAACCTGTCCGAAACGCATTATATCCGGATTGCTTTATTCAGCAAACCATTTGCTGTAGATTTCTTCATATGTTCCGTCTGCCTTCATTTCACTCATCGTCTTATCGATCGCCGCTTTCAAAGCTGTGTCTTCCTTGCGCATACCGACTCCGTATTCTTCTTCGCCGAAATTATCTGCCAACACTTTGTATTTCTCGGCGCCTTTTTGTTTCATGGTATAGCGTCCCAACACTTCATCCACGACGATCGCGTCCGTACGTCCGCTCTCCAAATCATTGAAGACGTCATTGAAGGTAGGGTACAACAGCGGTGCACCATCCTTGAACTGAGCGACGATGCCGGTTGTATCGGCGTTGATGGCATCAACTGATGCCGATCCTTGTTGTGTCGCAACGACTTTACCGGCTAAATCAGCTTTTGTTTCAATCGCGCTGTCAGCCATCGTTACGATGATTTGTTTGTTGCTCAAATAAGGTTCGCTGAAAAGAACTTTTTCTTTGCGTTCGTCGGTGATTGTGTAGCCGTTCCAAAGCAGATCGATGTTGCCGGAATTCAATTCGGTTTCTTTCATTGCCCAATCGATCGGTTGGAAAGTGATTTCAACATTCAGGCGTTTAGCGACTTCCTTCGCCAAGTCTACGTCAAACCCTACGATTTCACCTTTTGAATCTTTGAAACCCATTGGTGCAAACGTGTCATCCAATCCCATAACTAAATGCTCTTTGATTCCCGTTTCAGTCACAGCCGAAGAATCTTCAGTAGAACCATTGCCGCATGCCGCCAACATAGCGGCGGTTGTCATTAATAAGAAAGCTAATTTTTTCATCTTCATTCCTCCAAATGATGTATTTTTTTATTGATGCCGACATTTTTATGGCGGTTCCAAGCTTTTTTCAGGCGCAGCCAAAAAAAAGCCCTTCAACTTCCGTCAGGAAATTAAAGGACGATTGAAATCGTGGTTCCACCTTTTTTTGCAATATCCTCACAGATATCACCTTATAACGTTCCGCTTTGAAACGCCAGTGCTGTAACGGGCACAATCGGGGCAACCTACTCGGGACAAATTTGTCTTTTCAGCTTTCCTGCTCAGAGATGTGTGTTCGCTTTATTCCATTGTTTGCTTACACCGGCCGCAAACTCTCTAAAAATAGGCAAAAGTTACTTTTTCTCTTCCTTGCATTTTTTAATTTAAGACAATAATAACATAGCATTACGGAAAAGCAAGTATTTTGCCGAAAAAATCCTCAGCCACTTCTAATCATGCATCCAGGCGATCAACTTGACCAATGGATAATAACCGACAATAAAAAAGGCGATGTTCAGAACGAGCGTCGGCCCAAGACGGACAGCGGCAAAGGTAGAAAAATCCATCTGCGTGATTCCGACCACGGAATAAAATCCAAAAACAAAAGAATCGACCAGAATAATCGACAGAATGAACAACAGCACGACAACGAACACATTTTCGCTCAAGTGTCTTTGAATACTTTTGACAAGGTAGACCACAACGGAAAAGGCAACGATGTAGACTCCCAAAATGCCCGTATAGTAACTGTCAAAAAGCAAGCCGAATACGATCGCATACACTTGCATCGGCTGCTTCGGAAAATAGAAAGTAAACAGCACGAAGCCCAACAAAACCAGATGCGGAACGAGTGTATAGTCATCATTCAGAAATTGCCTGGCAAAAACATTCAACAGAAAGCCGTCCAACATCAGCAGCAGGTATATGACTAGCGGCAGTAAATAGGTATGATGCAGCGATCTATTTTGCACCATCATTCACCACTCCCACTCAATCGTTTGATGACGGTGACGAATCGGATGTCATAGATTTCCCCGGCCGGCTTGATGGTCACTTCTTTAAACAGACCGTAATTATCCATGCCGATTTTTTCAACGGTACCGATCAATAGCGTGCTCGGAGAAACGCCGCCCAATCCCGACGTTATAACCTTGTCCCCAACTTTTATTTCAGCATCAGGAGGAATCTGAGACATCGCAAGCATTTTCGATTTTTCATCGTAGCCGTTCACAATACCGTGGACCGATCCGCTTTCCGTTTGGATTTCAGCGGAAACGCGATTAGCGGCATCATTCGAAGTTGTCAGCAACAGCACTTTGGAACTGGTCGGATTCACTTCCGAAACGCGCCCGATCAATCCGTTCCCGGCCATGACGGACATATCGATCGCCACACCATCTTCACTGCCTTTGTCGATGACGATCTGGTTCAACCAACTGTCCGGATTACGGGAAACCACGGATGCATTGATTTGTTCATATTCCGATATGGTACTTTTTAAAGCTAATTCTTCCTTCATCCGTTCGTTGTCTTTCTCTAAATCATACACTTTGACTTGCAATTCATAGACGGTATCAATTTTACTTTTCAAAGCCTGATTTTCTTCATACGTATTCATCAGATTATCAACTGAATCAACAAAATTCGCCACTACTTCTGCTGGTTTGGAAAAGATTCTGGCAATGGAACCCGTCACATCGTTTCCTACCTGTTGCGGAACGGATGTTTTTTCTCTTCCATTCGTCAGAGAATACGCTATTAAGCTGATAAAGGTAATCACACTGATCAATAGGACAATCAATTTTTTATTGTTAAAAAACTGATTCACATTGACACCTCATTTCGTACATCACTTTCACATTCATTCCTCTATTGTCTAAATGATTTGCGTTTGTAGACATTTATATTTTTTAATGTTTCGCCGGTTCCGATTGCAACGCAATCCAATGGATCATTGGCTATAAAGACCGGCACTTCCGCTTCTGCGGAAATCACTTCAGCAATGTTTTTCAGCAATGCGCCCCCGCCCGTCAACACGATGCCATGATAGATGACGTCCGCTGATATTTCCGGTGGCGTTTCTTCCAATACTTCCCGGACCGATAAAATGATGCTCTCCACCACATCGTGGATGGCGATGGCCACATCGACCGCATTTATTTCAATTGTCTTCGGCAGGCCATTGACCATGTCCCGTCCGCGGATATCCATCGAACCATAGGCCGCAGCTTTTTCAATATCCGCGCAGCCGATTTCTTTTTTAATGATTTCAGCCGTACGCTCGCCGATCAACAGACTGTATTTCTTGCGTATGTATTGGATGATTGCTTCATCCATCCTGTCTCCCCCTGCACGATTTGACCTGCTGGTGACGATTCCGCCCAAGGAAATGGTCGCAACGTCTGTTGTTCCGCCACCGATATCGACAACCATGTTCCCTGTGGGAGCATGCACTGGCAGACCCGCTCCTACCGCTGCGGCAAAAGGTTCCTCTATGATGAAGGCTTCCTTTGCGCCGGCCGTTCTGGTCGCATCAAGGACTGCCCTTTTTTCCACTTCGGTAACGCCGCTGGGTACGCAAACCATCACGTAAGGTTTGACGAAGGCATTCCCTGTCGCTTTTTGGATGAAATATCTCATCATGGCAACGGTCGTATCGTAGTCGGCAATGACCCCTTCTTTCATCGGACGTGACGCCACAATGCTCCCTGGCGTTCTGCCCAGCATCTGAAAGGCCTCTTCACCGACCGCAAGCACTTCACCGGTGTGGATATTTTTTGCTACGACAGAAGGTTCCCTGAATGCAATCCCTTTTCCGGCAATGAATACGATCGTATTAGCCGTACCCAAATCAATCCCTATGTTTTGTCCTCTTAAATTAAAACTAATCAAGCACTTCTCATCCTTCCGTCTTGCTGACTGCGGATTATCCCATCAATCAAATTCTTTTCTATTTTACCACAAATCAGAACCAGAATAATACCTATGTAACAAAACAAAAAAAGAATTAATAATTGAAAAAATCTGTAACGGGATGGACATCCAAATCGCATCTGCAATGCCTCGGGCATAAGAAAAGCGGTCCAAGCCCGCCCTGCCTCGACAGAAATGTTAAGGAAGCAACGTTCCTTGCAGCCGCCTTGTACTAGTAGTCTAAGGAATGAATTCCTAAGACTAATATGCATTTGAGCATAGCGCGCAATTGCTGAGAGACTAGCGTTTTCAATCGTTTAGTCGAACAGTATGTCTTGAATCGTAAGATTCAAGAGGTTCCTTCATTCGTCACAGTGCGACGTTTGAGGTGCTTCTTGGAATCTTATTTAGGTAGCAAAGATGACAAGAACTCATGCCTTGTCGAACAGTATGTCTTGGCTCGCAGAGCCAAGAGGACCCTTCCTCTTCCCTTCCCAGAGGCAGGCTTGGACCGCTGGACATCATGTGATGGCGTGAAACTTCTTAGAAATCTGTGAAATACTTGCAATGATGCGCTTCTCATATCAAAAAAATTTAAACTTTCTTAGACATCTAAAAAAGGGCCCAGGACTTTCGTCCCGGACCCTTTGTTCATTTAAATATCAGTCGGCTTTTCGTTGCGGAAAATTAGATTTTTTCAACGTTAGAAGCTTGTGGTCCACGGTTGCCGTCAACGATTTCGAATGAAACTGCTTGGCCTTCTTCTAATGATTTGAATCCGTCGCCTTGGATAGCTGAAAAATGTACGAATACATCCTCTCCATTTTCGCGTTCGATAAATCCAAACCCTTTTTCTGAGTTAAACCATTTTACTGTTCCTTTTTCCATGAAAAATTCCTCCTCGTGCAAAGCACTAAAAATTGTTATTCTTGCTTATGGTACGATAGGAATGTTCATGACAAACTTTTCTTTACCTAACAAAAACAATAACATTATTATACACTATATAAGTGAATAACGCAACATCCTGTATAAAAAACGCGATTGGATTTGAATCAGACAATCCCGAACTCCTTCAGGCTGAGATACTGGTTGACCCCGATGATGAAATGATCCAATACCTCGATGCCCATCATTTCCCCGCATTCCACCATCCTGCGGGTGAAAACCAGGTCCGCCTCAGATGGTTCCGGATTGCCGGAAGGATGATTGTGCGCCAGGATGATGCGGGCGGCCGCAAAACGCACGGCTTCACGGAAAATTTCCCGCGGATGCGCCACCGAGCTATTCAGCGAACCGATGAAGATGGTCTTCTTCTTGATGATTTCATTCTTTGTATTCAAGTAGAGCGCGACGACATGCTCCTGCTGCAGGTCCCTCATTTCCTTTTGCAGCAACGATCCGGCGCTTTGGGTCGAGGTGATCGTCCCGCTCTTCAATTGGGTGGCGTTCGCAATCCTGATGCCTAATTCCACACATGCCTTGATTTCGATCGCCTTGGTCCGGCCGATGCCCTTGATCCCCATCAGTTCTTCAACCGATGCCATCTTCAGAGAATACAGATCCTCAAATTCATTCAGCACCCGTAAAGACAATTGGATGACATTGCTGTCTTTCGGCCCGGTCCGCAATACGATTGCGAGCAATTCATGCGTCGCCAACGCCTTCTCCCCGTATTGATCTAAGCGCTCCCGGGGACGGGATGCCTTCGGTACTTCCATCAACAAATTGGTCTCTTGCGCCATCATTTTCCTCCCCTTCTTGTATCTACTAGGTAAATACGTGAAAAGGCGGGAAAATTTTTATCGTTATCCGTTGTCCTTCAGCCAAGCCATGACGGCATGCAGGTCCGGCAGGATCGCCACAGCCTTTCCCTCCGCTTCCTCATTCGGGGCAATCAGGTCCGGAACCATGATGACCTCGATGGCAGCATCATAGGCTGCGCGGATGCCGTTCAAGGAATCTTCCAGTATCAGGCACTCTTCCTTCGCAAAGCCTAAAGGTTCCCAGGCGCGAAGAAATATTTCCGGATTCGGTTTGGCGAACGCCACTTCATCGCCGCAGATTTGATATTTGAAATAGTGCGTCACTTCCGCCAGCTCCAAATAGAACGTGACTTCCTTGCGCCGACTGCTGGAGGCGACGACACAGGCTACACCTTCCCTTTCCAGGAACGCCAATAATTCACGGAGACCCGCTTTCACCGGAATCCCTTTGTCCAACGCTATCGCAGCCTGCGTTTCTTTGGTTCTCTTCTGGAACAATGACGTCAAGGCCGGATCGCCGATATCCGACACCAAATCATGGAAGACATCCTTATCCGATCGTCCCACCTGATTCAAATAATAATCAAAATCAAACGGTATAGCCAAGCACAACTCCTTCACCAACTGCCCTTGCGCTTGATAACCCAGCTTTTCCGTGTCGAACATCAATCCATCCATATCAAAGATGACGGCTTTCTTTTTCATGTAAAAACCCCTTTACTTGTTTAGTAGGTAGTGCCGTACATCCGAAAGGAAATACAGGGAGCCCGTAATCAAGAGCATGTCGCCCTCGGACTGCTTCGCTTTCAGCTCATCGACCGCTTGACGCCAATCAGCGAAGGTCATTTCTTCCGCCACGCCCATCCGCGACCGCAATTCTTCGACCGATGCCACCCGCGGAGATTCAAAAGTAGTCACATACAGGGTGCTGTTCGGCACCGTTTTGATCAAAGCGCCCATCTGCTCCAGGTCTTTGTCGGCCAATGCGGCCAACAAAATCGTTATTTTTTTATCAGCGAATTTCCTGTTCAGCGCATCCGCCAGCACTTCCATTGCCGGGACGTTATGTGCGCCATCCAGCAAAATGAACGGTTTTTGTGAAATGATTTCCAGGCGAACCGGCCACGCCGTACGCAGGAAACCGGCCTTAATGGACTCTTCCGAGTAAGCGAATCCGCACTTGTCACAGAAGAGCAGAAAAGCTTGCAGGGCCGTTGCGGCATTATCGACCTGATGTCCGCCCATCAACGGGATTTCGATGCCCTCGAAAGAAACATGAGCGGATGAAAAGTCAAAGGCTTCATGATAATGCTCCGCTACATCATGCCAGTTTGATGCCGTAAAATCTTTCCGGTATTCGAATAAGGGTGCAGCTTCTTCTTTTGCCTTTTCCCGCATGACTTGCAAAGCATCCTCCGGCAATCTCCCGATCACTGCAGGTGTCCCCTTTTTGATGATCCCGGCTTTCTGATGGGCGATTTCCGGTATGGTATCCCCCAAAATATTGATGTGGTCTTTGCCGATGGTCGTGATGATCGATACGTCCGGTTCGGCAATGTTGGTGCTGTCATACAGCCCGCCCAGACCGACCTCTATCAAGACGACATCGCAAGGGTGCGAGCCGAAGTAAGAGAACATCATCGCCGTCACAATTTCGAATTCCGTCAACGCGCCCAATTCCGTCTCGCTGATTTCTTGGTACAGCGAATAGAGAATGTTGGTCTGCTCCAGAATATCATTGTTAGAAAGATCGTTGCCGTCTATGCTGATCCGTTCATTGAAGCTCACGATATGCGGGGAAGTGAAGGTGCCCACCGAGTAACCGGCTGCCATAAACAGACTCCGCAAATAAGCCACGGTCGAGCCTTTCCCGTTTGTGCCGGCGATATGGATGGATCTGAATTTCCGTTCCGGATGATCCAGTTTCTCCATCAACCACTTCATCCGTGCTATCCCCGGCTTCGGCCCCATCCCTTTGCGGGTGTGGATCCATTCCATTGCTTCTTCATAGGTTGTAAACATCCGCTAAACTGCTCCTTTTGTTCAAGAAAACCCCATTTACATAGCGTTCTGTCTAAATGAGGTTTTCTCTTTTTCTATTCTATTTTAAACGATTATGCCAATTGTTCCTTCAATGAAGCAATCCGTTCTTCCACGGCCACCAATTTTTCGCGGTACTCGGCTTCCTTTTGACGCTCGCCGTCAACGACGTCCTGCGGCGCTTTGCTGATGAATTTTTCGTTCTTCAGTTTGCCCTCCACCCGTTGCACTTCTTTGTTCAGCTTCTCAGCCTCTTTTTCCAAGCGGGCGATTTCATCTTCCAGCTTGATCAGACCGGCCAACGGCATGTATACCTCCCCGCCGGCGATGATCGCTGTCACGGCATCGCTTGCTGGTTCGATCGTCTGGCTGATTTCCAGCGTTTCCGGATTACAGAAACGGATAATGTAAGATTTATTTTCGTTGAAGATTGTTTCCGTTTCGGCATCATTCACTTTGATTTGCATATTGACCTTTTTGGACAACGGTGTATTCATTTCGCTGCGGACATTGCGCACACTGCGGATCAGTTCGATCAATTTATCCATCGCCTCTTCGGCTGCCTCATCGAAGTAGGCCGCATCAGCTGTCGGGTAAGCCGCAACAACGAGCGAGCTGCCTTCATGCGGTACATTCTGCCAAATTTCTTCGGTCATGAACGGCATGATCGGGTGCAATAGGCGCAACACATTATCCAACACATGGGCCAGGATGCTTCTTGTCGTGCGCTTCGCTTCTTCATCATCCCCTTGCAGCACTTCTTTGGTCATTTCGATGTACCAATCGCAGTAATCATCCCAGATGAAGTGATACAGCAGACGGCCCGCTTCACCGAATTCAAATTTCTCGAACAAGTCCGTCACTTTCGCGATCGTTTTGTTCAGGTTGGATAGGATCCATTTATCGGCAGTCGTTTTTTCGCCGGTGATGGCGATATCCTTGTATTCCAGGTCTCCAAGGTTCATCAAAACATAACGGCTGGCGTTCCAGATCTTGTTGTTGAAGTTCCAGGCCGCATCCATTTTTTCGTAGCTGAAACGGACATCCTGTCCGGGCGCTGAGCCATTCGCCAAGAACCAACGCAAAGCATCGGCGCCATATTTTTCGACAACATCCATCGGATCGATGCCGTTGCCCAAGGACTTGCTCATCTTGCGTCCTTGCTCATCGCGGATCAGACCGTGGATCAAAACATTCTCAAACGGACGGTGATCGGTGAATTCCAGACTTTGGAAAATCATCCGGCTTACCCAGAAGAAAATGATGTCATAGCCCGTCACCAATGTGCTTGTCGGGAAGTAACGTTTGAAATCTTCGGCATCTTCATCCGGCCAGCCCATCGTCGAGAATGGCCATAAAGCGGAGCTGAACCACGTATCCAAGACATCTTCGTCCTGTGTCCAGTTTTCGCTGTCGGCCGGTGCTTCCATGCCGACGTACATTTCGCCAGTTTCTTTATGATACCAAGCCGGGATTTGATGTCCCCACCATAATTGGCGTGAGATTACCCAGTCATGGACATTATCCATCCACGTCAGGAAGGTATTTTCAAAACGCTCCGGATAGAAGGATACTTTTTCGTCTGTACTTTGGTTTTGAACGGCTCTTTCGGATAAAGGCTTCATCTTGACGAACCATTGGGTGGAGATGCGCGGCTCCACAATGACATCCGTACGTTCCGAATGGCCGACGCTGTGCATCATTTCTTCCACTTTCACCAGGAAGCCTTGCGCCTCCATATCTTTGACGATCGCTTTTCTGGCTTCAAAGCGGTCCATGCCTTCATATTTGCCGGCAAGCTCATTCATCGTCGCATCGTCGTTCATGACATTGATCTGCGGCAAGTTATGGCGCAGGCCGACTTCGAAGTCGTTAGGGTCGTGTGCCGGCGTGATTTTAACAACACCGGTCCCGAAATCCATTTCGACATAATCGTCGGCGATGACCGGGATTTCACGGTTCACCAACGGCAAAGTGATCGTTTTTCCGATGTATTGTGCATATCTTTCATCATCCGGATGGACGGCAACGGCAGTATCGCCGAGCATCGTTTCCGGACGTGTCGTCGCCAACTCCAGGTACCCGGAACCATCCGTTAAAGGATAGCGGAAATGATAGAAAGCACCATTGACATCTTTATGGATAACCTCGATATCGGATAGAGCTGTTTTTGCTTTCGGGTCCCAGTTGATGATGTAGGCGCCACGGTAGATCAAGTCTTTTTCATAAAGGGTCACGAAGACTTTGCGGACCGCATCGGATAGGCCTTCATCCAAGGTGAAACGCTCACGCGAATAATCGACGGAAATGCCCATCTTGCCCCATTGTTCGCGGATGACGCTGGCGTAATCCTCTTTCCATTCCCAAACTTTATCGACGAAAGCTTCACGTCCCAAATCGTAACGGCTGATGCCGTCTTCGGCCAATTTCGCTTCCACTTTCGCTTGGGTTGCGATACCGGCATGGTCCATACCCGGCAACCATAACGTATCATAGCCCTGCATCCTCTTTTGGCGGATCAGCATATCCTGCAGGGTAACATCCCATGCATGCCCCAAATGCAGTTTCCCGGTTACGTTCGGAGGCGGAATGACGATGGAATAAGGTTTCTTTGTTTTATCCCCACTTGGTTTAAAAAGGCCCTCTTCGACCCATTTTTGATATTTCCCAGCTTCGACAGCTTGGGGTTGGTATTTTGTCGGCATTGCATCTGCTTTAGACATTCAGCCACTCCCTCTCTTCTTTCATTAATAACGAAAATAAAAAAAACGCCCTGCAACTATATGCAGGACGATTATTATCGCGGTACCACCTAAATTACAGGGACTTTCCCCTGTCTCTCTTTTTGATAACGGAGTATACTCCGAGTCATGCTACCCAGTCCGTAGACGTTCACACCACCTGCTCACAAGCTACTTCGCTTTCCTTCCCCAAAAAAGCTCTCACCAACTGCTTTTCTCTCTTTGGTAGTTCCGGTAAAGTTACTCCTCTTGATCGTCGCTTTGTTTATACTCAAACAGTTTAGCATCTTTTCATAAAAATCTCAATGAGATTAAAGTAATTTTTTAGCTGCCGCTAGTGCAGCATCGAAATCGGGTGCTGTAGAGATTTCCGGCACGATTTCCTTGTAGGCCAATACGCCATGCTGATCAATGATAAACACGCTGCGAGCCAACTTATTGTCCATTTTTGGGATAGCCAAGCCATAGGCAAGGGCGAACTCGCCTTGATCGTCATGCAGCATCTGCATATCGATGCCGTTTGCCGCACACCAATCCAGCAATTCTTCTTTTGTATTTTTGGAAACGGAAAGCAAAATCACGCCATCCAAATTTGCCGCCGATTTATTGAACTGTCTTGTTTGCGCATCGCATACGCGAGTATTGATATCCGGGAACACACTGATCAAAACAACACTGCCCCTCAGATCATCCAACGTTACTTTTGCATCCTGAGTATTGAACAACGAAAATCCCGGAGCTTGTTCCCCAACAATCGGTTGGACCCCTACTAATTCAACTGGTTCCCCTTTAAGCGTTACTTGCATTACAAATTCCCCCTTATACGATAATAACTTCATTATACAGACAAGTAGGAAATTACGATAAGGAAACGCTCCACAAACCGAAAGCATTTCCGAAAAAAACGGAACGGACGATTAAAGCAAGTCAGCAAAGAACGATTCCTGTTGATGGGAACTGTCCTCTGCTCCGGTGATGTGCGTCACGACTAAGCCGGCCATCGCCCGTTCGATCAACCCTTCGACATCCAATTTCGCTTCGAATTTCCTCGCCTTGTCCAAATGCGGCTTCGTCTTCGGCGAAGGCGGGGCAAAGATGGTGCAACAGTCTTCGAACGGTTGGACCGAAAGATCGAAGGTATCGATACGCTCCGCAATCGCGATGATTTCCAGCTTGTCCATCGTCACAACGGGGCGAATGATCGGCGTCGTCGTCACATCGTTTATCGCAATCATGCTTTCCAATGTCTGCGAAGCCACTTGCGCCAAGGATTCGCCATTGAAGATGGCCAACCCTTGGCGCTCCTCGCGGATGGCATCCGTTATGCGCAGCATCATCCTGCGGGTGATCGTCATCAAATAATCCGCCGGCACAAGATTCTTGATCTCTTCCTGGATTTCGGTGAACGGCACCTCCACAAATTGGATATCCCCACCAAACTTCGTCAATTTGGCCGCCAAATCTTTGGCTTTCTGCAATGCCTGCGGGCTCGTATATGGCGGGCTATGGAAATGCACAGCCTCCACTTTGACGCCGCGCTTCATCGCCAAATATCCGGCAACCGGAGAATCGATGCCGCCGGACAGCATCAGCATGCCGCGGCCGCTCGATCCCACCGGCAACCCACCAGCGCCTTGATACGTTTCCGTACTCAGCAAGATCCCTTTGTCTTTTACGTCCACCCGGACCAAGATATCCGGATGTTTCATTTTCACGGTAAGGGAAGGGAAAGCCGCCAATACCGTTTCGCCTAATGCCGCATTCAAAAAATTCGTGTCGTATTCATAATCATGGTCGGCGCGGCGCGTCGCAATCTTGAACGTTTTCCCTTCAAGGTCCATTTTGCCCAGCAACGCGACAAGCATACGCTTGACTTCATCCAATTCCCGGGATACCGCATAGACCGGCGAAAAGTTTTGGATGCCGAATACATGTTTTAATTTTTCCAATACAACCGTTTCGTCCGCGCCGTTCAATTCCAGCGACATTGAATCATGCTCCGCATTGATCTTGATTTGCGGGTATCCCGTCATCACCATGCGGATATTTTTTGCCAACTGTTGCACAAACCGCTTTTTATTTTTTCCTTTAGTCGATAATTCGCCGAAACGAATTTGTATGCGAGTTTCCATTTGTTGTTCCCTTCTGTACCTATTGTATTTTTTTGAATTTTTTATGTAATGTCCTGAAATGTTCCATAAAGGCTTCCGCTTCCGCTTCCGTATTCTCCCCTGCAAGGCTGATCCGTACGGCGCATCTGGACCATGCCGGATTGACGCCCATCGAGCCCAATGTATACGGCACATCATTTTTTTTGCTGGAGCAGGCGCTCGTTGTGGAAATGAATATCCCTTCATTCTCGAAGGCATGGACCATCACTTCCCCGCGTACCCCTTTCATCGCAAAACAGAGGATATGCGAAGCGCCGTCCTCAGGGGAGAACACGTGAACATCTTCATAGGCGCTCAAAAAGGCAGCCAGTTTATCGCGGATCAACCGTTCCTGTTTGGTGTTTTCTTCGCTTGCTTCCAACGTCATGCGCAATGCCTTTGACATAGCCGCGATGCCGCCGACATTCTCGGTTGTGCTGCGCATGCCTGATTCCTGGCCGCCTCCGGTCAACAGCGGAGCGATTCGTTTTCCATGTTTCTTATAAAGGATGCCCACTCCTTTGGGCCCATGAAATTTATGGGCGGATAAAGACAGCAGATCGATTCTGGGATGCTGGATGATCGGATTGCTCTCCCCCGCAGCTTGGACGGCATCCACATGGAAATGCACCCAAGGGTACTCTTCCAACAATGCTCCGATTTCTTTGATCGGCTGGATGCTTCCCACCTCATTGTTGATGGCCATGATCGAAACCAAAATCGTATCCTTGCGCAGCGCTTGCTCCAGGTCAGCGACTGAAACAACGCCTCTATCGTTTACCGGCAGATAGGTGATTTCGAAGCCCAGCATTTCCAATTGTTCCATTGTCCTTGTCACCGCGGGATGTTCCACCGAAGAAGCAATCATGTGCTTACCCGCAGCACGTTTTTCCATGGCAGTGCCTTTGATGGCCCAATTATCGCTCTCTGTCCCACCGCTCGTAAAGAATACTTCATCCGTCTTTACGCCCAGCAGATCGGCGATTTGCTTGCGGGATTGTTTCAGCAAAGCCTCCGCCATATTCCCGAGCTGGTGCAGACTGGATGGATTCCCAAATATCTTTTCGTTCACTTTCAGATAAGTATCCAAGGCTTCCGGATACATCTTAGTCGTTGCACTGTTATCAAAATAAATCATCGTTACGCCACACTTCCTTATGTCATTCAGACTGCCTCTCAAACATCTAACCCATTATATAGAAAACTTGCCACTATGAAAAGTAAGTCTCGCCATATTCTCATATTTCTCTTTGCTGCACATATCGAACGAAGGTGGTTAAAAGAAAGAGCCTGGGACACGAATGTCCCAGACTCTTTCTTTCATGGAATGGATTGTTTGGTGGGTGGATTAGAAAATGCGGCGGTTCTTTTCTTCGAAATAGGAATCTTCCACTTTTTTAGCTGCACCTGGCTCAATACGGTTCAACGGAATTTTTATCGCTGCAAGGGACTCGTCGTATTTATATTGACGATGGAACAGTTCCAGGGCCCTATTGATGGCATTCTCAATTTCAACATGGGAATGGCGGTAACGGTTCGCATATTGAATCATGTATTCCGTCAGCATGGCGTTGTCGACAATCGCTTGGGTCTGATTATCCAACATCTCGATGTCCTCTTCACACATTTGCGAAATATTTTCGATTTCTTCCATATCAATCTTCACTCGGTTCAATTTAGAAGCCAATTCTTCGATGCGGTCTGTCACGGAGAAAAACAGATCCAAGTATACGTTGGGCAAACCGGGCAGATGATATTTTTCGATTGTACGTTTCATATTGCGCATATCCAGCTCATACACATCGATGCTGTCTTTTATTTCTTTCTCGCGGTTGCGCAAATCGCTCAGGCTACTGACCAGCTCAGACTGTTCTTTATCGATTTCAGACAAACGCTGGCTAATTTTTTCGTAGTAATCTCTGACGACCGAATAAGCGATTTGGTGTTCCCTCATCATTTTTTCGTAGTAACGTAGCGCTTCGTTCTCTTTCAGCAATTGTTCTTCGAATTCCTGTGCACGGCCCAATTCGTTCTTATTCAAAAAGTAATTTTGGGCGACGCGATCAATTTCCAGCAACACATAACGGTTGCTTTGCAAGACGTGATCCATTTTTCTTTGCAGGTTTGCTGTATGGCGATCGACATACTCTTTGGCTCCCATTTCATTTTCCATGATGCCGTATATCGAATCGATTTCCCTTGACGCTTTATCCATTTTCTTTCTTGCTTCATTGACGTCGGCAAGTCCGATCGAATCTTTCGCTTCTTGGATGATCCGTTCAACGGAAGCGATTTCTGCAGGGACATCAACCGTTTCAAAGACATATTTTTCATTCAACAGACGTTGATAGCCATCTTTCAAATCAATGATCTGTTCTTCGTACTCCGCTTTGATCTGCTCATTCAATTGAGGAATTGTTTCAACAACTTCTTCCATCACCGTCAAGTCCTGTTCAATGCGGGAGAGGACTTCTTTCGCTTCCATATGGTCGCCTTCGCTTGTCAAAGAGTTGAACTTCGTGAAATCCAATTCCATATAGTTGAGATTTTTTTCCAACGTTTCGATGGCAGGCCCAAAATTGAAGCTATGCGCCAACAATTGCTTGCGGATTTTATTGTAGCGCTCTTGGATTTCTTCCAATTCTTTGCGGTTTTCCTTTGCGCTTTCCAACAATTTCTCCAAAGCCTTATTGACTTTTTCGACACTGTTTTTGGTTTCATCGATCAATTGATCCGCATGAACGATGGCTTGTTTCGCTTTAATGAAATTCATCCGTTGGATATGTTGTTCGGCGCTGACCAAAGCAGCCTCAATTTCAGGATACTGAAACCGGGTGATGGTCTGCCAAGTTGCTTGCCAGCTTTCATAGGTACTTTTTGTTTGGCCTGTCAAATTCATATTTTTTAAAGTAAATAAATTATCAGCTACCGGAATGGCCATAGCTTTTTGTTTTTTGTCGTCAATTTCCTTAATTCGATTTGCTTGTTGTTTGGTTAAGTACATAACCACTCCATATCCAATCAAGACTATCATTATGATCGCAACTAACCAGTATATAAACTCCATGTAACAATCCTCCACCTATTCCAATAATTTCGTTTATTTTATTTATAAAAATGAAAACGCCCAATATATCATTTTTTAGTATAACATATAAAGAACTGTTCATGTACCAAAAATTTTAGCATGCTTTGCATTTCGCATGTTCTGCTTCTTTTCCCCTGAATCAGCCAACTAGAATTTAGTTTTTCACATAACAAGATACAAGATACACTGAT
Source organism: Trichococcus palustris (assembly GCF_900114465.1). GTDB lineage: Bacteria > Bacillota > Bacilli > Lactobacillales > Aerococcaceae > Trichococcus > Trichococcus palustris. The sequence goes on along the minus strand of NZ_FOTD01000009.1, from coordinate 49,893 downwards.
CTGATTGGAAATGCCAACTAATTCTTGCATCAGCTGGCTTTCTTTGGTACAATGAGCTTCGTGTAAAATAATGCAGCGAGAAAGAAGCACCCACGTCAACAGTTTATCGCCATCACATGGTTCAATTGTGTAACCTTGCGGCTGCATAAGGTGAAGATTGAAGGATAACCTGCACGTATTGCTGAATTTTCATTCTTATTTTACTCCAAAAAACATTTTATTGGAGGAATTTTAATATGTCACGTTATACAGGACCAAGTTGGAAACAATCTCGTCGTTTAGGCATTTCACTTTTAGGAACAGGTAAAGAATTAGAACGTCGTCCTTACATCCCAGGTCAACACGGCCCTAACAACCGTAAAAAATTATCTGAATATGGTATGCAATTACAAGAAAAACAAAAATTGCGTCACATGTACGGCATGAACGAACGTCAATTCTCTACTCTATTCAAAAAAGCTGGTAAAATCAGAGAAGGCAAACACGGCGTTAACTTCATGATCTTATTAGAACAACGTTTAGATAACGTAGTTTACCGTCTAGGTTTGGCTTCTACTCGTCGTCAAGCTCGTCAATTAGTAGCTCACGGACACATCACTGTTGATGGCAAACGTGTGGATATCCCTTCATACTCAGTTGCTGTTGGCCAAGTAATCGGCGTACGCGAAAAATCTAAAGACCTAGTAATCGTTAAAGCTGCAGTTGAAGGCTTATTCGGACGTCCTGAATTCATCACTTTCGATGCAGAAACATTAGAAGGTTCATTGAACCGTCTTCCAGTTCGCGAAGAATTGTCTGCTGAAGTTGACGAATCATTCATCGTTGAATACTACAACAAATTAGGATAATCCTTTCCGGGATTGTCTTTCCTGAAAAAACCGGCAAAGCAATTTGTCGGTTTTTTTTGTGCGTTCAATCTAAAAAAAAAGGATCCGTAACGACAGGAAAGTCGATGCGGATCCTTTTTCATTCATACTCGGCAATGCACAGCTTGTAGATGGGCAGCAACTGCATAAACGTATCCTTCATAAGGGTTTCTGTGCCCTTTTCACTGTTCAGGCGCAGATCGTCATGCTGGATTTTCGTACCGATCATCAGCTCCGCCTTCTTGACGTCGCGCAGCCGAGCCAGGGCAAGGGGCCAATCCGTTTCCGCTATCCGCATGACGTCAGCCACCGTGTGATCAACCGAAACGACGAAATCATCGGGCAATGTCCCCAACAGAGGGATGTTCGCCAGCAATCGTTTCGCCATCTCCTTTTCCTTCAACGGCTGATCGATCAGACACAGATAGAAAGCGACGCCATCCCCTGAAATTGCTATTTGGAAATGAGGGTATTTTTTGTAGCCCCTCGTATCCCCACCGATGGCGCACCACGTATTATCGGGCGCGTATTTTGTCCGGCGCAGATGCTTGGCGACATGGACGGGCAAGCTTACGCCTCCCAACTCCTCCTTAAGCAAAGCAGTTGCCTCGCCGGCAAAATGCCGAAACTTCGGTTGGATGTGTTCCCGGATGCCGACCATCCGTTCTTCCAAACCTTTTATCGAAAAGACTTCAAAATCTTCTTTGTTGAAATGGATATTTTCCAAAATGTGCAGCTCCTTCGAATCGTTTGCTTTCATTATATAGAAAACCGGAAGAGATGGAAAATCTAAGCCTCCCCCAAAAACGAGTCCAACAAGCTGCCATTACCCTGTTTTCGCCTGATGAACACAGAAAAAGCCAGTATGCAGATAATCTGCTACTGGCTTTTTCATAACGATTGTATCGGTTATTTTTTCAGGATCCCCAAGATGCCGCGGCTGATGACCCTTCCCACTTCCCTGCCAAACTGTGACATCAAGTTCTTTGTGAAGCGGTCCATCGTCGTGTCCCGATTCGTTGGCTTCGTTTTTTTCTGGAGGGATTCTTCTCTGGCCCGCTCTTTTTCCCGTTGCTTGAGCTGCTCTTCTTTTTCCTTCTCCCTTGCTGCGAGTTCTTCATTCTCTTCCAATTCGACAGCTTTTATTTCAGCGAGCCGTTGCAGCTGTTCGTAGGAGGATTCCCTATCGATCATTTCGCCGTATTTCATATATAACAGGGAGTGATTGATCCGTTCTTCTTTGACGAGCGGATCCAAGATGCCCATTTTACTTTCAGGCGGATAAATCATCACTTGCTGGACATAGCCCGGAATCCCTTCCGAATCCAGAAAAGAAACCAGGGCCTCGCCCACTTTCAGTTCGGTCAATTTTTTTTCCAGGTTTTCACCCTCGTGTTGGCGGAAAGTATCAGCGACCGCTTTGACCGTTTTTTGCTCCTTTGGCGTAAAGGCACGCAAAGCATGCTGCACTTTATTCCCCAATTGGCTCAAAATGACATTCGGCAAATCGGTCGGGTTTTGGGTGATGAAAAAGATGCCGACACCTTTTGAGCGAATAAGTCGCACAATCAGTTCGATTTTCTCTTCCAACACATCCGGTATATCTTGGAACAATACATGCGCTTCATCAAAAAAGAAGACAATCTTCGGTTTTTCCAAATCGCCTACCTCGGGCAACTGCTCATATAATTCCGACAGGAACCATAGCAGGAATGTGGAATAGAGCTTCGGCGACATGAACAACTTGCTCGCCATCAACACATTCACGATTCCCCGCCCTTGACTGTCGACACGCAGCAAATCCTTGATGTCAAACATCGGTTCGCCAAAAAATGTATCCCCGCCCTGCTCTTCGATGACCAACAGCCCCCGCAGAATGGCACCGATCGACTGCTTGGATATGTTTCCGTATTCTCTGCGCAATTCAGCAGCATTATCGCCCACGAAGTTGAGGATCGCCTTCAGATCCTTCAGGTCGATTATCAGCAACTGCTTCTCGTCGGCGACTTTAAAGGCGATATTCAATATGCCCTCCTGCGTTTCATTCAGCCCCAATAGGCGCGACAACAAGATCGGCCCCATGTCAGAAACGGTCGTCCGCACCGGCACGCCGCTCATCCCAAAGATATCCAACAATTCCACTGGAAAGGAACGCAGTTCAAAGCCTTCGATCTGAAGCTTGTTTACCCTTTCCATGATTTTATCGGATCGCTCGCCCGCTTCCGCTACGCTCGCCAAATCGCCCTTCACATCGGCCATGAATACCGGGATGCCTGCCTCGCTCAACTTCTCCGCCATCACTTTTAACGTTACAGTCTTTCCAGTGCCCGTTGCTCCGGCAATCAGACCGTGTCGATTCAGTTTATCCATATATAGAATTGCCGGTTCCTCGCCTCGTCCGATAACCAATCCCTGAGCCATAACGATTTCCTCCTTAGACTATAACTTCATCCCTATTTTACAATTTACGGAAAGGGCTTTCAAGATTATGCACTCGTCGAATGAAATATAATATACGCTGCCATGCGAAGGACAGGAGAATGTTGACTTGGTTGTCTAAAAAATAACGGCCCCGCAATCCCGCTTAGCGAGGAACTGCAAGGCCATTTTTCGTTTATTTTGTTACTTTTGCTCCCAAAGAACCGGTGAAATGGGTCAAAGCCCAGGCATGCCCGACCGGATCGAAACTGGCGACAGCCTTCTCATGGATGACTATCTTATAGCCCAGATTGTACGCATCCACGGCCGTGTGCAGCACGCAGATATCGGTGCAGACGCCGGTCAGGTGGATTTCGGTAATGCCGCGTTCACGCAACCGGATATCCAGATCGGTACCGCTGAAGGCTGAATAATGGCGTTTGTCTATCCAATAGACATTCCGTTTCCCTTTATTCTCTTCATAGAGGTCGGACAGGCTGCCATATAACGCGCGTCCGGCTGTCCCAATCAGATTATGCGGCGGGAAAAATGCATTTTCAGGATGGTAGCGATCCTCCGCATCATGGCAATCGATTGCAAATACGACAAAATCCCCCTGAGCGATGAACGATTTCGTGACGGCGACCAGTTCCGTTTCAATTGCTTGCCCCGCTTCTCCTGTTGTCAAAGCGCCATCGGTTGCAACAAAGTCGTTGGTATAATCAATGGAAATCAATGCCCTCATGACGGATCACCCCTTTTTTTCTAAATGCTTCAATAACTCGATGACCATTTCCGCAGACTTCTTGCCTGCTTCCACAATGAATTCATCAAACGTCAGGGCAGCATCCTCGCTTGCTCCATCGGAGATGGCACGGATGACCGCGAACGGCGTCCCCAGCACATAACACACCTGCGCGATGGAAGCCCCCTCCATCTCCGTTGCGTAGGCATCCGGGAAGTTCTTTTTGATGCGTGCGATGCCGCTTTCCGAAGCGATGAAGGAATCGCTGGAAACGATGGTTCCCGTTACCGTGCGCAAGCCGACCGCTTCTGCCGCTTTTGTGATTTGACTGACGACGGTCGCATCTGCCGGATAATAGTGCGGCATTTGCGGAACTTGGCCAAGCTCATAACCAAATGCCGTCGCATCCACGTCATGATAGGCCAGTCTGTCGGCGATAACAACATCACCGACGTGTAAATCAGGATGCAATCCGCCGGCTGAACCCGTGTTGATGACAACATCCGGGTGATAATGCCCGATCATGAAAGCAGCCGCTAAAGCCGAATTGACCTTGCCGATGCCGGACTGCACCAAGACCACTTCCTGGTTTTCGATTGTACCCCTTGTGAAAATCAGGTGGTACTGTTTTTCCTCAGTCTTATTTTCCATATTCTCCAAAAGAATACGGTTCTCCTCTTCCATTGCTCCAATAATCCCGATCATATCCTGTTCCTTTCCGATTCAAATTACTCCATTATTATAGTATAAACGCAATGACAAAGACCAATATAATCAGCAAAATGACAAAAACGATGGCTTTGTTTAAAAAAATATCCAATTGGCGCCCTTTTTCTTTCGAAGTCAGACGAAGGTCTTTTGTCTTTTTATCGCTCTTCTTGGGCTCTTTCTTTACTGCGGTCTGGCTTTTTCTGGAAGCGTTGTTTCCGTTACTTTGCGTTCCCGGATTTTCTTTTTTCCTGCTGATTGGTTCTTTACCGGTTGAACCTAAGGGTGTCTTGATGGCATCAACTTTCCCCTTGATTATTTCAGTACCCGCTTTGCTCGGGCTGGCACTTTTTTTCGTCTGTTCTTTTTGATACTCCCTGTACCTTTCCCTCGTAATCAACGGTTTTTTCGGGTTGGACATTTTACTCACCTATTTTCTTTTGCAATAAACGCATTTCCCAGAATAACATAGCGTAAATTGTTTTTGAATCACAAATTTCACCGGAATCCTGCAGGGCTTTCGCTTCTTCATACGTCAACTCCAATATTTCGATGAACTCATCTTCATCCATCGGCAGGGAATCTTGCACTTTCGTCAATCCTTCCGCCAAGTAAAGCGTAATGCGTTCATCCAGGTAGGCTGGCGTCGGATAAAACGTGGTCAATTCCGTCCATTTATCAGCACGGTAATCCGTTTCCTCCTCCAGTTCCCTGACTGCCGCCTGGAAGGGCTCCGTGTCCGAACGCTCCAATTTCCCGGCTGGAATTTCCACTACGGTACGATCCAACGGTTTACGGAATTGGCGTACCATTACCATCTTGCCGTCATTTGTAAAAGGGATCATCGCAACCGCACCCGGATGCCGGATCATCTCCCGGATGGAAGTTTTACCGTTTGGCAATAATACTTCCTCCCTCACCAAATGCAGCAGCACGCCATCAAATATTTTTTCACTGGTCAATGTTTTTTCTTCAAATTCCACTATCGCGACCTCCATGTCTCTGATTTTTCTGTAAATACAATGATACCTCATCTTTTCCATCATTTACAATAGGCTGGCAAAATGACTTGGACAATCCGCTGTTCAAGGCAAGGAAAATCATCCTTTGGGCTGATAGGTATAGGGGGCATTTTTGTGCTAAACTATGTATAGCAACGAAAACACGTTCTCAGAGGAGGAACAATCATGTGGAACAATATAAAAGACATCATGAAGTACACATTTTCCAGCTTAGCCTGTCTGATCGGACTGGCAGTTTTCTATTTCGTCTTCGGTTTTGATTTTTGGACGTCCATCGGCCTGACGGTAGTAATGGGAGCAATCCTTTTCTATCTGCAATCCGCACGAGGATTTTCTTTCCCTAAAAAATCAAAGAGCAAGCCGACAGCTATCGCAAAAGTAAGCCCTACGAAAGAAGCTTTCTACCTGTCAAAGGGCCTGACAAAAGATCAAATCGCCTATTTCCGCAACACGCTGTTCCAAGCGAAAAGCAATATCCAAGACATCGAATATAATTTCGATCAGGTTTCCAAATTGAAAGCCATCTCTATCCGGAATGACACCATGGACATTCTGAAAGACTTTTTCAAAAACATCGTCGAGCAGCCGCAACGCCTGCATGAGGTCGATAAATTTCTATATACTCATCTGCCGAACTTAAAAGAATTGACAGAGAAATACATCGACATTGACGGGCATGTTTCGAAAACAAAGGGCACCTATGCGGCTCTGGAAGAGAGCGCCCGGACCATCGACGAGATGTGCCAACTGATTGCCGAGGATTATGTGACATTCATGTCCAACGACATCAAGGATTTGGATATCGAGATGGAACTTGCCAAGCAAGTTTTGAAAAGGGATAATAGTAGCAAAGACAACGAAAATGCATTGGATGAAGAATTATAGGGGGAAATAAGATGGAGAGATTTGATTCAACGAACCCAACCGACAAGCAAGAAATCAAAAACGTTAACCAGGAATTGGATGACCTCTTGGCAAACCCATTCACGGATCCGTTTGCCAATCCCGTGGCTAAGCTGGATCCCAAAACGGAGCTTGCAGAAATGCCGCAACCCGCTAAACTGATCGACAAATTGCCGGAAGAAAGGCAAAAACAGGCTCTCGCCTTAGCCGGCCAGATAGATGAAAAGAATATGCAAGCCATCATCAGCTACGGGGCCGCCGCGCAAAAACAATTGGGCGAATTCTCCCACTCGATGCTGGACCATGTGCAGAACCAGGATACGGGCGAAATCGGGGATTCCCTCAACGAGCTGATGTATCGCCTGAACGAGGCAAAACCGGAAGATCTGCGTGCCGAGGACAATAATGTTTTCCGCAAAATCTTCGGAAAGGTCAAACAATCGGCCTATGAAATGACTGCAAAATACCAAAAAATCGGCGCCCAGATCGACAAAATCGCCATCAAATTGGACAAGGAAAAGAACAGCCTGTTGAACGACAACCTGATGTTGGAGCAGCTGTATCAAAAGAACAAGGACTATTATGATGCATTGAATATTTACATCGCTGCCGGAGAAGTAAAAATGGAGGACATCGAGAAAAAACTGATCCCTCAGGCCATCCAACAAGCTGAAACGAGCCAAAGCCAAATGGATGTCCAAATCGTCAATGACTTGAAGCAATTCCTGGACAGGCTCGACAAGAGGAAGCATGATCTGCTCCTGACAAGGCAAATGACCATCCAGCAAGCCCCGCAAATCCGTCTGATTCAAAACACGAACCAGGCATTGGCAGAAAAGATCCAGTCATCCATCCATACGGCGATCCCGCTATGGAAAAATCAAGTGGCCATCGCCCTCACCCTGCTGCGCCAGAAAGACGCCGTCACGGCACAACGACAAGTTTCCCAGACAACGAACGATTTGATGAGGAAAAATTCGGAAATGCTGAAGATTTCAGCGATTGAGACTGCCAAAGAAAACGAACGGGGTGTGATTGACATCGAAACACTCAAGCAGACACAACAAGACCTGATTGAAACGTTGGAAGAAACCCTGAAGATCCAACAAGAAGGCCGCATGAAACGCAAGGAAGCCGAAAAGGAACTTACTTTCATGGAAAATGATCTGAAAGTCAAATTGCTTTCCATCCAAAAAGAAGAAAAAGAGCTCCGCTGACATTTCAGGGCGCAAAAATTGTACCGTATGCAAAATCAACGGTTGAACGCATCCAGTGTAATCGGTTATGCTTGGAAGCTGGCTTTTTTGAAATGCCGCGGCTTGCTGCAATCTATCGGAGGGCCTGAGCCAATTCGCTCAGGTCCTTTTCGTATTTATCTTCTGATCGGCCATCTTAATGGGCATATACGCGGAAAATAGCCATCTATGCGCTGTTGGTTCATAATGATTCAGCTCTGCCAACCCACAAAATACGCGATCGCTTTCAAGCGTTATCGTTTGAGTTCTGGGCGATTTTCTTTATAATGAGTGTGTAGTTATTATTAATAAATAGTAATTATGTTGTTATTGCTCTGGTTGGTTTGGTAAAGGAGGAACTAAAAATGGCTTTGATTTGGCAATTGATCGTCGGCGGTGTGTTGGGTGCTCTTGCAGGTGCTATTTTAGGCAAAGATGTCCCAGGCGGAATCATTGGCAATATTGTTGCCGGTTTTATTGGCGCTTGGATAGGTGCTAAATTATTCGGAGCGTGGGGTCCTGCAGTCGGAGGCTTCTACCTTCTTCCAGCTTTAGTCGGTGCAGTCATCCTAATTTTTATCGTTTCTCTTGTATTGCGGAATATGAAAAAATAGAAAAAAATATCTTTTCTTTATAATAAAATAATTTATGGGAAGGCGAGAACACCGTGATTTAATCATGGGTGTTCTCGCCCTTCCTTATTTCTTTTAACGCATGATGAATGAAATAGAAGAATGGCACACAACTGAAAAAAGCGCCACAGAATAGATTCTGTGACGCTTTTGGATTCGCTAATGTCAGAAAAAATATGAGATTATAATTTTACAACGTTAGCTGCTTGAGGTCCACGGTTGCCTTCAACGATTTCGAATTCAACTTCTTGGCCTTCTTCTAAAGTTTTGAAGCCTTCGCCTTGGATAGCTGAGAAATGTACGAATACATCGTCTTTTCCTTCAACTTCGATAAATCCAAAACCTTTTTCGCCATTAAACCATTTTACTTTGCCTTGTTCCATAATAGTGTAGTACCTCCAAAATATTCAATTGGTAAGTTGATAATATAATTATTAGTATCATATTAGTTCAAGTTACTAATATAAGTATAACGAATTTCTTTTGTATATTCAAGAGTAATTTATACGCTTTCTTAAATAAATCTCATTTTTTCATTCGTGTTTTAGCTCTATTCGAAAAAATGAAGCAAAGAAAAATATACTTGAACCGTTTGGGTTAGCCAAAGATTCAAGTATATTTTTTTAGTGCCTCTGTCTATTCCTTGACGTCAGTCGCTGGTGTTCCGTTATTCCGCTTCGGCAACGAGTGCTTCCGGGAAATCGGAACGGACGATATCTGCACAACGATGGCATAGCGTTGGTGCATCTTCGATTGTTCCCACTTCTTCTTTGATGGCACGGCATCTTTCGCATGTTTCGCCATGCGCATGTTCCACCAAGACTGCCCCATTTTCAAAGGCCAGCGCTTCAGCGGTTGCTCCTGCAGCATCTTTGATGGTGATTTGGGAAACGATGAATAATTGTTCCAGGTTAGCATTCAGCTTTTCAAACAAAGCTTTTGTTTCATCATTGACGAATAACGTCAGATGCGCTTCGAATGATTTACCGATGATTTTTTCGTTACGCGCCACTTCCAAGGCTTTCAATACATCGTCGCGAACCTTCAGGAAGTTTGACCAATCAACAAGTAATTCTTGTTGGCCTACATGCGATTCCGCTTCAGGCAGCTCAGACCATTGAACGTACTCTTCGTCTTCTTTCAGGTAGCTCCAGATTTCTTCTGTTGTATGAGGGATGATCGGCGTCAATAATTTAGCCAATTTCACCAAGACACTATAGAATACGGTCTGCATCGCGCGGCGTTCAAATTCATCTTCTTTTTCGATGTAAACGACATCTTTTGCAAAATCCAAGTAGAACGCGGATAGGTCAACCGTACAGAAGTTCATGATTGTTTGATAGATCGTTGAGAATCTGTATTCCTTATAAGCGGTCAGACAGGTATCCACGACTGCATTCAAACGAGCCATCATGTATTTATCGACATTGCGCAACTCTTCGTAAGCGACGGCATGTTCTTTTGGTTGGAAATCTTCCGTGTTGCCGATCAAGAAACGCATGGTATTGCGGATTTTACGGTATGTTTCAGAGACTTGCTTCAGGATGTCATCACTGACTCTAACGTCTGATTCATAATCGACGCTGGATACCCAAAGACGAATGATATCCGCTCCCATATTCTTCACGACTTTTTCAGGAAGGACCGTATTGCCCAAAGATTTGCTCATCTTGCGGCCTTCTCCATCCAATACGAAGCCTTGGGAAAGTACGCTCTTATATGGAGCCACTCCGTTGATGGCAACACTTGTTGTTAAGCTGGAGTTGAACCAGCCGCGGTATTGGTCAGATCCTTCCAGATACATATCTGCCGGGAAGGTCAAGTCTTCTCTGCCGCGCAGGACAGCTTCATGTGATGAGCCCGAATCGAACCATACATCCATGATGTCCATTTCTTTCGTGAATTCACCGTTAGGGCTGCCTGGGTGGGTAAAGCCTTCAGGAAGCAATTCTTTCGCTTCTCTTTCGAACCAAACATTTGATCCGAATTCGCCGATCAAGGTTGCTGCATGGTCGATTGTTTCAGGAGTGATGATCGGTTCGCCGTTTTCTGCGTAGAAGATCGGCAATGGAACGCCCCATACACGTTGGCGGGAGATTACCCAGTCGCCGCGGTCGCGGATCATATTGAACAATCTTACCTTACCGGAAGGATGGAGCCATTCCACGTTTTCGATTTCGTCCAGGATGTTCTGACGGAATTTGTCGATTGACGCAAACCACTGCGGTGTTGCACGGTAAATGACCGGTTTTTTCGTTCTCCAGTCATGCGGATAGCTGTGGACGAAGAAATCGAGCTTCAATAGCGCCCCTTTTTCCGTCAATAATTCCGTCACCATTTTGTTGGCTTTGTCGTAGAAGACCCCTTCGAATCCAGGTGCTTCTGCTGTATAACAGCCCTTGTTGTCGATCGGCGACAAAACGGGAAGACCGTATTTTTTGCCGACCTGGTAGTCATCCTCCCCGTGGCCAGGAGCAGTATGTACAAGACCGGTACCGGCTTCCAGCGTTACGTGATCCCCTACCATAACCAATGATTCACGGTCATAGAATGGGTGTTGTGCAGTCATGTATTCGAACTGTGAACCTTTGTATTCGTTCAGCACTTCCACGGATTCCCAACCGATTTCATTTTGGACTTTTTCCAGCAATTCTTTCGCCACAACAAATTTACGGCCATCGGCATTGACCAATACATATTCGTAATTTGCGTTCACGGAAATACCTAAGTTAGCTGGCAATGTCCATGGCGTTGTCGTCCAGATGATGAATGCGGTATCTGTATCCAACAAATCTTTGCCGTCCTTCACTTGGAAGGCTACGAAAATGGAAGCGGATTTTACATCTTTGTATTCGATTTCCGCTTCCGCCAAAGAAGATTCGCTCGATGGAGACCAGTAGATCGGTTTTAAGCCTTTGTAGATATAGCCGTTTTCAGCCATTTTGCCGAATACACGGATTTCCGCCTCTTCATATTTAGGTTGCAGCGTTACATACGGATTTTCCCAATCCCCTGCCACACCCAAACGTTTGAATACGGTTCTTTGTCCGTCAATTTGTTTCCAAGCATAATCTTCACACAGTTTACGGAAGTCAGCCAAGCTCAATGCTTTACGGTTTACACCCGTATTCGTCAAAGCTTGTTCAATCGGCAAGCCGTGCGTATCCCAACCCGGAACGTATGGTGAGCGGAATCCTGACATGGATTTAGAGCGAACGATGATATCTTTGCTGATTTTATTCAGGGCATGTCCCATGTGGATGGCGCCATTGGCGTATGGAGGGCCATCATGCAATACGAACGTCGGTTTGTCGGCATTCAATTCTTGACGTTTCTCATAGATTCTCTTTTCTTCCCAATCTTTTTGCCATTCCAATTCACGCACCGGCAAGTTTGCTTTCATCGGAAAAGCTGTTTTCCCAAGATGCAAGGTTTCTTTCATTTTCATATTTGCCATCCCCTTTAACTGATTTTTGAAATTAAGAAATGCTGAACGGGTTCGTTCAGCCCTGAGTAAGGAAACACTGTGACCTGAACGGTCAAGTGTATCATGCCTCTAAGCGATTGAAATCGCAAGAGTCATGACAATTTAGGAAATCTGGCCCTGCAACGTTCCCTACGGTCACCTTATACTGGGGCTCTAAGGGATGAATCCCTAAGAGTCCCATGCAAATGAGCATCGTAGAGTGCAATTGCTGAGAGACTTCCTGCGTCAGCAGGTTAGTCGAACAGTATGTCTTGGCTCGCAGAGACAAGAGGTTCCTTCATCCCTTTTCCGAAGGGCTAACCCGTGAAGCTGGACAATTCATTAACATTCGGAACATTTTACTAACGTGTGAAACACCTACGGTGATGCACTTCTGCACTCGAAAATATATATATTTTCCTACAATGCAAAAAAGACCCGTCTCCTAAAGGGACGAAGTCTTCGTGGTACCACCCAAATTCAAAGCAATAACGACCCTCTGCAGGCGGATATTCCTTCCTCATTCAAACCGTTAACGCTGTTCAGGCGACCTTTTTTACTGTTGTATATTCAAAAAGATTCTCGTGGAGGATCCTAAGAAAAGAGTGACTTGTTAGCCTTTCACCGCTCGCTAACTCGCTGGAAGTATCTTCCCCTCGGGTGTTCCATTCATCAATAACTAGATTTTACTTGTTTTGTTCCGGAATTTCAATAGCTTCTATCGAACCTTCAGAAAGATCTTCTTCTTGATCGGCTGCCGGCGTTCTTCTGTCGGACATGGCGAATTCCGCTGCATCTTCAGAATCGGCAATCAATTCATCGATGACGCGCGTGCGGTTCGAAAGAACTTCATTCAATGTCGGCGTTTCGACTTCACCTTCCGGCAGGGCGTTCAAAAGGTTGTTCCATTCGTCGTTGGTGATCAGATTCAATTGCGATTCAACCAATAGCTGTAATTTCTGTTTGAAGTTACGGCTCTCTTTGCGGACGATGTCTGTCTCTTCGTTGATTTTGGTAGCTTTTCCGGCTGCTTCGTGTAAAAGTCTATCCGCACTCTTTTCAGCTTCAAATAAGATGATTTCAGCTTCTTTGCGCGCATTTTCTTTTAGGCGATCCGCTGCATCTTGGGCAACAACGATCGATTTATTCAAAGCATCCTGCAGGTTGATGAAATGTTGGTTTTTTTCTTCAGAAAATTTCAATTGCTTTTGCAGATCTTTATTTTCTCTTAAAACTTCTTCATAGCTTTTTGTGATGGTATCCAAAAAGTCGTTTACTTGCTCTTTGTCATACCCCTTCATTTTAACCGTGAATTCTTTATGTTGAATATCTAATGGAGTTAAGGTCATTTTTAACACACCTTTCGATTGTTTATTCATTATTTGTATAATACACCGAATTCGACGCGCCACTTATCTTTTTTGGATTTCCCTTCAATCGCTTGGATTTGGATGCGGCCATAGCCGCGGACCGAAACGATATCCAATATCCCCAATTCGAAATCCGGACGCTCCATGGCTGCCCAGTTCAGCTTCACTTTACCGCTGGTGACCAATTCTTTCGCTCTTTGTCTGGATATATTATAGATGCTTGCAATCACGGTATCCAAGCGCAAGGAACTGACCGTATCATGCACGATCGTCCAACTATCGATCGGTGTAATCAGATCGGTATACATCTTGGATTCGAGCCGGACACTGACATTTCCCATTTTAGACACTTGTGTTTGAACATAGCTCGCTATGTTCGCTGCCAGCAAGAACTGCCAACGCAAGCCATCGAATAAGATATCGCCAAAAAGTTCTCGCTTCATGCCTGTCCCCGTCAACGTCCCCAACACTTTCCCATGGGATAGCGTTGCGAATTTGGAAGGGTAGTTGACCTCCATGAGTTCAATTTCGAAATCATCTTTTTTCGGTTCAAAGTACTCCGGACAGATGATGGCCCTTCTCCGTTCTGCATCCTCATAGCCCCCGTAGAAAGAAACATGCACCTCGCCTTTTTTGCCGACAAGCATTTCCACGATGTATTGCTGCCTCGGATCTAAAAAATCGGTCAGGTAAGGCGTATAGGTTTCCTCTGTTTGGGTGACCCATGATTGGACATTGTCAATGAAAGGTTGTTCCTCTTTGCGGAAATGTTGATAAACTTCTTGCATAGATATCCCTCATTTATCGGTTTCTTTCAAAAAATGGTTGTCAACTCAAAAGTCTGATAAGGAAAATGATGATGACCTGTGCCCCGTATTCCACTAATCGCAGAAACAGAATACCTGCCAACACACTAAAACTTACCATGCCTAATGGCGGAATCAATCTCCTGAAGATATCCAGGTACGGTTCCGATAAACGCGCAATCCAATAACCGAATTTGGAATTGCTTGCACCAGGCAGCCAACTCAGTAAGGCATAAATCAGCAAAATAGTAGTATAAGCCGATACAGCCCATTGGATGAGCTGTAAAAGCAAAATCAGTAATTGTGTCATGTAAATTCCTTTCTAGTAAAGTGAACGTTCCTCTTCCATTGTTTCGGATAGCATACCTTCGACATCGACTGAAGAGGGAGTACATAAAAAGATTTCATCGCCTACACGTTGGATGTCTCCGCCAATGGCATAAACAGTTCCGGTTAAAAAATCAACAATGCGTTTGGCTTGCTCTGAATCTATTCTCTTAAAATTCAAGAGGACAGACTGATTCTTCAAAAGATAGTCCGCAATCTGTTCCACCTCAGAATACACTCTCGGTTCAATGACATGGATGCTTGCTTTTTCAGTCTTACTCTGTTGATTCATAGGAATTACCTTTGCTTTCGTTGATCTTTTTACGTTGCTTCGATAGGAGGGAACGTCCTCTTTTGATGGCTGATCGTATCGAGTGGGACTGACGGGTCCTTCTTGTTCGTAGCTATCGTAGTATGCGTCAGCTTCATTCTCATCTTCCTCATCAAAACCAAAAAACTTTCGATATAAATCTTTTGGACCCATTTGAGACACCCCGCTTCTTCTTTGTCTACTCCTCTGTTTCAGCAAAAAAGGCCGATCCAATACGAACAAATGTCGAACCTTCAGCAATGGCAATCGGATAGTCCTGGCTCATCCCCATGCTTGTTTCTGTGCATGGAGCATACGGCAATTGCAATGCGGCAACCTTTTCCTGCAGTTGTTTCAGACCTTTAAAACAGTGCTGCAATTCTTTGTCGGTTGCCTCAATAGGAGCCATCGTCATCAAGCCGACCACCTTAACATTGGGATATTCTTCCAGTTGATACACGAAATCTAATAACGCGGCAGGAGAAAGGCCATGCTTTGACTCCTCTCCTGTGACGTTCACTTGCACAAAGCACGAAACAGGCTGTTCCGCCCTTGCGTTTATTTCTTTTGCCAAAGAAAGACGATCCAAAGCATGAAAATAATCGATGCGATTAATCACATTTTTTACTTTGCGTGTCTGCAATGTACCGATAAAGTGCCAGATAATATCGTCTTGAGGAAGGGCCGCTTGCTTTTCATCCAAGCCCTCAAGACGATTTTCGGCGAAGTGCCTGTAGCCCAAGCGGTATAACTCCGCCACCTGTTCAACCGGTTTTGTTTTCGTAACCGCGACTACCGTTACATCGCTGCGATCACGGTTGGCCTTCGCCAAAGATTCACTCACGATTGCCTCTATTTTCTGACAATTACTTTCCATATTCATATTATCTGCGTCTCTTGCGGAAGAAGGGAGGTGTATCCAATGAATCGTCCCCGCCATTTTTGTCTTCTTTTTGTTCATGGTAACGCGGATAGGTATCTTCTGTTTGTTTTACCGGGAAGACTTCAGGTTCCGGTTGCGATTGTGCTGGAGCTTGTTCGCGCACGCTTGAGTCTCTGCGGATATCCCAGTCGCCGAATAGATCTTTCGCTGGTTTTTCTTCAGCTTTTTCAATCGGTGCTTGTTTTTCTTGGTAGGAAACCGGTGTATTGCTTACTTCTTTGCGTCCTTTGAACGCGCTGCTTCCGCGATTAGCCGTTTTTTTTTCTTCTTTTCTTTTGTCGGTGTCAATCCCTGTAGCGATAACCGTAACGATTACTTCATCGCCAAGGTTTTCGTTGATGGACGTACCGAAAATGATATTCACTTCAGAAGTTGAAGCTTGTGCCACGATATCGCTGGCATCTTGCGCTTCAAATAAGGTCAAGTCCGATCCGCCTGTGATGTTCAATAAGATTTGCTCTGCGCCATCGATGGAAACTTCCAATAATGGAGAGGAGATAGCTTTCTTAGTTGCTTCTGCGGTACGGTTTTCACCTGAAGCGATACCGATACCCATCAAAGCCGAACCTTGATCTTTCATGACCGTCTTCACATCGGCGAAGTCCAGGTTTACATATCCTGGAGCCGTAATCAAGTCGGAGATACCTTGTACACCTTGACGTAATACATTATCCGCTTCACGGAAAGCTTCCAACATCGGCGTCTTTTTATCGACGATTTCCAAAAGACGGTTGTTTGAGATGATGACCAATGTATCAACGTTTGCTTTTAATTCCGCAATACCTTCTGCAGCATAGCGTCCTCTCTTCGGTCCTTCAAAACTGAATGGACGCGTTACGACACCCACTGTCAAAGCTCCTAAGTCTTTTGCGATTCTTGCTACGATCGGCGCCGCACCGGTACCAGTACCGCCACCCATTCCGCAAGTAACGAAGATCATGTCTGCACCAGCTAAAGCTTCAGCGATTTGTTGTTCACTTTCTTCGGCTGCTTTGCGGCCTACGTCAGGAACAGAGCCTGCACCCAAGCCTTTTGTCAATTTAGGTCCCAATTGAATTTTAATTTCTGCGCTTGATGCGTTCAAGGCTTGTGTATCCGTATTGGCAACAATGAATTCTACTCCCTTGACGCCTTCATCGATCATACGGTTTACCGCGTTGCTACCCGCTCCGCCGACCCCGATTACTTTAATTTTTGCTCCATCATGCATGCTTGAATCGAATTCCAAATCCATTTTATTTCCTCCTATTTAATTCCGTTTCATTTTCTGTTTTTCGTGACTATTCAAATAAATTGTTGAATAAGCGTTTCATTTTACCGACAAAGCCCTCTTCATCCGCGTGCTCTTCGGCATATAGTTCATTTTCGTAAACAGGTTCTTCGACTGCTACAGGTTGTTTGATGCTTTTCGCCTGTAATGGAATCACCTTACCGCTTTGTTGGACTTTCCCTTTTGCGACCAAATAGATGTCATCCAACCCTGCTACATATTTGATCAGTCCGATGCTGGTTGCATAAATGGGGTTGCGCATTCCCATCTGTTCAGGAATATATAGTTTCACGTTGATTTCAAAAATTTCTTTCGCCAATTCTAAAATGCCGGGCAAAGCGGCACCGCCGCCGGTTAAAATAATGCCGCCTGGCAGTTCGCGAGCCTCCACTTTATCTAGGGCACGTTTGATATTTTCGAATATTTGAACGTTCCGCGCTTCTATAATTTCGGATAAATATTTTTCATCCACTTTTACAGGTTGATCTTTCCCAATGGTTTCGACCGGGAAAAATTCATCTGCCGACGCTTCATCAGAAATGGCGTAGCCGTATTCCCGTTTCACACGTTCTGCATTTTCCAAGGTCGTGTTCAGGATGATGGAGATATCTTTCGTTACGAAATCTCCGCCCTCAGGATCAACAAAAGCAAATTTCAATTGATCGTCATGGATCACCGAAGCAGTTGTTTGACCGCCACCCATATCGACAAGGATGGTGCCGAAATCCCGTTCGCCTTTATTCATGGCAACACTGGCTATCGCCAAAGGCTGAACGACCATATCGTCGATCCGCAACCCTGCTTTTTCCACGCAACGCTTGATATTGTGGATGATTGTTTTTGGTCCGGTAATCATGCTTGCATACAATTCCAGACGAACACCGATCATCCCTCTTGGATCTCTGATGCCGTCAAATCCATCAACAATGAATTCTTCAGGAATGACTGATATGATTTCTCTTTCCGGTGGCACAGAGCGAACTTTAGCGGCTGCAAAAACATTTTGCACATCTCTATCCGTAATTTCTTTGTTTTCACTTGAAACAGCATACATACCGTGACAAGGTTCAATGCTGATTTGGTTCCCAGGTATGCCGACAATGACATTTGATATTTGGATATTCGCTTTTCGCTCAGCTTGGCTGACTGCACGTCTGATGGATTCAACAGTTTCATCGATATCGACAATAACTCCACGGCTGAGGCCTTTAGAAATTTCGTTTCCTACTCCAATAATATTCATTTGGTCTTTCACATATTCTGCTACTACAACTTTTATTGAAGTGGTTCCAATATCTAGACTGACGTATATTCCTGAATTCTTCATGTTTTATTGAAACCTCCATTTAACATAATGGCTTTTTGCAAACACCCGCACTGCGCCCAAATAGTAAGCTGTTAAAAAATGCATGATGCCAGAAAGCTATACTTTATCATTTTATCATAATAGTTCTTCATTTACGAAGATTTTTAGAAATATTTCCAACATTCGGGCATGGCCCATTTCCATTCAATCCCTCAACAATTACCGGCAAGCATTGTTCAAGGATTGACTAAACAATCCTTTTTCCCTTACTCTTGCTTTGGAGTAGCGACTTCTGTTTTTGTGACGGCTCCGCTTTGTGGATTACCTGCTTTAGTCGATTGAGCGTCCGTTCCCGAGGGAACCTCGGTTTTGGGTGTCGCTTTTTCCGCGGCTGTGGTGTTCGTTTCGGCCGCACTTTGCGAAAATGGCGTAAAATAGGCGCCCACTTCCAGATCCACAATCCCTTTCGTAGCCCCCAATTGGCTGACGATATCCGGATAGTAAAGGATTTTCTCGGCAAAGGTAGGCAAGATGGCTTTTATTTCATTGCCGTCATTCATATAGACCGTTATGCTGTACGGATTTTCTTCCGTACCGGTATATTTTATTTCTGAAATGCTGTTCTGGACCGTATCCGTCAACTTCATATATTGTTTCAACAAATCATTCAAATTTTGATTCAATTCAAATCCTGTGATGATAGGGCAATTTCCAATCGGAACTTTCAACCCATCTTTGGCGATCACGCCGTTTTCCAAAACAGTATAATACGCTTTTTCCGAATAGACGTAGGCAATGGTTTTATATTCTTGTACCGTGATTGTGATGTCATTGAAATTTTTCAATGCGATACTCGCCTTTTTTATTTGGGGTAAATTTGATGAAATGTATCCATCGATGTCTTTGCTGTTCGCGATGACTCCCAATGCTGTCACTTTCCCCGAAATGCGGCTCGCGTCGATAATCGTTTGCTCGGGCACATACGCTGCACCTTCGACAAATATTTCCTGAACCCTGCCGAGCGGAGAAATAAGATAGCCCATGGCGAGTCCGCCGGTTAAAAATAGAAGATACCAATACAGGTAGGAGTGTCGGTCCTCTTGCTGGCCGCTTTGCTTCCTGCTATGGGCCGACAGCTTGCCTTTCCAGTAAGCCAGTTGTTCTTTCGGCAGCCGGTGCTGCTCTGCATATTTTTCTTCCGCTTTTACTTTTTCCTTTTCATTCAACTTCTGTACTTTATTTTTCTTCATTTCTTCCATTGCTCGCTGCCAAGGAGTCTCTGCAGGTGAGACTTCTTTTCTAAGCATGCGTTGCTTAATACCTTTAAAATCCATCTTCACCGGCTCCCGTCCCTTACTTGATTACATCCAAGATCACTTGGATAATGCGGTCGGATGCATCCGTAATCCCCATTCTTTTCGCCTGAAAGGCCATTTCTTTGCGTGCAGTGTCATTCAACATCAGACTATCGATTGCTTTGAATAATGATTTCGCATGCAACTCTTTTTCCAGGATCATTTCTGCTGCACCATTTTTAACCAGGCTTTCGGCGTTCTTTTGTTGATGATTATTCGTCACATAGGGACTGGGTATCAGGATGCTCGGCAAGCCTAATGCCATCACTTCCGTCAAGGTTGTCGCTCCACTGCGGGAAACGATCAGTGCTGTGCTCTTAAAGAGCTTTGGCATCTCATAAACATAGGGCAGCACGCGAATATTCGCCAAAGACTGGCCCAAACTCGCAATTTGCTTGCTCACTTTTTCAAAATGGGTTTCCCCGGTGACCAACATCACTTGGTACGGCTTGCCTTTAAACAAGTTGTAGGCCTCAACAAAGGACTCGTTCAGCTTTGCCGCTCCTCGGCTGCCGCCAAAAATCAATACGGTCGGGATGCCATCCTTCAACTGATACTCGGCCAATGATGCGCCTTCCGTTATCGCTGCCACTTCTTGCGCACGCGGATTGCCGGTATAGACTATTTTCTCCTCGTACTGTTCAAAATCCTTGCGTGCATCTTCAAAGCAGATGCAAATCTTGCCCACAAATCGACTCAAAAATTTATTCGTGACGCCCGCAACCGAATTTTGTTCATGGATGATGGCAGGGACGCCCAAACGGGATGCGGCATAAAGAACAGGCGCACAGACATAGCCGCCTGTCCCGATCACAACATCCGGCTGGAAATTCTTGATGATTTTTTTTGAATCAGCAATGCTCTTCAGCATCAAATAGACAGTTTTCACGTTTTCTAAAGACAGACTGCGGCGCAACCCTTGGATTTCGACCGATTCAAAGGGAACGCCCGCTTTACGGACAATCGTGCTTTCCAAGCCACGTTCCGTCCCCACATACAAGAATTCGCTGTCGGGGTATTTTTCTTTTATGCGATTCATTAAGGCCAAAGCGGGATAGATGTGACCACCTGTCCCTCCGCCCGATAGTAATATTTTCATATGCTCGGATCAGTGGAATGATCCTTCCTCCTCACTTTTTGCAGTTACCAATGAGTTGACTGCATCGCTGAAGAGTTGGCCGCGTATTTCATAGTTCTTAAATTGATCCCAGCTGGCGCATGCGGGAGAAAGTAAAATTGTATCTCCTTCTTCGCTGTACTGGTAACTGATCGGAACCGCGCTGACAACATCTTCGGTTGGGACGATTTCTTTGATTCCGGCTTTTTTGCCTGCATCGATCAATTTCTCTTGCGTTTCACCGAATACGATCAATGTTTTCACATGCTTCAAGTAAGGGACCAACTCCTCGAAGGTGTTCCCTCGGTCCAAGCCGCCCGCCAATAAAATAATCGGTCCTTGAAAACTGTTCAATGCCGTTTTCGTTGCCAAGATATTCGTAGCCTTCGAGTCATTGTAGAATCTACGGCCGTTTAATTCGGCGACGAATTGGATGCGGTGCTCCACACCATAAAAGACAGCAAAGGCTGCAATGATTGCTTCATTGCTCACGCCGGACAATTTAGCAACCGCGATGGCCGCCAAAGCATTTTCGATGTTATGCTCTCCAGGCACCTTCAGATCGGTAGCAGCCATGACTTTCTCGCCTCTGAAGTACAGATACCCATCCGCTAAATAAGCTCCGTTAGCCACTGTTTGGCTGCGCGAGAACGGCACGATTTGGGCTTTGGAATGTTTAGACAGTTCCCGCAATTCTTCTTGATCCCAGTTCAGGACCAAGTAGTCGTCGGCTGTTTGGTTCTCCGTGATGCGCCATTTTGCTTTGACATACTCTTCGCGGTCGCCGTGGTAGTCCAGATGCGCCTCCGTGATGTTGGTGATGACCGCAATGGCGGGATGCATATCCTGGATGCCCATCAATTGGAAGCTGGACAGTTCCATGACCACATCATCATCCGCGGTTGCCTTGCGTGCGACTGCAGATGCTGGGACACCGATGTTACCGGCTTTGTATGCTTTCCCTTGTTTTCTTCCGTAATTCAGCAGATCCGTGATCATCGTGGTCGTGGTTGTTTTCCCATTCGTTCCCGTGACGCCGATCAGACGCCCTTCCAATATTTCGGAGGCCAGTTCAACTTCCGTCAGAACCGGTATCCCGATTTCCAGAGCCCGCTTGACCATCGGATTGTTGTAGGGTATCCCGGGATTCTTGACCATGAATGAGAAGGATTCATCCAACAGTTCCACCGGGTGTGAGCCGGCAATGACTTTGATGCCATAGGAAATCAGTTCTTTTGCATCCGGATTGTCAGCTAGATCCTTGGCATCATTGACGGTGACCATCGCACCGAGTTCCAGCAACAGTTTTGCGGCATTCAGCCCGCTTAAGGCAAGACCCAATACCAACACTTTTTTATTTTCAAAACGATTATTTTTTTTCATGCCTTCCTACCCCCACTAGTTAAATAATAAAACCAATGCAGCGATTGCCGCAATCAGTCCGACTGTCCAAAAGGTGATGACGACGCGCCATTCACTCCAACCGCTCATTTCAAAATGGTGATGAATCGGGCTCATCTTGAAGATGCGCTTACCGCGCAGTTTGAAGGAGCCTACCTGCAGCATGACGCTGGCCGTTTCGATGACAAAGACCAAGCCGATCAACAACAGCGACCATTCCAAATGCAACGCCAATGAGATGACCGCAAGACCTGCGCCCAATGCCAAAGATCCGACGTCGCCCATGAAGATTTTTGCCGGCTTTTTATTGAAGAAGAAGAAACCGATCAATCCGCCCACGATAGCGATGCAGAACAAGAGGACTTCCATTTCATTTTGGCGATACGCCAAAATGCCATAAGCACTGTAGGCGATCCCTGCGGTCCCCGCCACTAAGCCATCCAGTCCATCCGTCAGATTCACGGCATTTGAAAAGCCGGTAATCCAGATGATCGTGAAGACTGCAAAAACGACCCAACTGTGTACCTGTCCGATGAACGGAAGTGTGATCAGCGGATCCAGTCCGGAAAAATAGAACAGGACGACAAAAGCGAACGATCCGAGCAATTGCGCTAGGAATTTTTGCTTAGAAGTCAGGCCTTCGTTCTGCTTTTTGAAGATTTTAAGAAAATCATCCCAAAAGCCGATGGCCGCGAAAAACAATAGCACAAAAATGAACATCGCCATTTTTACGGTCAGAACATCTTTCCAGATGGCCGTCCCCACCGCGGTCAATATCGCTCCAATGATGAAGACGACCCCACCCATCGTCGGCGTTCCGCTTTTCACTTCATGCCATTTTGGGCCCTCTTCCCGTGTGATTTGACCAAATTGTTTCATTTTAAAATAGCCGATAAAAATTGGCATCATACTGATGGTTATTGCAAAGCTGATGGCTAACGGCAAAAGCATTTCTGTCCACTGCATATTTTCTCCTCCTAAACAGGTGTTTATCTAAATTTTATTTGCATTTCATTTACGCCTATTCCAGTACGATTTTCACTTCTGATGCAGCGTTCAATGCCGAGCCGGCATCCACACTTTGGAATACGACATACCCTTCGCCTTCAAATTGGAAGTTGACACCTGCAATTTCTGCAACCTTCATGACGTCATCTTTCGACCATCCGTAGACATCCGGCATCGTCATGGCGCCTTCCGTCATCAAAATAACTTTTTGATTGCTGATCGTCTGCGTGCCGACATAGGGATATTGTTGAACAATCCTGCTGCCGCTGCCTACGACGCCGATATCCGTGTATCCCTTTTCCTTCAAAACGTTCAGTGCTTCCTCTTTCGTCAGATTAGCTACTTCCGGCATGGCCGACTGATTGATGTCGCCCGTCACTCCCGGATCCAGGTTGTTGTATTGAATCGCCCTTGTCATGAAAGGATTGAATATTTCCGATAAATAATGTGCTCCGTCCAAACTGTCCATGTTGGCAGGTCGCTTCATCGTCAAATACAGAATATAACTTGGATTTTCAGCAGGCGCAAACCCGACGACAGAGTACAGATAATTTTGATAACCGGTATAATATTTCCCGGTTGTAGAATCCACCACTTCGGCGGTACCTGTTTTCGCCGCAATCTCGGCGTTATCGATCTTATAGCTTTGGCCTGAGCCATGTTCATTGTATACAACCTCTTTTAAATACGTCAAAACCAAGTTTGCGGTTTCTTTTGTGATCGGCGAACTTAATTCTTTTGGCTCGACCACCGTTACTTTATTCGTATTCGGGTCTTCGATTTTATCCAAATACTGCAACTTCATCATCTTCCCGCCATTGGCGATGGCTGTGAAAGCCTGCATCATTTGGAAAGGTGTGACGGTAACCCCCTGTCCGAAGGCTGTATTGGCTTTTTCAAGGGGGTAGGTGTAGCTGTAATTACCGGTTGCTTCATTCTCCAACCCTGAATCGGTCGATTTACCGATGCCGAAGGCTTTCATGTAGGCTTCCCATTTATCATAGCCGATAGCCTGCACCAATTTGACAAAAGCGACATTGCTGGAACGGGCAAGCCCTTCAATATAGCTGATGGTTCCCCAGCCTTTCAAATTGTAATCGTTGATGGTTCCGCCTTCCAATGCGATGCTTCCTGACTCATAGGTCGCAAAAGGGCTAAAGACACCCTCGTTGACGGCGGCTGCCAAGGTAAGTATTTTAAAGGTTGATCCTGGCTCATACGTGTCCTCTACGAGGAGATTTTGCCATTTGTCATCAATCCCCTCTTTAGTGGTGGCATTGAATGTAGGGCGCTGTGAAGCCGCTAAGATATCTCCCGTCTTCGGATCAACCAGCATGGCTGTCATCGATTCCGGATTCGCCTCTGCATACACTTTGGTCATCAGGCTCTCGAGATAAATTTGCAGCCTGCTGTCTATGGTCAGGTAGAGATTGTTCCCCTCAACCGGAGTCTGATCTTCAACCTGTGTCCCTGGAATGACATAGCCGTTTGAATCTTCCTGATAGGTGATTTTCCCATCGGTGCCGTCCAACTGGTCGTCGTAAAGGGATTCGATGCCCATCATGCCGACCAGCTTTTTGTTTTGGTTCGTTGCCTTTCCATCCTCTGCGGCTGTGCTTTGCGCATAACCGACCAGGTGGGAAGCGAAGACGCCGTTCGGATAGAGACGCGAAGGCGTCTCCTGAAAGGTTATCCCCGGCAGATTTTCTGCTTCAATCTGTGCCTTTGTTGCATAATTCAAGTTTGTGCCGGCGGTTCCGAACTCAACTTGTTTTAAGTCTGCTTGACTTAAGGCAGCCAATATTTCGTCCTTGCTCATGCTGATGTATTTCGCCAGCACTTCGGCGGTTTTTTCTTTATCGACTACATGGTTCGGACTCGCTTTGTCTTCGCTCCATTCATCGGTCAAAACAGCAACCAACGAATAAGAAGTAGCATCCAAGGCAATAGGATTGCCACCTATGTCATAGATGGTACCTCTTTTTGCGGCAAGGATACTACTTCTGGTATATAAGTTATTAACATGCTCGCTTAGATTTTCTCCATTTACCTTCTTGGTGATCATAATCATGGAAAAACGAAAAACAAATACGAGGAACATGAACCCTGTTAAGCCAACCATGCAACGAGTCATATTTTTGCGGTTTTTTTGCGGACTATTATTTTTTTTCATCGCGTAACATTCCTAACGTTTGCTTCATTCATTTCTAAGCCAAGTTCTTTTGCGATCGCAATGATGCGGTCATAGCGTGAAAGTTCTTGGACTTCTTGCTCTAGGTTTTGGTTGTCCAAATCAATCGCAACGCTATCATTTTGTAAGTCCTGCAAGGCCCTGTTTTGATTGGAGAGGGTCACTTGTGTCGCAAGGGAAAGCAACAGGACAACCGCTCCGATGAGACCTGTCAGATAGAAGGCAAATTTTTCTATTTTGCTGTATTTATTTTTAGAGGGCTTTACCTTTACGGGTAAAACTTTTGTTTTTTTAGGTTCTATCCTTTCATCCGGCAAAGCCGGTTGAGCCGTTGAGATCCTATATTCCGGTAATGCCACAGCGTCCTCTCCTTCCTATTCAAAATGGTTGCAGCTATCTTTTTGTTCTTTCGATGATGCGCAACTTGGCGCTCGATGAACGTGAATTTTCGCTCAGCTCGCCCTCGTTCGGCGAGATTGGCTTACGCGTGATCAGTTTATAATCCGGTTCGTATTCGCTGGGAAGTATCGGCAACATAGGAGGCAAGTCCTCGATTGTGCTGACTTCTTTGAACATCATCTTCACGATTCGGTCTTCCAATGATTGGAAGGAAATGACGCTCATCCGTCCGCCTTCATTCAATATGGCCAAGCCGGCTTCCAGGGAATCCTCGATTGCAGATAATTCATCGTTCACCGCGATACGCAACGCTTGGAATATCCGTTTAGCCGGATGTCCGCCTTTACGTCTTGCGGGGGCAGGGATGCAATCTTTGATGATCTCGACCAACTCGCCGGTTGTCTCGATGGGATCCTTTTCGCGGATGCTTTCGATTCTGCGGGCAATCTGTTTGGAAAACTTCTCTTCGCCGTAGCGATAGAAAATCTTGACCAATTCGGCATACGGCCATTCATTTACAATGATTTGGGCCGTCAATTCTTGTTCTTGGTCCATGCGCATATCCAAAGGAGCATCATGACGATAACTGAAACCGCGTTCCGCTTGGTCCAATTGCGGAGATGACACACCCAAATCGTACAGGATGCCGTCGACCCCTAAGACGCCACGGCTTTCCAATTCCTCTTTGATATAACGGAAATTCGCTTTGATGAGCGTTACCATCCCTTTTTCGATATAGGGAGCAAGGACCTTTTTGGCATTTTCGATCGCTATGCGGTCTTGGTCAAATGCGTAAAGATGACCTTTTTCATTTAACTTTGATAAAATGACGCTGCTATGTCCAGCCCCACCTAATGTACAATCAACATAAACGCCATCAGGCTTGATGGCAAGACCATCAATCGATTCATGAAGCAATACACTATAATGTACAAATTCTTCCATTTTTCCACCTACAATCCAAAATCATTCATTTTTTCAGCAATGTCTTCGAAGTTCTCTTCAGCTTCTTCAGTGAATTCTTCCCACTTCGCATTGCTCCATATTTCGATACGGTCGGACACGCCGACAATACGGCATTCTTTTTCAATTTTTGCAAAATCCAATAAATTTTTCGGTATGTTGATGCGCCCCTGTTTGTCTATCTCTGCTTCAGTTGCAGCGGAGTAAAAGAATCTGGTAAACGCGCGGGCATCTTTTTTAGCAAGGGGTAATTGCTTCATTTTTTCTTGTAGTGCCTCCCATTGGTCCATTGGATAACCGAATAAACAGCCGTCCAATCCGCGGGTAATGATGAAGGTATCGCCTAATTCTTCACGAAATTTTGCGGGCATGATCAATCTGCCTTTTGCATCAATATTGTGTTTGAACTCGCCCATCAACATACAGACACTCGCCCCCACTTTCAAATATAAATTCAGTCTACCACATCCCCCCACTTTCTACCACAATTTCCCAAATAATTCACAAAAAAAACAAATTGGGGATGAATTTATCATCCAAGCCAATTTGTTTCTGCTGATTCGTATGCAATTATCGAAATATTGGAGGCCATCAGAGCCTATATAATTAAGAAAAACGGCCTTTCCTCGTCATCATCATCAAAAAGTGGGGCCCTTCCCCACAACTGGCATTCCATCAAGAAGGCGGCAACGGAAGCCTGCTGCTGTTCGCTTCATTCAAGCATATTGCTGTTTCATAGGCTTTCCGCAATTCGCTGCCGATACACCGTAAATCTTTTCCTTTTACCTGTTCATGCCCTGCTCCACCGAGAGATGGCAGTTCGCCTTCCAATATCCCTCTGATCAGCTGTTTAAATTCGGCATTCGTTTTCCCTTTGTACACATGCACACCGGCAATCAGGTCATTTTCGTAGATAGGGATATCCCGGACCAGAATGTCTTGCCCCATGGCCAACGCTTCCAGCAAAACGATTCCTTCCGTTTCTTCGTATGTTGGAAAGAAAAACAAATCGGCTCCGCAATAGGCATTGCGTAATTCACTCGGCGTCACGTATCCAGCAAATGTGAGGTTAGGCAGTTGCGTTTCCACAGCTTCACGAATTTCATGGGGCACCTGATGCAAGTTCAAATAACCGAACCAAATGAATTGATATTCCGGCATCGCTTTTGCTAGCGCCACGAAATCGAGTATTCCTTTGCGTTTTATATAGAGCCCCACTGACATGATTACTTTGTCACATTCGGCATAGCCGTACTTCTTGCGGAAAGCTTTCCTCATTTCCTCATCCGGCTGATAGAAGGATAGATCGATCCCATTGGAAATGGGGATGATCGGTTTATCAAGACCCGCATTTTGCAATAACCGCTTCGAGTAAAGCGTGGGCGTCAACACGACATCCCCATAATTGTAGCAATGCATAATCCATTTATTGAACAACGGCGCTAACGCATTTGAAAAGATAAAAGAGTTCCGGAAATCCTCTTGTGTAGAATGCGCATGGTAGACAATCGGCTTCCCGTCTTTTTTCACTTTATGCAGCAGGCGGAAAGATTGCCAATAGTAGGTATTGATGTGCATCAGATCAAAGTCGTCGCGGTAGTCGGTCGTATATTCGATCCCCTCCAACGTCAACGCTTTTTTCTGATGTTCAATCGCTCTGCCCAAGCCTGATTTCCCTATATATTTTAATCCTTCAGAATACAATAAAACTTTCATAAGACACTCCATTCCCTATCATCTTCAGATTAAGTCGGTGTCATCCTCTGAGTAAGAGGTACATCCGGAAAAACACCAACAGGTAATAAAACAGCAAACCCAGCAAAAAAGCGATTTTTATAAAGCCGCGCAAAAACTTTTTGAGAAGATAAGGTTTCCTTTTTGCGTCAAAGTATAACGTCTGCAGCAAACCGACGATACAGACGGCCAGTAAAAAGTGCGGCAACAAAGAATAAGAGAGACTGTACACACTCAGCAACTGGATGCCGACCAAAAGGAAAGGCAGAACCACATCCGCAACAGACAAACGAATCTTGTCCTTATAGCACAAATAAGGCCGAAAATATTTATTTATCAGTATGATTTCAAGAATTGGAAAAACATATAATAAGATTTCAAGATAATGGAAACTAAGCACTTGTACGACTCCTTTAAATCAGTATGTTTCTATTCTAACCTATTTTGCTGCACAAAAAAACCAGCAGAATATATTCTGCTGGCCGAAATCACTAAAGACATGGAAAATTAGTTTTGTTTTTCGATAACTGCTACTCCATCATAGTAACCGCATGATGCGCAAACGTGGTGGCTCTTTTTCAATTCGCCACAGTTAGGGCATGAGTTCAAGCCTGGAATCTCTAATTTGAAGTGAGTACGTCTTTTTGCTTTTCTTGCTTTAGATGTTCTTCTTTTAGGTACTGCCATTTCCTTACACCTCCCTGTATTAATCGCTGTTATTCGGTAAATCCAGCGTCAAAATCTCATTCTGTTTTTTCTTCGTCTTCTAATAGGGCCTTCAGACCTGCTAAACGCGGATCGATTTGATTGCTCTTTTCTTCCAGCCTCTTTGTTTCAAAAGACTCTTCCGAAATGACCACCCAGTCAGCTCCACTCGGCATTTGATCAGACTTTAACTCTTCAGCTGTATAAACCTGCAGCGGCAAATTCAATAAGATGTTGTCCTCGATAGCGGGGATCAAATCTACTTCATCGCCTTCTAATGGTAACACAACTTCCGCAGGATTGTCCTGCTCAAGGAAAAGTGATTCATTTTCCGTGTAAAGTTCTTCGATTGCTATTTGCATAGGTACTTCCACTAATTCTAACGACCTTGACGAAGGCAGGGTTATCGTTAAATCGATTCGGAAATTGGCAAGCACAGAATGATTTTCATATAATAAGAAACCTTCCGCCTTAATTGGTGAAACAGCTTGGATTTCATTATTCCTTGTCATCAATGAACTTTCCCTATCAACTATAACAGAAAAATAGTGTGGTTCACCACGATGTTCTTGTAATTCTTTTAATGGCCACTTCATTTCCATCACCCCTAAAATAACAAATTGAATTATACTAGTGAAAAAAACCTTTGTCAATGTATTTTCCTTTACAAGCTCAAATGAGACGATTTTTTTTTTACACTTTTAATCGTTTTGCCAATGCAATCGTCTTATCCAAAAGAACTTTTTCAGCGTCCACAATCGGATAATGTCCTTGTTCGTCGTGACTGTTCATCAAAGAAACTTCCGTACATCCCAACAATACGATATCGGCGCCGCAACTTTGGAAATCTTCTAAAATTTCGTAATATAACGGGAAAAACAAATTGGATCGTTCTTTAATATAATAATAAATCATTTTATTAATTTTGTCTTGCAACACCCTGTCCGGCAAAACTACCTGATATCCTTTTTCGATCAACTTACTTTCATAGATCCCGCTGCGATGGGTTCCTTCCGTAGCAAATAAGCCCACCTTCTTGGCACCTTCAAAGTGTTCAGAAATGTAATCAACGGTTAGATCGATCATGTTCAGTATCGGAATATCGGTTTCTTTTTGAATCTCATCAAAGAAATAATGGATTGTATTGCACGGCATGATGATGAATTCCGGTTTTAATTGATTCAACATATGGACATCTTCTATAACGGATTCCACCGGATTCGGCTTCGTCGGATCAAGAATGTATTCCGTGCGATCGGGAATGTCCGCATGATTGATCAAAATATAATTGAAATAATCTTGATCGTTCTCAGGAAAATGACGTTTGTTCATTTCGACCAAAAAATTAGTCGTCGCTAACGTCCCCATCCCACCAAGAATGCCAAAAAAATTTTTCATAGCTTTTCATCCCCCACTTTCCCGTTGGCTTCTATTCAGACTACTCTTCTGGCGGATGCTGTCTGAATTTTTTGTAATAATTCAATTTCGAAGCCAAAATATAGAATTTTCTTTTTGGATTCATTTCAAACGGCGGATCCAAAGGATGCACCACGTTTCCGGTTTTGTATAATTGTTTCACTTTTTTTTGCAATTCTTCGGATTCGACGAATTTCAGAAGCAAGTTTTTGGGGACCATATTGAACAACACTTCATTCTTATTGATTGTTGTCCCTAATTTTTTCTTCGCGATATAGTCATCGACATAATACTTCGCAACATTGTGTCCTGCTGCGGTCACGTAATAATTGCTGACGCCAAGACGTCCATTCAATTCAAAGAACACGTAGTCGTCCTTACGTTTGTCATATTTCACATCGAAATTGGCAAAGCCATAAAACTCGGTTTCCGCGATCAGCTTACGGACGGATTCCACGATTTTCGATTCCTCTCTTGCCAGAATCGTCAAGTGGTTCCCGATTGCGGATGGTGTATGATCTTCAAGCAAAATTTGGCCGAAAGCGATCAATTTGATTTCTTTATCGCGCGGCGAAGTATAGACCGTCACAACCCCCAGATAAGTGTCATCTCCCGGGACATACTCCTGAAGGATGAGACTGTCCGTGTAGCCGTTTTCGCGCATCAGGTGATAGATGCGCTTAAAATCCGCTTCGTCACGTCCGATGAACACTTTTTCTTTATCTTCAAAGTGAAGGCCTTGGTACATAATGGCGTTTGCCGGTTTTATGATGATGGGGTATTCAAACGGCAACGCTAAAGTAAGCTCATTCATTACCAATGTTTTTGGATAAGGCACCCCTACCTTCTCACAGATGCCGTAGAAATGTTCCTTGTTGGTCGCACGCAAGAAAACATCTGTATCCACATACGGAATAATCCAATCTTCATCAAAGCGGTCTTTCGTCCTGACCAACAGCTCAGCATAACGATCATCGCTTCCAAAGATTATTTTTTTCATATTTGGATAGTCCCGGCCAATTTGGTGGATCGTTTCAAAAAATTTATCCAAATCATCTATTTCTGGTTGGATATAATGTTTGGTGATTCGGGAATTCCCGATCGGTCCGACAACCATGGTGCTGATGATATTCGATTTAACTTGATATGCCTCATAAAAAGCTCTAGCCAAGCTATAAGCGCCTCTATTTCCGCCCACAATGACAGGGACGAAACTAACGGAGTTGGCTACTTCACTCATTTATTTATCCTCCTTCGCGCCTTAAACCGCGTAAAAACGGAGTTGGCTTCTATTAACTAATCCATTATATTTCTTTGGGTGTTGTCAGTCAAACGCTTATTGCAATTTCGCATTAAATTTACTAAATTTTAAACTTTTCTGCTTTCAATAAAACACGCAGGATCCTTAAGATAGATGGGCGAGCGAGAGAAATTCTGTTCCTTCAACTTGCTGAGCGATCCCAATCGGTATATTCTATCACTTCTGACTTCAATTTCCAATAAGCCAAAATCCTTTTGATGGACCTTCGTCAAAATCGGCAAAGCTGCATCTTTTTTGATGGCATGCAGATAGGCTCTGCCTTTTTCCGTGAAACCCAGCAGCCGGACGACACCAAGCTGTTTTTGAAACTGTTCAGCCTCTTCTTTGGTTATCCCTAACAAGATATAGGTGCAGACCCGTTGCAGTCTTGCCCATGTCCAGCGTTTCGTTTTTGTGTGTTCCATAAAACTTAAAAAATCCGGCGCAGCTTCCGCCATTTTTTTCAGCCGATATTCGATTCCTTCTTCAACCTGGTAAATTTCAGCCAATTCGGAAACGGATTGCACGGTTAATTGATACTGCAGCATTTGCCAGTACTGATCCCAATCGATTGCCGGTTGTTGCTCCAAAGCACGCAATGACTCAGCCGGGACCCACTTGCTCAGCAGCTCCCATTTATCTGCGGATCCGCTCGCAAGCACCCACTCCCGAATGGCCGTACCGCTGGCATATTCATTCACGGCAGCAACCGAAGCGTGGTGGCTTGCACCTTTGCGGATAACGACCGCCGTTTCCATCGGATTGCGATACTGCTCATTTTCGCGGACATAGGCTAACCCTAATTGATTATTTGGAGTTGAGAATGAAATAGCAGAATCTTTGCTGCGCAACACTTCAGCGATTGCCGACTCCAATTGCGCCGCATAGGTTCTGCCATCATTGCGATAGGATTGAAAGACCTGATTTATTTCCGCTTCATGTTCTTTCAAAATCCGGTTCCGTTCAATGAAATCCGCTGCTATTCCTTCCTCAGCACCAAATGCGAAAGCATCGCATTGCAAAGCCTGCAATAGTTTGACGCCTGTTTTGGCAAATAAATCTGCTGCTTGTACACTCCCTAGTATCGGCATCTCCACAACAACATCCGCGCCGTTGTGTAAAGCAATTTCGGCGCGCGCCCATTTATCCAACAAAGAGGGAGCCCCTCTTTGCACGAAATTACCGCTCATTGCAACAACCATCACATCGCTGTTCGTCATTTTTTTGGCTTCCGCCAATTGGTAACGATGGCCATTATGAAATGGATTATACTCCGCAATTACACCGCACGCTTTCATCAAAGAGGACCCCCTCACCCGTTGCATCCAAATATTAAATAAGAAAAGCGGCCCAAGCCCGCCCTGCCTCGACAGAAATTTAGGAAATCTGACCCTGAATGAGCATCGTAGAGCGCAATGGGGCAGATTTATCTAATTTCCGAGAGGCAGGCTTGGACCGCTAGACATCATGTGATGGCGTGAAACAGGTTAGGAACCTGTGAAACGCCTGCAATGATGCGCTTTATATCAAAAAACTTGATACTTCCTGGCTGTCAAAAAATGACAAACCCTATTTTTTACAAGCAAAAAACCAACGTTTGCTGTCTTCTGCAACTTCGGCATCGCCGAAATCCGCCGTCACGGTCACATCACTGAATCCCGCCTCCTGCAGCAATCTTCTGTAGACAGCCAAAGGATACGTTCTTTCCCGATGATATTCGGCATAGCGTTCAAACAATTCCGGATTTGCTTCGGTCGCCACAAAAAACGTCAAATCATGTTCGACGCTGTTCTCGGACTCTCCTTCGAAACTTTCCCACAGAAACGCGCCTTTTTCATCCTGGTAAATATATTGGTAGCCAGGAAAGACTTCGTTCACTTGATAAAGAGAATGGACATCGAAAAGGAAAACGCCAGTATCGGACAAGTTTTCACTCACGCCTTTAAATGCCGACAGCACTTCTTCCTCGTTCGCCAGATAACAGAGCGAATCGGAAAAACAAGTGATGACGTCATAATCGCCCATAGGTTCCAATGCGCGCATATCGCCTACCGCTAATGTAAGGGTTGTCTTTTCCTCCAACATGCGATTGTACGCAACAGCTAACATCTCATCTGATAAATCGATGCCGGTCACGTGGTGGCCCTTTTTAGCCAATTGAACGGCTATCTTGCCTGTGCCGCATGCAAGATCCATCAGATTCAATCCTTTTTCCCCATTTGTATACTTTTCTACATAACGAAGCCAGCTGTCGTAGACAGACTGGTCCATTATTTCGTCATAGTAATGAGCGAAGATTTGAAAACTCATTGTTCTTTTACCATACCGGAGATGTCAACTAACGGTGCGTCGCTCCATAGTTTTTCGATGTTGTAATAGCCGCGTTCTTCATAATTGAAGACATGCACGATGATGTCATTCAAATCGATCAGAGTCCATCTGCCGGAATCTTTTCCTTCTACATTTTTGACGTCGCCTTGGTTTTTGGCGACGTTCTGTACGATTGATTCCACGATAGCTGCAACTTGTTTTTCATTACGACCGTTCATCACAACAAAATAGTCAGCCAATGAAGTCAAACCATGTACATCCAAGGCCAAGATATCCTGGGCCAATTTGTCGTCTGCTGCTTTTACTACGATTTCCAATAATTCTTCACTTGTTAATTTCATTTTATTTCCCCGCTTTTCTTTGGATCCAGCTGTTGTAAACGTAGATTGTGCCCGGATAGATCGGCACCTCTTTTTTCACCAGATGGATGATTGTTTTTTCTATTTTATAATATGCTGCCTCATCTAAATTTTTCCCAGCCAATTCTCTGGCTTCTTCCACGCCCTTGAAGGTTCGCCCGGCTTCAATGTAATCCGCCACAAAAATAATTTTGCCGATCAAGGACATCTCGATTCCGCCGATGGTATGCTGGCGGATTGCGTTTAAAATCTCTTCATCCGTTATCCCAAATTTCTTTTCCGCATAATAGGCGCCTACCGGCCCATGCATGATTTCGCTTCCGAAATGAACCAATTCCGGATCCATCCCTTCACGCAGGATGATTCCTTTCATTTCTTCTACATCGTGTTCTTTGGCGTAATCATGCAGCAAGGCCGCCAGACTGCACGCTTCTGCGGATGCTCCGTACTTTTCCGCCAAGCGGACGGCACATTGTTCCACCCGCAGGACATGTTCGAAACGGGACGTCTTCATCTGTTGCTTCACTTCCGAAACGATGCCCTCCCGGCTCCAGGCTGTGTAGGTACCGGTATAGGCCAACTCACTCGTCTTCATCTAAATATAAGCCTTCTTTCGAAATATACTCCTTCACATCATCTGGAACCAAGTATTGGATGGAACGGCCCGTTTTGATCATTTTGCGTATTTCCGTGGAACTGATGTCAACCAAAGGCGCATCCACCCAGATGATCGGATACAGGCTTTCTTTCGCATAGCCGTGTCTGGCGACGCCAACAAATTGCACCAGTTGCACCAATTCGTCGATCCGTTCCCACTTCGGCAAATATGCGACCATGTCGCCGCCGATGATGAAATAGTAATCCGTATCAGGATGCATCGCAACCAACAGCTTCATCGTATCGATCGTAAAGCTTTTCCCGCCCCGTTCAAGTTCTATCGTTTCGATATCAAACAACGGATTCCCCATGATGGATTGCCTCACCATCATTTCCCTGTGTTTGGCGGGGATAGATGCCTTCTCATCCACATGCGGCGGTTCAGCATCCGGCATAAAGTAGACCTTATCCAACCCAAGCTGTTCTCCTACTTGCTGCGCCAGGATGAGATGGCCCAAATGAGGGGGGTTGAATGTCCCCCCGATGATGCCTATGCGTTTCCGATTAGTGAATTCAATTTGAGTCTCGGTTTCCTCTATGACCAGGTAGTCTGTTTGTGCTATCAAATTTAAAGTTGCGATCAATTTTTCTCACCTCAATTGAATAGTCAGATGTTGTCAGCCTTAGATTTTGTTGACAGTAACGGAATAACGTTGATTTTTTTCTTTAGAAGAAGGGCGGAACAAGACGAGGGTACGCCCGATTTTTTGGACGACTGTCGCTTTTAATTTTTCTTCGATGACTGCTGCGACGTCTTCCGTCTCCGCATCCGTGTTTTGTAAAAGAGCGATTTTCAGCAACTCTCTTCTTTCCAACGCTTCCCCGATTTGGTAAATCATTTCATCGTTCAAGCCGCCTTTTCCTACTTGGAAAAGCGGGTTCATATGATGTGCTTCTTTTTTCAAATATTGTTTTTGTTTTCCTCTTAATTCCATTTCGCACCTCTGTCTTCTATTATTAAATGATTGGTTTGCGCATCACTGCGTCTACGCCTTTTGGTACCCATGCAGCGACTTTCCCCGGCTTACGGACCGTGATCCAGCCCAGACCTGAAAAGACGATATCCATAGGGACTTTGACGTTGAATTCGTGTCTGACCAAAGGAGGGAAATTTTCCACATCTTCAGCTGAAGGTGGTTGTAGTAGGCCGCCTAAATGTTTTTTGTAAAATTCGTCAGCTTTTTCCAGTTTTGTGCGGTGGATCTTCATGTCATTTGCAAAATAACAGGTGAAGGATGATTTTTCGCCGCTGATGAAGTCAAATCGTGAAGCGCCGCCCAAGAACAGAGTTTGTTCCGGATTCAATTGATACGTAATCGGTTTGATTTCTGATTGTGGAGCTACTAGACGCAATTCCTTTTCGCTGAGAACATGCGCCATTTGATGATGGTGGATGATACCTGGAGTATCGATGATGAAATGGCCATCGTCCAACGGTATGCGAATCTGATCCAGAGTGGTGCCCGGGAATTGGGACGTCGTGATGACATCTTCATTATTGCCGGTGGCAGCTTTTATGATTTGGTTCATGACGGTGGATTTCCCGACATTCGTCACCCCCACTACATAAACGTCTCTGCCCTTGCGGTATTTTTCGATTGTTTCCAATAGTTGATCGATCGATGTCGCTTTCTTTCCGCTGACCAAAACAACGTCAACCGGACGCAAGCCGACCGCTTGGACTTGTTCTGTCAACCATTGTCTGACGCGGGACATTTTCACTGATTTCGGCAAAACATCCACCTTATTCCCGACAACCAGCACCGGATTGTTCCCTGCAAAACGGTGCAGTCCCGGTATTAAACTTCCGTAAACATCAAATAAATCAATGACGTTCACAACCAAAGCATCCTCTGAGGAAATGGTGTTCAGCATCGCCAAAAACTCATCATCCGTTACGGATACCTTTTCCATTTGATTGTAGTGACGCAAACGGAAACAACGTTGGCATAGCAATTGCCCTGATTCCATCCCTTTTTGCAGGGCGGCAACTGGCGTATAGCCACGTTCATCAGGGTCTTCCGTCTGAATTTCCGCTCCACAGCCTATGCAATAAACATCTTCTGTAAATTCTTCTTTAGTCAAGTGATTTCCTCCATATCATTCCTGGATCATTTTTCAACAATCGTTTCAATAACTTTCTTTCAAAAAACCGGTTGATGCGTGTATTCCAAGCATCAGAATTTATAATAGGCAACACCCATACGTTGCGCACACCCGTGCGATTTGCGCCAAATATATCCGTTATCAACTGATCCCCTACCATAACACACTGTTCCAAAGGGATTTGCAGTTCCTTGGAAGCTCTCACAAATCCACGGCGAGAAGGTTTCATGGACCTTGGAACATACGGCAGATGAAGATTGTCGGCAATTTTTTGGATCCGATCTCCGCTATTATTGGAAATGATCACAACCGGTATGCCATTTTTCTCCATCAATGCGATCCAATCGATCAATTCCTTTGTCCCTTGCGGATTATTCCAGGCAATCAAGGTATTGTCCAGATCCGTCAATACGGCCTTGACGTTGTGTTTGGCGAGTTGTTCCGGAGTGATGTGATAGATGGTCTCCACCATCCATGTAGGTTTAAATTTATCTAACATAACGTCTCCTCGTCATAAAAAATAAGAGGATGGGTAAAAGTAACATCGTCACTTTTCGAGCAAACTTCGGGCACAGAAACCCAAAGTCCCGCTCCAAAACCTAAAAGACTGCATGACACACCACCAAAAAGCATATTGTACCACACAAAAAGTTTTGACCCAGCCTCACTACTATCTAATTGTATATTATAACCCTATTCCAGTAACATTATAAAGCATAAACAAAAAAATACAAGAGCGCGATGTTTTACGGGAGAAGGTGAGCATTAAGAAGACAAGAGCTAAATGGCCTGCTCTTGGCCATGTGCTCTTGTCGGCTTAAGCGCAACCTTCTGTAAAACAGAGCGCGTTTCAATAGAGCGCGATGTTTTACGGGAGAAGGCGACCACAGAAGCAACTGGCAAAAAAAGAGAGCAAGGGATTTCTCCCTCGCTCTTCTCCTCAGTTATCTGATCACTTGTACGCCATTTTTTTCAATCTGCAATAATTTCACTTCACTGTCCGGGATGCCGGCTTTTGCCGCTGCGACGAAAGCCGCCGCTTTCTCCGGATGGATCATGGTCAAGATAGTCGTCCCGGCCCCGCTCAGATAGGTACCGTAAGCACCCCATTCATGGCCCAGCTTACGGACCGAAGCCAATTCGGGAACCAATGCCCCTCTGTAGGGTTCATGGAAAACGTCCTGTTCCATCAACATCCCTGCCTGTTCGATGTTGCCCGACAACACCGCTGCCACAAGCATATTCGCAATGGCACTGCCTTTGACGGCTTCCTTGAACGGAAGGGATTCCGGCAATACAGATCTGCTTTCTTTCGTCAGCAACTCCTTATCGGGAATGGTTACCACAAGGGCCGTTTCCGGGAAGCTTGCCTTCATCCAATAGACTTTGGAATCCAGTACCGTCCCCACCGTGAAATCGCCGGTAATGGCTGGCGTAACGTTATCGGGATGCCCTTCGATGCGTGTCGCAATCTGGATTTTTTCATCGACGGTCAATTGCAGATCAGCGCATTGATTCGCCAACTCAATCCCTGCGACGATAGCCGCCGAACTGCTCCCCAAGCCTCTGGCAGCGGGAACCTCACTCACCATCGTTATTTTACGCGGCTTCATGTCTGGAGCCAACGACAGTGCTGTCTCAATAATCAAATTTGTTTTATCAGTGGGAATCTCTTCACCCAAATCATGGAGAATCTCCCACTCTTCGGCTTCTTCCTTCACTGTCAGCGTTAAATACAACGATACAGCCAAGCCAAGCGAATCAAATCCTGGTCCTAAATTGGCAGAAGTAGCCGGTACACGGATATCAAACATCCCTTAATCAATCCTTTCCAAAAGAACAATAATAACCTATTTTTCACTTAGCGTTTGTTGCTGTTCGAATGACATTGTTCAGCCTTCCAACACCTTGAAATGCACCTTCAGCTTCATATCTTCGTTGTCTTCCATGGCTTGGAGGATTTCTATTTCCTGCGCTTTCGACATAGGGTGCGTAACGATGACGATGATGGCTTTGCCGTTATCCAAGGGATCTTGGATGATCTTGTCGAAGCTCACTTCAGCTTGCGCAAAAATTTTCGCAAGTTCCAAGAATTGCCCTGCACGGTCCGTCACTTCCAGACGCATGAATTCCGGGTTGATGACTTGTTCAGGCGTCGCAATAAGCGTTTCCACTTCATAGTCGTTGAAGTTCTTTCCAGTGATGCCCAGAAGAATGTTTTTCGCGATATTCATGACATCGCTGACGACAGCCGTTGCGGTCGGTAATTCACCCGCTCCCGCACCGTAGAACATGGTTTCGCCAAGAGCTTCCCCTACAACATATACAGCATTCATTTCATTGTTGACGCTGGCCAATGGATGCGCTTCGGGAACAAAAACAGGCCCGACTTCCACATTCACGCTATCGCCGATTTTTTCAGCAGTACCGATCAATTTAATCTTGTAACCCAGGCGGTTAGCCAATTTGATGTCCTCGATGGACACATCGCGGATGCCGGCAATCGTTACATCATCAAGCGTGATGTCGTTCGTGCCGAACGCCAGACGCGCCAAAATGACCATCTTTCTTGCCGCATCCAAACCGTCCACATCACTGGTCGGATTTTTTTCCGCAAAGCCCAATTTCTGAGCCAAAGCCAATGCTTCATCGTAGGAATAACCCTCTTTATCCATTTTGGTCATCATGAAATTGGTCGTACCGTTCACGATCCCCATCACTTTTTTGATATTGTCGGAAGCAAAACTTTCCGTGATGGCACGAAGAATCGGCACCCCGCCGGCAACAGCCGCTTCATACAGGAAATCGCATTTGTTCTCTTTCGCTAAGCCCATCAGTTCCTTGCCATGCAACGCAACCAAGTCTTTGTTGGCCGAAACGACATGTTTCCCTGCTGATAATGCCTTGGAAATATATTCTTTGGCTGCCGGCACATATCCTATCAACTCCACGACAACCGAAATATCAGCATCATTCAAAATATCATCAAAATTATCAGTGCAGTTCACTGTATCGCCAAAAAAGTTTTGACATTTTTCGATATCGCGATCCAGAACAGTTTTGATTACAACCTCTTGACCGACTACTTGGGTAATTTTATTTTGGTGGTCCGCAATGATACGAGCCACGCCTGTCCCTATTGTTCCTAATCCCAATAATCCCACGTAAATCTTGTCTGCCATCATTACACCTCATCGTTTGATTTTGTTATTATCCAGTATACTCAAACTTTCCCCATTCCTCCACTAAAAAATTAAATTTTTTTAATAATCATGAAATTATTCTGCCATCAAGAGAAAAAAGGCATAGGAAAAATGATTTCACTCACTTTTCCTATGCCTTTTTTTGATGTTCAAATGAATTAATCTTGCAATAATTCGTAAATTTCAATAGCAACTAAATCAAGATCATCAAATTGGTAGCTTTGATTAGAGTCGTGTTCTTCTAATTCGAAGCTTTCAGTTTCACGGTTGTATTTTACGACGCAACGTTCTACGCCTTCTTTTTCGAAACGACGGATTTCAACTTCCCCGTTGTCTTCCATCATTACTTCAAGGCGACGAAGAATCGCTGAGAGTTGTGAAGGTTTCATGATATTTCCCCTTTCAAGACTAGCTTTCTATTTATTCTAGCATTTTTCCACTGGCTTCGCATCAATTACTTTAATTTTTATATATAAAAGTGTTATTATCCCCACCACAACTTGATAAGTGCCTGTGTACCGTCATTTTCAAACCCTTTTCCGGCCAACTTCTCATATAGTTGCGCAGCTAATTTCGTCGCCGGCAAATCGAGGTTCATTTTCTCTGCCTCATCCAAAGCGATTTTT
Source organism: Trichococcus palustris (assembly GCF_900114465.1). GTDB lineage: Bacteria > Bacillota > Bacilli > Lactobacillales > Aerococcaceae > Trichococcus > Trichococcus palustris. Next base: position 8,695 of record NZ_FOTD01000009.1, on the reverse strand, counting down.
AAATCTTTGATGAAGTGTTTCACAAAAAAGCCGGCCGTATAGTCTTCCTTTAAAATCCGCGGCGCATAATTCGAAAGCGACCAGTTGCCTGCACTGCCGGACCCAACCTGCTCAATGACCTTTTCGATATCAAGTCCTGCCGCTTTTGCATAGACCAATAATTCCGTCATGCCCGTCATTGTTCCCGCAATCATGATTTGGTTGGCCATTTTGGTGTGTTGGCCGCTTCCCGCAGGACCCTGCAACATCACTTTGCTGGAAAAATTATCCAGAATGTCTTTCGCAGCAGCAAAGGCAGCTTGGTCACCGCCGACCATCGTCGTCAAGGTCCCGTTTTTCGCTCCTTTATCCCCACCGGAAACAGGAGCATCCAAAGTCTGTACGCCCTTTTCTTTACCGAAATCATAGATTTTTTTCGCTAGGCTAGGGGTACTCGTCGTCATATCGATCAAGATATGATGGCTATCCGCCTCAGAAAAGATGCCGTTGTGGCCGAAATAGATTTCTTCAACGTCTTTGGGATACCCAACGATGGATATCACAACATCCGAATATTTTGTCACCTGCCCGGGTGTATCATACCAAACGGCTCCATCCGCAACGACAGCATCCGCCTTGTTTTTTGTCCGATTGAACACATTGACAGGATAGCCCGCCTGCAATAAATGATTAATCATCGATGATCCCATGACACCTGTTCCAATAAAACCGATTGTTTTCATCATACTCTCCATCCAACCCTTCTTCACATTCATTAGTTATAGTATACCTTAGCCATCGCGAAGAGTGAACAAAATAAGGTTGGAACCAGAAGCGTTAGGACTCGGCTGGTGGGAAACTTACGGAAAATCCAGGAGGGACACGCTGCCCTTTCAACCACAGACTTTCACCGCCAAGTTTATATCGCACCAAAAAAGGCCAGGACATTCGTCCCAGCCATTCCTTAGCGCTTGATTTTTTCTAAAAGGTTCACTCTCAGCTTAACTTCTTCGCGTGGTTGCAGATAATAATTTTCAATGATTTGGCGATAATAACTCAATACACGGTTCCCAAATGTCTCGGATGAAATTTCATTCATCAGATCGTCCCATACTTCTTGCTGGGTAACGACATCGGACGTTTTATAAAGGTTTGCATACGCTGTGATGGTTTGGCCGATTTCTTCATCCTTGTCAAACAACCTCCCTAATCCCGCTTGGGTAATCAACCCGGATAGGTAGTCATTCCGTTTCGCGATGACCGGACAGCCATTCACGATGGACTCCAGATAGGTCAATCCCTGCGTCTCGGAGTCAGAAGCATTGATATAGATATCCGCCATTTGGTAGTAGGCATTAACCTCTTCATTTTTGACTTCACCGACAAAGAGAACTTTTTCGGACACGTCCAATTCCGATACAAGTTCCTCCAAACCTTTCCGGGAAGGACCATCTCCCACAAAAACTAAGCGAGCGCTGGGATACTGTTCCAAAACTTCCGGAAACGCATGGATCAGTTTGTCTAAATTTTTTTCGGACGATAATCGGCAAAGCGACAACAGCACCAATTCGGAATCAGCAATCCCCAACTCTTCTCTTTTGCTTTGCCTGATTCCGGCAATCCTTTCAGGTATTTGCACACCTGTCGGGATCACGCGGATTTCTTTATAGATATTATACGATGACAATTTATCTTTCATTTGTTGGCTGGGCGCGATGATGCCCATTGTCCGGTTGCAGAAATACCGGGAAGCTATCTTGACAGCTTTCGGTTTCACAACTTTCCCGTTGGCGATGTAGTGAAGATATTTTTCATACATGGTGTGATAGGTGTGGACGGTCGGTATCCCCAACATATAACCGACAAATTTCCCGGTCAACCCCAGACTGAATTCCGTATGCGTATGCACAATATCTATGTTTTGTTTCTTCGCTTCTTTTAAAGCTTTATTCATACCCTTTACGGCAATCCTGCGATCCTTGAAGGATAGGAAAGGGATGCTGGTCAGTCTGATGATGTTTTTTTCATCGTTGTCGGCTCTTGGATCAGTAGTAGTAAAAATGATGACCTCGTGTCCTTGGGATTCCAAATCCTCTTTCAATGTGCGGATGGAAGTGGAAACCCCGCTTACTTGAGGAAAATACGAATCTGTAAATATGCCTATTTTCATTGTTTCACCTCAAAAGTCCAGTTAATTTCTATAATTAATGATTCATTTCTTTCAGTATATAGAATTATGCGGATTTTGTCACCCAACTTAAGCCTGAGAATTGTTTTGGGCGTGAGCTCAAACAAGTGACTGCATAGATATTGAAATCAAAAACGACAACAAAAAGCCTGAACATCTTTCGATGTCCAGGCTTTTCAAGCAGATGATTAGTCTAATTTGGCTTTCATTTCTTCAACCAAAGCGATGACTTCTTCTACAGTCGTGCATTCATTGATCGCTTTATCAGCTAACGCTTCCATTTCTTTCGAATCAAGGCGTTTCATCAAGCTGCGCGTCTTCAATACGCTGGATGCGCTCATAGAGAATTCATCCAATCCCAAGCCTACCAATAACGGAACAGCAGTTTGGTCTCCGGCCATTTCGCCACACATGCCTGTCCATTTTCCTTCCGCATGGGAAGAATCGATGACATGTTTGATCAATGTCAAGATAGATGGATTGTATGGTTGGTATAGATAAGATACTTGTTGATTCATGCGGTCAGCCGCCATCGTGTATTGAATCAAATCATTCGTTCCAATACTGAAGAAATCAACTTCTTTTGCAAATTGGTGAGCTAAAACAGCCGCTGCAGGAATTTCAATCATGATTCCCACTTGGATATCATCCGCAACTTCCACACCGTCGGCAAGAAGATTCGCTTTTTCTTCATCCAGCATAGCTTTCGCTTGTCTGAATTCATTCAAATTGGAGATCATCGGGAACATGATACGTAATTTACCGTAGACAGATGAACGCAATAAAGCGCGCAATTGGGTACGGAACATTTCAGGTTCTGCCAAACAAATACGGATTGCACGGTATCCTAAAAACGGATTCATTTCTTTCGGCAATTCGAGATAAGGTAATTCTTTATCTCCACCGATATCCATTGTTCTGACGACAACCGGTTTTCCATCCATGCCTTCCAATACTGCTTTGTAAGCTTCGAACTGCTCGTCTTCAGTAGGGAAATCAGCAGAATCCATGTATAAGAACTCTGTACGGTAAAGACCGACGCCTTCAGCACCATTTGCAATAACGCCCTCTAAATCTTTCGGAGTCCCGATATTAGCGGCTAATTCAATATGTTTGCCGTCAGCTGTCACAGTCTCAGAATTCTTCATTTTGTGCCATTCTGCTTGCAATTCACTGAATTCTTTTGCTTTCTGTCTGTATTCAGCTAATGTCTTTTCATCAGGATTGATGTAAACGTCGCCATCTAACCCATCAAGAATAACGATATCGCCATCTTTAACGGATTGAGTGATTTCTTTGGAGCCCACGATTGCAGGGATTTCCAATGAACGGGCCATAATCGCGGAATGCGAAGTGCGTCCTCCGATATCGGTTACAAAACCTTTAACGAATTTACGGTTCAATTGTGCAGTATCACTTGGTGTCAAATCCTTGGCAACAACAATGACTTCTTCGTCAATTGTTGATGGATTAGGTATTTTAACGCCAAGTAAATGACCCAATACACGTTCCATAACGTCGCGGATATCCGCTGCACGTTCTTGCATGTATGGATTATCTTCCATAGATTCAAACAGCCCGATAAACATGTTTGCAACTTCAGATAAACTGAATTCTGCATTCACTTGATTATCTTTGATATTTGATTTGATGTTTTCCAACATTTCTGGATCGGACAGCACCATCAAATGGGCGTCAAACACTTGAGCTTCTTCTTCGCCAAGGGCAGTTGCCGCCTTTTCTCGGATAACTCTTACCTCTGATTTAGCGGTTTCAAAACTTTCCAGAAGGCGAGCAATTTCGCCTTCGGAATCAACCACTTTACGTTTCTCAAAGGAAAGGTCCGGTTCAGTCAATAAATATACTTTCGCTATTGCGATACCGTCACTTGCTGCAATTCCTTTTAAGTGGTTTTTCATGTTATTTAGCTAACCCTTCTTTTACCATAGTTTCAGTAATGCCTGCCATTGCGTCTGCTTCATCTGGACCTTCAGCAGTGATGACAACATCAGCGCCTTGGCCAACGCCTAAAGACATAACGCCCATGATAGATTTTAAGTTAACAGATTTACCTTTGTATTCCAAGTTAATATCTGAATTAAATTTGCTTGCAGTTTGTACTAACAAAGTTGCGGGACGTGCGTGGATTCCTGTTTCTGCGATTACGTGATATTCTTTTCTTTCCATAGTCATAAACCCCTTTTGAGATATTTATTTTAAGGTATTTTTGATACGTTTCCATTATAACAGAAAAAATGGGAGAACGGTTTAAAAAAATAACCCTTTCATTTATAAGATTAACATGTTTCCCCATACACTACAACTGTTTTTAAACAGATTTGTTCAAATTTTTGTCATATTTGTTGAAAAGGCTATTATTTAATACTTGGCTCAAGGTGCGGAAGGTAAAAAAATCCGGGCTTTTATGCACATCTGCCTGGATTTAAGTGTAAGACAAAGCTGTTCGGAAAATTTTTTTGGAATCACCAGCAATTTGTCCCCCCCTCTCGGCTGCTTTGGGCGGAACCTGAAAAAAGGCGCCCGGAGCTTACCGCATACGAAATTAAATATTTTTCCTCAAAAATGATGCAAATTACTTGAAAGTCAAAATTGGTCAATGTATAATATGCTCATAAGGTCAGCAAAGGTCAGACCTCTTTGCGCATGCCTTAACCTATAAATCGCTATATAATCAACCCCTACAATAGAAGACAGAAAGGAAGATTCCTATGATTTGTCAAAACTGCGGAAAAAATGAAGCGTCCATCCATCTGTATGCAAGCGTGAATGGTCAAAGACGTCAAATCGACTTATGTCAAAGTTGCTATCAAGAATTCAAGTTGTCTCAATCGCAAAACAGAAATAACTTCAATCCAAGATCACAGGCTCCAGTAGATCCTTTCTCCTTTGGCAATTTGGATGCCTTTTTCAAACAGATGCAACAAAACCAAGAACAAAACGCCCCGAGACGGCCTGGCCCAGAAACGGCACAAGGCGGAAACGGCGGGAAAAAAGGCGGACTGTTGGATGAATACGGCATCAATTTGACCCAAATGGCCCGCGACGGTGCCATCGACCCTGTCATCGGCAGGGATAGCGAAATTGCTCGCGTCATCGAAATTCTGAACAGACGCACAAAAAACAATCCTGTCCTGACCGGCGAAGCCGGTGTCGGTAAAACGGCAGTCGTAGAAGGTTTAGCCCAAAAAATCGTGGACGGAGACGTTCCGCAAAAGCTTTTGGAAAAGGAAGTCATTCGTCTGGACGTCGTATCCTTGGTGCAAGGAACGGGCATCCGCGGCCAATTCGAAGAACGGATGCAGCAGTTGCTCGATGAAATCCGTGCCAATAAAAACATCATCCTTTTCATCGATGAAATCCATGAAATTGTTGGGGCCGGCAGCGCTGAAGGCAGCATGGATGCAGGCAACATCTTAAAGCCTGCCCTAGCCCGCGGCGAATTCCAATTGGTTGGAGCCACAACCTTGAATGAATATCGCAGAATCGAAAAAGATGCTGCCTTGGAAAGAAGATTCCAACCGGTCCGCGTCAATGAACCGACTCCGGAACAAACGTTGATCATTCTTCAAGGCATCCGTCCGAAATACGAAGACTACCATCATGTAAAATACTCGGACAAAGCCTTGGAAGCAGCCGTAAAATTATCCCACCGCTATATCCAAGACCGTTTCTTGCCGGATAAAGCCATCGACCTGCTCGATGAATCCGGTTCGAAGAAAAACCTTACGATCAAAGCGATTGACCCTAAGCAAATCGAAGAACGGATCGAGATGTCCGAAAAAGAAAAACAAGCCGCCCTTCACGCCGAAGATTATGAAAAAGCAGCCTATTACCGTGACCAAATCACCAACCTGCAAAAAATGAAGGAAAATCCATCGCCAGCCGATGGCGAACCGATCGTTACCGAAGAAGATATTCAAAAAATCATCGAAATCAAAACGAACATTCCGGTTGGCGAGCTGTTGGAAAAAGAACAAGCGCAATTGAAGAGCTTGGATATCGATTTGAAGAAGCATGTCATCGGTCAGGACGAAGCCGTCGACAAGGTTTCAAAAGCAATCCGCAGAAATCGGATCGGTTTCAGCCGTAAAAATCGCCCAATCGGTTCCTTCCTGTTCGTCGGGCCTACAGGCGTAGGGAAAACAGAGTTGGCAAAACAATTGGCTATCGAAATGTTCGGTACCGATGAATCCATCATTCGTTTCGACATGAGCGAATATATGGAAAAACACGCCGTTTCCAAATTGATCGGTTCCCCTCCTGGGTACATCGGCTATGAGGAAGCTGGACAGCTTACCGAACGCGTTCGCCGCAATCCTTACAGCATTGTTCTTCTGGATGAAGTCGAAAAAGCGCATCCGGATGTCATGCATCTGTTCCTGCAAATATTGGACGATGGCCGTTTGACGGACTCGCAGGGCAGAACCGTCAGCTTCAAAGACACCATCATCATCATGACCAGCAATGCCGGTACAGGTGTTCAGGAAGCCAGCGTAGGGTTCGGAGCCGCCATGAAAGGCAAAACGCATTCCATCCTGAACCGATTGAACGATTACTTCAAACCGGAGTTCATCAACCGTTTCGATGCCATCATCGAATTCAACCAATTGTCCAAAGAAAATTTGAGCAGCATTGTGACCTTGATGTTGGACGATGTGAACGCACTATTGAAAGACAAAGAAATCACCGTTACCGTATCGCAAAAAGCGAAAGATCGCTTGATTGATTTAGGCTATGATCCTAGCATGGGCGCCAGACCGTTGCGCCGCGTGATCCAAGATCAAATCGAAGATCAAGTAGCCGAGTTTTATCTGGACAATCCTAGAATCAAGGAGCTGTTTGTGGACGCAGATGACGATGGGCAAATCATCGTCATCAGTAAAGTCGAACAAAGCCAAGACGAAGCAGATAGCGAATAAACAAGCTTCCACGCTCAGCAAAGAGTGGCCTGACAATAAAAAGAATGGGACACCCCCTCAGTGATATGCTCCCTCTATATAGGACAATGAATTAATTCAAGTCTTATATAGGGGGTTTTTTGTTATGTCTAAACGTCAAATGAAATATTCTGTGGAAGAGAGATGTAGAATCGTTGAGAGATGCCTTAATAATGAAATCAGTATTTCTGAGGCTGCAAGAGAACTAACCGTATCGAAATCGACAATCCAGAGATGGATTACACTTTATGAAACGGGTGGCCCATCGGCCCTTCTACCGGCAAAGAAGAACAATCATTACTCCAAGGAGTTGAAGTTGGCAGCTGTCACGGACTATCTGAACGGCCTAGGCAGCCTGATTGAAATCGCTAAAAAATATGGTTTGCGGAACAAGAAGCAACTGCAGAACTGGTTAAAGGTTTATAATACTCATAAAGACTTCAAAACGAAAAGTGGAGGAAGTACTATGAGCAAAGGTCGGATGACAACCGCAGATGAGCGTTTAAAAATCGTGTTGGACTGTTTAGAAAATGGGAAAGATTATGGTGCTATGGCTTTAAAACACCAAGTCTCCTATCAAAACATCTATCAATGGGTAAAGAGATATGAAGAATTGGGAGAAGCAGGGTTGGAAGACCGCCGTGGGCGCAGAAAAGGGACAATGCCCAGCCGGACTCCCGAGGAATTACTACAAGACGAATTAGCACGTTTAAAACGCGAAAACCAACGTCTACAAATGGAACTTGATGTAACAAAAAAATTCCAAGAATTAGAAAGGAGGAATCGTTGGCGGAAATAAGAAAACAAGCTGAGTACGAAACCATCAAGCAACTCCATACAGAAAAAGGTTATCCGGTGCAAGCGATGTGCGAAATCTTACATGTGACACGCTCCGCCTATTACCGCTGGCTTAAGCAACCGCATAGTCCAAGGGAGATTCGCAACAACCAAATCGCTGAAGTGGCAAAACAGATCTATGAAGAACATGACGATATGGGTTATCGTCGGATACGCGACGAGTTAGAAGGTAACCATGGCATTATCATCAGTGACAACCGCGCCCTTCGGATCTGTCGTAGCCAACAAATCCAATCCCGAATCAAGCATCGTGCAAATAGCATCACCAAAGGTGCACAAAATCCGTATCATATCGCCGAAAATCACCTCAACCGGAACTTTCGTGCAGATGCACCAAATGAAAAATGGTTGACCGATGTGACCGAATTCAAGTATTACGAAGGACCGGAAATTAAGAAAGTATATTTGAGTGCCATTTTGGATCTTTATGACCGTCGAATTGTCGCCTACATAATTAGTGATTGAAACGATATGCCGGTAGTCCTCCAGACTTTTGATGCGGCCATACAAAATGAACCGGATGCTCATCCGTTGTTTCACAGTGATCGCGGATTTCAATATACAAGCAAGCAATTCTGTGCGCGTTTGAGAGAGGCGGGTATGATACAAAGCATGTCCCGTGTCGCTCGTTGTATTGATAATGGCCCTATGGAAGGGTTTTGGGCGCTCATTAAGCGTGAAAAATATTACCGTCGTAAATTTACGAGTCGTT
>NZ_FOTD01000010.1 GCF_900114465.1 Trichococcus palustris | reverse complement strand
ACCACAAGCTAGCAAAAGCCATCAGCGACTCCAGTTGGTCCCAATTCCGGACCATGCTGGAATACAAAGCGTGCTGGTACGGCAAGCAGATTGTTGCAGTGGCCCGAAACTTTCCGTCCAGCCAACTGTGTTCTGGGTGCGGATACCAAAATAAAGACGTGAAGAATCTCGCCGTCCGTGAATGGGAGTGCCCAAAATGTCACACCCAGCATGACCGGGATTTGAACGCAAGCATCAATATCAAGAATGAAGCCTTAAGGCTTCTAACCGCAGGAATCTGCGGGGATAGCCTACTCAATTAACCGGGGGATACTTCGGTGTTCGTAGGAATCCCCCACCTCTAAGCGAATGCATAGATGGGGGTAGTTCAATAGGCAGTTACCTAAATGTAACCCCAGATCCATCAACGCACAAAAAAAGAGTGTGACAAAAAGCGTTTAGACCCGAATAGCTTAAGCATCCGAGTTTATGGGCTCGGCCGTAGGCAAAATAAACGGATAGGTGGCACATATTCGGGTATTTTAGCTTTGGCGACCAAATCGATGTAGGATAATTGCCAAAATTTAGGGATGCCTCGAATAGTCCCAGCCTATTTTGAACCGCACAGGGTGCTAAGTCCCCTATATGACCAACATGCAACTTTCTTTCTCCCCCGTAGGATTGCAGGACTTTTTGTAGCTGCAATGATCGCACAGGGAACGTTTCCCTGTCTCAAAAAGCGGCAACGATTCCCCGGCGGCAACTTCCGTCAACCGGACTTCCACCGATCTTCCTCTGTATATAAATCCGGCTTTTTTTGCTTGTTCTGCTTGCAGATGCTTTGGAACCGTATAGCTTTTCCCATCCTTCACAAAATGATTTCCCGTCTCTATGAATTCAAAATTCACATTGTGTTTCAAGCAGCTTCGGTATAATCGTTCCACCCACTCATAATGGCAGGGACGTGCCCCTTCATAGTTCTCCCCACCAACAATGACGTGGGCCAGTTTACCGGTCTTCAGATAATCGTCGAGCCTGACTTCCCCGATAAGCGGCGCTGCCATAAGCCCCTTATGTTTAAACGGCAACGCTAGTAATTGGGGGATCCGGCGGTCGGCTGCCCGTTGATTCTCCACCGAGACGTTCAGCCACACATTCTCCCAGCCGTCCCCCCAATCTTGCGGCAGGCATTCCGGGACACGTTCGATTCGTTTCGTCAACAAAAAGAAAAAGACATCGGAACGTTTTTTTATCATCGACCAGACCTCGTCCCGCCAACCGTCCGCTTCCTTCAAAAAGAAATCCGAAGTCATGCACACTCTGATGGTAGAACCTGACGGGATATAGAATTCCCCTCTTTTATTCCGCTGGAGCGGAAGATCGAAATTCCCTTTTACCTTGTAGATATCTGACCCTTTCCTGTCTCTTTGTTTGTCCAGACTATACATATAGCAATTTCGGCAGCCTTCGCTCACTTTCTTGCATCCATGCCAAGGATTCCATATATCACTCATCGCCCTGCTGCTCACCCCTTGTTCGAACCATTATCTTTAATTTATATGAATGAGCTGCCGCAGTAAAGTAGGCACATTTTTGTAACCCGGACCCATGCCATTGAATGTTCGGTAAATTTCCTTTCTCGAGGAAATAAAAAAAGCCCGTGAAAGACTATTTTTTAGTCTCTCTCGAACTTTGGAAAACAAGGGAAGGCGCTACTCTGGTGCACTTTCAGCCTTGAGTTCTTCTTTATTCAATATATAGTTGGTGCCCCAAGCCTGCATAGCCGTGATGATAGGACGCAAAGAATCGCCTAATTCACTGAGGGAATATTCTACTTTAGGCGGTATGACGGGATAGACGACCCTGTCTACAATCCCATCCCTTTCCAATGCACGCAGGTTCTCTGTCAAAACTTTTTGGCTGATCCCGTCAACGGCACGTTTTAATTCGCTGAATCGTTTTGTCCCGGCCAATAATTCTCTTAAAATCAGCAATTTCCACTTATTGCCTATCAGGTCAACCGTAGTGGCGACTGGGCAATAAGGAAGTTCCTCTTTTGTCAGCATCATGCATCCCCCTTTATGGTTACGATTAGTAACTTACATCCAGAATTATACCGTCAAGAAGAACCGATAGCAATGCCCAACTGCCTAATAAAAAAAGGAACATCCCTTATGCGAAATGTTCCTTCCCCTGTATTATCAAGCTAAAACATTGATATTAGCCCTTTCTTTCTTGCCGTGCAGTAAAAAGTAAAGAATAGCAGTTGCCAAGACCACAACACCTAAGATAGCATACAGGCTACTGTAGCTCGTGGATGGAATGATAAATCCAAGCAGATAAGGGCCAAATCCAAGACCTGCATCAAGGAATATAAAGAACGTCGACGTTGCTAGTCCCATACGATGAGGTGGAGTCAACTTTACAGCAATCGCCTGAGTGCAGGACTGCATATTACCAAATCCGAGTCCAATCAGGATACCCGATAATAATAAAGTGATGCTGTTGTGGGTTAAACTTAAAAGCAGCATTCCGGCTGTAAAGAGAATAAAGGCCGGATACATGACATAGTTTGCTCCTTTCACGTCCATTAAACGGCCTGTGAATGGGCGCGAAACCAATATGGCTATTGAATATACGAGAAAGAAGAAGCTTGCTGTACCAACCAGGTTAATTTCAAGGGCATAGAAATTAATAAAAGAAAGGACGCTAGAGTAACAGAAAGCTACAACCAGAGTAACCAATGCAATCGGAACTGCTTTCGGCTCAATCAAGCTGGAAAGTTTGAATCCTTTTGTTTCAGCTGTTTTTGTGGATGCTTCCAAAGGCGGAACATCAACAAAGAAGGCTGTAATCAAACTGACGATCCCCAAAGCTAGGCAGACACTAAAAATCATTTGAAAATTTGTATGCTGGCTCATATATATTCCAACGAATGGCCCGATTGCCGTAGCCAAGGTCGCACTCATGCTGTAATAACCAATCCCTTCTCCTCTGCGTGTCACCGGGATAATCTGGGCTACGATCGTCCCTGTTGCTGTGCTGGCTATACCCAGCGCAATCCCATGCAAGAAACGATTAATAAGCAGGAAGGTGATACCGTAATTGAAAAAATATAAAAGTGTCATCAAAATAAAAAGGATTAACCCGATGAATAACGTTCGCTTGCGCCCAATGGACTCGATGCTGCGGCCGATAAACAGCCGTCCGATTAAAGCCCCGATAATAAAAATCCCGGTTACAAGACCAGCTTGGCTTGCAGAAGCATTAAATCCCTTTACTGCATAGACCCCCATGATTACGATCAACAAATAAAAGACCAATGTTAAGAAAAAATTGATAGCGGAAACAATGATAAAATCTTTCGTCCATAATTTAGCTTTACTCACTTTTGTTACCCTCTCCATTTCTGATATTATGCTGTATTTTAGGAAGAATGTGAAAAGCAACCTCTTGCTCTTCTTTGGCGATGCCTTCCATAACACTATTTTCTAAATCAGTTATTTTCTTTCTGCACGTTTGGTAAATCTCTTCTCCTAATGCCGTTAACTGAGTGATCTTCTCACGTCTGTCTTTACTAGGAATTTGCCTTACCAGTTGCAGTTCTTCTAAACGATGTACCCTTCTTGTAATCGTTGGCTTTTCCACATTGTAATAATTTGAAATATCTACAAGTGTAGAAGGCCCCTCGTTTTTCAAATAAAATAGAACCTGCCACAAAGAATAAGAAAGCTGGTACGGGGCCAACAGATCATTCAAATTTGTAACCAATGGACGATACAGACTTAAAAACCGGCGAAAAAAACCTTCCAATTCTTCCACTTCCTTCCACATAAAATAATTACCACTCACAACTGTTACCCAAGGTAACTATAAATCGTTTTAAAAAATATGTCAATGGGGTTTCTTTAACATAGTTCCGAAAAAAGTCTCCCGTCTCACAAATATTTACGTCCCTCAGGACGAAAATATACAAACAACTCCGAAAATTTTGCATGACGGTAAGTTCGAAGAAAAACTATCACAATAATCAGGAAAATAAACCGCTATAGAAACGAACAAAGGAATCTTTACCGCTACTTCGGCAAAGACTCCTGTATAAAATGTTTGCAACTGAACCGTGCTTCCGAACAGCCACGCAGCGTCCGTTCCTTTAGCCTATTTCCCCGATAAGGCATCCACCATGCGGATGGCGGCTGCTACATCTTCCGCGCCGATCGATGGGCACATCATCCCGATTTCGGATGTCAATGACCCTGTCTTTTCCGAAAAAATGATGGGCGATGGCTTCGGCATCATACCGGATATGAAGGATGGCACTGTCTACTCGCCAGTCGACGGCGAAATCGTCTCGGTCTTCCCGACCAAACACGCGCTGGGCATCCGGACAACAATCCGGATTGGAAATGATCCTCCATGTCGGATTGGATACCGTGAACCTGAACGGCCAAGGCTTCGAAGCCCTCGTCAAAGAAGGCGACGTCGTCACCGCCGGTCAGCCATTGCTGAAGGTGGACTACGCCTACCGGATGAAGGAAGAAAAAGACACCGTCACCTTGGTCGTGTTTACGAACCTCGTTGAGAAGGCCATCCACTTGCTGAACACCGGAAAAATAAAACATAACCAAGACGTCGTAGTCGATTTCGACTGATCGATTGGAAAGCACCAAGACTTAACTGAAATAAAAAATGCCCGACTTGCCAAACTCCAGTAGCTTGGCAAGTCGGGCATTTTCGTGTAAATGAATATTTACCGAATGGCATTTCTGCATGACCAGCCGGGACAAAGAAGTCCAGCCGCTCGCTTATAACAATGTTTCGATTGCCGTATAGGCCAATCCAAGCGATTCGGCGACATCTTTATTGGTCAACTTGCCCCTGTGGACGTTGAATCCCGTCAAGATGGTCGGATTGTCGGCTGCTTGCAACGCTCCTTGGTTCGCTATTTCCAATGCGTATGGCAGTGTAACATTCGTCAGGGCGATGGTGGCGGTCCGCGCCACGGCACCCGGCATATTCGGCACCGCGTAGTGCAGCACGCCATGCCTTACATAGACAGGATCATCGTGGGTAGTCGTATGATCCTCCGTTTCAAAGATGCCGCCCTGATCCACCGAAATATCGACAATCACGGATCCCGGTTGCATGCTTTTCACCATCTCTTCCGTCACTAACGTCGGTGCTTTCCGACCCGGAATCAAGACCGCTCCGATGACGACATCCGCATCCTTGAGGGCATTTGCGATGTTCCACTCGTTCGATAGCAGCGTGATGACCGCATTCCCGTACAAGTTCTCAATTTCCGTCAGTGTTTCCGGCTTGATATCCAGGATGGTGCAATGTGCGCCTAGTCCGAGCGCAATCTGCAGAGCATTGCGTCCAGCAACGCCGCCGCCGAGGATGACGACTTCCCCATTTGGAACACCCGGCACGCCGCTCAAAAGGACGCCTTTCCCACCGTAATGCTTTTCCAGGAATTGCGCACCGATTTGGACAGACAAACGGCCCGCAACGACACTCATCGGAGTGAGCAACGGCAAGTCGCCTTTTTCCCCTACCATGGTTTCATAGCCGATAGCAGTCATCCCCGATTGCAGCATTGCCCTCGTCAACTGCGGTGCCGCCGCCAGATGCAGATAGGTAAACAAGATGAGGTCCTCACGAAGGTATTTGTACTCGGACTCCAGGGGCTCTTTTACCTTGACAACCATCTCTGCAGCCCATATCTGAGCAGCATCGTCCACCACCGTCGCTCCCGCTTTTTCATACTGTTCATCTACGAACCCCGAGCCGATGCCGCTTCCGGATTGTACCCTGACCTGATGGCCGTTTTGGACCAACAAGTGCACGCCTGCCGGTACCACTCCCACCCGATTTTCATTGTTTTTGATTTCCTTTGGCACGCCGATAATCATAAGATCATCCCTTCCATTTTTGAGTTTCCATGAAGGCTTATGCAAGTCATGTTCCGCAGTCAGCCTGGATGCAATTCTATTCCGGTGGGGTTCAGTTTTTGACCAAAGCATCCACAGCAATGATCGCTTCCGCAACTGCTTCTGCCGTGATGTGTTTGCTCAAATTATCCATTGTGTTGCTTTCGGCAATGGCAAGCCGTCCCACTTCGATGAGCTCTGCTCGCGTCGTAGTCGTTAAGTGCATTTCTTCCAACGTTGTCGGCATTCCGATGGCTTGGAAGAAATCGATGTATTTTTTAATTTCTCCATATGGGCGATTTTCCAGCACCAACTGCACGAGCACCCCATAAGCCACTTTCTCGCCGTGCGTCAAGCGATGGATCTCTCCTGTCAAAGCAGTAAAACCGTTATGGATGGCGTGAGCCCCAGCCAAACCGCCATTCTCGAAACCCAAACCAGACAACAAAGTATTGGCTTCCACGATTGCTTCAACAGCCGGTGTCACCACACGTTTTTCGACGGCGCGCAAAGCACTGATGCCATCCCGGAAAAGCGTTTCCTCACAGGCTCTTGCAATCGCGATCCCTGCAATCGTCGGATGCCCTCCGGCAATCGTTGTTCCGCCGGACTTTTTCGTTGCCGCTGCTTCCACACACGTCGCCATCGCGTCTGCCATGCCGCTGGCAAAAAAACGGATCGGTGCTTGGATCACAATTGCCGTATCGACCAGCACCAAATCCGGATTTCTATCGTAATAACGATAAGCTTCGAAGGAGCCGTCCTCGGAGTAGATGACGGACAATGCACTCGTTGGCGCGTCCGTGGAAACGGACGTGGGCACGATCACCACCGGTAGGCCGCAGTCAGCGGCGACTCCCTTCGCCGTATCGATGATTTTCCCGCCTCCGAGGCCGATAATCACCTCCGCCGCTTCTTTTGAAACGACTTCACCCAAACGGACCATTTCTTCCCGAGAGGCTTCTCCATTGAAAGCTTCATAGTAATAGGGGAAGCCCCCTAAGCTGTTCTCCACTTTTTCATGGATAAGGCCCCAGACAACATCATCAGAAATAAGAAAGCCTTTTTTTCCATATACGGATGCTTCCTTTCCCAATGCTTCTATGACTCCAGCCCCTTGAATGTACAAGCTTGGTGATCGAAATGCGTAACGAACCATGCAGAAATCCCCCTTACGATTTTTTATCCAATTTTTATCATATATCCTGGAATATTCACGCCTTCCAGCACGAGAGGCCCAACCGATTGCCCATCATATATTCTGGCTTGATAGGCTTGCATCATTTTCGTATTGGTTTCTATTTTGGAACAATTTATCCTCATATTTGAGGACGCGCTCTTCATAGCCATCGATTTTGTTATCCAATCGTTCCAGCACGCTCTGCAGTTCGCTGATCCGCTCGGCCAGCAACCGGCGTTGCTCCAGCAATATCTGTTTGCGTTCCGCAATGGTGTTTTTCCCTTGCTGAAAAAGCGAAATGTATGTCTTCAACGCTTCCACTGAAATGCCTGCGCTGCGCATAACCAACGTGAAATAGATCCATTCGCAGGCTTCATCATCGTATTCCCGATAGCCGCTCTCGTTCCGCTTCACGTATGGAAGCAAGCCGATGCGCTCATAGTAGCGCAGGGTATCCGGACTGATGCTGAACTTCTTGCTGACTTCTGCTATGTTCATTTTGCATCTCCTTCGCTGTCTTACTCTCTTTCTCAAAAACCACTATTATGCTTCTACTTTATTCAGGAATTGCATCCGCGAAGACAGTCCCTTGCACCAGCTGAATCCCCTTTCCTTTTGCACATGTTCCATTTTTTTCAGTCTACCGCTTCAGCGCTCTTTTCGCAAGCGCATTCATATGGAAGCAACACAAACACAGGGTGAAGAAGTACCCGAACATCGGACCGCGTTATGCCAGCGCAGAAAGCACATTCATGCAAAACGAATGATTCCCAGTCACAAGAACTATGCAGGAAACCAGCTTTCAAGCTCTTAAGCGCTGCTTTTATTTTTTCGAAAAGATGGATGAGTCAGCTTTTACAAAAGCGAAAAAGAGCAGTATGATAAACATGTGAAAGCGTAATCTTTCCTGAAAGGCATCCTATTGCCTTTCTTTTCCAGCCCATTCCTAAGCCAAGTATGCAAGATTCCCCCTGCCAAGCACTTGTTGAAAGAAAAGGTCTCAAACTACAAAAGCCGGATACATTTAGGTTAAGAGAGGAAATGAACAAGAGATGACTGCATTCAAAAAAAGTATCTTCATCGATGCCCCGTTGGAAAAAGTCTATCAGTACACGATAAACCCTGAAAACTGGTCACACTTCTACAACGGCCTATCTGAAGCAGAAAGCATCAGCGGTAAAGGCGAAGTCGGGACCATCGTCAAAACCAAATATTCGATGTTGGGCATGCACTTCCCGGTAACGATTGAAGTAACCGCGTGCGAAATGACACCCGAAGGGGCAAAATGGAGCGGCGAGATGACCGGGAACTTCCCCAGCAAACAAACCAGTACGTATGTACCAAAGGACAATGGTACCGAGTTGACTTTTGAAATTGACAGTTTCGGCACCCCGGACAGCTTATTCGGTAAGATCATCGATAAACTGGTGACGGACAAGATGGAAGAAAATTCCGCTATGCACACCTTGGAAAACATCAAAGCAATTTGTGAACACTCCGATGTGAAAAACGCTTAACCCAACAAATAATGCCCGCCTTGTCAAGCTTCAATAGCTTGATAAGGCGGGCATTTTCTGTTTCTTTACTAAACTCAGACCCGGCATTCATTAAACTTGCACAGCACGGAATCGCTGCAAAAATTGTTTGGTTCGCTCTTCTTGCGGATTGTCGAAGAAGGATGCCGCATCGCCTTCTTCCACAATATTGCCGTCCGACATGAACACGATATGGCTGGCGACTTCTTTTGCAAAGGCCATTTCATGGGTGACGACCACCATCGTAGTACCCTCATCCGCCAGCTTGCGGATGACTTGCAGCACTTCCCCGACTAATTCCGGATCCAAAGCTGAAGTTGGTTCATCGAATAAAATGACGTCCGGATTCACCGCAAGAGCGCGGGCGATCCCTACCCGTTGCTGTTGCCCTCCGGATAGTTGCGAAGGATAGTAATCTAAGCGATCGCTTAAGCCTACTTTTTCCAACGCTCTTATGCCGGTTTCAACAGCTATTTTTTTCGGCACTTTTCGTCCGATGATAAGCCCTTCGGTGACATTCTCCAAAACCGTCTTATTATCGAACAGCCCATAATTTTGAAAAACAAAAGCGGATTTCTTCCGTACTGCATTGATTTCCTTTTTGCTTGCTTTCGAAAAGTCGGTATGGATGTCGTCGAAAAGCAAGGTCCCTTCATCGGCGCGTTCTAAAAAGTTGATGCAGCGCAATAAAGTTGTTTTGCCCGAACCGCTCGGTCCTAAAATAACGACGATGTCACCTTTTTCAACCTGGATATCCACACCCTTCAATACTTCCACATCACCGAATTTTTTATGAATATTCTTCAACGCCAACATGAAATCCCTCCTTTATCGTCCCCTCGAAGGGCACCGTTTGGTTTACTGCCTTTTTGGGGGTTGCCCGGCCTTTTTTATAAATAGATACTCGTTGTTCCAACAGCTGGAAAATCACTTGAACAAGCGAGCAGAGTACGATATACACAATAAAAATAACAAGATAGGACTCCAAATAATTGTAGCCAAATGCCGCCTCCGTTTTGGCGATGGCCGTAATATCCTGAACGGACATCAAAAAAGCCAATGAGGTTGATTTCAGCAAATTAATGGTTGTATTACACATATTCGGCAAGGCAGCCACCAACGCCTGCGGGATCAAAATCCTGCGATAGGCCTGAACCGGCAACAGACCGATCGAAATGGCTGCTTCAAACTGCCTCTTATCCACCGTTTCAAGCGCCGACCGGAACACTTCCGATAAGGTAGCGATGGTATTGAGCGTAAAAACAATATAGGCGTAGTAAATGGGGTTTATCCCGAATACATCCAATTCCAGGCCCCCTTTTAGCGCAAGGGCATTCAACAGGCTTGGAACCAGACTGTATATCACTAGAATCTGAACGACTAAAGGCGTTCCTCTTATGAAGGAAACATAGACTTGAACGATTCGTGAAAGTATCCTCACGTTCCTTTGCCTGACTACTGCAAAAAGAAAAGCGAGCGGCAACGCGATGAGCAATGGGATGACTGTCAAACGCAGCGTTGTCGGAATACCGTTTAAAACAAGAATCAGGATTTCCTTCACATAGGGTAAATCAATGGCCATCTGGTTTGCTCCTTTCTATTGCACGCGTACAGGTTGCTTTCCGACCGAAAGTTTCGCCTCCGTCAGGCTGAACAGCTTTTCAATGATCAGCGTCAGCACCCAGTAGATGCCGGCCAACGCAATGTATGTTTCGATGGAATAGCCACCGAAGTTACGGGCAATGATCAACTGCCCTTTCCCCATGATATCAACAATGCCGATCGTAAATGCCAAGGCTCCCTCCTTCATTAAACCGATAAAAGAGTTGCCGAGATTCGGCAGCGCACTTACTAAACTTTGCGGCAAGACGATCCTGCGGAAAGCCTGGGCTTCCGTCAAACCGATACTGATGGCAGCTTCACGCTGCACTTTATTAACGGCTAAATAGGAGGAACGCATAATTTCCGAGCAAGGAGCTGAAAATAAAATAGACAATGAAATAATGACGAAATACAGGCGATTCCAACTATTGATATCAATATTGAAGACGCCGAGCAACACTTCCGGCAAGCCATAAAACACTAAAAACATCATGACAATGGCGGGTGTACAACGAATGATCCAGATGTAGCCATGGACAATCCCTTTTAACCATTTCGGGCCGCTGATTTTTGCCCAAGCCGACAAAAAACCTAAAATGCCACCGAACACGATCGTACCCAACAAAAATTGGAGGGTAACGCCTAACCCGGATAATATTTCCGGTACAGCCTTCCAAATATAAGTTAAATCAAATGGACGATTCATGCATCCTGCCCCCTCTATTTATTAAATAGTCTCTGTATGACCATAGGAGACACCCCTCTCACAGCTTAACGCACTGCTGTGACTAAGTTTGTCTCCTGATGGCAAAAGCTTGTTATTTTTTGATGTATTGGAATGTGTTTTCTCCCAAGAATTCATTCATCAATTTATCGATTGTTCCATTTTCTTCCAATTGCACAAACGCTTTGTCATAAGCATCCGCTAAAGCTTGTTGGTCTTTGTTGAATAGCGGCCATGTTGGCAAAGCTTCATAGACGAAGTAAGAAAATTTATCTTTGTACTGACTGTACGGTGCCCCTTCTTTCAACACATTCGCTTCATAAGCGGTTTTAACACTGAAGAACCCATCATAACGTCCTTCCAGCAACCACGTATAGGCATCAGCAACTTCAAACGTATCTGCCGGAGTCAATGCGATTGGCGTATCCGGATGGTTGGTATTGAAATCTTCGATCACGTTATATTGCGCATTGTTTGGCGAAATCGGAACCAAGCTCTTTCCGGCTGCCGCAAACGATTCTAAGTCCGTTATTTTAGCTGCGTCTTCAGAACGGATGAGCATCCCGATACTGCTCGCTCCGATATAATGTTGAGGGAATAGGAATTTTTGGGCGCGTTCTGCTGTATACCAAGCGCCTTTGGTTCCGACATCGTATTTGCCGGACTCAACCCCGATCAGCAAATCTTCATCCGAAGTAGGGACATATTTAAATTCATACTGTGGCAACAGGTCATCGATCGCCTTCAATACACTGACTTCGTACCCTGTTGATACGCCTTTGTCATCGACATAGTCCATCGGTACCGAATTTTGCGTATGGGCCACTGTAACGGTTGTCACTTTAGTGCTTTCCGCTGCTGTTCCGCTTGTCGCTTCACTCGTTGTATCCGCATTGGTTTGGCCGCATCCTGCCAGTAAGGCTATTCCTAATAAGCTCGCCGTCGCAAAAAATCTTTTTCTCTTCATAATTTATTCCTCCAAATTAGTTTATTTATACTTTTGTGGCCCAAACTTCTTTGGCTGCAGCGCCAATACGTTGATAAGCTATATCGCTAGCTTCCAAGGAAATCGCACATCCCGGTGCAAACACAACACCCGTGTCGCCCGTTTGGGCAAGGATGCCTTCCAAACGATTTGTTAATAATTCGCCAATTTCTTGTGGGTTGTCCGAAAAGGTTAAGTCATTTTTCGGCGAAATTCCCCCGACCAATACTTTATCCGTTAAGGAGCGCAGTTTCTGGAAGCTCAAACGGGATGGATTTCCCGGTTCATCGCCGCCGTCTTCCCAGTTGTAGGCTTGCACATCGTAGTCTAAAATCCGATCGACAGCGAGGTCATCGTGACCATGGGCATGCAGCACATTGAACCAAGTGCGCTCTTTGATATAGGCCAATAAATCTTCCGTATAAGGCTTGCTGAAAATAGCGTAGTCGTCTTCCGAAATATCCCCGCTTTGGCTGTATTGTTCAGCGATGAAAAACCCATCCACGCCTGCATCGATCAACGCATCCACCAATACTTTATTGGATGCATGCAGAGTATCCAATGCCGTTCTCAATTCCTCGCGATGATCCTGCAGGAACTCTTTGATCGGACTTTCTTCCGGCCCATCGACGATATGTGCAATCGAATCATTCCCCGGCGTAAATTGCTTCACCCAAGATAAGGGTGAAAATACTGTTCCAACCACCACTTTTTCTTTTTGATAGTGTTCCACAATGTTCCGGGCAAAGGCAGCTTCCCGCTGGATGATGGCATTATCTGCCTGCAGTGGTTTCAGCTTCGTCAGATCTTTCGCTTCCTGAATGGGATATTTCAAAATTTTGCCTGCCCATTCTTTCGCATCCGTAGAGAAAGTGATCGGTGCTCCGTATGCTTCGACAAAGAATTGCCCTTGTGACATGAGTTTGATCAGATCCCAGTCATTCTCATCGGTAAACGCGATAGTGGCTTTGGCGAAAGCCTCGACATCGCGGTCGACCAACGGCATGTGGCGCCAGCCTGAGATGGCAGGTCTGTCCAATGGCTGTTTCGCTATAGCCGCTTCAATCCGTTTCCGTCCATTAAATCGTTCTGTCATCGTTCATCCTCCTCATGTGTGATCCTTGTCCATGCTTGTGTCTGTTGCGATTCATACGCAGCGGCTAATACGCGTAAAGCCAGCGTGCCTTGTTCGCCTGTTACAAAAGGCTCTGTATCTTGTTTGATGCTTTCGACAAATTTTTCGATGATGGGTGTCAGCGGCTCTGCGTATCCTTCCGCTTGTGGCGGATAGTGCAGCTGCTCCCTCGCTCCGTTTTTCCGATAGAGAGTGACAGAATGGTCATCCGCATAGGTTACGGCAGTGCCATTTTCGCCGTAAAGGATGGTTTGCCTATCGTTCGAATAATCAAACCAATTCGTCAGCAGCGTGCCTTGTACACCCGATCGATGTTGCAATTGTAAGGTTGCATAATCTTCGTAGGGAACCGGATCGCCATCTGCGAGTGTTTTACTTTGCGTAGTGCTATGTGTTCGCACCTGCACAATGGGGTCTTCACTGAATAAATAATTCAATAAGTCGATGCGATGGATCCCCACTTGCGCCAACGCACCATTCGTGTGACCGATGCGATCATAGAAATCCGGGGCGGCGTTTCCCTCTTCATCGATCTCCTGGCCTTGGTTGGCCAACGTTGTCCGATAAGCATGGATTTTCCCGAGGGTCCCCTCCGTAATCAGCCGTTTCAATAATTGATGCCCGGGATATAGCCTTTGATTGTGGATGATCATCAGTTTTTTCCCGCTTCTGTCCGCTGCCTTCTGCATTCGTCTGGCTGCGGGCACCGAATCGGCCATGGGCTTTTCGCACAGGACATGTTTGCCTGCTTCTAATGCGGCGACGCTGATGTCGCTATGCGATTGTTCATTTGTCGCAACAATGACGGCCTCCACCGCTTCATCAGCCCAAACATCCGTTAATGTTTGATAGACTTTCCCACCGTATTGTTGTTGAAATTCTTCGGCTTTCGCAACTGTCCGATTGTAAAAACCGATCAATTCTACCTCTTTATTGCGGTGACATAACGGAGCATGTCTATGTTTTGAAACATCTCCACAGCCAATAATGACGATTCCGACCACAACACCACACCTTTCCCCGTTATCTTCCCGGTCTATCCGGATATTTTCTCATTGTAATCTAATCTCGTTGCTTTTATGGTCATGATTGTAGCATGTCCATCTTGGTAAGAATAATACCGATTCGCTATCAGAACTGACCGCTTTTTCCGAACACCGCAATGATTTAGGCAATACGAGTGTTTTTAATGATGTGATGCTTCTACCGGTTCTTTTTTGTTGCCGGATACACCGGCTGCTGTTTCACGCACCAACGCTAACCGATCCAGATCGATTTGAGGATTCACGGTGCAATCCGCCCCGATGATGACGCCTGTTTCACCGGTTTCCTGGATGATATCGACCGTAAATCGGGCAATCTCCGCTTCGCTTCCGGCATCCAGCAATGTGCCGGAATTGTTGTCGAAGCCGCCGATCACCGCTTTGTTTCCGAAGAAGGCTTTTCCATCCTTCAAGCTGATTTTCTCGGTATGGACTGCCCAGTTGTATGCTTTCGCCTCATAGTCCTGGTAGAACGTCAGATCATTTTGGTGGTGCTCATATCCGCAAATATGCAGGATGTTGTAGTCGCTCAAGCTGTTCGCCGCAGCCAATACCGCCAATTCGCTCGGTGCGACATATTTTTGATAAGCTTCTTTGGTGGCCGCTTTGCTTTGGACATTCTGAACGCTCAGATAGATGCCGTCCACTCCGGCTTCCGCAATCACTTTTTGGGTCAATGTCGCGATGTCTTTGGCGATTTCATTTTGCGCATGGGCAAGTGCTTCCGGCTCCGTTTCGAAGAAGCGGATGAACTTGTCATAGTCCTTGTCCCAGGCTTCAAACTTGATGCGGATATAGTTTGCCGGCGAAAAGATATTGTAGAAGGTTGCGATCTCCCCGTTGAAGGATTCCTTGATTTCCTTCACCAGCTTGACTTGCTCGGTGATCCAAGGATGTTCCGGCCCTACCGCCTTTATGTTGTACAGGTCACTCGCTTGATTGACTTCGTTAGCCAGCAGACTCGGGTGCCCGAAAAAGCCGTCGCTCATGATTTTTACGAAATCAGGTTGGAATTTATCGTAAAATTCCTTGTGCCCTGCGATCACCTCAGCCAGTATTTCCTTCTTCTCTAATCCGCGGAACTGGTCATCCCCAAGCACAAAATGATACCAAAACCCTACCGGCACCCGTTCGGTTGCCTTGTTGTCGAATGCGTCAAAAATCAATTTCCTTCTGTTGTTTGCCATGTGTTTTCCTCCTATCAATTTGTAAAAAAAATCGCCTCCCTGGATCAGCTCCAGAAAGGACGACGTATTTATCGTGTTACCACCTTTTTTCGCGGCGACCTTGCGGCTGCCACCTCTAACGGTGCAAAGAAGAAAAAAACTTCCTGATACCGTTGCATGTTTAACGGATGCATCCGGACGCACCTAAGGGGTTACCCTGTCAGCGCATCAACTCCGAGGCCATTTTCCCTATGCTTCCGTCCACTCTTTTTCACCAGGCAAGAGCTCTCTGCAGAACGTTTCAGCAAGTACTTTCCTCTTCTATGTCTTTTTTTGTATATCTCAATTCCATAGACAAAGTCTACCATCCGAGAGACTTTGTGAAAAGCACACGTTTCCGAACAGTTTTGACAGGCAAAAGCGAACACCGCTTTGCCTGCTTCCCGCCCTTCTAGCTTAATTTGACAAGCGAAGAGTTGTAGATTCCTCTGCGGACAGCAAAAATGTTCTTCTCGGTGGATAGTTGATCGGAACAGCAGCCCGGCCCAATAATAAGCCCTCTTCCACCCACTTCATCGATCGCTTCAATGACATGCTCTTCAACCTCTGAAACCGTCCCGGATACCAATAAGCTTTCCCGGATGACCTCGTTCTTTTGATTATAGTAGGGAACTTCGCGGATGCCGCCCAACAAGCACTTATCTGTCCTTTTCCTTGCTTCCGTCAACGAGATCGATGTCCAGCGATCGTGCCAATTGATGCAATTCACCGGGTATTTTTCAATTAAATCGAACATGACATTATCGCCATGAATATGCGCCACATTGAAATAGGTTACATCTTTATACGCATTAATCACCTGCAGATCATAGTATTGACCAAATTCCAGGTATTCCTCTTCCGTCAGAAAGTCATAATTCGCGCATTGCGTAGCGAAAAAGAAGCCATGTACACCCGCTTCGATATTGGCTTTGACAAAATTGATCGTTGTCTCGGTAATGGCCTGCAAGGCTTGTTTGACCAATTTCGGATTTTCCTTCATATCCCATAGAATTCTGTCGCCGGCTAATTTTCTTGCGTTTGTGAGCGGACTGAATATCGTTTGTATGAAGGGAATCTTTCCTTGCGTCAATTTGGCTGTATGCTGCGCCAGCTGAACTTGCTTGCCGAATGTTCCATAGTATCCGGGAAGCACGTCAATCTTTCCCCAATCATCGATTTCATGGATGCCGTAGTCAGCAACGATCGGCGGTTCATTGACCTTGTTGAATATCTTAACTTTAGCGCCATAATCCTGTACGCCATACAGCCCGAAAGGCATCAGTTTTATAAAATCAAAATTATATTTTTGGGCAAACTCGGTTTGTGCTTCCGCTAAAGTCCGGGGATCCTGATCGGCCGCTGAGTAATGCATCCAAATATTTGAGGGTACATAATCAACTTCCTCTGAATTTAGCGCTGCTTTAATTCTATCGATTTTATCCATAATTTTCGCTCCCATTTTTTATTGGTGGTGAAGATGCCTTCAGAATGTCTTGCCTCTAACTTGCTGAACAACAGTGTCAGCACGCAACACAAAGCCCAATAGAGTATCCCTGCTGCTGTGTACGATTCTAAATAACCGAAATTGACGGCGGAACTCAATTTTGCCTGCGCCAACATATCAACTAAGCCAATGGTAAAGCCTAATGACATCCCTTTAATGATGCCTAAATACATATTGAAAAAGGCCGGGATGGCAACTCTCAATGCCTGCGGGAACACAATTCTCATCATCGTCTGAAATCTTGTCAATCCGATCGAATAGGCTGCTTCATATTGACCCGGTTCCACGGATAACAATGAGGCCCTGATGTTCTCTGACTGCGTGGCGGAAGTATACAAAGAATAGGAAATAATGATCGTCCATACAGGCGAAATCGATAGCTCGGACGGACGCTCAAGCACGTTGGGAAGATCGTTCAATAATTTCGGCAACGTATAATATGCTATGTAAAGGTGGATGATTAACGGTATTCCCCTTACATACGAGACAAAGGCACGAACTAATTTGTCGAATACCGGTACTTTAAATAGCCTGATGACTGCCAAGATTCCGCCGATGATAATGCCGGATAGTAAAATTACCAATGACATAGACAACGTGCCTGGAATGACAGTTGCTATAGAGAACAGGTCTTCAAATAAAAGATTCCATTTAAACATAGTTCACTACCCCCTACCCGCTTAGATTCTGACTGCCGGTCAAGTTATACCTTTTCTCAAACCCATTGATTATTACATTGGATAGGTTGGTAATGACCCAATAAATGATGCCTGCTGCAATATAAACCTCTAATTTTTTCACCCCGTAATCACTCGCGATCAGGAGCTTTGATTTCCCCATGATGTCAATCAATCCTATGACGAACAATACCGATGTATCTTTTATTAAATCGATCAGGGCATTCCCCAAGCCGGGAAGCGCAATGGGAACCGCCTGAGGTATGATGATTCTGTGAAGCTTCTGAAACTTGGTTAAGCCGATGCTGTCGGCTGCATCATGCTGCTCTTTGTCGACCGCCAAATAGGCAGGCCTCAGAATTTCTGAAAGATACGCACCATTAAACAATGCCAACGACAAAACGGCAAAGACCGATTTATTCCACGAGCTGATGTCTATGCCTATTTTGCTTAATACTATCGGCATTCCATAGTAGACCAAAAATAGATGGATCAGAGCGGGCGTACTTCGAAAAAAAGAAATGTATACCCCTATTAATGGATTTAATCCTTTTATTTTGTTTATTCTGATTGCCAGGATCAAGACTGCCAGGAATAGACCGGCTAGACCGGAAACCAACATGATCAGCAGTGTGTAAGGCACTACCTTCATTAACTTAACCAATACTTCAATTACGTATATAAAATCTATTCCCAGCACCATCCTGACCTCCTCTCTATCTAATAAATTTACTCTTGATAATACGTAAACGTATCTTCACCAAACCACTTGATGGAAAGCTCCGATAATTTCCCGTCTTCTCTCAGTTCTACGAGCGCTGCATCCAGCTTCTCCTTGAGATCGGTCTGGTCTTTGCCTAAAACAAAGTAGGTTGGATTCACTTTGACAGGCTCTGCAACTGCCTTGACCTTCAGGTTCAGCGTTGCTTTAATTTCATCAAAGCCAAGATTATTAGGCAGTACGATTGCATCATATTCACCCGAAGCTAACGACTTGAAACGATCAGCCACGGAAATTCCCTCAGCCGTATTGATGGTAATTTTTGCGTTTGCATGTTCTTCGTTATAGGCCGTCAAAAGATTGTATATCCCGCCATTCGGACTTGAAGGAGCAACTTTTTTCCCTACCAAGTCATCCAATGATGCAATGCTGTTGTCATCCTCTCTCACATAGATGTTGATCAGACTGACGCCGCTTATTTCATCCGGGAAAAGATACTTTGCTTCTCTTTCAGGGGTTTTATAGAGTCCCCCGCCGATTAAGTCATATTTCCCTGCATCCAGCCCAACTTGCACTGAGTCTTCCTCAACGGATTCCAAATTGAAATCATATTCATCAATTTTGTCATCCGCTGCTTCAAGCAGTTCCACTTCATAGCCTGTAAGTTTGCCGTTTTCATCCTCGAAGCTTAACGGTTTTGAACCGGCGTTAAGCGCTACATTTACCGTTTTCACCTCGGCTCCCGCGCTTTTTTCGGTGTCTTCCTTTACATCTGCTTGGGTATTGCCGCAAGCTGTGAATACCCCCGCAAGGCTTAACGTTACTAGTGTTTTAATTAATTTTTTCATATTATCTCCCCTATTCTTAAATGATATATGTGAAATTCTGATATATTTTGTCTATGAACTGTTTTGTTCTTTGCTCTTTTGGATGGGTGAAAATCTCACTTGGTAAACCTTGTTCGATGATTCTGCCATCATCCATAAAGACCACTTTATTGGCGACTTCTTTTGCAAACGACATCTCATGGGTTACGATTATCATTGTGATGCCTGTTTTAGCTACGTTTTTTATTGCACTCAGTACTTCACCGACCAGCTCCGGATCAAGGGCTGATGTTGGTTCATCGAAAAGGATGACATCCGGCTTCAATGCTAACGCTCTTGCTATGCCGACTCTTTGTTGCTGACCGCCTGATAGTTGCGATGGATATGAATTTATTTTGTCACTCAAGCCGACTTTCTCAATTTCCTCCCTGGCAATTTTTATAGCCTCTTCTTCAGGGAGCTTCTGAACCGTAATCAATCCTTCTAATACATTCTCAAGTGCCGTTTTATTTTTAAAAAGATTATAGTGCTGAAACACCATTGCAGTCTTTCTCCTTAGCCTGTTTACATCCTTTTGGCGTTTGTGGCTGCTGTCCACCGATAAACCGCCTATCGATACTACCCCACTATCCGGTTTCTCCAAGTAGTTCATGCATCTGATTAGCGTTGTCTTTCCAGCACCGCTTGAACCGATCAATGCAACGATGTCTCCTTTTTCAACTTTTAAATCTACCCCCTTAAGAACTTCATTGCCACCAAATGATTTGTGGATATCCTCTAGTTCAATCATACTTTCTCCCCTCTCAAAGAACGGATAGCCGAAGGTGCTGCAACAGCTACCTCTTCTTGTTATTCTATTCACAGACTTTCTGAATAGCTAATGAATGAACGCGTCAAAAATCAATTTTCTTCTGTTGTCTGTCATGTGTTTTCCTCCCATCAATCTGTAAATAAAAAAATCGCCCTCCCTGGATCAGCTCCAGAAAGGACGACGTATTTATCGCGTTACCACCTTTTTTCGCGGAAACCTTGCGGCTGCCACCTCTAACGGTGCAAAGAAGAAAAAACTTCCTGATACCGTTGCATATCTAACGGGTGCGCCCGGACGCACCTGAGGGGTTACCCTGTCAGCGCATCAACTCTGAGGCCATTTTTCCTATGCTTCCGTCCACTCTTTTTCACCGGGCAAGAGCTCTCTGCAGAACGTTTCAGCAAGTACTTTCCTCTTCTTTGTCTTTTTTTGTATGTCTCAATTCATAGACAAAGTCTAACATCTAAATGACTTTGTGAAAAGTATCCTTTTCCGAACAGTTTTGACAGGCAAAACCGAATATCCCCTTCAGCCGGCCTAAAATATACGGCAAAGAACCCGGAAACCTGCCGAGAGGTTTCCGGGTTCTGTTTCCCTTATTTTGGAGATGTATTATTTTGCACTTGCAGCTCGATAATCCAATTCACCGGTCATGCCATAGTCAATATACAGAACCTGACCGCTCAGATAACTAAATAGGTCGCTGCCGATAAACACCAGCGGATAGCCCATTTCTTCCGGCAAACCTGCACGCCCATTCCAGCTCTTCAGGAACAGATCGTACATTACTTTTTCGCCGCCGGCTTCCGTGCCATCATTGCTGGCAGCCAGGTTAAACTCTTTGATCAAAGCCGTAGAAGTAAAGCTCGGGGCGATAGCGTTGATCCGGATTTTGCGGCCGATGAACTCCGGTGCACGCGTTTTTTCTTTTACGTATGCGCTGACGCATTGTTTGGAAAACTGATAAGGATCCGGGGATTGTCCATCTGTAAATAGATCCAAGTGCTCATCAACCCATTTTTCACTCGCTTCAAAGGTTGAACAAGCCAACACTTCACCAACATGCTGCATATTATGCTCCCAGCCATAACCACCTGTCGATGAAATGAACGTCACCGATCCGGCATCCACCAATCTCGGCAATAATTGCTCAACCATGTAACGTTGGCCAACAAAATTAACCATCTGGATGAATTTTTCTTTGCCTTTGCCGATGCCTACACCATGACACATAAACAGAGCGTCAATCTTCGCGGGTAATTGTTCAACAACCTCATCAATGGTCACTTTTTTGCTTAAATCACCAGAAATGAATTGAAACACGGGCAAATCAGTCTCATTGCGATCGACCACATAAACTTTCGCTCCTAAGCTCAATAATAATTCTGTGGCAGCCTTTGCCATACCGGAAGCCGCACCCGTGATTACGACTGTCTTATTTTGATATCCTAATAATTCCTCGATACTTTTCATGATTAGCATTTCCCTCCTTTTGTTTTCAGCATTCATCAAATGCAAAGCAGCATTGGTGAACGCTTAACGTCTGAAGCCCCCGATAGGCGCCCTATAGTCAGCACCAAAACCGTCCAAAGCTTCAATTACAGCTGCATTCGGTGCGCCATAAACGACAAAATTTGTCGCATCGCCAAATGTCATCAAACGAGCAGCATATTTTTCTTTAAACATCGCAAGATGCGCTAAAGTAGCTTCATCACTCGCATAACATTCATAAATATGGCAAATTGTCCCATCTTCTGAAACAGTCCATTCGTAAGCTAGTGTTCCGGGTTCATTTTCCTTTGTTGCGTCTACCATTTCATTCATTAATTCTTTCAGCCCGGACAAGTCCTTACTGTTTAATGTCACCTCAAAAATCCAAGAGATATGTTCAAACATGTTCCCAACCCCAATCAAATTTAATAATCATTATCTTATCTGACAACCTTACGGCTGACTAGTACGCACTTTTTTGTAACCCACTAATAAAAAAGTACCTACTTACAAAATGATAGCCGGGATATCTATAATACATTCATGGGATAAATAGCCCATTCCATTACTATCAAATTTATTAGGAGGAACTTAAAATGAACATTACAATCTTCGGAAAAGGCAATATAGCGGCAGCAATCGCAAAGAATTTTGAAACTGCAGGAAACGTCGTGAAATACGTTGTCCATGAAACTGATGCAAAACTCGATGAAATCATTGTATTGGCAGTACCTTATCCTGCTGTCGATGATGTGATCAATCGATTTGAACTACCCCCACCTACGCATTCGCTTAGAGGTGGAGGATTCCTACGAACACCGAAGTATCCCCCGGTTAATTGAGTAGGCTATCCCCGCAGATTCCTGCGGTTAGAAGCCTCAAGGCTTCCTTCTTGATATTGATGCTTGCGTTCAGATCCCGGTCATGGTGGGTGTGGCATTCCGGGCAATCCCATTCACGGACGGCGAGATTCTTCACGTCTTTGTTTTGGTATCCGCATCCGGAACACAGTTGGCTGGAGGGAAAGTTTCGGGCCACTGCAACAATCTGCTTGCCGTACCAGCAAGCTTTGTATTCCAGCATTTTCCGGAACTGGGACCAACTGGAGTCGCTGATGGCTTTTGCTAGCTTGTGGTTCTTGACCAGGTTGGAAACCTGCAGATCCTTGATGCCGATGATGTCGTGGTTTTTGATGATCTCGGTCGATATTTTCTGCAGGTAATCGGTTCTGGCATTGCTGATTTGTTCATGGATTCCGGCTACTTTAGCGCGTTGTTTCTGATAGTTTTTTGATTCGGAGAGTTTGCGCCCATCTTTTTTGGCTTGCTCCCACCGTCTGGAAAGCACTTTTTGTTCCTTGGCAAGTTTCCGTTCCAGTTTGCGGAAAGGCCGCAGATTCTTGTATGCGGTTTCATCGGAAAGGACGGCAAAATCCTTCAAGCCGACGGATTCCGCCTTATGGTGGCGCTCAGGATCCTTCCGTCCACTTCCTTGGACTTGGCAAAAGGGACCAACCCCAATTTGGGCAGTTTCAGTTTGTTTCCCACGATAGCAATATTCCCGTTCGTTTGCTTTGTTGTGTAGGACTGGACGGGGTTCCGTTTGCTCTTGAAGCGCGGCGCACTGTTCTGCTTTTTGAAAAAACGGTCGAAGGAATCGCTGAGATGCCGCAAAGAGGACTGTAATGCGATGCTATCCACTTCCTGCAGCCAGAGGGTGTCTGCTTCCTTCTTCAGCGCTGTCAGATTGGCCGAGCATGTGGCATAGCTCAGACCTGTTCCTGTATCCTCATAGGTTTGGTTCCATTCGGACAGAAAGTGATTGAACACGAAACGGGAGCAGCCAATGGTCTTCCCAATCAGAACCTGCTGTTCGTTCGTAGGGTAGAGTCGGAACTTGTATGCTTTGTGGATGATCATGGCTGCTCACCTCCTTATATCATATATTATACACGAACGTAAGTTCGCTATCAAATGCAAAGGTGCAGGAGGTCAAGGATTTTTCGACAAACAAATAGGCTGACGCCTACCGACATTCATCTCCCGCCTACTCAGTGGGCTATGCCCCTATCATTCCTTGAGGTGGGAGTCTTCTGTCGGATTGAAGATAAAGAGCAATTGGAAGGAAAAGTAGTCATCGATATCACCAATCCATTAAACTTTGAAACTTGGGATGAACTTGTTGTGCCTGCGGACGGTTCTGCTGCTTCGGAAATCCAAAAGAAACTTCCAAACAGCAAAGTGGTCAAGGGCTTCAACACAAATTTCGCAGCAACCTTGGATTCCGGTAAAGTCGGCGGTGAAATCCCTACTGTCGTGTTGCTGGTTTCTGATTTCAACGACGCTAAAGAGCAATTGATCAGCGCACTGAAAGACAGTCCTTTAACTGTCATTGACGCTGGCAGCTTGAAACGCGCACGCGAACTGGAAGCTTTTGGGTTCCTGCAGATGACATTGGCCATAAAAGAAGAAATCACTTGGACCGGTGGCTTCGGCATCGTTAAATAATGTAAGCAGGATGATTCCTGGAAAGGCACGACAATGCGTTTTGTCTTTTCACAGTGAGAAGCTGTTCCGAACAAATTCCCGCCCCTTCAGGTTCATTCACCTGAAAGGACGGGAATTTCTTATTTATACCAGCTCATCATTCTGCAACATAGGCCATCCGGAAGCACATGGGAATACCGACCAGTTGTATTTGGATATCCTTCAAAGAAGGATCGATCAAAATGGCGTTCTTTCCTCGACAGGGAGAAACGCTCAAGAATATTTTCTATTTTTTCCAAAAAAAGGTTACACATTTATCTTTTCCTTCGTCTTTATTAATGACGGCAATAATCGGCGTCGCAGATGCGGCTGCCCGTTGCCGACTACATAACGAAAGAGGGCTAAGAAATATGGAAAAAATGATGGGAAATTTAGATGTATTGTCGATGGGTTACGGAGTCATCCCGAACAGGATGATAAGCGATCGGCACTTGAGCATCGAGGCGAAGGGAATCTATTGCTACATCGCCGCCTGTACGGGATCCGGGGAAACGGACTTTCCATCGGTCGAGTTGATCTGCAGTGATCTGAAGATCAGCAATCAACGTTTCCGGAAACACAAAAAAGAATTAGTGGAAAGAGGCTATCTCACCATCGAGAGCGGGCAGCACAAAGGTAAATTCATCAACAATCGTTACATTTTAGGAAATGGGAAAGGTTAATCATACCATCGCAGTATATGATGCTGCTTTTGAAAATTGAGCTTTCCACTAGATATGAAAAAGATGCTCCCTCAAATTATTTTTTGAGAGAACATCCTTTTTTGTCTTCTAATAGATTTTTGTTAGTAAAAATTTGTGTAAAAGCCATTTTAGAGTTGTATCTTAACAAATAACCCGAAAACTAAAAACTCGTTTTTCGACTGGCTGTCTCAAAACCAGAATAAAATATCTGGTTGAGGAAGCCCTTCTCTTATTGGATTATTTATATCTTCAATATCTATCCATTTTTATTTCGTAATCAGCTCAAGTGGCGAAGCGATGTATTTTTCGACAGTCTTACCAGCGAAATAATCATATGCTGCTTGTATGGCAAGTTTCCCCATTTCTTCGGGTTGTTGCGCAACGGTTGCACTTAGAGTTCCAGCTTTTACGGCAGCGAGCCCATCTTCTGTCCCATCAAATCCAACTACTTGAATTTTTCCTGTTAAACCTGCCGCTTCAATAGCTTCGATAGCTCCTAATGCCATTTCGTCATTTTGAGCAAATACGGCTTTGATGTCTGTGTGAGCTTGTAGCATATTTTCCATAACCGTTAGACCTTCTGCACGGTCAAAGTTAGCGGTTTGGCTATCCAAAAGATTCAATGATGTTGCGGCGATATTAGAGAACCCTTCTCCTCTTTCACGTGTTGCAGACGCACCTGGGGTACCTTCTAATTGAACGGTGTTGGCCTTTTCGCCAGAGATTTTTGTGATGTAGTCAGCTGCCATTTTTCCTCCGGCCGCATTATCAGAAGCGACTAAGGTTACCACTTGTCCCCCCTCGCTGGAACGGTCAATCGTGATTACTGGAATTCCGGCACTATTAGCGGCTTCGACTGCTGGAGCAATCGCTGCTGAATCAACAGGATTAATCAACAGGATATCTACCCCTTGTTGAATCAGATCATCGATATCATTCGTTTGTTTTGCTGTATCATCCTGTGCATCCACACTGATTACTTTCGATCCGTTTTCTTCCGCTAAACCATTGATTCCTGCTTCTAGAGAGATAAAAAACGGATTGTTCAGCGTCGATAAGGAAGCACCGACGACCAACTCGGAAGGCTCTTTCTCTTTAACAGCTGTGCTTTCAGCATTTTCACCTTCTAATGTTGCACCGCCACATCCTGCCAATAGTAATAGTGCTGCCGCCGTCATCCCAAATAATTTTTTCATCTTTTTTCCCCCTATTTTTTGTTTTTGCGATCAATCAATACGGCAATAATAATGACTATGCCTTTTACAACCTGTTGGTAGAAGCTGGATACTCCTAATAGATTTAATCCGTTATTCAATGTCCCTATAATCAATGCCCCAATCAATGTTCCGACCAGTCTTCCACGACCACCTGATAAACTAGTTCCACCTAATACAACGGAAGCGATCGCATCCATTTCATAAGCATTACCCGCAGTGGGTTGAGCGGAATTCAGACGCGAGGTGATGATGATACCCGCAACAGAAGCCATCAAACCCGAAATCGAATAGATTGCGATTTTTATGCGATCGCTCTTAATCCCAGCAATGTAGGAAGCTTTTTCATTGCCCCCTAGTGCAAATGTTTTTCTGCCGAATGTCATTTTGTGGAGCACGACATATAGGATGGCGAAGAAAATCAACATCAATACAACTGGGAATGGAACGCCTAGCAGATAACCCCGACCCATGAATTTGAAGATAAAGCTATCGCCGATTCCTGTAATGGGATTTCCGTCAGTATATACTAAGGTAAGTCCGCGAAATATCGTCATCGTTGCCAAAGTTGCAATAAACGGAGCCATCTTCCCTTTGGTTATCAATAACCCGTTACATGCTCCAAGAAAGGCCCCAAGCATTGCTCCAACTGTCATGGCCAATACTGGATCTAACCCTGAAGCAATCAAACCCGCCATCAAGGCACTGCTGAGAGCCAATGTTGAGCCAACAGATAAGTCAATGCCTCCCGTGATGATAACAAAAGTCATCCCAAATGCAATAAGGGCATTTGTTGATACTTGTCGTAAAAGATTCAATAGATTTGTCGTCGCAATGAAATTAGGATTTAGTATGGTAACAAAGACGATCAATACGATTAATGCAAGTAAAGGACCCAACTTCCCTAATAAATCCTTGGAATTTGTCTTATTTTTAGCGATTTTAATAGTTTTCGTTTCTGAATTCATTTACATTACCCCCGTTGCTAGTTTCATGATTTTTTCTTCGGTTGCCTCCGTTTTAGACAATTCTCCAGCTATGTTCCCTTCATGGACAACAATGATACGATCACTGACACCTAAAATTTCTGGCAAATCACTAGATACCATGATGATTGCAACTCCTCTATCTGCCAATTCATTCATCAACTGATAGATTTCACGTTTCGCACCAACGTCAACGCCTCGGGTTGGTTCATCCAAAATCAAGACCTTTGATCCGATTCCAATCCATTTGGCTAAAACCACTTTCTGTTGGTTTCCGCCTGATAAACTGGAAACAACATCTTCTTGCCCCTCAGCCTTCACGTTAAGTCGTTGCATCAGCAGTTTCACAAAGTCTTTTTCAGCCTGAATATCAATCAATCCATGTTTACGAAAGCCATCAATAGATGGCAAACTGATATTGTCCCGAATAGAATAATCAAGAATCAATCCTTCTTCTTTTCTATTTTCGGTCAAAAATCCAATACCTTGGCGAATCGCATCACTGGGATTCGTAACCGTAATCTTTTTCCCTTCGAGATAAAGCTCGCCACTTTCCAGCGCGTCGATGCCAAAAATGCTTCTCATCATTTCGGTCCTGCCGGCTCCCATCAGCCCAGAAAAACCGACGATTTCACCTGATTTGACTTGGAAAGAAATATTATTGAATTTTCTGTCCCCCATCAAATTCTTGGCTTCAAAAATGACTTTCCCGATTTTGGATGTTTTAGCGGGATAATAATCCTCCAAATCCCTTCCCACCATTTTACGAACCACTTCATCATTCGTCGTGTTTGTCGTTTTGACGGTATCAATGGATACGCCATCACGCATAACGGTAATCCGGTCGCTGATTTTAAAAATTTCTTCCATTCGATGCGAGATATAAATAATGGCTACTTGCTTCGCTTTCAACTTACGGATGATTTTGAACAGGACGTCAATCTCTCGTTCTGTTAATGCAGCGGTTGGTTCATCCATGATGATGACTTCACCGTTTGCCAGTAATGATTTGGCAATTTCAATCATTTGTTGTTGTCCAACCGACAATGTTTTAACTTCTCTATCCAAATCCAATTGAACGCCCAACTCCTCAAAAGCCTTCTCGGCAAGCGCTCTCATTTCATTGGTTTTGATCCACCCTAATTTATTTTTGATTTCGTTACCCATAAACAGATTTTCGAGAACCGTCAATTCTGGCCAAGTGTTCATCTCTTGGTGAATAAAGCTCAGGCCATATTCTTCTGCCTCTTTTGGATTACGGAATGTCTTTGCCTCTCCATTAATCAAGACCTCACCTTCATCTGATTGATGGAGACCCGTTAAGATGTTCATCAACGTGGACTTGCCAGCTCCGTTTTCGCCCATCAACGCATGGACCTCACCGGCTTGGATATTAAAATCCACCCCTCTTAAAACAGAGTTGCTTCCAAAGCTCTTCGTGATTCCTCTCATTACGACTTCCATGTTTTCACCTCCTAGAATAGGACTCCTGATTGCAAAATAATATTTGAATAAGGTGTAGCTTCTCCTGTACGAATAACGGCTTTTGCCTGTCCGGTTTGTTTTTTGAACGCCTCATGCGTAACAAATTCAATGTCGACGCCTTCTATTCGCTCTTTGACAGCCTGGAATTGCCCACTGTTCTGGTCTTTTATCTCTTCGGCTAAAATGACTTTTTCAACTTCCATTTCCTTCAATAGAATATCCAATACTTTCTGAAAAGAAGGTTCATGCAGTTGCAGGGATAAGTCGATTTTTTTCACACCATCCGGCACCGGCAAGCCAGCATCTCCGATTACGATCTGATCCGTATGGCCCAAATCAGCCAATACCTTGGCAATCTCGCTATTCAATATTCCATGTTTTTTCATATTTATCATTTCCTTTCATTTCTTCTAATGTTGGCATGCCGCCTTGAGCACCGAACTTCTGAATCGATAAGGCTGCGGCTAGATTGCCGAAATGCAAGCTTGCTTCCATATCCAACCCTGAGGTAATCCCAACGGCAAAGGCGCCGTTAAACGTATCCCCTGCTCCTGTGGTATCTACCGGCGTTACGTGATAGGATGGGATAATCCTCTCTGAAATGCCATCATGGTAGCAGACACCTTTCGAGCCAAGAGTGACGATCAATTTCTTAGGATATTTCTTAACCCCTTCCGAAACCGTTAAACCAGGAAACATCAGCTTGAATTCGCTCTCATTTGGTGTGATGAAAGTCACTTTTTCAAGACTATCTTCATCCAAGGTTCTTGCAGGTGCTGGGTTATACAAAACTTTGACATCTTTCTCGTAACAAACCGCAATGATTTTATCAACGACATCCTGAGGCAGTTCATTCTGGATGATAACCAAGTCTGTCTGTTCCATCTCGGCAGCCAACTTCTCTACTCTGTCGAGATCGAAGGCATTATTTGCGCCTGGAATATAGACGATGGCATTGTCCCCGTCCACAATCGTGATGTGGGCCGATCCGGAAGGGAAATGTGTAACCCGTTCCACATTTTTTACAGCTATTCCATTAGTCGCTAAATTCTTTACTAGCTCTTGTCCAAAGATATCATTTCCGACGGTCCCTACCATCGACACGTGGCCACCCAAGCGTGCACTTGCGACAGCCTGATTGGCCC
The DNA here is from genome assembly GCF_900114465.1 of Trichococcus palustris. Taxonomy (GTDB): domain Bacteria; phylum Bacillota; class Bacilli; order Lactobacillales; family Aerococcaceae; genus Trichococcus; species Trichococcus palustris. The sequence goes on along the minus strand of NZ_FOTD01000010.1, from coordinate 70,025 downwards.
CTTTTCCTCCAAACGTTGTTTTAAAATCTTTTCCAGTGATTGTTTCGCCCGTCTCGGGGCGTCTATCTGCAGTGACCACAAAATCTGTGGAAATACTCCCTACAACCATGATATTACGCATCTTCATCCTTCTCTCTCAGTGATTCTCTTATTATTAAGGTTACAGGTAACTGAATCCTTTTCTTTTCAATCATTTTATTTTCAATGCATTTACACAACAGCTCTGCACCTTTATAGCCTATTTCATATGCAGGTTGCGCAATCGTCGATAAGCCCGGGAACATTAATGCACTGAAAGGCATATCATCATAACCGATGATCTGTAGCTCATCCGGGATACGAATTCCTCTTTTTATCGCTTCCCGCATGACCGCTAAAGCATACACGTCATTCGAAGCAATGACACTATCCGCATTAGGGAATTGATCTAAGAAATGCTGCGCCGTTTTTTCGGCAGAGTCAAACTGATAGGTATCGGTTTGGAATAATTGATAAGGAATTCTTGCTTTATTCAACACTTTTAAATTTCCGGCTAAACGATCATGTGAACTCGGGATATCTTTTGGCCCTACCATGATGACAATATTTTTCGCCTGCCTTTCCACTATTGCTTGTGCAGCCAACTCTCCACCATGATGATCATCCGTATGAACTGCATAATCGGTTTCATTATTCACCCTGTCCAATAATACAATGGGAATACCATTCAGCTCCTTGGTGTTCCCTTGCACAGCCGATAAGACGCCGGCAACATTATTTTGTGCAAAAATCTTAAGATATTCCTTTTCCTTTTCCAAATCACCTTGGACATTGCCCAAAATTAGGCTATAACCCCTTTCGTTCACTTTATCTTCTACACCTTTGGCCACTAACGGGAAAAATGGATTTGCAATATCAGGCAACAATAACCCAATCAACTTGGACTTCTTCTGATAGAGTGATCGGGCCACCTCATTGGGATAAAAATCCAACAACTTTATGGCTCTCTCAACTTTTTCACGTGACGCTTTCCCGACATACCCGCTATTGTTCAACGCTCTCGAAACCGTCGCCACTGAGACACCAGCTAATTCTGCCACTTCTTTGATTGTCGCCATTTCTTTCACCCCATCCATCAACTACATTTGTGTAACCGATTACATAAATAGATTAACATACCATGTTAACGATTGCAACCGAAATTTATTAAAAATTTCAAAAAGGATCCCAAAAATAACCAGAAAACTTTACACTCGAAAAACGAGTCTTTAGTTTCCTGGTTATCCTTCGTTTATGATTAAGTCATTTTATCTTTTTTCTCTAATCCTTTATATTTTTTTCCGCATGCTCTTCTCAACTACAAGTTCTTTGTAGTTTTTATTCATCTTCGGATTATCTTGTCGGTAAACTTTCAACGCTATACTCGAAGCAATCAAAGCCGCTGCGATGATCCAGACGCTGTTGTTGAACATGGAAAGTGCAAATAATAGGCATCCTGCAAATAGGCTCAGATTAAAGACAAACTCTCTCTTCTTCATTATGATCACTCCACTAAATTGTATTCGTAATCTTCTACTTCCATGTTATGGATGCCCAGTCTGTCAAAAACCATTGATTTATAGGCGATGTAGGCATTATATTCCAGTCTTTCCAATGAATCATATGCTCTGTTGAGCGTTGTGTCCAAAACCAATACCCCGTGCTGTTTTAACAACATTGCTTTGGACTTTACATCGTCCCCCAGAGATTCAACATACGTCTTTACTTCCTCGGCTAATTCAGGAGAACACGCTGGATAGAAGTCCAGGCAAGGAATTCTTCCAAATTTTTGGGTTGCTTCGGTAAGATTCGGCATCTCCATCCCCATTGTAGCGAATACCATGGATTCTCTGGCGTGACCATGAATGACCGCACCGATATCTTTATGCGTTTTGAAGCAGGCCATATGCATATTGATTTCGCGCGTCAGTCTGCCATCGCCTTCGATAACGTTCTCATCCATATCCACAACCAATATTTGATAAGGGGAAATATCGCATAAATGATCTTGCGACATGAGTGTCGGTGTCATAATGATGTGTTTATCGTTCATCCGCACGCTGACATTGCCTCCAGCCGCATTCGTTTCAAATCTATCAAACATGGTTCTGACAATCTCAGCTAATCTTTCTCTCTCTTGTTGGTATAACATGCAATCCGCTCCCTTTTCCTATAGTCTGTTTATCGTTACTTCCCGTTGTAAGTCCAATGCATCTTCGATGTCAAAACTAGTACTGTCATTGTTCTTCACTTTGCTTGCGGCACACCCACTTGCAAAACGTAAACATTCTTCGATCGGCTTTTTCAGGTAGAACATGGACAGAAATGCCCCCACAAAGCAATCGCCAGCTCCGGTATCATTGACTTCCTCAACCTTGGGGGCGATGACTTGAAATTGTTCGCCCTGATACTGGCAAAAGCTGCCTTTCTCCCCTTGCGAGGCGATCACGCAGTCGACCCTTTCGGATAGTGCCTCCAGATTTTCCGTAAGACTCTGATTTTTCGAAACGATTTCCTGCAATTCAAATTCATTCGGCTTGATGAAATGAACGCCTACTTCGACCGCTTTCAGCAAAGCCTCCCCGGATAGGTCGCAGGCAATGAAGCAGCCGCTATCCTTCAAAACATACAGAAGCTCTTCCAGGTCTGAAATAAGATAATTCTGCGGGAGAGATCCGGCTATCAGGACCATGTCTTGGCTGGTTACCTTCTGCCTTACTTTCTCCAATAAATTTCTTTTTTCAAACTCAGAGACAACCAGTCCTTTCTCCGTGAACATCGTGCTTCCGCTGACCCCCTCTTCTAAGACGATATAGCATTCCCTTGTGGACTCATCGGCCACCTCGGTAAATTCGTGCCTGATGTTTTTTTCAGTCAAGATGTCGTACAAAGCGGCTTTGTTATTTGTCCCGCACAGCCCCATCGCCAGGTTATCGATCTTAAGTTTACTCATCACGTAAGAGCCATGGAGACCTTTGCCGCCTAAATCGTAGGTTACTTTGCTGATCCGGTTTGTTTTTCTTTTGACAAGCTCCTCACCGATAAACAATAAACGATCTATCGCTGGGTTTAACGTAATTGTATAGATCATCCGTATCCCTCACTTCTTTACTTTTTAAGCTTCATTCGGTTCCATATCCCAGGATTCCTCGTTGGGAACGACGGGTTCATTTGCTGCGCGCTTTTTCATGACTTTGAAGTAAAGGACAAACAAGGCTACCCATATTGCCGCTAAAACGAATCCGATAACTTTAAATTGCAACAGTTCCGTCAATACGAAGCGGACGTCCGGTAATTCCAATGTGCTCCAAGTGATTTTTTGCCCTTGAGCAAGTTCGACCGCACCGGTATCACTTGCCAATTTTGTGATGGTATTAGCGAAATGGGACGCTGCATATAAGAAGACCGGAGTCCCGATGACGCTGAGGATGAACATCCGGATCAAGTTCCCGCCAGTTACGACTAACGCCGGGACAACCATTCCGATATTCAAGATGCCCGCGAATGGAAGGACTGCGTTTCCAGGCAAAATGAAGGCAAACAGTAGCGTTACAGGCACTACGAGAATCAGGATAACCCAAACCTCACTGCTTCCTGCAAGAATCGGCCAGTCCAATCCAATGAACATTTCGCGATCTTTGAATTTATTCTTCATAAAGTCAGACATCGCTTCAGAAATCGGGGATAGGGCCTGCATGAATAGTTTCGATACCATAGGGAACAAGGTCATCGCTGTTGCTGCTTGCATACCCAGCATCAAGGATGCTCCGACTGAATAGCCGCCGCCAAGACCTAAGACAAACCCGATGATGAATCCCATGACATGATTCTCGCCGAACATACCGATTTTTTCTTTTAACATCGTCGCATCCATCTCTTTGTTAAGAGCCGGTATTCTTCTCAACAATAAATCAAACGGCATCAATAAAGCTCCCAGCATCATCATCCCATGGGACACGGTTACGCCAGGGATACCTGATAATCTTTCGATTTCCGGCTGGTTGATGTCGGCGAACAGCAATTCCAACACGACTGTTATCGCAGCGCCGATAAATGCAAGATACAGATTATTTGTCACACCGACGATCAAAACGGCAGTAAAAATTTTCCCCCAGACATTCCATAAGTCGACGTTCAATGTTTTCGTTTTATTCATCGCAAGCATGATTCCATTGATCAGCAGCTGCAACGGGAACATCAGGAAGGCATATGGCCATGCCCATGATAGCGTCGCCATGGATGTCCACCCGCCATCGATGACAGTCAACGAAATACCGGTCCGTTCAGCCAATGCCTGTGCTGCAGGTGCCAACGCACTCATCATGAAGCCGATGACTAAGTTCATCCCGATAAAGGCTACCCCAAGCGTGATACCTGCACTGATTGCATCCTTTGATTTCATCTTGACCAATAATCCAATCAGTATCATTAACGCCGGAATAAAAACTGCAGATCCTAAATTTAATACATTCTGTATAATCTGTTGCAAAGTCTCCATTGTTTTTCTCTCTCCTTCAAACTGATATTGGTTTTACTTCAAAGCATCGACTAATTTCTGTGTTTCTTCCTCAATGCCCATGCCGGTTAAAAATGCGATGCCATTTAAAGTTGGAATATTATATGTTTTCGTTGGCTTCGTAATGGAAATGTAAACGTCGCTTTGTTTAACATATTGATCCAATGATTTAATATCGACGGCATCGACGACTGCATTAATTTTCTTTTCAGTCAGAATGCGTTTCACTTTTGATGCTACGGTTTGACTTGTTGCTACACCACTGCCACATGCTACGATTACTCTTTTCATACTTCAACACTCCCAAATTCATTTTTTAGTAGTTCTTCCATTTTTGAAATATTCACCATGCTGTTAAATGCATCAATGAAATGTTTGTCTCTGAACTGTGTCATGATATTTGATAATAACCCTACCTGCTCTTGCGGTTCTTTGATGCCCAAGAAAAATACCGTGTCAATATCCACCCACTCATCGAATGTTCCCATTTGTACGAATTTGACAGGCTTGGTTAACGTCACTACGAATATGAAGGGTTTTTTCACATGGATCACATCCGTATGGGGAATCGCTAAATTCACCATATCGGTTTGCAGCCCGGTTGGGAAAACCTTCTCTCTTGCCGTAACCGCTTCAAAGAAAGTATCTTCTGTGTAGTCCTCTTCCTCCAGTATGTCACTTACATATTCGAACAATTCTAACTGTGATTCAAATTCCTTATTCAATCTGATCAACTTGCTGTCAAATAAATCGGAATATTCCATCTACTTCACCCTCTCCTAAATATATCCAACACTTCTTCCATATCATTGGATTCCAATATTCTATTTTTTTGTTCGTCGTTCAAAAAGGTATCATTCAGATTCAATAGCCACGGCACATGTTCGTTATTCCTGCATGGCGCAAGCGCTACAATAATATCCACTTCTGATCCATTCGGCGCATGTATGGCCTTTTTCAGGATAAGTATCTGGACATCCGCTTCGATGACACCCTTATCCGGAGCTGCATGCGGCAAAAATACATTAGGACCGATCACCATCGTTTCATAGGATTCATAGAAGATCTTTTTGCACTCTTCCACATAATCCTGCGTAATGGATTGTCTGTTGCCCATCTCATAAAAAGCCAAATCGATGATTTCATCCCAAGGGACATTCTCATGAACGATGGTTATTTGGGACGAATCTTTCAACAGATCCACATTTTTTTCTTGTAGTGGGACCGGTAATTTTTTATCTTCAAAAAATCCTTCCACTTTCCCGGAAATCAAATCCATTTTATCTTTCGGAATGAGTTCCGCTAAATAAGCCATTATTTCCTTCGCTTGTTTGGATGCATCCGATTCAATGGCCTCTTCCACCTGTTTCCTTAGTCTGAACCGCGATAATTCATCCAGCAGCGAGGGGACCAAAAAATTCACTATATCCGTATGGATAGGGATGGTTGAGAAAATAAAATCGACAGCCGGTGGTTGCGCCTCAAATTTCCTTAGGGAATAGACATCAATGAATTTTATTTTCGGAAATTCTTCCTTTAAGGTGCCGAGCAATAATTTTGATATGGATGTCCCGCTCCTGCAAAGGACCACCGCAGTAAACACCGGTTGAAGTTTCTCCTCATAGGTTTGATAGATTTCTCCTAAAAATATCATGGCAATCAAGGCGATTTCATCATCCGTGAAGGTTATCCTTAATTCATCTTCGAATAACCGCAAGGCTTTTTTGACAACCAGATAAATGGCATGATGTTTTTCCATGAATTGTCCAGTCAATGGATTATAGACGTGAAGTCCTAATTTCAGCCGGTAGATAGCCGGTTTCATGTGCATCAGTAATCTTTTCTTGAGATCTAGGAACTTCGGGAAGCTGATTGCCATATTTTCCTCGATCGATTTGATCAATCCGCAAACGAGTTCTTCCATATTCATTTCACTGTACTGGATGATCTCTTCCCTGAAATCGATGATGCTGGAGGACAGTACTTGCATCGTCAGATACTTCAGATCCATTTCAGACAGGAATGAGTAGCTCCAAAATATCGATTTGATCCTTGGATACTCTTTGGTCCCTTTTATGTCATGTGCAATATCAGAGAAATCCAAGTTTTGCTTGCTGAACTTAGCTCTTAGGATCGTTCCCATAAGCAAGTATGGCAGCGCATCCAAAACCTCGTCCGAAAAAAATATTCCCAGCTCGATCTCAATCTTCTCCAACCTTTTTCTTAAATGAAATATTTCATCTTTCTCCATAATGCCCTTTTCAAACAATATGAATTTCCCAGCGGGTATTTTTAACAACGTATGGATAGAATCAGCTAGTGTATTCCGGACATCACATTCATGGCCTTGGATATTATACCCGCAGCTCCTGGAGTATTTAATTTCTATACTCTCCGAAATGTCACTTTTCAATTCTTTTATATCCGCCAATGCCGTATTTTTGCTGACATACACATAATCTGCCATTTCCTGGAGCGGGTTATATCCTTCGCCGATCAACAGCTTAATGAGAATAAGCGTCTTCCTTATCTTTGGACTGTAGAAGGAATACAGCTTTTGATTCTTTTTCAAAACATATTGATACGTTACATCAACTCCCTCTTCAGTCAAATATAAGTGGCTTCTTTTACGGACGATGACAGTATCGCCCAATAGAGCGTTGATATTATCCAGTTCGTCACTTACTTCTTGTTCGCTCATGCTAAATGTCTTCATTAAGCTGTTTAATGTTACTTCTTCACTAGTCAAGAAATAAGACATCACATCCAGCGAATATGTTTTGATCATATTTCATTCCTCCTTACACATAAAATATTACCAGACAAATCTTTTATTTTTGGATGATTCATCCCAATTAAAAATAGCGCTTTCACTATTTGTTGTGATGAACTTCCGAAAGGTCCATTCAGTCCTTATTAAGCAGCGATAAAAAGAAAAAAATAAAGACCATCACAGTCCACGTATAGTAATTTTCATATCACTATACTGATGAAAAGGAATTGTCTCTATTCTTAAAATTATAACAGGAAGCGAACTTTTATTAAAGCGGTTCAAAGATAGTTTGGTTTTCGAACACATTTACGAGTTTTGTCCGCTATAATTACGTAAAATAAAAATAAACGCTACAAAAAATTGTTTACATTCCTATAAAAGCCTCACAATCAGTTCATCCAACTACTTTCTGATTGTTTCGAACTTAGCATTAATCCATCTCGGCCTATGTACTCACTGGGAAGCTTACGTCAAGCCGTCTCAAAAAGACCCAAAAAACATTTCCCCATCTCCCTAAACACCTGAGAACTTCCCTGCTGTCACTATGTCTTTATAGAAACCTCGGCCCAATGTTCCTTCTGTAATATTATATGTATTAGAGAATGGTAGTTTTGTTTCTTTTAATTCGGCAATCTCTTCTAACTCACCATTTAAGTACGCTGTTACACGGTCAATTGTCGTATCCATTCTTGCGATTGTTCCGCCGTAACGGATATCCAACACTTCCCATCCAAACGGTTTATTGTGTTCCATCCAAGCCTTGCGATGTGCCAATCTCAAGTTATTAAGCGATCCTTTGAGAGTGATAGCCGTATCCAGACTTTCCTGAAGCAGTTCTTTATCATTGCTGTCGTATGCTTTTTTCAAGTGAAGACCAATTTCTGCTTTCAGACTCAAAGTTTCGGCGAGTTGTTGATAAAATTCAAAAATAGAAGTTAAATCTGAATTTGGGTGGGCTAATTTCCCCAGATCCTCAGCTAACTGCAGATAATGTTTCTCCATACTCAGCCCAGCGATGTTCGCATCAAAGAGCCCCAAAAGCGGATCTTGCCATAATAGAATCTTGGATCCAGCGGATGTATTGATATTATTTTTCGCTACACCAGGCGTTTCATCAAATTGATTCAAAAGCCCGAATTCTGCTAATGCATAGCCAGTATTATGTTTGAACTCTTTCGACATCTGCACCTCATCAACTTCATCCCGGTAAGACATATCAGCAAACAATTGTAATCCCGGCAGGGCTGATAAAATAGGGGTTTCGCCACCATCATCACCCCATAACGTTGCGAATACTTCTTGAATGCCATTCCGCTTGCAACTCCTTAAAGATGCTTTTGTGGTTTCAAAAGACTTCCCATAGTTTGGCGCCACCCCATTCCAAGTCCAAACGCCGCCAGCAAAAATAACTTTTTTCTTCATCGTTTGATGCTTTCTCAATAAGATATCATAGGTTTCTTCACTTTCGTGGTAATAATCCCATAAGACCATATCAACATTCGGTATACCATCAATGATTTCGGTGGGGATATTACTGTCTAAATCATAATAGTCACCCGTCTTGGATCCAAAGCGGTAATACATATCGCTCCATATCATCGGTTCCAAACCGTATTTCTCCGTAATCTTAACCACTTCCGCTAAGTGCTCGTTCATTATCTCAAAGCGATTCCGGCTACCATTTCTCATGTGATAGACACCGGTTCCTAAGCCGAATGCCTCATCCATGCCTATATGGATCCGTTTGGAACGGAATGGTTTTGAGGCCGAGTGAATCAGTTTTTCCAAGAATTCATAAGTCTTCGGCTCTCCGACTAACACCACATCTGAAGTATCCCTGATACTCCTTACATACTCGTATTTTAAGGCTGACTCCAAATGTCCGAGCGTTTGGATGCATGGAACCATCTCAATCCCTAAGTCAAAGGCATAATCATCTAATTCTTTTAATTCCTCTTCCGTGTATCGTCCGCGCAAATAACCAAAATAGGGGTATTCCTTTACTTCATAGGTATCTTCGGTGTACAGCATCGCTAAGTTCAATCCCAGCTTCGCCATATACTTCAAAAGTATTTTCATTCCATCAAGATGTAATACGGCATTCCGGGAACAATCGACCATGACGCCGGCCTTCTCAAATTGGATGCTTTCCTGTTTATTAAAAAATTGTCCTTGGTTATATTGGTGAAGCCATAAATTCAAAAGGCGGAAAAAGGAAGTTTTGGAACTATATTCAATCACCCCATATCCCCCATCGAAGCGATAATTCAATTTCTTCGAGTTAACTTTTTTAACCTCAATGGGTATGCCCGCTTCATCGATTTGAATATCCAAAGATTTGGCCAGCAATTTCAAACCATTTGCCACTTCTGTCATATCACCTAAAAAACTCAACCTAATCATGCTGCCATTCCTCCTCTACGATTAATAGTTGTTCACTCAATCCCATCTTAAAAGAACATGGGAACCTTTACAAAAAATACATATCTTGCAACATCTACACATTCGCAGATCTATCGGTTTATTCAACCAATTGTAGCACTTAGCAAAGACGTTAGCGCCCATGTTTATATCCGCTGAAGGATAATACCTGAAAAAATAAATTTTTCGATAGCCTTTAGAAGTCCCATGTTCCCTGAAATCATCATATCTTCTAACGTCAAACTGATTTATGAGGAGTTTCATGCGTATTTCCGTGGAATTCTCCACACCAATCTTTGATTGTTTTTTACCTTTCAACTAACAAAGGAAAGAACCATTTTCGATGCCGTATTCAGATAAAAGGTTTAAGTGGAATTTAAGCTACTTTTTCAGCGCCTCGCGGCTTATGCAATCAGCTTTTTTATGTGCTATAGGTATCCATGTTTCTCGATCTGTATACAGCTATTTTTGGTTCGAAATTGCTATTTAGATATTATTAAATTGAATTCATATACTATAATAGTTGCTATTATAGTATATGAATTCAATAGGAACACGGCTGTCATCAAAGGTTATTCGCTCTTTATATAAAATTGGGAAAGAACTTTCTTTGTTGAGATATTCCTGGATTTTAGGACTGGCACTGAAGAATAGTGCGCTCGAAACAATCATTCTATTCCTGAGAATTGAAAAAACCCAGTGTTCGCCAGGATGAGTGTCATTCTGGCCAATACTGGGTTTTTATCCTTTTTTACGTATCAAACAGCAACTCTGGCATTATTAACCTATTTAGTTGCTCCTTCCACTTTAACGGTTATATTCTTTCTCAATTTCTTTAATCATCTCTACACGATTTTGATGCCTGCCACCTTCAAATTCGGCATTTAACCATTCAGAGACGATCATTTTAGCTAATTCAATTCCTACAACTCTTGACCCAAAAGCCAGAATGTTCGTATTATTGTGTTCTTTTGATAGTTTTGCGGAATAAGGTTCACTACAAACTACTGCTCTAATTCCTTTTACCTTGTTCGCAGAAATTGAAATACCAACTCCCGTACCGCAGATTAGAATACCCGCATCAAAATTTTCAGCAACTACCTCTTCAGCAACTTTTTTCCCATATTTAGGGTAGTCCGTTCGTTCAGATGTATAAGGACCAAAATCTTCCACTTCATGACCTAATTCTTTTAAATATTCGATAATAACGGGTTTTAATTCAAACCCGACGTGATCGCTCCCGATAGCAATTTTCATAATAATTTCTCCCCTTCTATACAAATAATTTATCTTTTTTTAAGCGTGAAATAATTTCATTGTAACTTTCTTCTTTACCGAACAATGCTGAAGTACCCAATACAAATCCATCTACCCCGATGTTACTTAGTTTCTCAATTTTTTCAGGCGATATTGCCCCGTCTACCATAATCTCAAAATTAAATTCTTCTTTTAACTCAACCAATCGTTCAATTTTTTGATCAGTAAAATCCAAGTATTTCTGTCCAGCAAAACCAGGATTAACCGTCATAACCATCACATAATCAACTAATGGCAAAAGATCCGTTATTGTTGAAACAGAGGTTCCTGGATTGATTGCGATACCAGCTCTTTTCCCTAAACTGCGTATTTTATCTAGTGTCCTTGTCGGATGAATATCCGCTTCTGGGTGGATATAAATGATATCCGCTCCTAACTCTGAGAACATTTCCACATAATTTCCTGGGTTCATAATCATCAAGTGAACATCTACAAGTTTGTCGGTACTTTTTCGAACAAGCTCAAAATCTTGTAATCCCATTCCAAAATTTGGAACAAAACATCCATCCATTATGTCCATATGAAAAATATCAGTGCCAGCTTTATCCAGTTCTTCTACATCCTTCTCTAAATTCGCAAAATCTGCACACATCATAGACGGACAAATAATTCTTCTCATAAAAATCAGCTCCTTAATTTGAGTAATCGTTTACCCATTACCCAAAAAAATAAATCCGATATTTTTGGGTAATCGTTTACCTATCGCACGTAAAATATACCACTGATAAATCAATCTTGTCAAGCCTAAGTTTGTACTTCGTTTTCAACTACATCTTTTATTTTTTGAGAAAATAGTGTAAACTCATGGGAAGATGGGTAAACGTTAACTCACGAGAGGTGAAAAATTTGGAAAATATTTCGATGAAAGACATTGCAGAATTAAGCGGAGTTTCTATTGCGACGGTTTCAAGAGTCCTTAATAATAATGGCCGATTTTCAGAGGAGACTAAGGAAAAAGTATTAAAGGTAATTGAAGAAACCGGCTACCAAATAAACTACTCGGCAAAAACATTACGGATGAATAAGAGTTTTTCGATTGGCATTTTGGTGCCGGATATTACGAACTTATTCTTCGCAAATGTCGTTGAACAGATTGAGGAAATTCTTTTTGATAAGGGATATTCAACAATTATTTGTAATACAGCAAGGGATGCCAAAAAGGAGAAAGCTTACTTATCTGTGCTAGTAAGTAAACTAATTGATGGTCTTATCATTATTTCTGGGGCTGATGATTTTGAGTTTGAACATCAATCGGCGAAGAAAGAAATTCCTTATGTATGCATAGACAGAGAGCCTAAGGATAAAGATAGAACGATCTTTATTTCATCTAACCACTATCAAGGTGCATTTGAAGCAACTGAAAACTTGATCGCGAATGGTGTCAAACATCCTGCAATAGTTCTTCATAAAAAAAGTTCTTCTAGCTCAAAAGAACGTTTTAGTGGATTCAAAGACGCGCTAAAGAAGAATAATATAGATTTCTCAAACGAAGAGAACACATTGTTCTTTCATACTAATAAACAAGAGAACAAAACCCTATTGAAAAATTTCGTTAATGATCATCCTGATACAGATGGATTATTTACGGTAAATGACAACATTGGATTGGATATCATCTTATTCCTCAAAGAACTGAACATTGATGTACCCAAAGACATAAAAATTATTGGATTTGACAACGTCCCTACTTGCGAATATTCCAACCCAACATTAAGCTCAATCAAACAAGATACAGAAAAAATTGCCAAAAAGGCAGTAAGTTCATTGATTAAACTAATCGATGGCCAAACAGAAGATAAAGGAAAAATTTATTTACTTCCAGTACAATTAATTGAAAGGGAGTCCAGTAAACTACAGTAAAAAAATACGCAAGATCCATCATCTTTCATGATGGCCCTTGCGTATTTCTGTTTTTTTATTTATTGCTCTTGAGAGCATCGACGCTTCCCACATGCATTCATTCTAAAATCTCAATATGAGCCATCGGCATATTAACCTACCAGCTTAACAAATCCAACATATTCATTCTCTGGATTTGTAGTTAAAGTAAATTCTCTACTTTCTAAATTGGTAATAATAACCATAACATCTGGGCTTTTGTTATTCTTCAAAATATAATCAAAATCCACTCTTCCCAATAGTTGTCCCTGCTTGATTATTTCTCCTTCATTAACAATCATGTCAAAGCCTTTTCCTTGAAGTTCAACCGTATCAATGCCTATATGAATTAATACCTCTAGTCCATTGGTGCTTTTCATTGCAATCGCATGCTTTGTAGGAAACACACTTAGTATTTCTCCATTTATTGGTGAAAATATTTCTTTTTTATTTTCCCCAGCAACCATCGCATACCCGTCACCTAACGCTTTTGAAGAAAATAATGGATCATCGACTATAGATAGCTCTTTAGTCTCCCCATCTACTACTTTAGTGAAATATTCTTTTTCTTCAGCTACAATAGTCTGCTTTTTTTTATTAAATAAATTTTTAAACATGCCTTCGCACCTTCCTTGCACTATGATAATTTAAATATTTCTTCATTTTGACTGTCACGGTGTTTGCATCCTGAATTCCGCCAGCAAACATAGGATTCTTTATACCACCTAGATCAATAACATCTCCGTTTGAAGCATTATAGATTTCTGCGCTTTTTCTAAACAGTCCCATCATGTTTCTCCGTTATTCAGAAATAATTGTCATTTCTTTTTCCAAATCTTTATCTGACTTATCAGATATCAGAACAATATCGCCTAAATCAAATGATTTTATAGTAGATACTTTATGGAATTTTGAACTGTCACACAGTAGAAAAGTCTTTTTAGAATGTTTGAAGACTTCTTTTTTCTTGGTTGCTTCAACCAAGTTTGGCGTTGTCACACCGAAAGTTAAATCTATCCCATTAGCGCCTAAGAATGCCTTGTCAAATATATAGTTTTTGATATTTGCTTCAGTCAAGGGGCCGCTTAATGACGATATATTGGGATTGTATGATCCTCCCAGGACGGTGATATCTGCTTCAATTTTCCCAGTTATCCCTAAAACGTTTGCATTTGTAGTGATAATATGGATTTTTTTATTGAGCAATTCTCCTAACAGAATCGTACAGGTGGATCCGGAATCTAAGTAAATTGTTTCACCTTCAACAATTTCTCTCATCGCAAGTTCCGCAATATATCTTTTTTCTTTCGTTTGTAAAGCTGTTTTTGTAGACATGGGTAGTTCAGAAATACTCGAACAAATCTTTACAGCTCCGCCCGATAACATCTGAACCTTATTGGCATTCTCCAGTTCCTTTATGTCTCTTCTCAGAGTGGAAACGGAAACACCCGGAATAAATTTTTGCAGCTCTTCTATTCTGATAAGTCCCCTATTTTCCAATACTTCTAATATTCTTTCTTGTCTTTCATATGGAATCATATAAATCTCCTTTCGACTATTTCCATAACTATATTATCAGCGCGAAACATTTTTTTCAAAATGGTGTATTTCATCAAAGCAATAATCCATGCTCTTTTAAAATACCACATTCATTCATAATATAGTAATGTAAATATTCATTTTGAAAGGAGACGTTTTTGATTCATTTATTCGAATAACGCATCATCTTTGTTTGTAAAGATATACCCTAGTACAGCCGAAACAATTAACGAAATAGCCAAGCCGATCATAGCTTGAATAAAATTCGATGAGTTTTCACCAACAAAAGCCGGGAAGGTTGTAACACTACCAAATACAAATGCGTTAGTGACAACTTTCATCAGACCTAGGTACGCGCCACCAACTGCTCCACCAATAATTTGAGCTAAGAATAACTTCTTATTTTTTACTAATAATCCAAAAAGTACTGGTTCAATAATCGCAGATAAGGCAATGGTAACTAACCCTGTGACTGCAAAATTGCGTAATTTTTTATTTCTTGCTTTAAAATATACTCCAATTGTTGTACCAATAACCGCAAAGTTACAAGCAAACGTAAAGGGTACAATATAGTCAAAACCATAAGTTGAGATATTATTGATCATAATTGGATTAACTGCCCAGTGAATACCTAAACTTACAAGAACACTCCAGCCGCCACCAATTAAGATTCCGGTTAGAACGCTGCTGCGTTCAATTAGCCAGTTAACGATGTTAGCGACAAATTCACCACTATATACACCGATTGGCCCGATTACAATCATTGTTAGCGGAATCATTATTGCCAATGAAACTAGCGGAACCACTACAAGCTTTAATGTTTCTGGGACCTTGGCATCCAAAAATTTGTACAGATAAGAAAAAGCCCAAATGGATAGAATGATCGGAACGACCGTTGAGTTATAGTTCATCAACACTACTGGAATCTTTAAGAAAGTTGTTGTAGCGCCATTACCAGTATTACCCATCAGAGCAATGAAATTAGGATTAAGCAGAGCAGCGCCGATTAGAGCTGAGAGATAAGGACTGGCTCCAAATCTCCGCGCGGAAGAAAACGCTAACAATACAGGCAAGAAATAAAAGACGCTAGTCGAAGCAACAGATAAAATGGTATACGTTCCACTGGTGTCACTTACCAAACCTAATTGTACGGCTAAAATTAATAACCCACGTAAAATCCCTGAACCTGCTAACGCTGGAAGCAAGGGTGCGAAAATTGCTGAAATCGCGGAGAAAATATTACTGATGATACTATCTGATTGCTCAGCTCCACTGCTGTCTATCTGAGCATTCGCATCACCTTTCACCAACGCCTCAAACTCATCGTATAGTTTTGGAACTTCAATGCCAATTAAAATTTGGTATTGACCAGCTTTGTTAACAACATTGACTACTCCATCAACATCTTTTACTGCTCTATCATTCGCTTTGGACGGATCCTTTAATGTCAATCTTAGACGAGTAGCGCAATAAGACATATTTGATATGTTCTCTGCTCCACCAACATTTTCCAGAATTCCTTTTGCGGTTACTTTATAATTCATTTTTCAACTTCCTCCTAATAAAATGATTATTGCTTAGTATTAGCAGTATTAGAAATCTTAGCTTAAGATTTCTAATACTAAATCGCTTACTTTTACTGCGCTATTTTGACTAATGATTTCCCCGATATAATCCATGCCTAATCTATCGATAAGAGAATCAATTTTTTTGATCATACGCATGTTTCTTTCACATTCTTCAGCTGGATCTTCAATAACTGGGAAAGTATCAAAAAAGTATGCGTGATCATAATTATGCAGTTTCGTATAATACATGAATTCAATTGTCTTAACCAGACTAGTTGTGCCAATCATCAAACCATCATCGTTCAACCCATATCCATCATTCAGATGAATACCAAACAATTTTCCTCGACTGCCTAAAATACTTGCCCCATAAGCCGGATTCTCATGTTTCATTAACATATGACAATAATCTAAAGTAATACCGATATTTTCTCTGTTGATCTCATACATCATTGACATCGCTAATCCCAGGCTGTCAATTAAAGCATACGCTCTTGGTTGAAATGGTTTGTATTCGATACTAATTTTAACATCCGGCGCATAATCTGCAATTTCAATCATACAGTTTTTGACTTGATTCCAAACTTTTTCATAATCGATTTGGAATGAATAGTCAAAGCCATCATACCCTAACCAAATAGTTACTACTTCTCCATCAATAGCACGGCAATAATCGCATGCATCTTTACATAACTGTAATGCATTATCGGAAATGTTTTTATCTGCATTTCCTAATTCTCCATTGATGAATTCATTTCTGAATCTTAACGCTACCCCATTTGCCTTAAGGTTATTGTCCTCTAAAAACCCTTTCATCTTCTCAGCAGAAATATCCTCAACGTGTTCGGGATAGTTCAAGTCTACATGTGTCAAACCAATTCGACTGAATTCTTTCAAAACTTCCTCTAAATCATTGTTGAATTTTGGCAAAAACGAATTGATTCTTGTCGCTAACTTCATCTCTTGTTCCTCCTTATTCTTTTCTTCCACATCATAATAGCATGCTCTCCCTCCAAATACAATCATTTATTTCCATTTTATTTCACTTTATTTCACTTTTTGTCAAAAAATAATTAAATGGCAAAAAATTTTACTACACGAAAAAAATGTAATTCGAATTTTATTCGCCCGTATAATCTAAACAGTATGTGGCAAAAACCGTTTTATCAGCCTCAAGGATCCTCCCAACGGACTATTTCTATTTTTCGGGGAAAAAATAGTGCGGCGAGAAACATTCCTGTACGAAGATTAGTATCGAAATGATATAATAGAAGCATATGAATCCGCTGCCAATAACGATTCAGAAATGGGAGGGCACCACTATGAACGAGTCTGAACTACTAGCGCAAGGTTATCGAAAATATACAGGGGAAAATGTCGATGTCTACTTCAACTTAAGCGTCTGCACACATTCGGGAAACTGCGTCCGGGGGAATCATGCCATCTTTGACATGAAAAGAAAGCCTTGGATATTACCTGATGCGGATTCGGCCGAGGAAGTGGCGCGCGTCATCCACACTTGCCCATCCGGAGCACTGAAATACAGACTGAAAGGCCAAGAAGAAATTCTGCCGACCTTCCCATTGGGAAATGTAAAAAAATAATTTTCAGTGAAATCTGAACACAGCGAAATGGGATATGTGCGATGCTGATTGTCAATGAAGCTCAGAAACAGCAAGCCCGTATTCACTTTTCAGCGAAAAAATAACCCGCGAAGGACGTCTCTGCGTCTTTCGCGGGTTATCTTATTTCACTCTAATGATGTTCGTTTCGAACCCTTCTGGAATCACTCCGCCACAAGCGGCTGCTCGTCTTCGACCGGCTTTTTCGTGGCCAACACCACCCCGATCAGCGCCAAGATGACCATCATGGCCGCCTCGATGAAAAAGATATCGCGGACGGAGCTCACAGGGTATACCCGTTCCAGCAGAGCGATGCCGTAGGGAGAAAAGGCGGAACCGAAATTAAACCCGACCAACAGCAAGGACGTCCGGTAGCCTGCATTTCCAGCGGTGGAAGCATTGATTTTATTGAACAAGTACGGGATGAACGTCCGGACGGAAAAGCCGCAAATGATCGCTCCTATGCCAGTCTGAAAAATACTGTTGGATGAACCGATCAGCAGCATCCCGATGCTCATAAAGAAAAAAGCCAGCGGAAGTGTGTATTTTTTCGTGACCCGATAGACTTTCCCGAAAAGAAAGCCGGCGGCCATGGCGCCTACCCCGATCAGAGCCAAGATGTTGCTGCTGTCAGTCGCATCGCCGTATCCTAGAGTAGTCATCAGAGTCGTAACCTTTACTGCGATGGACATATAGATGACGACAACGATAACCAACAGCACGATATAGCCAAGGAAGGCTCTTTTCCCGACTTCCGCTTCGTTGTTGGCCTTATTATTCGCCACCCTTTTCACGCTTGTGTTGAGTGATTTTTCTTTCCTGATTTCATCATAGGTGACATTCGGAACGAACAATAGGAATAGGATGAGGACTGGCAATGCGCTCAAATAAACCCAAAAAGAAGTTTGCCAATCGATCTTCAACAGCTGCCCCACAGCGAAAGTTGCCGTCATTCCACCCAAGCCTTCAAAAGCGCTCTGGAAACCGATCATGGCTGACCGCTCGTCACCGTCATAAAAATGGCTGATAATCGCAATGAGCAGAGAATTGAACAGCCCTATACCAATGCCGAACAGCGCCCGCGAAATAAAGATGATCCAAAAATTATTTGTAATGGCCGGGATGATGCCGGAAACCAAGACAATCGCTATCCCGATCGCGATTGTCCGCTTATATCCCAAATACCGCGCAATCGTATTGCTCATCAGCACCGAAACGATGATGAAGAGCGCCGGGATCGTCGATAACATCTCGACTGTCGATAAAGGGACATCAGCGAATGTCTTGGCCATGGCCGGGATGTTGGCTGCGACAGCCCCTCCCGAGACGACAATAAACGAGACCGATAGGATCGATATTTTCTTCAATAGTTCGTTCTTCATAAGGAATCCGCCTTTCCGCGTTGTATGCTCCTCTGTATTTTTTCTGGAGCGAGTGTCCGATTTCATCAATCCTAACACCTGGAGTGCACTCCAGGTCAAGACTATTTAAAAAGGTTTTCTCTTTTTAGAAGAATACTTGACTTCGAGTTAACTCCAGGGTGTAGAGTATGTTTGTAGTAAAAGATGGTGGCGGCGAAAAAACATAATAAAATATAAATTTTTTCTTTTAGATGCTCCACCTCTTGACTTGGAGTCAACTTCAAGTTAATGTAGTCGTTAACGAGGTAAGATCCATCTTTCCGGAGGAGGCCATTATTTGAAGAAGACTTTTTATTTGATGCGGCACGGGCAGACACTATTCAATGTCCGAAGAAAAATACAGGGATCCTGCGATTCCCCTTTGACCGAACTCGGCATCCAACAAGCCAAAGTAGCATCCGCTTATTTCAGCGATATTTCGCTGGACCACGCCTACAGTTCCACAGCGGAACGCAGTAGCGATACGTTGGAAATCGTCACCAATAATGAAATGCCCTATACGCGGCTAAAAGGCTTGAAGGAAATGCATTTCGGGGCGTTCGAAGGCGAAAGCGAAGACCTGAATCCCGAAGATAAGAGCACCTTTTTCCTTCAGTACGGCGGCGAGTCTGGGGAACAGGTAAGGGAACGGGTAGTCAAAACCTGTAAGGAAATCATGGAGCAGGATGACCATCACAGCGTCTTGGCCGTTTCCCACGCTGGGGCTTGCATCCATTTCTTGAGCGCCTGGCAGGATCCGCATGAAGTCCTGCAGAAAGGAGTTCCCAACTGCTGCATTTTCAAATATGAATATGACGTCACCGACAAGAACTTCACCCTGCTGGAAGTCATCCAGCACGGTATTTAGAACATACCCACACTTCAGACAACGGGAGGATCCATTATGAACATTGCAGAGGTAAGCAGAATCAATGGTATTTCAAGCGACACGCTCCGCTACTACGAACGGATCGGGCTGATCCCAACCGTCAAGCGGACCCAGGGCGGAATCCGGAATTACGATGAGACAGACATGAAATGGATCAACTTCGCCAAATGCATGCGCTCTGCCGGCTTACCAATTGAAGTATTGATCGAGTACGTCCGTCTGTTCCACGAAGGCGATACAACACTGGAAACCCGCAGAACGTTGCTGATAGAGCAACGGGAGCAGCTACAAAGCAAAATGCAAGACATGCAGGCAACACTGGACCGACTGGACCACAAAATCGAAAACTACGATACGGTCCTGCAGCAAAAAGTCGGGGAACTTATGATTTAATATGCTTCAGATAAAAAACATCACCCAAAAATATATTTCGGGTGATGTTTTTTTGTCTTCCTATAGAAATTTGCATCCGACTAACGATGCTTTCGCTGCTTACTGTTGCTTTAAGTGGTCAACCACTTTGATGGTTGCCTTGGCTGCAACGACAGTAAGGAATAGCCGGATTAATCCTTTCCCTACAAGTTATCAACTTTCACATAGCTGATGGACTCATCAAAATCGACCAGTTTGTTGCTGACGTCATTCAAGTTCAACTTATCCGATACTTGCGCCCGATAAGTGAAACAATTGATCGTATCACCTTTCGCATTGTACTCCTCCCGGAAGTCCATCTTCAGGATGTCCATCCCCATACCCTCAAACAGCTGGGAAAGCTTATTTTTAAAATCCTTCGGGCCTTTGAAGTACACAGTAAGCTTGATGGTCTTTTTGCTTTCGAATATTTTTTTGAGGACACTCAACACGATATAGATGATCGAACAGCCCGTGAACGCGAGATAATAATAGCCCATTCCGACGGCTATGCCTAGCCCCGCCACAGACCAGAGCGAAGCGGCGCTCGTCAGACCGGCGACCTTATTGTTTTTGGTCACCAGGATGGTACCCGCGCCGATGAACCCGATTCCGGAAACGATTTGGGCGGTTATCCGCGTGAAGTCGGTGCTCAGTACGGACTGCAGCGCTTCATTTTGCAAGGCAAGCGCAACGACTTCCTGACTGGACAACACCTGGATGATGGTTATGATGCACGCCGCAAGGCAGACGAGTATATTCGTACGCAATCCCGCAGCCTGTCCTTTCATTTGCCGTTCCGATCCAATCACCGTGCCTATGACGACGGCGGACAGCAAGCGGATGTTAAGTTCCATTAAATCTAAAGATGCCATAGATACATCCCTCCTATCTTTTTTCGTTCCATACATGTTTCCATTAAATATACCCTATGACGAAAGCAGAGGATAGCACTATCTTGCGGAAATGGCTGCATTCATTTTCAAGTCGTCCGTTATCGTGTTTTATCTGTTCAATTTGATGATGAGACGGGATTTATAGACGAACTAGGGCTTCGTCGGGGATTTAACGTACTTTTCTCTTTTGTTTCCCGATGAGGTGGGCCTCGTCGATAATTTGACGTACATTTCTCTTGTAATTATCGGCGAACAGGGCTTCGTCGGGGATTTAATGTAAAAAAGTCGATTCCTCGTTGCAAGAAATCGACTCTTTTTATTTACTTACTAAATTCTTTTTGCTCCATTCGCCCATGCTCTGCAGGATCGGGATGAAACTTTGCCCCAATGGCGTTAAGGAATATTCTACTTTTGGCGGAACTTCCTTATAAACTTCTCTATGAACCATCTGATCTTCTTCCAATTCCCTCAATTGCCTTGTCAGTATCCCTTTCGAAATATTAGGCAACAACCGTTGGAGCTCATTGAACCTTCTTGTCTGCGTGCTTAAATTCCATAAGATGATGATCTTCCATTTCCCCGCAATGATGTCTTGCGTTTGCGTTACGGGGCAAACCTCTATTTGCTCCCCTGCAGGTTCACCAAACCGACTTCTTGCCATAATAAACCCCTCCCGTTCTTAATGGTACTGTTTTTGTGACTAGGTCATTAAAAAGTGCCTACTTTCAAAAAGATGTCTATTGTTATACTATTAGCTTACTATAAAAAAGTAAACAAAAAAAGGGAGAGATGCATGATGAAATTATTAGTAACCGGAGCAACTGGAAAATTCGGAACCAAGGTTGTAGAAATGCTGTTGAAGACTGTACCAGCCAGTCAACTGGCTGTCAGTGTTCGTAACCCGGAGAAAGCGGAAGAATTAAGGGCACGTGGAGTGGAAGTCCGACAAGGGGATTTCGATCATCCGGAAACATTGGATGCTGCTTTTGCAGGTGTCGATCGTTTATTGCTTGTCTCTGCAGATGGGGATAATGAAACAAGAATCCGCCAGCATGCCAATGCGGTAGCTGCGGCAGAACGCGCCAGCGTCGCTTTCATCGCGTATACCAGTTTAGCGAATGCAAAAGAAAGCAAAAATTTATTCGCTCCCACGCATCAGTTCACAGAAGAAGCGATCTTGAAGACAGGGATCCCCTACTCCTTCTTGCGCAACAACTGGTACTTGGAGAATGAAATTTCAAGTATTCAAGGTGTCCTGGCAGGATCTCCTTGGGTCACATCAGCAGGAGCCGGCAAGGTCGGCTGGGCATTGCAACAAGATTATGCAGAGGCTGCGGCTGCCGTACTTTCCGGTGACGGGCACGAAAATACAATCTACGAGCTTTCTGGCAAGGTATCGACTCAAGAAGAAATAGCAGCAGCTCTCGGAAGCGTACTAGGTAAAGAAGTAAGCGTGCAACAGGTTGATGACGCTGCCTATGCTGAAATCATGCAGGATGCTGGTGTGCCGGATTTCGTTATTCCTATCCTTGTTGAGATCCAAAAAAGCATTCGAGTAGGCTCCCTGGATGTTGAGAGCAACGATTTCGAGAAACTGCTTGGTCGTCCGGCAACCCCGATCAATGAGGCGTTGAGCCAAATCGTAAAGGAAATCACGCAAAATAAATAATTGAATTGTGCCTAACCTTTTCAGCGTAATTGCTTGTGACCCTGAAAAGTTATAGTTTTGGCTCTATAAAAAATGAGGCCCCTTATACCAGTGATCGACTGGGTATAAGAAGCCTCATTACTTTTTAAAATAGGGTCTTTCTTCGGCAGCGCACCCATCTACCAATCTATTCGATGACGGCATTGGATATTAAGAAATCCGATAGATTTCCGCACCGAACGGCATCAGTGCCAATTTGGCATGCTTGAAATGCTGCAGCCCAAAAGGAATGCCCACAATTGTTAGGCAGAAAGCAACACCCAGGATGACTTCTTCAGCCGCCAATGCCAATCCGCCCAACAGCATCCAGACAATGTTTATGATCAAAGATGTGCCGCTGTCGCTTATGCGGATTTCCCTGCCGAAGGGCACTGCCGCCATTACCGCGAACTTGAAGCATTGCATGCCGACAGGAGTCCCGACAATTGTCAGGCACCACAGGATTCCGATCACAATCCAGGAAAAAAAGCTGATAAACCCACCCAAAACAAACCAAACCAGATTCATTAAGAAATTCATGATCCTCAACCTCTCTTTCCTTTACATTATAATCCCTGTTGAGTGCTTAGGCATCGGTCTAAGTACTGAATTTTCCACTCAAAGATGCACATTCACGTGCGAGAATTCCTTACTTCCCAACCCATCAAGTGCTAAAATAAGACCAATACCTACTAATGTCGGCTGGGAAGACGTGTACCACTTCTATCAGCCCACGGATTTTGAGAAGGCCAAGGAAATCTATGAAAAAGGCCTTGCCCAGACGACGGATTTTGCTGAGGACAGAGATGTGTTGGAAGAATGGCTGGAGATACTGAAGAACGAAATGAAATAATAAAAAAGCCAAGAGCATTCATCAGAGTTAGTTGTCGTTGGAACCATTTGTGATAATCCCGAGCTGACCAAACCAAAGAATCCAGCCTTAGAGATAGCAAGTAATTTGGATACTTATCGTAAACTGATTGAAGAAAAAGTCGCGGAAGGATATCCCGCTATACCTATTTATTCTCATTAAATGGCAAGATTACTTAGCGAAAGTCAAACTGATAGATACTTTTTTGTATCGTGATTTGAATAATTTCCAGATCATATCTGTCAAGTTATATAATACAAAAGCAAATAATAGGATTAGAAACATTATAAAATTAATGTCTCTAACCCCTTTTTATCAATCTAATTGTAAAAACCCGTGATAAATAATTAGAATCAAATCATTGTACATTCATGTACACCTTCACAAAAGATTGGACTCATGTCTGAAAAGTGTTACCCCCACTAAAGCGTTCTCAATTTATTCAACAAATCCGTATAGTCTACCTTAGAAAAATCAGACACATCATACTCATACAGTTGACCTAATGAGAACTCGTTATATTGTCGCGTTTCAATAATGTTCCTGAATTCTTCTTCCGTAATCAGACTATCTGCTTTTGAACGATCATCCAGAGAATCTCCAAAATGATAGTGTGACATTACATGACTCAAATGCCTATCATTTTCGATATCTCGCACTTTTCTTCTGGCCCATAAAGCATCAAAATCGGCTACTAGTCTAATCGTTATAACTTTATATGAATATTTGTTTGCTAAACTTTCTAAGGAAGAGCGTTGTTTATTGGAGAACGGATATTCCGATAAAATGAATCGTTTGCCCGCACTCATATATAGATCCAATGCCCCATAATAGAATTCCCAAACTTTTTTTTCTAATTGTGCCTTCTCCTCCAAGCTATCAAAACCTACTGAGTCGGCGAATATCTCCTTTCCTTCATCCGGAGTAAGGATGAACATGTCTGGTAGAACTTTTTTTATCAAATTGATTAAGTAGCTTTTTCCTGTTGCTGGACTCCCTGCTATTAAAATAAGATACTTATCCATTTGAAGCCTAGCCTATCTTTAATGGACTATCTACATTCATAAATAATCCGATTTTATGTTTTACAATCTCTTTCACTTTCATGTTAGCAGGGATGACATTGTGTCTGAGTGATTTGTTCAGTTCAGTGGTGCTAAAACAGTCTTTTGCCTCTTTGTTCCAATTCACTAATAATTCAGTACCTACGTTAAATTTGCGGATACCATTATTGATCAGTTCAGGATAATCTTCTTCCTTCACGCCGGTACCGCCATGGATCACTAAGGGCACATCAACTACGGCATTGATTTCTTTGAGCAATGGAATATTTACCTCTGTTTTGGATTTGAATTGACCGTGGTTAGTCCCAATCGCAATAGCTAAAGCATCTACACCCGTTTTCTCAACAAACTCAACGGCATCCTCCGGTTTAGTGTAAACTTTGTCATTTTCCGCAACTGAGATACCTTCTTCTGTTCCTCCGATTGTACCCAGTTCACCTTCTACAGACACACCATGGGCATGTGCATATTCCACGACGGCTCTTGTTTTCGCTATGTTTTCTTTGAACGGCAAATGCGAACCGTCATACATTACGCTTGAAAACCCTGCATCGATAGCTGCCTTGATCTCATCGAAATCTCTCGCATGATCCAAATGTAGAACTACATCAACCATCTCGTCTGCTGCTATTTCTTTAACTACAGCAACGATGAGTTTATAGCCAATATATTTTGCTGTATCGATACTCGTTTGAATAATGATCGGGCTACCCATTTCTTTTGCTCCGCGAATCATTTCTGGTAACATTTCTAGATTGTGCGTGTTGAATGCGCCGATTGTCATATTCAGTTCTTCTGCCATAGCAGTAACTTCTTTTAAATTTTTATACATATTTTCATCATTTCCTTTGCTGTATATTATTTTGATCCTGATATGGTTACTTTCTTAGCAATCTGTCTCATGTTATCCATTTTCCCCATGTATTCTTCGATGCCTGCATCACTGCCGTTTCTTGCTGCTTCAGCTCGTTTGGCATTGTAGATGCTCATTAATTTTTTGTAGCCATCCCCAATCGTCAATTTGTAATCCAAACTCTTTTCTAAAGTGGCAAGAGCCTGATCATCCTCACCCAACTCAGCATAAGCCAACCCTAATTTTTCATGCAGCGAAGCCAACAACACGTTTTTTTGTGTATCTGCTGAATCAATTTCTTGGATTTCCGTAGTGGTTTTTTCGATTACATCCCGTAATTCGGAGATGCGCTCATCAGATAACTGAATTTTTTCTTTAACTTCTTGAACTTTTTCCTTCTTTTTTCCAAAAAAGTTAAACATTGATTTTTCCTCCAATACTTACTGATTAGAACGCCTTTAAGATTGGGCTCAAGATCCATGCGTACAACATTGCAGCTGAAACTGTATCAACGTCTGTTGCTGTAGCGTTTATGAATCCCATACCATTAAAGATTGTCACTAGAAGTGCTGGCAATAATGTAATGAAGAATCCATGGGCAATACCGCCAATAATTGCTCCTCTGCGGCCGCCTACAGCATTACCAAAGATACCTGCTGTACCTCCAGCGAAGAAGTTTGTCAGCATTCCTGGCAAAATCATTGCTAGTCCGAATACTGGAAGTGTGAACATTGCGATAATTGTACCGATTGTTGTTGTGATGAATCCCAAAATTACCGCATTTGGAGAATATGGGAAGAATACTGGGCAATCCAATGCAGGGATAGCATCCGGCACTAATTTCATTGCAATACCTCTGAATGCTGGCACGATTTCTCCTAGCAATAAGCGTACACCGGCTAATAATACATACACCCCAACAACGAACTGGATTGCTTGTAGGAACGCGAACATCAAGTAATGTTGTGACCCAGGATCGCCTACACCAGGACCAGCAAAGGCTGCTGTGATGATGTATAGAGGAACCATAACTACCATTACAGATAGATAAGTATCTTGTAGGAATTCAAACGATTCAGGTAATTTGATATCTTCAATCGATTTTTTGTTTTCCCCTTTTTCGCCAAAAATCTTAGCAACGCCTGCTTCGAATAAATAACCAATGGTACAGAAGTGACCTAAGGCGATATCATTTGATCCAGTAATCTTACGAATGATAGGTTGGGCAAGTGCTGGCATAGCTACTGCAAAAACACCACCTACAAATCCGCCAACTAGTATTAGCACAATACCTCTTAGCCCGGCAAAGAAACCGAATACTGTGGTCATTGTCGCCATCCATAGAATTGCCTGACCGGTTAAGAAGATATATTTCCATTTAGTGAAGCGAGCAATCAGAATATTAAATATAAAGATAGCTAAGAAAGTAAGGGCAATATCTCTGCCTAGCCCAAGTTCATTCATTGCTTGACCGTTAATGGCTTCAATCGATGGGATAATCCCTTGCATATGGAAACCCGCTGTAAATATCTTCCCAAAATAAACCAAGCTACCTACAATGATGCTGGAACCCGCACTCAACACTTGGAATCCTAGCAACGTTTTTAAAGTGCCTGATATAATTTGTCCGGCCGCCTTCTTCTGAAGCATTAAACCCATCATAGCAATTAAAGCAATCGTAATTGAAGCTTGTGTGAGAACGTTATTAATAATAAAATTTACAACACCCATTAATATCACCTCTTATAATTTTTAATTATAGTGCGCCTTTAGCTTCTAGAACCGGTAAAAGTTTTTCTTCAATTTCAGATTTAGATACGATGTTTTTCAAGTAAACAATGGCTGTCTTTGTTTCATCAATACTGAATTTTTCGAACTGGGATTTAAAATTTTGGGCTGTAATGATGATGTCCGGTTGCAAGGATGCCGCACTGGATATATCTACGTGATCCAACTTTGCTTTTACATTGTGACTGTTCAATACATCCTCCGCTGCCATTTGGGCTGCAAAACTACTGCCTAACCCTGCTCCACATACGAATAGAATATTTACTTTTTTACCCATAAAAATCACGCTCCTATTTCATTTTTATATTATGGAAATCATTCCCATTTCCTAATTACCCAAACAGCACTTGCTTGAATTCCTCTTCAGATTTCACCTCAGCTAATTGATCGATTTTCTCCTCGTCATTAATCAGATCAATCAGGTTCTTCATAATGTTCAAATGGGAAAATGAGTCGATGGCTGATAAACAGAAAATAATCTTAACCGGATCATTCGTCTCGTGCCCAAAATTTACCGGCTCTTCTAAAGTTGCTACACTCAATCCAAGCCTGTTAGCTCCCTCTTCCGGTCGTGCATGTGCTAAAGCAAGATGTGGACCAATTACAATATATGGACCAAACTCCTTAACTGTGTCTATCATTGCTGTTACATACTGATCTGTAATTGTCCCATCATCAAGCAGTGGTTTTGAAACAATTGTTATCGAATCTTCCCAACCACTCGCTTTAGCCTGGATTATGATATCCGTATCCTTCAAAATGTCTTTGATCATAGGCTGAATCTCCCTTGTATTGAATGACAAACGATTTTTTCTAAAGATTTCTTCCACATCACTATAAATCTCTTTCGTAATCTTAATGTCCTGCTTCTCCATCAAGTTAAGTATGGAAGAAAACATCTGCGTCGCATTTTCATGATGACTTATTAATCGTTTACAATCAGAATTTTGATTTAAGAAGTTGTATATCACTTCTTTGCTCTCCCGCTTTATTATTGGATCGATTACCAACAGTGGTTTTGACACCTCTGATATAGGTACAGTAGAAAAAACCAAATCCACATCTAATTTATTAATCAATTCAGTCTCTCTAGAGCTAAGAACGGCAAGAACTTCAATATTAAATAACTCCTTCAGATTCTCTGCCAAGAGTTTTCCAGTAGCCACACCATGATTACAAATAACCACCGCTCGATAACAATATTCAATCTCCTGGTTCAATTCACTTAATGATGTTGAAAAGTGAATAGTCAGAAATGCGACTTCATCTTCAGTAATTTCTTTATCCAGGGTTGTGCTCATTACTTTCGAAAAGCCCTCGACTGCTTTGTAAATTTCGCCATAATTGCTTTTGATGTTGCCTTTCATCGGATTAGCGAATTGGGTGTCATAGCGAAGCCGATTCAACAACCCCCCGATATGTTTATACAGCCCTTCCTGTAAAGCCGCTTCCTTCTTGGAGAATGGTATTTTTGTTGTATTCTCGACGTACTGAATCAGCTGTATAGACAGGATCTGAGCCTGCGCCCACTCAACTGAGTTGTTCATGTCCTTAGAATTGAATGTATTTAACATAAATACCAAGTAGTTGAATTCATTTTTATCTGGTGCTAATCCGAACTGTTCAAAAATAGCGGTTACAAAAACATGCAAGCCATTGGGAGCATTTTCCGTAGCTCTTACCCAATTTGTATTCTTAACATAAAACCCCATGTTGTACCTGACCATCCAAATACCAGTAAACAGGATCCGGTTTTTTCGGTACAAATTTTCTTCACTAGAAGAAATAGATTGATCATATATTTGATTGATTTCATTTATGATTCCCAGAGGAATATATTTGAAAATGATCTGCTGTAATGTAGATTGATTTTTTATGTTATCTATCAGAGCAACGTTATCTATAGCCTTATTGACCAGAGAGTACAGCATGGTTCGGATAATTCTTTCCTTACCTTCAAAAACTAGACCTTGTTTCGGTATGCTTAACACCTCAACACCATATTCTTTTAATAACGTTCTTAACCTCCTCATGTCTTCATCTAAAGTGCTTTTAGATATTTTGTATTCCTCTTCCTTTTGATACAGGAAGACTTTATTTTGCCCTAGTGCTATGTCTAAAACTAAATCGATTATTCTTTCATCCCTGCTATAAAATTCGTCTTTTAAATCACTCCCAAAAAGGCCCATTAAATCAATCATTTGACTTTTACTCAATGTCAATAGAAATCCCTTTCCTCTAACGGTCTCGATGATAGGAAATTCATTATTCATCAAGCAATCATTCAGGTTCTTTATCTCACTCCTCAAAGTCCTCTGACTCAACTTGAATTCCTCGCACAATGTCTCGATGCTAACTGGAAAATCAGAAGCAACAAATTTTCTCAATAGTTCTAATGATCTATCTCTCATATTCTTTATCTCCTTGCTTGATTGAAGTATACGTTCCCTTCAAAAAATTTGTTAGTAGATATTATTGCCATCTAATTTTGCAAAAATGTAAACGCTGTCTTAACCTGTTCCTGATTAGCTCATTTTAATTTAAATTATTCGCAGCTTCTTTAACATTGAGCATGCAAAAAAATCCACACTAGGCTCTAGAATATTGGTGAACCCACCAACATTCAATACCTAGTAGGATTTTTATGTTCGTAAAAAATTAGTTTAACTTACCCCATTTGGATTTAAAAGTATTATTTTGTTTTGTGCTAACAAAAGTGTGCAATGGTTTTCAGCGCAACAAAGCCTTTACAAAATTAAGTTCATTTTGAAATCATGCCCCAAAACAAAAACACAAGCCACCTTGTTTCCAATCACTCACTGGAAACAAGGTGGCTTGCATTATTTTATTCAGTATCCAACAGCACTATTCTCAGAGCCTTATGACAGTCTCCCGCTCAATCACTTCATGCGGCACGATCATCTTCGGCAGCAGCAGGCTCGGTTCGTGCAGTTGCCGCAGCAGTTGCGTCGCTGCCTGTCTGGCCAATTCCTGCACATGGATATCCACGGTCGTCAGGAACGGATGGGACAAGGTCGCGAATACGGAATTGTTGAAGCTGATCAGGGAAATGTCGTCCGGCACCTTGTAATGATCCAGCTGCAGATACTGCAGGACCTTCAGGGCCAGGCGGTCGTCACCGACGACCAGTCCGGTCGGTTTGGTCTCTTCGAGGAACTCTTGGAAGGCCATGAAATCATCCGGCGTTTCGAAATAGAGTGCCGGATGGACGATCAGATCGGCGTCCCGTAGGGCATCGGAGTAGCCCTTGTAGCGCTCCTTATCGACCACCTGGGAAGGCGTCAAACCGACATAGCCGATCCGTTGGTGCCCGTGCTGGACCAGATAGTCCGCCGCCGTCTTGCCGGATAAGCGGTTGTCGTTGTCGACGTAGATCGTCTCGTTCTCGTAGGCATCCGGTTTCCCAAGCAAGGCATAGGGAATCTTCTCATCATGTAGGAATTTCCGGATCGGATCCTTCGCCTCCGAATACAGCAGGATGAAGCCGTCGACCAGTTTGCGCTGATGCATCAGGCGTACGCTGTCCTTCAATTCCGCCATCGTTTTTCCGGTCGCCAAGGAGATCATGTACTTCTGTTCGTTGCACACGACCCCGATTTCCTGGATCATCTCCAGGAACAACGGATTCTGGGCCGGGTTCCCCATCGTCGCCACCGGCAGGATTACGCCGATTGTCTGCGTTGATTGATTGGCCAGATTCTGGGCGGCGAAGTTGGGCGTATAGCCGAGTTTCTGCATCGCTTGGCGTACTTTTATTTTTGTGTTTTCGCTGATCAGCGGGCTGTCCTTCAACGTCCTTGAAACGGTCGAAGTGGCCACGCCGGCTGCTTTTGCGACATCTTTTATCGTAACGGTCATAGGCGGATTACCTCAGATTTCATTTTTCTCACCTAAGATTACCACGTAAAGTGATAATTTTGAACCCTTTTCGCCAAAGTGTGGGGCTGCAGGACAATATTGTCCCACTCCGGATGACGGATGGCATCCGGCGCTTCCTGCGCCTCGATCGCCAATCCCAGATGGCTTTCCATCGGGCGGCCGTTCACAAGGTACGGCTCGTTCATATCCGTCGTCGAAAAGAGGACGATGCTGCTGCGGTTGCTCGAAAGGATCAGCTGACGGCCGCTTCCTTCATCCCTCAGGATCAGTTGCGGTTGCTTGCCCGGTCGCATCCAGAAAACATCGTCAAACCCTTGCTCGCGTTTGCCGATGGCTTCGCCGATGCTGCGCGCTTGGCGGAAATCGAAAGCCGTGCCGGCCACCGCTTGTCTGGTTCCGGTCGGCAGCTTATCGGCATCGAGTGCCAGTACTTCCTCGCAGGCCAACTGCAGCGTGTGGTCGGTTATGCGGCGTTTCGCGTCCCCGCTCAGATTGAAGTAGATGTGGCTGGTCGGGTTGAACAATGTTTCCTCGGCGCTGATTCCCTGCATCTCGACCGTCAGCCCGCCGGCCGCATCGAGGGTATAGCTGACTTTCGCCTGCAGCTTGCCTGGATAGCCGACCCTTTCCGGTGTCGAAGTCAAGGAGAAGGTGACCGTTGCGGCCTCTTCCGTTTGTTCGGTCGTGTAGTCCCAGAATTGTTGGCCCCAGCCGCGGCTGCCGCCATGGATATGGTGGTCGCCGGCATTTTTCTCCAGCTGCACCGCTCCCCATTTCCCGACGGCAATCCGGCCCGCGACCGGCCCGACGGTGGCGCCGAAGGAAGCCTGATCTTTGCCGTATGCCTCCGCATCGGCAAGTCCCAAGACGACGTTTTCGCTTGTCCCTTCCCGATCCGGCACAAGCAATCCGGTCAGCCGCGCGCCGTAGTTGATGCAGCTGACGGCCATCCCGTTCGGTTGGCGCATGGTGATGCGCATGACTTTTTCCGGTCCGATGCTGCCCCATTCGGAAACAGCGATGCTAACCATTGGCTTTCGCCTTCATCCATGTTCGGCGCAGGACGGCAAGCGACAGATTGGCCGTGCTCGGCAGGACGTGGTCAGCCAGCCACAATACTCGTTCGTCCCCTACCGCGACCGCCGCGATGGCGGCAGCCTTGATGGCTTCCACGCCTGAAGCGGCATCCTCTACGCCGATGCAGTCAGCGGGCTGGACACCGGCCAAGCTGGCGCCCGCCAAAAAGATGTCCGGCGCCGGTTTCCCGGCCGCAACAGTTGCCGGATCGACGATGTCGTCGAAATAATCCCTCACCTGCAGGAGCGCCAATATCCCGGGGGCGTTCTTGCTGGCGGATGTTATGATTGTTTTCAGTTCCGCTGCCCGCAATTCCTCCAGCAGCGGCAAAATGCCCGGCAGAATATCGTCCGGCGTCATTTCCTGGATCAGTTCCAGATAATGCTCATTTTTCTTCGTGCACAGCGTTTCTTTTTCGGCCGGGGAATATTTGTCGGAAACCCCGCCCTGCGCCAGAATGCGTTCCAAGGAATCCAGGCGGCTGACGCCCTTCAACTCCTCGTTGAATTTTTCGTCGACCTCAATCCCCAACTCAGCCCCCAACTCGCGCCAAGCCAGAAAATGGAATTTGGCTGTATCGGTGATCACACCGTCCAAATCAAACAATACTGCTTTCATGTCATCGTCCCTCTCCGTTTTCGGTTGCCTGCTCATCAGGCGTTCACCGTTTCTTTTATGGCGACTTCGATTTTAGCCGCCAGCTGCATTTCTTTTTCATAGACCTGGACGGTCATCGGTTCGCCCTTCACCAGCGTCAAGCTGACCGTTTCGCCGGTCACTGCGATCAGGATCAGACGGCCGCGGTAGTTGATGTGGAATTGGTAATGCGTCCAATCCTTCGGCAGGAACGGTGCAAAGCGGAGACCATCTTTGGCGCGCATGCCGGCGAAGCCTTCCGCGATCGTCAACCAGCTGCCGGTCATCGACGTGATGTGCAGGCCATCTTCCGTATCGTTGTTGTAGTTGTCCAAGTCCAGGCGCGCCGTCCGTTGATACAGCTCGACC
Organism: Trichococcus palustris; assembly: GCF_900114465.1. Lineage (GTDB taxonomy): Bacteria > Bacillota > Bacilli > Lactobacillales > Aerococcaceae > Trichococcus > Trichococcus palustris. The sequence continues at coordinate 36,532 of NZ_FOTD01000010.1, read as the reverse complement.
GCTTTCTCTTCCTTCTTCAATTCGGCGGCCAGGATGGCATGGATGCACGGCGACAAACTCGATTCGTGGACCGTCATCGGTTCATAGAAGTCGAAGTTGCGTTCTTTTTCCGCTAGCGTGAATTCATCCTCGAACAGATAGATGCCCTGCAGCACATCGGCCTGCTTGATGAAGCAGGAACGCAGGATTTTATCCCATGACCAGTGTTGGTTCAACGGCATTTCGGCCGGATCCAAGGCGCTGACCGGTTTCAGATCCTTGTCAAGGAAGGTGTCGTGCTGGACGAAGACCTGGCGCTCCTCATCATACGGGAAGTACATACGGGCGATGATGTCCTGCCATTTGGCTTTTTCTGCATTGCTTATTCCCAACGCTTTTTCGCGCTCCGGATATTTTTCCAGACTTTCCAGCGTATAGCGCAGCACCCAGACGGCCAATTTATTCGTATACCAATTGTTGTTGATGTTGTTTTCGTATTCGTTCGGCCCGGTCACCCCGTGGATCATGTAGCATTGTTTATGCTGCGAGAAATGGACCCGGTCCGCCCAGAAACGGCTGACGGCACTGAGCACGTCCAAGCCTTCCTCCGCCAGATAGCTCTCATCGCCGGTATAGGCTGTATAATTGTAGATGGCATAAGGGATCGCCCCGTTGCGGTGGATTTCTTCAAACGTGATTTCCCATTCATTGTGGCACTCCACGCCGGTGAATGTCACCATCGGATACAAAGCGCCCTTCAGCCCTTGCTGGGCCGCATTATGGTAAGCGCCCGGCAATTGGTTGTGGCGGTATTTCAGCAGGTTGCGGGTGACTTCCGGCTTGGTCAAAGCCAAATAGAACGGCACCCCGTACGCTTCGGTGTCCCAATAGGTTGCGCCGCCGTATTTCTCGCCAGTGAAGCCTTTCGGTCCGATGTTCAAGCGGTCATCCTCCCCATAGTAGGTGGAGAACAGTTGGAACAGGTTGAAGCGGATGCCCTGTTGCGCTTCGTCGTTGCCGCCGATGACCACATCCGCGTGCTCCCAACGTTCCGCCCATAGGTCTGCTTGTTTCGCTTCCAGCTCCGCAAAGGTTTCGGGCGCTACTTTTGTTGTATGGATGAAAGCGGCGGCGGTCAGCACTTGGTCTTTTGGATAGTCCCGGCTTGTTGTCACCGTCACGTATTTCTCCAAGGAGACAGTCTGGTCTTTGCTTACGGTCCCTTCAAAGACTTGGGAAACGAACAGGTCCTTGCTGTTGCCTACCTTTTGTTCCAAGCCGACCGCTTGGTGGTGCATATTAGCAGCCACCGTGAAGCGGTCGACGCCGAATGGGTTCGGGATCGTTTCGACGACAAGCGCATCTTCGCCTTGCTCGATTAATTCCCAGAATATTTCTTCATAGTTCGCGTCTTCGTTGCGGACATTTCCGTCCAAAGCGCTCTCGATCCGGATGGCGGCATCCGCTGAAGCGGTGATTTCCACCTTGATGGCGCAAAGCTCCTTCACGTCGATGCTTAAGAAGCGCGTGAAATGGACGGTCACTTCCTTGCCGTTCTTCATGACTGTGTAGAAGCGGTCCAACCGGCCTTTTTCCATATCCAAGGTGAGCGCAAAGTCTTTCACCTCATCCTGATGCAGGTCGATCTCTTCCCCGTCCACCCAAATGTGCATATGGATGAAGTTCAGCGCATTGATCACTTTGCCGAAATATTCCGGGTAGCCGTTTTTCCACCAGCCCACACGCGTTTTATCGGGATACCAGACACCGGCCAGATAGGTCCCTTGATGATGGTCGCCTGAATAAGCTTCCTCAAAATTCCCTCTCATTCCCATATAGCCATTGCCCAAACTCGTCAGGCTTTCTTGCAGGCGACGGTTCTCTTTATCCAGCTGATGCGTGGTAATCTTCCATGGATCGATCTCAAATATTTGCTTAGTCATCATTTTCGGTTCCCCCTTAGTTGTTCTTCTCCCATAGCTTACGTGCAATCGGTTGCATTGTCAATGCATAATTTGCATATTTTTATTTTTACGCTTCCCGCGCCTGCCCCATCGGCTTTCCGAATCTTTTTTCAAAAGATGTGAATTTTCTTTGATAAACCGCTTGCATAATCCCAGAATCTATTTTATACTGCGAAGCGTAAGTACTGCAATCGATTGCACAATCATATTGAGAGGGGAATGGAAATGAAGAAAATATTTACGTTTGATTTTTGGCAGAAGTTCGGCAAGGCGTTGATGGTTGTCATCGCGGTCATGCCGGCTGCCGGTTTGATGATCAGTATCGGAAAAATGATTGGCATGTTCGCGGGGGATGTGCAACTGCTCATGCAGTTTGCCGGTGTCGTCGAAGATCTAGGTTGGGCCATTATTGTTAATTTACATATCTTATTCGCAGTCGCTATCGGGGGTTCATGGGCCAAGGAACGCGCAGGCGGTGCCTTTGCCGCATTACTTGCCTTCATCCTATTGAACCGCACGACCGGTAAAATTTTCGGTGTCACCTCCGCTATGCTTGCCACAGACGGAGCAACTACCCACACTTTATTCGGCCAAAAGATTTTGGTGAATGGTTATTTCACTTCCGTCTTGGGTTCGCCAGCCTTGAACATGGGTGTTTTCGTCGGCATCATCGCCGGTTTCCTCGGCGCCGTCATCTACAACAAGTACTATAGCTACCGCAAATTGCCTGAAGCTTTGTCTTTCTTCAATGGTAAACGCTTCGTGCCTTTCGTCGTCATCTTGTGGTCTGTCATCGTTTCCCTTGTAATGGCAATCGTTTGGCCGGTCATCCAGACCGGCATCAACAGTTTCGGCATCTGGATCGCCAACTCAGCCGATACCGCCCCGATTCTGGCGCCGTTCGTCTACGGCACGTTGGAACGTCTCTTGTTGCCGTTCGGTTTGCATCATATGTTGACGATTCCGATGAACTATACTTCATTGGGCGGAAGCTACACAATGTTGACCGGCGCAGCTGCAGGATCGCAAGTTTTCGGTCAAGACCCGCTTTGGTTGGCTTGGGCCAGCGACTTGGTGAACTTGAAAAATTCCGGTGATACAGCCGGCTATACCCAACTGCTGCACGCATTCACCCCGGCACGATTCAAAGTCGGCCAAATGATCGGCGCTGCCGGCAGCTTGATGGGCTTAGCCTTCGCTATGTACCGCAACGTGGATGCAGACAAACGTCCGAAATACAAATCCATGTTCTTCTCGGCAGCCATCGCCGTTTTCCTGACCGGTGTGACAGAGCCGCTTGAATACATGTTCATGTTCGCTGCCCCATTGCTTTACGGTGTATACGCAGTCCTGCAAGGAGTTGCCTTCGCAATGGCCGACGTCATCAGCCTGCGCGTCCACTCCTTCGGTATGCTGGAATTCCTTACCCGCGTGCCGATGTCCTTGAAGGCCGGCCTGTGGTTGGATGTCGTCAATTACCTCTGGGTCACGCTTGCCTTTGCCGTCATCATGTACTTCGTCTCCAACTTCATGATCAAACGCTTCAAATTCGCGACGCCGGGCCGTTTGGGCAACTATACCGACTTGGATGGCGAAAGCGAAAGTGAAACGGAAGGCGTTGCTGTTGCTCCGGGAGCAGCACAGGTTCTAGCCAGTGGTGACCAAAAAGTCTTGAACATCATCGAAGCCTTCGGTGGCCAGGACAACATTTCCGAAGTCGATGCCTGCATGACCCGTTTGCGTGTCACCGTCAAGGACGAAACGCAGGTCGCCGAAGATAAGAAATGGACATCCTTGGGCGCAAGAGGCGTCATCCGCAAAGGAACGGGAATCCAAGTCGTCTATGGTCCTCAGGCAGATGTCCTAAAATCTGATATAATAGATGTATTAGGAAGATAGAAAGGTGAGGACTACATGAAACTACTGACGTTGAATACGTATAGTTGGGTCGATACCGCAGATGTTGCCGCATACGCTGCCCTGATTACGGACATTCTGGAGAACGAATACGATGCGATTGCCTTACAGGAAGTGAACCAGCTCTCTTCCGGCCCGGCAATCAGCAATCCGCAAGGCTATCTGGCTACCCAGACCGAAATCCCCATCAAGGAGGATAATTTCGCTTATTTCTTGGTAAAGGCTCTGGCAGAAAAGAATCTTTTCTATCATTGGTCTTGGGTTCCCTGCCACGTCGGTTATGTCCGTTTTGACGAAGGCATCGCCATCCTCAGCAAAGAACCGATTCAAGCCGTCGAGCAGATTCAGTTGTCGACCATCAATGATTTCCAGAGCTACCATACGCGGCGCGGCCTGCTTGTTCAGACCGAATCGGCCTGCTTCGTCTCCGTCCACCTGTCCTGGTGGAAAGACGAGGAGGAAAACCCATTCTTGACGGAATGGCGTTCATTGGAAACCGCGGTCAAAAAAACACAGGACAAACCCGTTTACATCATGGGCGACATCAACAACCCAGCTGATATCCGCAACGAGGGTTACGACCTGATTACTCGATCCGGTTGGCACGATGCCTATGCCAACGCCGCTGTCCGCGAGGGAGCCGCAACCGTTCCGCCAGCGATCGCCGGCTGGGAAGAAAATACGCGACCGTTGCGCATCGACTACATTTTTTCAAACCGGGAGCAAGCGGTCGCAAAATACGAAATCAAGTTCGACGGAAACAAACAGCCTTGCGTTTCCGATCATTACGGTGTTGCGGTAACCTATTCCTGAGCTGGATGTTTTGGTCTTCATTAAATAACGCAGAGAGAGAGCCCTAAATCACGGGAAATGATTTAGGGCTCTCTCTCTTTTTGCTTATTTCAGTTTATTGAAAGGGCAGCTATATCATTGGCAATAACGAGACTAACATACGAATTGGATAAATCCTACCTAATAGCTTGTGTATCTTTTGCATTGTTAAAAGATATTCATTTTTTCGCCTCTATCGTGACATCGGATGTGTCTGTTATTCGTAAACTTGGCAAACCTCCATTATAATAGATCTATCAGTGAAATAGGAAGGTTGAGGAAAATGAAACTACTGACATTGAATACGCATAGCTGGATCAATGACGCGGATCCTGCCACATACGCTGCACTGATCCAGGATATTCTGGAGAACGAATACGATGCGATCGCCTTGCAGGAAGTGAATCAGCTTTCTTCCGGCCCGGCAATCAGCAATCCGGAGGGCTATCTGGCTACCCAGACCGAATTCCCCATCAAGGAGGATAACTTCGCTTATTTCTTGATAAAGGCACTGGCGAAGAAGGAGCTTTTCTATCATTGGTCTTGGGTGCCCTGTCACGTAGGCTATGTCCGTTTCGATGAAGGTGTTGCCATCCTCAGCAAAGAACCGATCCAGTCCGTCGAGCAAGTCCAATTATCGACCAAAAATGACTTTCGAAGCTACCACACGCGACGTGCACTGGTTGTGCAGACCGCATCGGCCAGTTTCATTTCCGTCCACATGTCCTGGTGGAAAAAGCTGTGGAGAAAACCTTTTTTGACAGAATGGCGGTCATTGGAAACCGCGGTCAAAAAAATACAGGATAAACCCGTTTACATTATGGGCGACTTTAACAATCCTGCCGATATCCGCAAGGAGGGCTACGACCTGATCACCCTTTCCGGTTGGTACGATGCCTATGCCTATGCCGCTGTCCGCGAGGGATCCGCAACCGTTCCGCCTGCAATCGACGGCTGGCAACAAAGTAAACTGCCGCTGCGCATCGACTACATTTTTTCGAACCGGCCCCAAGCTGCCGCAAGATACGAAATCAAGTTTGATGGAAACAAACAACCTTGCGTTTCCGACCATTACGGCGTTGCGGTAACGTATTCCTGAGCTGGATGTTTTGGTCTTCATTAAATAACGCAGAGAGAGCCTACATCATGGCGCAACATTCATCACATGATATGACAACTTGAAAATAATACAACAAAACGAAATGAGGGGCACATCAACAGGATGCTCCTCATTTCGTTTTGTTGTATTTCATAGTGTCTGGTTTAACGTATTGTACGATGGAGATTGCGCGCGTTCACTCACCTATTTCCTATCATTTATAAGTTGGTAGATAATCGCCATGGGCAGCGATCAATTCATCCACCATTGCTTTTATTTCTGAAATAGACAATTCTGAATTCGCATGAGGGTCCAACAATGCTGCTTGATAGATTTTATCTTTTTCAAGTGTCATTGCAGCTTCAACCGTTAATTCTTGTACATTAATATTTGTTCGATTCAATGCAGCTAATTGCGTAGGAAGGTTACCTACATAGGTAGGTTGAACGCCATTTTTGTCCACCAAACACGGAACTTCCACACAGCAATTTTCAGGCAAGTTAGTGATCAGACCTTTATTCAAAACATTTCCAGCAATCACTGTTGGGGTCCCTGTTGTAATCGCATCCATAATATAAGAGGCATATTCGCGGCTTCTTGTATGTTCCAGCGAACCGTTATTGACGATCTCTTCTCTTTGAAGTTCCCAGCCTTCGATTTGTGTAACACATCTTCTTAAATATTCATCAATTGGGATTTGCAATTGATCAATCAATTGCGGATAATTTTTTTTGATAAAATAAGGATGGTACTCTGCATTATGTTCGCTGGATTCTGTGATATAGTAGCCAAAATGTTTCATCAATTCAAAGCGCACAGAATCCTTATGTGGATTAGCGATTTTTGAAGCCAGACTGCGAATTTCAGGGTAGAAATCTTTTCCGTTTCGGTTGATTTCCAACAGCCAAGCCATGTGGTTGATACCGGCGATTTTCCATTGGAATTCATCCAGATTGTATTGATCTTTTATCCCCAAATGTTCAAATAATTCTGGCACACAAACTTGAACACTATGACATAATCCAACCGTTTTGATTTTCGTTGCTTTCAGCATACCCATCGTTAAAATGGCCATAGGATTGGTGTAGTTCAATAACCATGCATCCGGACAAACCTCTTCCATGTCTTTGGCAATTTCAAACATTACGGGAAGTGTGCGCAATCCTCTGAAAATACCGCCGATACCAGTCGTATCCCCAATCGTCTGCTGTAATCCGTATTTTTTAGGGATCTCAAAATCGATCACAGTGCTCGGCTTGTATCCACCAACTTGAATCGCATTGATGACGAAATTCGCACCTTTCAAAGCTTCTTTTCTATCGCTGAAAGATTTTATTTTAGCGCGGTTTTGGTTCGAGTTGTTGTTGATAGTCTTAAGCATCAATTCGGATTCTTTTAATCTTTTTTTATCTATATCGTATAACGCAATCTCTGCGTCTTGGAGACTTGGTGTCAACATCGCGTCCCCTAAAACATTCCTTGCAAAAATTGTACTGCCTGCACCGATAAAACAAATTTTGACCATGTTCATGCTCCTTTTCCTTTTGATGTCTCCAGTATAGTTTATTCTTACTGAAACAAAAGTGCATGATTTTAGTTACAGGGTACAATTTTGTAGTTCTTATTTTTCAGCCTTATATCCGGTCGGCGAACTGTGAAATCTGCTCTTGAAGGCCCTTGAAAAAGAGTGCCTGTTCTGATAACCTACTGCGTTTGAGATTTCCTCAATCGATAATTCTGTTGTTTTCAACAGTTGGCTGGCCTTGTTCATGCGGTACAGGTTCAAATATTTGAGGGCGTTCAAACCCAACTCCTCTTTGATCACCTGGCTGAAATAGGAAGGGTGCAGGTACATCGATTTCGCAATTTCTTCAATCGTCAAATCCTCCCGATAATAATTATTTTCCACATACAATAAAAAGGCTTCGCTGTATTTTTTCCTTTGGCTGACTCGGACTTCCATTTCAATATTTTCATTATGGATTTTGAAGAAAGAAAAAATGTCATAGAAGAAAGCCTGATTTACTAGTTTTTGCGAATCATCAAAAAAATCGGATTGCATAAAACTCTCGAATTTTTCCCGCAATACTTCTTTCGTGTCAACTTGCCCAATATAGTCTTTAGCTCCGATGCCGTTTGTCTGCAGGATTTCTTTCACCTTGTTGCCCGAAAATCCTATCCAATAGTATTCCCAGGGCTCTTCCGTATCCGCTTCATAATCGACCAGTTCATTCGGACGAATCAGAAAAAAATCACCCGCACCCAAGTGATGCGTTGCATCGTTCACGGTATATCTTCCTTTTCCGCTGATCACAAAGTGCACAATATAGTTATCCCGTAACGAAGGGCCAAACCGATGCCCACTCTGGCACTTCTCGTATCCAACATTAAAAAAATAAAAATCCGAGAAATAATATTCTTTAAAAAATAAATCCTTAAATGGTTTTTCATTCATGGCGTATCCTCTGTTATCTGTTTATTTATCATAACCCTAAAAGCCGGGCAACGCTGCTTTCCGATTGGACCGGCTTCGATGGTGTCATTCATCAGTACCGTTATACACGTAGATTTTAGCACAGCATCTATTAAAGGTGATATAAAGGAACCTGAAACTCCGCTAAATAGGCAGTTGACTGCAGATTCATTAGGAGCGTACTGATCTTACTATTATATATCCTTCACTCCCAAAACAATATATCGTAGTCTTATTCAAACCTGTATCCACAAACAATCACAAGCGTAACCGCTTTTCAAACGATGTCGGATGCTATAATTAGAAACCGCAGTCAAAAAAATAGAGGACAAATCCGTTTACATTATGGGCGACTTTAACAATCCCGCCGATATCCGCAAGGAGGGCTACGACCTGATCACCCAATCCGGTTGGCACGATGCCTATGCCGACGCCGCTGTCCGCGAGGGATCCGCAACCGTTCCGCCTGCAATCGACGGCTGGCAAAAAAGTAAACTGCCGCTGCGCATCGACTATATTTTTTCGAACCGGCCCCAAGCTGCCGCAAGATACGAAATCAAGTTTGATGGAAACAAACAGCCTTGCGTCTCCGATCATTACGGGGTTGCGGTAATCTATTCCTGAGCTGGATGTTTTGATCTTCGTTAAATAGCAAAGAGGTAGCCCTAAATCATGGGAATTGATTTAGGGCTACCTCTTTTTTATATTTCGGGCCTACGTTTTTATTGCATCTTATTCCAAATAAAAAGTCGTTGCTCTCGTTTTCCATGCGTAATGATTGGACATTGTAGGTCATAGGTGGCCCTCATTCCGACACATGATTTTATGTAAAATAGTGTATTTAAAACTACTAATCTTAGTATGTTTTATATATGGAATAGCAATATTTTTTTCTAATTAATAAATATCTATTAACTGTTCAAGAAATCAATTGCAAATTTCGCTGTGGCCGCTACACCGTAGTAAAGGGCATCTTCATCTACATCAAAATGATCATTATGATGTTCTGCGCCACTTCCTAGTTCCTCATTTCCTACACCAACAAAAGCAAATACAGACGGTGCTATTTGACTATATCTAGAAAATGATTCAGATGCATACCATACTACATCGTGAACAAGGGATTCCGGTAAAAGTTGATTCACTCCATTTTGGGCAATTTCTGCCAGTCTAGTATCATTAATCAATGGTGTACCGATGACACCAGTGTTTGCGAATTCTACTGTACAGTTATGGGCTGTTGCGGTTAATTCAGTTACTTTTTTCAATGCATTAACTGCCTTTACGCCTTCGTCATTATCAAAAAAGCGTAAGCTACCACCAACATATACTTTATCTGGAATTATATTATTAGCAGTACCACCATGAATTTGTGTTAAACCAAGCGTAACAGTTTTACTTACATCAATTTGGTTGCTCCAAGCACTGGCTATACCGCTTAGAACTTGTGCTGCGGCAAAGACTGGATTTATAGAAAGATCTGGTCGGGAACCATGACCACTTTTCCCTACTACATCAAATTCAACCGCAGCGTAGCCGGCCATTCTCGGTCCTGCATCTAAGCAGATTTCCCCTGTTTTCATAAACGAAGTAACGTGAGTTCCATAAATTGCATCGATACCTTTATCTTTTAATTTATCTAACATCCCTGCAATCCCGGAACCAATTTCTTCTCCTTCTTCAAAGATAAAGACTATTTTCCCTGATAATCCATCTTTGAGCCCATGAAGAATTTTCATGGTTCCAAGTAGGATAGCCATATGAGCATCATGGCCGCAGACGTGGCTAGCGCCTTCATTTTTAGAAATCCATTTTTTTTGTTTTGATAAATTCACTGGATTTTCTTTAACAGGCAATGCATCTATATCTGTGCGTAGACCTACTGTTTTTCCGGGTTTCCCTGTATCCATCGTCGCAATAAATCCTGTATTTGAAGCCATTTCAATTGGTAATCCTAGTTTTTTTACTTCCTCTTGCAAGAATTTCGTTGTTTCAAATTCGTTCGCAGAAACTTCAGGGTGTTCATGTAGATATCCTCTTAACTCTCTTACATAGACATCAACGTCTTTTACCCTTTCCAATAACTGCCCTTGATCAATTCCTTTAACCATGTTTGCAACTGTCATTATTATAGCCCCCTATTATTAATAGCAACTTTTAATTGTTCAAGTCCTTGAAGCATTGTTTCTGTTGGACAAGCCAGATTCATACGTTCAAATCCATTTCCTTCATCTCCAAAAACATAGCCTTCGTCAAAGAACACTTCTGCTTCCGTATGCAAGAATGTTTCCAGCTCATCTTTATCAAGACCAAGTGCACGAAAATCAAACCACTGCAAGTATGTTCCTTCAATGTCATAGACTTTTATTTGTGGTAGATTTTCACTCATATATTCCTTTAGAATATTATGATTCTCATATATTAATTGTATTAACTGATCTAACCATCCTTCACATTGGGTATAAGCAATTTCGCATGCCTTATAACCTAAAATGTTTAATGTGTTAACTCCATTCTTCTCATTTTCTTTTACAAAACGTTCCCTGATTTCCTTGTTTGGAATGATAATATTTGATAACTGCATACCTGCAAGATTAAAAGTTTTGCTTGGTGCTGTGCATACAATGAGGTTGTTGGCTACATCATCAGATATTGTTGCAAATAGGGTATGTTCATATCCCGGCATTATTAGGTCATTATGAATTTCATCAGAGATAATCAATACATTGTTTCTCAAACAGATATCGGCTACTTTTTCTAGTTCTTCTTTCTTCCAGACGCGACCAACCGGGTTATGCGGACTACAAAATAATAAAACTTTATTATTAGGATCAGCTGCTTTTTTCTCTAAATCATCATAATCAATTGTATATGTCATCCCATCTTGAACTAATGGACTTTTAACAACTTTTCTATCATTTAGTTCAATACCACTATAGAAAGGATAATAGACAGGCGGGTTTATAATTATTCCGTCTCCGGGTTCTGAGAATGCCTTTATGGCAGTGTAAAAGGCGTATACAACACCTGGTGTACTAACAATCCATTCCGGTTCAATTTGCCAGTTATGTCTTTTTTCCATCCAACCACATACCGCATCTGTAAAACCTTTCGTTGGAATTGTGTAACCTAAAACAAGATCGTCAAGATAACTTTTTAAACCTTCAATAATTTCAGGTGGATTTTTCAATTCCATGTCAGCTACGCTAAACGGTATAACCTCTTTACTAACATTGGGGTTCCACCCTTTCATTTGTTCCCATTTATAAGAACCCGTATTGGTTCTGTTAATTAAATTGTCAAAATCATACTTTGTTTTTTGAGCTAGCATCATAAGCTCCTCCTTCTGTTAATAAAAATCACTTTACATGTTTGTTTAATCAAAATATTACCTAAAAGACGATATTTGCTACTATACCTGCTAAAATCGCCGAACAAATAGAGACAGATACAATCCCAGCCACAATCATTTTCGGCATTAAATAATCATGGAGATATGCTTCTTCTTCTTCATTTTCTGCAACACTTTTAATTGCTTCCATTGTGAGTCCATAGTTAAATGGAAAACCTAAATAACAGTTGAGCCCAATTGCAATTGACATTTGTGTTGTAAATCCTAATCTTTTTCCAATTAATGTACTTGCTATCATTAAACCAATTGTCGAAAGAGCCATTAGGATAGCAATTGTTATTAACAATTTAATGATAACGTCCACTGTTGCAAAAGCAAATGATCCCATAAAGCTTACAAACAATGCCAAGGTCAATATACCATTTGATTCCGTTTTGCTTAACGGTTTTGGTTCGAGGATACCTACTAATCTCAATGCCATACCTAAAAGAACTTGGATAATTGCATTGTTTATACCGGTAAGGCCGGTTAAGTACTCACAAATAAAGGCGAAAAATACTAGAACTGTAATATAAAAAGTAGATGTTCTGTATTGTTCCGGGACTAATTCATATAAGTTACTTCTAATTGGTGTAGCTAGTGTAGCAACATTCACTTTAGGAATTGTTTCATTTCTAACATATTTAATACCAGAGTTTCGATATTCAAGTTTCAAACGCTTACTTTCTTTATTTAAAAATATGGCAGTTAATGGGAATCCAACAAATCCATGTAATACAAAGATTAACATCGGTAACATTCCTAATTCCGGTTTGCCAGCTTCTACTGCAGCATTATTCATAATTAATGCTGCCATTCCTCCGCCAGTTAGTGGTGGGATTGCAATTAATGCAGTAGTACTGTCAATAACCAATGGAGCAAGGAAGTATACAAATGCTACTATCCCTACCATTGCAAATAAAACTGTAACAACTGTTTTCCACTCTTTAACGAGGTCCTTCAACTCAAACATTGATCCCACATGGATTAAAATCATACCCATCATAACCTTTGCCAATGTCTGTATCCCACTAATTGCCAGAATATCCTTGGGAAAAATAGTCCAGAAACCAACTAAGAAGATAATCGAAACTACAAGCATTTGTGGAACTAAACCTTTAAGTTTTATAGAGACGACTTCACCTATATACATAGCTAAACAACAAACTGTAAGTGCTAAGAACATTGTCCATTCCATTTTTTTATCCTCCTCGTTCTATTCGCCTTGAGCAATAGCTTCAATTTCTATTAACGCCCCTTTGGGTAATGCTGCAACCTGAAAAGCTGATCTCGATGGGTAAGGGCTTTCAAAAAATCCACTATAAATTTCATTCACTGTATTGAAATCCTTAATATCCGCCAAAAAAACAGTTGTTTTTACAATAGCTGACATATCTAAATTTTGTTCTTCTAATAGTTCTTTTAAATTTTTTAAAGATTGCTCTGTTTGCTCCTCAATATTTCCAGATACAATAGCATTTGTGTTGGGATCAATTGGTAGTTGACCAGAAATAAAAATAAGATTACCAGATTTCCTGTAAGCAGAATAAGGACCGACTGCTTTAATTGTGTTTTGCATGTTAGACACTTCCCTTTTATTTTTTATCATCTTAATAATATTTTATTACCGTATGCGTCAAAACTCAAGCGTTTTCATTAAAATAAATTGCAATTGTGTCTCAATATTGAATTCAACTTAATCTTGTGCAAATTGCCTAGAAGTATAAAGATAACCATCTACGTTCTTATACCAACTATATTTTGAAGAATTGACACTTCTAACGCTCCTTCCGCGATTGATAATTTATTATTAACACAAAAAAAGTTTATCACATGAAAGCGCATTAAGCAATAATAAATTATCAGATTTTAATAATTTATTATCATTAATAATTGAGATAGTGTATAATACTTGCAAGGAGTGATTAATAATGGAAGAAAACAGAAAAATTGAGTTAATTCAATTTGTACATTTTTTAGGAAATATTTTAGGCGATAATGTAGAGATTGTCTTACAGATTATTGAACCAGATCATAACTATATTGGAGCTATAGTCAACGGACACATCTCTGGACGAACTAAAAATGCCCCTTTAACTGGTCTTGCCTTAGAGATGATAAAGAACAAGGTATACAAAAAACAGCCTTATATCCAAAATTATAAAGGCATTACAAAAGACAATAGAGATATTCAGGCTTCGACCTATTTCATTAAGTCACCAGAAGGCGAACTAGAAGCCATGCTATGCTTTAATGTTGATATTTCTCCGTATGTTATTTTGTCACAAAAAATTTTAAATTTAGGGAATATAAAAATGGATGTTCAGTCTGATAAGATAGCTAAAAATCATGTAGATAGTCCTACAAGTAATGGCGTTGAATTTATCGAATATTTTTCTGAGACTCTCAAAGATATCATTTACTCGATTGTTCCCGCAAATGTATTAAATTCTAACGTAGCTTTGAAACCTGAACAAAAAATTGAAATAGTAAAAATTCTTTTTGATAAAGGTTTTTTTGAAGTGAAGGGTGCTGTTTCTCAAGTAGCTGAAATACTGAAAATTTCTGAACCAAGCGTTTATAGGTACCTTAAACAAGTGGAGAGTACCGACGAATCTATGTCTGTTTTTTAAATCTCAATTTCTTTATCCATCCCAAAAGTTAGACATAAAACCTAATGTTTGAGATACATCTATTTCAAAAAAATAAAGTTGATAGCTGGAAAGTATTCTCTTCTCAAGAACTGTACTATAATTTTTTTACAAACCATCGCAAAGAGGAAAGAGGCTGGGACATAACTAGCTGAAGTGAACGAAAAAAGGTTCCAATCACCAGATTGTGGTGGTCGGAACCTTTTTTTGAGGATTTTGGAGCAGTTTCCCTCCTAAGGAGGGCTTCACGGGCAGTGTATTTCCTCATGTTCACTGCCATGAGCGCGTATCCGTGGGATTTGGGAAAATATCTTAAGCCAATGCATATTGTAGCCGGCCTTCAGCTGGCCATTCTTCATGTAATCTTCTTTCATCCGCATGAATGTAGCATCATGATCCGTCTTGGAGTAGCTGTTTCTTTCTCCGAAAATCATCATATCACGCTGATATTTCTGCTTCCGCTTTGCCATCTCCAAAATGAGTTTGCTATACTGCTTCGGAATTTTTCGTTGGGATCGAAGTTGCTTTCTTTCACCGCCTGCCTCCGTCGTCGATATCTCTTGATCAAACTCTGTAATTTTCTCGTCCAACTGTTCAGCCACCTGAAGAAGCTCTGCGGACGAACAGTAATCTTGGATATATTTCCTCAAAATCCGTCCCCGTGCCATAAGCAAACCAAAACAGCAGAATCCCTTCACATCAAGGGATTCTGCTGTTTTGATTTAAGATTTTATCAAAAAGAATGCAATCGCGACTTATGTCATGGCAAGTCAACCTGTTGATCGGCGCTTTTGAACACGTTTATCCTTTGACAGATCCGGAAGTCACGCCTTCCACATAGAAGCGCTGCATGAAGATGAACAGAATCGTGATTGGGATGGCGATCAGCACGCAGCCTGCGGTGAATGCCATAAACAGCGAGTTCGCGGTCGTGCGGGTCATCATCGTGAACAGTCCGATTGCGATCGTGTAGTTTTGGATGTTGTCGCCCATGATGATTTTTGCGAAGATGAAGTCCATCCACGGCGCCATGAAGGCCAGCAATGACGTATACACGATGATCGGTTTGGACAACGGCAGCGTGATTTTCGTGAAAATCTGCCATTTGTTCGCTCCGTCGATCATGGCGGATTCATCCAGTGCCATCGGGATCGTATCAAAGAAGCCTTTGGCAATGTAAAAGCCCAGTGCAGAGCCCGCAGAATAAACCAAAATCAAGGCAAACAGGGTTTCTGTCAAGTTCAGGGCTTTCAGGATGTAATACACGGCAATCATGCTCATGAATCCAGGGAACATGTTCAATACCAGCGCAACTTTCAGGAACGGTTTTCTCATCTTGAAGCGCAGGCGCGACAGTGCGTACGCCATTGCGATCGTGATGAAAGTCGACAGGATGCAGCTGATGACGGAAACAAATAACGTGTTCAAGAACCAGCGGATAAACGGATAATTTCCGGATGTGTTCTGCAGGAGAATCTGATAGTTTTCCAAAGTGAATGTTTTTGGGATGATGTAAGGAACAAATGCGCCGCCTTCTGCCCGGAAGCTGGTCAAAACGATCCATACGATAGGAAACAGCCAAATGACCGACATCACAGCAAGGATGGCATAGACTGCAGCAAGCGAATACCGCCGCTGCGCTTTGTATCCTGTTGTTTTCTTTTCTTTTGCCATGTTTTTAGCCCTCCTTAAATGAATTCGTTCTTGTGTAAGCAAGCAGACTGAATACTGCGGACAAGATGAAGATCAAGATGCCGATGACGGACGCCAAGTTATAGTCCATCGTGTTGACGGTCAAATTGTACAGCCAAGTTACCAGCAAGTCCGTCGACCCCGCGCCGTAAAAATCGGAATTCGAAGGGCCGCCGCCGGTCAACAGAAAAATGACGTTGAAGTTGTTGATGTTTCCGATGAACTGTTGGATCAACGCAGGCATCATGACGAACAAGATTTGCGGGAAAGTGATGTTCCTGAAAATCTGCAATTTATTCGCGCCATCGATCCGTGCCGCCTCGATCTGGTCAGTCGGCAGATTTTGGATGATCCCTGTCGAAACAAGCATCGTTGCCGGAATACCGATCCACATGTTCACGACAACGACGGTAATTTTGGCCCAAATCGGATCCGTCAAAAACGGGATGGCGGCATCGATCAGCCCCAGACTCAGCAGCGTCGCATTGATGGGACCCGCGCCATTCAATAGATTGCGCATCACCAACAGCGAGATGAATTGCGGCACAGCCATCGTGATGACGAAAATCGTGCGCCAAACGCCTTTGAATTTCAGTCCTTTGGTATTGATCAAAAGCGCCAGGAGGATGCCGAAGAAAAAGCAAGTGACTGTTGCAAGCGTCGCCCAGGTCAGCGTCCATCCCAAGACCGGGAAGAACGTGCCCGCCATTTTCCCGGAAATGACGTTGCCGAAGTTCACCAAGCCGACCCATGTGAACAGGTTTTTCGGCGGCAGATGCGTGTGGTCATAGTTCGTGAAGGCAATCGAAACCATATAGAGCAATGGTAGGACCGTGAACAACAGTACGCCCAGCAACGGAATCGCCATCAGGGTGGCGTAGAACCGTTCATTCAGCAAACTCCCCAAATCATCCATCGTACTCGGAATCTTTTCATCCGCTTCCTTCAGTTCATGGATATGCCGCGCGCTTTTCAGATTGATGACGTACATTACAACAAGGAACACACACAGCAAAATGGCCGCAATACCGAATAATAGCAATAACATTGAGTTGTCGCCCTCTTGCAATATTTGGATCCCTAACTGTTCATCAAAAACGAGCCCTTGCTCCTTGGTGCCCAGCGTCGCCAACATGGACAACGCCTGCACGCCATTGCGGATCAACCAATAGAAAAAGGCAATTTCAGAAACTAAAAAAATCAAACCCTTTAAGTATTGTTTGTTGGCAAGATTGGCCGCTCCCATGACAACAAAGGAAAGCTTTGTTGCTAAGTCCCCTTTTTTGAACAATTTCCGAAAGGTCATCTGCTGTTCGTAACTTTTTTTCTTGAACATGGCTTTCCCACTCACTTTCATCATTTAAATAAGAGGGACGAAAGATTCGTGATCTTTCGCCCTCCTTCCTTTTTATTCTTTTACTTCTGTTACTTTGGATGTGTCGCTGACCAATTTGTCCAGTTTAGCCATATATTCGGATGCTGTGATGTTGCCTTTGTAGGTATCATTGATGATAGCATCCATCGCTGGCCAGAATGAAA
This sequence comes from Trichococcus palustris, assembly GCF_900114465.1. Classification (GTDB taxonomy): domain Bacteria; phylum Bacillota; class Bacilli; order Lactobacillales; family Aerococcaceae; genus Trichococcus; species Trichococcus palustris. The sequence continues at coordinate 18,996 of NZ_FOTD01000010.1, read as the reverse complement.
CGATTTCCGGAACCTTAGGCATTACGACTGAATGAGTGGGTTGGGACATTTCCATGACCGCTTTTGCCACCGCATCTTCTTGCACTGCCGCATTTGCCTGAACGACTTTATTGGAAGGGATGACACCCATTTCCTGGAATTCAGTCAACTGGGAAGTTTCATTGGAAAGGTAGTTCGCCAAAGCCATGGATGCTAAAGGAGCATCTGTCTGTTGGTTGACAGCAAACAACTTGACGCCCAAGAAAGCTTTCATTTGAACTTCGCCGCTGCCGAAATCGACTGTCGGGTAGGCCGCAACTCCCATGTTCTCGCCCAACGCTTTGATGACATCATTTTTGGACCAAGGGCCGGAAAGGAACGCATCCGAAACGCCAGATTCCAGATTGGCTAATGCTTCAGCGCCGGATTGGATCACACCCGGATTATTTTTTTGAGCAGCGATCCATTTCAGTACTTCAACACCTTTTTCGCTGTTGAAATTGGTTCCGCTTGGATCTTCGCCGTTTGCGCCGTACAAGTAAAGACCGTTACTCATGAACAAAGGCCCGAAGATATAGTTGGCGCCGTTCTCAGCAAAGTTTGTGCCGATTTTGCCTTTTGCCGACAAGGTCGTCCAGCTCTTGACGTCTTCCTCGGAAAGTTTCGCTTTGTTGTAGTAAAGGACTTGTGATTCAACACCGTATGGATAGCCGTAAAGCTGATCGTTCCACGTTACGCCTTCCACAGCCGACTCCACATTGTTTGCTTTTACTTCATCCGCGTATTTTGTGTTCGGATACAACAGACCCGCTTCAGCCATTTGACCGACCTGATCGTGAGGCATCATGAAAACATCGGCAGCCGCTTTCGGATCTTTCGATACATCCTTTTTCGCATCCGCTGAGCTTCCCGCTGCCACTTCAACCGTAACTTCGGGGAATTCTTTTTCGAAGTCCGCCACAATTCCTTTGAAGACTTCTACATGATCCGTATCAACCCACAATTTAACATCACCTTTGACTGCAACTTCCGCAGAAGTGTTTGCAGCAGCCCCCGTGTCGCTTGTATCGTTTGCGTTTGCATTTCCGCCGCATGCCGCTAAAACCATGGCGGAAGCCCCTAAAATTAAACCGCTTCCAAAATATTTTTTCCAATTCGTTTTCACTTTCATGTCCCCCTTGAAATGAATTTCTTTTACAAGTTCGATTATGCAACCGTTTGCCTAAATAGTCAAGGTGTTTTTATTAAGAAAAAGAAAACACTTCACTTTCCCGAGAGCGCTTATTGATGAATCCCCTTTATAAATTAGGGTTTTATAGTTTTTAAACAGGTTCGAAATCATCAAAAATAAATCTTCCCGCGCAAAATAATATGCAACCGATTGCTAAAAGTTCTTGCAACCGGTTTTCTTATGTGTAACAATGTGGAAAAATAGAAGAATGAAAAGGAGTCGATCGTTATGAACACTTCAGCGCTTTATCATCGCCCAGAAAGCGAGTTTGCCTATTTATATAATCCAGAAACGATGCACGTTCGCCTGAGGACCGCAAGAGGAGATGCCAGGGAAGTTGCTTTGCTTTATGGTGATCCTTACTCTCTGGAAAAAGAAGAATGGCACCGCAGACCGCTTCGGATGACCAAAACACTCTCTACGGATTTATATGATTACTGGTTTGTGGAAGTGGCTGCCCCCTTCAAACGCTTGTCCTACGCTTTTATGCTGGAGGGCCATGATGGCATCTCCGTGTTTTATGGAGACCATGGTGTGTACCCTTCTGAAGAAGAATTTTTGCTGATGCCGAATAATTACTTCAGAATGCCCTTCTTCCATGATGTCGATCGTTTCAAAGTGCCCGAATGGGTCAAGCAAACCGTTTGGTATCAAATTTTTCCGGAGACCTTTGCCAACGGCGATCCGGACAACGATCCAGAAGGAACGCTTCCTTGGGGCTCAAAAGATCCCGATAGGAAGGACTTTTTCGGCGGCGATCTGCAAGGCATAATCGACCATCTTGACTATTTGGAAGACTTGGGAATCAACGGGATTTATTTATGCCCTATTTTTGAAGCTTTCTCTAACCACAAGTACGATACGATCGATTACCTGAAAATCGATCCGTCATTCGGCAATGCCGAAACCTTTAAAAGGCTCGTAGCCGAATGCCATAGGCGCGGCATGAAAATCATGTTGGATGCCGTATTCAACCACATGGGCGATACTTCTCCGCAATGGAAAGACGTCCTTAAGCACGGGAAAGATTCGAAATATGCCGGCTGGTTCCATATCAACGAATTTCCGGTTTCTTACCAAGAAGGTGAAAATTTCGAAGAGGCCTATGACATTACCTATGATGTTTTTGCCTTTACCCCGCATATGCCGAAATTAAATACAGCCAACCCTGAAGTACAGGAACATTTGCTGAACATAGCCCGTTATTGGATCGAAGAATTTGATATAGATGCCTGGCGATTGGATGTTGCGAATGAAGTCGATCATGCCTTTTGGAAAAAATTCCGTCAAGTATGCGATGAAGCCAAAAAAGATTTCTATATTCTCGGCGAAATTTGGCATTCTTCCCAAAGCTGGCTGCAGGGCGACGAGTTCCATGCGGTGATGAATTACGCCTTCACCGATGCAATCATGGGATATTTCGTCAAAAATGAACTATCATTGAGTAAAATGGTTTCCGAAATGAACAATCAGCTGATGCTTTACCGCAATCAGACGAACCAAATGCAGTTCAACATCCTTGATTCCCATGATACGCCGCGTTTGTTGACCGAAGCTAAAGAAGACAAAGACATCATGAAACAAGTAATGGCCTTTACCTACATGCAGCCTGGGGTCCCTTGCTTATACTACGGCGATGAAATCGGGTTGACTGGCGGGATGGACCCTGATTGCCGCAAATGCATGGTTTGGGAAGAAGAAAAACAAGACCGTGATTTGCATCGATTCGTTAAAAAATTAGTCGGGATCCGCAAAGAACACCAAAAAATACTATCCGAAGGGACCCTTTATTGGAGGCAAGTATCCGAAGAGTCGGGTGTGATCGTTTTTGAACGCATGTTAGGCGGTGAGGTGCTCCGCGGTGCCTTCAATACGGGAGAACACTCCGCAAGGGTGGAGTTGATCGGAAATGCCTTGTTTGCGAATCTTGCGGCTGTGTCAGATGGCACCGTCGACTTGGAGCGTAAAGGTTTTGTGCTGATGAAAGAATAATCACTGCAGGCGAGACCGGCAAATGTCTCGGTCTATTTTCTGAAATGAACAAGAGATGAGGACGCAATATGAAAAAGCATTGGTGGCAAGAAGTTGTCGTTTATCAAATTTATCCCCGAAGCTTCAAAGATAGTAATGGGGATGGGATCGGCGATATCGGCGGCATGATCGAAAAGTTGGACTACTTGGAAAAATTAGGGATCGGGGCTGTATGGCTTTCGCCTGTCTACCGGTCACCGAACGACGATAACGGTTATGATATTTCCGATTACGAAGCCATCTTGGATGAATTCGGAACGATGGAAGAGATGGAACATTTTATCGCGGAGGCCGACAAGCGGAACATCAAGGTGGTGATGGATTTGGTGGTCAATCATACCTCGGACGAACATCCCTGGTTCATCGAAGCCAAAAAAGGCAAAGACAATCCGTACCGCGATTATTACGTCTGGGCTGACCCTTCCGCAGATGGCGGCTTGCCGAACGGATTGCGTTCCGCATTCTCCGGGCCGGCGTGGGAATTCGACGAAGCAAGCGGGCAATATTACTTGCATCTTTTCAGTAAAAAACAGCCGGACCTGAATTGGCAGAACAAAAAAATGCGCGAAGAAATCTACGCGATGATGAACCGCTGGATCGCTAAAGGGATCGGCGGGTTCCGCATGGATGTCATCGACCTGATCGGGAAAATCCCCGAAGAAGAAATCACCGGGAACGGACCGCAGCTGCATGAATTCCTGCAGGAGATGAATCAAGCTACTTTCGGCAATCACGATCTGTTGACCGTCGGCGAAACCTGGGGCGCGACCCCGGAAATTGCAAAATTGTATTCCGATCCCGAACGCAACGAACTGTCCATGGTTTTCCAATTCGAACACATCAGTCTGGACCAAAAGCCGGGTGGCGAAAAATGGGATCTGCAGCCGATGAAAGTTTCCGAACTGAAGCGGATTTTTGCGAAATGGCAGACAGAACTCGGGCTGGACGGCTGGAACTCCTTGTTCTGGAATAACCATGATCTGCCGCGGATGCTCTCGCGTTGGGGGAACGATCAGGACTACCGCTCGGAAAGCGCCAAAATGCTGGCGATTTTATTGCACATGATGAAGGGCACCCCTTACATCTATCAAGGCGAAGAAATCGGCATGACCAACACACCGATTACTTCCATTGCGGAAGCAAGGGATATCGAAACGATCAATATGTACCACGAGCGCTTGGCGAAAGGCTATTCCGAAGCAGAGATCCTGGCCGCGATCAACGCGAAAGGCCGCGACAACGCCCGTCGCCCGATGCAATGGAATGCTTCTCCGCACGGCGGATTTACGACAGCCACCCCTTGGATCGGCGTAAATGAAAATTATCCGGTCATCAATGCGGAAGCTGCTCTGGAGGATCCACATTCAATTTTTTATACGTACCAAAAGCTGATCCGTTTGCGCAAAGAGCATCCGATCATGGTTTGGGGCGATTTCGAGCTGGTGGATACGGTGGAAGAAGTGATCAGCTATTACCGGATACATGAAGGCGAACGTTGGCTGGTAGTGACCAATTTCTCCGATAAGGAACAGCCTTTTTCGGTTGATGATGAGATAGCCGAAATGATCGTCCAAAATTATGAGATGGAGCTTACCGATCTGAAGGATATGCAGTTGAAACCTTGGCAAGCATTTGTGCTGAAGGTGAAAGCATGAGCGGATGGTGGAAAAATGCGGTAGGCTATCAGATTTACCCCCGGAGTTTCAGGGATGCCAACCACGACGGCATCGGCGACCTGCAGGGAATCATCGAAAAACTGCCTTATCTGCAGTCTTTGGGCGTGGATTTCATCTGGCTGAACCCTGTCTACGCTTCGCCGAATGTCGATAACGGCTATGACATTTCCGATTACCAGGACATCCATCCCGATTTCGGGACAATGGCCGATTTCGAGGAATTATTGGCTAAAGCCCATGCTTCAGGCATCAAAATCATCATGGATCTGGTTGTGAACCACACAAGCGATCAGCATCCCTGGTTCTTGGAAGCGAAAAAAGGCAAAGACAACCCGTATCGTGATTACTATTTGTGGGCGGATGCCACGGAAACTAAAATGCCGAACGACTGGAAAAGTTTTTTCGGCGGATCGACCTGGACTTACGCCGGCTCGAGTCAGGCCTACTTCCATGTCTTCGCTCCGGAGCAGCCGGATCTGAACTGGAAAAACCCGAAAGTGCGGGAAGAAATCTACCGGATGATCCGCTGGTGGCTCGATTTGGGGATCGACGGCTTCCGTTTGGATGCCATCAGCCATATCCAAAAAGAACCGTGGGATTTCAACATCACCGACAACCCTTGGGCTCCCTTCATGAATGTCGCGGGAATCGAAGTCTATATGAAAGAGCTGAAGGAAATTTTTGATGATTACCCCATCATGACGGTCGGGGAAGCAAGCGGCGTTTCCAGCAAGAAAGCGGCGCACTGGACCAAAGAGGACGGCTATTTGAATATGATCTTCGAGTTGGAGCATAACGTGCGCGAAGGCCAACAGGGCGCGGAACGGCTCAATCTGTTGGGATTCAAAAAGGTGCTGTCCCGTTGGCAGAAGGACTTGGGTGCGAACGGATGGAACGCCTTATACGTGGAGAATCATGATAATCCCAGGATCGCTTCAATTCTGGGGGATGAATCGCCCAAATCCGCCAAAGCGATCGCGACGATGTACATGTTGCTGAAAGGGACGCCCTTCATCTATCAAGGCCAGGAAATCGGCATGACCAACTTTGCTTTCCAGTCGATGGAGCAAATTGACGCCCAGGATTCGCACAAGCTCTATCGCATTCTGTTGGAAAGCGGCTCTTCTCCGGAAGAAGCCTTAAGGAAAGTAACGCATTGGACAAGGGACCACTCGCGCACGCCTCTGCAGTGGGAAGGCGGAATGTACGGCGGCTTTTCCAGTCTGCTGCCATGGATGGCAGTGAACGACAATACCGCTCACTTGAATATTGCTGAGCAGGAAAAGGATGAGCAATCCGTTTTGAATCATTACAAGCAATTGATCGGTTTAAGAAAGAGCCAGTCCTTCTTTTCCGAGGGTACATTCGAACTTATTCTGAAAAATCATCCCCAGGTTTTTGCTTATTTACGAAAGACAGACACAAAGCAGGTCCTCGTTCTCGCAAACCTTAGCCGGAAGTCTTGCCAAATCGACCTGCCCACAAGGGTGTCCAATAAAAAATGGTGCTTACTGCTGGCCAATTCCGATCAGCCGGCTATCGAAAAGCGAATTCTAATGCAGCCTTATGACGCATGGGTATTTGAGGAAGTGACTGCAGCTGCCGGCTGACCGGAGCTGAGCGGCGGAATCGATGCGCCGCTCCGGTGAGAAATCCGCCAACCGGAGTACAGCGGTAACTTGCGGACTCTTCTCCGACGAGTCTGCACTCATCGGAGCGCAGACTTAAAATGTGGGCCGTCCTCCGGCGCAGCCTCCGTTCGCCGGAGGAGCGCGGCGGGATTGCCCTCGTCACAAGTATTAGGCAAGGAAACCCGCAAAACAAGCGAATGGCCACCCAATTCTGGACGGCCATTCGCTTGTTTATTATTTTATTCTAATAACCCAATTTTTCCAATTCAGCGGCTAAGCCGTCCGGGATGATCTGACCCGTTTCTTCGAATTTAGCGGCCTGAGCTTCCATCTTGTCCACTTGTTTTTGTGTGGCTTGGATAATTTCTTCCGCATGCTCCAACGGGATCACGCAAACGCCGTTGCGATCTCCTACAATAATATCCCCAGGGCGCACTGCCACACCTCCGCAGGAAATCGGCACATTCACTTCGCCTTTTGCGCTTCTTGTGCTTCTGCCGCAAGTGTTCGCCCGGGCGTAGATAGGGAAGCCCAGTTCCTCATTCTCTTCGATATCCCGGAAAGCGCCGTCGATCACTACTCCGGCAAGACCGATTTTCTTGGCTACGTGGCTGCGATTGTCGCCCCAAACGGCATTATTGCAGCTTTCTTTGGCATCGATCACGATCACATCCCCAGGTTTCGCTACAGAGAGAGCTTTCGGCACCATCAGGCTGTCGCCGAGCATCAACTGCAAAGTCACCGCAGGACCGATAATTTTTTCCGTTGTCACCATCGGCTTGATGCGGTAATCCATCGCCCGGAAGACATCCATCCCGTCGCATAATTCCGGCACCGTAAATTTATTCAATCTTTCCAGCAACTCGGGTTCAGGCCTCGGAATATCTTCATATACTCTGAAACCCATCTTTTGATTATTTTTACTCATTCTTATGCACCTCGTTTTTATGGTTTTGTCAGAAAAAATGACTTCGGTTCAATGATTTAACCATACCAGAGTAAACTTCTTTTTGTATATATGGTAGATGCATTGAGAACAAAGGAAAAGCACTCCACCGGCAAGATGAACAAAAACAGGCCCCGGAGAAGTCGGGAACAGGTTTGCATACCTTTGTGGAAGAAAAGAAGGATACTGGACTGTTCCAGCACCCTTCTTTTCTTTTATTTTTTATCCCTTATACAAGGACCGGTTCTTTCTTCACTGCATTTTTCACGCTGGCTGCCACAACATCAGCCACTCCCGGAGTAAAGACATCCGGCATGATGTTATCCACGTTCAAGTCTGCATCGCTGACGATGCTTGCGATCCCTTGCGCAGCCGCAATTTGCATTTCGATCGTGATGTCTTTCGCACGGGCATCCAATGCTCCTCTGAATATGCCGGGGAACGCCAGGACATTGTTGATCTGATTCGGGAAGTCGCTGCGGCCGGTACCGACAATGTACGCTCCACCCGCTTTTGCTTCGTCGGGGAAGATTTCAGGGGTCGGGTTCGCCATCGCAAAGATGATCGGTCTTTCATTCATGGATGAAATCCATTCCTTCTTCAAGACGCCCGGTGCGGATACGCCCACAAATACATCGGCTCCTACCACAGCATCCTTCAATGTGCCGGTTCTGTGCGCTTTGTTTGTCACCTTGGCAATTTCGGTATGTCGTTCGACTAATTCTGGATCCGTTTCGGAAATGATACCGCTTTTATCTACGACCATCAAATTTTTGACGCCTGCAGACAGGAACATTTCGCTGATTGCCATGCCGGCCGCTCCGCCGCCATTGACGACCACTTGGATTTCGTTTATTTTTTTGCCGGTCAAGCGCAAGGCATTGTATAGGGCTGCAAGCACGATGATCGCAGTGCCGTGTTGGTCATCGTGGAATACCGGAATATCCAACAGTTCCTTTAGTCTTCTTTCGATTTCAAAACATCTCGGTGCACTGATGTCTTCCAGGTTGATGCCGCCGAAAGAAGGTGCGATGGCTACTACATGGGAGATGATTTCTTCAACGTCCTGCGTATCCAATGAAATCGGCACGGCATCGACATTTCCGAAGCGTTTGAACAGCGCGGCTTTTCCTTCCATTACTGGAATGGCAGCTTCTGGCCCGATGTTCCCTAATCCCAAGACGGCCGATCCGTCCGTTACGACGGCAACCAGGTTTCTTTTTGTCGTGTATTCATATACGGCTTCTTTATTGTTGGCGATCGCCATGCATACCGCAGCAACTCCCGGAGTGTAGGCGATGCTTAGATCTTCCATCGTTTCGATCGGAACTTTTGAGATGACTTCTAATTTACCGCCTAATTTTTTGCTGATTGCCAATGCTTTTTCATTTACGTCTGTCATTTTGAACACGCTCTCTTTCGTTTGTCATTAGATTTTTTGTTTTTATGTTAGATTAAAAAAGGAATCTCAGTAAAGCTGTCATTGAAATAACCGTAATGGCCCCGCCTAGGCGTGTAGCGACTTGTGCAAAAGGCATCAAATTCATACGATTGGAAGCTGACAGGATGGCAACATCGCCTGTTCCACCCATGCCGCTTTGGCACGAAGTAACGATGGCTGCTTCGATTGGGTTCATGTTCATTTTGCCGCCGACAAAGTAGCCTGCCAAAACGACCGTCAAGACGACTGAAATCACGACTACAAAATATTGCCAAGATAGCATGCCGACAACGTCTTTCAACGGGATGTACAGCAAGCCCAAGCCGACCATCAATGGGAAGGTGAAATTGCCTGAAATGAATTTATACAACTGCTTCGATCCTTTTTCCACGTCTTTCGGCAGCAAGCTCAAATATTTGATGGCTGCGGCGAGCAGGATCATCAGAACCGGACCAGGGAACCCTGTAAGCCTTTGCAATAATCCGCCGGCTATGAAGAGTGTGCAGGCAGTCAAAACGCCGGCTCCCATCAATTTGATATCCAAGGGACTGTTGTCTTCTTTCATGGCATCGGCCATCGTATCATCACCATTGCCGCTTAATTTAACCAGTTGGCCTTTTCCGCTTTTCTCAGGATATTTTTCGCCTAAACGATTCAAAACACCTGAACAGATGATGGCGAAGAAGTTACCGATGATGGTTGCCGGAATCAATTGCCCTACCAGATCTCCACTTGCGACGCCTGTAATGGCACTGTAGCCAAGCGATAGCGGCAATATGCCTTCGCCGATTCCCCCAGCGATAATCGGGGTCACGATGTAGAACAAAGTATGCTTAAAGCCTAGCCCCAATAGAGTACCGACCGACGTCCCTACAATCAAAGCGGCTATCATGGCGACAGCCATCGGAATGATCATCCGCATCAGCCCTTGCACCAAAATCTTGCGGTGCATCCCTAAAATACTGCCGCAGACAAGACAGGCAATATAGAAGTATAAAAAATTAGCTTGCTTCATCAGCATGTTCGCCGCATCCAGCGTATTTTGGTTGAATATATTCATGAATACCATAATCGATGGCACCATCAGCGACAGGATGGCCGAACCCCCGAAGTTCTTCAAGCCCGGTATGCTAGCACCGATCCCTCCCAACAGCCAACCCAAACTTAAAATGACCGCGAAGCCGCCCAACATATTGACGGGCAGTTCGCCCAGATAAGCAGAAGCTAAAATAATGGCTGACATCACTAAGTAGGTCGGCAACGGAATAGCCCCTACCTTCATACCCTTGAACCTATCAAAAACTGTCAACTCCGCAATGCCCGGCAGCTTTTCAAGTTCCATTTCTTTAGACGTATTTTTCACTGTCTTTCTCCTCCTTTTAATTAAAACTACGATTATGAAGCGCTTTCTTTAACCTGTTTTCATTATGCTACCGCTTACAGATTTAAAATAGATTATTTAATTAATTTAAGTGTTATTAAATTAATTAAATTGAGAACGCCTACTTTTCATCATGATATAATGGCTATGCAAGCAAGAAGGGGATTTAGTATATGAACAAAAAATGGAAAAATCAGCGTTTATGGGTGAAGCTCACGTTGATGGTTTTGATCACCGTGGCTTTGACGGTCAGCATTTTGTACCTGTTGCTGACGAATCGCATCCTAGAGACAACACAAAAACAGGAAGAAGAGCAACTCCTCACCATCGCAGAGATTGTGGCCAAACAGCCGATCGTTTCCGCCGCTCTCAGCGCCGGTGCCACCAATCCAGAAATACAGGAATATGCCAATCAGATAAACGAAACATATCAATTGGACTTTGTCGTGGTCATGACGATGGACCGCATCCGCTTGACCCATCCCGATCCGGAAAAAATCAACGCCCCTTTCCAGGGCGGCGATGAAGAAGCCGCCCTTTTGGGACAAGAGACAACCTCAATAGCGCAAGGCACGCTGGGACAATCGCTTCGCGCCTTCGTCCCGGTTTTCAATGCGGAAAACGTGGAAATTGGCGTCGTCGCGATAGGCATCAAGACGACAACGCTCGCTTCGATCGCGAAAAAAACGATGCAGCCCTTCTCCGTCAGCTTCGCGGTCAGCTTGCTGTTCGGTGTGGCCGCCGCGATCTTCACTGCTTTCAACCTCAAAAACCAAATGTATAATTTGGAGCCTACCGAAATAGCCAGGCTGCTGGAGGAACGCAACGCGATGCTGGACAACACAAAAGATGCCATCATCGTTACCGACAAAAACAATAAGATCACATTATCCAACCTCGAGGCAAAAAAAATGTTCCACTCCCTCTCTCCCGATAAAGAAATCGAGGGAACTTCCATAAAAGTCTTTTTGCCAACAGCGAAGGAACTGGGCGAGTTGAATGAGAAGAATAAGACAATCGATAAAATCTATCATCAAAACGGCGTGGATTACTTGCTCTCCGTCGCGCCCATCATCGTCTCCAAGAAGATCATCGGTCAGATCATCATCATGCGTGACGCTACGGAACTCTATTTGCTGACGGATCAACTTTTCAACACGGCAACCTACGCCACCACGCTGCAAACCCAGTCGCATGATTTTTTGAACAAGCTGCATGTGATCTATGGTTTGACCGATTTGGAAGAATACGATGAATTGAAAGTGTACCTCAGTAAAATTTTGAAGCCGGCACAGGAATTTTCCCAACGGATGATCTACCTAGTCAAGAATCCCGTCATCGCCGGTTTCCTGATCGGCGAACGCAGCAAATTCACTGAAAAAAATGTTCCGTTTATGATCGAGGTCTATCCCGATATACCGCCGACAACAGACAATACGGCCGTCCAGTGCTGGATCAACATTGTCCGCTCCTTAAACCAATTCATTCTGGACAATGATCTGGGAAATGGCTTGCAGATCCACTTCGGTTTTTGGGACGACCGACTGGAGACCACCTATGAATTGCAGCTGGATAACGCATTGAAAGAGCAACTGACGGCAGAATTGAACGCCCCCTTCATTGTGCAATTGTTGAAAAAAGTGAACGGCCAGATGGACATCGAAACCAGGGATCATTGGCTTTCAGTTTGTCTAAAAACAGAATATCGAAAGGAGGAAAACTGATGGTCTACCATGTTTTGATCGTAGAGGATGATCCGATGGTGCTGTCGATCAATCGGCGTTATCTGGAAAAAATACCGGGCTTCGTCGTGTCAGGGACGTGCGACAGCTTTGATGAAGCCATTCGCCTGACCAGCAAATATACCTATGATTTACTTTTGGTCGATATCACGATTAAGGGAAATTCCGGTTTGGACCTGATCAAGGCGCTGAGGAAAAGGGAATATCCCGCCGATCTGATCATGATCACCGCCGCCGGTGAACAGGAGGCCATCCGGATCGGTTTGCAGTGCGGGATTGTCGATTACATACTGAAGCCTTTCCAGTTCAAACGATTCCAGAAGAGCATCGCTTTGTTTCTGCAGCGGCAGGAACTGCTACACTCCGGAAGTCCCCTTACCCAACAGCAGATAGACCAGCTTCAGTCCCTTGAAGAAACAACGATCGAAAAGGAAGAAGACGCTATCGATAAGGGGCTCACCCCTTCTACGCTGGCGTTGATTCTGGAATGCATCAACCAGCAGGCGGGTGATTTTACCGTAAGCGATATCACGAACCTGACCAACCTTTCCCACGTTTCGGTCCGTAAATATCTGCATTACCTGGAGAGCAAGCAGGTCATCGAGATGCGGCTGGAATATGGCACTGTCGGCCGCCCGACCGCCTTCTATCGCAAGAAAAGCTGAACGGGTTCGTTCAGCTTTTCTTATTCCCTGGCATGACCTTCCGGAATGGTTTTAGGCTTGAGAATACGAGTGCACGTCAAAAGAAGGAACAAAGCTATTCAATACGCTTTGTTCCTTCTTTTAGGGCTTATTCTAGTCAGGCGTTTCAGGAAGCCAGGCTACAATGCAATCTGCATTGTTTAACTTTCAAACTGTTTCGCTGATTTGATTAAATCAAGTTTTTATCTTTTAATGTTTGGATTTTTTCATCGGAAAAGCCGAGAATGTCTTTAAGAATTCTCTCAGTATCATCACCGACATCCGGAGCTCCGCGCCATACTTTACCAGGTGTTTCGCTAAATTTAGGGAAAACTCCGAAACTCTTCGCTTTAAACCCAGTCTGCTTGTTTTCGTACTCTACCCAGTTATCCCGTGCTTCAAAATGAGGATGCTCAAGAACGTCCAACATCGTATTCACTTTTGAACAAGGCACACGATATCGGGACATGATTTCGTCAATTTCATCTGCAGTATGATCCAGACACCATTTTCTGAAATTAGCATCAAACTCTTGTCCTTTTTCTGATTGTAAGTTCGTTGCTCCCATCGCAACTTCTTTGAAGGGATAAGCCTCCTGATCAAAGCTTACAGCCTCAAGCACTCGGTTATAAACCCCTGGACTGGCTGACGCTATTGCTACAAAGGCATTTCCTTTTGCACGGTATAAACCAAACGGTTGAATGGAATCGTTCTCGAAACTGCGCGTTGGGTTTTTGCCTGTTCTTTGCGCTTTAACGTATTCACCGGCAGTAATTCGTGCCATCGCCTCATATTGGGAAACATCAATAATTTGACCTTTACCCGTTTTCTCAACATGGCGCAAGGCAGATACTACACCAAAGGCAACCCATAACGCTGATACGAAATCATTCGTGTATGGCTTTTCAACATAAGGCTTTTCTTCATTACCGTTTAAGCTTAAGTATCCTGAAAAAGCTTGGCCGATGATGTCATATGACGCACGTCCTGTAAATCCTTCAGCACCGCCGAATGCCTCTGATCCGAACCCGGACACATGCGCGATCACTAATTTAGGATTGGCTTCCAATAGCTCTTCATCATAAATGCCAAATTTATCCAACCATACTTGATTTTCCATGAAAACATCAGATTTTTTGATCAGTTCCATGAAAGTCTCTTTCATTTCTGGTATATGCAAGTCCAATTCTAATGTTAAGCTTAAGCGATTTCGAGCTTCTTGATGCCAAATATCCGATAATGTACGCGTGGTCACATCACCTTTACCTGGACGCTCAATATGGATAAATTCAGCTCCGAGGTCAGCTAGCATATTCCCGGCAGACGGCATAGCCACTGCACTCCCGCTTCCCAGCACACGAATTCCGGATAGAGGACCAAATTCAGGGGTTAAAAATGTTCTTTCCATCATTTCTTCATCCTTTCATTTTCCAAGTTATCATTTAATCTAATAAGATTCTGAAGCTCCTGAAATAACATCTACTTCAATATTAGGCAGTTCTTCATCCCAAACAGATACATCTTTTTCTACATAATTTTTATCCGCCACTTGATTAATGATTTTTACAAAACGAACAAAATTATCGAGACAATTTTCTAAAAACTTGACGGTTCCCGGGTCTTTTAGGTTATTAAAATCATCAAAAGCTTTTTTTACATCACCGAGCAAGAATTCATTGCCTGGCAGCACAACAGCATTGACTCCAGGTGCATCAAGAACTTGACGCAGATGTAACTGTGCTCTGGAAGATCCATAAGCAAAGTAAGAGGCTCCGACTATCATCACAGGCTTGCCATCAAAAGGATGCACATCTGACGACATCCATTCCAAAAACGATTTCAATGCAGCTGAAATCGTATGATTATGTTCTGGAGTAGCAATAATAATGCCATCAGCCGCTTCAATCTTGCGCGCTACTGCAGAAACCAAAGGCACTTCCTCCAATGGGATATCCTGATTAAACAAAGGAAAATCCTTGACTTCTACCAGCTGAAGTTCAAATTTATCGTCGAAACGCCGCTGAATATATTTCAATAAAATACGGTTAAACGAAATATCCGATGTTGAACCAACTATTCCTAAAAATTTCATCATCTGATTCTCCTTTCTATTCTTTATTCCAAGAAAATGCCTTAGCAGCTTCTATATTGCCTTGGCGTGCTTTTGAAAGCTTATTTGTGATCTCAGCAAAATAGATAAAGTCTTCAAACAAGGCATTCAACTGTTTGACCAATGCGGGATCTTTTAAATCGCCATTTTTATCAAAAGCGCCTAAAGAATTACCGACCAAAAACTCTGAATTCGGCATGACTCTCGCTTTCAATTCAGGTGCATCCAAAATTTGACGCAAATGTCCTTGAGCCCTTAAAGAACCTAATCGCCCATAAGATGCTCCAGTTAGCATGACTGGTTTATCCACTAAAGAATACAAGCCAAGAGACAGCCACTCCAATAAATTCATTAACGAGGCTGTTATAGCATGATCATATTCTGGCGACGAAATAATCACTCCGTCTGCTGCTTCAATTTTCTGTGAAATTGTCAGAACGGATTCCGGATATTTACCACGATTAAATTTAGTGAATAATGGAACATCATTTATTTCAATTAATTCAATATTGGCTGACTCCGCAAAGTGCCGTTGAATATATTGCAATAATTGACGATTGGTTGACTTTTTTGAATTTGTTCCGACAATCGCTACAATGTTTTTCATAAAATCTTCCCTTTCCTTCCCCAGAGAAACCTTACTCCCCACACATATGCAAAAATATGGCTTTTGGGGTTATATTCTATCTATTGATATCTAAGTTTTTTACCACTTCTTCTGCTTCACTGAACAAATCTTCAATAATTTGTTTGACAGGTTTGATTTCATGAATTAATCCAGCGATTTGCCCATATGTGACAATTTCGTTTTCCACATCACCTTCATTGGCGGCACGAATCAATGATGGAATAGTATAGCCTTCGATTTCCTTCACGCCCGCCTTCAAATCTTGGTCAATTTCAATATGTTTACGTGAAGCTAAATTGCGCTCGATACGAATTGGTCCGCCTGCACGACGACCTGAAACCATTGTCGACGTATCTGTCGCATTGAGAATGGCTTGTTTATAATTATCGTGAATGGGCGCTTCTTTTGATGCTACAAAAATTGTCCCCAACTGAACCCCGTCTGCACCTAGCGCATATGCCGCCACGATACCGTGTCCATCCGCAATCCCGCCTGCACAAATAACCGGAATATCGACGATCTCAGCCGCTTGTCGTGTTAAGGTCATCGTGGTCGCTTCCCCTACATGTCCACCAGCTTCTGTTCCTTCAACCACTACTCCGTCTGCCCCACTTTCTTCCATCTTTTTAGCTACACGGGCAGATGGCACGACAGGGAAAATTTTTCCTCCCGCTTTATGAATAGGCGCGATCAGTGGAATTGGATTACCTGCGCCAGTCGTAAAGAATTTCACCCCTTCTTCTAAAAGAACGGTTAACACCGCTTCTACATTTCCAGAGATGATCGCAATATTTGCACCAAAAGGTTTATTTGTTTTTTCTTTAATTTTTCGAACGTCTTGACGCACTGCTTCAGGGTTTATTCCAGCTGTTGCCAAAATCCCCATACCACCGGCTTCGGATACTGCAATCACCAATTCAGGCTTAGAAATGCCTCCCATAGCCCCACAAAAAATCGGATATTTTATCCCTAACATCTCCGTAACTCTACCCATTAACAATTCCTCCTTTGAATTTTCAAATATTTTTTATCTTATGACGAAAACAGATTTTGTTATGTTAATCACATAACAAATCAATAAAATATGTTTTAAAATCCAACCTGCTTCATTTATCGTTCTCTGAAAAACTGTGCATTATTAAGTGTTGAAGTTCCTTTACCCATTTTCAAATTTCATTTTCATTACATAACCTTACTCACCAAGAGGATGTTTGCGTTTACATTTATCCTAAAACAATGTGCTTGCAACAAAATATCTACCATCATTTTAGTTTTCCCCTCGCGCCTCCTCATGACCCCTTTAGATGAAAATTTTTCATTGAACTTTTTTCACTTAAAATAATTTTAACGATTCTATTTGCTAAAGTCAATACATAAAATTGTTATAATCGAATGCTTCATTTATCCGGTCATAGAGTTGGGTATAGGTGAAGTAGTGGGTTATCAGAAAAGACCGGCGCTATCCGTTTACAAAATGATGTTTTTCGTTTATGCTTATCCCTGAATTGAGTCCTTTATAGCGGTCTTGGGTAAGTCATCTTATCAACCATTGTAAAGGATTTTTTGTTTTGGCCCAGAATGAAGATTGTTTATTTTTATTACAACACTTATGTCGCGTATCATCGATAATCAGAAATATTGCTGATTTTCGAACCCTACGCTACTTTTTATAGAAGGGATGTTGGAAAAAATGGAAAAGAAATTCACGACAAGACAATTGCAGGCTATTGAAACTAAAAATAGAATCAAAGAAAAAGCCCTGGAATTATTTCAAAGCAATGACTATGAAAAAGTTTCCACTACCGATATATGTCAATCTTTGAATATTGCAGTAGGAAATTTTTATAGGTATTACTCCTCAAAAGAGGAAATATTGATGGAATCCTACCCAACGTTCGATAACTACGTAAATACAGAGTTCGTTTTGAATAATTTCGAAAAAAATACAGAGGCTATCAAATATCTGATCTATAAACAGACAAACGTTGCAGAGGTACTTGGAGCGAAAATTTATGCACAAATGCTGAGAGTACAGGTCAAAAACGAAGGTAAATACGTTACAGAAAGTACTCGTGCATTTCATACTTGCTTAAGGAAATTGGTTCAAAATGCAATAGATGACAAAGAAATAATGACCGGCTATTCTGCAGGCGAAATTTCTTCGCTTATTCTGCGAACCTCCAGGGGTCTGCTTTTGGAATGGGCAATGGGAAACGGACAATATTCGGTTAGCGAATATGCTGTACACGATATTGATATGATTCTCAATAGCATGAAATGCCGATGACGGACGCCAAGTTGTAGTCCATCGTATTGACCGTCAAGTTGTACAGCCACGTAACCAGCAGAAAATAGACCAGCTTCAGTCCCTTGAGAAAACCACGGTCGAAAAGGAAGAAGACGGTATCGATAAGGGGCTCCGCCTTCTATCACAAAAAACGCCGACCACTGAGTGATCAGTTTGCCTTCGTTAAAAAGAATCACCCGGAACTATCTTTGGCGATTCCCTTTTTATTCCTTGGCATGACTTTATGAATGGTTATCATTTTGTATAATTTTGCGTGTGGCTTATACTGATTGTGTAAAGTAGTCGCTTTGATTTTAAGTTAGCCACGAAGGATCATCATCGTTTCTATCATCTGGCGTTTGTTGTGAAAGCAACGGAAGTGGTTCGCTTCCGTAGGTATGAAGGGGGAACAGGAAATGGGAAAATTTTCTAGTTTTATCAAAGGGCTTGTCATCGGCGGGGGTATCGCGCTGCTGATGTCACCGAAAACCGGCAAGGATTTACGGAAAGATTTGGCGGAAAAGGCCGATGAAGCCATGGACAAAGTGATGGACTATACGGAAACGGCAAAGGAAAAAGGTTCCGTTGTCGCCGATGCGGCCAAGGAAGCCTCTGAAACTGTGAAAACCACGCTATTCGAAACCGTCGATACGGTGAAGGAAGTGGCAAAGGATACCGCAGAACAGGTCAAAGAGAAAGTGAAAGAAACGACCGACGCCGTGAAGGAAAAAGTGGCAGCCGCAGACGCTCCCAAAAAAGTGATTGATGCAGAGGTTGAAGCACCCGTTACGGAAGCGGAAGATCTGGATCCCATCGAGGAATCCCTGAAGACCCTTTAGATCCGGAAAAGCGTCAAACGTAAATGCAAATAAATAGGATGGGGCTGGGACATAACTAGCTGAAATGAATTAAAAAAGGTTCCAATCACCGAATTTTGGTGGTTGGAACCTTTTTTCGAGGGCCAAGGTGCAGATTCCCTCCCAAGGAGGGCTGTCTGAACAGCGTATTTCCTCATGTTCACTGCCATAAGCGCAAATCCCAAGTCATTGCGCACCTTCTCCTTTCCTCTGACCGAGAATCGAGTGAAGCACAAATTAGCCTTCAAGAATCCGAACACTGGTTCTACATCGATCTTCCGTTTTCCGTAGATCGCGCCAGTCTTTTCATCCGAAAGCAAATCTTTAATTATTTTTTTCTGTTGTTCCCACTTCTCGTTGTAGCGGATGGTGC
>NZ_FOTD01000008.1 GCF_900114465.1 Trichococcus palustris | reverse complement strand
GTTATCCCCCTCTTATGGGCAGGTTACCCACGTGTTACTCACCCGTTCGCCACTATTCTCTCGATCGGAAGCAAGCTTCCAAAAGAAAGAACCGTTCGACTTGCATGTATTAGGCACGCCGCCAGCGTTCGTCCTGAGCCAGGATCAAACTCTCATGTAAATGTGGACTCTTGTACAGAAATCCTACATGTAAAATTTAAAAGCTCATTTGTTACGTTACTGACTTTATGTTTGCGATACTGTGTATCGCCTTCGTTTGCTTTGATAAAATCAAAGCTCCCTGCACATTTGGTTCGTTCATTCTTTGTTCAGTTTTCAAAGGTCAATCGGCTTATCACGTCTGACGTGATAGCTTATTTATAATACCACGGCTGCGCGCTTCTGTCAACAACTTCCGAAAAAAACTTTTTTCAAAAGTGTCGTCTACGAAAGGAACAGCAACCTTTATATAATATCATCCCGGCATTGCTTTGTCAATGTTTTTTTAATTCCATATCCGAAAGCACTTGTCGTGACAACTCCTATATATTACCACCGTCCGCACGCACTGTCAACACTAAAATTATCGCAAACGCCACGAGCCGCATAGGATAGCAAAAAATCATCGCCTATCCGGAATGAATCCGCAAACAGCAAGGAACAGCAGAAATTTAAACGCATTGTGGCTCCGCCCGCGCATACTATATACAGATTACTCGCGAACGGAGATGACGATTTTCTTATGCTATTCATCGGCAACTATTTTTTTATCTTTTATTTCGGCGCTATTTTTGGTTCTTTCTTTACTGCCTTGGGTACACGTATCCCCATAAAAGAGGGTTTCACCTTCTCGCGTTCACACTGTGTGCATTGCAACCACGCTCTCGGTCCGCATGACCTTTTCCCAATTTTTTCTTATCTATTCCGCTTCGGGAAATGCGCTTATTGCAACCGGAAAATAGATGGCATGTATGTTGTTGTCGAATCCTTATCCGGCCTCACGGCTTGTCTCCTTTATTATTTTTATTCAAACAAGCCCTTGTATCTTCTTGTTTATGCTGGCATCTTTTCCATATTGGCGATTATCTCCATTACAGATTATTTGTATCTGTTGGTCCCGGATAGGTTTCAGATCCTTTTAGTTTCTGCCGCCCTATTCCTGCACGGTAATCTCCCCTTCTCGGATTGGAAAGCATCCGCAATCAGCTTCGCCGCCATCTTCTCCCTTTTACTGTTCACACTTTTTGTGGTTCCCGACGGGCTGGGGGGTGGAGACATTAAATTACTTTCGATTTTGGCTTTCGCTTTCGGCTTGCGGCAATCCTTATCCATACTGTTGGTGTCCAGTTTGTCCGCCTGCCTATTTTTGGCAGCCGGATACTTTTTTAATAAAAAAAACATTGGCCAAAGATTGCCGTTCGTCCCTTTCATTGCTATCGCGGTTCTGCTTGTGCATTTCCTGCAGCTTTTCTATTTCGGTTAAGGCCGACTCCACTGGCTGCGCTCTCCATCTAACGCAAAAAGTCCGGCAGGAAGAAGTTTTGCTTCTCCCTGTCGGACTTTTATTTGTTTTCCTTTTTCATTCCAAAAGGATTTTATTATTCTGCGTAGCCTGGTAAATCGGAACTTCCTTCAGCAGTATCACTGATGCTATAGACATTTTCGCTTTCGACTTCTACAGCTTTCGGTTCCATTTTACGGTAACGGGCCATCCCTGTACCAGCAGGGATAATCTTACCGATGATAACATTTTCTTTCAGACCCAGCAACGGATCTTTTTTACCGCGGATAGCAGCATCTGTAAGGACACGCGTTGTTTCTTGGAATGATGCAGCTGATAAGAAGCTGTTTGTTTCCAATGAAGCTTTTGTGATCCCCAACAATACTGGACGAGCTGTAGCTGGGACTTCTCCAGCAGTGATGATAGCTCTGTTTTGATCTTCAAAATCAGCGATATCCATCAGAGTACCCGGCAAGATAGGTGTAGAGCCCGGATCCATAACGCGGACTTTGCGCAACATTTGACGTACCATTACTTCAATATGTTTGTCGCCGATTTCTACCCCTTGCATACGGTATACTTTTTGAACTTCGCGTAATAAGTATGTTTCAACGGAAAGAACATCACGCACACGCAATAATTCTTTCGGTTCGATGGAACCTTCCGTCAACGGATCACCACGGTGAACAAAATCGCCTTCAGCCACTTTCATACGAGAAGTATAAGGGACTGTATAGGTTCTTGTATCCGTTATGCCTTTGATCGTAACTTCCTTCGAGCGATCTGATGCACTTTCGTCGACAGAGACAACTTCCCCTGTAACTTCGGTGATGACCGCTACCCCTTTAGGGTTACGCGCTTCAAAGATTTCTTGGATACGCGGCAAACCTTGTGTGATATCGTCGCCGGCAACCCCGCCGGTATGGAATGTACGCATGGTCAACTGTGTACCTGGTTCACCGATTGATTGGGCAGCAATCGTTCCGACAGCTTCACCGACTTCAACTTTAGAACCTGTGGCTAAGTTGCGGCCATAACAGTGTTTGCAGACACCATGTCTTGTGTTACATGTGAATACGGAACGGATTGTTACTTCTTCGATATTGGCATCGATGATTTCTTTAGCCATATCTTCGGTAATCAACTGATTATGCACAGCCAATACAGTTCCGTTTTCCGGATGAACGATTGCTTTTTGAGCATAACGCCCAACCAAACGTTCTTCCAAAGCTTCGATGATTTCATTTCCTTCTCTGATGGAGCGGATCAATAAACCACGGTCCGTTCCGCAGTCATCTTCACGGATGATGACATCTTGAGCTACGTCAACCAGACGACGAGTCAGGTAACCTGAATCGGCAGTCTTCAAGGCTGTATCGGTCATCCCTTTACGAGCACCATGGGTAGAGATGAACATTTCCAAGACGCTTAGTCCTTCACGGAAGTTAGAAGTGATCGGCAATTCCATGATTTTCCCATTTGGAGCGGCCATCAAACCACGCATCCCGGCAAGTTGCGTAAAGTTGGAGATGTTACCACGGGCTCCGGAGTCACTCATCATGAAGATCGGGTTTTCTTGGCCCAATGTTTTCATCAGTTCCACTTGGATTTCGTCTTTCGCCAAGTTCCAAGTAGTGATGACACTGTTGTATCTTTCGTCGTCTGTAATCAAACCGCGACGGAATTGTTTGGAGATGTTTTCTACTTTTTTATGCGCTCTTTCCAATATCTCAGGTTTAGATTCCAACACCAAAATATCAGCGATCCCTACAGTGATACCTGCACGAGTCGAGAATTTGTAACCCAGGTCCTTCATTCTGTCCAACATTCTTGAAGTTTCCGTAACTTGGAATTTCTTGAATACGGCAGCGATGATATTTCCTAAGTTTTTCTTCTTGAACGGCCCGACAATCTCTTGCTGTTCGATGAATGCATCAACATCAGTACCTGCTTCAACAAAATATTTGTCCGGTGTCGCTACATCCAAGTTGAATTGGGTAGGTTCGTTTAAGTACGGGAATTCATCCGGCATGATTTCGTTGAAGAAAATTTTACCGACTGTCGTCACCAACAAACGTTCCTTTTGCCATTCTGTCCAAGGTTTCTTAGGCAATGATTTCGGACTGATCGCAACTCTTGTATGCAAGTGGACAAATCCACTTTCATAAGCAAGGCCTGCTTCTTCCGCGTTGGAGAAAATCATCCCTTCTCCGACTTTGCCTTTTTCTTCCATTGTTAAGTAGTAGTTACCCAGCACCATATCCTGTGATGGCGTAACGACTGGCTTACCGTCTTTTGGATTCAAAATGTTTTGTGCAGCCAACATCAATAGACGTGCTTCTGCTTGCGCTTCTTCGCCTAGTGGTACGTGGACAGCCATTTGGTCACCATCGAAATCGGCATTGTAGGCTTCACATACTAGCGGGTGAAGACGGATTGCTTTACCTTCGACCAGAACCGGTTCAAACGCTTGGATACCCAAACGGTGAAGCGTCGGTGCGCGGTTCAACAATACGGGATGTTCTCTGATGACATCTTCCAACACATCCCAGACATCGTCGTCCATGCGATCGATTTTACGTTTTGCATTTTTGATGTTGCTTGCGATATCGCGGCCTACTAATTCTTTCATCAAAAACGGCTTGAATAATTCAATGGCCATTTCTTTCGGCAATCCGCATTGGTACATTTTTAGGAATGGTCCAACAACGATTACGGAACGACCAGAATAGTCGACACGTTTACCCAGTAAGTTTTGACGGAAACGACCTTGTTTCCCTTTCAACATATGAGAAAGTGATTTCAATGGACGGTTACCTGGTCCTGTAACGGGACGTCCGCGGCGGCCATTATCGATCAATGCGTCAACAGCTTCTTGCAGCATGCGTTTTTCATTTTGGACAATGATGTTCGGTGCGTTCAGATCCAATAAGCGTTTCAAACGGTTGTTACGGTTGATGACGCGACGATACAGATCATTCAAGTCACTCGTAGCAAAACGTCCGCCTTCCAATTGTACCATCGGGCGTAAATCCGGAGGGATAACCGGAACAACATCCATGATCATCCAACTAGGTTTGTTGCCTGAGGTACGGAATGCATCCAAGATATCCAAGCGACGGATCGCGCGGGTTCTCTTTTGCCCAGTTGCCGATTTCAGATCTTCTTTTAATCCTTCGCACTCAGTTTCAATATCAACGCGGTCAAGCAATTGTTTTACAGCTTCTGCGCCCATTGCGGCGTGGAAACTGTTCCCATATTGTGCACGTTTGTCGCGGTATTCTTTTTCAGTCAATAATTGTTTTGCTTCCAATATCGTATCACCTGGTTCGATGACAACATATGAAGCAAAATAAATGATTTCTTCCAACGCACGCGGGCTCATGTCCAACACAAGACCCATACGGCTAGGAATCCCTTTGAAGTACCATACATGGGTTACGGGAGCAGCTAATTCGATGTGCCCCATTCTTTCACGACGGACTTTCGCACGGGTTACTTCTACGCCACAACGGTCACAAACGATCCCTTTATAACGGATACCGTTGTATTTTCCGCATGAACATTTCCAGTCTTTTTGCGGTCCAAAAATTCTTTCGCAGAATAAACCTTCTTTTTCAGGTTTCAGCGTTCTATAGTTGATTGTTTCCGGCTTTTTGACCTCTCCGTAAGACCAACTGCGGATCTTATCGGGGGAAGCTAAGGAAATTTGCATGCTTTCAAATTTATTTACGTCTATCAAGGGGCCTACCTCCCTTTATTCTTCGAGCTGCCCAAAATGCTCTATCTGGTTTCTGCTTTGTGCAATCTGCGGGTGACTAAATGCATACCCGGACGTTTTGCGTCCGGGAACACGGTTTAGTCTCTCTTTCTTGCTTCAGATTGTTTGTTTAATCTGTCCATATTTACAACATCGTCTTCTTCGTCCATGTCGCGTAATTCGATTTCTTCTTCTGCTTCATCAAGCACTTTCATATCCAATCCAAGTGCTTGCAATTCTTTCACTAATACGCGGAATGATTCAGGTACACCTGGACGAGGGATTGTTTCGCCTTTGACGATCGCTTCGTATGTTTTCACACGACCGACAACATCATCTGATTTGTATGTCAAGATTTCTTGCAAGGTATAGGCCGCACCATAAGCTTCCAGTGCCCAAACTTCCATTTCCCCGAAACGTTGTCCACCAAATTGCGCTTTACCACCTAGCGGTTGTTGCGTAACTAATGAGTAAGGTCCTGTTGAACGAGCATGCAATTTGTCATCGACCATATGCGATAGTTTCAAATAGTACATGATTCCGACAGATACGCGGTTATCGAATGGTTGACCAGTACGTCCATCATAAAGGACTGTCTTGGCATCTTTCGCCATACCAGCTTCGGCTACCGTTCCCCATACATCGTCTTCATCGGCACCATCGAATACTGGCGACGCAACGTAAATACCTAATTCACGGGCGGCCATTCCTAGGTGAAGTTCCAACACTTGTCCGATATTCATACGGGATGGCACCCCTAGCGGGTTCAGCATGATATCAACCGGTGTGCCGTCTGGCATGTATGGCATATCTTCTTCCGGCATGATGCGGGATACAACCCCTTTGTTACCATGACGTCCGGCCATTTTGTCACCTTCGTTGATTTTACGTTTTTGAACGATGTAGACACGTACCAATAAGTTAACGCCCGGAGATAATTCATCGCCGGCTTCACGAGTAAAGATCTTCACATCATGAACAATACCGCCACCGCCATGAGGGACACGTAATGATGTATCGCGCACTTCACGGGCTTTTTCACCGAAGATGGCATGCAAGAGACGTTCTTCAGCGGACAATTCCGTCATCCCTTTAGGCGTTACTTTCCCTACAAGGATATCGCCGTCTTTCACTTCTGCTCCGATGCGGATAATGCCGCGTTCATCAAGATCCTTTAATGCGTCTTCGCCGACGTTAGGCAATTCGCGGGTAATTTCTTCAGGCCCTAATTTTGTATCACGCGCTTCTGATTCATATTCTTCGATATGGATGGAAGTGTATACGTCATCTCTTACTAAACGCTCATTCATGATAACAGCATCTTCGTAGTTGTAACCTTCCCAAGTCATGAAGGCAACCAATACGTTTTGTCCTAATGCCATTTCACCTTTTTCCATCGATGGTCCATCAGCTAAGGTTTCGCCGACGTCTACGCGATCGCCAACCGATACAATCGGTCTTTGGTTGTAGCAAGTACCAGAGTTGGAGCGTTGGAATTTGATGATGTCGTATTTGTCCAATGCGCCATTGTCGCGACGTACGCGGACTTCTTTTGCATCGACATATTCAACGATACCTTCGTATCTGCAAAGCAATGCTGCACCTGAGTCATGCGCAGCTTTGTATTCCATACCGGTACCAACGAATGGTGCTTGTGGATTGATCAACGGAACGGCTTGACGCTGCATGTTCGCACCCATCAAGGCACGGTTGGAGTCATCGTTTTCCAAGAAAGGAATACATGCCGTTGCGACAGCGACTACTTGTTTAGGCGAAACGTCCATGTAATCGACTTTTTCGATGCTGATTTCCAAGTTGTCATGGATATAACGGGCCATGACGATATCGTTCGCAAAGCTGCCGTCTTCCAACAATACAGAGTTGGCTTGAGCCACTGTATAGTTATCTTCTTCATCGGCAGTCAAATAGTCGATGATGTTCGTTACTTTGTGCGTCTTCCAGTCGACACGACGGTAAGGCGTTTCAATGAAGCCATATTTGTTGATTTTTGCATAACTGGACAAGCTGTTGATCAGCCCGATATTCGGGCCTTCCGGTGTTTCGATCGGACACATACGGCCATAGTGGGAATAGTGAACGTCTCGGACTTCATATCCGGCACGGTCACGCGTCAAACCACCGGGTCCTAATGCGGATAGACGACGTTTATGCGTCAACTCACCAAGCGGATTGGTTTGGTCCATGAACTGGGACAGTTGTGAAGAACCAAAGAATTCTTTGATTGCCGCAACGACAGGACGGATGTTGATCAATTGTTGTGGGGTGATGGTAGAAACGTCCTGGATGGACATTCTTTCACGGACCACACGTTCCATACGGGATAAACCGATACGGAATTGATTTTGCAACAATTCGCCGACAGAACGGATACGTCTGTTTCCTAAGTGGTCGATGTCATCGGTTGTTCCTAATCCTTCAGACAAGTTGAAGAAGTAGTTCATCGATGCGAAAATGTCCGCTGTCGTCAAATGTTTGATTTCATCAGCGATTTCAGCATTTCCGATGACGTTGATGATTTTTTCAGGGTCTTTCTTGGAGTAGACTTTTACCACTTGCATCAAGACAGGAACTGTTACAACCCCGTCGTCGGATGGGTAAAGCGTCACTTGATTCAAACCGTTATCCAAGTATGGGCTTAGACGTTCCATTACGCCGCGGTCCAACTCGGTTCCTTTTTCGGCGATGATTTCCCCTGTTTCAGGGTCGACCAACGTTTCGGCCAGGATTTGGTTGAGCAAGCGTGTTTTGATGTTCAGTTTTTTGTTTACTTTATAGCGTCCAACCGGAGCCATATCATATCTTCTTGGGTCGAAGAAGCGAGCATTCAAAAGGTTACGTGAACTGTCGGCTGTTTTCGGCTCACCTGGACGAAGTCTCTCGTATACATCTTTTAAAGCTTCTTCCGTTCTTGAGTCGGATGCATTTTTATGGACATCTTTTTCCATTGTCAAACGCAAGCTTTCATTGTCGCCGAAAATCTCAAGGATTTGATCGTCCGATCCGAATCCTAAGGCACGGACCAACACAGTCAACGGAATCTTTCTCGTGCGGTCGATACGCACATAAGAAATGTCTTTGGCATCCGTTTCATATTCCAACCATGCACCACGGTTAGGAATCAGCGTATTGCCGAAGCTTTCTTTTCCGTTCTTATCCATCTTATTATGGAAATACACACCTGGGGAACGAACCAATTGTGATACGATAACACGTTCCGCCCCGTTGATGATGAATGTACCCATATCTGTCATTAAAGGAAAATCACCAAAGAAAACTTCTTGGTCTTTAATTTCACCGGTCTCTTGGTTGATTAAACGTAGTTTTACATAGATTGGCGCCGAATAATTGGCATCATGTGCACGTGCTTCTGAAACGGAGTATTTTGGCTCATGGAGTTCATAATCGTAAAACTCCAATGATAAGTTTCCTGTATGATCTTCAATCGGAGAAATGTCCTTGAACATTTCTTTGATCCCTGTTTCAAGGAACCATTTATAAGAATCCGTTTGAATCTCAATCAGGTTAGGAAGTTCTAATACTTCACTGATACGCGAATAACTTCTGCGGGTACGTTGTTTCCCGAATTTTTCATTATGCCCTAACAACTTCTTCACCCCTAATTAAATTTAGACATTAGACGATAATAATCTTACGTTACATTTTCGTTTCAAATGTTACGTTTTCGTTACATTTTTTGATTTTCACGTTTTTTTGGCAAAAAAAAACCAAAAGAGAGCTGCAATTTTTTTGAAAATCACTCTGTCTTTTGTTTTCTGCCTTGAAAACCGCGTCCGGACAATATTTCAGCCGCGCTTCTCGAATTATCTTATGCGTCTATATTACCTTACTATTCTACACACTTCGAATTAATCTGTCAACAGGCATTTCCCTGTATTTCCTTCAGGCCGCTTTTATCTTTCGGCCTTATGAAACAATCAGGCTTTTACAGATCGGATAATCCAATATCCTTTATCGCGTACGATCACTTCAACATTCCCGAATACTTCCAGCATCTTCTTTTCGGCACTAGGTGCGCCTTGTTTCTTTTGGATGACAACCGTAAGGGTCCCGCCCGGTACAAGGTGTGGATAGGCTTCCGAGAGAATGCGATGCACGATTTGTTTTCCGGCTCGGATTGGCGGGTTGCTGATGATTGCCGCAAATTGCTTACCAGTTTCCACGCGATCATAGGTGCTGGATTCATAAATTTTCACATTGTGAATGTTGTTCACTTCGGCATTTCTGCGCGCCAAAGACAAAGCCCTCTCGTTCACATCCACCATTTCAACTTGCCGTTCCGGATACGCATAAGCTGCAGCCAGCCCCATCGGCCCGTATCCGCAACCGACATCCAGGATATCCCCTTTTACGTCTTCAGCCAATTGAAAAGTTTCGATCAACAAGCGCGATCCAAAGTCGATTGTATTCTTTGAAAAAACACCGCTATCGGAGATGAAACGAAACTCTTTGTTTTTCAAACGATAGGTCCAGGAAGTTTCTTTGCTTGCAGCTTCCGGATTTTTTGTATAGTAATGGTTTGACATGATTTCCATCCCTTCCGACGAAAGTCTCATACTCCCGTTGCAATCGGCGAATCGTGAAACCTATAATAAAAGCCAGGATAATTGCTTATCCTGGCTCCATTATTTACACAATTCAGAACTGTGTTTCTGTAAAAATAATCTTTTCGAAAAAAGATTATTTGATTGTTACAGAAGCGCCAACTTCTTCTAATTGAGTTTTCAATGCTTCTGCATCTTCTTTAGATATAGCTTCTTTGATAACGCCAGGAGCGCCGTCAACTAATGCTTTAGCTTCTTTCAAGCCTAGGCCTGTAGCTTCACGTACAACTTTGATTACTTTGATTTTTGAATCTCCAGCTGAAGTTAATTCAACGTTGAATTCAGTTTGTTCTTCTTCTGCTGCTGCTACTGCACCTGCTGCTGCTACTGGAGCTGCAGCTGTTACGCCGAATTCTTCTTCGATAGCTTTTACTAAGTCGTTTAATTCTAAAACTGTTGCTACTTTGATGTCAGCAATGATTGCTTCGATGTTTAATGACATTTTGTGTTCCTCCGTTTTTGGTTTAAGTTTTTTTGGTGCTTTCCCGATGGGAAAAGCCCTTGTTTCATAGATCAGCCAGCTTGCAGATTATGCAGCTTCGCCGTTTTTATCAGATACAGCTTTGATAGCCAACGCAAAGTTGCGGACTGGAGCTTGTAATACTGAAAGTAACATAGAAAGCATACCTTCGCGGTTTGGTAGTGTTGCCAAAGCGTTGATTTCTTCTTTAGAAGCAACCTTGCCTTCGATGATACCACCTTTGATTTCTAGTTTTTCTGCAGTTTTAGCAAATTCAGCCATGATTTTAGCTGGTGCTACAACATCTTCAGAACTGAATGCTACAGCAGTAGGTCCTTTGAAGATATCTTCCATACCTTCTAAGCCTGCAGCTACAGCAGCGCGTACCATTAGAGAGTTTTTGATAACTTTCATTTCCACGCCAGCTTCACGCAATTGTTTTCTTAATTCAGTCACCTGTTCAACAGTTAGACCTAGGTAATCAACAACGACTACAGAAGCAGATTCTTTGATTTTTGCAGTAAGATCGTTAACTAAAAGTTGTTTTTGAGCAATAGCAGTTTCACTCATCTTATATTTCACCTCCTGGATTTTTTTATAGAATTTCTTGTTTAAAAAACAAAAAACTCTATGTCGCCTAGACATAGAGGATCCATAAAACATAAACTGGATTCTTCCTCGGCAGGCATGATTAAGACTTGCGTCACCTGCTGTCTACGGTAAGACATATATTAACCTAGACGATTATACCAACGACAACCGTCCAAGTCAAGGTTTTTTTATAAGCTGTGTGCGTCTACTTTAACGCCAGGGCCAAATGTAGTCGTTACGCTGATGTTTTTAACGTATTGACCTTTAGCTGTAGCTGGTTTTGCTTTTACGATTGTATCGTGGATTGTACGGAAGTTTTCCAATAATTTTTCGTCATCGAATGAAACTTTTCCGATAGGAACATGGATGATACCAGCTTTTTCAGCACGGTATGTAACTTTACCAGCTTTGATTTCTTCAATAGCTTTTGTTACGTCCATTGTAACTGTGCCTGTTTTAGGGTTTGGCATCAAGCCTTTAGGTCCCAATACGCGACCTAGACGACCAACTTCACCCATCATGTCAGGAGTTGCAACGATAACATCGAAGTCAAACCATCCGCCTTGGATTTTTTGAACTAAATCAGTATCGCCTGCGTAGTCTGCTCCAGCAGCCAAAGCTTCTTTAGCTTTTTCGCCTTTAGCGAACACCAATACTCTTTGTGTTTTACCAGTTCCGTTTGGCAATACTACAGCGCCACGGATTTGTTGGTCATTTTTACGAGTGTCGATACCTAAACGGTAAGCAACTTCAACAGTTGCATCGAATTTTGCAAAATCAATTTCTTTCACTAATGCAATTGCTTCTTCTACTGAATATGCTTTAGCAGATTCAACTTTTTTAGCAGCATCTTGGAATTTTTTACTTTTCTTAGCCATGAATTTTCCTCCTAGATTGTGGTTTTAACGGAATAACCTCCCACTTGCGAGCG
Source organism: Trichococcus palustris (assembly GCF_900114465.1). Lineage (GTDB taxonomy): Bacteria > Bacillota > Bacilli > Lactobacillales > Aerococcaceae > Trichococcus > Trichococcus palustris. Next base: position 100,804 of record NZ_FOTD01000008.1, on the reverse strand, counting down.
AACCAACGTCTGCTCCCCGCAGCATGGATGCTGCGGGTCATCAGAATGACAATGCTATTTTAATGTAGCGACTGTCCGTTTGCGCGACCGCATGAGAAGCTGCATTTTGAGTTAGTCTTGGACTGTAATACCCATAGAACGTGCAGTACCTTCGACCATACGCATAGCAGCTTCTACGTCTGCTGCATTTAAGTCTGTCATTTTTGTTTCAGCGATTTCTTTAACTTGGTCACGCGTTACGCTACCAACTTTTTTCTTGTTCGGTTCGCCTGAACCTGATTCGATACCTGCAGCTTTTTTCAATAATACTGGAGCTGGAGGAGTTTTTGTAATGAAGGTGAATGAACGATCTTCATATACAGAGATAACAACGGGAATGATCATACCTGCTTGGTCAGCTGTACGCGCATTGAATTCTTTACAGAATCCCATGATGTTTACTTGTGCTTGACCTAAAGCTGGACCTACCGGTGGAGCAGGAGATGCTTTACCTGCAGGAATTTGTAACTTAACTAATTTGACAACTTTTTTAGCCACGAGACATACCTCCTTGATTGTTCGTGATGTGGTTTAATGGGGTTAAGATTTCCCCTCCCACTCAATACATACGCATAAACGTACCGATACAGTATAACAGAACGTCCATTCAGACGCAATGAATTTTTAAGCTTTTTTTCAAAATAACCAAAATCCCTTTTGTCGGGGGCTTTTAGCCTTTTTCCACTTGACCATAATCAAGTTCCGCAATCGTTTCGCGGCCGAACATTTCGATAAGCACTTTCAGCTTGCTTCTTTCGCTGTCAACCTCTTCGACAAATCCGGATAGGCCGTTGAACGCACCATCGATGATGGTTACAGGTTCGCCTTTTTCGAATTCAACGTCATGCGTGCGCGTGCTCATGCCCATGCGTTTCAAGATTACTTCAATCTCTTCCTGCAGCAACGGTACCGGTTTGCTCCCCGCACCATGCGACCCTACGAATCCTGTTACGCCCGGCGTATTACGGACTACATACCACGCTTCATCGGACATGATCATTTCGACCAATACATATCCCGGGAATGTTTTTTGCGTTGTCGCTTTCTCTTTCCCGTCCTTGATCTCCACTTGTTCTTCTTCCGGAATGACGACGCGGAAAATATGATCTTCCATATTCATGCTTTGCGCTCTGGACTCGATGTTCATCTTGACTTTGTTCTCGTAGCCGGAGTACGTGTGCAGGACATACCATTGTTTTTCATGTTCAATTGTTTCCATTTTTGCATCTTCTTTCCTAATTTAGATTTGATTTCGGTCTATTTTCTTGTAAATAAAAAAACCTTCCACTTGAAAGGTTTCTTCTATACGGCGTTAACATTATAGCATCACAAAGACTGCATTGCCACAATTCTTATTTTATTTTAAAAATAAATTCATGGTTCCGCTGATTCCGAAATCCACAACGGCAAAGAAGATACCGAATAAGACGGAAGTGACGATTACAGTATTTGTATATTTTGTTAACTCTTTACCAGTTGGCCAAGTAACTTGCTTCATTTCATCAACTACGCTTTTCAGAAATTTCATGTTTACCCTCCTACTATATGTTGCCAGTTTCGTTATTTCGTTTCTTTATGCAAGGTATGCTTACCGCAGTACCGGCAAAATTTCTTAACTTCTAAACGCTCTGTGCGACCTTTTTCAGAAGGTGTGATGGTATAGTTTCTCGATCCACATACAGTGCAGGCCAATGCAGTTTTCCTTTGTGCCATTTTGTCGCTCACCTTACTTTTCTCATTTTGTGTACACTACGCAGTTAATATTAGAGTGCGAATCTCTTTCTGTCAAACATTTTCTTTGCTTAGGCTCCTGGCGGTCATTTCGCGTTGATCCATTCTGAATATATCAAAAGGCCCCGGAATTTTTATTCCCGGAGCCCTTCAAACGCGCTATTTATCCACTGCAATTATTTCTTCCACGCCTTCATACGCTTCCATGGTTGCAAGCAGACCATAATAGTCTTCTTTGGAAGGCAATTTAGCGGGCTCTTCCAATATCTTTCTAGGCAAATAAATCGCCTGACAGGTCATCTCCTTCAGAAAAACCTCATCCTCAGGAACACCACAGCGAATGGACATCATTTCAAGATGAGCGAAAGAACCAGCAAGACAATCTCCATCCCATGATAGAGAACCAGATTCTTGATCGCTAAATTGAAAGTGGTCGCCTTATCTTGCTTCGCTTTGAATCGGGCGATATTCTGATTAATGGTGGGGAAAACCAACCAAATAAGCAGCAGCCACAACGGATAGACCCCTAATAGAACGGATGCTGTCGTAGCGGCGAAGGCGCCATAGTACAACCAAGCGTACAAGCGAATGGCGATCGGTTTACCGATGTAGAAGGTCAAGGTATAACGGTGATTGGACAGATCCGTTTCATAGTCGCACAAATTATTCGCAAGCATGATGTTGGCGATGGTAAAAACCAAAGGCAGCGATTGCAGCCCCACAATCAAGAGATTGACAATATTGCCGTTGATCGTAAAGAGCGGCAGCCGAATCAGCAGACTCGCGAGCGTATCGGCAGGAACATTCACAAAAACAGCGATGAAAAAGATGCCGAATCCCATCGTCAACCCGGATGCCACTTCCCCCAATGGCATCCTCGAAATCGGAAAAGGTCCAAACGTATACAAAATACCGATCAGAAAACAAGCCGCTCCGATGAACAACAGCAACAGATTGGTACGATACGCCAGAAAAACGCCCACCAAAGCAGCCAAAGAAATCATGGCCACGATAATCGTTGCTGCCTTTTTGACGGATATATTCGCCTTTCCGAGAATGTTTTCTTCCTCCCTGTACATCACATTCTTAGCCTTAATATAATCCATCGTATTGTTGATGGCTGTTGTGGCCATGTCGAATACGACCATGGCCACAAAAAAAAGTGCTGTATTCAATCCATCAAAGCTTCCGAAATGATAAATCGTAAAAAGCGTTCCTAGCACAAAGGGGAAAAGGCTAGCCAACTTGGTTTTGATTTCCACAAATTCTAAAAATACAGGTATACTCATCCGCATCACCCCTCCTCATTTTCCCAAACATAATCTTCATTCGTCAGTTCAAAATTATTTTTCAGCCCATCTGATACATAGACCTTCTTATCTTTCGTAACGAAAACCGCTTCGATGTCCTCACGGCTGTTGACGTAGTCCAAACCGGCCTCAACACCCAACCCGAAAACAAGCGTGGACAAGGCGTCGCCATCAATCGATTTGTCCGAGATGATTGAGACGCCCGCAATCTCATTGTCAAATGGATAGCCTGTTGTCGGGTTCATCAGATGATGATAGGTTACGCCGTCCACTTCGATGTAGCGCTCGTAAATCCCCGAAGTCACGATGGAACGGTTCTTTTGCTTGGTCTTCCCGATGGTCTCCCCGCGCGCAGCCAACGGATCTTGGATGCCTACATTCCAGGACTCCCCGTCCCGCAAAGGCGAACCGCCCATCACATAGACATTCCCACCCAGATCGATGATGGCAGTCGTCACGCCTTCCGCATCCAGCAATTCCTTCACTTCATCCGTGATGTAGCCTTTCGCGATGGCGCCCAGATCCAACCTCATGCCCTCTTCCGTAAGGAAAACGGTCCGGTTTACATCATCCAGGACAACCTTCTCATAGTCGACCAAAGGCAACACAGCATCGATTTCACTCTGTTCCGGCTTCCTGGCATCGTCAAACCCAATATGCCACAATTCGGTGATCGGACCGATCGCAAAATCAAACTCCCCCTTGGACAGTTTGCTGTATTCAGAAGCGCTTTTCACTAACGTGTAGACATCCTCCGAAAGGGGGATTGCCTCGATCCCCGCAGCCTGATTCACTGCGTCAATTTCTGATCCTGGTTCGTTCACCGTCACTTTATCCGCCAATTCTTCGACGCGGTTGAACGCCTTTTCCAAAGCCGCCTCTTTCCCTTCATCATAGATGCGCACGGTGACATATGTGCCCATCAAGAAAGCTGTTTTCTCATAGGGTTCCTTCCTTATTGCTGCTGTCCCGCTTGCCGTCCCCCCCTGATTGCCGCATCCGCTCAACAGCATGAAAACAAGCAGGCACATGATGGAACTGATAAATCCGTAATATTTTTTTGATCCCCTCATCCAAAAACCACCCCATATTTTTTTGAAAAAAACAGGCAGGAACAAGAACGCTGTCCCTACCTGTCTATTATCATTATTTTCTATATAAAATTCATCAAACCGCTTAACGATTGCAGAACCGCAAAGCTATTCCTCTACTACATTATCGATTTCGACTGTTCCGGTTTTACCGGTTTTTGCCGCATCGACCAATTGTTGAGCATATTGTTTAAATGTATTCGAAGAATTCGTAGCGCCCGTCACGACTTCCACCGCTGCCGGATCCTGCTTTTCAACCAATTGGCTGTTCAAAGCTGCAAAGTACTCCATAGGGCCTGTACCGGTTTTCGCTTTCATGTTTGCCTCATAGTCTGCATCCTCGGATTTCTTTGCGCCCGCTTCGTTGACGTTCTCGTATGTCGATGCAGTGATTTTCCCGCCAACGACGGTGATCGAAAATTCTGTCTTCCACCCGCGTGTATCAAAGTTCTTTTCGACTATCCCATAGGTACCGTCTTTCAGACCGCCTTCAGCTACTGAAGATGCCACTGATGCTACGTCGCTTGCCACTGAAGATGCTGTTGATGCTGCGTCGCTTGCCGCTGTATTCGTATTCGAACCGCCGCAAGCAGCCAATACAAAAGTTGATGCAAGCACCATTGTCGCTGTAGATAACACTTTTCTTAATTCCATCATCTATCCCACCTTGTCCTCTGTCGATTTATGGCAGCAAGATATGTGACTCCAATCACAAAGTTTCAATATCCAACTACATTATATATCATAACATTTGCAACATATTTATCCAAACGATATCCCTCCATTTGCGGAAAACCCTTCCAAACCATGCTGTTCAGAGGTTTATTCCCCTGATAAACAAAATACAACCTGATTCTTTCAGCTACATTTCCCGCAGCAACAATTGCTCAGTTAATCGCTTTAACGTTTCCTTAACGGGGTGTTCGGGCAGTTGCCTGATGAGCTTAAGGGCTTTCAGGGTGTATTTCTCCGCCAACCCTTGGGCCAGCTCAATGCCTCCGTATTGCGAAACCAACCCATGCACTTCTGTCAGTTCCCGTTCCAAGATGGCGTCTTCCCTGGCAATATAAGGTTCGAATACCTTGCGGTTCGCCTGCATGGCATATAACAAGGGCGCTGTATAGATGCCGTTCCTGAAATCGCTCATGCTTGGCTTGCCCAATACGGATGGGTCTTGGGTGTAATCCAATATATCGTCCCTGACCTGAAAAGCCATTCCGATATTATGCCCGATCCTGTAGGCCAGATGCGCCAGCTTATTGTCCGAATCCGCTTTATAGGCACCTGCATAACAGCTGAGCGCAAATAGTTGCGCCGTCTTCCCTTGGATCTGTTTCAGATAATGGCGCATTTTCATATTCGGGTCATAGCGCATATCCATCTGGTTCAATTCGCCGATCAGGATATCCTCCATGCCCGTCGTATCGATTTTCAGGACCGCAGCATCCTTAGCATAAAGGGATAATAAGCGAAAGCAGACGGTGAATAGATAATCCCCCGTATAGACGGCAACTTGATTGCTGAAGGCAGCATTCATGGTCGTTTGCCCCCTGCGCACGGCCGCTTGATCGATCACATCATCGTGCATCAACGTCGCCGTATGCAGCACCTCGATGGCCGCCGCAATCGCCCGAGCCCTCTCTGCATCCCGCTCATCAGCATAATAAGAAAACAACAGGCTGTAAGCCGGGCGCAACATCTTCCCCCCCGACAACAGCCGTTTGAGTATCTCTTCCCTGACAGCTGGGTTCTTAATGGTTATATTCTTTTCGATCAGATGATTGGTTGCAATCAATTCGGATTGTATCGTTGGGTGATCATCCCACATCGGATGGATTTTCATATAGCGATCCCCCCATTCTATTCTTTTTGTGCCGTTTTTTAGGATATGATATCAAGGGCATTTTCATCTGTCTGCGTATCCGGACTTGCTTTTACTTCAATCAAAACACGATTCGGCAGGCATAGTATCGTTTCCCCTGCCTTCGATTTCGCGCCCATGCGCACGCACAATTGGTCTTTGCAATCCGCCGAATCCATGTAGATGACGGAGCCTTCTCTCACAATCGTATTCTCGTGTCCGTGGCCATCAACACAAACATAGGTCTCAGTCTTGCCATCATCGCGTAAGGCAAACTCCTTTACGGCTTTCCCGTCTACGCTGACAACGGCGATCCTCTCCCTATTTTCCGCATTGGCCTGCTGATAGGTAAAGATGCCCAGCGGAAAGAACGAGCCCACCATCAAAAATAAGATGATGATCAGATCCCCTTTCCGAAGCATCCTAAGATATTTTTTCATGTTGCAGTCGCATCCCTTCCCTAAAAGAAAAGGGATAAGGCAGGCCTCCCCACCTTAACCCTGTTACCATCCTATTATTTTCCGATTCCCGGCTCGTAAATCGATTTCGTCTTTCCGTACCACCACGCATCCAGCTTCTTCTGGATCCACGGCATCACGTAATAATCCAACCCAAAGGCTCTCCCGGAACCATTCATTAGGGCGATAGCCACCGGGATGAACCACATATTCACCCAATAGAACATACCGGATAACGAGAAGGAGATGACCAAAGCAATGGTCGCGGCGTTCGCCAGGAAGGTAAACAATCCGGCGATGATCGCCAAGCCAATCAACAATTCAACGACGGTCATGAATTTCTGGAAGAATAAAGCGACTTCCGGGTTCGGGATCATCACCTTCATGATGCTGTTGAACCATTCCGGCGCCTGTTTGAAGATCATCATCGGTTCTTCACCGTAGGCATAGCTGAGGCCGAAGACCGGATGGGCAGCCGTTGCTGCAGTCGGCACTACCGCTTGCGATGCGCCCGTTGTGGCCTCCTTCAGCCAGGAAAACGGCAGGACAATCTCATTCCCGAACCAGGAAGTGGTTCCGTACAAGCCAAAGATCTTCTTGAGCGCTTCCCACGTCCACATGCTTCCATAGAAGACGCGCAACGGCAAGACCCATAAAACATTCCCCAATCTGGAAAGATGCCCGCGGAAGATATTCCGTTTGTCCTTGATATGGAAGAATTCATGGTAGATGTATTTCACAAAATAATAGCCGGAGCCGATGGTCAGGAAATAGAAGAGGTTCACCATATGTTTGACCAGCATCGCCAAGAAACCGCTCAGGTGAATCTTGTCCATCAAATAGGCCACGCCATAACGGGAGCCGATGGAAATCATGAATCCTTGGTAGATCCCCTTGTGTTCGGTCTTTTCCGTCCCCTCGATGGCTGCGATGATGTTCGCGGCTGCGGTATGCCCTGTCTGCTCAGCGGACTGCACGATCTGCGGAACCGGCGCATTGTCTTTGTCCGGTTCTTCATAGTAGACCAAATCCCCGGCCAGGTAGACGCCTTCGGAATCCTTTGCTTCCATATATTTATTGGCGACCAAACGGCCGGCCTTCGCTCGCTCGATACCATATGCCGCTGTGTCCGAATTGGCCTTGACGCCAGCTGTCCAGATCAATGTCTGCGTCGGGATGACCGTTCCGTCCGCCAATTGAACGAAGTCCTTCTCCACTTTCGCGACCCCGTTGCCTTTGATGATCTGGATGCCTTGCTTGAGCATGTATTTTTCAGCTTTCTTTTGTTCCCTCTCGGTCACGACGCCTAAAATGATCGGGGCGGCTTCCACCAAATACAGGCTGAATTCAGACGGATCCAACTTGTTGTCTTTGGCCAGCCGTTCTTTCCATTCCATCAGTTCGCCGACCAATTCCACACCCGTGAAGCCGGCCCCGCTGACGACCGCTGTCAGCATCCCCTTGCGTTTTTCCTTATCATGCTCGTTCGAAGCGGCCTCGACCGTATCCTGGATATGACGGCGGATTTTGTTCGCATCCTCCCAGGACCACATCGTGAAGGCATGTTCGTCGACACCCGGTACATTGAACGTATTCGGTTCCCCGCCCATGGCCAGAATCAGATAGTCATAAGGGAAGCTGCCGCCAATCGTTGTGATGATTTTCGCCTTACGGTCTACATTCCTGACTTCATCGGTTACGATATCCACATTTTTATTATTGCAAAACAGCCGCTGCAAATCATACTGAATGGCATCCGGAGCAACGCGGCCGGCCGCCACTTCATGCAATTCCGTCATGTAGGTTTGATAAGAATGCCGGTCTATCAACGTAATCAGGACATTTTTATCGTTCCTGAAATGCTTAGCTAATTTTTTCGTTGCCGCCACGCCGGCGAAACCCGCCCCGACCACTACGATATGCTTTTTATCCATCTGTACTTCCCCTTTTATGTCCAACGCATGATCGCCGACAAAACCTTCAGCTATTGGTCTCTATACGTTTGTTGACTTATTTTAAATAAACGGTTCTTACTAAGTGTAATATATTTGTGAATAATTGTCTAAGGAAACGATTCCGTTCTCCGCAAAGGAAATCCGCACGGTTTATTGTGCAAATAAACGCTTGTTTTTTTTATCACATGGACAAAAAAGAAGGCTTGCGCCTTCGTAAAATCCATGAAACCTTACAGCCCGCTGTTCTCGTTCTCATAGACCAGCGAAGCCTGGTACCACTCAGCCGCGAGCTTGTTTTTTCCGGCTTCTTCGCTCTGGAATTTTTTGATCGTCGTGACGTGTTCCAACAGGTAGTTCGCTGCCACTCCGACCGCTACCCCTGAAAAGATACCCGTCAATGCCAAAATAGGCAGATACAGCATGACGCTGAAGGAGCCGGCGATCAGGCTGGCCACCAGCAACTGACCGACGTTATGCAAAATGCCCCCCGCCGCGCTGATGCCGATCATGCTGACCCTCTTCGGACCCAGCAAGCGGACCAGCAGCATGCCCCCATAGCTTAGGAAGGCCCCGGCAAAACTGTACATAAATGTCGACAAGGTCCCGCCCAATAAGGTCGCAATCAACAGCCGCATCCAGACCACCTTGAAGCTGTCCTTGTACGGCAAGGTAAAAATGGCCAACAGCGTAATCATATTCGCCAACCCCAATTTCGCACCCGGCGCAAAAGCGAAGGGGAAAGGGATGGACCGTTCCAATAAGGTGATGACCACCCCTTGGGCAGCCAACAATGCTATATAAATCAACCGTTTATTCTTATTCATATCCGCTTCCCTGCTTCTTTGTATTCGTATCCAAAGTGTAGCATATTTCGGCACAGAATAAAAAAATGAGCCGGCCGGACAAAGAAAAAACCGTCCGCCACAAAATAGTGACAGAGGTCCTTCGGAAAAATCAATTTAGTAAGCGCTTCATTTTTTGTTTACAACGATCGAACGCATTTTTGATCTGCGTCATTTCGCAATCCAACTCTTCCGCAATCATCGGGAATTCCTTACCCAAAAGATAGAGGCGGAAAACATCCTGCTCGAAACGGGATAGGCCATCAAAATAACCGGTCGCACTTTCCCTGACTTGCACAACGTCTTCCGGCGACACCTGATGCATAGTGCTGCCGTTGATCGCTCGGTTCGCATGACTTCCCGCTTCATTTTCCATCAACTGATCCAACGATACCGCACCCTTGTCGATCTTTCTTTTCAAAGCAGTTTCCTTGCGGATCAAACTATACACATGATGCTCAAGCATCAGTTTGAAGAATCCGGAGAACTGCAACCCTTTTTCCGGATCATAGGCAACGACTGCTTTGTGCAGGACAATTCTCGCTTCTTGCCAAAAGTCGTCTTGCTCCATGAAGCGCAAATAATACTTGGCATTCATTTTTTTGACCAGCGGCAAAAATCTTGTAAACAATTCCTCGAAGTATACGGTTTCACCTTCTTTGATCAAACCGACCAATTCCTCCGGAGCGCGCAACAATATTGTCTCATTTTCTTCCATTATATCTCCCCCAAAAGCTATATTTTTATGTAACAATCCGCTACATATTTTATATTATAAATGAAAAATATCTTACGTCAACTATATTATTACTTTTTTTGTCTCGATATTAATAAAGTCGAAAAAACGCAAATGCGGAGCTTCCGCTTTTCAACTGTCCTTATTCTGAGACATCCCTCGGGGTATCCTCCAATATAGACATCTGCCCCTCACTCCAAGTGCCGCGTTCGCGTTGGTTCCGGTAGCTTTTGCTCTCGGAATCCAGCGTTTTTTGGAATGTTTAATATCCTGATACAAATCATTGGCGGATAGCCGTTCCCCTTGCGAAGACGACCTGCTGTTTTAACTTATTATGATCAATAAAATTTTTGTAGCCATTTTGTATAAAATGTCTTAATCAATAAATATTACTAGGGTGCGAAATAAAGTTAAAAACAAAATATTTTAAGCCAATTTTAAATTTTTTTAGTGGGTAGACCCCCTTCACAATTGGGCTTAATGTTAAGGCATCTCTTACTCTTCTTCCGTTTGCTGCTCATTATTTCTCAGCCATTCTTCCAAAGCGAAATGCTTCCGCTGACGTGACTATCACACTACCTTTCTACCTAATAAATACGCAAATGATCCTCATAAACTTATCGATGGGGCAAAAATCCGTTCGAAATTTCTCCTTTATTTATTAAAACTTATAGTGTTCGCTTTACAAAAACAAACATACGTTCGTATAATGGATACATAGAGATTGGAGACGATTTTTATGTATGAAACAAAATTAATCTTTGATTATTCGAAAGAAGCCAGCAGGGATATTCTTTGTATCGACTGTAAGTCCTTTTATGCGAGCGTGGAATGTGTGAAAAGAGGGCTACATCCGCTTGAAACGAAATTAGTTGTCATGAGTTACCCTTCCGATGATCCCAAGGAACGTGGCAGCGGTCTGATTTTGGCTTCTTCGCCAGCAGCTAAAAAAGCCTATGGTATCTCTAACATTAGCAGGGCGAGGGATTTACCGTTCCCCTACCCTGCCGATTTAGTGATTGCTGCGCCGCAAATGAAGCTGTACATGCTAAAAAATACTGAAATCAACAATATCTATAAGAGCTATGCAGATGAATCGAATCATCATGTTTATTCGGTTGACGAGAGCTTTGTTGATGTAACGGGCTCGCTGAAGCTTTTCGGGCATAAAACCGCCTATGAAATAGCCAAACTCATTCAAGCTGACGTATTAAAAGAAACAGGCATTTACACGACTATCGGCATTGGGGACAACCCTTTGATGGCGAAATTAGCGCTTGATAATGCAGCCAAGCATCAACCGGATATGATAGCCGAATGGCGTTACCAGGATGTCCTCGAAACGATTTGGAAAATCCCCGAAATGACGGACTTTTGGGGCATTGGAAAAAAAACAAAGCAAAGGCTGAACCGTTTAGGGATATTCTCCATTCATGACTTGGCGCATGCCGATTACTATTACTTAAAGAGTAAGCTCGGTGTTATGGGCGCTCAGCTTTATGCCCATTCCTGGGGCATTGATCGCAGCTTCCTCGGAGAAAAGGTCAAGGTAAGTTCCAAATCAATCGGCAATTCGCAAGTGCTTAATAAAGATTATGTTTTAAGGTCAGAAATCGAGATTGTCCTGATGGAAATGGCCGATCAAGTTGCGACCCGCCTGCGAAGAGCAGGCGCTAAGGCGCAAGTCATCAGTTTGAGTATCGGCTACAGCATCGGCTTTATTGATCGCTATGGTCGTACAGGGTTCCATCAGCAAATGAAAATCCCCCCTACTCATTCATCGAGTGAAGTGACAGCCTATGTACTCCTGCTTTTCAATAATCAATTTGACGGACAAACGATCCGAAACATCGGCGTTGGTGCCGGCAACCTGGTGTATACAGATTCCCTTCAGCTCGATCTGTTCCAAGACCCCGACGAGCAAGTGAAAGACCAAAAAAAGGATCACATGGTTGATGTCATCCGTAAAAAATATGGCTTCACGTCAATTGTCAGGGCTGCCAGCCTTTTAGAAGGCGGCCGCGCGATAGCAAGAAGCTCGCTTGTGGGCGGGCATGCTGGGGGGATGGCCGGTTTGGAGGAAGGTGAGGATAATGCTAAAAGAAGCAAGAAACAGGACGGATAAAGTTTTTAAGGATTATAACGACTATCATGACCGAGGCATGATCAAATGGGTCACAGCGTATGCGATGGACGAATTAACGAAGTCCATTGCTGCCGGAAATGAGGAAGCACTGAAGGCTGTCCCTGTTCTTCCTCAAATGAGTTCCTTGGCAATTGATAAGGTGCTGTCCGAAGCCTTACGAAGTAATCGTCCTGTATCGATTCAATTGAACCAAAAGGATCGATTTGGACGTCAAACAGAGTCTGTAGTAGGTCATTTTAAGGGTTATCGTGCGGAGAATGATATTCTTATTGGCGAAGGATGGGTGACCCTAGAGACTATTCGAAACGTACAGATTCTGTATGAGGATAAATGGTTTAAGGTAGATGTCTTCAGACAAGCTCAAAAGAAAGAAGATACACCGAAAATAGTACCCCACCTTTTTTTTGATTCGGAAGAGCAAGGCTTTTCCGAGATGGAAGTCAGTTGGCTTGATGACTTCTACCAGGGTGACGAATGGATTGAATAATCGGGAAATACTTCTATATGTATCTACAAGTATTTGTGGTTTATTTATCGCTCGTTTTCATCATCGCTACACCAAAAAAAGCCCCGCAGATGCGGAGCTTCCTTTAAAGTTCTATGTTTATTCCAGCATATCCTTATAAATATCCTTCAGGATGGCCATCTGTTCCTCGCTCCAGGTACCGCGTTGGCGTTGGTTCCGGTAGGCTTTGCTTTCGGAATCCAGCGCCTTTTTGGAACGTTTGATATCCTGATACAGATCATTGGCGGATAGCCGCGCCGCGCCCCTTGCGAAGACGACCTGCTGTTCGGCCAGATCGCTGGTGGCGACGGCGACATCGGTGATGACGTTGTGCAGCTTCTTCACGACGCCTTCGATGTAGGTGTCGGCGGTCTCGCCTTGCGCAGTGAAGATGACCTTCACCCGGTATTTCGAATATTCCTTCGTGATGCCGGGTACGAATTGCGCATCGAATACGCACCAGACCTCTTTCCCCTCATAACTTTGAAAGTCGGACAGTGTCTGCAGCAGCTGGTCGCGCGCTTCTTCGATCAGATCCTGGTTCTTCAGCTTAACCAATTCCGGCCAAGCCCCTATCATGTTGTAGCCGTCTACGATTAGAATTTCTTTCTTAATGATGACTCATCACCTCGATTATTCTGCATCGCCTCATCGAAAAAGTCAGAAAAGATTATTTGTGTCTGCCGCGGAATACTTCATACATCATCAATCCGGCGGCGACCCCAGCGTTCAGGCTCTGCACGTGGCCGACCATCGGGATGGTCAACAGGCCGTCCGCGGATTCCTTCAGCAGGCGGGAAATGCCTTTGCCTTCATTGCCGATGATGATGGCAAGCGGCAAGGTCGTATCCCATTTGCGGTAATCCTGTCCGGCCATATCCGTCGCGTAGATCCAGACGCCTCGTTCCTTTAACTCTTCGATTGTGCGATTTAAATTTGTAACACGGACAACAGGCACATGTTCAATCGCTCCTGTTGAAGCTTTCGCAACGGTGGACGTCAAGCCGACAGCACGGCGTTTCGGGATGATGACCCCGTGCGCCCCGCTGGCGTCAGCCGTACGTAAAACGGATCCCAGATTGTGCGGATCTTCCAGGCTGTCCAAAATGATGAAGAAAGGATCTTCATTTTTGGCGGCCGCCGCAGCGAACAGGTCATCCAAGGTCGCATATTGGAAGGCGGCCGTTGCGGCCATCACACCTTGGTGGACGGCATTGTCGGACAACGTATCCAACTTTGATTTGGGTACGGATTGGATCTGGATTTTGCGTTCCTTCGCCAAATGGATGATGTCCCCGATTTTTTCTCCGCCCAAGCCTTCCTGGATGAAGATTTTATTGATGTCGCGTTCTGACTTCAATATCTCCAAGACCGGATGGCGTCCGATGACGAAGTCTTCGTTTTCCGGCGTTTCGCTTTCTACAGGCTCCCGCTTGTCGCGTTCCGGTCTGCTTTTTTTCGGTGCCCGGCGCGTATCTTTTGGACGTGCGTCTTTGGGATTATACTTTGGTTTATCTCTCATGGTCATTTTCCTCGACTTCTTGGATACACCAGTGAATCAACTCTTCCATTCGTTCGATCTGTCCGGAAAGATGGAGATAGCCCAACAGCGCTTCGAATCCCGTCGAGATGCGGTAAGTCGTGACGTCCGCATTCTTGGCGATTGTATGGCTCTTGCTGTTGCGGCCGCGTTTGTACATGCCCAGCTCTTCCTCGGACAAAAAGCCCTCTTTTGCCATCATGGCGTACATCAGCACCGCCTGCGCTTTTGCCGAAACAAAATGCGTCGCTCTGCGGTGGAGTTGGTTTGGTTTGGTGTATCCTTTTTCTAGTAAATAGGTTCTAATATATACTTCATAGGCGGCATCCCCGACGTAAGCCAAGGCAAGGCCGTTCAGTAAGTTCCAATCTTTTTCTGTCACTATGCTCTTCTCCATCTTGTACCCTGTGATGTGTCATCCAAAATGATGCCTTGATCCTTCAAGTAATCACGGATTTCATCACTGCGAGCGAAATTTTTATCTTTCCTTGCTTGCATTCTCTCATCGATCAACGCTTGGATGTCATCGTCCAGCAAGGCTTCTTCCCCCAGCACGATGCCGAATATGCCGACCAGTGCTTTGAATGTGGCGAGCGCCTCCTTCAGGACTGCTGCGGAAACCGTTTCTTCTTCTGCGTAGATGTTCAATTCTTTCGCATATTGGTAGACGATGGTCATGGCATTGTCCGCTTGGAAATCATCATCCATCTCGGCGATGAATTCTTGTTTCAGATCGTTGAACATGGCCAATTTTTCGGCATCTTCCGGCAAGGAAACTGCCGCATCCTGCTCCCGGTATTGGGCATTCTGATAGGCGATTTTGATTTTATCCAAATTGATTTTGGCTTCATTGACCGCTTTTTCGCTGAACTTAACGGGTCTGCGGTAATGGGCCGTCGCCAGGAAGAAACGCAATACTTGCGGATCGACCTGCTTGATGATGTCATGCACCAACACGAAGTTACCGAGCGATTTGCTCATCTTTTCGGCATCTTCGCCAATGGTCACGAAGCCGTTGTGCATCCAGTAGTGCGCAAATGTTTGGCCTGTTTTCGCTTCGCTCTGCGCGATTTCATTTTCATGATGCGGGAAGGCCAGATCATGTCCGCCGCCGTGGATGTCGATGGTATTGCCTAGATATTTGGTGGCCATCACGGAACATTCGATATGCCAGCCCGGACGACCCGGTCCCCATGGCGATTCCCAGGAGATTTCATCCGGCTTCGCTTCTTTCCAGAGGGCGAAGTCCAACGGGTTTTCCTTTTTCAGGTTCTCTTCCGTGTCCATCCGTTCGCTCGCGCCGACGATCAAATCTTTGATCGATTGATCGCTCAATTTACCATAGTCTTTGAACTTGTCCGTGCGGTAATAGACATCGCCGTCGGCCGCATAGGCGTAGCCTTTTTCGATCAGCACACGGATGAAGTCGATGATATCCGGGATATTTTCCATGACACGCGGGTTCAGTGTCGCTTTTTCGACTTGAAGCGCAGCGGTGTCTTCATAGAAGGCGGCAATGAACTTCTCCGCAACCTCTTTTGCCGATATGCCCATTTCTTTTGCGGTGCGGATGATTTTGTCGTCCACATCGGTAAAATTGGATACGAAGTTTACGTCATATCCGCGGTATTCGAAATAGCGGCGAACCGTATCGAAAGCCACCGTGCTGCGGGCGTTGCCGATATGGATGTAATTGTAGACGGTCGGCCCACAGACGTACATGCTTACCTGCTTTTCTTTTATCGGTTGGAATGTTTCCTTTTCGCGCGTCAAGGTGTTGTATATTTTTATCATCGTTCTCTCCTTTCAAGCACTCATAAAGGACTGGCCGTCCTTTTTCACTGGCTACTTTTTCTTTTCATGTGTCTCTTTTTCATCCGTCAATTTGTGGTAACGTACAATTTTCGCCGGGATTCCCACCGCGGTCACATCCGGCGGTATGTCGGAAACGACAACTGCCGATGCCCCGATTTTGGCATGGTCGCCGATCGTGATTGGCCCCAGTACCTGGACATGTGCGGAAAGCAATACGCCATTCCCGATCGTCGGGTGGCGTTTCCCCTTGTCTTTGCCGGTGCCGCCCAAAGTGACGCCGTGATAAATCATGACGTCATCGCCAACTTCGGCCGTTTCACCGATGACGATCCCCATTCCATGGTCAATGAACAGCCTGCGTCCGATTGTTGCTCCCGGATGGATTTCAACGCCCGTCAAAAATCGGCCGATATGGGAAATGACCCGGCTGAAAGTGAACCACTTCTTCTTGTAAAAAAAATGAGCGATATCATATATGATAATAGCATGCAGTCCAGGGTACGTCAGAACAACTTCTAACGTACTCCTCGCAGCAGGATCATTTTCTTTGATGGTTTGAATCGTTTCACGCAATCTATTCAAGTCATTCCTGCTCCTTTTCGAATCATGCATCTATTATATATATAATAGGCTCATTTTTGGTAAAATCTTTTTCGATGGCTTACAAGTTTTCTAAAACGCTGTTCAAATGGGCCAAACTTTTTTCTCTGCCCAAAACTTCAATCGTTTTGCCGATTTCAGGACCGTGCATTTGACCGCTGACCGCGATGCGGATTGCCATGTACAGGTTTTTGCCTTTGATTTTCGTCTCTTTTTGGACTTCTTTGATGGCAGCCAAAATGCCGGCTTCCTCAAACGGTTCGATGGCAACCAATTTTTCTTTGAAGGCTGCCAATACGATCGGTGCCGTTTCCGCAGCGATCACTTCTTTTGCTTCGTCATCCAATGTGATTTCAGCGGCGAAGAACATTTCGGATAGCGGAACGATTTCAGCGGCGTAGCTCATTTGTTCATGGTACAGGCTGATCAGCTTCTTGGCATATTCGCGGTCTGGCTCGGTAGGATTTTCAGGCAACTTGCCGGCAGCCACCAAGTGAGGCGCAGCTAAGGAAACGATGGTATCCAAATCAGCGGCTTTCATATAATGGTTGTTGATCCATTCCAATTTCTTTTGGTCGAAAGCGGCCGGGGATTTGCTCAGGCGTTCCGGATCGAACATCTTGATCAGTTCATCTTGGCTGAATATTTCATCTTCGCCGACCGGAGACCAGCCCAATAGCGTGATGAAATTGAACATCGCTTCAGGCAAGTATCCCAAGTCTTTATATTGTTCGATGAATTGCAGGATCGATTCATCGCGTTTGCTCAATTTTTTGCCGGTTTCGCTGTTGATGATCAGCGTCATATGTCCGAATTTTGGAATCTTCCAGCCGAACGCTTCATAGATCATCATTTGTTTCGGTGTGTTCGCAATATGGTCGTCCCCGCGCAATACGTGTGTGATTTTCATCATATGGTCATCCACCGCAACCGCAAAGTTGTAGGTCGGGAAGCCGTCACGTTTACGGATGATGTAGTCTCCGCCCACGCTGCTCGCTTCAAAAGTGATGATCCCTTTTACGATATCATCAAATGAGTAGGTGTTTTCGATCGGCACACGGAAACGGATAACCGGCGTCAAGCCTTCCGCTTCTTTCGCAGCTTGTTGGGAAGGCGTCAAGTTAGAGCATTTGCCGCCGTAGTGAGGCATTTCGTTACGTGCTCTTTGCTGTTCGCGTTCCGTTTCCAACTCTTCTTCGGTGCAGTAGCACTTGTAGGCGCGGTTGGAAAGAAGTAGTTGGTCGACCAACGGATCATAAATGTCTTTTCTTTCGGATTGACGGTAAGGGCCTACTGTGCCGGGTTTATCCGGACCTTCATCCCAGTCCATCCCTAACCACGCCAAGTTTTGCAGTTGGCTTTCTTCGCCGTGCTCGAGATTCCGTTTTTGGTCCGTGTCCTCGATGCGGATAATGAATTCACCGCCATTGTGGCGGGCAAATAAATAATTGAATAATGCTGTACGGGCATTGCCGATGTGCAGGTGTCCCGTTGGACTTGGTGCATAACGTACGCGGATCTTTTCTGTCATAATAAAGTTTCCTCTTTTCTGAAACGATTTTTATAGCTGTTCTTATTCTTTGATTCCTTTTTGCGAGTGGACCGGTTTGGCGAAAATCATTCTGCCTGCTGCAGTCTGCAACGCACTGGTCACGACCACTTCGATTGTTTCGTTCATGTAATGTTGTCCGTCTTCGACAACGATCATGGTGCCGTCATCCAAATAGGCTACCCCTTGATTGCGTTCCGTCCCGACCTTGATGACGGTAACGACCATGTATTCACCCGGAATGACGACAGGTTTCACTGCATTCGCCAAAGCATTGATGTTCAATACGGGAACGTTTTGGAATTCGCAGACCTTGTTCAAGTTATAATCGTTCGTGATGACGATGCCATCGATCAATTTTGCCAAGCGAATCAATTTGCTGTCGACCTCTGGAATCTCCTCGAACTCGCCTTCATAGCTCTCCACAATGATATCTTCTTCTTTTTGAAGCTTATTCAAGATATCCAAGCCGCGTCTGCCTCTCACCCTTTTCAGGCTGTCGGAAGAATCGGCAATGTACTGCAATTCGCGCAGCACAAAATTCGGAATCACAATGACACCTTCAAGGAAACCGGTTTTGGCGATATCATAGATACGGCCATCGATGATGACGCTTGTATCCAGGATTTTATATTTTCGGAACGTATCGTCGGCTTTCCGGTCCAGCATCTGCCCATCTTCCTGTTTCTTTGGTTTCGCAGCAAACAACTTGCGGAATTCTTCGATTCTCGTTGTCCCGACCCGGAACCCCAAATAGGCTAGGATCAAAGAAAGGATGGATGGCAGGATATCATTGATGACAGGAATCCGCAACGCCGTCAACGGCAGGCCGATCAGCCAGGCTAAGACCAAACCGACGATTGTGCCGATCGATCCAAAAAGCATGTAGCTGACCGACAACGTGCTGAAGTAATTCTCGATTTTTTGCATAACGTCCAAAATAAATTTCATCAATAAAAATGATAATAAATAAAATATAAGTGCACCTAACCCAAAATTAACGAAAACATTGTTGAAAGCGTTGGTCTGTATTCCCACCAGTTCCCAAAAGTATGGCATCGCTGTGACGCCAACGCTTCCGCCTACCAGCAGAAAAACAGCCGTGATTATTTTCCTTTTCAAAAGCTTCCCTCTCCCTCTATCTGTTTTTAGTTTTTATTCGGAAAGACTTTGTGTAAAGTCTCTTGAATCGTTGTGACAGGGATGATTTGAATATCCTCGGGATGTTTCCAGCCAGCCATATTATTTTTAGGCAGGTAGACTTTGGTGAATCCCAATTTTTTGGCTTCATTGACGCGTTGTTCGACGCGATTGACTCTGCGGATTTCACCGGTCAGTCCGATTTCGCCGATGAAACATTCCGATGCAGACGTTTCGACATCCCAATAACTGGACGCGATGCTGACGGCGATCGCCAAATCAATGGCGGGTTCGTCCAATTTCACGCCACCGGTCGACTTGAAATAGGCATCTTGGTTTTGCAGCAGCAAGCCCGCACGTTTCTCCAGTACCGCCATGATCAGCGCGACGCGATTGTAGTCCAATCCGCTGGCTGTCCTGCGCGCATTGCCGAAAGCTGTCGGGGTTATCAAACATTGGATTTCCGCCAATATCGGACGTGTCCCTTCCAGCGAAGCCACCACTGCCGAGCCGGAAGCACCCGCCAAGCGTTCCTCAAGAAACATTTCCGATGGATTCTTCACTTCGCGCAGACCGCCTTCGATCATCTCGAAAACGCCGATTTCGTCGGTCGAACCAAAACGGTTTTTGACGGCACGCAAAATCCGAAAGGAATGGTGTCTGTCGCCCTCGAAATACAGAACCGTATCCACCATGTGTTCCAGCATCCGCGGACCGGCGATGGCCCCCTCCTTCGTCACATGGCCGACGATGAAGATTGCGATATCATTCGTCTTCGCGATGCGCATGAATTCGGCTGTGCATTCGCGGACTTGCGAAACACTGCCGGCCGTACTGTTATTCTCGGGCTGAATCATCGTTTGGATCGAATCCACGATGACGAAATCCGGCTTGATTTTTTCGATGGTTTCCCGGATAGCATCGATATCGGTTTCTGGGTAGATGTAAAAATCGGTGCCTTTCACGCCCAGACGTTCGGCCCGCATTTTGATCTGGCCGGCGCTTTCTTCTCCGGAAATGTAGAGGACCCGATGTCCGGCATTGTTGATTTGTGCGGAAATCTGCAGAAGCAGCGTGGACTTCCCGATGCCGGGATCCCCGCCGATCAGTATCAAGGAACCCGGCACGATGCCGCCACCCAATACGTGATTGACCTCTTCCATCTCCGTTTTGACGCGCGGAATATTTTCCGTTTTGATATCTTCGATCACGACCGCTTGCGGTACGTGCCCCGTGAAGTTTGAACGTTGTTGTTGCTTCACCGCTTTTGTCGCTTCTCGTTCTTCCTCCATTTGGTTCCAGGCCCCGCAATTCGGGCAACGGCCCAGCCACTTCGGAGACTCATAGCCGCAAGCCTGACAAACGAATTTCACTGCACTTTTCTTTGCCAACTAAACCTCTCCTTCCGGCAAGAACGAATCTACCTTATTTTATCACATAAAAGCGCAATCTACGTATAACAATCCGGAAATAGTTGCCGAAAATGCTTTTCTTTTTAAGCTTCTTTTTACGCTTGCCCGGATGAACCGAATCCGCCTACGCGTTCGCTCTCGCTTGTCTCATCCTGGTCCGCCTTCAAGAAGCGTAGGAAGATGCCTTGCCCGATGCGGTCGCCTTTATGGATCACCTTATCGCGCAAACCGAAGTTCAAAAATTGAAAATAGATGTGGCCTTCATTGCCTTCATTATTGTAATAATCCGCATCCACGATGCCTACTCCGTTCGGCAATACGATGAAATTTTTCAAGGGATTACTGGAACGGTTCGTCAATTGCAGATATTCGTCTTCCTGCATGTAGGCTTTGATGCCGGTCGGCACTAATACGGGCTTCATCTTTTTTTCCTGTTTTTCGTTCATTTGCTCTTGGTCATCGCCGAAGAAATCCCATAAATGGGCGCTGACGCTTTGGATGGCCGTCTTCCAGATGGCCGGCAGGCTTACTTCCTCCGCCGCTTCAAAATCATATCCCGCGGCATGTTTCGTTGCTCTCATCGGTAAATTTATGCCTTTTCCGGCATAACTGCTTATTACTTCAAATCCTCGTTTATTCATACTATTCCCCTTTATCGCCTCTGATTGACTGCATCATCTAAAAATATTTACTAAAAAATCCATTCTATCAAATTTCCCGTCACTTTTCATCGTTTTCCGTTGCTGCACCCGAAAAGGCATCCGGAAACGCAAATCATTTCGCGGCACTACCGATTCTACCATTCAGATATGCCCTTTCTTTGAATATGCCTGTTTTTTTTGATGATTCTTTCTGAAAGCGCGGAATGTAAACGCATTCGTCAACCTGCACAAAGAAACGCCTACTTTTTTAGGCACTATTCCCTAGCCGGGTAATCCGCTTTCATTTATGATACAAGCATAACCGAAATACAAACCAAATAAAAGGCAGGTACACAATAATGGTAGAAATCCAATTGAACCATATCCATAAAAAATACGATAATGCGGACAGCTATTCCGTCACTGATTTTAATTTGCATATCCACGATCGCGAATTCATCGTCTTCGTCGGCCCTTCCGGTTGCGGCAAGTCCACGACTTTGCGCATGATCGCAGGCTTGGAAGACATCTCAGAAGGCGAATTGATCATCGGCGATACGCTGATGAACGATGTAGCGCCAAAAGACCGCGATATCGCAATGGTTTTCCAAAACTATGCCTTATATCCGCACATGACCGTATTCGACAACATGGCATTCGGATTGAAATTGAGAAAATATAAAAAAGAAGACATCAAACAACGCGTTGAAAATGCCGCCGAGATATTGGGATTGACGGATTATCTGGAACGCAAACCCGCCGCTTTATCCGGCGGCCAAAGACAACGGGTTGCGCTTGGCCGTGCCATCGTACGTGATGCAAAAGTGTTCCTGATGGATGAACCATTGTCCAACTTGGATGCAAAATTGCGGGTTGCCATGCGTGCGGAAATCGCCAAGTTGCACCGCCGTTTGAATACGACGACCATCTACGTGACGCATGACCAAACGGAAGCCATGACCATGGCCGATCGCATCGTCATCATGAAGGATGGTTTCGTTCAGCAAATCGGTTCCCCGAAAGAAGTCTATGATACACCGGTGAACATGTTTGTAGCCGGCTTTATCGGCTCTCCCGCCATGAACTTCTTCAACGTTACGCTGCAGGACGGCGTCATCACAAACGGCGAAGGCTTGAAACTGGCTTTACCGGAAGGAAAACGCAAAGTATTGGAAGAAAAGGGCTACAACGGCAAAGAATTGATTTTCGGCATCCGTCCGGAAAACATCCAAAGCGAACAGATCGTCATCGATTCAAATCCAAATTGTACCTTGAATGTGGAAGTGGTCGTGTCCGAATTGCTGGGCGCAGAAACCATGCTTTACAGCAGAGTGTCCGGCACCGAGTTCATTTCCCGCGTGGATGCCCGCGACTTCCATGAACCGGGTGATCATATCGATTTGGCCTTCAACATGACCAAATCCCATTTCTTCGACAAACAAAGTCAAAATGTCATTGCCATCCCTTAATGGACCGGATCCCAAAGATATGCACCATAACGCTGATTCTGGTGCATACCTTAGCTGTATTTGACGAAACAGAAAAACCGCAGCAGATCAACGAAAGATTCACTATCGTCGGCGAATGCGAATAACAAAAAGATAATCAAAAAGGCGAGGGATTCCATTCGGATTCCTCGCCTTTTTGATTATGAAAAGAGTGTGATGGATCGGAAAGGACACTCTTTTCTCCAGTTTTATTGTTCTTGGCCTTCGGTTGCTTCCGCTTCGAAAGCTTCTTCCGGCGTGATGCCGTCCTGCACCCAAACCGACAGCGAACCGGCGTTGACTGGGAAATGGCCATTGCCGTTTTCAGCGATCACCACTTTATCTCCGCGGTTTCCGGTATAGTCCGCAAACGTCTTGCCGGCATATTGCTCGCCGACGAACATCTCTTTGAAGCCCTCCTCGCTGTTGCTCAATACAGCGGCCAATCCGAAGGGATGCTCTTCATTCCCGGAACGGGTCCATCCTACGCAATTGCCATGGTCAAAATAGTCGTGTTGTTCCCCATAGGCATGGTTTGCCCGCAAGTACAGGAGCTTGTCGATGATGCCTTTCTGCCCCTCGACGGGATGCGGTCCTTTAATGCCGTAGTAATCCCCGTAGAATAAGCAAGGGAAGCCCTCTTGCCTCAACAGAATGACGCCATAAGCCAGTGGTGTGAACCAAGGCTCCACATAGGACTGTAGCGACTGTTCCGGCTGGGAATCATGATTGTCCACGAAGGTTACGGCATGCGTCGGGTTTTTGGCGATCAGCGTGTTATCGAACAACTTGCGCATATCGAAGTCCTTCCCCTGCTGGGATGCCAAATGGAAATTTTGGTGCAATGCCACATCGAACAGATCAAAGGTGAATTCGGTCGCTTCCAGATATCCTTCCAGTTCGCCATAATTGTAGTTCCAATATTCCCCCACTACATAGAAATCTTCCCCATGTTTTTCGCGGATCGTTTTGACCAGCGC
Organism: Trichococcus palustris; assembly: GCF_900114465.1. Taxonomy (GTDB): domain Bacteria; phylum Bacillota; class Bacilli; order Lactobacillales; family Aerococcaceae; genus Trichococcus; species Trichococcus palustris. The sequence continues at coordinate 76,966 of NZ_FOTD01000008.1, read as the reverse complement.
TTCCACAAAGTGACTATTGATATGCTTGATGGCATCCAGACGGAAGCCGTCCACCCCGGTCTCATTGACGTACCAATCCGCCCATTTATTGATTTCTTCGACGACGGCGGGATGGCTGTAATCGATATCCGAGTTCATCAAATAATCGAAGTTGCCGTGCTCTCCATCGACGCTCTCATCATCGGCCCAGCCTTTTTCGAAGCCTTTGATCATGTAGATGGCTTTCTTGCCGTTTTCGTTATTGAAATCCGTGCCGGTGAAATGTTCCCATGACCATTTGAAAGCGGAATAGGCATCCCCCCGGCCAGGGAAGGTGAACTTCGTCCAGCCTTCTATCTCATATGGTTTTGTCGTTTTATCTTGGCGATTATCCGGGTTCACTTCGTAAGCCAAGAAGCGTTCCGTTTCGTCCGCCCCTGCCTTATGGTTCAATACGACATCCGCATAGACGGCGATCCCTTCTGCGTGCAACGCTTGGATCGCGGCCAAGTATTCTGTTTTCGTGCCGTATTTGGTGCGGATGGAACCTTTTTGATCGAACTCACCCAAATCGTACAGGTCATAGACACCATAACCGACATCGTTTGTACCCGTTGCTTTATACGCCGGCGGGGTCCAGACGGCAGTGACACCCAAAGCCTTCAGATGTCCCGCGTCCTCTTTTAGACGGTTCCACAATTGTCCGTCATCGTCCAAATACCATTCAAAATACTGCATAATCAATCCGTTTCTTGCCATCCAATCACTGCCTTTCTTTTCGTTCTATTGTATCTCTACCTTTTTCAAGGGATTGTTTGGTTGTCCCATCACAAAATTCAGTGAAGCGGCTTCACTGGCTACATTATACACCGTTTCGTGCGGATTGCCTTTTCCGAGCTATCGGGACTCGGCTTTTTCAAATGCGTTCTTTTTCAGATTTCATTTTTGGGGGTAGTAGAAAAAATGCGGATCCAAATGCTTGCATCTTTATACGATCCGTTATATACTTATTTTAAGTTAGCTAATGGCTGATTTTTCTTTTGAAGCAATGCTTCGAATTGGGAATATCCGAAACGGAATACATAAAATTATTGAAATGAGGAATCGAATAATGAACGAATTAAGAGGCATTCACCATGTAACAGCAATCACCAGCAGCGCAGAAAAAAACTATGAATTTTTCACTTATGTATTGGGCATGCGCCTCGTCAAAAAGACCGTCAATCAAGATGACATCCAAACCTATCATCTGTTCTTTGCGGATGACCGTGGAAGTGCCGGAACCGATATGACCTTCTTTGACTTCCCGGGCATTCCGAAAGCCATCAGAGGAACAAATGAAATATTCAAAACCGGCTTCCGCGTGCCGAGCGATGAAGCTTTAGCCTACTGGATCAAACGTTTTGACAAATACGGCGTCAAACACTCCGGCATCCATGAGCAATTCGGCAGAAAAGTCATCGATTTCCAGGATTACGACGAGCAATTGTACCAATTGGTATCCGACGAAAACGACAATGGGGTAGCACCCGGCACACCTTGGCAAAAAGGGCCGGTGCCGAACGAATACGGCATCCGCGGTTTGGGTCCGATTTTTGTCCGGATCGCAAATTTCGACTACTACAAACAAGTTTTGGAAATCGTGTTGGGTTTCCGTCAGACTGATTCCGATGGGGATGTCCACCTGTTTGAAGTGGGACTAGGCGGCAACGGCGGACGCATGATTGTGGAGCATAACGTGGTACTTCCGCAAGCTCGTCAAGGCTTCGGGAGCGTTCACCACATGGCCTTCCGCGTGAAAGACCGTCACGCTTTGGAGGAATGGATTGAACAGATGAGTTCATACAATTTCCCTATCTCAGGATACGTGGACCGTTTCTACTTCGAATCGCTATACGCCAACATCGCGGAAGGCATCCTGTTCGAATTTGCGACGGAGGGACCCGGCTTCATCGATGACGAAGAGCCTTACGAAACATTGGGTGAACAACTGGCCTTGCCGCCAAAATTCAGGAATAAACGTTCTGAAATCGAAGGGTTGGTACGCCAATTCGACACCATCCGCAGCACCAAGACGATCGAAAAAGAATATTTGGATTGACTTTATCCTAAACGCTGCAACATCTGCAGATAAAAAACCGCTCCCTTCCCGGCCTTTACGGCCGGGAAGGGAGCGGTTTTTTCTGTTTTAAACGCAGCTCACCCTATTTTTTTTAATTAAGGTTTGGATATTGTTCCTTCGTTCGCACAAGACATGCGCCATCATCTTCGGTATACGGGATGCATCCGTTATGTGCCTGTTTTCGACGGTGTCAGAACCATACCCCTTGTTCAGGATTGGTTTGTTGGATGTTTCTCTTTCCCTTCCCGCAAAGTAACCTCCGCACCGTTAGCCACTCATGATTAAAGTCGCGAGGAGTTCAGATTACGCCTTTTAAAAAGGCGTGTTCTCTTGTACAATGAGAAAAGCCTCACGACACAAAGCAATTTATTATTTAAACGATAACTTTTCCCATAGGCTAAAATATGATTTTGGAGGACGCAATCTTGAAAAGAATCATCCTATCGGCTCTCATCCTCCCCCTATTCTTTCTTGCCGCTTGCGGCAAGGAGCTTTCGAATGAGGAGGTTTTGCAGAACCTTACCACCCGTTCCGCCAGCCTGCAAAGCTATCATCAATTGGTCAGCCTGAAAACGACAACGGACAAGGAAGCCCTGACGAACACCTCGGAATCGACGGAGCAATACAGCGTTTCCGATGCGTCCATTTTTCCGGAGAAAAAAACGAGCTACGGAAAAAGGATCAATAAAAAAACGGATCAACCCACAGAAAAACTGGAGATATACATTACCGAAGACGTCGGCTACATCCAGACCGACGACGGGACCTTGACCCAGTTGGCGACGCCCGATATACCCTTGCGCAGCCTGGAGATATATCCCCTGGAGACATTCATACAATTGGCTAAAATCGTTGCCGAAAACGGTGACATGGTCCGGAAAGGCGACGCGTACGTCCTTACCTTCAAGGGAAAAGGCGAAACCATCAACAAAGAAATCAACGCTCTGTTCGAGTCATTCCCATCCGAGCAGACGACCTATGACATCCGCATCATCCTGGATGCCAAATCCTTTTATTTGGAATCGATGACGTACACATCCGTTGTCTCCCTTCCTGATCAAAAAACGACCGTCACCCAGCAGTTGAACGGCGAATTCGATCTGTATGATAGCGTACGCTTGGACAAGGATGTGCCCGTTCTGCCTGCATTCGATGTGCCTTCCGAATTAAGCGATTCTTCTTTGATGAAGTAAAAAAAGAGCCTCGATTGGCTCTTTTTTTTTACTCCATTTTTAAGGCAAAATCTTCCCTGCCGCTTTGTATAAGGCATACCATTCGGTACGGCTCAGCGATACAGCGGAAGCCTGGCAAATGGCCGCGATGCGGTCCGGATTCATGCTGCCCACAATCGGCTGCATTTTTGCAGGATGGCGCAGCAGCCAAGCGATGGCGATTGCTTCCCGGGAAACGTCTTTTTCATCGGCCATTATTTCGATTAACTCATTCAGCTCTACATAATCCAGATTGTCTAAAAAGATGCCTTTTTTGCCGTTGCCGGACTGGAACGGAGACCATGGCTGGATTGTCATATCGGTAATCCGGCTGTATTCCAAAACGGACCCGTCATGGACAATGGAAGCTCCGTTTACCATATTCACATTGAAGCCGGCATCGATCATCGGTGCATGGGTGATGCTCAATTGCAGCTGGTTGATCAACAACGGTTGCGTCACCGTTTTTTTCAGCAATTCGATCTGCATCGGATTTTGATTGCTGACGCCGAAATGACGGACCTTGCCTGTTTTTTCCAGCTCGTCGAAAGCGGCCGCAACCTCTTCCGGTTCCACAAGCGTATCCGGACGGTGCAACAACAGCGTATCCACGTAATCGGTCTGCAGCCGTTTCAGGCTTCCTTCGACGGATGCGATGATGTGCTCCTTCGAAAAATCGAACATCTCGCCGGGGATGATGCCGCACTTAGTCTGTAGCAGCACCTTATCCCGTGAAAGGCCGACTTCTTTGAAAGCTTTCCCGAAGATTGCCTCGGAATCCCCTTTGCCGTATATATCCGCATGGTCGAAATAGTCGATTTCATTATCCAATGCCGTTTGAATCACTTTTACAGCTTCCTCGTGCGTCAAAACATTCATCCGCATGATGCCCAGTGAAATTTCAGACGCCATCAACCCCGAATTGCCAATATTAACCTTTTTCAAATGTCATACCCGCTCTCTTGATAAGTTCTATTTTTTGAAAACGTTTCACTAAAAAATATTATACCATTCAGAATCGGCAAAACAAAAAATAAAGGATGCAGATGCTGTCGATTTCAATCTCCAAAGAACTCAGCTGACCGTCGGCGAATACGCAAGTGCCATCAATCCCTATCCTGTCCTTGCCGCAATAAATATCATCGGAGCCGTGGACAATCCATAACTGCACAAAAAAATAGGCGAATATGAAGGGACATGCCCAAAATATTCGCCTATTTTTCTTTATCTTAAAACCCCGTCAAGGGCTTAGTCATGCACGTTCATCATAGCCATTCGTCCACAGCACCATTTCGTTGGCTGCCAGCGATTTTTTCACATCGATGATGTTCTGGTTGGAACTGCCGCGGAACTTCAATGTCAAATCGCGCTTGGACAGGTCGAAGCGGCCATCGACCAGCACATCCATCAAGCTCAGCAATGCCAGTTTATCCTCGGATTCCTCAGCCAATTCGTCCCAATAATAACCGGTCCAGCTCCAGATGTCCTTCGTGTCGCCGAATTCTGCCCGGATGCGTCCAGCAAGCCGCAGCGCGACTTGCGTATTGAGGAAAGGTTCACCACCCAGAAGCGTCAAGCCCTGCACATAAGGCTGGCGCAGGTCGGCCATGATCTGTTCCTCCAACTCATCCGTATACATAACGCCATAGTCAAAATTTTGAGCAATTTTGTTGTAGCAGCCTTCGCAGGCAAACAGACAGCCGCTCAGATAGAGGCTGCACCGTACGCCCTCGCCGTCGACAAAATTGAACGGTTTGTAATCCGCCACTTTATAGTTGCTGTATTTTTCTGCCAGCCATTCTTTCGGTTGGGGATTTTTCACTCATGATCACCTTATTGTTCAGATTTGTTATGCAGATGTTTTACACGCGCGGATATTTCCTTATGTCTGCCGCGGACCATCGGACGGATCTGCGGATTGCCGAGATAGCCGCATGTCCGTTTCACGACGTCGCATGTTTTCGGATCGGTATTGCCGCATTCCGGACATTGGAAGCCGCGTTCAGTCGGATTGAAATCCCCTTCGAAGCCGCATGCCAAGCAATGGTCAATCGGCGTATTGGTACCTAAATAGCCCACTTTGTCGTAGGCGAAATCCCAAACGATTTCCAGCGCTTTCGGATTTTGTTGCAGGTTCGGGTATTCGCAATAATGGATGAAGCCGCCGCTCGTATATTTCGGATAGTCCATCTCAAAAGTGATTTTTTCGAACGGATTCGGGTTCTTGCGGACATCGTAGTGGAAGCTGTTCGTATAGTACTCTTTGTCCGTGATATCCGCAATCACGCCGAATTTTTCCGTATCCATCGTGCAGAAGCGATCCGTCAAGCTTTCGCTCGGGGTCGAGTAGACACTGAAATGATAGCCGAATTCATTTCCCCAAGCATCCGTCTTCTCTTTCATGTTCTTTAAGATCGCCAAAGTAAATTCTTTTGCTTCGTTGTTCGTTTCCCATTCCGATCCGTAGAAGACGGTCGCCGCTTCATAAAGACCGATGTAGCCCAAGGAAACGGTCGCGCGTTTGTTTTTGAATACTTCATCCACCGAGTCCGTCTCAGCCAAGCGTTTCCCGAAGGCGCCATGTTGGTATAAGATCGGGGCATTCGTCGGTGTCGCTTCTTTTGTGCGTTCCAGACGATAAACGAGGGCATCCTTGCAAATGGCCAAACGTTCTTCCAACAGGCTCCAGAAGGCATCGATATTCCCCTCGGACTCCAAGGCGATTCTTGGGATGTTCAATGTCACAACACCCAGGTTCATGCGGCCGGAATTGACTTCTTCGCCGTTTTCATCTTTCCAGCCCTGCAGGAAGGAGCGGCATCCCATCGGCGTCTTAAAACTGCCGGTCAGTTCGACGATTTTGTCGTACATCAGGACATCCGGGTACATCCGCTTGGTCGCACAAGTGATGGCCAATTGTTTGATGTCATAATTGGGATCCTGTGTTTCCAGGTTGGTTCCTTTTCTCAATGCAAAAATCAATTTAGGGAAGATGGCTGTCCGCTTTTCTTTGCCTAAACCTTTGATGCGCACTTGCAGAATGGCTTTTTGGATTTCCCGAGCAAACCAATCCGTTCCCAATCCGAACCCAAGCGTGGTGAAAGGGGTTTGGCCATTGGAAGTGTACAGCGTATTGATTTCATATTCCAAGCTTTGCATCGCATCGTAAATATCTTTTCTTGTTTTGTCTTTTGCGAAAGCGATTTGTTTCTTTTCGCCATCGACCCATTCTTTTGCGGTCTCCAGATGTTTTTCGTAATTCAAACGGGCATAAGGAGCCAACAGTTCATCGACACGGTCCGCACTGCAGCCGCCATATTGGCTGGAAGCGACATTCGCAAAAATCTGCGCCATCTGTGCCGTGGCCGTATTGACGGAGCGGGGGCTATCCACTTCCGCATTACCGATTTTGAATCCTTGCTTCAACATATTTTGAAAGTCGATCAGGACGCAGTTCGTCATCGGCGAGTATGGTTGGTAGTCCAAATCGTGGTAATGGATGTCCCCTTTTAGATGGGCATTGGATACGTGCTTCGGCAACAGTCTCAAGCCGATCGCTTTCGCCGCAACCCCAGCCGTCAAATCACGGATGGTATTGAAAACGCGGCTATCTTTGTTGGCATTTTCGTTTACGACGCTCTGATCTGCGTTCATCAGGCTTTGGATGCGCAATTCGATATCCTGCTGTTGCAATTTTTTGACTTTTTTCGTCAATTTATAAGTGTTATAGGCTTCAGCTAGCGCCGTATTGCCCATTTCGGCAAGCGTTTCTTCCACAGTTTCATGGATGTCGTCCGTTGAGACACTTTCAGCATCGGAAGCGACAAGTTTATCCACTACCCGTTTGACGACTGCATTCGCATCATAGAAAACCGCTTCTTCATTTTGTTCGGATAAAAAGCGTTCCGCTTTTTGAATCGCCTTATAGATTTTTTTCGCACGAAAATCGGCAACGCGACCGTCCGCCTTCAGCACCTTGATGTTAACTTCTTCGTCGTTGATTTGTAGATTGGACATTCCATTTAAGAAATCTGTTTGTAATGAAGCCATTTCTTCCACTCCTTGGGTAAAATAGTAACCAGAAACTTTGATATCACAAACCAAAAGTAATATGTAGTTACTAAATAAACAATTTGAATTAATAATGTGCGACCTTTTATCTTTCGCTAAGAAAACGCACTTAAAAATACTACATATAATCATACCATTTTAATTTCATACTATATATAGTGTTTTTTCTATTTCTAAAAGATGTCAATAAAGTACTGCTTCGATGCGTACACACCCGCAGAAATGCTTCCTTACAAGTCAATTTGACAAGAGAAACCGTTTTCGTGCATTGTCTGATCCTCAGATTAAGTTGGACATTAGCCAACGCAAGGCTTTCGACTTCTTTCAAAAAAGGGGATTGCACCGATGCTAAATCTTTCGTTTTCTCGCCAGAATTTTTGTATTCCTGATACGCTTACTTGCAGTCGGACAGCATCAAGTTGTAGACTTTCTACACACAACTGAAGGATTTGGCAAAGAAAAGGACTTGCCCGTCGGTAGGATAAATGCGGAATTTATGAGCTTTGAATCGTTCCGTTCCATGGGTTACCCCCCCTTTTTTATACTACCCTTATCGTGCTTTCCGGGGGAACGTGGATTCTTATCAATTGCTAAAAAGAGGCGATTCATCTCCCAACTTGCAGAGATGGAGGACTTCTCGACCTAAAATGGTAAAGAAAATATTAAAAAACATAAAAAACACATTAATTCAAGAAAATATACTGTACTTTCTAAAAAAAAGCGGTTATACTAAAGCCTGTCAGAAATGTAAGCGATTTATATTGTTTTTTGTATGTTTTCCAGGTGCTTTTAAAAGAGCCATGATAAGTGAAATAGCAAAACAATGAATAAAAAAGAGGGGTGAAATTAATAGTGTGGAAGAATAAAATGTTTCCGGAAATATCAAAAGTCGCAAAATTCAGAATCCAAATCAACCAAGACCTATTTTTAAGACAATGTGCTTCTGGACAAAATCTTTTCCATCTGCCTTCATCTTATCGCTATCCGACCGGAAATATCTCGGGCTACATTACACGATTGAATTGGAACGAAGAATTTATCATCCTTGAAAAAGAACTTAAAGAATCCTTTGAATACTTTATTGTTGATAGAAGCGTTGAATCTGTAACAGGTCCCTTTACGGAAGATAGTTTTAAGATGGAATTATCGGCTTGTGGCATCGCTGATATGCCTTTGATCGAATTATCAGAGATGGACTGGATCATTAATTTTTAAAAAGAAGAGAAGCCCTACACCCGTCGAATCGGGTGGGGGCTTCTCTTTTTGTCTGATCGCATTTTCCGAGTATCGTCCAGAGGGTACATTCGATCACGTTCTCAAGAATGGGTGTATCATTCCCCCGCTATGTGACCTATCTCCCATAACAAATACTGACATCCAAAAAAAACAACGCGTTTCCATGTGAGGTTTTCTTTTTATATATTGCCTGAAATATATGTTCTCAATCCAATATAGTTCTATCCTTGTCAGAAAAATCCGTAAAAAAAAACATGGAAACCACCTAAAAAGTGGCAGAAACATAATCGATTAAACCTTTTGAGGATATGTGACATCCTTTGTCAGAATGATATAGCGGTAAAAAAATTATTCCTATACACTATGAGTAAGCTATTTCAAAAGGGGGAATCTATCATGTTCTCATCAGTAGACACATTATGGACCTTACTTGGGACAGTCCTAATTTTTTTCATGCAAGCCGGTTTCGCCATGGTGGAGACTGGATTCACCCGGGCTAAAAATGCGGCCAACATCATCATGAAAAACCTCATGGACTTCGTCCTCAGCTCTCTGGCATTCTTTTTAATCGGCTACAGCATCATGTTCGGTCCAGATATCGGCGGCTTCACCGGTACACCTGCGTTCTTTATGGCTGGAGTGGATTCCACCATTCCCGGAACTGTCCATTTCATGTTTCAAAATGTGCTTGCGGCATCTTCCGCTGCAATCGTATCCGGCGCTGTTGCAGAACGTACGAAATTCAGCTCCTACCTTGTCTATTCCTTTATCATTTCCTTGATTATCTATCCCGTCTCCGGCCATTGGATCTGGGGCGGCGGCTGGTTGCAGCAAATGGGATTCATTGACTTTGCGGGCTCAACCGCTGTCCATCTGGTCGGTGGGATTTCAGCTCTTGTAGGCGCAAAAATGGTCGGACCGCGTATCGGCAAATACCAAGACGGGAGAGCACAGGTCATCCCTGGTCATAATTTGACCATCGGAGCTTTGGGGGTGTTCATCCTGTGGTTTGCTTGGTTCGGCTTTAACGGGGCATCCACCTTATCGGCAACCAGCGACGAAACCTTGTCCCTGATTGGAAAAATCTTTTTGAACACCAACCTATCCGCTGTTACCGCAACCGTTGTGACGCTCCTCTTCACCTGGAAAAAATACGGAAAATCGGATGTATCCATGACATTGAATGGCTCCCTTGCAGGTTTAGTGGCCATTACGGCCGGTTGTTCGGTTGTGTCTCCCTTCGGTGCCATTGCGATTGGTTTTATCGCCGCGATAGCGACTGTGTTGGCTATTGAATTTGTCGATCAAAAACTGAAGATCGACGATCCGGTTGGGGCGTTCAGCGTCAATGCTGTGAATGGCGCCTTGGGGACCATCTTGGTAGGCGTCTTCGCTACCGATCGGGGTATTTTGTATGGCGGAGGATCCAGGCTGTTGGGAACCCAATTGTTGGGTGTGGCTTCCGTCGCTGTCTATACCGGAATCGCAATCTTCATCGTCTTCAAAGTCATCGAGAAGACGATGGGTCTGCGCGTTACCGCTGAAGAAGAAATCGCGGGCATGGATATCGCTGAACACGGCTTGTCCTCCAGTTACCACGATTTTGTCGCAACCAGCGCTTTTGATGATTTCGTAACAAATCACAATCCTTCAGAAATGTCGGCCAATCAGGCGATTGACTTAAGCAAAGCCGGGGCGTTCACGCTTGTGGATTCAGGCTTTGAAATGAACAAAGTGGACATCCTCGCCAACCCGGATAAATTGGAACGTCTGAAGGCGGAATTGAACGCCATCGGAGTAACGGGCATGACCGTCACTTACGTCCACGGCTACGGCCTCCAAAAAGGCCAACAAACCTACTATCGTGGGACAAAAACACAAGGTGACCTCTTGCCGAAAGTACGTGTTGAAACAATCGTCTGCGAAGTACCCGTCGCTGAAGTCGTTCGCGCAGCCCGCAGAGCCCTATATACAGGGCATGTCGGTGACGGTAAAGTCTTCATTTCTCCTGTCACCGATGCCGTCCGTATCAGCAACAGCGACACCGGACCCGATGCTTTGAAATATTATTAGACACTTCAAAAAAAACAGCACCGGAGCAAGATATCATCTTGTTCCGGGTGCTGTTTTTTGCCTGACCATCACGTTCCTTTCAGTCAGAGTATGCCTTAAAAAATTTGTTGGTTTTTTGTTTGGCTTGGCTTTGCTATAATAAGGCTATTACGGATGGCATCAGCTGTTCTGGGAGGACAACGAAGCATGTGGACAATCAAACCTTTTGGGGAACTCACTTTACAGGAACTCCATCGTATCTATAAAGAACGTACGGCTGTTTTTGTCGTGGAGCAGGACTGCGCCTATCAAGAGGTCGATGACGCGGATTTCGCGAGCATCCATTTCTGCAAACAGGTCGATGACACGTTCCTGGCTTATGCGCGCCTTATATTGGAACCGGAAAGCGTCCGGATAGGCCGGGTAATGGTACCAAAAGAGCAACGAGCCAACGGATTCGGAGACGAGCTGTTGACGGTTGTTTTGGCTTATGCAAACAAACACTATCCTGGCTTCCCCATCCACGCGCAGGCGCAAGCCTATCTGCAATCGTTCTACACTTCATTCGGTTTCCGGCCCATTTCAGAAATCTATTTGGAAGACGATATTCCTCATATCGATATGGTCATGGATCCACCTAAAAATTAAGCAAACACCCCTTAGAAGGAGACTGATAGGAATGAATAAATATCTGATCGCTACCCTGCTGGGAATCGTCAGCATCGGCATCAATGTTTGGATTATGTACCAAACCCGTTACGATAAAGGCCTGAACCCCATCGTGAAAAAAAACTTGGAAAAACTGTCTTATGCGCTCATCGTTGCTGCTATCCTGTTTTTAACTTTTGCCGATTGATAGGTTACTATAATGAAAAAGAGGTCCAATGGCATTGCGCCATGGACCTCTTTTTCATTATAGCCTTAAAATGGGCGCCTCACACTTGAATGCGCAAATCTTTGCGCCGATAGATCGAGTGGCTTAGCCCCAAGGAAAGCAAACTTCCCGCTATGCAGATCAAAATATATTCCCAGCGGATGCCTTCCTCCAGGACAGTCGCCGGCAATGCGTAATCCACCGGTGAAAAGAAGCGGAGAAATTCATAGTCCGTCACCAATTTCGCAAGCAAGCCGATTGCGTAAGTGCCGAAAACCAAAACCAGCCCGACACCGCTGGCGGAACGGCTGCTGGCGATGACTGTCGAGAACAGGAATCCCACCGAATAATAGAACCACAAAATAATGAACTCCGTCCCGAAAATCAGCGAAACATCAGGCAAAACCGAAATAAAATCGACACCGTTCTCTTTGAACAGATAGATGAATGTCAGCGCGGCACCGTATACAACCGCCCAGAAAATGAGCAGCAACACCAGGTTTGCGATGTATTTACTCGTGACGATCGCCGCTCTGCTGATCGGCTGGGCATACAGATACTCGATGGTCCCATTCGTTTCTTCCTTGATCAATGCCTGCGCGCCTTTCATGACCGCAAAGATGCAGGACGCCAGGAAAACATATTGAAAGATATAAGCAAAGTAACCCGTAACCGTGAGCAGACTGGCGCCGTTCGTCAACGCAAAGGCTTCCAGCAGTTCCGGCGGCATGGCTTCCAGCTTCGAGTTCACGATGTCAGTCATACCTTGATTCTGCATCAGCGGGAAAAACGCCATGAACAGGCCAAGAATCACGACTACAAAGAACAGCCAGACCAGCAGCCCGCCGCGTTCCTGCTTCCATTCCAATTTAATGCTATTCATGAAGCTCACCTCCGTCGTACAGTGATAAGAATTTCTCCTCCAGATTTTGGTTGCGGATTTCGACATCATCGATCTCCAGGAAAGAAAGGTCCGTCAACAACTGCTTCACGCTGTCCTGGTACAACAAAGAAACGTCGGTATCCGTCCTTGACAGAACACGGTACCCTTTCGCCTGCAACGCCTCCACCTGAAGCGCCGCCCCGGTCAGCTTCACCACTTTCGCAGGCGTATGCCCGGTCTCCATCTCTTCCACAGAAAGGATCTTGCCGCTGCGGATGAAGGCGGTACGGGTGCAGAATGACTCCACTTCATGCAGGTTATGCGTTGAAAGGAAAATGGTGGTACCCTCATCGTGATGATAGCTCAGCTCTTCGAATAAACGATGCTGCATCAACGGGTCTAAGCCACTGGTCGGCTCATCCAAAATCAGCACTTCCGGATCAAAAATCAGGCTGTTTACGATGGCCACTTTTTTGCGGTTCCCCAGCGACAGCTCCTTCATTTTCTTTTTCGGCTCCAATTCGAAGCGTTCCACATAATAGGCCATCATCTCTTTCAGATTATGGATGCCATGGAACTTCCCGGTCATTTTCAAAATCTCTTCGACGGTCACATTGTTGTAATAGTGCACATCGCTTGGCACATAGCCGATGATGCGCTTCAAACTTTCGGAATCCTTCTGGGCATCCAAACCATAAATTTCGGCGATTCCCTTCGTCGGTTTGATGAAATCAAGCAGACATTTAATCGTTGTTGATTTACCCGCACCATTCGGTCCGATGAAACCAAATATTTCACCTTGTCCGACAGTAAGATTGATATTATCCAAGGCAACATTCTTTTTGTATTTTTTCGTCAAGCCCTCTATTACGATTGCTTCCATTGTAATCCCTCCTTAAAAAAAGATAGATTCTTCACTCCCCATTATACGTTTTCTTTTGGAAAGAACCTAGGGATAGCTGAAAAGATTTGGCGTTTGCCGGACGATGGAACAAGAAAAGCGGGACAAGCCCGCTATGCCTCGACAGAAATAATAAGGAAGCAACGCTCCTTGCACTGGTAGTCTAAGGAATGAATTCCTAAGACTACTGTGCATTTGAGCATCGCAGAGCGCAATTGCTGAGAGATTTCTAAATTCAATCACCGTGACCGTGCCGGCCAGGTACTCAAACGTCACAGTGCGACGTCTGAGGTGCTTCTTTGAAGCTTCTTTAGATAGCGAAGATGGCAAGAACTCATGCCTTGTCGAACAGTATGTCTTGGCTCATAGAGCCCAGAGGTTCCTTCATCTTTCATTTCCGAGAGGCAGGCTTGGACCGCTGGACATCATTTGATGGCGTGAAACAGATTAGGAACCTGTGAAACACTTGCAATGATACGCTTCTTATATATATTTTATAGTTTCCTAGTCGTCAAAAAAAGACTTGAAGATTGCCCGGCAAGCGCCGAGCTGCTTCAAGTCCTGTTCTGCTATTTTGTGATGCGTTGCATTGCTTCCTGTACGGATTCATAGTTTCCGAATGCCGAGAAGCGGACATAGCCTTCGCCGCTTGGCCCAAAACCGGAACCAGGTGTCACGACGATGTTCTTTTCTTCCAAAAGGAAATCGAAGAATGCCCATGACGTCATCCCTTTCGGCGTTTTAGCCCATACATAAGGAGCGTTTACCCCGCCGAACACTTCGTACCCAGCCTCCGTCAAGTATTCCCGGATGGTTTTTGCATTGCGCAAGTAGTAAGCGATTTGCTCTTTCACTTGTTTTTTGCCTTCTTCCGAGTAAACGGCTTCCCCGGCACGGGAAACGATGTAAGGGGCGCCGTTGAATTTTGTGCCGTGGCGTCTTGCCCATAGATCCCGCAAGGCAACCCCTTCACGTACCAATTCTTTCGGAACAACCATGTAACCCAGACGCAGACCGGTGAACCCGGCGGTCTTCGAAAAGCTTCTGACTTCGATGGCGCATGTTCTGGCCCCTTCGATCTCATAAATGGAATGCGGGATCTCTTCTTCCGTGATGAAGGCTTCATAGGCCGAATCATAGATGATGACTGCATCCTCTTTGTTCGCGTAGTCAACCCATTCCTGCAGGGCTTCCTTCGTCAAAGTAGTCCCGGTTGGGTTGTTCGGATAGCACAAGTAGATCAAATCGACATGTGTTGTCGGTAAAGAAGGGATAAAATCATTTTCGCTCGTCGCCGACAGATAGGTAAGGTCGCTCCACGTTTCCGTTTCGGCATTGTAGGTGCCGGTACGTCCGCTCATGACGTTGCTGTCCACGTAGACAGGGTAGACAGGATCGCCGACGGCAACTTTGTTGTCCCGTCCGAAGATTTCTTGGATATTCGCCACATCGCCTTTTGCTCCATCCGAAATGAAAACTTCATCCAATTCGACATGTGCGCCTCTCGCTTCGTAATCATGCGCAACGATTTTTTCGCGTAAAAAGGTATAACCCAAATCAGGTGCGTACCCATGGAACGTTTCCATGCTGGATTGTTCATCCACCGCTTTATGCAATGCCTCTATGACAGCCGGTACCAAGGGTTGCGTCACATCGCCGATCCCCATCCGGATAATCTTCGCTTCTGGATGCTCCGTTTGATAAGCTGCCACCTTTTTTGCGATGGTAGAAAACAGATAACTCCCTTGTAAGTCTAAATAATCATGATTTACTGTAACCATTTATACAATCACTCCTTCAATATGTATCGTTCCTTCAAACACTGTCGTGGCGGGTCCGGATAGATAAACCATTCCCGTTTCTTCATCCCATTCCACCAATAAATCCCCACCCAGCAGCTTCACGGTCACTTTTCTGCCGGCATGGCCATTCAGATGGGCGGCGACTGCAGCCGCACAAGCACCCGTTCCGCAAGCCAACGTTTCGCCGGAACCTCTTTCCCACACGCGCATCTCAATGGTTTCTTCATCGATGATGCGGATAAATTCCGTATTTACCCGTTGCGGAAAGACTTCGTGATGTTCGAAGAACGGTCCGATTTTTTCGATCGCGATTCCTTTGGTGTCATCGACAAAAGTGACGATATGCGGGTTCCCCATCGAAACAGCCGTCACTTGGTAGATTTGCCCATTCACTTCCAACGGTTGGTTGATGCATTCTTCCGTGGGCCAGATCATCGGGATTTCTTTCGTTTTTAAGATGGGCATCCCCATATCAACACGGGCACCTATGATTTCGTTGCCCTCTTTTTTCAATTCAATGGTCTTGATGCCGCTTTTTGTCTCGACTGTCAGCGTCAGCTTATCCGTCAGCCCTTTGTCGTAAACGAATTTTGAGAAACAACGGATGCCGTTTCCGCACATCGCGCCTTCCGAACCATCCGCATTGTACATCCGCATCATAAAGTCTGCTTTATCGGAGGGACGGATCAAAATCAAGCCGTCAGACCCAATGCCAAAATGGCGATCACTTACAAATTTAGCTACGGCCGCTGGATCGCTGATTTTTTCATCCAAATCATTCACATAAACATAGTCGTTGCCTATTCCATGCATCTTTGTAAAATCCATTTTGACCCCTCTTTTTATTCATCAAATTTTAATACTAATCCATTATAAATGAATTCCTTGCGTTAAGCGAAGGTTTTAACCTAAAAAAGATGAACAAAACGTCGGTCTGTCTTTCTGAAAGTTCCAGGGAACAGAAAAAAGGACTGAGACTCCCGTCTCAGCCCCTCTGTTTTCTGCGAACGTTACTGCTTAAACGTGTTCTAAAAGGCAGCGCCACTGTACAGGCAATAGGCAGCTAACCGACTTTTATCGCACTCTTTCTTAATACATGTTCAAGTATTGTTCTCTTTCCCATTCCGTTACTTGTTGGTTGTAAGACATCACTTCGATTTCTTTCGATTCGATGAAGTTGTTGCTGATGTGGTCGCCCAATGCGTCAAACATCATTTGGTCTTTAGCAAAGTCCTCAAGTGCTTCATGTAACGATGTAGGCAAGTCTAAAATGCCGTTTTCGTGACGATCTTCAGCTGTCATTTGGTAGATGTTGCGGTTGATTGGAGCTGGAGCTTCCAATTTGTTTTTCACGCCGTCAAGACCTGCAGCCAATAAAGCAGCCAAAGCTAAATATGGGTTTGCAGCTGGGTCAACACTACGTAATTCAACACGAGTGGACATGCCGCGTGATTCCGGGATACGGATTAATGGTGAACGGTTTTTTCCGCTCCATGCGATGTATACAGGCGCTTCGTAGCCGGGCACCAAACGTTTGTATGAGTTAACGATCGGGTTGCAGACCGCTGTATATCCGCGCGCATGTTTGATCAGACCCGCGATGAATTGGTAAGCTGTCGCGCTTAATTGACGTTCATCTTCTTTGTCGTAGAAAGCATTGCCGTTTTCGTTGAACAATGACATATTGAAATGCATACCGGAACCGTTGATGCCGAATACTGGTTTAGGCATGAACGTTGCATGCAAGCCATGTTTACGGGCAACCGTTTTAACGATCAATTTGAACGTTTGGATGTTGTCGCAAGCTTCTACAGCGTTTGCGTATTTCCAGTCGATTTCGTGTTGTCCTGGTGCAACTTCATGGTGGCTTGCTTCGATTTCAAAGCCTAAAGCTTCCAATTCCAATACGATATCACGACGGCAGTTTTCGCCTAAGTCAGTCGGTGCTAAGTCGAAGTATCCGCCTTGGTCGTTCAAGTCAACTGTTGGTTGGCCTTTTTCATCCAATTTGAACAGGAAGAATTCTGGTTCTGGTCCTAAGTTGAACTTTGTGAAGCCTAATTTTTCCATTTCCACAAGCGCGCGTTTTAGGTTGTTGCGAGGGTCGCCAGCAAATGGTGTGCCATCTGGCATATAAATGTCGCAGATTAAACGAGCGACTTTTCCTTGCTCCGTGCCCCAAGGGAAAACTAACCATGTATCAAAATCGGGATATAAATACATGTCGCTTTCTTCAATACGTACAAATCCTTCGATGGAAGAACCGTCGAACATCATTTTATTTTCCAAAACTTTATCTAATTGGCTGATAGGAACTTCCACGTTTTTGATGGTTCCTAAAATATCAGTGAACATTAGTCGTAAGTAACGAACATTTTGTTGTTTTGCTGATGCGATGATTTCTTCTTTAGTAAATTTTGCCATATGGAATCCCTCTTTCTAACCTATGTTTTTATATTTTTTTGTTTTTTATATTCTTCCCCAAGGTTTGTTGGAATCCCCAGAGTTAAATCCGCTTGCGTTCAGTATTTCTTTGTACAAGATTCGTCGCACATCTTCGTCCGTCAGATTTTTCTGACTTTTTTCGAGTGCCTTCTCTTGTTCTTTTCTTTCTGTGCTGTACATCCGTTTGATTGCTGTAATATTCAATCCTTCTGCCAGATAATCTTTCACTTCCAGCAAACGATCGACATCATTCAATGAAAACATTCTGCGATTGGTGTCTGTACGTTTAGGATGGACGAGTTCTTGCTCTTCATAATACCGAATTTGTCTTGCAGTCAGATCTGTCAACTGCATGACTGTTCCAATGGTAAAAACCGCCATCGAACGCCGTAATTCCTTTTCTTTCATACCAACCCCTCCATCGAATTTTATGAGATGATAAACATACAAATGTATATTTCATTTCCAAGGATTTGGGTCTCTTGAAAAAAGGGTATCTCTTCTTAATCATTAGTTGAATCAGTAGTATTTAATTGATTTAATACAACAAGAATAAACCTCTTTTTCCTCTTAGTCAACGCAATAATTACATCGAATGTAAGTTTTTCTGACATCCCTTTAAAAGCTTGTGAGAATAACATTTCCAAGGCACATTATCTCCCCTTAAGATACCTGATTTCCTCACATATCAAAAATAATAGCCTAATTTCATTTTATTTTTTTTTGGTTTTTTTGAGTCTTCGGTACGCCCTCGCCGGCCGCACAAAAAAAGGAGAGCCCTGGCAAATGCCCTGACTCTCCTCTTATTCGGATAAACTGTTTAATCCACTCTGGTAAGATGGTTTGCTTTTCTTACCTTCAGGAACAACGGAACCTGTTCAATGATTAAGTTTGTATTTTCCAGCCCAAACCATTTAGCCGGTGATCCCGTCAATGTTTTAATATTATATTTTGTGCTCATGATGAGGCGCTCAAAGATAGTGAGGTTGCTCTCTGGTGAAATGGCCTTGCGGATCAATACAAAACAGAAATCGCCGATCTCTTTTTCTTGATAGATCGTATACGCTTGTCTTTGCGGTTTGATTCTTCCCTCTTCCATCATTTCTTGAATGATTTGGCGCAAGTAGATATTGATGCGTTGCTCTATTTTAAAGCCTAACCGCAGTTGAACCTTAAAGCAGAAATCCGTGCCGTAATCGACCACCTTATATTCCTGCGTATAAGGCTGATCCGTGACGGCTACGTTAATGAACCAATACACGTCCGCCCTCTTTGGCCGTTTATCCAAAATGGAGTAGAGAATATCACGGTCAACAGAACCGGGATTTTGATTGCTCGTCAGGAAGACCAGATTGTTTGCAAAAACAGGCAGCGAATCATCTTCTTTTAATTTTCTGAATTGGTTAATAAAATCCGACATCGGATATTCGAACCGCTGCCAATTTTCGATCTTATTCCCTTTATACCAAACGAACATGACGATGAAAAGAAGGAAGGCCAGCAGCGCGGCGACATAACCCCCGTGGGAGAATTTCGTTGCGCTTGAGACAAAGAAGGTTGTTTCCAATGTTCCGAAGAACACAAACATGAACAACGAAAGGGCGAAACGAACGTTCTTCATCCGTAAAAACTCAAACAACAAAATCGTGGTCATCAGCATGGTGACCGTGATGGCCAACCCATAGGCTGCTTCCATCCGGCTCGATGTTCTGAAATAGAGGACGACCCCCAAACAAGCTAGCCAGAGAATATTATTCACCAAAGGAATATACATTTGCCCTTTTGTCTGGGAAGGATATTGGATTTTCAAATGCGGCAGCAAATTCAGGCTGATTGCTTCCGAGACGAGCGTATACGAGCCGGTAATGAGCGCTTGCGAAGCGATGATAGCAGCCATCGTACTCAAGAGAACCGCGAAAAGACGCAACCAGCTCGGCATCATTTCAAAAAATGGGTTGAAGTCCTCTATGTGGAGAAGTGCGGCATTTGAATTTGCATGCATCAGCCATGCACCTTGGCCTAAATAGTTCAGCAAGAGTGTTATTTTTACAAAGGGCCAGCTGCCGTAAATGTTCTTCCTGCCGACATGCCCCATGTCCGAGTACAATGCTTCTGCCCCTGTTGTAGCCAGGAAGACGCTTCCCAAGATCATAAAGCCGGCATTATTCTGTTCGCTGAACAGCAAATTTATGCCCCGCATGGGGTTAAATGCCAATAACACAATCGGATTACTGAACACTTGCCACAATCCCAGTAAGCCGATAAAACTAAACCATAGCGCCATGATGGGTCCAAAAGCTTTTCCTATTGCTTTGGTTCCGAGACGTTGGATAATGAACAAGGCTGAAATAATCGTCAGCGTTATCGCCAATATTGCCCCTTGGCCTTCACCTAAAAGCCCGTCGAAAACCGGGATGCTCCGCAGCCCTTCGACAGCCGACGTAACCGTAACTGCAGGCGTTAAGATGCCATCGGCCAACAAGGCAGCCCCCCCTATCATAGCTGGAATAATCAGCCATTTTGCGCGTCTATGGACAAGAGCATAGAGTGAAAAGATCCCGCCCTCGCCATGGTTATCGGCCTGCATGGCAACCATCACATATTTGATCGTGGTCAGCAGGGTGACCGTCCATATCACTAATGACAACGCTCCGATGATAAAGGAGTCCGACAATGATGCCAGTCCGCCGTTCCCTGCGACGATCGCTTTCATGACGTAGAGTGGCGATGTTCCTATATCCCCGTAAACGACACCCAACGCCACGAAAATCGCAGCCATGCTCAGAGGAATCTGCGGATGTTTTTCCTTTTGCGTTTCCAATTTTTTCTCCTCCAATGTAGGTATGAATTATCTCTTTCATTTGTAAAAACACCTAATTATAATCCATTTTTCAAAACAGTCAATAGCCTGCATAGGCACAAGATTTTATTCCTTACACACTTGCCATAAAGTGTTCATTTGCCCTGAAGTTGTACAGGATTAGTTTTCAAACAGCAAAAAGGATGCCGGCTCTCATTGGAAGCGCTCATTTTCTTCCATAACCGCGGCAATATCCAGCAGCCAATCCTCTTTGCCTTTGGGAGCCGTGAATTGCACGCCGATCGGCAGCCCTGCCGCTGTCAGATACACCGGCAGGCTGATGGCAGGCTGCCCGGTCAAGTTAGCCTGTTGCGTAAAGGGGGTCACTCCTAGGCTCTCTTCAAACATCTTCCAGACGATTTCTTTCCTTTCCTCAGCAGTTGCGCTGTCGGATCTGCGCATCCGCTCTCTCAGTTCCTCGCTTTGGAATGCATGATTAATCCGAGGTGCAGCATCCGCGGTGGTCGGCTGCAGCAATAGATCATAGCTATCATGGAATCTGTCCATTTCAGCTGCCGCCTGGTCCCACAGGCCCAGCGCCAACGAATAATCTCCGCCGGAAACCGTCTTGCCGTATTGGTAGATGGCCCAGGATACCAGTTCCATATCGTCGACCGTCAAATCCCTCCCCTGGCCTTTGGCCATGCCCCTCAACATGGCATCCGTTTCGGCCCCGTTCATCGCATAATAGGCTTCCATCAAGTGGATGCCATCAATATCCGGTGTCTTTTCTTCCACCTGGTAACCAAGCGATTCCAAGCAGGATACCGTCTGCATCACGGCCCGCTTCGCGTCTTCGCTGACGACGGATTTCACCGGTGATTCCAGCGAATAGGCGATCCGGAATTTGCGTCGATTGCCGGTATTCAGATTCCGGAAATAGCTGCCGGAAAACAATGGCGTCTGAAAAGGCGCTGCTGCTTGGACTGTCTGCAAGGCATCCAGCATCAGTGCGGTATCCCGGACCGTCTTCGTCAGGGCGAAACTGATGGATGCTCCTTGCCAACCGCGGTAAGAACCCGGCCCCACCGGTGTCCTCCCGCGTGTCGGCTTCAATCCCACCAATCCGGTGAATGACGCCGGAATCCGGATCGAACCGCCGCCGTCACTCGCTGTCGCAATGGCTACCATATCGGAAGCGACGGCAGCCGCCGCTCCGCCACTGGATCCGCCCGGCGAATGGTCTTTGTCGAACGGATTTCTGGCCGGGCCATGGATTGCGGCATCCGTAATGTTCTTGAATCCGAATTCGGGCGTATTGGTCTGGCCGATGACGATGAATCCGGCTCTTTCGACGGCCTCGATGAAGTGGCTGGTGCGGGGGGCGATATGATTCTTCAGCAGCCGCGAGCCCGAAGTAGCCGGTTCTCCCGCTAAATCTTGCCCCAGATCCTTTATCAGGATCGGCACCCCTCCGAATAAAGTGTCCCGATAGTCTCTCGTTTTGGCTTCCGCCAACGCTTTTTCTCTGCGTGTGTGCACGACGGCATTGTACAGGGGATTTACTTTTTCTATTTTTCGGAAAGCATCAACAATCAATTCCTCTGAGGATGCCTTTTTTTCTTTCAACAGCCCTGCATAGTAAAGCGCATCCTTTTGGCGATCCATAAAAATCCTCCTCTTCTTGTTTGTTACTTCTATTGTAGATTCGACAACAAAAAAAGGCAACGAACAGCTATCTGTTCGTCCCCTTTTGAATTTTTTTATTGCTTATGATTAGTTAAATACGCGGAAACGGGCTTCGTCATCCATGTATCCTTTTTCCCCTGCGGCTCCTTCGATAGAACCGAATGGCATTTGACCGCGCAATTTCCAGCTTTCAGGCAAATGCCATTCCGCTGCTACAGCTGCATCGATCAATGGATTTTGACACTCCCACGGCTAAAGCCGCAAGTCCCACACCTTACGGTGTCAGGATGGGATTCTTGAATACCTTAGCGAACGCAGGCCATTTCTGTTTTGTTCAAGCTTCAAGTTTAGGGTGTGCCATCACCCCTCCCAAGGCAGGTCTCTTAGACCCTTGGGCACCCAAACTGTTATCATCTGGGTTAGATTGTTCTGGCGATGTTCAGGGCGCCGACCCTGTCGCGGTGGGAATGATACCCGCAGCCGCAGTTATAGTTCCGGTCTTTCACTTTGTTGCGCTCCCCGCACGTTGGGCAGGTTTGGGACGTGTATTCGGGATTGATGTAGACTACCTTTATCCCGAGTTCGCGTGCCTTGTATTCGATGAAGGAAGACAGTTCGTGGAAGGTCCAGCTATGCAGGTTCGCTTTGTTTTTTCCTCTTAGCCTTGAGGTCCGACGGATGCCGGAAAGCTTTTCCAGATGGATGGTACCGCAGCCGTTTTCAGCCGCGAACGTGATGATCTGTCTGGAAAGCTTGTGATTGATGTCCCGCATGATTCTGGATTCCTTGTCATTGATATTCCTGATTGCGGTGAGCTTTTTCTTTTTACCCAAGTCGCGACGAAGTTGTTTATATTTCCTCCGCAGGCATTTGTTTTGTCGGCCGTTGCCAAAGAATTGGGTCTTCCCGCTGGAGGCGACTACGCCGACAGCCGGGCAAAGGATGCCCAAATCCACGCCTAGAATCCCTTCGCCGACAAATCCCTCCGATTGACATATTCTTAATTCGAAATAAAGTCATTATATCAGCTTATTTTTAATAAGTAAACAACCCGCTTAAAATTTATTTTTTTGATGACAGCCTGAAAGGAATGTAGTAAAATCCTTCTATTGCCTTTTTTAGCGGTCCTTGCAAGATGAGTGCTATAATGATGGAAAGTGCTGCTCATCATAGCTTGCGCGGATGGGATTGCCATTGGAATAAGGCTGACTATTTCATAACAAGATGGGAAGATGCAATCATGAACGAACGATATAAAGATTTACTAATGGCGGAACAAGGTGCGCGTCTCAGCATGGTGGTGTACATCATCCTCTCGTTTGCAAAGCTGTTTATCGGTAACACCTTCGGCTCTGCCTCCCTTAGCGCAGATGGATTGAATAACTTCACGGATGTGATCTCTTCCGTCGCCATATTGATCGGCCTGCGCATAGCCCGCCGTCCGGCCGACGAAGATCACCCTTATGGACACTGGAAAGCGGAAACGATCGCCAGTCTCTCGACATCTTTCATCATGTTGGTTGTCGGCTTGCAAGTCCTGTTTTCCAGCGCTTCCAAATTGACGGCCGGCGAAACGGCTGCTCCGGATGTGGTGACCGGGGTGACCGCCTTCTTTGCGGGCATCATCATGATGGCTGTTTACGTCTATAATAATCGGCTTGCGAACCGCATCAACAGCAGCGGCCTATCTGCTGGGGCAAAAGATAATCTGAGCGATGCTTTGACCAGTTTTGCCGCAGCCATCGCCATTTTCGGTTCCATCATCGGAGTCTATTGGCTGGATGGCGTCATGGCTGTCATCGTGGGGATCATCATCATCAAAACAGCAATCGACATTTTCCGCGAAAGCGCCTTTTCGCTATCCGATGGTTTTGAAACGCACAACCTGGCGGAATATCGCGAGGCCATTTTATCCATTCCGGATGTGGAACAAGTTGCGACAATCATGGCGCGCAGCTACGGTGCGAACGTTTATGTGGATGTCACTATCTTATTGGATGCTTCCTTGACGGTTTTGCGCAGCCATGAAATTACGGAAGCAGTCGAAGAGAAACTGCGGGCTGATTTCAATATTTTTGAAACGGATGTCCATGTGGAACCTTTGGACCACTGATATTCATAGGATTAAAGGAAATTAGATGTTATAATAGCAGACGGAATTGCAAGGATCATTTTTGATGGGAACGTATAGCTCATCAAAACGTTCTCTTTCTGTCTGTTATATTTTTTTGAAAAATTTTTTTATTAGGAGCACTTACTATGGAAAAAGAAAAACATTACGGCCTATTTACCGCAGTATCCATGATTGTCGGAATCTGCATCGGATCGGGTATATTCTTTAAAGCGGATGATATTTTGGGGGCAACCGGCGGGAATGTTGTTTTGGGTATCCTGGTCTTTTGTATCGGAGCTTTCAGCATCATCTTCGGAAGCATCACCCTGACTGAGTTAGCCAGCCGAACGGAAAAGACCGGCGGGGTTGTCGCCTACTACGAGGAATTCATTTCACCAAAAGCCGCGAGTGCTTTTGGTTGGTTCCAACTGTTTATTTACTTCCCGACGATTGTAGCTATCGTCAGTTGGGTTTCCGGTATTTATACTTGCATGCTTTTTGGGATTCCAAACACCCTGGAAACGCAAGTGCTCATCGGAACGCTCTATCTCTGCTTTTTCTTTTTGCTGAATTACTTTTCATTGAAGTCGGGCGGCTATTTCCAAAATATCGCCACCATCATGAAGCTGATCCCTTTGATCGGGATTGCCATCGTCGGCATTTTTTGGAGAGAGCCCGCTCCGGTTGTACCGGCAGAATTGGCCGTACCCATAACGAATGTCGGTTGGGGTTGGTTGGCTGCCTTGGCTCCGATGGCCTTCTCCTATGACGGTTGGATCATCGCGACGAGCATTACGCATGAGGTGAAAAACCCGAAACGGACGATGCCGCTGGCTTTGACCATTGGGCCGTTATTGGTTTTAGCTATTTACTTGGCCTACTTTACCGGTCTCGTTTCCATCGTCGGTCCCGAGTATATCCTCGCTATGGGCGATGCGACGACTACAACAGTGGGTACCGCTTTGCTGGGGCCACGTGGCGGCAGCATTATCCTGTCCTTCGTCTTGGTCGCCATTTTAGGCGTGGTCAACGGGGTTACCTTAGGAATCCTGCGTTTGCCGCAAGCATTGGCTGAGAAGAACATGTTGCCGAATAGCGATGCAATCAAAAAAATCGATGCTAAGAGCCAACTATCGCCTGCCTCTGCTAAATTTGCCTTTGCCGTGTCCATTTTTTGGATGGCAGCCCATTACTTCACACAGAAGTCGGGCATCCTTGCCGGTGGCGACATCAGCGAGATTGCGATTGTATTCAGTTATTTGTGCTATGTCGTGCTTTACCTGAAAGTCATCCGTATGAAAAACGAAGGAACGATCACCAATCCCTTCCTTGGATGGATCGCTCCGGTCTTCGGAATCATGGGATCGGCAATCATTTTGGTCGGCGGGATTATATCCAACCCGACTTATGTTCCGATTTTCATCGTGATTTGTCTGTTGGTTTGCTTAATCGGCTACAAATACTACGAGAAAAAAATAGCAGCTTAATGAAAATACCCCGGTTTATCAGAATTTCCTTCTGGTAAACCGGGGTATTTTTCCTATCTATGCAAGTCTCTATTCGCCCTGCTGTGCCGTCTCCGAAACAACATTTGGACCCTTAAATACGAAAACAAAAACGAGCCATGCAGCCAACGTCGAACCGGCTGCAAACAAGGTCGGAAGATTCATGTTGATGGTGGTTAAAAAGGCCGCCAAAATGGGAGGAAGCGCCTGCGCCAGACTGACGATGGACTGATTGATGCCGAGAATTTCGCCTTGCGAGGAACGGTCGGACATACTGGATACAATCGCCGTGCTGTTCGGTTGCGTCAATCCCTGGAAAATCGCAATGAAGGGGATGATTACGTAAATCCAGCCGGCTTGATCAGGAAGCAGCAGGAAGGGAAAGGTAGCCGCCAACAGGATACTTGAAACCGACAGGATTTTCATCGGTGAAAATCTTTTTGACAGCGGCCGTAAAAAGGCGCCCTGTGCCACTGCAATCCAAATACCCATGTAGGCGAATAAATCGCCGATTTGAGATTGATTGAACTGGAATTTCCCTACCAGAAAGACTTGGAAAAACTGCGTGAAAAAATTGAAGCCAACAGTCAGCAAAAAGATGACTGCGAATATGGTTCGCATTTTTTTGATTTCAAAAGCTTTGCGGATGTTCTTGATTCCTGCCAGCGGATCAATGCGTCCGGTTTTTTTATTTTTCAATGTCTCAGGGAACCGTTTAAGGACCATCAGGATATTGATTGCGGTCAACACTGCGGCAAACCAAAAGGGTGTTGCAAAATCGAACCAACTCAAAATGGATGGGTCAGATAATTTCCCGCCTAGGTAGGGTCCGATGACAAAGCCCAAGCCAAAAGCCATACCGATCAAGCCAAAGTTTTTGGCTCTGTTGGAGTCATCGCTGATATCGGCAATGGCAGACTGAGCAATCGAAATATTTCCGCCCGTGAAGCCATCGATTGCACGGCCGATGAACAATAGCCAGATGTTTTGCGTCAGAATCCCGATTGCAATCAACAGATAACCCCCTAACGTCCCTAACAAGGAAGCGAGGAGAATTTTTCTGCGCCCCATACGGTCAGCGAAAGCACCCAGCATCGGCGCGCCAAAAAACTGCATGAGCGGATAAGAAGCAATCAAAAAGCCGTAGATGATGGTTCGCAGCGAAAAGTCGTAGTCTATCGGCAGTAAGCCCGCCATAGGGTTGAGAATGACCGCCGGTAAAATCGGGATGATGATGCCCAGACCTAAAAGATCAATAAAAACAGTAAAAAATATGGGCAGTATGGGCTTCACTTTATCATTTTTCATAAAAACAGCTCCTAACACGAATTCGTGTAACATTACACAGTTATGTGTACTTTCTTTTTGTTATTTTTTATTGTAAACTAATAAAGAAATAAAATCAAGTATAACGAAAGGTGATTGTGATGGAAAATCCTGCAAAATCACGGACAATGAAAAGACGCGATAAGACCCACCATGATATCCTCGCCGTTGCGGCTGAACTCATCTGTGCAAAAGGATCGCTTAGTGTCAGTCTGGAGGAAATCTCATCGCAGGCGGATGTTGCACGAAAAACGGTATACAATCATTTTGAGAATAAAGAAGCGCTCATCAATGAATTGTTCACACCCCTCTGTAATCATGCAAGAGCCTACCTTAACCGCTTTGATCAGGAACAAGCACTCACTCTCGATCACATATGGGACTATTGCCTGGAACTGTGGGAACAAGAGGATTATCACGCCATGATACTCTATCAAGTAAGTCCAGAAGACTACCCAAATCTCTCCGTAATCAAGGATAGCTTCATTTTTATGTTCAAAAAATTGATGGAACGCATTCCGGAATGCAGCAGCCGGTCAGATGAGGAACTCACACAAGTGGCAAATTGCATCTACCTAACCTATTTACCGCTCCTTCAAGTTCTTGAAGAACGAAAAAACTACAAAAAAGCGTTCCGACTGGCAATGACAGGATTGGTCCAAGGAGTTTTATTGACCGACTAAAGATTCTCGTAGTAATCATTTCGAGAAACAAAGAGAGTGAGACAAAAAGCGTTCAGAACCGAATCACTCGAGCGTCTGTTTTTGGAATACGGTTACGATTAATTGTCAGGCAATAAAAGAGAGGCTAGGACATTATTGTCCCAGCCTCTCTTTTATTATGATTAGTTTTTGAATGAATGGATCGGTGCCGGACTGCGTCCGCCACGATTGATGAAGTCAGCAGAGCTTTCCTTGTGGACCGGCATTACAGGAGCGCGTCCCAGTAATCCACCAAATTCAACGAAGTCGCCTACTTCACAGCCGATTGCTGGAATCACGCGCACCGCAGTTGTTTTGTGGTTTTGAACCCCGATTGCAGCTTCGTCAGCGATCATGGCAGCGATTGTCGTTGCAGGAGTATCACCAGGGATGGCGATCATGTCCAACCCTACAGAACAGATGGCAGTCATCGCCAATAACATGTCCAGACTGATTTGGTTTGCTGCCGCAGCATCAATCATACGGTGGTCTTCCGATACAGGAATGAACGAACCCGAAAGTCCGCCGACATGGCTACATGCCATTACGCCACCTTTTTTGACTGCATCATTCAAAACGGCCAAAGCAGCGACTGTTCCGTGCGTACCGACCACACCCAAACCGAATTCTTCAAGGATTTCACCTACCGAGTCACCGATTGCAGGTGTCGGAGCCAAAGCCAAGTCGACGATGCCGAATGGCACGCCCAATTTTTGGGAAGCGATGTTCCCGACCAATTGACCCATGCGGGTAATCTGGAAGGCGGCTTTCTTGATTGTATCGGCAACGATATCCATCGGTTCGCCTTTCACTTTTTCCAAAGCACGTTTGACGACACCAGGGCCTGAAATACCGACGTGGATTTCACAATCAGCTTCTTCCACCCCATGATAAGCGCCTGCCATAAATGGATTATCGCCTACTGAGTTTGCGAATACTACTAATTTCGCACAACCGAATCCATGTTGTTCAGCTGTTTTTTCAGCCGTTGCAAGCACGATTTCACCCATCAATTTCACAGCGTCCATATTGATGCCGGCTTTTGTGGAGCCGATATTGACGGAACTGCAGACTTTTTCCGTCACTGCCAAAGCTTCCGGAATGGATTCGATCAGGATTTTATCGCCCTTGTTGTAGCCCTTTTCGACCAATGCAGAGAATCCGCCGATGAAGTCGACGCCGACTTCTTTTGCGGCTGCATCCAATGTCTTGGCATATTCCACGTAGTCTGTATCATCGCTTGCGCCTGCAATCAATGCAATCGGCGTCACGGAAATACGTTTGTTGGTAATCGGAACACCGTAAGTGTCTTCGATTTCCTGCGCAACTTTCACCAAATTTTTCGCTTTGGTCGTGATTTTGTTGTAGATTCGTTCACGCGCCTTCGCACCATCGCTATCGATGCAGTCCAACAAAGAAATACCCATTGTGATGGTACGGATATCCAAATTGTCCTCTTCGAACATTCGAATGGTATCTAAAATATTATCTGTTCTTAACATTCAAATGCCCCCTCCTAGATGCGATGCATTGCATGGAAAGTATCTTCCGCTTGCAGACGAATCACTAATCCTTGTTCTTCTTCCACTTTCTTCATTGCCGTTTTTACTTCTTTGACAGAGTTTTTTTCTTCATTTAACTCAACCATCAGGATCATGGTGAAATATTCATCCATGATTGTTTGGGAGATGTCCAAAATATTTACTCCTAAACGAGCCAGTTCTGCGGATACACTCGCTACAATTCCAGTGTGGTCTTTACCTGTTACGGTCATGATTGCTCTCATCTTTTTCGCCCCTGCTTCTCTAGTATTTTTATCGTGTCAATTATACCATCTTTTTTAAGTATGAAAATCATATTAGAAATTTATGTTTCCTATTCTATCATATAAAAAAAGAATGACTACTACTTTTTGTGAAATTTATAAAATGCAAACGCTGACTTTAAAAAAATGCGGTCTGAATTTCCGTAGAACCGAAAATTCTGCATGTGAAGCATTTAATCTATCGTTTTTTTTGAATAATTGTTACACTGGACATAAGACATTCATAAAAAACAAGGGGGTTTTCTCATGCAATTGATTCACTTTTCAGAAGACGGAAATAGCCGTATCGGCGTTAAAACAGATCGTGGTATCCTGGACTTGGCAAAGACCGCAAAAGCTTTATCACTGCCTTGCCCTGCCTATATAGACGAACTGGTGAAGGACAAAGAGAAGCTGGCACAAGTGTCGGCCATCTTGGAACAAGCCGATGAACGGACGGATGCATCCTTCTACGTTTCGCCGGAAGATATTACTTTCCTGCCTGTCCTATCCCATCCCGGAAAAATTATTTGTGTCGGCAAGAACTACAAAGCCCATGTAGCCGAAACAAAATCGGAAATCCCCAAAGAACCGGTTATTTTCAGTAAATTCAAGAATGCATTGGCTGCGCATAAGGAACCGATCCCTATTCCGCCCAACGCATCCAAGGTGGATTACGAAGCGGAGCTTGTTGTCGTCATCGGCGCCACCGTTTCCCAAGCGGAACCCGCAGACGCTCTAAAGTATGTAGCAGGCTATACGGTCGGAAATGATGTCTCCGCCCGCGATTGGCAACACCTTTCCAGCCAATGGCTACTGGGGAAAACCGCGGACAAATTTGCGCCGATCGGTCCCATCTTCACAACTGCCGATGAAGTGGATCCAAGTAATCTGGACATCTCCTTGAAGTTGAACGGTGAAGTGCGTCAAAACAGCAACACCAAACATTTTATCTTTGATATCCCCACCATCATTTCCTATGTCTCCAAGCACTTCACCCTGGAGGCCGGCGATATCATCTTCACTGGCACACCGGATGGCGTCATCCTGGGCCACCCAAAAGAAGATCAGGTTTGGTTGAAGGCCGGCGATACGACGGAAATAACGATCGAAGGCTTGGGTACATTGATCAACACATTCAAATAATAGCAAATAAAGGGGTTCGGACAAAAATCCGACCCCCTTCATCATTTCCTAACAATTAATCGTAAACGTGTTCCAAAAAGTAGACCCGACGTCACTTCACGAATAATGCTCAATTGGTCCGCGACCATCCTCCGCTTATTCGCTCCAGTGATTCGGGTCTAAACGCTTTCTGTCACGCTCTCTTTTTTATTCCTAAAATCAATCCTTTGCTTTCACTACTCGTATCCGACCGCAAGCAATTGGAAATGCATCATCTCCATCGCCTGCAACAAAGCCTCCGCCGTATCGAGGGAAGTCAAGCAAGGAATGTTATTGTCCGCCGCTTCCCGTCGGATCAAATACCCCTCTGTCTCATTCGTCTTGCCTGCCGTCATCATGTTGATGACCAAATCGATTTTCCCGTCACGGATGGATTCCAGGGTGTTTTTCCGTTCCGCAACTCCGTTTTGAAGGATCGTTACAGGCAAACCTCTATCCTGCAGGTATTCCCCGGTCCCTTTGGTCGCAACCAGATGATAGCCGACAGCGATCAGACGTTTCGCTAAAGGAAGGACTTCCTGCTTGTCCTTATCCGCGATCGTCAATAAAACCGTCCCATATTCCGGGATGCGCATATTGGTCGCACGGAACGCTTTGTAAAGAGCCTTCGGCAGGCTGACATCCTTCCCGATGATTTCACCGGTCGATTTCATTTCAGGTCCCAACACAGTGTCCACGTCCTTCAGCTTATTGAAGCTGAAGACCGGCATCTTCACGTAGACGCCATCTTTCGGTGCTACCAAGCCCGTTTTGTAGCCTGAATCCTTCAATTTGATGCCCAGGATGCCTTGCATCGCCAAGTTTGCCATCGGGATGCCGGTCACTTTGCTCAGGAACGGAATCGTCCGGCTGGCGCGCGGGTTCACCTCGATGATGTACACTACGCCTTCACTGATGACGAATTGGATGTTCACCAAACCGATGGTGTTGAGCCCTTTGGCCACCCGGATGGTGTAATCCTCGATCGTTTTGATCAATTCCGGCGACAGGTTTTGCGGCGGATAGACGGCGATGGAGTCGCCGGAATGGACGCCCGCCCGTTCGATGTGTTCCATGATGCCGGGGATCAGGACCGTTTCGCCGTCACAGATGGCATCCACTTCCAGCTCTTCCCCGATCAGATAATGGTCGACCAGGACGGGACGTTCCGGGCTTGCCACTACTGCTTCGCGCATATATTTTTCAAGGTCTGCTTGGTTGTAGACGATCTGCATCGCCCGGCCGCCCAACACATAGGAAGGACGGACCAAGACCGGATAGCCGATTTCATTGGCGTTCGCCACGGCTTCTTCCACGTTTACGGCTGTTTTGCCGGGCGCCTGCGGAATGCCCAAGTCGCGCAACAATTGTTCGAACAATTTCCGGTCTTCCGCGCGGTCCAGATCTTCCAGGCTGGTACCCAGGATTTTCACGCCGTACTTCACCAATTTATCGGCCAGGTTGATGGCGGTCTGTCCGCCGAATTGCACGACGACACCCAGCGGCTGTTCCAAGTCGATGATGGCCATGACATCCTCTTCGGTCAATGGCTCAAAGTACAGTTTATCGGAAATGGAGAAGTCGGTCGAAACGGTTTCCGGGTTGTTATTGATGATGATGGCTTCGTAGCCGGCTTCCTGGATCGCCCACACGGCATGGACAGTCGCATAGTCGAACTCCACCCCTTGTCCGATACGGATCGGACCGGAACCCAGAACGATCACTTTTTCGCGGTCGCTTGCGAAGGATTCCTGTTCCATTTCGTAGGTGCTGTAGAAGTACGGCGTCGAAGATTCGAATTCGCCCGCACACGTGTCCACCATTTTGTAGACCGGCACGATGCCGTTCGCTTTCCGCAAAGCGTAGATCTCTTCTGAAGCCACGCCCCAATACTCGGCGATGACTTCGTCGCTGAATCCATATTTCTTGGCCTCGCGCAATACTTCCAGGTTTTGGGCGTTTGCTTTCAAAAGCTGCTCCAATTCCAGAATATGTTTAAATTTATATAGGAAGAAATAGTCGATTTCGCTCCACTCGTGGATCGTTTCCGGGGTCACGCCCTGACGCAGCGCTTCGCCAAGATAGAAGAGGCGTTCATCGCAGGCAACGCGGATGTTCTGTTCGATTTCCTCCAGCGTCACCGTTTTGCTTCTTTCTTTCGGCAAAGCCAGATGGTTCACGCCGTATTCCAAAGAACGGATCGCTTTCAACATGGATTCTTCGAAGGTCCGGCCGATTGCCATCACTTCGCCGGTTGCTTTCATCTGTGTTCCTAGGCTGCGGTCGCCTTTTTCGAATTTATCGAACGGGAAACGCGGAATTTTCGTCACGATGTAGTCCAAGGCGGGCTCGAAGGCCGCATAGGAAGTGCCGGTAACCGGGTTCTTCATTTCGTCCAGCGTCAAGCCGACAGCGATTTTTGCCGCCATTTTCGCGATCGGGTACCCGGTCGCTTTACTTGCCAAAGCCGAGGAACGGCTGACGCGCGGGTTGACCTCGATGATGTAGTAGTCGAAGGAATACGGATCCAGCGCCAGCTGCACATTACAGCCGCCTTCGATTTTCAAGGCGCGGATGATCTGCAGGGATACATCACGCAACAGCTGGTATTCTTTGTCGGACAAGGTCTGGGAAGGCGCCACCACGACGGAGTCGCCGGTATGCACGCCGACCGGGTCGATGTTTTCCATGTTACAGACCACGATGGCATTGTCGTTACTGTCGCGCATCACTTCGTATTCGATTTCCTTGAAGCCGGCAATCGATTTTTCCAGCAGACATTGGGTTACAGGCGAGTAACGCAAGCCGTTCGCGACAGTTTCACGCAACTCTTCTTCATCGTGGCAGATGCCGCCGCCGGTGCCGCCCATCGTAAACGCCGGACGAACGATCAGCGGGTAGCCGATTTCTTTTGCGAATTTCAGTGCTTCTGCAACAGTGTGGATGATGTCGCTTTCCGGAACCGGTTGGTTCAGTTCAGCCATCAATTGTCTGAACAGATCCCGGTCTTCCGCTTGTTGGATGGATGTCAGTTTCGTGCCCAGCAATTCGACGTTGTATTCTTCCAGAACACCAGCCTCGTCCAATTCGACCGCCATGTTCAGCCCCGTCTGGCCGCCCAATGTCGGCAACAGGGCATCCGGACGTTCTTTGCGGATGATATTGGTTATGAACTCCACTGTGAGGGGTTCCATGTATACACTATCCGCAATTTCCGTATCCGTCATGATTGTGGCCGGATTGGAATTGACCAAAATGACCCTGTAGCCTTCTTCTCTCAAGGCTAGGCATGCTTGCGTACCCGCATAGTCGAATTCTGCGGCTTGCCCGATGATGATGGGCCCGGAGCCTATCACTAAAATTGTATGAATGTCTGTACGTTTCGGCATGATTTACCTCCCCTTATTATTTTAAAGCGTCCCTAATACTTCATCCAAAACCGCAACGGCTTGGTCTATTTCTGCAGTGGTTACATTCAACGGAGGCAAGAAACGAAGAACGGTGTCATGTGTGCAATTGATGATGACCCCTTTTTCCATGCATTTCGCAACGATATCGCTGCCCTTCATGGTCAACTCCATCCCAAGCAACAAGCCTTTTCCGCGTACTTCCGTGATAAACGAATATTTCTCTTGCATCGCCAATAGCTTGCCTTGGAAATAGGCGCTCATTTCATTGACGTTTGCGAGGATGTTTTCCTCTTCGATGGCTTGGATGGTAGCCACAGCCGCGGCACAGACCAATGGATTTCCGCCAAAAGTGGAACCGTGGTCGCCCGGGTTGAAATGGGAAGCGACAAAATCTTTTGCCATCAAAGCTCCAATCGGTACGCCATTTCCCAAAGCTTTCGCCAACGTCATGACATCCGGTTCTACGCCGTATGCTTCATAGGCGAAGAGCGTACCGGTGCGACCCATCCCTGTCTGAACTTCATCAAACATCAGCAGGATATCCTTCTCGTCGCATAGCGCACGCACCTGTTGCAGATAAGCGGCATCGCCTGGATAAACGCCGCCTTCCCCTTGGATCGGCTCCAGCAAAATGGCGCAGGTCTTCTCTGAAACCTGTTCAACCAACGCCTGGAAATCATTGAAAGGGACATAGTGGAAGCCTTTCAGGAATGGATCGAAATGCTTGTGGAACTGTTTTTGGCCGGTTGCGGTCAAGGTTGCCACCGTCCGCCCATGGAACGAATTGGTTGCGGTGATGATTTCATAGCAGCCTTCCCCATGCACTTCACGGCCGTATTTGCGCGCTAACTTGATGGCCCCTTCGTTTGCTTCCGCTCCGCTGTTGCCGAAAAAGACTTTGTCCAAAGCCGAGCGCGTGACGAGCAGTTCCGCCAATTGCACTTGCGGTTCGATCCAATACATGTTCGAACAGTGGACCAATTTTGCTGCCTGCTCCGCTATCGCCGCCGTTACTTTCGGATGATTGTGTCCCAACGCGTTTACCGCAATACCCGCCAAAAAGTCCAGATATTTTTTGCCGTCCGCATCGGTCAAATAGCTGCCGTTCCCCTCCGTCATGCAGATGGATCCGCGGTTAAAGGTGTTCATCAAGTAGGCTTGCCCTTTTTCTTTTATCGTTTGATTCGTCATTATCTATTCCTCCTTATTCCCCTGCTCGATCATCGTGCCGATTCCTTCATCGAAAAAAACTTCCAATAAAATTGAATGTTTCAACCGCCCATCAATGATGTGCGCATTGGCTACGCCGCCCTTTAAAGCATCCAGGCAACAATCCACTTTCGGGACCATACCGCCGGAGATGATGCCGGCGGCCTTCAATTCTTCGGCTTCCGTCAACGTCATGCGCGATATCAGGGAATCCTTGTCGTGGTAATCGCGGAAAATGCCTTCCACGTCGGTCAACAACATGAATTTGTCCGCATGCATCGCTTTGGCGATAGCACCCGCTACGTAGTCGGCATTGATGTTGTAGCTCATGCCGTCCGCTCCCATACCGATGGAGGAGATGACTGGAATATAGCCGCCGTAGATAAGCGAATCCAGCATTTCCTTATTCACGCTCTCGACTTCTCCGACATACCCGATATCGATTATTTCGCCGTCTTTTTCCAAATATTTTTTGCGTGCTCGGATCAAATTCCCGTCTTTTCCTGACAGACCGATGCCCTTGCCGCCGAGTTGATTCAGCGTTCCGACGATGTCCTTGTTCACTTTCCCTGCCAACACCATCTCTACGATTTCCATGGTTTCCAGATCCGTCACCCGCAACCCCTGTTCAAAGTGGCTCTTCACGTTCAGCTTTTTCAACATGTCATTGATGGCAGGACCGCCGCCATGGACCAATATCGGATGCATCCCCACTGATTTCATCATCAAGATATCCTGCATCACAGCCTCTTTGAGCTCTTCATTGATCATGGCATTGCCGCCGTATTTGATGACGATGATTTTGTCCCGAAAGCGATTGACATAGGGCAGTGCTTCCACCAACAATTGTGCTTTTTCGCTATTGCTCTTCTTCATTGTCATTGGGCTTAGCTCCTATAATCCGCATTTATTTTTACATAGTCGTATGAAAAATCACAGGTCCAAGTGCTGACGGTCTCCGCACCGAGATGCAGATCGACAAGAATCTCGATTTCCGTCGCTTTCAGTATCTTTTTCGCAAGGCCTTCATCAAATACCATGCCCATGCCATCCTGGCAGACTTGGATTTTCCCGTTTTCGCTGGAGAAAGTGATATCCACTACATCCGCATCGAAATATTCCGATTCCGCATAACCTGCCGCAGTGATGACACGCCCCCAGTTTGCATCTTCCCCGAACATCGCCGTTTTCACTAAGCTGGAAGTCGCGATGCTCTTGCCGATGGAAACGGCATCGGCTTTGGTCTTGGCACCTGTGACGATGACCTCCACAAATTTGGTCGCCCCTTCGCCGTCCTGAACAATCAGCTTGGCCAGTTTCGCGCAAATCGAAAGGATCGCCGCTTCCACTTCCGCATAACCTGCATCGGCAGGTCCGGCAATCAGCTCGTTGCCCAATTTCCCGGTTGCCGCAACGAAGACGGTATCGTTCGTGCTTGTGTCGCCATCCACCGTCGAATGGTTGAAGGTGTTTTCGGCAGCCTTCAACAGCATGTCATGCAAAGCCGCTTGGCTGATCGCCACATCGGTCGTGATATAGCCCAACATCGTGCCCAAGTTAGGGTGGATCATCCCGGAGCCTTTGATCATCCCGCCGATTGTCGCGGTTTTTCCGGCAACGTCGAAAGTGAAGCTGACTTCTTTTGCGACCGTATCGGTTGTCATGATCGCTTTGCTGGCGGCGGCACCGCCATTCTCAGAAATTTCAGGGACGATTGCTTCAATCCCCTTCCTCATGGTATCCATGTTCATGAAGACGCCGATGACCCCTGTCGAAGATACCAGTATTTCTTCCGGCTGGACTTTCAAGGCTTCCGCCAATAACTGAACCGTCTCAGCAACATCCGCCTTCCCCTGTTTTCCGGTGCAGGCATTCGCGTTTCCGCTGTTGATCAGTATCGCTTTGAACTGCTCCTGTTGCTGCAATAATTGTTGGTCATATTGAACCGGCGCAGCCTTCACCTTGTTTTTTGTGAACACACCGGCAACGGTTGCCCCCTCAGGAAAAACCAACAGAGCCAAATCTTTCTTATGTTTTTTGAAACCGGCGTGAATCCCTGCTGCCTGTACGCCTGCTGCAGCTGTCACTCCGCTTTTGTGTAATTTTTTCGTCATTTTAATCATTTCCTCCTCGGTTCGTCTGATGTTACGGGAAAAGCCCAATGGTGTTCAATCCTGTTGTCTCATCCAGACCGAACAGGAGATTCATATTTTGTACCGCTTGGCCGGCAGCGCCCTTCATCAAGTTATCGATGACGGATACGATGATCACTTTGCCGGTGCGCGGGTCAACGGTCACGCCGATTTGGCAAACGTTCGTGCCCCTTACCGATTTCGTCATCGGCCACATGCCAGCAGGAAGAACCTGCACAAAGGTTTCAGCGGCATAAGCCTCTTCAAAGATGGCATGGATGGCTTCGGCGGAGTGGCCACCGGTTACGTCCGCGTAAATCGTGCTCAGAATACCGCGGCTCATCGGCACCAAATGCGGTGTGAATTGGATCAGCGTTTCCGTCCCCGACATCTCCGTCAAAAGCTGTTCGATTTCGGGAGTGTGGCGGTGGTGCGCAACTCCGTAAGCCTTGAAGCTGCTCTCCACTTCCGTGAAGAGATTGTCCACTTTTTCGCTGCGGCCGGCTCCGGATGTCCCCGACTTGGAATCGCAGATAACGGAACCCGGAACCACCAGACCCTTTTTCATCAACGGCATCAGCCCCAACAGGATGCTGGTCACAAAACAACCCGGGTTTGCGATGATGTCCGCATCCTTGATCGCCTCGCGGTTCCATTCCGGCAACCCGTAAACAGCTTCCTCGAGCAGTCCCGGTTCCGTATGCGCGACCTTGTACCATTCTTCATAGACGGCTGTGTCCTTCAAACGGAAATCCGCCCCCAGATCGATGACCTTCTTGCCTTTTTCTTTCGCTTTTTTCGCAATCGGCAAGGCGTGCCCGTGCGGCAAGGCCACAAAAATCACGTCACTGTCCGCTGTCACTTGCTCCAAATCCATTTCCTCACATGTATGATCGATGGATCCGTACAGATGCGGAAACACCTCTTGTATTTTTTGACCGGCATAGGTCCGGGACGTCAGATGATCCAAGACCACATCCTTACGCAATCCCAATAATCGGACTAATTCCACCCCCGTGTAACCTGTTGCTCCAATGATACTGACATGAA
This sequence comes from Trichococcus palustris, assembly GCF_900114465.1. Taxonomy (GTDB): domain Bacteria; phylum Bacillota; class Bacilli; order Lactobacillales; family Aerococcaceae; genus Trichococcus; species Trichococcus palustris. The sequence continues at coordinate 38,487 of NZ_FOTD01000008.1, read as the reverse complement.
TCATCATTTCCATCCCCCTTTTCTGTGTATAAAAAAAGAGCCTTCGTTCCCATACCAAATCAAAGATTTGATACAGGGACGAAAGCTCGCGGTGCCACCCTTATTTTCCGGTATGCGGACATACCGGACTCAAGTATTGCTACTTTTGCTGTAACGGGGCAACCGGACTAAACTTTATGTGTATCATTCAGCTTATCAACTCAAAGTTCCTTTTCATCCACTGCATTCGACCTTGCTTCCACCGCCCAAGGCTCGCTTTACTATACAAATAGACTACTCTTCTTATCAAAGTCTTTACATATTTATTTTAGGCATAATATTCCCATTAAATTTATCATCTGCTTTTCATTTTGTCAATCATACTTTTGGAATAAATAAATTTCCCAACGTTGCGGCCATGATTGCCTTGATGGAATGCATGCGATTTTCGGCCTGCTCGAACTGACGGCCATGCTTGCTGCGGAAAGCACCATCCGTCACTTCCATTTCGGATAACCCGAAAGTTTCGGCGATTTCTTTCCCGGTTTGCGTTTCGGTATCGTGGAAAGCCGGCAGACAATGCAACAAAATGACATCCTCATTGCCCGTCTTTTTGATCATTTCCATGTTGATTTGGTAAGGGAGCAACTGCTCGATCCGTTCGGCGAATTTATCCTCTTCCCCCATCGATACCCACACATCGGTATACAGGATATCGGCATCTTTTACGCCTTCAGCCACATCGGCCGTGACCGCGATGACGCTGCCGCTCTTTTCGGCGAATTTCCCGGCCATTTCAACCAATTCCTTTGCAGGGAACAAGGCTTCCGGAGCGCAGATGGTGACGTTCACCCCTAGAATCGCTCCGGTAACCAACAGGCTGTTGGCGACGTTGTTGCGTCCGTCCCCGACATAGACCAATTTCAATCCAGCCAATGTGCCGAAGTTTTCCTTGATGGTCAAAAAGTCGGCGATCATCTGAGTCGGATGCCATTCATCAGTCAAGCCGTTCCACACCGGTACGCCTGAGAACTTCGCCAAATTTTCAACCGTTTTTTGGCTGAAGCCGCGGAATTCAATGCCGTCAAACATGCTGCCCAATACTTTGGCGGTGTCTTCAACGGATTCTTTTTTGCCCAGTTGGATATCACTTTTGCCAAGATATTCCGGATGGGCTCCCAAGTCGATGGATGCGACCGTGAAAGCCGCTCTTGTACGCGTGGAAGCTTTTTCGAACAACAGACAGATATTTTTCCCTTCCAAATAGCGATGCGGGATATTCCGTTTCTTCAGATCCTTTAAATGGGCTGAAAAATCGATCAAATATTCCAGTTCTTCCCGAGTAAAATCTTTTTCCGCCAGTAAACTTCTTCCTTGAAATACTTGTGCCAAATGATTTCAGCTCCTTTAGTCGTATTTATCTTTAAATGAAATTCTTTCAGTATCTATTGTGATTGCAATGTTACATTTATTTATTCGAAATCATTTTATACCCAATCCTAATGAATTACAAACTTTATTTTAATCAATTGCTCATACATGATGCGGAAAATCCGTTTTTCAGCCGAGCCGATCGTCTCCTCCCGGCCAACCGACATCGAAAACGATAAGCCAATATCCTTGCAAAGCACTTCCCCATACAGACGGCCCGGCTTAAGGAAACATTGATAACCCTTTGAAATAAAGAGCGATCCAAGGGATGACCCTCCGGGATATTCCGAATCACTTCTGGCAGCAATGCAACAAAGTGATATCCGTTCCGTCTTTATTCATCGAATACTATGCGGAAAAATGTTTGTTGTTGACAATAGCTCGAATTGGGATTATTCTATGTTTAACTTAATTGAATAGTCTTCAGGGACGGGTGAAAATCCCTACCGGTGGTAAAGCCCACGAGCCGTAATGGCAGATTCGGATAATTTCCGAAGCCGACAGTTAGAGTCTGGATGAAAGAAGACAACCAACATTTTATGAAACTGAAAGTATTCTTTTTGGCATACAAAAAGGAACTCTTCCATAGATGAAAATGAGCGTCAATCCCTGGGTGTAATGTATACCCAGGGATTTTTTGCTTTCATTTTAGTGAACTTTTCTTTTCGCGCCCTGAAGACTAAATGCTTCAGGGCTTTTCTTATTTTTTAAAGAAAGAGGGGAAATAAAAGGTGAGCGAACAGGATATAGCCTACATGAAGTTGGCGTTGGAGTTGGCGGAAAAAGGACGCGGTGCGGTTGCACCAAATCCGATGGTCGGTGCTGTCATCGTAAAGGATGGCCGGATCATCGGTTCCGGATACCATGAAAAATTCGGGGAAGGACACGCCGAAGTGAATGCCTTCCGATCCGCAACAGAAGATGTGGCGGGGGCTACCATCTATGTGACATTGGAGCCCTGTTCCCACTACGGCAAAACGCCTCCCTGCGCGGACAAGATCATTGAGAAAAAAATAGCCCGCGTCGTCGTCGCAGCCTTGGATCCCAATCCCTTGGTTTCGGGGCGCGGCGTCAAAAAAATCCGGGATGCCGGCATCGAGGTCGTGACCGGCGTGTTGGCGGATGAAAGCATCCGTTTAAATGAAGTCTTTATGAAATACATCGTCAAAAAAGAGCCGTTTGTCATCATGAAAGTGGCCATGTCCTTGGACGGCAAAATCGCGACCCGAACCGGTGAATCAAAATGGATCACCGGTGAATCCGCCAGAGAACAGGTGCATCGCTTACGGAGCGCCCTTTCCGGCATCATGGTCGGTGTGCAGACCGTCATCGCGGATGACCCCCAGCTGACGGCGCGCATTCCAAACGGAAAAAATCCAGTCCGCATCATCGTCGACAGCACCTTGCGCATCCCATTGGACGCCAATATCCTGAAGAATCAGGACCTGGCCAAAACAATCATCGGGACGACAGCGAAAGCTGACCGCGAAAAAGCTGCCCTTTTGGAACAAGCCGGCATCGAGCTGGTGACCGTTCCCGAAAAAGACGGCACAACGGACCTGAGTGCCCTGATGAAAATTTTGGGCGAACGCGGCATCGACAGCATCCTGTTGGAAGGCGGAGCGACGCTGAACTACGCTGCGCTTGATGCAGGCATCGTCGATAAAGTGCAAATCTATATCGCACCGAAACTGATCGGCGGGAGCACCTCAAAAACACCGGTCGGCGGAAAAGGGATCGACAATCTGAACGAGGCTTTTAAAGTGAAAGGATTGACAGCAACCCTAGTGGGAGAAGATGTCCTGCTTGAAGGGTATATCGCAAAAGATGAATAATTGAGGAAGCAGAGAGGAGGACCCCATGTTTACAGGAATCATTGAAGAAGTCGGCACATTGAAAGGCATCCAGCACGGCCAAAACTCTTCTGTAGTGACCGTGCGAGGGAAAAAAGTCTTGGTGGACACAAAAATCGGTGACAGCATCTCCACAAACGGTGTCTGTCTGACCGTCACAAAATTGCACAAAGATTCCTTTGATGCAGATGTCATGCCGGAAACACTCAACCGTTCCAATCTGGGTGACCTGAAAAGCGGCGGCCGAGTGAATTTGGAACGCGCCCTGCAATTGAGCACACGCTTGGGTGGACACATCGTCAGTGGACACATCGACGGCACCGGCAAAATAAAAGAATACCGAAAAGACGACAACGCCGTCTGGATAACCATTTCCGCCGGCCCTGACTTGCTGCGGTACATCATCGAAAAAGGCTCCATCGCCATCGATGGCGTCAGCTTGACCGTCGCAACCGTCGACAGCCAGTCATTCCAAGTGTCCATCATTCCGCATACCGGCGCCGAAACCATCCTTTTGGAAAAGAAATTGGGCGACACGGTCAATCTGGAATGCGACATCATCGGAAAGTATGTCGAAAAACTGCTCGGCTTGAATACGCAAAAACAAACCAAAGAAAGCAATCTATCCGAAGCCTTTTTAAAGGAAAATGGCTTCTTCTAAACGAAAGAGGAGGGACAAAAAATGTTCAACACACCTGAAGAGATAATCGCAGACATAAAAGCGGGTAAAATAATTGTCCTGCTCGATGATCAAGACCGCGAAAATGAAGGCGACCTGGTCTGTGCGGCGGAATTCGCCACACCAGAAAACATCAACTTCATGGCGATTTACGCCAAAGGCCTGATCTGCATGCCGATGGACCGCACCTTGACCGAAAAGTTGGTATTGACCCCGATGGTCGATCGCAATACGGATAACCACGGAACAGCCTTCACGGTCGCCATTGACCATGTTGATACGACAACCGGCATCTCAGCCTTCGAACGCTCCTTGACCGTTCTGAAGGCAGTGGCAGACGATGCAAAACCTGAGGATTTCCGCAGACCGGGACATATCTTCCCGCTTAAAGCAGTGGATCACGGCGTCCTCGTCCGCAATGGCCATACCGAAGCAACCGTCGATTTGGCCCGCTTGGCTGGCTTGAAACCGGCCGGCCTGTGTTGCGAAATCATGGCGGATGACGGAACCATGATGCGCACGCCGGAATTGATCGCCTTTGCCAAAACGCACGATCTGAAAATCGGCACTATTGCAGATTTGATCAGCTACCGTAAAGAAACAGAAACGCTGTACAAGCGCGATGGGAAAGCCAAACTGCCTACCAAATATGGCGATTTCGACATCTACACCTATGTGAGCACCATCGAAGATGAACATCATGTCGCTTTGGTCATGGGCGACGTGACGACGAGCGAGCCTGTTTTGGTCCGTATCCATTCCGAGTGCCTTACCGGGGATGTCTTCGGGTCGAAACGTTGTGACTGCGGCCAACAATTGGACGCCGCCATGAAACAGATCGCAGCAGAAGGCCGCGGCGTTTTGGTTTATCTTCGCCAAGAAGGCCGCGGCATCGGCTTGGTCAATAAAATCCATGCCTATGAATTGCAGGACCAAGGCTACGACACGGTTGAAGCCAATCTGATGCTGGGCTTCCCGAACGATCTGCGTGAATACTACATGGCGGATGAGATGCTGCAGGATTTGGGTGTAAAGGAGATCCGTCTGTTGACGAATAACCCTTTAAAAATCGAAGGACTGAAAAAGCACGGCATAAAGATCACCGAACGGATCCCAATCCAACTGGAAATTTTTGATGAAACCCAACGCTACATGAAAACAAAGAAACAAAAGATGGGCCATTACTTAGATTTATAAAAAATAAAACAATATCAGGAGGAAAAAAAATGAACATCATCGAAGGACAATTAATTGCACAAGACTTAAAAATCGGTATCGTGGTAGCCAGGTTCAACGAATTCATCGGCTCAAAATTGGTGGGCGGAGCCTTGGACGGCTTGAAACGTCACGGCGTTCCGGAAGAGGATATCGACTTGGCTTGGGTTCCCGGCGCGTACGAAATTCCATTGGTAGCCCAAAAAATGGCGGCTTCCGGAAAATACGATGCCGTCATCACCTTGGGCGCAGTCATCAAAGGAGCCACTTCCCACTACGATTACGTCTGTTCCGAAGTTTCCAAAGGAGTAGCTGCCGCATCCATGAACACCGGCGTTCCTGTCATCTTCGGCGTATTGACGACCGACACCATCGAACAAGCCATCGAACGTGCCGGCACAAAAGCAGGCAACAAAGGCTATGACTGTGCCGTATCCGCAATCGAAATGGCAAACCTGTTGAAGGCGCTCTAAGGTACTGCCCATGACTATCCCAACATTTGAAGGGATCCATACGGTCATCCTGGACTATGATGGCACAATCCATGACAGCACCCGGAACTACATCGCCGCCTTTAAAAAGGCCTATGCCTACCTTGTTGGAGTCGACCAAGCCGCCCCCAGGGAATGGGAAGATGCAGAAATCACCAAGTGGCTGGGCTACAGCAGCAAAGCAATGTGGGAAAATTTCATGCCCGATTTGGCTGGCGAATACCAGTCCACCGCATCAAAGATGATTGGACAAACATTACTTGAAAGGGCCCAGAATGGCCAGGCGGTTCTCTATGAAGGTGCCTTGGAAACACTGCAGGCACTGAAAGAAAAAGGCTATCACTTGGTCTTTCTCAGCAACTGCAGCCATGTCTACATGGAAGCTCATCGGGAAAGCTTCGGGTTGGACCGCTATTTCGATAAGATGTACTGCACGGAAGATTTCGGATTCATACCCAAATATGAAATCTTCGAGGCGATTCAGGCCGATTTTCCCGGCGGCTACCTCGTCGTCGGCGACCGCTTCCAGGATATCGAAGTCGCCGAGCATCATCCCGTCCATACGGTTGGATGCCTCTATGGCTTCGGTTTCCCGGAGGAGTTGGCATCAGCGGATGCGCTGATAGAAGATATCCGCGAACTGAATGATTTACTTTAACAACGAGAAAGCGGGCCCCGACAATCATTTCTGATTATCGGGGCCCGCTTTCCGTGCATGATAAACTGCCGGATGGTATGATATGCATATATAACAACTGATACGGAAGCATTCCTGAAAGACAAAGGAGAGATCACCATGAGAAATCTGGATAAAGAAATCGCCATCATCCGCAAATTCAAGGCGGAACACCCCAACAAAGAATACAAACTGTATATCGAAACAAGCGATGATTTTGACTTCCACGATGAGAACGAAAGCGAAGACTACATCGCCGTCATCATCGCTGAATTGGAAACAGAGACCCCTGCCGAAAACCCCATGATGGAAGATAAACCCGCCTACACTTGGGATGCTGAATATGTCATCTACATCGACAAACCGACTGTAGCCGATCGCGAGCTGATCACCAAACTGTACTATGACGAATTGCTGCAGTATGTTTAGCGGAACTGGCCAAGTACAGCAATTGAGATGCATCTGACATTTTGAAAAATCGAGAAAGTGAGACAAAAAGCGTTTAGACCCGAATCACTGGAGCGAATAAGCGGAGGAAGGTCACGGACCATCTGAGCATTATTCGCGAAGTGACGTCGGGTCTGCTTTTTGGAACACGTTTATAATTTATTAAGATATAAGAGGTTAGGACTTTTGTCCCAGCCTCTTTCCGTCAGTTGCCGGACTTTTCTTTGCCCTTTTCATCCCTTGGATAATCATCCGGAACAGCTTCCGATTCCTTCTCCCGTTCTTCGCTTTTGTCTGTCGACTCCAGCTTTTTTGGGGCTTTTTTGCCGGCGCGGACGACCTTTTCCGCCAACAGCCTGATTAACCTATCCAGTTCCATATGGATTCCCCCTTATTTGGATTGCCCTGTCTCTTTTTTTCATCATAACATAAGGAGCAGCAATCTGAAACGAATCACTCCGCAGCAATTAAGACTTAGTTCCGGTGGAAAAATAGTCCGCGCCCGTTTGCGGCTGGGGGTCCTCTCCGCTAATTCCAAGAGCCCGCGCGTCAGGATTTCCCCGTGAACGAGTAGACAGTGACAAGAAGATAATATATAGTGGGCTTTATGCAAAGCAAAGGATGATGTGGCATATAACGAAGAAATGCTGAGGATATTTTTAGGTATCAAATGGAAATATATTCTTACGCATAAAAGAGGGGTGCAAATGATTAGTTTATTGTTAGTGCGTAAAATTGTACAACTGTTTTTCATCATGATTTTGGGTTATGTAATGGTTAAGCTGAAAGTTGTAAAAACAGAGGAAAGTGTAGTCTTATCCAAACTATCCCTCTATCTTATTATGCCTTCAGTCATACTCAGCGCCTTTCAGGTCAACTTCAAGCAGGAAATACGAGAAGGCTTGTTATTGGCCTTTGTTGCGGCTGTTATCATCCATATACTGCTGCTCATAATTGGGCACGTCTCAGGTAGGTTATTCAACTTTGAGGAAATAGACATTGCGTCGATCATCTATTCCAATGCGGGCAATTTGATCATCCCCATCGTAACAGCCGTTCTGGGGAGCGAATGGGTTATCTATTCCACCGCGTTTGTTTCCGTACAATTGATTTTTCTGTGGACGCATTGCAAATTGATGTTCTCAAAAGAAAAGAAACCCAATGTCCGAAAAATTATTTTGAATATAAACATGATCGCCATTCTTTTGGGGATCACGTCCATGCTGTCAGGGATCAGACTGCCGGCCATGCTCAATGAAACTTTGAGTTCAGTTGGCTCTATGATTGGACCGATGGGGATGCTGATCACAGGCATGATCGTTGCCGGAATGGATATGAAGAAAATATTCACAAGCAAAAAGGTTTATGTAATCACCTTCTTCAGGATGATCCTTTGTCCCGCCATCATTCTGCTGTTGCTGAAACTCAGCCATGCTGGTAGTTTAGTTGATAACGGCATGGAAATATTGCTGATTACCTTCTTAGCGACTGTAACTCCCGCGGCATCTACCGTTACGCAATTCGCACAGGTACATAACAAAGATGCGGAGTATGCTGGCGCAATCAATATCATGACCACACTGGTATGTATCGTAACCATGCCCATATTCGTTATCTTGTATTATTTATGAAACAAAAAAATCCTTAGAAATAGTGAAGAAAATTACTTCATCACTGTTTCTAAGGATTTCTGTTTAAAGAAGTATGGGTTATGGGGGGCTCGAACCCTCGACCCGCTGATTAAGAGTCAGCTGCTCTGCCAACTGAGCTAATAACCCATATCACGTATTGCTAACGTAACAAATGTTATTTTACTCTCCTTTTCAACAAATTGCAAGAACTTCACGAAAAAAAATAGGCCTACTTTTGGATATTTTTTCCAAAAGAGGCCTATTTTTTCTTATTTCCGTATGAATCGTACTTTTAAATGCCGAGACTCATCCCTTGCTGCATTTTATCGCACTATCTTTAGATGGTTGCCCATACGTTTTCCAACACGTTTGTTTGGTTGCGGTCTGGTCCCACTGAGAAAGTGGAGATGCGGACGCCAACCGTTTCTTGAACGCGACGGACATAGTTGCGTGCATTTTCAGGAAGTTCTTCCAATGTACGGCAGCCAGTGATGTCTTCGCTCCAGCCTGGCAACTCTTCATAGACAGGCGTACATTGAGCCAATTCCTTCAAGCTTGCTGGGTAATGGTAGATCAATTCGCCTTCAGCATTTTTGTAGGCAGTACAGATTTTCACTGTTTCCAAGCCGCTAAGAACATCGATTGAGTTCAAGCATAGGTTTGTGATGCCTGAAACGCGTTTTGAATGACGCATAACAACTGCATCAAACCAGCCGATACGACGCGGTCTGCCGGTAGTTGTGCCGTATTCGCGGCCGACTTCACGGATCTGGCTTCCGACTTCATCAAACAATTCAGTCGGGAATGGGCCATCGCCGACACGGGAAGTGTAAGCTTTACATACACCGACAACCTTGTCGATCTTGGTAGGACCCACACCGCTACCGATGGTTACCCCACCAGCAACAGGATTGGAAGAAGTAACGAATGGATAAGTACCTTGGTCGATATCCAACATAACCCCTTGCGCGCCTTCGAATAGGACACGTTTGCCTGCATCCAATACATCGTTCAGGATAACGGATGTATCGCAAACATATTTTTTGAGTTCTTGACCGTATTGGTAGTATTCTTCAAAGATGTCTTCGAATTTGATTTCTACAGAATCGAACATTTTTGTAAACTGACGGTTCTTTTCTTCTAAATTCACTTTCAGACGTTCTTCAAAAATTTCTTTGTCCAATAAATCAGCAATTCTTATCCCTACACGTGCTGCTTTGTCCATGTAAGCTGGTCCGATACCTTTGATGGTCGTCCCGATTTTGTTGTCGCCTTTTGAATCTTCTTGCAGTTGATCCAATTGGATATGGTAAGGCAAAATGACGTGTGCGCGATCTGAAATACGTAGATTGTCTGTATTAATGCCGTGATCTTTCAAATAGGCCAATTCTTTGATCAATGATTTTGGATTCACGACTACGCCATTCCCAATGACGCTGATTTTTTCTGGATAAAAAATACCGGATGGAATTAAGTGCAATTTGTATGTAACGCCGTCAAACTGGATTGTATGGCCTGCGTTGTCTCCGCCTTGATATCTAGCGATTACTTCTGCATTTTCACTCAGGAAATCTGTAATCTTTCCTTTACCTTCGTCTCCCCATTGAGTTCCAACAACTACTACTGAAGTCATTCTTTACTCCACCTCATCTTCTTTAGTCATAACACTATGCTAGTTTACCAATATTATCATTCTCTTTCAATAAAGAATCCGAGAAAAACAAGTCACTTATGAACAATTTGTTGTTCTCCATCAATTAATCTCCGGAATATAGCTCATGGAAGAGAATTTATTGAATTCTTTTTTGAATAAAAGCTTTACCGTCCCGCGGGCACCACTTCTGTTCTTTTCGATGATGACTTCGACGACATTGTTCTCCATTTCATCATTTTCAGATTCCTCGCCGCCTTCCCGTTCGTAATAATCCTCACGGTAAAGGAAAGCAACGATATCCGCATCTTGCTCGATCGATCCAGACTCACGGATATCACTCAAAACCGGGCGTTTATCCTGTCTCTGTTCCACTCCCCGTGATAACTGGGACAAAGCGATGACCGGCACTTTTAATTCTTTTGCCAATTTTTTCAACTGACGGGAAATATCCGAAACTTCTTGTTGGCGGCTTTCCCGGTTGTTCCCCTCGATCAGTTGCAGATAGTCGATGACGATCAAGCCTAACTCTCCCTGCTCCTGCTTCAATCGGCGGCTTTTCGCTCTGATTTCAGCGATACGGATACCCGGCGTATCATCGATGAAGATTTTTGATTGACCCAATGTACCCATCGCCATGATCAAGTTGGACCATTCTTCCTCGGACAGTTGCCCCGTCCGCAAATGGCTGGCATCAATATTTCCCTCCGCGCACAGCATCCGGTTGACAAGCGACTCCGCACCCATTTCCAAACTGAAGATGGCCACTACCTGATCGGCTTTCGTTGCAACATTTTGGGCGATGTTCAAGGCAAACGCTGTCTTCCCGACGGCTGGACGCGCCGCCAGAATGATCAGTTCTTCCTTTTGCAGTCCCGCAGTCATTTTATCCAATGCGATATAGCCTGTCGGCACCCCGGTGACATCGTCGCTCTGTTGAGCCAAAGATTCGATGTTCTGCAACGAGGCGGAAACGACATCGGAGATACGGATAAATCCCGAACGGTTTCTTCGTTCCGATACCTGCAGGATGTGCTGCTCCGCGCTGTCCAGAATAACCGCCAGTTCATCGCCCTCTTCAAAACCCTGTTTAACGATTTCGGTAGCGGAACGGATCAGATTACGCAAAATGGATTTTTCTTCCACTATCTTAGCGTAATATTCCACGTTTGCGGAAGTCGGAACGGCAATCGCCAAATCCGTCAAATATTCCATGCCTCCAGCATTTTCAAGCTGGTTCTTGCGTTCCAATTCATTGGCAACCGTTACGACGTCTATGGCCTCATTACGACTGTTTAATAGTAAAATCGCATCAAAAATAATCTGATGATTCTTTCGATAAAAATCAGATGTTTCCAAATATTCTAAAACATTCACTACCGTATCAGGATCCAAAAAAATGGAACCCAGTACGGATTGTTCAGCTTCCATACTATGAGGCGGTGTGCGATCTTGAAGTGTTTCTTCCATTTCCTTCTTCACCCTTTTTAGGTCTTATTCTTGGAATGAACAGGGCATGATAATCCAAATTCATTCTTTAGCTTCTATATTGTACTCTAAATAAGCTTCTTTTACAATTGCAAACTCCGAACAAACGTTCCCTCTTTTTGATGTTATCACTCTTAAAAATATACATAAAAAAAGAGATGCAGGATGCATCTCTTTTTTGATGTTATCACTCTTAAAAATATACATAAAAAAAGAGATGCAGGATGCATCTCTGAGAATCTTTGCCGATGGATTACGCTTCAGTGACTTGAACCGTTAAGGTAGCTGTCACCTCAGGGTGCAATTTTACCGACATCTTGGTGAAGCCGAGTGTACGGACTGGATTTTCCAATTCGATTTTTCTTTTATCAAGCTTCACATTATGCTGTTTATACAATGCTTCCGCAACCTGTTTGCTTGTGATCGAACCGAACAAGCGACCGTCATCACCTGATTTTGCTGTCAATTTGATAACCGACTCGTCTTTTTCTAAAAATGCTTTCAATTCTTGGGCTGCTGCCAATTCTTCAGCACTTTTCTTGTCTTCTGCCTTCTTTTGTCCTTTTAAAGCTGAAATACTTGCATTGGTAGCTTCTTCAGCCTTACGATTTTTAATCAGGAAAGTTGCGTAGCCATCTGCTATATCCTTTACTTCCCCTTTTTTACCTTTGCCTTTAACATCTTCTAAAAAAATAACTTTCATTCGTTATTCTCCTTCCTTAACCTTATTAGGATTGATTACTTCTTTCAACATACCCACTACTTCTTTCACAGTGGCATTCTCAATTTGCGTTGCCGCATTCGATAAATGTCCCCCGCCGCCCAGTTTCTCCATGACCGTCTGTACATTATACTGCCCTAAGCTCCTGGCGCTGATGCCGATCCTGCCATCTTGACGTTTCGTAACCACAAAGGAAGCATCAACACTTTCCATGGATAACATCGTATCCGCTGTCTGAGCCGCAACGACGGTATTGTACACTTTATCATCTTCACCAGATACGATGGCCAAGTTCCCATTGACGAACTCCATCGATGACAATAAATGGCTCCTTAAAAGATACGTATCCAGATCTTCTTTTAATGACTTCTGAATCAACACCGTGTCTGCCCCATTTGATTGGAGGTAGCTTGCAGCATCAAACGTGCGGGAACCTGTCCGCAAGCTAAAATTGCGGGTATCAACGATGATGCCTGCCAACATCGCCGTTGCTTCAATTTTGTTGATGGCATCAACATCATTTGATTGATATTCAAATAATTCCGTGATGAGTTCCGATGTGGAGGATGCATAGGGTTCCATATAAACCAGCACAGGATTATCCGGGAATTCCTGGCCACGTCTGTGGTGATCCAAAACAACAATTTTTTTAGACAATTTCAATAGTGCAGGAGCTGCCGTCATTGATGGACGATGGACATCAACCATCACAATTAAAGTTTGCGGCGAAACGAGTTCCCGCGCCTGATCTGGCGAAATGATGCGTTTGGCAATCAATGGATCTTTGTCAATCTCTTGCATAATCCGGTTGACATCATTCGAAAATTGCTGCGGATCTAAAACGATCCAAGCTTCTCTATTATTCATTTGCGAAATTTTTCGGATACCCAAACACGAACCGACAACGTCCATATCCGGGAAACTGTGACCCATTATGATGACTTTATCAGAATGGATAATCAATTCTTCGAGAGCCTGACTGATCATCCTTGCCCTGATTCGTGTCCGTTTTTCCATCGGATTCGTTTTCCCGCCATAAAAACGTGCATCTTCATTTTCTGCCCTGACGACCACTTGATCTCCGCCACGCGCCAACGCCAATTCAAGATTCGATTGTGCCAGCTTAGCAACCTGCTTAAAATTGGTCTGTTCAAAGGTTTTCTCATATGAGAATCCCATGCTCAAGGTTAAAGGGAAATTCTGTTTGTAGGTTCGTTCTCGTATTTGATTGATGATGTCAAAATTATTTTCTTCTATTTTCTTTAGCGACCTCTTATTAGTGATCGCAATGAATCGGTCATCATCAACACGTTTAAGAAAAACATTATTCAAGTTCGCCCAGTTCGTTAGCTGGTTAGTCAAATAGTTATTCACATTTGATTTTTTACGATCATTCATGGATTGCACCGCTTCATCGTAATTATCGACGATGATATTACCAAAAACAAATTTTTCATCTTTATACTTTTCTTCGATCTTGGCATATTCTGTGATATCCATTAAATAGACTACGCCGATATCATCTTGAATGATCATTTCAAAATAATGATCGCCCCACTTCACACGCCGCATCTCATTATCTTGAGATTGATGGAAAAGTTGATAGAGTTCTGCATCTATAACTTTTATTTTTCTTCCTAGAATATCTCTTTTACCAAAGTACTTCATTAAATAAGGATTCATCCACTGGACTTCTTCTTCTTTATTATACAGAAGAATACCAATGGGCATTTTAATCATAGCCTCTTGTTCACCTTTTTTTATTCGATAAGATAAGTCAGATATATATTGGTTTGTCTCATCTATCAGGTAGTCCGATGAATAACTGATAAACCAAACAACACCAATACATAATAGCGTTATTCCTATTCCAATTTTCCAATCTGCTATGAATGTTAGGATGACGATCAACAGCAGTAAAACTAAAATAATCAGGGCCGGAACTTTAATCTTGTCAGCTTTTATGAAGTGAGGAAGATTGTTAAACTTTTCCTTGGTTTTCATGATAGCTCCTTTACTGAACCTACATTTTTCACTCATATATTTTAACACACATAAAAAATAATAGCTATAATCCCACGTCCTGTCTGCTTTTCTAATGTTTCCCACAGAAAATGTTCCACGTGAAACATTTTCTGTGGGCTGTTGGCTCTACACGGAAAAAAGTAGGCATGGATGATCCGAAATGACCGTATATCCATTTTTTGACTTCGTAAATACATATTATTATATTCTGAACAGATTTCCTCTGAATAAACTGTGTTTAAAACCATATAATGTTCCACGTGGAACATTATATGGTTTTAAACAACATTCTACCTGCATTTCCGGAAAAATATAAAGAGAAAGAGGGATTTCTTGTGAATTTGGAAATTCAATGCTTAAAAAGATTTTCAATATCAATTATAGGGCACCCTTCTCCTTGTTAAACGAATTCGAAATACAGGGATCTAAAGATACAAGACTCTTATGTATCATTTTCAAATAATTTTAAAATATGTGCATTTTCCTATTTAGTAGACTTACTAATTGCTTTCTCTTCTTATTTTCCTAAATAGATTGCTGATCCTCACACTGGCGTCGGCCTGAATGTTCCACGTGGAACATTCAGGTCCATGTTTACCACACCCTTGTCTATCCCTCTCTTAGGATCAGGATCATAAGAGATGATTTGCTTCTACTATAGGCAGAACTGGATTAGAACGCTCTATCTTTTCTAAAATCCCTTCAAAAATAATTTTCATACACCTTTCTATCTCCGTATTTAATAATCAATCTGGTATCTCTACACCAGGTTGATTATTAAATACGGATTTACATATCGTATGCACATATATGAACGTAATTTTTTTAGAGCCAATTGCTAAGGACCCTCCTCATCTCATTCTTTTGTTGCAATCTATCCTAACCAATTTTATAGATTCGAGATCAATTCAAACAATCACTCCAAAATCGCGTAAATCCAAAACCCATCATTCGCACTTATTTTATCCATTTTTGAGATTACTTACGCTAAGTCTTTCTGTTCTACTTTTTATCTATCTCATACACTTTTATTAATATTTTCGAATAATCTATATACAGAATCACCTATTCTTAATTTCATTGATTTGATCACTTTTAGGCAAGAATTTTCATATTCCCATTAACAGATCCTCTGCTGTTTTTGGATGCTAGTCCGCCTATTTCACTTTTTATTTGTTGTGGATAAGTTTTATATTTATTCTTTATTCTATTTATCCACATTTTCAAATTTGCTTGTTGATAACTTTTCAAATAACCCCAAATTCCTTTGGTGTATCAATCTTTTATCTTAATATTTGTCTGTTGATAACCTACAGCATTTTATCCTTATTTTCTTAACCTTTATCTCCTGATATGTTATGCACACCCTGTGGATAACATCAATAGGTATAAAACCTTAAAAACAAAATCAAACTTTTGTTTATTTATCCTTTCTTAGGAAAAGGTTCGTCTTATTGACTGATTATTGCTACATTTTTTTGAAAAAACGCAGCAAATGCTTTTAAAAACCTCGATTTGGAAAAATATACTTGTTCAACAATGAGCATGTTGCGTTTTTGTGGAAAAGTATCGAAACTTTCTTCCGTTATTGAAAAGATCAGTTAATGCCTAGTCATTTTTAAACTGAAATTCAAACCTTATGCCTTATGATGGATGCTCCAATAAATAATCGGCGTAACTAGTCCCTAGCAGCGATAATCTGGTTATTTACTTCCATTGCTGGTAATCAATAGTTATGCACCTGTTCATAACTATTTAATGCAACTGCGAACTGTATATAATAAAACATACACAGAAGCGATGTTAGCCTTCATTCCATGATGAATAGGATCATTAGCCGAAGGCTTTAGAAACACGTATAGGTCAAAAAATTACATCCTACGCCGGAAAAAGAGCAGAAAATAAGGCAGTTCATCGGTATCTACCCGGCAGTGTTCTCCAACCACTACCTCGCCAGGAACGCTACCAACGGTTCAAGGAAAGCCGTCTCGAAAAGAAAGATCCTTCCTTGTCCGCCTATGATTTCGACAAATACATAAACCACGAGGTTAAAACGCTGGAGGAATATGACTGAATCAACTAACGTGGGTCGAAGGCAGGCGGTTAATTGTCATACCGAAGCGACATACAAAGGCTTCTTTAAGTTTAAGGGTTTCGATAAGTAGCCCAAATTCAAAAAGAAAGCCCATCAAGACGATAAAGCTGTACTTCCCAAAGAAAAACACAGAGGATTGGACTGGGGAACGGCACCGCATCAAGATCAAAACGTTTGGTTGGGTATACGTATCAAGGAAAAAGGCTATATTTCAATTAAGAGCACATCGTCAAAAGTGGGATGGTCAGCCAAAAGGCGGGGTACTTTGCATGAAGCTTTTGCGCTACATTGTCGGAGCCAATCGGCATCGATTCTGGGTGCGGCTGAAAAATATCGCCGTCTGCAACAACCATATTTCGTCAAGGAAAACATCAACAAAATGGTTGCCGAGGTGCGAGGACAAAATCCACATTCCATCCCCCTCGAAGATCTGAACGTATCCAGTACGCTGAATAATCATCATCTGTCAAAGGCAAGGTGTTTACCCACCAGTATTTCTATGATTTCCGCAACAAAACTGACGGGCAAATGCAAAGCTAACGAAATCGAGTTGCGGGTTGTAGTGGGGGTTGTGGAGTGTTGATAATCCGTCCAGCGAGTTATGTCATGCGTGCGGAAAAATAAAGCAAGACTTGAGAAAATTTCCGATCGGATATAATACCACTGCGATTGCGGCAGGTACCACGAAGATAGCGAGGGCAATGCCAGTTTGAACTTATGGCATGTAATCACATAAGAGTCAGCCCATTGATAAAATGGCCCTTGTACATGTACCGATGGATTATAGCCGGGAATTTACGCTTGTGGGAATGCCAGACCAACATTAGTAGCGGGGAACGGGAGTACGGAGAAATAAAAAAGCTTAGTAGGAATTTTTGTGCATTTTGAGTAGTGTAGAATGGAATGCTTCCTATCATTATTGAGTGGATTCCACACACAATAATGGATATTGAAAAAATCAAGATAGGGTGGGATTGTGTTTCTTTCTATTTCCTTGAATCGGCTTTGGCAGCTTGTTTAGCTGGAACAATAACGTTAGTGGAAACAAGATTCGCTTTGGGTAGATAATTAAAAATGTTCCACGTGGAACATTTTTAATTATCGTTTTTTTGGGAAGAATTCTGGCGTAACACGAATAAAATGCACGTTCATAAAGACCCTTTGAGAGCTTTTTATCCGGATTGATATATTTTCATATCAAAGATAAAAAAATCCCTTACATCGGCTCAAATGGGCATATTTTATAATTCAGGAAGGAATCCGGAAGATAAAATAATAGCAAACCTATTTTTCAGGTTGATATCTACGAGCACAGGGATCATTGCATTCTTTTTTTACTGGACTGCAATGATTACACTTGTTCCGCTGATCTGACGGTGCTGAAGAAAGAAGAGGGAAGAGGCAACTGTCTGGCTAAAAGGAAGCCCGATGGGGCATCGTTCCACAATCGTCATTACGAAACCTAAGCGATTCCTGCGGCCATTTCTACAAGAATCCGAACAGCACTCTACGGTTCAAACGCTAAAGAAATTCTGTACAATCTTCTAACCAAGCAAATCAATGAGAATATTGCTATTGTGGTGAACAGGCTAGAATTGCCCAATCTTAGGATGATATTCTTTGCCAAGAGCAGGGGAGTAGATGGAGCAGTTTTGAACGATGTTGATATATAAAACGAACTTTGCATAGCCAAGAAACAAGCCAGATCTGCTCATGCTACGGACACAAGAACAAAGACTTTAAAAATATCCCTGTCAGGTCCGGAAAGGAGCTTTTCCTGAATGATGGTCCAACACCGAAAGGGATATTAACGTAAACCTTAAAACCGAATCCATAAGGCCTTCTAACTGTAAAAACTACAGGGAGAGTCCTAGGAAAGAATAATGCGCCTTTATTCGTAGGAGTTCAAAATCAATGGAATCATCACTAGCAAGACGAAAGCATTGTTGTGTATGTGAGACAACGCATTTCATCAGAATTTACGACTGCGAGGAAGGTTACACCAAACCAAAAGTAGGGACGACAAATGGAGCACGGGAAAAACAGGAAGCAAGCCGAAGTTATAGTTTGTTTGGCAACGGATGCTAACGGGGTGATTACAAGAATAATTGAGGGCGATGACTTAGTGAGGAATTGAAAAACTGAAGGGAAGGGGGAGGGAGTGCGAAGAAAAAAAGGATGACATGCAAAAAAAAAAAGAGCTCCTCCGAAGAGTTGCTCTTTGATTATTATTCTGCTACTGTAAATGGCATTAATGCCATGATACGAGAACGTTTGATAGAGATTGTCAAAGTTCTTTGATGTTTAGCACAAGTACCTGTTACACGACGAGGTAAAATTTTACCTTTTTCAGATACATAGCGTTTCAATAAATCAGTTTCTTTGTAATCTACATGATCGATATGATTTGCACAGAAGTAACAAACTTTTTTACGTTTGCGTCCGCCTCTGCTATTACGTTGGATAGCCATGTTCAAATTCCTCCTTTTCCTAAACTAACCATTCATTCCTGAGAATTAGAATGGTAGATCATCATCTGAAATGTCAATTGATTCACCATTTGATAAAAATGGATCAGCATTTGAATTAAAATCAGAAAAACCGCTTTGTTTCGGAGCAGAGTATTGATTATTAACTTGTCCGCGATTTTGGTTAGATTCGAAAGAATTACTTGATCCAAAGTTTGCACTTGAACCAGATGTATTTGTGTTAGTTTCTCTCGGTCTTTGATCTGTAGCGTTTTTAGATTCCAACAACGTGAAATTATCAGCTACAACTTCAGTAACGTATACACGCTGACCTTGTTGATTTTCATAATTTCTTGTTTGGATTCTTCCTTCGATACCGACCAATGAACCTTTACGAGTGAAATTCGCAAAATTCTCTGCAGCCTTTCTCCAAATAACACAGTTGATAAAATCAGCTTCTCTTTCACCTGCTTGGTTTGTAAACTGTCTGTTTACTGCAAGAGAGAAAGTTCCTACTGCTGTGCCGCTGGATGTATAACGCAAATCGACATCCTTTGTCAGTCTACCCACTAAAACGACATTATTAATCATTCATCTTACTCCTTTCAAAATGTTTCACGTGGAACATTTTACTTTGTTTCTTGTTTAACGACGATATGACGGATGATATCGCTATTGATTTTAGCTAAACGATCGAATTCGTTGATCGCTACAGCGTCTGAAGCAGCAATTTTCACGATATGGTAGATACCTTCACGAAAATCTTTGATTTCATAAGCTAAGCGGCGTTTCGACCAGTCTTTAGATTCAATAACTTCAGCGCCATTATCTGTTAAAATTGCATCGAAACGTGCGATTAATTCTGCTTTTGCATCTTCTTCGATGTTAGGACGGATAATGTAATTGATTTCATAGTTACTCATTTTGACTGTCACCTCCTTGTGGACTTTGGCTCTTACTTTTGCAAGAGCAAGGAGAGTATCTTTTCAGATTACTCACGTCTAAACATTGTACCATTATTATTTTTTCTTTTCAATGACTTTTAAAGAAATAGAGGATTATATTTTTATGAGAAATTAGGAAGACCTCCTGGGTAGGAGCGATAGCCTTCCTCACAGTGGACACTCTTACCTTTGGCCAACAGTCCTTGCTGCCAAATTATCGCATATGCAAAAGGCCCAGGACTATTTGTCCCGGACCTGCATCAGCTATTGTTTTATTCTTCGGATCCGGAATCTTCCTCGTCCACTAATTCATCTGCCAGATTTTGCATTTTTTCAGCGATTTCTGCACTTCCCAGTGAAGTAGGTGATTCTGTATTTAAATCTACTTCAGATGCGATAGCGGCCTCATTTTCGCCGGATAAGGTGCCTTCAGCTTGTTCAGAGACAAAAATTTCTTCCTCATCCTCTTCGCGTTCCACTTTTGCCATGGTTGACACAATAGCCTCGCCGTCCAATTTCATCAAGCGTACGCCCAAAGTGGCACGTCCGGTTTGGGAAACGGCAGCAGCGTGGAAACGGATCATGACCCCTTTGTCCGTGATGATCATGATGTCTTCATCGCCGGTTACGGTCGTCAATCCTACCAAATTACCATTTTTCGGAGTTATGTTGGCAGTCTTGACCCCTTTACCGCCACGGCCCTTGATGGCATATTCATCGGCTGCGGTCCGTTTGCCGTAGCCATTTTCGGTGATGATAAGGACTTCAGAATCGTGTTTTAATACGTCCATACCGACCACGAAGTCGCCCTCACGTAATTTGACACCACGGACGCCGGTAGCGGTTCTACCCATATCGCGGACATCCTTTTCATCAAAACTTACAGAATAGCCGAAATGTGTGCCGATAATGATGTTTTGGTTGCCGTCAGTCATGGCTACTTTGATCAATTCATCCTCGTCCTTCAGGTTGATCGCACGCAAGCCATTTTGACGGATGTTCTGGAATTCCGTAGCAGATGTCCGTTTAACGGTACCCATACGTGTCGTGAAGAATAGGTAGTCCCCATCTTGCGGGCCGCCCTTGACATTGATGATGGCTTGGATCTTTTCGTTTGCATCCAGATTCAACAAATTGATGATCGGCAAACCTTTTGCTTGGCGACCGTATTCAGGGACTTCATAGCCTTTTGTTTTGTATACTTTCCCTTGGTTGGAGAAGTATAGCAACATATCATGCGTCGATGCGGAAATGAGCGTTTCGATGAAGTCGTCATCATGGATACCCATGCCTTGGACGCCTCGTCCACCGCGTTTTTGGGCTCTGAATTCGCTGTTCGGCAAACGTTTGATATAGCCGTTATGCGTCAAAGTGACAACGATATCCTCTTCTTCGATCAAATCTTCATCTTCAAGGGAAAGAACTTCCCCGACCAATAACTCTGTACGGCGTTTGTCCCCATATTTTTCTTGGATTTCCAGCAATTCCGTATAGATGATGTCAAAGACACGTGTTGCGCTGGCTAAAATATCGGCCAAGTCGGCGATAAGCGCCATCAAGTCATTGTATTCGCCCTCGATTTTGTCGCGTTCCAAACCGGTCAGACGGACCAGACGCATATCCAAAATGGCCTGCGCCTGTTTATCGGAAAGACCATAGTTTTCCATGAAAATTTGTTTGGCCGTATCCCCATTTTTGGAGCCGCGCAGAATAGCGACGATTTCATCGATATGGTCCAAAGCGATCTTCAAGCCGGCCAAGATATGCGCACGGGCTTCCGCTTTCTGTTTGTCATAAGCTGTTCTTCTGCGGATGACTTCTTCCTGGTGTTCTAGGTAATATTCCAGCATCGGTTTGAGACCGAGAACTTTCGGGATGCCTTTAACGATCGCCAACATATTGAATCCGAAGGAGGATTGCAATGGCGTCATTTTGTATAGGTTGTTCAAAATGACGCTGGCACTGACATCCTTGCGGACATCGATGACGACACGCATGCCGTCGCGGTCAGACTCATCCGCCAAGTCGGTGATGCCTTCGATCCGTTTATCACGGGCCAGTTCAGCAATCCGTTCGACCAATTTCGCTTTGTTGACCATATATGGCAATTCAGAAATGATGATGCGTTCTTTGCCATTTTTCAGGATTTCGACTTCTACACGTCCGCGGACGATGATGGAACCTTTACCCGTTTCATAGGCTTTTCTGATGCCTGATTTGCCCATGACGATACCGCCTGTAGGGAAATCGGGACCCGGAACAGCTTCCATTAATTCAGCAGTCGTTGCATCCGGATTATTCATCAAGATATGTAAGGCGGAAATGACCTCTGTCAGATTATGTGGCGGGATATTTGTCGCCATCCCAACGGCGATACCGGAAGCCCCATTCACCAAAAGGTTAGGGAAGCGTGCCGGCAATACATCCGGTTCGCTTTCGGAACCGTCATAGTTGTCGTGGTAATCGATGGTATCCTTGTTGATGTCGCGCAGCATTTCTAAAGCGATTTTTGACATCCTCGCTTCGGTGTACCGCATTGCTGCGGCACTGTCTCCGTCGATGGACCCAAAGTTTCCGTGTCCGTCAACCAATGGGTAGCGATAACTGAAATCCTGGGACATCCGGACCATCGATTCATAGATCGCACTGTCACCGTGGGGATGGTATTTACCCATGACGTCCCCGACGATACGTGCGGATTTTTTATGCGCTTTATCGGGCGTAACACCCAATTCGCTCATCCCGTACAGAATACGGCGATGAACCGGCTTAAGTCCGTCACGGACGTCAGGCAAAGCTCTGGCTACGATAACGCTCATGGCATATTCCAAGAAGGAAGTTTGCATCTCGTGGCTCAATTCTATTTGCTCCATGGCTTGATCATTTATTTTTTCAATTTCATCAGACATTTATTCTCCAACCCCCTTTTAGATATCCAAGTTTTTAACGTAAACGGCATTTTCCTCGATGAAGTTTCTTCGTGGCTCAACATGATCCCCCATCAACATGTTCAATGTCGCGTCCGCTTCGATGGCATCAGCGACGGTCACTTGCAGGAAGTGACGGTTTTCAGGGTTCATGGTTGTATCCCATAGCTGCTCCGCATCCATTTCCCCTAGCCCTTTATAACGTTGGATGCTTGGTTTTGGCGATGTAGGGATGGTTGCCAAGTATTCTTCCAACTCTTGGTCCGTATCCAGGTATTTCTCCTTTTTCCCCTGCTTCACTTGGTACAAAGGCGGTTGTGCGATATACACGTAGCCGGCTTCCACCAAAGGGCGCATATGGCGATAGAAAAGGGTCAGCAGCAAGGTACGGATATGCGCTCCGTCGACATCAGCATCGGTCATGATAACCAATTTATGATAACGGGCTTTAGAAACATCAAAGTCGCCGCCGAAACCTGTTCCCATTGCCGTAAACAGCGATCGGATCTCTTCGTTGGCGAGGATTTTATCGATGGAAGCTTTCTCAACGTTCAAAATCTTACCGCGGATCGGAAGGATTGCTTGGAAGAAACGGGAACGGCCTTGTTTTGCGGAACCGCCGGCTGAATCCCCTTCGACGATGAAAATTTCCGATTCTACTGGATTTTTGCTCGAGCAGTCAGCCAATTTACCGGGCAGATTACTGATTTCCAATCCGCTCTTCTTGCGCGTCACTTCACGGGCACGTTTGGCAGCTAAACGGGCACGGGCTGCCAGCATCCCTTTTTCAACAATCTGACGGGCCACCTGCGGGTTTTCCATCAGGAATTTATCGAAGAAGGTTGAGAAAAGGCGATCGGTGATCGTACGCGCTTCTGAATTTCCAAGCTTTGTCTTCGTTTGTCCCTCGAATTGCGGATCAGGATGCTTGATCGACAGGACCAGGGTCAATCCTTCGCGGACATCTTCACCGGTCAGATTCTCTTCGTTTTCCTTAATGATTTTGTTGCGCTTCGCATAGTCATTGATGACCCGCGTCAGGGCAGTCTTCGCACCGGATTCATGCGTTCCGCCTTCATAGGTATGGATATTGTTGGCGAAACTCAATAGGTTTGTATGGTAGCCATCCGTATATTGCATCGCAACTTCGACTTGGATATCATCCTGTTCGCCCTCGATGTAGATAGGCTCTTCGAAAAGCACTTTTTTGTTGCGGTTCAAGAATTCGACATAGCTCTTGATTCCGCCTTCGTAATAATAGTCTTGTTCGACCGGTTCTTCCGGACGGTTGTCTCGGATGGAGATGTTCAAGCCTTTGTTCAAGAAAGCCAATTCCCTTACGCGGACGGCCAGTTTTTCAAACTCAAAGACGGTCGTTTCCTTGAAAATTTCCGGATCGGGCAGGAAGCGAACCTCGGTACCATGTTTATCCGTATCTCCCGTGATGGTCAAATCGGAGGTGATGTCCCCGCGTACGAACGTTTGTGTATAAATTTTATTGTCTTTATAGACGTTTACGGTTAATTCAGAAGATAAGGCATTTACGACGGAAGCACCAACACCATGGAGACCACCTGAAACTTTGTAGCCTCCACCGCCGAATTTACCGCCGGCATGCAGAACGGTGAAGACCGTTTCTACAGCGGGGCGTCCGGTATTCACTTGGATATCGACGGGAATCCCACGGCCATTATCGATTACGGTGATGCTATTGTCTTTTTCAATTATTATTTCAATTTTCGTCGCGAAGCCGGCTAATGCTTCGTCAATCGAGTTGTCTACGATTTCCCACACTAAATGATGCAGACCGGCGCCGCTTGTGGAACCGATGTACATGCCAGGGCGTTTGCGGACAGCTTCCAAGCCTTCCAGTACTTGGATCTGGCTGGCATCATACTCTTTTGCTAGTTCGGCTTTGTTCTTTTCAATTTCTGCCATTCTTTACACACCTTCCATTTCTACTTCACCTTGTTTGATATGGTAGATAGTTGGTTCATCTATCTTGTTTTTCTTGATGCCATCCAGGCTTGTGGTCGTCAAAAAAGTCTGGACCTTTTTTTCGATTGCCTTTAATAAGTGTGTCTGACGTTCGTCATCCAGTTCGGATAACACATCGTCCAATAAGAGGATCGGATATTCCCCTAAAATTTCATTCATGCATTCGATTTCAGCCAGCTTTAAGCTCAGGACGGTCGTCCGTTGTTGTCCTTGCGATCCATAATTCTGGACGTTCTTGCCGTTCACGTGGAACACCAAATCATCGCGGTGCGGACCGAAAAGGGTGACCGCCTGATCTTTTTCGCGTCTTTTCCCTTGCTTGAATTCATTCATCAGCTTCAGGAAGATGCTGTCCTTGTCCATCTCATCCGTGCACTCCGTGTTCGATTTATAGGCAATCGTCAGCGTTTCCCGTTCCAAGGAAATTTCTTTGTGCAGCGGTTGTGCCCAGGCTTCCAATTTTTTTACGAACTGCAGACGGTAGACCAACAGGCCGGCTCCTAAAATAGCCAGCTGTTCCGTCAACACATCCAAATACACTTCATCTTTCGCCTTCCCGGTGACCAACTGCTTCAAATAAAGATTGCGTTGCTTTAGAATCCGCTGATACTGCACCAAATCGTGCAAATAAACAGGATTCATCTGTCCCAATTCCATATCGAGGAATTTTCTGCGGTTAGCGGGGGCGCCTTTCACCAGATTCAAATCGTCCGGAGCAAACAGTACAACGTTCAAATGGCCGATATACTGGCTCAATTTTTTCTGCTCTAAATGGTTAACTTTCGCTATTTTCCCTTTTTTGGAAAAAATGATTTCTAATGGAAAGGTCGATGTTTTTTTCTCAATCTTCCCAGTGATCCGGGCAGAATCTTCCTGCCAACGGATCATTTCCTTTTCGTTGGAGGTACGCGGACTTCTGGCGAAGGCCAGAGCGTATATCGCTTCCATCAGATTTGTCTTTCCTTGCGCATTCTCGCCAAGGAAAACATTGATGCCATCCGAAAAAGGAACGGAAAGAGAGGAATAATTCCGAAAATTTTGCAGAGTCAATTCTTTTAGGATCATGCTTCGGACTCACTGATGTCGTGGTCGTCCTCTTTCGTGTCCGATTTTGTTGATTGGATGAAGAAAGTACCTTCACCGGGGATTTCGACCATCGCGCCGGGATATAATTTCCGTCCTCTGCGGTCTTCTTTTTCATTATCTACGTATACTACATACTCCGATAGGAACCACTTGGCCATGCCACCGCTGGAGATCAGATTAGCATGTTTCAAAAATTGACCTAAAGTAATAAATTCAGCATCAATATGTACAATATTTTTCAAGAAATTCACCTATTTTCCAATAAAATAAGCGTGGAAAACAAAATCCACGCAACAATACCATTTCATAGTGTCATTATACTCTTTTTATTGCTGAATTTCAAATTTCCCTAAAAAAAATGCCTTTTACTGGATTTTTCCATAAAACAATAGAAATACACTAGACAGGCTCTAAAGCGGTCATAGGCTTTTAAAATGAAATATTCATTTCTGAAAGTTATTTTCTGACCGATGTGATAAAGCGGGCGGTCAAACTTTCTTCTTATGTGAAAAAAGAGCCTTTTCAGATAATGACTCATCCCTTTACATTTCAGCGGCGAAAAAAATAGGCAGGGAAGCGACTGTCAGCCGCTTCCCTGCCTATTAAAATTCTCAGTATGTTCTTACAGGTGTAATCAATTGGATGAAGGAATTGTCGTTCTCATCTTCACGGTCAGCCGGTACAACGATGAAAGGGCGGACAGCAGACGTGAAATTGATCTGCACGTCCTGTTGACCGAAGGTGCGCAAAGCGTCTTTCATGTAATCCGGATTAAAGGAGATGACCAAAGGATCGCCGCTCGCAGATTCATAAGATAATTCTTCTTCAACATTTCCTACTTCTGGAGAATTGCCGGACAATTCCACTTTTTCAGCATTGATCGATAATTTGACGACGTTATTTTTGCCTTCGTGTGAAAGCAAAGAAGCGCGGTCCGTCGCTTGCAGCAGATCATAGGCATTCAATACGATCTTTGTCGTAGCGACAGTTGGAATCAAACGATTTGTATCAGGATAGTATCCTTCCAACAAACGCGAATAGAAATAAACATTTTCGGCTTTGAAGAGCACTTGATTCTCCGTGATCATCATTTCGATGGAATCTTGATTTTCAACGATACGGGATAATTCAACCAAACTCTTGCCTGGAATGATCACGTTATAGCTTTTATCCATTTGGGACTCAGGTGCTGCAATGGATATGATGCGTTGACTTAAACGGTGGCTATCGGTAGCGACAGCCGTCAATTTCCCATTGTTTATGGTCATATTCACACCGGTCAGGATAGGGCGGCTTTCTTGTGTCGACGTCGCAATAACGGTATGTTGGATCACTTGTTTAAATAACATGGTTGGCAGAGTGATCACTTCGTTTGAATCAATCACAGGGAAATTAGGGTAGTTATTGACGTCAATCCCATTGATTGTGAAGGAGGCATTGGCAGAAGTGATATTGGTCTGGAACTGCTCCTTTACCTCGATCGTAATTTTTTCATCCGCCAGTTTTTTGACGATTTCATTGAAGAAACGGGCTGGTAAAACAATTCCGCCTTTTGTATGGATTTCTAATTGGTTGCTTTCTTCAGAAACAGGGATCAGCGTTTCGATGGATATATCTGAATCGCTCCCGCTTAAGGTTATCCCATTTTCGTCTGCAGTAATTTTTACCCCTGTCAAAATAGGAATCGTCGTTCGGCTTGAAATAGCTCTTTGTACATCAGATAAGTGCTTTATCAATACTTGACGATTAATTGAAAATTTCATAATAAGGGACCTCCGATAGTTATTGATATGAAGTAAATAATAATAGTAATAGTAGTAGGGCCTGTTCATTCTGTGGATAAGTGAAAGAAGCCGACAGAGACAATAGTTTTCCACCTGTGGATATCTTGTTGATAAAACCCGGGTTATTTCTTCGATTATCCACAAGCCATCAATCAGCGCTTTTCGAGACTGTTCTTGATGGTCTCCAGCTCACGCTGCAAATCACTGTCTTTCTTCAGGGAAAGGGAAATTTTCTCGTAGGCATGGATGACCGTTGTATGATCTTTCCCTCCGAATTCAGCACCGATTTTCGGCAAAGAGTTGTCCGTCATTTCTCTGGAGAGATACATCGCGATTTGTCTTGGAACGACAATGCCCTTTGTGCGTTTTTTGCCTTTCAATTCCTCCACCGTCACATGATAGTACTTGCCTACCGCTTGTTGGATGGCATAGATCGACAATGCTTTCGGTTTTTCGGATGGCATGATGCTCTTCAAGGCATCGGCAGCCAAGCTGGTTGTAATATCGGTTCCTTGAATCGCGGAATAGGCCTGCACCCGGACAAGTGCGCCCTCCAGTTCGCGGATGTTGGAATCGATCTGGCCGGCAATGTAGCTGAGCGTATCGTCCGGGATTTCCAGACGTTCACTGTTGGCTTTCTTGCGTAAAATGGCGATGCGCGTCTCCAGATCCGGTGGGGTGATATCGACCGATAATCCCCATGCAAAGCGGGAGACGAGACGTTCCTGCAGCTTCGGAATTTCATTCGGCAGGCGATCGCTCGTCAGGACAATCTGTTTCCGTTCGTCATACAAGGCGTTGAAGGTATGGAAAAACTCTTCCTGTGTCCCTTCTTTATCCGCAAAAAACTGGATATCGTCGACCAACAGCAGATCGACGCTGCGGTATTCATTCCGGAATTGTTCCTGGGTGCGGTTTTGGATCGAATTGATGAAGTCGTTCGCAAATGTTTCACTGCTGACATATTTGACTCTTGCTGTCGGGCGCAGTTGAAGCATTTGGTGACCGATTGCATGCATCAGATGGGTCTTGCCTAAACCGACTCCTCCATAGAAGAAGAGCGGATTGTAGATTGTGCCAGGTTCTTCCGCAACGACAAGGGCCGCAGCATGCGCCATTTGATTTCCTTTTCCAATAACAAAGGTATCAAAGGTGTATTTGCTGTTTAACTGGGCATCCTTGAATAAGCGATTGTTTCTGTTGCGTTGGACGGTCGGTTTTGCTATATCAGGCATTTCTTCGTTCTTGATCATAAAGATTGGAGTCAGCTCTTTCCCGCTGAACTCATAAATCCCTTCGACGATTTTGGTCACCAAGTTATTTTGCCAGTAATCTTTATGTAAAGAAGAAGGAACCTCGATAATGATGTTCGTATCGGTCAAGCGGACTGGGACCGCGCTGTCTATCCAGGTATCATAGCTGACTTTGGATAATGATTCTTGAAATTTTTCTTGCAGATAACGCCATAATGAATAGATGTCATCCAAGTGGGACACCTCCTTTTAGTGAGTCCTAACCATTTTAGCACTATATCAAAAAGTTTTCCACAACTGTTTTACTCTGTGCATAAAACAATTAACCGGTGGATAAAAAGTTATCAACAGGCTGGAAACGCTTGTGGATAATAAAGGACGCCTTGCAAGTTATTCACGTCTTTTTGTGGATAAATCAAACGAAAGAAACGCATTGTTACAGACTTTGAAACAGTTATCAACAAACGGAACGAGAGAAGTGGACAAAATGATGCACAGAATGTTCAATTGTGGATAAACGATGAATAAGGTGTGCTTAACGAGAGGGGGCGAAAAACTTATACCGGGCAGTGTGAATAATTTTTAGGGGCTGTGGATAAACTTTTTTAAAGGAAAAACGATTTTTTTCAAGAAAAGTGTTTCAACTTTTAAAGTTTTGTGCTATTATATCTCAGTGAGTTCAATGAAATGAACCAATTTTACTTGACATGTCACATTTGATTTCTTATAATGTCTAAGACTGTCTTAACAGATGAAAATAATCCATTAGAAAGATAGTTTTCCAGGAGGTGTAACGATAAATGAAAAGAACATACCAACCAAAAAAACGTCACCGTCAATCAGTTCATGGTTTTCGTCAACGTATGAGTACAAAAAACGGCCGTAGAGTTTTAGCAAGAAGACGCGCCAAAGGCAGAAAAGTTTTATCTGCATAGATCACTGACCGTCTCAGTGGTCTTTTTTTTTAAAGTATTCCATAGATACCGAAATATTTTTCTTGAATGGAGACTATGACAAAATAAGTCCGAGCGGAAACACGGTACCGTAAACGAAGGAAAATCCATTTTTTGGATGGGTTTTATTTGTTTGAAGTAGCGTTGTGGCTGTTAGTTCTGCATTTTGGAATTCAAAAACGGAGAGAGACATTTTTCTGTTTTTCTCCATTTAAGGAAGATTTTTTTGTATGCAGGGCAGATTTGAGGGAAGAACATGAAAAAATCTTTTCGGGTTAAGAAAGAAAAAGAGTTTCAGAAAGTATTTCATAACGGCGTATCCAAAGCGAACCGCCAGTTCATTGTCTATGTGCTGGATAAACAGGAACAACCGCATTTTCGCGTGGGGCTTTCTGTAGGCAAAAAAGTGGGCAATGCGGTGATGCGAAACGCTGTGAAGCGTAAAATTCGCCAAGCGTTAACAGAATTGAAGCCGGAGCTGAAACAGGATGTTGACTTCATCATCATTGCGCGCAAACCTGCTGCAGAGATGTCGACTGCTGAAGTAAAGAAAAGTCTGATTCACGTCCTGAAACTTTCTAACCTGTTGATCAAAAAATAATTGAATATTAATGTTTCCTATTGAGGAGGAGTACCTTTGTCAAAGCGTAAGCGATTACTTTTTACAGTCAGCTTGTTTGCTGTTATGATTGTGTTATCAGCTTGTGGAACGGAACCCATCACTTCCAACAGTACCGGAACGTGGGACCACTATGTTGTTTATAATTTTTCCCGTCTCATCATTTGGTTTTCTGAATTATTCTTCAATAATTTCGGGTTAGGCATTATCGCATTTACGCTTGTCATTCGCGTTGTTTTATTGCCGCTCAACCACTTCCAGACAAAGAGCACGAAAAAAATGGCGGCTGTCCAGCCCCAAATAAAAGAATTGCAGGCAAAATACGCATCGAAAGATCGCGAAACGCAAGAAATGCTGCAAATGAAGACTTCAAAATTGTATCAAGCCAACGATGTGAATCCTTATATGGGATGCTTACCGGCTGTTGTACAAATGCCTGTTTTGATGGCATTGTATCAATCCATCAGCAGAACGGAAATTTTGAAGACCGGATCGTTCCTATGGATGAACCTGGGTGAGCGTGACCAATTCTTCATCTTACCGGTAGTGGCAGCCATCTTGACGTATGCGACAAGCAAATTGACGATGATGTCCCAACCGGATGGAAATCCGGCAATGAAATCGATGACCTATACGATGCCCGTGATGATCCTGATGATGGGTATCAACTTCCCGAGCGCATTATCCCTGTATTGGGTGGCAAGCAACGCCTTCTCGGTGGGCCAAACGTTATTGTTGAATAACCCATTCAAGGCAAACAAAGAACGCCAAGCAGCGGAAGCGCAAAGAAAAGCGCGCGAAAAAGCTTTGCAAAAAGCGCAAAATCCTAAGAAAAAAAGAAAATAATCGTTAGACTTTGATGTAGGAAAGGATGACATATTATTATGGATAAAGTTATTTCAAAAGACACAACCGTCGACAAAGCGATCCGTAAAGGGTTGGACATGCTGGGCATCGAAAATCATGAGGCGGATATCGTCGTCGTCTCTGAAGGTAAAAAAGGACTATTCGGTTTCGGCCAAAAAGAGGCTGTAGTGGAAATAACCCGTAAAGAAATAATGGACTTTGAGGAAGCCGGAGATATCCAGCTAGCCGAAAACGAGGAAAAAGTCGAACACATTGAAGAGGATTTGGAAGAG
Source organism: Trichococcus palustris (assembly GCF_900114465.1). Lineage (GTDB taxonomy): Bacteria > Bacillota > Bacilli > Lactobacillales > Aerococcaceae > Trichococcus > Trichococcus palustris. Next base: position 6,934 of record NZ_FOTD01000008.1, on the reverse strand, counting down.
GATTATCCAGAAACCGCTAAAGAAATCCTTGCCGAAAAACATAAAGCCGAAGTGGTGATGATTGCAGCCGAGGATGATGAAGAAGACTATGAGGATGAGTTTGGTGAAGAGGGCGGACTTGAAGAAGCAATCGCCCACGTCATTGCCTATTTAACAGACATCTCTGAAGTGTATGGTGCTCCGGCAATCGTTACCGTTGAGGAGAAGAATAGGTCGCTTATCTTCCATATGGACAGTAAGAAACCCGGTTTGTTGATCGGAAAATACGGAAAAATCGTCAATGCCCTACAAATTTTAGCGCAAGCGATGGTCCAACGTTATGTCCGTCATCGTATTTCGGTGGTCGTGAATGTGGGAGACTACCGTGAACGCAGAGCTTCCGTTTTGGAAAGCATTGCCGATCGTACAGCAGATCGCGTCATCCGCACGAAACAACCGGTTTTCTTAGAACCGCTTCCTGCGTTTGAGAGGAAACAAATTCACGCGCGTTTAAGCCAAAATAAACAAATCACAACCCATTCAGAAGGCAAAGAACCACATCGTTATCTGGTGGTTGAAATAGCCGAGTAAGAACGGTTCCTATTTAACAGACAGAGGGTAGGCTGGCAATCATTTTCAGGATTGTCAACCTACGCTTTTTTTCTTGCAAAAAAGCAGCCTCATCCTGAATAAGTTCGCATATTCGCTTGCTTTGTTCTAAAATTGATTCAGAGAGAATCGAAAAGAGGGGTCAGCGTGGAATCTTTTAAAGCTTTGATGGCGAACGCAGTGAACGAAGAAGTGGAAACAGCAATCAAAATGATTCAAAAAGAGGACTTGCCTGCAGGCGATGTCTTGATTGAGGTGCATTATTCCAGCGTGAATTTTAAGGATGGGTTGGCGGCGACGAATGCGAAAAGCGGGGTCATCCGCAACTATCCATTGATTTTGGGGATTGATCTAAGCGGCGTTGTGGTCGAATCGGATTCAGCGAAATTCAGTCCTGGAGATGAAGTCATCGTGACCGGATATGGTTTAGGGGTGAGTCATTTTGGCGGCTACAGTCAGTACGCGCGCGTACCGGGAGAATGGGTGGTGCCTTTGCCGGATGGCCTGACGTTGAAAGAAGCGATGATCATCGGGACTGCCGGTTATACGGCTGCGGAGTCGGTAGCTGCATTGGAAAAACAGGGTTTGACGCCGGCAGCTGGTAACGTTTTGGTGATGGGTGCCACCGGTGGGGTTGGAGGGATGGCCGTTGCGATGCTGCATAAACTCGGCTACTCCGTTGCGGCGGCCTCAAGGAAAAAGGCGGAATATTCCGCCTATCTGATGGACTTGGGTGCCGCTGCGGTGATCCATCCGGATGAGGTCGGATTGGAAAAGAAACGGCCGTTGGCGAAACAACGGTGGGCTGCGGTGATCGATCCGGTCGGCGGTGCGATGGTACCTGAACTATTGGCTCAAGTACAATACGGCGGTTCGGTTGCTTTATGCGGAAATGCCGGCGGGGTGAAGTTTGAAGCGACTGTTCTGCCCTTCATTTTGCGCGGCATCAACCTTCTGGGCATCGATTCGGTCAATCAGCCTTTCGAGGAACGACTGCAACTTTGGCAGCGGATGGCGACGGATATGAAACCTGAACGGCTGGAAGAATTGATTGATCAAGAGGTGGCTCTGGAAAATTTGCCGGGCGCATTTGAAAAAATCATGGCGGGAAAAATGAGAGGCAGAACGCTTGTACACGTGAAAGAAGCTTAGGCAACTGTCTGGATATGCTGCGCGGGACAAAATCCTTTAGGGGATTTTGGTTCGTGCAGTTTTTTTGTTCTCGCTTAGGCAACAGCCCTAATTATTTTTTGCGTATCCTAAGCGAGAAAGATTGAAAAATGCAGGTATTTTCTATACTTATATAGATAATTATAGAAGCGTGCAAGGAAAGCGTTTGCGATGGAAGTAGGTCCGCGTTAGAATGAGTTTACAAGGTGATATGTATATACAAGTTTCGAAGGGGGGAAAAGAATATGGCAGATTTCAGCAAGGACGCCAAGGATTTGCTGCAGTACATCGGAGGACCCGATAATATTTTAGCAGTCAGCCATTGTGCCACTCGGATGCGTTTTGTATTGAGGGATCCTGCTGCGGCGGATATCAAGAAAATCGAAGGGATTCCAGCGGTAAAAGGAACCTTTACGCAAGCAGGGCAATTTCAGGTAATCATCGGCAACGAAGTCCCTCAATTCTATAGCGAATTCACAAAGGTTTCCGGCAAAGAGGGCGTTTCAAAGGATGAAGCGAAAACGGCAGCCAAACAGAACCAGAATGTTGTGCAACGGGTGATGTCGGTATTGGCCGAAATATTCACCCCGCTGATTCCGGCAATTGTGGTAGGCGGTCTTATACTGGGTTTCCGCAATGTGTTGGAAGGGATCCAATTTGCGAACGGCACAATCGTTTCGAACTCACAGTTCTGGACAGGTGTAAATGATTTCTTGTGGCTGATCGGGGAAGCCATCTTCCATTTCTTGCCGGTGGGGATCACTTGGAGCGTCACGAAGAAGATGGGCACCACCCAAATTCTGGGTATCGTTTTAGGGCTCACACTGGTTTCGCCGCAATTATTGAACGCATACGCTGTCGCAGGTGCCTCTGAAATTCCCTTCTGGGACTTCGGTTTCTTCCAAATCGATAAAATCGGCTATCAAGCACAGGTCATTCCGGCGATGTTGGCCGGCTTTACATTGGCCTACCTTGAAATTTGGCTGCGCAAATGGATTCCGCAAGCGATATCGATGATTTTTGTGCCGTTCTTCGCTTTGGTGCCGACCGTTCTGATCGCCCACACCGTCTTGGGGCCGATCGGCTGGCAGATCGGCCAATGGGTTTCCAATATCGTCTATGCCGGTTTGACAGGGAACTTCAGATGGATCTTCGGCCTCTTCTTTGGGGCGCTCTATTCCCCGCTTGTCATCACCGGGCTGCATCATATGAGCAATGCCATCGACCTGCAGTTGATTGCCGACTTCGGCGGGCCGAACCTTTGGCCGATGATCGCTTTGTCTAACATCGCCCAAGGTTCGGCCGTATTGGCGATCATCTTCCTGCACAGAGGCGATGAGAGGGAGGAGCAGGTTTCCATCCCTGCCATGATTTCTTGTTACTTGGGCGTCACGGAACCGGCCATGTTCGGGATCAACATCAAATATGTCTACCCGTTCGTGGCTGCCATGATCGGATCGGGTCTTGCCGGTTTGGTCTCGACGACAGCCAATATTATGGCGAATTCGATCGGTGTCGGCGGTATCCCAGGATTCCTATCCATCCAAACGGATTCCATGTTCATGTTCTTCATCTGCATGATCATCGCTATCGTCGTGCCGTTCGTATTGACGGTTGCATTCGAAAAGAAAGGCCTGTTTGCACCGAAGGCGGATGAAGTGACGGAAACGCCGGTCATCGAAACCGCAAAATAAAAAAAGAATGACGAGAGGGACAACGGCTGCGTTTCAGCTTCTGCCCCTTTTCTGGAAAACATATAGGAGGCCATAACGATGGAACACTTTCAGAACAAAGTAATTTATCAACTTTATCCCAAGTCATTTAAAGATTCCGACGGGGACGGCATCGGCGACCTGCAGGGCATCATCAGCCAAGTCCCTTATCTGGCGGAATTGGGGGTCGATATGATCTGGATGAATCCCATTTTTGTCTCCCCTCAAAAAGACAACGGCTACGACATAACCGATTACTGCGCCATCGATCCCGTTTTCGGGACGATGGATGATTTTGAGGAATTGATCCGAACGCTTAAAAAGGAACAGATAGAAGTCATGTTTGATATGGTATTCAACCATACATCGACAACGCACGAGTGGTTCCAGAAGGCGCTGCTGGGCGACAAAGAATACGAGGATTTTTATATCATCCGGGAACAGAAAGCGGACGGCGGGCTGCCCACCGACTGGGAGTCGAAATTCGGCGGGGAGGCGTGGGCTCCTTTCGGGGATACCGGGAAATACTATCTGCATCTGTTTGATGAAAGCCAGGCGGACCTCAATTGGCGCAATCCGAGGGTAAGGGATGAACTGCAAAAGGTGGTCAATTTTTGGCTGGCTAAGGGCATAAAGGGATTCCGCTTCGACGTGTTGAACCTCATCGGCAAAGATGAGCTATTGCTGGACAGCGGGGGCAGCAATGAAAAGAGCATCTATACGGACCGCCCGATCGTGCATGAGTACATCCGGGAATTGAATGAAGCGTCATTCGGTAAAGCGGACAATATCGTGACGGTCGGTGAAATGTCCTCCACGACCGTCGAGAACGGTATCCTGTATTCCAATCCTGAAAGGAAAGAGTTGTCGATGATATTCAATTTTCACCACCTGAAGGTCGATTATAAGGACGGTGAGAAATGGTCGAATCCCCCATTTGACTTCCTGGAACTCAAACGTATCCTGAGTGAATGGCAGACGGGGATGTCCATTGGAAACGGCTGGAATGCCTTGTTCTGGAACAACCATGATCAGCCTAGAGCCAACAGCCGTTTCGGGGATACGACTAATTACCCTTATGAAACGGCCACGATGCTGGCTCAGACCATCCATCTGTTGCGGGGAACGCCATATGTCTACCAAGGGGAGGAAATCGGCATGACCAATCCCGATTTTATCGATATCAGCGACTATGTCGATATTGAAACGCACAATGCCTATCAGGAAATGAGGCTCGCTGGCCTATCCCATCAAACGGCGATGGAAATCACCAAGCAAAAATCCCGCGACAACAGTCGAACGCCGATGCAATGGGACGGCAGCCCGAATGCCGGATTCACCACCGGAAAACCATGGTTGAAGGTATCCGATAATTATCCGACCATCAATGTCGAAAAGGAATTGGCCGACGGGAAAATATTTCGTTACTATCAAAAATTGATCCAGTTGCGAAAAGAGAATGCGATCATCTCCGAGGGTTCCTATGAAGGCGTTTTGTTGGATGATGCGGAAGTTTACGCTTATTTCCGTGAAAACGAAGAGGAAAAGGTGCTCGTGTTGAACCACTTCTATCCTGGTGAACATACGCTGGCAATCCCGGAAGAATGGACAGAGGCAACAAGCGAATGCTGGATCGGGAATTATGAACAAAGACCGTTATCCGCTTCCTTCACCCTTCACGCATACGAAACCGTGGCCTACAGAATGAAAAAATAGAACAATTTGAGAATGAGACAAAAAGCGTTCAGACCCGAATCACTGGAGCGAATAAGCGGAGGATAGCCGCAGACTATCTGAGCGTTATTCGTGAAGTGAAGTCGGGTCTGCTTTTTGGAACACGTTTATGAGCCGGGAATGGCTTCCTCAGCTCTTTTTGTCCAATAGCCACAAGGGTGTTTGCGCTTTCTCGGAATATGAACAAAAGGATGATTATGATATAATGAGGCCATAAAAGACAGAAGGTGGGAGTAAAATGAAAAAGATAACCTCAATCATCACGATATCTTTGCTGTTTTCCCTGTTGGCTTCATGTAGGGGGGGAGCGACAAATGATTCAGCAGAGTCGTCCGCTTCATCAGCCAGCATCAGTTCCTCATCAGCGATGGGTTCATCCGATAGCAGTTCCGCTTCAGCTTCCAGTTCAGACCAAGAAACCGTCCTTACGGTGGGAGATTTTTATCCGTTCACCGCATCTGTCTATTCCAGTTATTTAGGGGACGGCAATGAATATGCTTCCTTTAAGGTTTATCCGCAATACATCGAGGGTAACCGCATGCAGATCACTTCAAATAATGGCGGCACGCAGATTGTAACGGTTTTGGAGAATGCGGACGGTGAGCTGAAGGAAGTGTTCAGCCGGCCGGAAACCTATTTCCGTGAAAATATGCTTGGAAAAACGGCATCAGGTGAAGCAGCGAATCAATTGAACATCTTATTGAAGGAACCCTTGGCAGTCGGGAATAGCTGGACCAATCCGAACGGTACTACTTCTGCAATAACGAATACGGCGGCTAAGGTCGAAACACCTCTGGGCACGTTTGCAGCACTGGAAGTCACGACAACCTACGAAACTTCGAAAACCATGAATTATTATGTGAAGGACTTGGGTTTGGTGAAGCGGGTGTCCGACCTGGGCGACGGCATGGTCGTTTCTTCCAGCTTGGAGACGAGGACGGAAAATATTCCAGAAACGCAGATGCTGCGGGTATACTATCCGGATTCTAATGTGATGGGATTGGATGCGACGAGTGTTGAATTGGCCTATGCGACAAATCAAATCACCCGGGACGTCTTAGCTGCAGCCCTTAAGAATGTGGCTGCAGCGCCTGGCGGACACGTCATCGGCCCGAACGTCACCATCAATAGCCTAGCGTTAAGCGATGACGGACGTGTCCATGTCGATTTTTCGCAGGAATTCGTTTCGGAAATGAACGCGGGCAGTTCAGCAGAATCCTTGATTTTGCAAGGGGTCGTGAATACAATCGGGGAATACTACGGCGTCCAGGAAGTCTACCTCACGGTAGCGGGGAAACCTTATGAATCGGGGCATATCCTGATGGGGGAAGGGCAATATTTTACGGTCGACTATTCCGATGTAAATCAATAAAAGGGAAGTATTTGCTAAATGAATAAAGAGGCTGGGACATAACTAGCTGAAATGAATTAAAAAAGGTTCCAATCACCGAATTTTGGTGGTTGGAACCTTTTTTCGAGGGCCAAGGTGCAGATTCCCTCCCAAGGAGGGCTGTCTGAACAGCGTATTTCCTCATGTTCACTGCCATAAGCGCAAATCCCAAGTCATTGCGCACCTTCTCCTTTCCTCTGACCGAGAATCGAGTGAAGCACAAATTAGCCTTCAAGAATCCGAACACTGGTTCTACATCGATCTTCCGTTTTCCGTAGATCGCGCCAGTCTTTTCATCCGAAAGCAAATCTTTAATTATTTTTTTCTGTTGTTCCCACTT
>NZ_FOTD01000031.1 GCF_900114465.1 Trichococcus palustris | reverse complement strand
ATGTAAAATTTAAAAGCTCATTTGTTACGTTACTGACTTTATGTTTGCGATACTGCGTATCGCCTTCGTTTGCTTTGATAAAATCAAAGCTCCCTGCACATTTGGTTCGTTCATTCTTTGTTCAGTTTTCAAAGGTCAATCGTTTATCACGTGTTACGTGATAACTTCATAATATTACCACGGCTTCAACTTTCCGTCAAGCACTTATTCGAATTTCTTCGATTAAGTTTTGCTCGTTATCGGCAAACCGAAGTGGCAACTTTCATATAATATCACCCTGCCGATTGCATGTCAACAACTTTTTTCAATTGTTTTTTCTGATACTCTCGCGGACAACTTCTATATACTATCACGGCTTCAAATGGGTGTCAACGAATTTTTCTGATTTCCTACATTTCTTTTGGCTGGCATTTCTGAGCCATTCGTAATATAGTTAACTGAATATCATTTCGACATAAATAACGAGAGAGTAATAAGGAGAAGGTTATGGAAAAGAAGATCATTTTTTTGGATATTGACGGAACTTTAGTGACCGATGACGGTTGGGTACCTGAATCTGCGGCGACGGCCTGCATGCAAGCCCGACAAAATGGCCACCGCATTTATTTATGTACCGGCCGTTCAAAACCTGAAATCTATGATTTCATCATGGAAATCGGGTTCGATGGTATCATCGGTGCGGGTGGAGGCTTTGTTGAGCTGGGTGATGAAATGTTATATCATAAAACCGTTTCAGCGGAAAGCGTCCGCTATATGGTAGATTTCTTCAATGAAAAAGAAATCGATTTTTACTTGGAGTCCAACGGAGGTCTATTCGCCAGCAAAAACTTCCTGCCGCATGTGGAATATTGCCTATACGGAGACGTTGACAATGATCCTGCTGCCCAAAAACGCAAAACGGAAAACCCCCATCCTTTCATAGAAGGTTTGATTTTCGGGGAAGAAGATCTTTACAAGACCGATGTCAACAAAGCCTGTTTTTTGGAAAGCAAGACAACTGCCTTTGCCGAGATTAAACGAGCGTTCGAGGAAGCCTTCGATGTGATTCAGTGCACGGTCCCTGCATTTGGCGATGAAAGCGGCGAGTTGATGGTACCCGGCATCCATAAAGCAGTAGCGATCGAGACGCTCCTCGCGCATCTGGGCCTCTCCACAAAAGGGACCATCGCTATCGGAGACGGGTTGAACGATATCGAAATGTTCGATTTTTGCGAAACCGGAATCGCAATGGGGAATGCGAAAGAGGATCTGAAAAAAATAGCAAATCACGTGACCGACTCCGTGTCTGACGACGGCCTCTTTAAAGCTTTCAAGGCTTTTGGGCTCATTTGATCAGAACGCGATGAAAAATTTAACTGATCCATTGCTTTATCTTCATAATTTCTTCATATGTGCGCTCTATTATGAAATCAGGCCAATCACAAACAATCTTTTTCTTTTCTTTACTCCTCCAAAGTAAAGACCAACTCCTTTTGCTACCTGGATCGTTCAGGTAGCTTTTTTTGTGCTTCCGGCCTTATTTTTTCCGTCATTCCATGATACTATAGGAGATAATATATCGTAGCAACGAAATGTTTGCGGACAGTATATTTTGAAAAGCAAGAAAAGGTGTCTATAATGGGGATACCTAGATGAACGAACAAATAATAACTTAACTGGGGATAAACTCATGGATAATATACGCAAAAAAATTTTGGATTGCAAAAGAATCGTCGTTAAAATCGGAACGAGCTCTCTGATGTTGCCCGATGATTCAATTGATTATCAAACAATCGACCGCATGGCCTATGTTTTGACAGTACTGCGCAAACAAGGAAAAGAAATCGTTCTGGTTTCCTCCGGGGCCATGGGTGTTGGGCTCAACCTTCTGAATTTGCCGCAGCGACCGAAGACCATTCCGGAACAACAGGCGATTGCATCGGTGGGACAAAGCGAATTGATGAATCTTTATTCGCGTTTCTTTTCGCACTACAATCAGATTGTTGGACAAATTTTGATGACCCGCGATATTGTGGAATTTCCGGAAAGCCGCAAAAATGCGGAAAATGCTTTTGAGCAGCTATTACAGATGGGTATCATCCCTATCGTAAACGAAAATGATGCCGTATCCGTGGAAGAATTGGATCATCAAACCAAATTCGGCGATAACGACCGTCTTTCCGCGACTGTCGCGGAAATCATTTCTGCTGACCTGCTGATCATGTTATCCGACGTGGATGGTTTCTATGATAAGAATCCGATGACGAATCCCGATGCTGCCCTTTTCCACACCCTGCACAAAGTCACTGACAAGGAAATGGCTTTAGCAGGCGGGAACGGCTCTAAATTCGGAACGGGCGGAATGGCTACAAAACTGACCGCGGCGAAACATATCCTCTCCAACAACCAACAGATGGTCCTCACTAAAGCAGTCGATCCGACTGTCCTGTTTGAAATCTTGGAAGGAAAAGAAATTGGGACCTATTTTGTAAATGAAGACAAATAGAGGAGGATATTTTATGAATGCCTTATTAGAAGAAATGGGGATCGCCGCCAAAGCGGCTGCAAACGCCCTTAGAAAAGCATCCACAAAGCAAAAGAATGAAGGCCTGCTCGCAATGGAAGCGGCGCTGTACAAACACCAAGCGGACATTTTGGCGGCCAACGCCAAAGACATCGCCAATGCCGAAGCAAACGGACTGACGAAACCGATGATTGAACGTTTGACATTGAATGAGCAACGCATCAAAGGCATGGCGGATAGCTTCAAAGAAATCGCGCAGTTGCCTGATCCAATCGGTTATGTGGAAGAAATGACAAAATCCGCTGACGGGTTGATGATCGGCAAGCAACGGGTACCGCTGGGCGTCATCGGAATCATCTATGAGTCGCGCCCCAACGTTACGGCCGATGCCAGCGCTTTGTGCTTCAAATCCGGAAATGCGGTCATTCTCCGCGGCGGAAAAGAGGCGTTGGAATCCAACAAAGCGATCATGGCTGCTCTCCAGGACGGTTTGCAGTCAGCCGGTTTTGCGAAAGAAACGTTGCAATTGATTCCTGACCCTTCCCGTGAACTGGCTGCCGAATTTATGCGTCTGAACGAATACCTGGATTGTTTGATCCCACGAGGCGGCGCCGGCTTGATTCAAACGGTCATGAAAAATGCGACCGTCCCTGTCATCGAAACGGGCATCGGCAACTGTCACCTGTACGTCGATAAAGACGCGCAATTGGAGATGGCTACCCGCATCTTGGTGAATGCAAAATGTTCCCGCCCTTCTGTCTGCAACTCAATCGAAACCTTGTTGGTGCACGAATCTGTAGCGGCAGCATTCCTGCCTGTCTTTGCCGAAGCGTTAAAACCATACAAGGTTGAATTGCGCGGGGATGAACAGACGCGCGCCATCCTGCCCGAAGCGGTCCCTGCCACTGACGTGGATTACGCCACAGAATTCCTGGATTTCATCTTGGCAGTGAAGGTCGTTCCTTCCTACGACGAGGCTGTCAAACATATCCAAAAGTACAGCACCGGCCATTCCGAGGTGATTGTGACGGATAATTACCAGTCCGCACAGGATTTCCTCAATGACATCGATGCAGCAGCTGTTTACATCAATGCCTCTTCCCGTTTTACCGATGGCGGTTGCTTCGGTTTCGGCGGAGAAATCGGCATCAGCACGCAAAAATTGCATGCCCGCGGACCGATGGGACTGAAGGAATTGACTTCCTACAAATACATCATCTACGGACAAGGGCAGATCCGAGAATAGCAGGACAGATTTTAAATAAGGATGTGCCGGGGCGATGTTCGATACCCCGGCACTTTTCTTTATAGGAGGGGGGGTTCTTCATGGCAAAAGAAATCGCTGTTGTGGGCGCAGGCATCGTCGGCGCTACAGCAAGTTATTATTTAGCAAGAGCAGGTTACCAGGTTACCATTTTCGACGAAGGGATCGGACAGGCGACCGCTGCCGCGGCAGGGATCATCTGCCCCTGGTTATCGCGTCGCCGCAATAAGAAATGGTACCGGCTCGTTTCCGAGGGTGCCGCTTTTTATAGACAACTGATGTCGGATCTGGATTCGGACGGTTTCCCCACAGATGCGTATAAGCAATGCGGAACCATCATCCTGGGGAATAAGCCTGGATATATCCAAGAAGTCCATGACCGCGCAGTGGAACGCAGAAAAGCTGCCCCGATGATCGGGACCATCAAAATATTGGCTGGCGAAGAGCTAAAAGGCATCATTCCGCCGCTTGTCCCCATGGACAATGCCCTTTTCGTCGGTGGCGGCGCTCGCGTCGATGGGCAAGCCTTGACGCAAGTGTTGCTGCAAGCTGCCCTATCCTTTGACGGCTGCATCCATAACGAACACATTACTTTAAGTAAAAACAAGGAAGCCTTCTCCGTCAACACCCTCAATGGAGCGGTTTCCTTCGATGCCGTCATCCTTGCGGTCGGCGCTTGGCTTCCACAGGCGCTGGAGCCCCTTGGCTATACGGTCGATGTCCGCGGCCAAAAAGGGCAATTGCTCGTTCTGCAGACAGATAGCCCCGATGCGAAGGATTATCCCGTCGTGATGCCGCAAGGAGAAATCGATCTGCTCCCTTTCGAGGGCGGGAGGGTCATCGTCGGTGCCAGCCATGAAAACGATAAAGGCTATGATCTCGAACCAGACCCTTCCATCCTGACCCCCATGTTGGGACAGGCCATTGCCTTGATCCCAAGTTTAAAAAATGCGGACCTGGCTGACGTCCGCGTAGGGACACGCGCCTACACTTCTGACTTCAGCCCCTTTTTCGGCACTGTCCCGGGACTGGAACAGTGCTATACCGCAAGCGGTCTCGGCTCTTCCGGTTTGACTTCCGGTCCCTTGATCGGCTATTCGCTGGCACAAATGATCCAGAGCAAACAAACTTCCTTAGATGAAGCCGATTATTCGACCAATCATTACATCACACAGACACCTTAGCACCCGCCCTATAGAAAATCGGTTCCATCGAGGGATAGTAATTGCCCTAAAGAAAATTGTGCAATATAATGATTTGAAAAGGTGGTGAAAAAATATGTGGAAAGAATTCAAACAATTCATTATGCGCGGCAACGTGCTTGACTTGGCCGTCGGGGTTGTCATCGGGGCTGCCTTTACGGCAATCGTCAATTCATTAGTAAAAGATATCATCACGCCCATCATAGTGGCGATTACCGGAAACGCAGACTTGACCGGTTTGTCGTTCAAACTCGGAAAAGCTGATTTCACCTACGGCAATTTCCTTCAAGCAGTCGTTAACTTCCTGCTGATTGCACTCGTCCTGTTCATGATGATCCAAGCTATCAACCGATTGAAAAGGAAACAACCGCCTGAAGAACCGGTGGAAGTCGAAGCTGAAGTACCCGTTGTCGAACAATATTTGAAAGAAATCCGGGACTCCTTGTTGAGCCAAAACAATCAAAACAACAAAACCGAATAAGAGCCAAAAAAACTAGCCTCCTGACGGTCGAAACCGTTTCGAAGCTAGTTTTTTCATTGCAGATAAACACGGATAATGCCGAAGCTGAACACGACGCCTAAAAGGAGCGCGTTCAGCTGCCCGTAAATAAGCAACAACGCGATGAATTCCCTAAAAAAAGCATAAGGTAAATAATACAGGTCCGTTCTCGCTCCCAAACCTTTCGCTTTCAATCCCACTCTGCGCGCATAGACGCTACTGCGGAAAACGTGGAAGGTGTTGGTTATGAAGATGCATTTGTAATCCCTCTTCAGCCTGTCCATGATATCTTTTGAATACAATAGGTTTTGATAGGTGTTGAGCGATTGCGCTTCCTCTATGATGACCTCTGCCGGAATACCCTTCTTTATTAAATAGCGCTTCATCGCGTAAGCTTCGGAAAAAGGCTCATCCGCACCTTCGCCTCCACTCACAATCAGACGACAAGGGATTTTCACAGTCCTCTTGACTTGACGACGGTAAAATTGGACCGTTTTATCCAGGCGGCTGCGCAAAAGCGGGCTGATTTCTCCATTCGGAAGCAGTTCCGCCCCTAAAACGATGACAAAGTCTTTATCGTAACGCAGTCGGACCACCCTGTAGAAAATTGTCGCGAAAAGGAACCCGACAAATGCGAGGGTAAAATAAATGATGACATACCCTAATAGCCGCATAAATTTCCATATCACTATATCATTGAACAGGAAGTAATTGAGCAGGAACAGAACGACCAGCGTCAGAATGGCGACCCCGAGCAAAACCAGTACCGTATAGCGTTTTGACCAACCTTCTCTCTTTAGCAATTTCAGACCATTGACAACAAACGCGATCCCCATAAAGAAAAAGACAAAAGGCGACAGCATTCCGAGCAGGAACCAAGAAACGATTACGAAATAACGAACCCATGCAATCTGCAGGAAGCTTGTATCCTGCAGGCCGCCGAGACAAAGGCAGAGCACTCCGGCCATAAATGAGTAACTTTGACCCGGTTTTCTGTTGTCGGTAAAAAATAACGCCCCAGAAACCGTCAGAGAAAGGGCACCCAGGAAATAGAAAACCATCTTATCCCCCCCTTTAGAATCCGTGGTAAGCTTGATAAACCTCTTGTTTTTTCAAGTTTCTTATTTTAGCAGCCTCTTTGATGGCATCTTTGGAGGAAAGCCCTTGTTCCGCCATCAACATCTCAACAAGTTCTTTTAAGGACAGTTCATCAAAATTCTCTTCCACCGGTTTTTCGGGGTTATCATTCCCGGCGATCATCAGGCAGATTTCCCCTCTGATTTCCGTCTCTTCGGCCCATAAAACCAACTCCTCCGCAGAGCCGCGGATGAATTCTTCAAAGCGTTTCGTCAATTCGCGGCAGATGACAACCTGTCTGTCGCCGCCCATGACCGCTGCGATATTCTTGAGCAAATCCTTCAAACGGAAAGGCGATTCGTAAAAAATCATCGTCTCTTCGCGATTCTTCAAAGACTCCAATTGTTCCGCCTGTTCCTTTTTCTTCCTTTCCAAAAAACCGAAAAAATAGAACGGCTGCGGTGCCAATCCGGAGGCAACCAACGCCGTCACGCCTGCAATCGCACCCGGCAAAGGAACGACCGGGATATCCGCAGCGATGCAAGCCCGAACCAGCTCATGGCCCGGATCGCTGATGGAAGGCATCCCTGCATCGCTGACTTGCGCAATCGATTGGCCTGCCAACAGTTTCCCGACCAGTTGCGGAATCCGCTCTTGGGTATTGTGTTCATGGAAACTGATCTGCGGCGTATCTATTTCAAAATGCGTCAATAATTTCCTGGTGTTGCGCGTATCCTCTGCAGCGATCAAATCGACTTCCTGCAGTGTCCTCACCGCCCGGAAAGTCATATCCTCCAGATTGCCGATGGGTGTCGGCACTAAATACAATGTCCCACTGGGATGGTTCTCATAACTTTTCTGCAGTTGCATGCTGATTCTCCTCTGGTTTTGATTCTATCTTGCGATCGACCTGAACGGCCGTCAGCGCAGACATCGTTTCCGCTATAGGGAAGCAGATGCCTCTACCTGATAAATAGTCTTCTTTCTGTTTCCGCGTGAGCTTCTTGAAGGCCGCCTCCGCTTTCGTCGCTTCCGGCCTCGTCCCGTAATTTTCAGCATAGATCAGTTGAATCGGGCGGCGCGCTTTTGTGTACTTGCTGCCGATGCCGCCATTGTGTTCTTTTTCGCGGCGGATGACATCGGTCGAATAGCCTGCATAAAAAGACCGGTCGGCGCACTGCAGGACATAAAAATAGTGGTTACTGCTCACCATATAGGATACCCTTTATTTTATCGCTGTATTCCCCTTTTTGATTATACACAACCAATGGCGGTAAGACACGGAAGCCATCCTCTTTCCCGTCTTTAATGCCTTCAATCAGGATCATGTTCGCTTCTTTATCGTGTTTGGGATAGATGAACTGCAGTTTTTTCGGCGCAATCCGATTTTTCCGCATCGTTTCCATGATCTCCATCAAACGATCGGGACGATGGACGAAGTAGGCTTTCCCTTTCATCTTCAACAGGTGACTGGTTTGCTTCATCAATTGATCCAGCGTCAAATAGATTTCATGCCTGGCGATAGCAAAAGCGTCCTTTTCGTTCTTGAAACTGGAATCGCTGATTTTGAAATAAGGAGGGTTGCAGGTGATCACATCGACGGAATCCGGCTCGATCCATTGGGTGATTTCGTTCACATCGGCATGCACGAATGAAACTTTTTCTTCCAGATGGTTCAGCTGCACCGTCCGCCTGGCCATATCAACCAATTTCTCCTGCAGTTCCACGCCGACGATCGCATTTTTTGTTTTACCGGTCAATAGAAAGGAGACCGCACCGTTCCCGGCACACAAATCGACAATTTTAGCAGGTTTGACGCGCGGCAGATCCGCAAAATCCGCCAACAGGACCGCATCCAACGAAAATGAGAAGACAGCGGAACTCTGAATAATGTGAATATTCTCTCTTTTCAATACATCCAGCCGTTCGCCTTCTTTTAATACGTTCTCCATTCATTTACCCCTTTTTTGATTTTTTTCCTAACATTATAAAACTATTTCAGCAGAGGATACAAGTCGGGATTCACGAAACGCAGCGCATCTGCCCGTCCATTCCTAAAATAGAGAGGCCTGGAATTTTTATCCCAGGCCCTCCCTCATATCTGAGCTGATTTTTTGCCTTGCGATGCTTTGAAGGCATCCCGCAAGGTCGATCACACTCTTTAATTTTTACGGTCCCTTTCTCCGTAAATGACATCGATGCAGAAAACACATGGCTCGTCATCCACTCGTCGGGAGCCATAGTAAACATTGCAGACATGAAAACCGTCCTCGTATAACTTTTGTAAGTTCAAACGGGATTTGGACATTTCCGGTTCTTGTTTCTGGGAATCTTCTTTTTCCTTTACCAGAAAATCGATGCGATCACGCAAATGTTGATTTTCAATCTGCAGGTTTGTATTCTCTTCTATCAATTCATCCATTTTTCCCTGGATTTCTTTAATATCTGTCCCCATCGAGGAAATTCGGCTTTCCACTCGATGGATTTGGTCATA
The DNA here is from genome assembly GCF_900114465.1 of Trichococcus palustris. Lineage (GTDB taxonomy): Bacteria > Bacillota > Bacilli > Lactobacillales > Aerococcaceae > Trichococcus > Trichococcus palustris. The sequence goes on along the minus strand of NZ_FOTD01000031.1, from coordinate 8,478 downwards.
CAAGGCACGTTTATCCATTTTATCCACTCGCATTTTCCAATTATTTTTCTATCTTCCTTCTAAGGCGTTCGTTCTGCCCTTCAAACCAACAGTTCGGAGCTTGCATATTCCGCCGTCTTGTTGTGATCATACAGACGCACTTTCACGATTTGGCTCAAAACATTCAGTTCCACGACTTTTCCTTTTCCTTCAGGTGTCATGACTTCGTTCCCATAGTCAGGCATTTCCTTCCTGAGTGCAACATACGTGTCATTTTCATAATTCAAGCAACACATCAACCGGCCGCATAGCCCCGAAATTTTGGTCGGGTTCAAAGACAACCCTTGGTCTTTGGCCATTTTAATCGAAACCGGGACAAAATCGCCTAAGAAGGTGGAACAACACAGTGTTCTCCCGCATGGTCCGATTCCGCCAAGGATCTTCGCTTCATCGCGGACGCCGATTTGATGCAATTCAATCCGGGTGCGGAAAACGGATGCCAATTCACGGACCAACCCCCGGAAGTCCACTCTTCCCTCCGAACTGAAATGGAATGTCAGGTGGCTCCGGTCAAAGGTATATTCCGCTTTGATCAATTTCATCTCTAATTCTAATTGTTTCATTTTCGCTTTGCAAATGCTGAATGCTTCGATTGCATCCAGTTTGTTTTTGCTGTCCTGCTCTAGGTCATCCGCTGTGGCAACCCTTAAAATATGTCTATGAGAAAGGATACTGTCGTCTTCGTTGCATTGTTTCCCTACAACAACAACTTGCCCCAAATCAACAGAGTTTCCGTTATTTATAATTAATTTTTCGTCGATTTCATAATCCGTCTGACCAGCTTCATAGTAAGAGATGGGCCCGACAGGCATAAAACGAACACCAATCACATTTTTCATTTTCATTCTCCTTCGGAAGCTCTATCCTATAAGGTATTTTCTAGTGAAATATTTTCCAGTACCCCTTGCAGTTGAACATTCGCATCCAGCCGCTTTTTGCCGTTCAAAATGCTCTCCATTTGCCGGGTAATCTCCGGATGACGGATGCCAACCGCAAGATTTTCATAGGTCTCCATATATTTCCTGTTTACGACTGCTTGCTGATTCTGATATTTCGTGTAGAGCAAGTCTCGGTAATAGAGCAGCAGCAGATCCAAATAAAACTGCGCATCTTTTTTGTCCTTCAACGCTTCCATCAAATCCATCTGCACGAAAAGGAAAGCTTGGGGATCCTGTGCCATCATCAGTTGGAACCAGCGCCACACCTTTTTCTTGGCTTCATGGAATGTTTCGTCTTGATTGAGTTCAAGCGCTTCGTCCTGATTATTGGTGATCGCGGCCAAAAGTGCAGCATTTTCAGGCTGAACACCCTTGGCAATGAGCGTTTCACTCAGAACCTGTTTATTCAATGTCTGGAAGTGGACAATCTGGCAGCGGGAACGAATCGTCGGCAAGATGTTCTCCTTAGACGTTGTCATGAGGATCAGATAGGTATCGCTTTGCGGCTCCTCCAAAAAGGTCAATAGGCTATTTGAAGCGCTGATCGTCATTTTTTCCGCATCGTGGATCAGATATACTTTCCGGCTGCCTTCCATCCCGCTCTTGGATAGTTCCGATTTCAGTTCACGGACCTGGCCCACCTTGATCGATTGCCCGTCCGGAAGTATCTCCGCAACGTCAGGAAATTCGCCTGCCGCTATCCGGTGGCAATGATTGCAGCGTTGGCATGGTTGATTGTTTTGCAGATCCTCACAAAAAAGCATCTGCGCTATCCATCGTGCCATCTCTTGTTTTCCGGTTCCGCGTGACCCTTCGAATAGATAAGCGTGGCCTAAACGTTTCTCCATTATGGTGTGCTGGAACAATTCAACAAGCTCTGGCTGTTGTCTCAAAACAGTGTTTGTCACGCCTTCTATTCCTTCTTTCTGTTAAAAACGGTGAAAACTTTCGATCGGCAAGACGAATACCGTCGCGCCTCCGACAAGCACTTCCATCGGATACGCAAGGGTGCTTTCCAACGTTGCGTCAATGCTGACGGGCGCCGCCATGAACTGTTCCCTTGATTCGCAGTTTGCTTTGATGATCGCCAACACTTCTTCCACCCGTTCATCTTCCACACCGATCATAAAGGTGGTATTCCCGGAACGCAGGAATCCGCCTGTTGACGGCAATTTCGTCGCCCGAATATTGGCTTCCACCAACTCATCGGACAAAATTGCGCTATCTTTATCTTGAATAACGGCCATAATTAATTTCATCTTGTTTCCCCTTTTCCTCTTGCGATAAAAAGATTGCTACATGGACATCCGGAAATTATTTACCATCTTTGAAATATGCTGGATATCTATTTTTGATGACTTGATAACAGGCTTCCGCTACTGCTTCCCGGCTCATGGTCCCATCTATCACGACGATGCGCTCCGGGTTTTCTTTTGCCAACTGCAGATAGCCGGTCCTTACTTTTTCATGGAACGTTATTTTCTCTTGATCCAGACGGTTGTATTCACGATCATCCAGACTCGCTTTGATCCGCTGAATCCCTACCTCGGCAGGCACATCGATGTACAAGGTCACATCCGGTTCGATCCCTTCCGTTGCGAACTGATTGATTTCACGGATACCGCCTTCCCCTATCCCGCGCGCATAACCTTGATAGGCAATCGAGCTATCTACAAAACGGTCACAAAAAATGACGTCTCCCTTTTCCAAAACAGGGATCACTTTTTCAACCAGATGTTGTCTGCGGCTAGCCGCATATAATAGTGCTTCTGTCCTAGAATCCATTTCAGTATGCAAAGGATCTAATATCAGCTGACGGATTTTCTCTGCAATCGGGCTTCCACCAGGTTCCCTCGTGGCGATTACGCGCTTTTCCATTGCATTTTGCAGACGCGGCACCACTTGTTGCAGCGCTGTCGTCTTCCCTGAGCCATCCGGCCCTTCCATTGTGATGAAAATCCCTCTCACTTTACACACTCCCATGATTCTAATACTTTCATTATACGCTAAATCAAGCTTTTTTTATACAGATGATTCTTATATAGCTTTGTCAATTTTATCACAGATTTTTGAAATTTACTTTCCCATTTCGGTTCGCCGACAATAAAAAAACAAAAGACGGGGGAATTATTTCCTGATCGCTTCTCTTGTTTTTCCATGTATGCTAGTCGTTCTTCCCAAGACTATTCCTTTGCGCTTTCCAGGACATTTTTGAACTGCGTCTCATATAGTTCGGTATGGCTTGTCAGGCAAACATATATATAAAAATCCAGGCCGTTCAACGGCCTGGACAACGATGTCTATTACTCTGGATGGAAAATGTCTTCTGCATGATTGGTCCGTTTCCGCCACTTCAACGCTTTTGCTTTCTTCGGCGCGGAAATATCGGCTGTCAGTTGTCTCTTCTTCACTTCGCGGAGCAAAAAGAGATATTTTACTTTTGCAATCTTCTCCAAAATAAGAAGATCCTCGGGCAGATCATAAGCGTTTTGTTCCAATTGAAGCAATGTGCTGTAGTTTTGGTGGACCGCCGTTATCAAGGCCGTCAGTTCCTCGTCGTACCTTCTCTTTAATTGGTTCTCTTTTTTACTTGCACTGGTCAAGTGAAATAGCATCTTTTCCCTTTTTCCCCCCACTATTAAAAGCATTCCTACAGTTCCCTGCGCCCGTCAATTGCTCGGAACAACGTCATTTCATCCGCATATTCGATATCACTGCCTACAGCAAGTCCGTAAGCCAGACGCGTCACCTTGATGCCGGCCGGTTTGATCAGACGGGACAGATACATGGCTGTCGCTTCCCCTTCTGCGGTCGCATTGGTCGCAATGATCACTTCTTTGACGACCTCATCCTGCAATCGTTTGATGAGACTGGCGATGTTCAAATCTTCTGGTCCGGTGCCTTCCATCGGAGACAGGACACCGTTCAACACATGATAGAGGCCGTGATATTCACGGATTTTCTCCATCGACATGACATCGCGCGGATTTTCGACCACTAAGATGGTCGAAAGGTCGCGCGATTGATCTGAACAAATCGCGCACGGATCCGTTTCGGTAATATTACCGCAAACGGAACATTGATGTAAATCCCTTTTTGACCGGATCAAGGCGTTCGCGAAATCAAGCACTTCTTCCTCATCCATTTCCAGACAGAAGAAGGCCAAACGGGCAGCCGTTTTTTGCCCGATGCCCGGCAGTTTCATAAAACTTTCAATCAGTTTTGCTATAGGCTCTGGATATTGCATCTCAAAAATCCCCTCTTCCGATATAAAAAAAGAATGAGGCTGGGACTAAAGTCAAAGCTACACGACTTGTCTCACCCTCGCTCTCTTTTTCAATCCTTGCTTTTTTTAATTACTGCCTTTTCTTACAAGCCTGGGATATTCGCAAATTTGCCCAATTTTGCTTTTGTTTCAACTTCAATTTTCGCAAGTGCATCATTTGTCGCCATCAAAACCAAATCTTGCAGCATTTCCACATCATCCGGATCTACAGCCTCAGCCGCGATCACGACATCAACAACTTTCTTGTTGCCTGTCATCGTGATTTTCACCAAACCATTTGAAGCTTCGCCCACAAATTGGGTTGCGTTGATGACCTCTTGTGTTTGTTCCAATTCTTTTTGCATTTTTTGCATTTGTTTCATCATGCCTTGCATATTTCCCATTCCGCCTCGCATATATCTTCTTCCTCTCTTTTATATGTTTTTTTAAGGTGCCCCAAAGGCCGAGGATGAAGTCGCATGCTTCCCCTGTATCCGGCTTTTTTCGCACTCTTTTTAATCGTTCATGATTGTTACGATGTCATCACCGAACAAGCTGAGCGCCTGGTCGATGACTTCCTGCTCTTTTTGCTCCTCCAGGATGATTGGATCCGGCTCTACCGCAAAATCATCCTCGAAGTTGCCGGGATGGTAGTCTCCCCGTAAGCCATCCTCTTGTTCAGGCATCGGCGGTTCCGGCGGCAAATCAAGCGTATTCGCATCAGCCTGCCCGTTGTCCGGGCTTTGTCGTCCCGCTTTCGGCTCCTGTTTTTTCGGTGCTTCCGGCGCACTTGCGGGTGGAGTCACATCATTGCGTTTTTGGATATAACCGCGTCGGACCGTTGTCCATTGTTCCTCCGTCAAGCAAACCAGCTCACCCGGACGTTTCAAAATCCTTTGGGTCGCCGCATCCACGGCTTCCTGTAATTCCGCATCTTCGGTAGCCTTTTGGCATAAAATATCATATTGGAATGACAGGATAAAACCGTTCGGACCCGCAGCCACAGGATTTGCCTGTTTCAATACCGCCCTTTGGGTAACTGATAGAATATCCAGGATATCCGTCCAAAATTCCCTTATCTGGTTGAGATCCTGTTTCGTCGCCTCCCCCATCACCTGATAGGTTTTCGACATATTCGGCTTGAAGCCTCCCCCATTGGAAGGCCTGTTCGACTCTTTTTTGGTTGGAGCGGCTTTCGTTGCTTCCGTTGTCGCCGCAACTTTTCCGTTGCTGATCAGCTCCTGCAGCTTCGCAAGCTCTTTTTTGATTGCTGCAATTTCTCTTTCCAAACGGTATACCTCTTCGCTCGGTGCCGCATGGGCCGGCGCATTCGGCACAGCACTTTGCACAGCCGCTTGTCTTGGCTGCGATAATTTCACCGCCAATACTTCCAGGTATATATCCGGTTGGGTGGAAAAACGCATTTCATTTTGCGTATGATTGAACTCTTCGATCATATCATAGAGGAAGACCACCGGCGCTTCCTGCGAGAAGACTTGAAAAGCCTCGCTGTAATCTTGATCGTTATCTTCAAAAGATTTCCCTTTTGTTTGCTGATAGACCAATACATCGCGTGTGAACAAGATCATTTCTTCCAAAAACCGTCCCGCTTCTTTGCCTTCGCTCAATATCCGCTCCAATAGTTGGATCGCTTCTTCGGTCTGTTGATGCAACAAAGCGCTTGAGAATGAAATCATCATTTCTTCCGTCAAGCTGCCGGATACTTTTACCGCGTGGTCAAAGGTGACGGCTTGGGACCCATAGGAGATCACTTGATCCAACAGACTCAATGCATCCCGCATCCCGCCATTCGCAGATTTCGCAATGACCTGCAGGGCTTTATCTTCATAGGCAATCTTTTCTTCGTTCAGAATATACATCATCCGTTTGATGATGTCCTGATACGAGATCCGCTTGAAATCAAACCGTTGCGTCCGCGAAATGATCGTCAAAGGGATTTTATGCGGTTCGGTCGTCGCCAAGATGAAGATGACGTTTTCCGGCGGTTCTTCCAATGTTTTCAGGAGCGCATTGAATGCCCCTGTCGACAGCATGTGCACTTCATCGATGATGTATACTTTATAATCCGATTGCGTGGGAGCATAGCGGGCTTTATCACGGATATCGCGGATTTCCTCCACCCCATTGTTGCTGGCGGCATCGATTTCGATGACATCATTCAGTCGGCCCTCGGTAATGGCACGGCATGTTTCACATTGATTGCACGGTTCGCCGTCGATGCGATGGTGACAGTTGATTGCCTTGGCAAAAATTTTGGCTGCACTGGTCTTACCGGTTCCGCGCGGCCCCGTAAAAAGGTAAGCATGGCTGGTTTTTTCTTGTATTAAGGCATTTTTTAACGTTTGAGTGACAGCTTCTTGACCGGCGATATCTTCAAACCGTTGCGGACGCCAGACCCGATATAGTGCTTGATAGCTCATCCTTTTCCCTCTTTCACTTTTGCTTCGTCTATCTATTATAAGGGAAAGCGGACAAAATAGAAAGTCATCCTCCGCCCTTACATCCTTTTATAATCTTTCATTCATTTTGGTTCCGTTCCCTCTGCCCACGCGCTTTGCTTGTATTTCCCGATCCATAAGATTATACTCGCCTTAAGAGGGATAATCTTTTTCTGAGTTAAAAACAGGAGGAATCAGCATGTCATATATGATAAAAAACAACACCCCTTCCATCGAAGAATGCATGAAGATTGTCGCCGACTTGCATACTCAAGGCTACACAAAAGAGCAGATCACCTTGGTCACGAATAATGCCTGCAAAGAGGCCATCCTCAGCAACTTGGATTTGCGCGGAAAAAACGGGGCCGTTTTTTCGACTCATTCCCTCTTGGCCCAAATCAAATATTTATTCAATCTGAAACAATTCGAAGAATTCCAAAAAGAGACGCACATCTATCCCGGGGGCAGTGAGTTTCTGGGCGATCATCTGGTATCGGTGGAGAACGGAAACATTGTCATCATAACCGAAGAACCCGATAGGCAAGCATGATAGCGCAACTGCGGGCTTATCCGCATCTTTCGTTATGCCGGCATTTTTCCATTCCGGATCCGGGTAACGGGTAGAGGATGGGACAAAAGTCCTATCCTCTTTCTTATTTACTAACAATTACCCGCTCCAGTGATTCGGGTCTAAATGCTTTTTGTCGCACTCTCGTTATTTATCCATCCATAAAAAGAAGCATGATACCCGGTTTATCGGGTTATCATGCTTCTTTGTCATTGGCTTATTAACTTACAGCACAGGGCGATACCTATTTATAGCTGCTTCCTTCCGGATCTGACTCAATTCATAAGATCGCCATTGCCATAAGGCCTTTCGGCAATTACTATGATACCATAGCCATTTTTAAAAAGCTAGTCTTTCTTCTCTTATTTGATCTGTTCGCGAAGATGCTTCCGGCTGTTCAGCTTCCGTTCTTTGCGCAAGGCGCGGAAAAAATTTTGCAGCAACGCCTTGCACTCTTCCTCCAACAGACCTCTTTCAACTTCAGCCTGATGGTTGAAACGTTCATCCTGCAGCAAATTCATCAGCGTGCCCGCCGTCCCGCCTTTCAGATCAGGCGCACCGTAATAGACTTTCTTCACCCGTGACAAGATGATGGCGCCGCAGCACATCGGACACGGCTCCAATGTCACATACATTTCCGTTTCTTCCAGACGCCAATTCTTTTTATAGGCATTTGCTTGCCGAATCGCGGTCATTTCCGCATGTGTCGTTGCATCGTTGGTTGCTTCCCGTTCGTTATGTCCGCGCCCGATGATTGCCCCGTTCCAGACGACAACCGCACCGATCGGCACTTCGCCCATCGCGCCCGCCTTTTCTGCTTCCTTGATGGCCTCGCGCATGAAATATTCTTTTTGTTCATCCATAATTGTTTACCTCATCCATTTTTCTCCCTTTATCATAGCATAATCAGGAAATATTTTCGCAAACAAGTCTCAAAAATGTTAGAATGGATGAAAGGCCTTACACGCCTAAGAGTACTAAAAGTCCGTTTATGAGGTGACGATTTGAATCAAGCAGAATTACTGAAACTTTTTCCTGAAGCGCAAATAAATGCGCTGTCCAGTCTCGGGGCAGCTTATTTTTCGTTGCCTTATCAGAACAAATGGGTCCATATCCCGACTTTGACAGTTAACTCAGTATTTTTTTAGTGAAAACCTTGCGGTTATCGGAAAAAACGCAAGGTTTTCATTATTTTATATTGTTGTATAC
>NZ_FOTD01000014.1 GCF_900114465.1 Trichococcus palustris | reverse complement strand
ATCCCTGCTGTTGAACGTATTCTTGGACTAGATTACTCACAAGCCAATTTCTTCGTAGATAGTGAAGGTAAGAAAGCCAATTATCCACACTACTATCGAGTTATGGAAGAATGTCTAGCAAAAGAACAGCGTAAACTATCACGCATGGTACAAGGTTCTAAACGATGGGAACGTCAACATTTGGTAGTAGTGAAACTTAATACGAAAGTTGTGAACCAACGGAAAGACTGGCTCCATAAGAAGGCCTATGCCCTCGCAAATCATTATGATATGGTTGTGGTGGAAGATCTTGATCTTCGTGCAATCGGACAAACCTTGAAGTTGGCAAAAAACCAACAAGATAATGGGTTCGGTAACTTCCGCCTGTATCTCAAGTACAAACTTGAACAACAAGGGAAGTATTTGGTAAAAACACCGAAAACCTTCGCTTCAACACAAATCTGTTCTGATTGTGGTGTGAAAAATACAGCCCTCAAGGGCGATATCTCCACGCGTGAATGGACATGTGATCATTGTCATGAATGGCACGACAGAGACCATAACGCAGGGTTGAACCTACGCAATTACGGTATCCGTTGGATTGATGAAGTATTGTTGGCACCACCATTGGTGGCTGGTTAATCATAGAAACAGGTTTGCTTGGTACCTGACAGTTCCTCTTGCTAGGATTAAAGGGCGTGTCACTGGATGCGTAGTCCGCTGTATATAAACCAGAGCCTCGCAAGAGGCTCACAAGCCTGTGACTTCCTTTTCGGAGAAAAGTTCACCGTGGGTGAAAGTCATGGGTTGTTGACGGAGAAATGTCTCTGCAATCGGGTTATCATTAGGAGTTTATTTTTGGCTTTGCTAAAATAGTGGTGACAGCAAAGACCGGTAAGTTTGGGTGGAAAGGCAGATACTGGAGGAATTTATTATGAGGAAAAGTTTGTGGTTGCTGACGATTATGAGTGTATCTATTCTGGGTGCTTGCCAAAACGATTCCAATCCAACCGCTGAGAGCACATCGCTGGCCGAGAAAACCTCCGTTCCGACTAATCAAAACAATGAGAATGCAACCATTATCTTCACGAGCGGTGTCCGGAACGGCATTACGCGGGGAGATAAACACAACTATTTCGCCGTTGAAGGCATAGCGGAAGGATATGATCATGTGACGACGATCATCGAGGGCACTGCCGTTGATTTCCGTGATACGAACAATACTTGGGGATTTGATTATCCGTATCCGGGTCCAAGCGTCAAGACCGAAATAACGTTCACAACGGACACCTCGATTAGCTATGGTGACACGGGAATCGCTCTGGCAGAATTGGAGCACGACAGCTATATCACGATAACTTTTGTGCCAAATGATGATCCAATCGTAACGCAACCTTCATTCAAAGTGAACGAAGGGGAATCGCAAAGCTTTTCGAACGATACAGCAGGAATAAGCGAACTCGTTACGATCACCAGCATCAAGGAAATTGATGCGATTGCTGCGTTGAATCCATTAGGGGACAAACTGCTGGAAGTAAAAATTGATTATGTGAACAACGGCACTGCAGAGACCTACATTGCGCCGAATTATTTCACGGCGGTTGACGGGGACGGGAAGTTCTTGCCGCTGCGCTATACACATTTTTGGCTTCATACAGTAGCGCCGGGGCAGTCGTTCACCGATACCGCATATTTTGACATCAGCGGAGACGGGCCCTACAGCGTACAATTTTTCGATGGTGCCTGGCTTGATCTAGACGGTACCACGAGTCCTGTGAATAATCTGTGAAAATATGAAGAAATAAAACGTGGACAAATGATCTGTCCACGTTTTATTTTGGTTGGATAAAGTTTTGTGGGAAAGGAAACAGCCTGGCGCAGCGGAACTGCACCGGGCTGAGTGTATGTTTTCTGATGTGCAGCTTTCGGTTGTTATACTTTTTCAGGTACGGACTACCAACACATCACATGGTGCATGACGGACAACATAGTTAGAAACAGATCCAACAAAGGCTCTTGTGATAGCGCCTTTACCAGTCGCCCCGATGACGATGAGATCAGCATTGAATAGCTTAGGAAATGTCTCAGCAATCAACGTCATGGGGTTACCGTCTTTGGCGGTCTTTTTGATCACAACGCCTTCTGTTTCAGCAAATGCCACCATTTCATCCAAAAAGGCATATTCCAAGTCTTTGAGGGCTTCCATTGTTTGGAATTCATTCTCGGGATTCAATGACATATTCCGTGTATCCGCAATATAAACAAGATGCAACACAGCATTATTCCGTTTGGCGATTGCTACAGCTTTTTTGAATGAATCTTCCGACTGTGCCGATCCATCAACGGGAACTAAAATATTTTTGTATTCTCCTAACATTTTTAACCGCTCCTTTTTAACCAAATGGCTTTCAGTTGTTATGCTTTTTTCAAGTGCGGACTAGCAATACATCGCAGGGTGCATGACGGAGAACATAGTTAGAAACAGATCCAACAAAGGCTCTTGTGATAGCGCCTTTACCGGTCGCTGCGATGACGATGAGATCGGCATTGAATTCCTTAGGAAATGTCTCAGCAATCAATGTCATTGGGTTTCCATTTATGACGGTCTTTTTGCTCACTACGCCTTCTTTTTCAGCAAATGCCACCATTTCATCCAAAAAGGCATATTCTAAGTCTTTGAGGGCTTCCATTGTTTGGAATTCATTCTCGGGATTCAATGACATATTCCGTGTATCCATAATATGGACAAGATACAACACAGCATTATTCCGTTTGGCAATTGCGACAGCTTTTTTGAATGAATCTTCTGACTGTTCCGATCCATCAACGGGAACTAAAATATTTTTGTATTCTTCTAACATTTTACCCGCTCCTTTTCAACCAAGTAGCTTGCAGTTATTATGCTTTTGTTTTAGGTACGGACTACCAACACATCACACGGTGCATGACGGACAACATAGTTAGAAACAGATCCAACAAAGACTCTTGTAAGGGCGCCCTTACCGGTTGCCCCGATGATGATGAGATCGGCATTGAATTCTTTTGGAAATGCCTCAGCAATCAACGTCATGGGGTTACCGTTTGTGAGGATCTTTTTGATCACAACGCCTTCTGATTCAGCGGATGTCACCATTTCATCAAGAAAAGCATACTCTAATTTTGCAGTGGGTTCACCAAAGTCGACTCTGCTTGCATAATCAGGGCTTAGAGGTGCATTCCTTGTATCGATGATGCAAATGAGATGCAACGTAGCATTATTGCGTTTGGCGATTGCGACGGCTTTTTTGAATGAATCTTCCGACTGTGCCGATCCATCAACGGGAACTAAAATATTTTTGTATTCTCCCAACACTTTTACCAGCTCCTTTTTGACTAACCAAGAAAACGCTTCCTAAATATATTTTACATCATCATGATAAGAAAAGAAAGTATGGGGGAATTGGTGTAAACGAGAAATTTTTATGATGTCTATTAAAAAGAAATGAAGCGTGCTAAAATTATATTACGAATATTGAAGGGGGAGGTTGCATTATGTCAGAATCTGATCAAGAAAAAGAATACCGCTTTTGCAGACAAACAAGGGTCATTCAAACACACCATGTCTTTCCGTTTGACGCAAACTCGCATGGTACTTTATTTGGTGGCAGATTAATGAGTCTGATCGATGATTGCGCCGCTATTTCGGGGGAACGATTTGGCCGCACTAGCAATGTCACGGCATCCGTTGATACGCTCAACTTCATCAAGCCTTTGCCGGCGGGACATTCCGTCTGCATCGACACGTTTGTTTCCGGTGCGGGCAAAACTTCGATGGAAGTTTTCACGAAGGTCATCGGCGAAAATCTTCGCACCGGCGAACGTTATTTAGCGGCGACATGCTTCCTGACCTTTGTTGCGCTTCCCGATGAGGAGGGCCAAAAAGTTGATTTGCCGACCATCAAGCCTGAAACGACAGAAGAAGTCTTCATTTGCGGTGGGTACGAAGCCAGACGCCAAAAAAGGCAAGAAAATTTATCGTTCCAAAAAGAACTGCATCAACATATTACAATCGACATTCCATGGGGTTGAGTGACCCTTGCGGGAAAAGGACCTGAGACCAGTTCCCAGGTTTTTATTTTTTGAAATGAGTTTATAGTATTTGTGGTAACCGATAAACGGCAATTTAAGGAGAGTGGATTTTTGATGACGAAAGTAAGCGGAAAAGAATTATTGCGTAATCCCTTTTTAAACAAAGGGACAGCATTCACGTTGGAAGAAAGGACGGAATTGGGATTGGATGGCCTGCTTCCGACTGCAGTACGGACTTTGGATGAACAATCGGCCATTGTCTATGCGCAATTGGATAATTTTACCGATGCCTATTCCAAGCAAAAGTATCTGATGAACATCTATGACCAAAACCGTGTGCTGTTTTATGATGTGGTAGGCAGACATGTAACGGAATTATTGCCGGTCATCTACACACCGACCATCGCCGATGCCGTCATGAATTATTCAAAAGACTTTGAAAAATCACAGGATGCCGTTTATCTGGATGTGAACCATCCCGAAAAAATAAAAGCCGCTTTGTTGAACGGCAGCAAAAATTTGGCTGAAATCAAATTGATGGTCATCACCGATGGCGAAGGCGTGTTGGGGATCGGCGACTGGGGAATCCAAGGAGTGGCGATCTCAACCGGAAAATTGGCCGTCTACACGGTGGCATCCGGATTGAATCCGCAGCAAGTATTGCCGATTGTCATCGATGCCGGCACTAACAACCAACAGCTGTTGGACGATCCGTTCTATTTGGGTAATAAGCACAAACGCATCACCGGCGAAGATTATTATCCGTTCATCGAAACGTTGGTCAACGAAGCATCTGAGCTATTCCCGGATGTTCTGTTCCATTGGGAAGATTTCGGCCGCGACAACGCTGCGACCATTCTGGAGAAGTACCGCGACAAGATCTGCACCTTCAATGACGATATTCAAGGGACGGGCGTCATGATGTCCGCAGCGATGGATTCTGTCGTGCGCATTACCGGCAAACCGATCACGGAACACAAAATCTTGGTTTTTGGCGGCGGAACCGCAGGCGTGGGGGTATCCGACCAAATCCTGTTGGAAATGACGTTGCAGGGTGCAGCGGAAGCGGATGCCCGCAAACAATTCTATATCGTGGACCGCTATGGTTTGGTCACGGATGATATGGAAGGGTTGACGCCCGGTCAAACCCAATATGCCCGCAGCGCTTCTGAATTCGGCAAACCGTTGGCGGATTTAGCTGACATCATCGAAGCGGTGAAACCGACTGTCCTGATCGGAACATCCGGCCAACCGGGAGCCTTCACGGAAGCAGTGGTCAAGAAGATGGCAGCCTATAATGAGCGCCCGGCCATCATGCCCATTTCCAATCCGACGAAATTGTGTGAAGCAAAAGCTTCCGACGTCATCAAATGGACCGAAGGCAAGGCATTGGTCGTAACCGGCAGCCCATCGGATCCGATCGAACTGAACGGCGTCACCTATAAAATCGGACAAGCCAACAATGCCCTTTTGTATCCTGGATTGGGATTCGGGATCGTCATCGCAAAAGCGAAAAGAGTGACGGACAAGATGTTGTCGGCTGCAGCGCACGGCATCACTTCCCTTCAAAACCTGGACGAACCAGGCGCGGCTATCCTTCCGCCGGTGGCACAATTGCGTGAAGCATCGAAGCTCGTTGCAGCGGCAGTCGTTCAAGCTGCCATCGAAGACGGCGTAAACGGCGTGTCCATCTCAGATCCTGCGCAAGCCGTGGAAGACGCCATCTGGAAAGCGGAATACTAATAAAGAGTGTAAAGGAGCTGTGTCGATGGAATATCGGATTGAGCACGATTCATTGGGTGAAGTAAAAGTAGGAAAAGATAAATTATGGGGTGCCCAAACGCAACGCAGTTTGGAAAACTTCAGAATAGGCAAAGAAAAAATCCCCATGGAAGTCATTTATGCGCTGGTGCAAATTAAACGGGCAGCAGCTTTGGCAAATCAACAATTGGGTATGTTGGATGAAAAACGCGTCGAAGGGATTGTAGCGGCTGCGGATGAAGTATTGGCAGGGCAATGGGATGATCAATTTCCGTTAGCCGTGTGGCAAACCGGCAGCGGAACGCAATCCAATATGAACGTAAACGAAGTTTTAGCAAACCGCGGAAATCAACTGATCGGAGAAGCGCTTATCCATCCGAATGACCATGTGAACAAAGGGCAAAGTTCAAATGATGTGTTTCCGGCAGCGATGCACATCGCGAGTGTGCTGAACGTGCAGGATAAATTATATCCTGCCATCGATGTTCTGGTTGCGACCTTATTACGGTTGGAAAAAGAAAATGAAGATATCGTAAAATTGGGACGTACCCACCTGCAGGATGCGACACCTTTGACGCTAGGGCAGGAAATCAGCGCATGGCGTGTCATGCTTGAGGAAACAAAGTCAATGATTGACGATACCCTCAAATACCTCAAAAAACTGGCTCTAGGCGGAACGGCGGTAGGGACCGGGTTGAATGCTAATCCAGCGTTCATTCAGGCTACGATTGAAATCGTAGCGGCAAGAACAGGTGTCCCATTTATCGGAGCGGAAAATAAATTTCATGCCTTGACTAGCAAGGATGCTATGGTACATACGCATGGCGCCATCAAGGCACTGGCTACGAACTTCTACAAAATAGCCAATGATGTGCGTTGGCTGGCAAGCGGTCCTAGAAGCGGCATCGGCGAAATCAGCATTCCGATGAATGAACCAGGCAGCTCTATTATGCCAGGGAAAGTGAATCCGACCCAATCCGAAGCGGTGACGATGGTCTGCATCCAAGTGATCGCAAATGATACGGCAATCGGGATGGCGGCCTCACAAGGATCTTTCCAACTGAATACCTATATGCCATTGATCATCAATAGTTTCCTGCAATCTGTCGAATTGCTGTCAGATTCATTGATCAGTTTTGATGAACATTGTGCAAGCGGCATTCAGGCCGACCAAGAAAGAATCAAGCATAATTTAACGAATTCGCTGATGCTTGTTACGGCATTGAATCCATACATCGGCTATGAAAAATCCGCTAAGATTGCACAAAAAGCATTTTTGGACGGGACATCATTGAAAGAAGCGGCAGTCGCCCTCGGTCATGTGACGGCTGACGAATTCGATGCCTATGTGGACCCTAAAAAGATGGTCTAGTTTAGCTGCAAGTAGCATGTTTCAGAACTGAAAAACTGAGTGATAGGGGGGTTCGGGATTGTCCCGAACCCTCTTCATTTTGTATAGGGGAAGGTATGCGGAAAAAAAGATTGAATTTCCATTCCGTTTCTCATACAATAGAGGGGCATGAGTGTGAGGATTAGTAGATAAATGATGGGTAAAGAGAGTCTTTCCATGGCTGGAAGAGAGACCCCCGCTGATTCATTGAACCTGCCTGGCAAATAGTCATAGAAATATGGCCGGCTTTCTGCCGTTACCAGAAGTTGAGTTGGGCTTTCGCAATAAATGGAGGCCAATGAAGGTGGTACCGCGGAAATACGTCAGGAAAGTATATTTCGTCCTTGTTAAGGATGGACTATGCTTATTTTTTTGCATTCAAATAAGAAGAGGATTTAAAAATTAGGAGGAAAAATATGAGTACTTTACAAAAAGAAGATTTTTCTGCATGGTATATCCAAACCATCAAGCAAGCTGATCTGATGGATTATTCGCCGGTGCGCGGCTGCATCATTTTCAAACCGGACAGCTATGAAATCTGGGAACACATCCAGGAAGAGTTCAACGCACGCTTCAAAGAGGAAGGCATCCGCAACGCCTATTTCCCGATGTTGATCCCAGAATCATTCTTCACAAAAGAAAAAGACCATATCGAAGGCTTCAGCCCGGAATTGCCATGGGTAACGGAAGCTGCCGGCGAAAAATTGGAAGAACGTTTGGCATTGCGTCCGACTTCCGAAACGATGATCGGCACGGCATTCAGCGACTGGATCAATTCCTACCGCGATTTGCCGATGGAAATCAACCAATGGGCAAACGTATTCCGTTGGGAAAAGAAAACTTTGCCGTTCTTGCGTACTTCTGAATTCCTATGGCAAGAAGGGCATACTGCCCATACCGACGAAGAGGATGCGCGCAAACGCACCATGCGTATGCTGCAAGTCTACAAAGAAGTCATCGAAGAACTATTGGCCGTCCCTGTCTACGAAGGGCAAAAAACACCTTCAGAACGTTTCGCTGGTGCGGTTGATACTTTCTCTGTAGAAGCAATGATGAAAGACGGAAAAGCAGTACAGGCTGGTACTTCCCACTACATGGGCACGAAATTCGCGGAAGCATTCGACATCAAATACTTGAACCGTGATAACGAGCACGTTTATGCGCATACTACTTCTTGGGGCGTCTCCACACGTTTGATTGGTGCGCTGATCATGGTCCATGGCGATGACCAAGGATTGGTATTGCCGCCTAAAGTCGCATCCAAACAAGTTGTCTTGATGCCGGTCGGTCCATGGAAGAAGAAACCGGAAATCGTGGAACGTCTGGAAGTATTGCAATCCGAATTGAAGTCCGCCGGTATCCGCGTTCACTTGGACGACAGCGATAACTCGCCTGGATTCAAATTCAATGAGTGGGAACTGAAGGGCGTACCGATGCGCATCGAATTCGGACCGCGCGATATGGAAAACAACCAAGTAATGGTGAAAATGCGCGACCTTTCCGACAAAGTGGCCGTATCTTTGGATGACATCGCAACCTTCGTACCGAAAGCATTGGCTGACATGCAAGTCCGCTTATTGGAAACGGCACGCGAAAACCGCAAAGCCAACGAATACACCAACATCGATACGTTGGATGAACTGAAAGCACATATCGAAGCTAAAAAGGCGGAAGGCGAAATCCCTGGATTCGTATTGGCCGGATGGGACGGCGAGCTTGAAACGGAAGCAAGAATCAAAGAAGAAACGGGCTTCACGACCCGCAATATTCCGTTCAACCCGCCAGTCGAAAAAACAACCTGTATCGTATCAGGCAAACCTGCCAAACATACAGTATGGCTAGCAAGAGCTTATTAAAGAGGATACGATGAATTGCGTTTAGAACGGAATCACTGGAGCACCCAAGGATAAAATCTGTGTTTTTTCAGATTTAATCCTTGGGTGTGAAGTGGACGTCCGTTCTGCAATTCAGAGTTCGACTAAACAGGATTCAGAACTCGACTAAAAACAAAGAAGGAGGCATTTGCGCATGGCGCAAATGTCTCCTTCTTTATTTCTAATGAATTATTTTTTCTTTTTATCCTGTTCGTTCAGGAAAGTTATTTTATCGCTTCCCAAAATGGAAGTGATGTTTTTGCGACGTTTTTCTTTTTGGGCATCGACCAATTTTTGCGGGGTGATGTCATTGCCCTCTGGATCGTAGACTTTTGAATTCAAAAGAATGTCATCAAAAGAACTACGGAAGGATTGGATATATTCTTGGCGCAATTGTTGTTGTTCGATCTTTTCCGTTTCGGTCAAACCTTCCATCGTCTTTGCTTTGCGTGCCAATTCGTTGATTCTGTCCAATAATTTTTTCACTTTATATGCTCCTTTCCTAGGAAGGAGGCGTCAGAAGTTTTTGTTGTACCAAGCTTTTGCAGCTGTTACTTCTTCGTTGGTCAGTGAGTGTCCAGCATTCCCCCAATAGATGGAAACGTCACTTCCGGCTCCTTCAAGCGTTGTTTTCAATTCTATACTTTCAGCCGGTGCGCACATGGGGTCATTTGTCCCGGCTCCAATGAAGACGGGAACGTTGTGCAAATCAGGCAATTCACGGTTACGAAATGGCACCATCGGATGATGCAGAATAGCACCTTTTACCGTATCTTTGAAAGAGTATATCATACTCCCGGCGATATTTGCACCATTTGAGTAGCCGATGGCAACGATGTTTTGACGATTGAAGCCATATTCTTTGGCTGTCTCATCCAAGAAGGTGACCAATTCTTTTGTCCTGAAATCCAGGTCGGCTTCATCAAAAACGCCTTCCGCTAAGCGGCGGAAGAAGCGGTTCATGCCGCCTTCGCTGACGTTACCGCGCACGCTCAGGATGGATGCCTCGGGATCGATCAATTCTCCCAAAAACAGCAGGTCTTTTTCATCGCCGCCTGTCCCATGTAAAAGTAACAGGATCGGTTTGTCAGGATTTCCTTGCTTGAAAATATGGTGATGGCTCATTTTTATTCCTCGCTCTCTGATGGGGTTATACTTCGCGTACGGTAAAGGGGATCAGGCCGGCCGTCAATTCAGCACGTCTGCCTTCGTATTGCGGCGGCAACATCAATTTTTCACCCATTCTTTCGCGTGTTTCATCGACAGCGAAGCCAGGAGAATCAGATGCGATTTCGAACAGGATGCCGCCTTTTTCTCTGAAGTATAAAGCTTTGAAGTAATTGCGGTCGCGGACCGGTGTTGGATGTTGCCCCATGGCTGCAACGTGTCTTAACCAATCCAGGTGATCCTGTTCATCGTTTGCTCTCCAAGCGATATGGTGCACCGTTCCGACACCCATTACGCCTGCTCCGACAGAGGTCATTTTGATATCGACGATATTGCCGATGTTCCCTTCGGACCGGAAACGGATCAAGTCGTCTTCTTGCGCCACTCTTTCCAAGCCCATCACGTCTTCCACTACGGAAGCCGTTTCTTCAGGTGCTCCGGTCAACAATACGGCACCCGCAAAACCTTTGATGGCATGTTCAGCCGGTACACCGTTGAAGCTATAAGTATTGTTATTACCCTTTTCGCGTTCAACGATTTCCAAATGCAGGCCGTGGGGATCATCGAAGTCCAAATAGGTTTCACCGAAGCGGCTGGTTTTATCGAACGGCACTTTGTATTTTGTCAGGCGCTCTTCCCAGAATCCTAAAGATCCGACGGGTACCGCATAGGCCGTAATCCCGACTTGTCCGTCGCCGATGACGCCTTGGCGCGAATTTACCCACGGGAAGAAGGTGATGATTGTTCCCGGCTCGCCGCCTTCATTGTCGAAGTACAGATGATACGTTCCCGGATCATCGAAGTTAACGGTCTGTTTGATCATGCGCATGCCCAGCACGCCCGCATAAAAATCGACATTTTCCTGTGGATGGCCCACGATTGCTGTAATATGATGGATCCCCATTGTTTTTTTCATGATATATTATCTCCCTTGGCTGTTTATTTCCCAATTTTTATATTTCGTCTTAGTATATCTTTAATTCGAAGTGATTGTATCATGCCGAAAAGGGACTGTCAATTAGTAAGCAGTTTTTTTGATGATTAAAAATAAATAAAACGAGTAAATAAAAGATAAAAAATAAGGCAATTTTTACCTGAGGGGCTATGTTATAATGGCCTATATAAACGAAAAGAGAAGAGGGATAGATTTGGTGGAGAGGTTTGACATTGATCAAGTGGTGCGGGATTTTGTTACTAAGGGCATAGCCATACATCGTATACACAGCTTGGATGACACGTATGCAATAAACCGTTTATTGGGGATTCTGGGGAAAGATAGTTTTGATATCCATAAAAAGCCAGCGATTCCATTGCCGAACTTGTTGGATTCGATGGACCGGATCGTTGCCTATGCAATCGATAACGGTTTGATCCAAGATACTCCTGGGCAAATCGATATCTTGGAATCGCAAATGATGGAATTGATCACACCGTTGCCTTCAGAAGTGAACAAAAATTTCTGGAATCATTATGAGGAAGCGCCCATGCGCGCAACCGATGAGTTTTATCGATTGAGCCAAGACAACAATTACATCAAGACCAGACAAATCGCTAAGAATAAACGGTTTGCTGTGGATACGGACTATGGGAATTTGAAGATCACCATCAATCTATCCAAACCTGAAAAAACACGCGAACAAATTGAAATGGCCCACAATACACCCGTTTCAGTCTATCCCGCCTGTGCGCTTTGTCTGGAAAATGAAGGATACAAAGGAAGAGAAGATGCTGCGGCAAGGAGCAATCACCGGGTTGTCCGCATTCCGCTGCTCGGAGAAAATTGGGGTTTCCAATATTCTCCGTATTCCTATTACAATGAACATTGCATCATTTTTACGAGACACCACGTACCCATGCATGTCAGCGAAAAGACGATCGGTAATCTGTTGGAAATCGTATCCCTTTTTCCTCATTACTTTGTAGGGTCGAATGCAGGCTTGCCGATTGTAGGCGGGTCCATTTTAAGCCATGAGCATTACCAAGGCGGAAGACAGCATTTCCCGATGGAAGATGCAAAAGTATTGTACCGATGGGATTTGAAAAACCATTCGGAAGTGGAAGCAGAAATCCTCTATTGGCCGTTGTCGGTCATCCGTTTGCGCGCAAGCGACCCGGATGAAATCTATGCGGCCGGCTGCCTCATCTTGGATAAATGGCAAGCTTATTCGGATCCTGCAGCCGGCATTTTGGCCGAAAAGGAAGGGCAAAAGCACAACGCCGTCACAATCGTTGCCAGAAGAAAAGGGGAGGCATACGAACTGGACATGGTCCTTCGCAACAACCGCACCTCAGAAGAATTCCCCGACGGCATTTTCCATCCCCATAAAGATGTCCAACACATCAAAAAGGAAAATATCGGTTTGATCGAGGTGTTGGGATTGGCTATTTTACCCCCTCGTTTGGAAACGGAACTGATGGAAGTGGCAGCCTATTTATTGGACAGACCAAACTTCATCGCAGACTACCATAAAGCATGGGGGGACGAAATGAAACAAACGGCTGAATACACGGCAGAAAATGTGATGGACACGATCCGCAACGGCGTCGGCAATAAATTCTTGCGCGTCTTGGAAGATGCCGGTGTCTATAAACAGACTCCGGAAGGGCAAGCAGCATTGAAACGTTTCTTGGAGACGCTGAATGCCTGAACCCCCGGAAGGGGTCAGAAACAGAACTAACAGAGGGGGAATGGAGCCAGATGACGACGATGAAGGATATAGCCGAAAAAGCTGGAGTTTCGACAGCGACCGTTTCTCGCGTGCTGAACCATGACGAAAGCTTGTCAGTCGGAAGAGAAACAAAGGACCGCATCTTCAAAGTTGCAAAAGAGCTGAATTACTCAAAAACCAAAAAGAAAAAAATGCGTGAGAAGATTCTGCTGCTGCAATGGTATACCCAGGAAGAGGAATTGGATGATTTGTATTATCAAGGGATCCGTTTGGGTGCAGAGGAACGTGCAGAAGCTGAGGGCTATGATGTTGTCCGTATTTTCCATGATTTCACTTTTGAAGTGGAAGAGGATGTTGTAGGAATAGTGGCCATCGGGAAATACGGGAAACGCCAAGTCGAGCGATTGAAAGCAATCGGAAAGCCATTATGTTTCATTGATTCCGATCAATTTGAATGGGCGCAAGATTCCGTCATCATTGATTTCTCTTACGCGATTGCGGCTATCCTGAAGGAACTGGATAGAGGGAATCACGAAAAAATTGGATTCCTGGAAGGGAAAGAGTTGACGAATGATAAGACGGATATCGTCCATGACCTCCGTTCAGAATTGTTCATTGAGGGCCTGAGAAAAAGGGGGATTTACCAGGAACGGTATCATTATACGGGGCATTTCAGTACCGCCTCGGGATTCGAGATGATGAAACGGCTCATCGAAGATCATCCGGATGACTTGCCGACGTTCTTATTTGCGGAAAATGATGCGATTGCAATCGGGGCTCTGCGTGCCCTGCATGATGCAAAAATAGCTGTTCCTGATCAAATCGGGATCATTGGGTTTAATGACAGCAAGGTAGCGAAATACGTTTATCCTCCTTTGGCGACGGTGCGCGTCGATACGCGTGCGATGGGGAACACGGGCGTATCTTTGTTGCTGGACCGCATCCGCTATCCGCGGAAGGTTGCCAAAAAAGTCAGCCTTTCAACCGAATTGATCAAGAGGGCATCCATCAAATAATGCAAAATAAGGGCCGGGAAAATTTTCCCGGCCCTTATTTTATAGCGTGATGAACGGCCTTTATTCTTTCCAGTCATCAATCTTGTCGTTTATTTTGCGTTTTAAGTTATCTGAGGTTTCTTCGGCTTTCTCTTTTGCATCTTTCAGTTTATCGTCAGCCTCATCCTTCGCTTTACCGATTTTTGTTTCGGCATGACCTTTTGCATGCTGCAGTTTTCCTTCTAGCTCTTTATCCGGATCATCCACGATTTCCCCATAGATTTCTTTTGCTTTACCGACAACCTTGTCCTTCACGCCTTTTAATTTATCTTCCAT
Source organism: Trichococcus palustris (assembly GCF_900114465.1). Lineage (GTDB taxonomy): Bacteria > Bacillota > Bacilli > Lactobacillales > Aerococcaceae > Trichococcus > Trichococcus palustris. The sequence continues at coordinate 70,079 of NZ_FOTD01000014.1, read as the reverse complement.
TTCTGAACTCATGACAATTCCTCCTTAAAGTAATCAAATTCTTAGTGAAGTAAACGTTTTCTATATTTGTATTTTACCTTATTTGTTTGGATAAGCAAATGATACCCCTTGGACAGCCCTTTTTTCGTTTTTTTAACATTTGCGGACTATTCCTGATCTGGGGCCTAAAGTCAGCAGTGCCAACGTCGATTTAAAAAGGCGTGAGGAATGGCAAAAAATGCGATAAAGTCCGTTCTTCCCTCCGGCGATTCGGAGCTTAAACGGCTTTCGTTCCACCCTCCGCTTTTTATCGTTCGGAATAAATGCTATACTAGATTAGACAAAATCACCGAAAGGAGGAACAATAGGTGAAAATATTAGCCATTGAATCCTCGAATCAGACCATGAGCGCAGCTGTCATAGACAACGGACGATTGGTTGCAGAAATAAGTACAAACGGAAATTTACAGCACAGTACGCAATTGATGCCAGCCATCGACCGTGTGTTGACCATTGCCGGATGGGAACCGTCCGCTTTGGAAAGCATTGCGGTTGCGAAAGGTCCGGGTTCTTATACTGGGGTACGGATCGGTGCAACGATTGCGAAAACGTTGGCTTGGACTTTAGGTCTGCCATTAGTGTCGGTCTCCAGCCTGAAAGTCATTGCCGCAAACGGGGAAGGGACGACCGCTCGCATCGTTCCCATCATTGACGCCCGCAGAAGAAATTGCTACACGGGTGTTTACCGATTTGAAAACCAAAAATTGGTGAACAGCATCCCGGATATCCACATTGCCAGCGAAGAATGGTTTAGCCGGTTATTGGCGGAAGAAGGGAACTACCTATTTATTGGGGAAGACGTTGCCATCTATCAGGAACGCATCAGCGAACTTTTTGGGGAACGGGCCCGTTTTGCCGGAGAGTCTCAGGCTTTGCCGCGCGCGAGCGTTTTGGCGGCGCTCTCCATCCATGAAACAGCAGTCGATCCGCATCTTTTTGTCCCGGAATACTTAAAAAATCCGGAAGCCGAAGAAAAATGGCAAGAAGCGCATCATGAAAAACGGAGGGAAGATTACGTTGAAAGAATTGATTCGTCAATTTAAATCCGCCATCAAGGAAATCCAGACGGACATCGCTTCCTTAAAAGAACCAAAATTCGTTTCAAAACGCATCTCGTTGGAACAGGAACATTATTTGTTGAAGAACCAGCTGCCCGTCAAACTTGTCATCGGCAAGAAGCATCACATCCCGGATATTTTATATATCGAAAGGATGAGCTATCAAGGGTTAGCACCATGGGGAAGATCAGCCCTGGAAAGCGACATCATGCAAAATGCGAAATCCCTCTATTATGTTCTCTACGATGGACACACACCGGTCGGATTTTTAGGAGCAAGAGAGGAAACGGAAGACATCCACATCACGAATATCGCCATAGTGCCGGATTACCAACAGATCGGCGCCGCCACGCTGTTGTTGATGATGCTGGAAGAATTTGCGTTGACGGAAAACATCCCCAGCATTAGTCTGGAAGTCCGCGTTTCCAATCAAAAAGCAAAATCTTTATATGAAAAAATAGGATTTCGATCCGTGCGGATAAAAAAAAATTACTACAACGGCGATGGAGAAGACGCTCTAGAGATGAATTGGCTTTTGCCTGTAGCCGGTCCGGAAGAAAGGGAGAAAAGACATGCAGACGAATACCATTAGAATCAGTGACTTGAAAATGCAGCCGGACAAGTTGGGACATATCGCACAGGAACTGTACGATATAACGTTGCTTGCCAACGATGGCCATACCAGCTGGAAAGTTTCCTCTTTCCTGTTTGAACTGAAAGAGGAACGTTCCGTTTATCTGGGGTGTTTTGAAGATGAGAAACTGATCGGGTACATTTGCTGCATGACGGTGCTGGACGAAGCGTCCGTCAATAACTTCGCAGTCCTTCCGGAGTACCAAGGCGAAGGGGTCGGCACGGCGTTGCTGAGAGAGATGATCCTCCTGCTCAAGGGAGAAGACATGGCGAAATTATGGCTGGAAGTCCGCGTTTCCAATAGCGGAGCCTATGGACTGTACAGAAAGATGGGGTTTGAAGATATCTACCGAAGAAAAGATTATTATCAGGCTCCGGTCGAAGATGCCTATATACTGGAATTGGCATTTCCTGCGGAGCAAGAAAGTTGAGGTGAAAGAACCGTGACAGAAAGAGAAGTAACCATCCTTGCAATCGAAAGCAGCTGTGATGAAACAAGTGTGGCAGTAGTGAGAAATGGCGACACTGTCTTATCGAACGTTGTAGCTTCCCAGATCAAGAGCCATATGCGATTTGGCGGAGTGGTCCCTGAAGTGGCCAGCCGCCATCATGTGGAACAGATTACGCAAGTGATTGAAGCCGCAATGGATGAAGCCAATCTGACGTTTGCTGCGATCGATGCGATTGCAGTGACGGAAGGCCCAGGCTTGGTCGGCTCCTTGTTGATTGGGGTCAGTGCAGCGAAGGCGCTCGCTTTCGCTCATCGCAAACCGCTTATTCCGGTCAACCACATCGCCGGCCATATTTATGCGAATCAGTTGGTCGAACCGTTGCAGTTCCCGCTGTTGGCTTTGGTGGTGAGCGGTGGCCATACAGAATTGGTCTATATGGAAAAAGATGGTTCTTTCGATATCATCGGAGAGACCAGGGATGATGCAGCCGGAGAAGCCTACGACAAAATCGGGCGGGTATTGGGCTTGCCTTATCCAGGCGGTAAAAAAATGGATGAAATGGCTCATGAGGGGAAAGAAACTTTGCATTTCCCGCGTGCGATGATTCAGGAAGACAATTATGACTTCAGCTTCAGCGGACTGAAGAGTTCGGTCATCAATACCGTACATAACGCCCGCCAAAAAGGGGATGACATCGATCCCTACGATTTGGCGGCCAGCTTCCAAGCGAGCGTGATCGAGGTCCTTGTACACAAGACGCTGCGGGCGGCCAAAGAGAAGAACGTTCGCCAACTGTTGTTGGCCGGGGGTGTCGCGGCCAACCGAGGCCTGAGGGAAGTCTTGTCCGCAAAAATGGCGCAGGAATTGCCGGATGTAGCCGTGCTGATTCCGCCGCTTTCGCTATGCGGAGATAACGCCGCCATGATCGGGGCGGCAGCCTATAGCGAATACCGGAAGCAAAACTTTGCCGGATATGATCTGAATGCACATCCCGGATTGGTTTTGGGCGAATAATCCCTTAACGGAAAAGAAAACTCTTGCATGCTGTTCCGCCTTCTGAAGGCGGGGACAGCATGCAAGAGTTTTTTATTTGAATAAATTTCTGCAGAAATCGGCATCGACCGTTGCCAAATCAGTGATGATGACAGTCGCATTGGATAAGTCCTGTGCAGGGAAATTCGGGTTGCTGAACCCGATGCACTTGCAGTTTGCGGCATAGGCGGCATTCACGCCATTTTTGGAATCTTCAAGGACGATGCAATTCGTTGGATCGACGTTGAGGTTTTTGGCGGCATCCAGAAAGATATCGGGAGCCGGTTTTGAATGTTCGACGCTTTCGCCGGATACGAAATAGCTGAAATATGCTTCAATATCCAAAGAGGCGACGGCATGGTGGATATCTTTCAGCGGAGAAGACGATGCAATGGCCAATGGAATCTTGTTTTCGTATAAATTTTTGATCAAGTCGATTGCGCCAGGAATAGGCTGCAGGCCTTCCTGCATGATCAGCGCATTCCTGATTTTATTGGCTCTTTCCACCAATTCGTTAACCGGTGCGGGAAGATTGAATTCGTCTTTCATGGTCTGCCACATGTACTCATGGGTGGTCCCTTGGTAACGGTAGTGGTATGCCAGTTCGACGGTTACGCCAAATTCTTTCAATAGCATATTTTCCGAACGCAAAAAGAATGGTTCCGTATCGATGATGACGCCATCCATATCAAATAGTACTGCTTCTAACATAAGCATGCCCCCTGTGTATGTTCATTAGAATATTATCCGAAATAGCTATCATATCGGACGAGTCGGTGTCCTGAGATAGGGAGCGGCCATGTAAATAAGGGCGCTCTTCCTGATCATTCTGCTAGTTCTTCCAAAGCGGTGGTCTGTTCTTCCCATTGTTCCATCAGTTCATCTTGTTTGGCCTGTAGGGCAAGCAAGTTGGTGTTGAATTCCTGGACTTTTTGATGATCACCGAAGACTTCGGGTTTGGTCAGCTCCGCTTCGATTGCGGAAATGCCCGATTCAATGGAGGCCAATTCTTCTTCTATCGCCTCGATCTGTCTGGAAAGTTTGCGTTCCAGTTTCAGTTTTTCCTTGGAATTATGGTAGTCGCCCTTAGCTTTTGAGAGCGGTTCGGCTGCGGTATCTTCAACCGGCGAAGCTTCCGCCAACTGCAAGGCTGCCAACTCAGCTTCCTGTTGTTTTTTTTCCAAGTAATAATCGTAATCGCCCATATACAGCCGACTGCCGTCCTCAGACAATTCGACAATGCCGGTCGCGATGCGGTTGATGAAGTAACGGTCATGCGATACGAACAGGAGCGTCCCGTCAAATTCGATCAAGGCATTTTCCAAAACCTCTTTGCTGTCGATGTCCAAGTGGTTGGTCGGTTCGTCGAGTATCAAAAAGTTTTTTTTGTCCAAAGCCAATTTGCACAAGGAGAGGCGCGCTTTTTCGCCGCCGCTCAGAGAAGGGATGGTTTTTTCGACGTCTTCACCGCTGAACAGGAAACTGCCCAAGATGCTACGGATATCCTTTTCGTTCAAGGTAGGGTGCAGATCCCAGATTTCCGCCAGGACGGTTTTGTTTTTGGATAGGTTGCCCAACTCTTGGTCATAGTAACCCAGATCGACGTTAGCGCCGAAACGGACGCTTCCTTCCAATAATGGAATTTCAGAAATGATGGATTTCAGAAGGGTCGATTTGCCGATTCCGTTCGGCCCGACGATGGCAATCGCCTGTTGTTTGCGGATATCCAAGTTGATTGGCTTGGAAAGAACGGTATCGTCGTAACCGACGGCGCCATTTTCCACAGTCAACACGACATTTCCGCTCTCCTTTTCGATTTCGAAAGAAAATCGGGCAGAACGCTCATCGCCTTTGGGCTTGTCCATGCGGTCCATCTTTTCCAGACGTTTCCGGCGACTCTGAGCCATCTTCGTAGTGGAAGCGCGCACCAGATTGCGGGCGACATAATCTTCCAGCTTAGCGATTTCATCCTGTTGTTTTTCATAAGCTTTCCATTCCAGTTCCAGACGGGCGGCTTTCTCGGTCAAATAATAGGAATAATTCCCTTTGTAATGTTGGATTTTATGGCGGCTGATTTCATAGACTTCGGTTGCCACTTTATCCAAGAAATAACGGTCATGGGAGACGATCAAAAGAGAACCTTTATAACCGATCAAGTAGGTTTCCAACCAGGCCAAGGTGTCGATATCCAGGTGATTGGTCGGTTCATCCAGAATGAGCAGGTCATTCTTTTCCAACAGGATTTTTGCCAAGGCTAGACGTGTTTTCTGACCGCCTGACAATTGGCCGATGGGGCGATGATAATCCTCTTCGTAAAATTGGAAACCGTGCAGAACGGAACGGATTTCAGATTCATAGCCATAGGCATTCTTTTCATGCAGCGCATGCTGCAGAGTATCGTAACGCTCCAAGGCTTTTTGGTAGGCATCCTCATCCTCCAATAAATCGGGATCCCCTAAAGCGATTGCCGCTCTTTCGGCTTCTTTGCTCAGTTGGATGATCGGTTCAAAGATGGTCAGCATCTCTTGCCAAATCGTATTGGCGGAATCCACGGCACTGTGTTGATCCAAGTAACCGATCGTAATATCTTTATTTTTTGCTACGGAGCCGGCATCCGTATTTTCTATTCCAGCAAGAATTTTTAATAGTGTCGATTTTCCGGCACCGTTACGCCCAACGAGGGCAATGCGGGAGTGATCTTGTACGGTTATTTGAATGTTGTCGAAGAGCACAGTCGGTCCAAAATGACGTGCCAAATTTTGTCCTTGTAATAAAATCATATAAGAATCCTCTTTCTAACGTATGCTGTCGATACAGTAGCTCTATTTTATCATAGCGGAGGTGTTATCGATAGGGAGGAGGAGAGTTATTGTGTTATTCACTTGATGGATATGTGAAAACAAAAAAACGAATGCGTTTACAGTTCGTGTGACATTTCACATTTCGGACATTAATAACTTCACAATTAATCCCCATTTCGAACAAAATACTGGATATTTCACAAACAGATGTTATAATAGCTTGTATGAATCGAAAAAACAAAAGTATGTGAAGATACTTTTTTGAACTTGTATTTAGTGAGCAAAGTATACGAATGTGAGAGATGAGGAAAATTATAATGACAGCACACGATATTCCAAAGGCGACGGCAAAAAGATTGCCCATTTATCATCGCTATTTGCGTTTCCTGCATAATGCCGGTAAAAAACGCGTTTCTTCCACTGAATTAAGTGAAGCGGTGAAAGTGGACAGCGCAACAATCAGAAGAGATTTCTCCTACTTCGGGGCCCTTGGCAAAAGAGGGTACGGATACGATGTGGAGTATTTGTTGGATTTCTTCAGCAAAACCTTGAACCAAGACCGTCTGACCAATGTTGCTTTGATAGGGGTGGGTAATTTAGGACATGCTTTATTGAACTATAATTTCCACGTAAGCAACAACGTCCGTATCAGTGCGGCGTTCGATGTAAATGAAGATATTGTTGGTACTATCCTGAGCGGTGTGCCGGTTTATCCGATGTCGGATATGGTTGAACAATTGCGTATCCAACAAATTGATGTGGCCATCTTGACGGTGCCGCAAGAGGTTGCGCAAAGAGCGACAAACGAACTATTGGAAGCGGGCATCCGCGGTATCATGAACTTTACGCCATTGCGCCTATCCGTACCGGATAATGTTCGCGTGCAAAACGTCGATTTGACGAACGAATTGCAAACGCTGATCTACTTCCTGGATAACGACATCAGCTGAGGAAAGAAAAGATTGTAAGATAAAAAGAAGGATGACACGCTGATCAGATCAGCACGTCATCCTTCTTTTTTTGTTGCGATAAAGTTTAGAAAATCAATATTTCTTAAGCGGGTCCCGAAAGTCTGACCCCTATTGTTTATCGATTGATTTTTTGATTTCGATGTAAGCCTGCAGCATTCTGGTGCCTTTGACAACATCACTTGTTGCGAAGAAAACGCTGATGATTGCCATAAATCCCCATCCTGCTGTATGCACGGCATTCACCGCCAGGGAAATGAAGAGGACAGCGAATACAAAACGGATGATAATTTGGATGAATAAATTTTTTAAAGTCATTTTTTTCCTTTCTTTTGCTGAACGGGTTCCGGCGCTAATGCGATAAGAGGTGTAACAGTATCGGATAGGCGGACATCGCATTCATCAAACCATGCGCAATCATCGGTGTTGCGATATTTTTTGTCTTATTGTAGAGGAAAGAGAACCATAGCCCCAAGGCGCCGTATATCAACAGATGGCCATCCGCGTGTGCAAATGCAAAAATCAAGGAACTGATGGTGGCAGCCCCGACCATCCCTGTGCTATCGACAAGGGATGTCACAATGGCTTTACGAAAAACAAATTCTTCCATAACCGGTGCAAAGACGATTATATTAAAAATAAAGAATGGATACTGATTTGTCAAGTCAAGCAATACCTCAGTGTTTTCGGAAGTCGCCGGCGCTTGGAACAACAATACCTCGACATTCAAGGCAATGATTTGAACGATCAGGGCACCAATGAAGCCGACAACACCGTAAGCCAACACTGTACTGATGGAAGAGGAAGGACGGTTGGTGATGCTATTGGCAGGTGTCCAAGTCCTCAAATGATTCAACAGCAGCATAATGGCGGCACCTAGGAACGAACACAGTAAAGTAAGATTCATGCTGAGGGCAACGCGATCGGCTATCGGCACAAAGACCGTCAGGATGACAGGCAAGAACTGCACCGCCAGATAGATCAAGATGATTGCCATGGCGACCGTTATGTTTGATTTTGATTTTTTATTCATGAGACGAACCTTTCTGATGAAACCATGATTTGTAAGCTTGTAAAACAGTATAGCATAGGAAGGGGAAAAAAATTAGCGAATCGCTTGCAATATAATGTGAAATTGATTAATATAGAAATGTAGCTTAGCACTCGATGTGATTGAGTGCTAAAGGAACTTATTTTTGGAGGGATCAATTTGTTAAAACCATTAGGAAATCGTGTCATCGTAGAAGTTGCTAAAGAAGAAGAAAAATCTGTAGGCGGCATTGTTTTAGCATCATCTGCCAAAGAAAAATCTCAAACAGGCGTCGTTGTAGCTGTAGGCGCTGGCCGTGTAACTGACAACGGGACAAAGATTGAAATGACTGTTAAAATTGGCGATACTGTTCTTTTTGAAAAATACGCAGGGACAGAAGTGAAACATGATGGCAAAGAATATTTGGTCATCAAGGAAAGCGAAATTGTAGCGATTATTGACTAATAGGTGCCGTAACAAAAATATTTCATGAGGTGAGTAGATAAAATGGCAAAAGACATTAAATTTTCAGAAGACGCAAGAGCAGCAATGCTTCGTGGTGTGGATATTTTAGCAAATACAGTAAAAGTAACCTTAGGGCCTAAAGGTCGTAATGTTGTATTGGAAAAAGCTTACGGCTCTCCATTGATCACCAATGATGGTGTTACCATCGCAAAAGAAATCGAATTAGAAGACCATTTTGAAAACATGGGTGCAAAATTGGTTGCTGAAGTTGCTTCAAAAACCAATGACATCGCTGGTGACGGGACAACGACTGCAACGGTGTTGACGCAAGCAATTGTTCGTGAAGGCCTTAAAAATGTTACTGCCGGCGCAAACCCTGTCGGCATCCGTCGCGGGATTGAACTTGCCACAAAAGCAGCGGTTCTGGGCCTTGCTGAAATTTCTCAACCGGTAAGCTCGAAAGAATCGATCGCCCAAGTTGCGGCTGTATCGTCCGGTTCAGAAGAAATCGGTCAATTGATTGCCGAAGCAATGGAAAAAGTCGGCAAAGACGGCGTCATCACCATCGAAGAATCAAAAGGGATCGAAACGGAACTGGATGTCGTGGAAGGTATGCAATTCGACCGCGGCTACCTGTCTCAATACATGGTTACAAACAACGATAAAATGGAAGCTGAATTGGAAAATCCGTATATCCTGATTACGGACCGCAAATTGTCCAACATCCAAGACATCCTTCCTTTATTGGAACAAATTCTGCAACAAGGACGCCCTTTGGCAATCATCGCTGATGATGTAGATGGCGAAGCATTGCCTACCTTGGTATTGAATAAATTACGTGGTACCTTCAATGTGGCGGCTGTCAAAGCTCCTGGATTCGGTGACCGTCGTAAAGAAATGCTGCAAGACATCGCTATCCTTACCGGCGGTACCGTCATTGCCGAAGACTTAGGGTTGGAATTGAAGGATGCAACAGTGGAACATTTGGGCCGCGCAGGAAAAGTGGTCATCACAAAAGATTCAACAACAATCGTTGAGGGCGCAGGCGAAAAAGAATTGATCGAACAACGTGTAGCGGTCATCCGTTCACAATCTGCCGAAACGACTTCCGATTTCGACCGCGAAAAATTACAAGAACGTTTGGCTAAATTGTCCGGCGGTGTGGCGGTCATCAAAGTCGGTGCTGCTACCGAAACGGAACTGAAAGAGCGCAAATTGCGCATCGAAGATGCATTGAATGCTACCCGTGCTGCAGTGGAAGAAGGAATCGTATCCGGTGGTGGTACAGCCTTGATCAATGTTCAAAAACATGTTGAAGGATTGGAACTGACCGGTGACGAAGCTACCGGTGCAAGAATCGTAGCGCGTTCATTGGAAGAACCAGTAAGACAAATCGCTGAAAATGCGGGCAAAGAAGGTTCAGTCGTTGCCGATAAAATCAAAGGCCTAGAAGTGGGAATGGGCTACAATGCCGCTACCGACGAATGGGTGAACATGATTGAAGCCGGAATCGTGGATCCGACCAAAGTGACACGTTCCGCACTACAAAACGCAGCCAGCGTCGCTTCCTTGATCCTGTCAACAGAAGCAGTCGTAGCCAACCACCCAGAACCAGCAGCACCAATGATGGACCCAGGAATGGGCATGATGTAATAGGATACGATGAATTGCGTCCAGAACGGAATCACTGGAGCGGCCTAGACCAAAATCTGTGATTTTCAGATTTAGGTCTAGGCCGTGAAGTGGACGTCCGTTCTGCAATTCAGAGTTCGACTAAGAAAGAGTGAGATAAAACTCGTTTAGCCACCCGTACGTTGGAGCGAACACGGGCTGTTCACCTCTTTTGTGGACAACCTTAAAAGGAAGTACTGTGACCGTGCCGGTCAAGTGTGTCATGGTTCTAAGCGATTGAAATCGCAAGAACCATGACAAAACGTTAGCGGTGGCTGAGTTTTAGAACACGTTTAAGAAGTGTGTGATGAATCCTGCGCTCAGAGTCTTTCGCAATTTTTGTACCAAGATAAATGATGCAAATTTTACTTGGGATTCAGAGTTCAACTAAATAGATAACATGATCCTACCATCAAGGAGCCGCACCCGAAAAAAGGTGCGGCTCCTTTTTTTATTGAAATCCTTCCGAAAAGCCTTCGCATCAACGTTTGCCAGGATGCGATTTTTTTTTGAATGATTTCGAATAGGTTTTTGGAAGAATTTCGATGTTTTTGGATGAAAATGATTGCTTTATTTAAATGGAGGTGTTATTATTCTTTTCGAGAGGTGATGAGAAAGTGCTTACAGAAGAGAGACACAAATATATTCTGGACGCTTTAGCCAAAGGAAATATTCTCAAACTGCAGGATTTGGTGGAACTGACAGGCAGCTCGGAATCGACGATACGACGCGATTTAAGCACGTTGGAACAGGGCGGTTTCTTGGTGCGTGTCCACGGCGGAGCGAAACGCAGCTACGAGGTGAGCGCTGAAGACCGGATGGATGAAAAAACCTCTAAAAACGTTCATGACAAACAACGCATTGCGGCAAAGGCTGCGCGGATGATCAGCGATGGGGACGTTATTTTTCTGGATGCGGGGTCCACTACCTATGAAATGATACCGCTTCTAAAAGGACGGAACATCACCGTTGTCACAAACGGGGTGCCACACGCCAGTCTCTTGACGGATATGCAAGTTGAAACGATTCTCATCGGCGGAAAGATCAAAATGGAGACAAAAGCAGTCATCGGGCCAACCAGCCAAATGCAAATGCAAAGCTACCGTTTCAGCAAAGCTTTTCTCGGCATCAACGGCATAGACAAGCAATTCGGATTCACGACGCCGGATGCAGAAGAGGCAGCCATCAAACGGATAGCGATCGAAAACAGTGCACAAAGTTTTGTTGTAGCTGATGCATCCAAATTTAAGAAGGTCAGCTTCATCAAGGTTTGCGATATAGAAGATTGCAGCATCATCAGTTACAACGTATCTACAGAGATTAAAAAAAATCTGGAAGACAGCACGAATATTTGGGAGGGAGAATAATGATATATACAGTAACCTTAAATCCATCCATCGATTACATCGTCCATTTGCCTAGTCTGCAATTGGGAGAAGTGAATCGTATCCAGGAGGATTTTAAATTGCCCGGCGGAAAAGGGATCAACGTCTCACGAATCCTGAATCAACTGGAAGTGGAGAACACAGCGCTAGGATTTCTGGGCGGCTTCACGGGCAAGTATATCGAAGATTGGCTAGTGGCAGAAAAAAGCAACATCCATTTCACGCACGTCGAGGAAGCAACGCGCATCAACGTGAAAATCAAATCCGGAGTCGAAACGGAGTTGAACGGGCAGGGTCCCCATATCGAGGCAGCGGTTGCAGAAGATTTTTTGAAACAATTCGATGCATTGAATCCCGAGGAAGACGTCGTGATTTTAGCCGGCAGTAAACCAGCCAGTTTACCGGAAGATTATTATCAAACAATCATCCAAAGGTTGACGGATAAGCAGGTGACGTTTGTCATCGATACGACCGGTGAGGAATTGAAGAACGCATTGCCTTACCATCCGCTTCTGGTGAAGCCGAATCACCATGAATTGGCGGAGTTGTATGATACGACTTTCCAGACGGACGAGGATATCTTGCCTTACGGAAAAAAATTGATTGAATCCGGAGCACAATTCGCCATCATTTCAATGGCGGCAAAAGGGGCCATCCTGTTCACACCGAAAGGCGTGTATCATGGGAATGTACCCAAAGGAACAGTAAGGAATTCAGTCGGTTCCGGAGATTCGATGATTGCCGGTTTTGTAGGCACTTATACGAAGACACATGATCCATTGGAAGCATTTAAAGTCAGTATTGCTTGCGGAAGTGCCACAGCATTTGCAGATGATTTAGCCAAACGTGAAGAAATTGATGCCTTAGTCAAACAAGTCACTATCAGTCAGCTTTAGGGAGGAGACCCCATACAATGAAGATCAATGATATTTTATTAAAAGAATTAATGGTTATGGATTTGAAAGGTACGACAAAAGAGGGCGTTATCGATGAAATGATTGCAAGCCTATCGGCAAATGGCATCATCAATGATACAGCTGTTTATAAAGAAGGAATCATGAAAAGAGAGGCACAAACATCAACCGGGTTAGGTGATGGGATTGCAATGCCGCATGCGAAAAACAAGGCAGTCAATAAAGCGGCCGTTGTCTTTGCGAAGAGTGAAGCCGGCGTGGACTACGCCTCATTGGACGGTCAACCGGCACATCTATTCTTCATGATTGCCGCTCCGGATGGCGCGAACAACGTCCATTTGGAAGTGCTGGCATCGCTATCGCGTCTATTGATCAATCCCGATTTGCTTGCTTCATTGAAAAAAGCAAAAACTCCGGAAGAAGTACAAGCATTGTTTGCTGCTGCTGAAGCGGCAAGGGAAGCAAAAGAAAAAGCGGAAATGGCTGCAAAAGCTGCGCCGGTTGCGCCGACAGAAACAAAACGTCCCTTTGTCATTGCGGTAACAGCCTGCCCTACGGGGATTGCGCATACCTACATGGCGGAAGATTCCTTGAAACTAATGGCTGAAAAAATGGGTGTGGATATCCGCGTGGAAACAAACGGATCCGACGGCGTTAAAAATGCTTTGACGGCTGAAGAAATCCGTCGTGCTGATGGAGTCATCATCGCAGCGGACAAAAAAGTCGAATTGGCTCGTTTCAACGGAAAACACGTGTTGCAGAGACCAGTAAGCGACGGCATCAATAAAGCCGAAGAATTGATCACAAAAGCGATTAAACAAGAAGCACCAATCTTGAATGTCGAAGGGGACTCCTTTGCGGTAAGCGGAAGCGATGAAAAACCTTCCATCATCGGCGGAGTCTATAAAGACCTGATGAACGGGATTTCTCATATGTTACCGTTCGTAGTCGGCGGCGGGATTTTGATTGCGATTTCGTTCCTGTTTGAAAGTTCTTTTGGAGCGGATAGTCCCTTATTCTTATCCTTCATGGCAATCGGTGGCGCTGCATTCCAATTCCTGATTCCGATTCTGGCTGGTTATATTGCAATGAGTATTGCTGATCGTCCCGGGTTGCTTCCAGGTATGGCTGGTGGATTCTTGGCTGTATCCGCAAATGCCGGTTTCTTGGGTGGTTTGGTGGCTGGTTTCATGGCCGGTTACATTATGGTTTACTTGAAAAAAGCTTTCAAAGGCTTGCCAAGAGCTTTGGATGGATTGAAGACGATCCTTTTGTATCCAGTATTCGGCTTGTTGATTACCGGCCTATTGATGTACTTCATCGTAGGACCTATCTTCTCGACCATCAATACGGCAATGATTGGTGTCTTGGAAAATCTTGGAACCGGTAATGCAGTGTTGCTGGGTGCGGTATTAGGCGGCATGATGGCAATCGATATGGGTGGTCCTTTCAACAAGGCAGCCTATGCCTTCTCAATCGGGGTCTTCACGGATACCGGAGATGGAAAATTGATGGCAGCAGTAATGGCCGGCGGGATGATTCCTCCTTTGGCAATTGGGATTGCAACATTATTATTCAAAAATAAATTCTCAGATATTGAACAAAAATCAGGTCTTTCCAACATCCTTTTGGGTCTATCGTTCATCACGGAAGGTGCGATTCCTTTTGCGGCAGCGGATCCGATGCGCGTCATCGCTTCTTCTATCTTAGGTTCAGCAGTGGCAGGTGGCTTGACGCAACTTTGGCATGTTTCGATTCCAGCTCCACATGGCGGAATATTCGTCATCACGCTGGCTAACCATCCTTTGATGTTCTTGTTGGCACTGTTGATCGGAACGGTCATCTCCGCATTGACTCTGGGCTTCTGGAAGAAACCTATCGAACAGGTGAAATAACAGAATAGTTGCATAATAGAAAACGGGCGGAGTAAAATCCCTGCCCGTTTTCTGTTGGTTGGGAAAGGAAAAGAACGATTCATTCCCCGCCAGAAGAGATGGAGGACTTCCCGTCCTAAAATATTAAAAAATGGGATGATTTTCATGAAAGATATGCTATAATGCATATTGTTAAAATAAAATGAGTTAATAAAAAACAATCTCATAAATGTATTGTTACAATAATATGAGAATCTATAAAGGAGGTAAAAAGGCATGGTAGCAAAGGAATCAATTAAAAAAGTGGTTTTGGCTTATTCAGGCGGGTTGGATACATCCGTAATCATCCCTTGGTTAAAAGAAAATTACAACAACTGTGAAGTAATCGCTGTAGTAGGAGACGTAGGACAAGGTGATGACTATAGTCGATTGGAAGAAAAAGCGATCAACTGTGGCGCATCGAAACTGTATGTCGCAGACTTGAAAAAAGAATTCGTAGAAGATTTCATTTGGCCAACACTGCAGGCAGGTGCTAAATACGAAGGACAATATTTATTGGGGACTTCATTCGCCCGCCCGATCATCGCAAGAAGAATGGTTGAAATTGCACATTTGGAAAATGCGGATGCCATCGTTCATGGTGCAACCGGAAAAGGAAATGACCAAGTTCGCTTCGAAGTCGGCATCAGAGAATTCGATCCGAATATTACCATCATCGCTCCTTGGAGAGAATGGGAACTGACTTCCAGAGAAGATGAATTTGCATATGCTGCAGCACACAATGTTCCGCTTCCGATTACGCTTGAAACGAACTATTCAAAAGATAAAAACTTATGGCATTTATCACATGAAGGCTTGGATTTGGAGTTGACTGCCAATGAGCCTAATTATGATAAAATCCTGGAAATGTGCGTAACGCCAGAAAAAGCACCGGACGAAGCGACCTATGTGACGTTGGAATTCAAACAAGGGAAACCTGTAAGTTTGAACGGTGAAGTGTTGGACGGCATCGCATTGATCGAAAAATTGAATGTCATCGCAGGCGCTAACGGCGTCGGCATCATCGACATCGTTGAAAACCGTCTGGTCGGCATGAAATCCAGAGGCGTTTATGAAACACCTGCTGGAACCGTTTTGTATCATGCTCATGATAAATTGGAACAACTTTGCTTAGACAAAGATACATTCCAATACAAACAAACGTTATCATCTAAATATGCAGAGCTTGTCTACAATGGCCTATGGTACACACCTTTACGCAAAGCTTTGGCTGCTTTTGTGGACGAAACGCAAAAGAACGTTGAAGGTTTCGTGAAAATGAAACTGTACAAAGGAAATATCATCGATGCTGGTGTCGTCAGCGCGAAATCACTATACAGTGAAAGCTTTGCGACATTTGAAAGCGATGATGTCTACAACCATACAGATGCAGCTGGATTCATCCGTCTGTTCGGATTGCCAACTTCCATCCGCGTGATGAAAGAACAAGCGCCAAATCAAGCAACGCATGAAGCTTTAGGCGACTTACTGAAATAAAGAAATCGAATGGCAGTTGTAAAGCTGTCAACCTTGAAAAACCGCAGAAATCAGATAACATGATGATTTCTGCGGTTTTTTTTGTGGGGAAATACGCAAAAAACTAAATAAGGCATTGCCGATACTTGGCGGCATAGAAAAGAACGGGGGGATAAGCGTGAAAGATGAGGATTCCGTTCGACGAAATAGGGGCAATCGTGATTCTTTTGCTCCTATATCTGTGATAGGCTAAAGTTATAAACTGTGTTAAAATGAATGCATTCAAAGAAAGTTATATAAAGGAGGAGGATAAGCGTGAATCAAACAGGTGAATGGAATAAAGCTCGTAAAATCATCATCGGCATCGTTGATGTGTTTTTATTCATCGGATCATTGCTGCTATCTTTTTATTTAAAATTCGGTAAAAATATACCTATAGTAAACTTCGAGGCTTTCCAAGGTAGCATCATCTATGTCTCCCTGGCCTTCCTTGTCGTCAATATTTTGGTCGGTACGTATATTTTCTATAATAAATCCATCAGTGATTTCTTATTCATTACCGTTATCGGACAATTTGTTTTATCGTTGGTTATCATGGTTTTGACGTTTGCCGGCAGATGGTTGACCTTCCCGCGTTCGGTTATACTGATCAATTTCTTCGTCGGAACGATCATTTTGTTCCTGTGGCGAGCGGTTGTCTTCAAAATCTACCAACGGATGAGCGGCAGCAAACGCGTATTGATTTTGGGGATGGAGAAGGACGTATTTGCGGCGGTGGATAATTTCACCAATACAAAAAGCATCCGCCATGTCGTGACCCATGTCGTGCTTTCGGATTACTACGAGAATGTGTCCCGACATTTGGACGAAATTGACATCGTCTATCTTGCCAGCCAGATTGAAGAGTCGGAGAAGCTGAAAATTTATGACTTGCTGACGAGCAAAGAAAAGAAGATGTTCCTGAACACCAGTTTCGAGAACCTGATCATGGTCAACCCCAATATGATGAACATTGAAGATGAGAGCATCATCGAAGTGTCGGCATTCCGCATTCCGCAAGAGGACGGTTTGATGAAACGGACCATCGATGTCATCGTCGCCGTTTTAGGGATTGTTGTCACTTCGCCGATCATGGCCATTGCGGCTATATTGGTAAAACAAAGTTCGGAGGGTCCTATTTTCTATAAACAGACACGCATCACGAAAGACGGCAAGGAATTTGAAATCCTGAAATTCCGCAGCATGGGCGTGACTGCTGAAAAAGAATCAGGGCCGGTGCTCGCAACCAGCAACGATGTCCGTGTGACGCCCGTAGGCAAGTATTTGCGCTCGTTGCGGATCGATGAACTGCCGCAACTGTTCAATGTCTTGAGCGGGGATATGTCCTTGGTCGGTCCGCGTCCAGAACGTCCTTTCTTCGTGGATCAGTTCAAGGAATTGAATCCTCATTACTATTTGCGCCATAATGTCCGCGCCGGGATTACCGGCTATGCACAAGTCTATGGTAAGTATGCCTCCGATTTCAACAGCAAACTGAATTTCGATTTGATCTACATCAAAAAGTATTCGCTGGTGTTGGACTTGAAAATCATGCTGCAGACCGTCAAAATCCTGTTCGATAAAGTTTCTTCGCGCGGTGTTGACGAAAGCGAAAGAACGGTTCATTCCGAACAAGAAATTGAAGCCCGTGGCATCAAAGTGATTTATTGACAGCCCATTTAAAAACCTTCATTGTAGACGATCACTGTCTCTGCAATGAAGGTTTTTTGTTTACATGAGATTGCCGTAAAGCTTTGCCAAGCTGATTGCGGGATCAGTATAATAGTTATGATGATGTTCCGGTAAAAAAAGAAAGAAATATGCATAGAATTGCGATACAATAGATAAATAAAGCTATTCCATCTGTCTGTTTGGGCATGAAATGGAAAGCATATGATCAAATACGAAATGAGTGAAAAAGATGAATTTTGAGTACAAAGATGATAGTTTTGCTTTACACACCGATTTATACCAAATTAATATGATGAAAACGTATTGGGATGAAGGAATCACTGAAAAACGCGCTATTTTTGAACTTTATTTCCGCAAATATCCATTCAAGAATGGCTATGCCGTTTATGCGGGACTGGAACGTTTAGTTAACTACATTCAAAACTTGAAGTTCTCGGATACAGATATTGATTATTTACGGGAAAAAGTAGGGTATGACGAAGGCTTTTTGGAATACTTGAAAAATTTCCGGTTTAGCGGTACCATCCGTTCCGCGGTGGAAGGCGACTTGGTCTTTGCGAATGAGCCGATTGTCCAAGTGGAAGGACCTTTGGCGGAATGCCAATTGATCGAAACGGCGCTGCTGAATATCGTCAATTTCCAAACGTTGATCGCCACAAAAGCGGCACGCTTGCGTTATGTCTGTGATGGGGATCCGTTGATGGAATTCGGCTCCAGACGGGCGCAGGAGATGGATGCTGCCATTTGGGGGACGCGCGCTGCCTACATCGCCGGATTCAATGCGACAAGCAATGTGCGGGCAGCGAAAATGTTCGGCATCCCGGCTTCCGGGACGCATGCCCATTCCATGGTGCAGGTATACCGAAACGATTATGATGCCTTCATGGCGTATGCGCGCTCGCACAAAGACTGCGTATTTCTGGTGGACACCTATGATACCTTGAAATCCGGCGTTCCTAATGCCATCAAGGTGGCGAAAGAAATG
Source organism: Trichococcus palustris (assembly GCF_900114465.1). Classification (GTDB taxonomy): domain Bacteria; phylum Bacillota; class Bacilli; order Lactobacillales; family Aerococcaceae; genus Trichococcus; species Trichococcus palustris. Next base: position 51,526 of record NZ_FOTD01000014.1, on the reverse strand, counting down.
GGTGATAAAATCAATTTCCTTGGCGTCCGCATCGACAGCGGGGATATGGCCTACATTTCCAAGAAGGTGCGCCAACAATTGGATGAAGCCGGCTTTACGGAAGCCAAAATATATGCATCCAATGACTTGGATGAATTGACCATCCTGAACTTGAAAATGCAAGGGGCAAAAATAGACGTCTGGGGTGTCGGTACGAAACTGATTACCGCATATGACCAACCGGCTTTGGGTGCCGTCTATAAATTGGTTTCGATCGAAGATGAAACCGGCAAGATGGTCGATACGATGAAAATCTCCAGCAACGCTGAGAAAGTCTCTACGCCAGGCAAAAAACAAATATGGCGCATTACCCGCAAACGGGATGGCAAATCGGAAGGGGATTATATTGCCTTATGGGAGGAACGTCCGGATCAAGAAAAAGAACTGTTCATGTTCCACCCGGTCTTCACCTACATCAACAAGACGATCAGCGATTTCGATGCACGGCCGGTTCTGCAGGACATCATCGTGGACGGTAAATTGGTTTATGAATTGCCGGTTCTAGCCGATATCAAGGCGTTCTCCGAAGATCAAATGAATGGGCTGTGGGATGAATATAAGCGCATCCTGAATCCGGAAGACTATCCGGTCGATCTGTCGCAAAAGACCTATGACCACAAGATGAATACAATCAAGCTGATTAAGGAACAGATTAAAACAGAAGCTGTATTGATGGAAAAAGGAAAAAAATAATAAATAAAATTCAACCTGGGAGTGAAGTAAATGCGTCCTTTACAAAAAGAGATTATTGAAGCCTTAAAGGTAAAACCTATCATAGATGCAAAAGAGGAAATTCGTTTAAGCATCGATTTCATGAAAGATTATTTAGCTGCGCATCCCTTCTTGAAGACGTTCGTTCTGGGGATAAGCGGAGGACAAGACTCCACGCTTACCGGCAAGTTGGCGCAGATCGCCATCCAAGAAGTCCGTGATGAGACAGGCGACGACAGCTACCAATTTCTTGCGGTCCGCCTGCCATACGGCATACAGTTCGACGAATCGGATGCCCAAGCGGCACTGGCCTTCATTGCGCCGGATCAATCCCTGGTTGTCAATATCAAGGAAAGTGTAGATGCTTCCCTTTATGCTCTGGAAGAATGCGGTTTGACCATCACGGATTTCAACAAAGGAAACATCAAAGCCCGACAAAGGATGATAGCGCAGTTCGCTATTGCCGGCGATAGGAGCGGAGCGGTTCTGGGGACCGACCATGCAGCCGAATCGGTGACCGGTTTCTACACCAAATTCGGCGATGGAGCGGCTGATTTATTGCCGATTTGGCGATTGAACAAGCGGCAAGGACGTCAACTGCTGCAAGAATTGGGAGCTCCGGCTTACCTCTACGAAAAGGTACCGACCGCCGATTTGGAGGAGCACAGACCAGCTTTGCCGGATGAAGTAGCGCTTGGCGTCACGTATGAAATGATCGATGACTATCTGGAAGGGAAAGACATTCCGGACAAAGATGCTGAAACGATAGAAAATTGGTACAGCAAAACAGAACACAAACGTCATTTACCGATAACCGTATATGATGATTTTTGGAAATAGCATCAATCCATTCAGATGGCGAGGCAAGTCTATTGGAAAATAAAAAAGATTTACAAGATAGGAAAGTGAATACATATAAAGGTGGTAAGAGCAGAAAAAAAATTCTGCTCTTACAATTTTTTAGCCTGCTGGCGACGATTTTGGCTGTCCATCTGTATTTGCAATGGTGCCAAAATGGGTTGGATCCAGCGTTGGTCATCAATTTTGTTTTCGCATGGCACACGGTGAAATTCCTGGTCAGTACCGGTGTTCTGCTGGCCGCAGGCTTATGGCTATGGGCCTTGTCGGGAAACATCCGGGTGACGAACGCCATCCTGCTGTTTGCCGGAGGGGCGGTAGGATTCGCTACCTACGAAAAGATGAAGCAACGGAATGAACCTGTATATCCCAGTGATTTGGAGATGGTGAAGGAAGCCAGGTTTCTGCTGGGAATGCTGACCGCAAGGACGCAGACGCTCCTTATCTTAGCCATTTTGGTTTGCGCGGGCATCTTCCTCTACCTTTTGAGGGAAAACAAAATGAGGGCTTCCGAAAAACTGGACTGGAAAACCCGTTTCGCGCTGTTTGGCGTATCCTCCTTGGCGCTGTTCTATATCGGGCAATTCCAGCAAGAGGGGAACCTCTTGAAGAAAGCCTATGACCGCACCGCCTATTGGATCCCCTATAGCCAGCAAATGAACTATTACAATAATGGTTTTGTGGCGGGATTCCTCTATAATTTTTCGGCGGCGCCGATGGAGATGCCGGAAGGATACTCCGACGCGGAAATCAGTGGATTGAAGGAAAAGTATCAGGCGATCGCTAACGAAATAAATGCAGCAAGGACGCAGAAGCAGCCGCAAGCGAACATCATCTACATCATGAATGAGAGCTTTGCGGATCCGTTGGAATTGAAAGGGATCGATTTGAAGTTGGATCCGATCCCCTTCACCAGGGCGCTGAAGGGCACTTCCTACAGTGGCGCAATGCTGTCGCAAGGCTATGGCGGAGGGACTGCAAATATCGAGTTCGAGGCCTTGACCGGTCTTTCGATGGAACCGTTCGCGTCGAACATCACTACCCCGTATACCCAGTTTTTGTCGTCCAATGACGCATTCCCCTCGGTCGTATCCCGCCTGGAGGAAGCCGGTTACCATTCCACCGCCATCCATCCTTTCAATACCACGATGTATAAGCGGAAAGAAAACTATCAGACACTGGGTTTTGATGAATTCAACTATGACGAAACGATGGTGAATGCCGAAAAAATCGATACAAATCCCTATATTTCCGATCAGTCCGCCTATTCGGAAGTTATCCGGACGATGGAAAACAGCTCCGGAAAGGATTTTATCCATCTGGTGACGATGCAAAATCATACCCCCTATATCAATAAATATACCGATCTTTATTCCTATCAGGAAACGGGCGTGGAGGATAATGCCATCCGCAATTATTTGCAGGACCTTTCCTACAGCGACCAAGCATTGGCGGAGTTGGTCGAGAAATTGAAAGGATGGGAGGAGCCGACCGTAGTCGTCTTTTGGGGCGACCACTGGCCGAGCGTATTCGGAGAAACCGTATTTTCCGAAAATACGATTCAAACGATGCATGAAACGCCCCTATTGATTTTCAGTAATTTCGGGAGCGAACAGAAAGACTTAGGCGTCATCAGTCCGATTTATTTCTTTTCGGAAGTTTTGAAAATGACGCAAACACAGGTGACGCCTTTCGAGGCCTTGCTTCAGGAGCTACAAAAAGAAATACCCGCCTTTGAAAAAACGATGTACGTAAAAGCGGAAGACGGTGCATATGTTTCTTCCCGTTCGGATCTTTCCGATGAGGCTCAGGTCGTTCTTGCGGACTATGATATGATTCAATATGACCTCACAGCGGGACAGCAAATAAGTCTGGAAAAGGGCTTCTTCGAAATAGGAAAATAGCCAAAGGGTTTTGCAGTCCCCCAGAAATTATTTGCAAGAACCGCTATAATCCCATATGATTAGAGGAGTAGAGGAAGAAAGGGGGGACATCGGTGAGCTTCTTCGTGCGTTTTGTTTTTTTGTTTTTTGCAACCATTTTAGTCAGTGCTGCGCTGACCTATTCGTTCCGCAAGTTGGCTTGTCGCTTCCATTGGACCGATAAGCCATCAAAAGCTAAAGTGCATACCAAAGAAACACCTACAATGGGCGGTATCGCCATCTTTTTGACGTATTGGGGAATGTACTTCATCGGCATCCCGCTCGGCAATCGAATGCCGGATGTCCTCGTTATCTTTTTGAGTTCGTTGGTCATTCTGTTGACCGGCATCGTGGATGACCGGTATGAACTGAAGCCGCGGCAAAAGATGGCTGGAATCCTGTTGGCCTCAAATATTGTCTACTTCTTCACTGAAATCAAAGTGGACAGCTTCACGGTGGATATCTTAGGGACCATCGCGTTCCATCAATTAGGCGGCTATCTGGTGATGATGCTGTGGATTGCGCTCATTACGAATGCAGTCAATCTGACAGATGGGCTGGACGGCCTGGCGGCGGGGACATCGATCATCTCCTTGGCGACGATGGGGCTGGTCAGCTATTTGTTCACTGAAACGATGAGTATTGCAGTCGTCGTTATGATTTTCCTTTTGGTGGCGAGTTTGCTGGGCTTTTTGCCATTTAATTTTTATCCCGCATCGATTTTCTTGGGGGATACGGGTTCCTTGTTCATCGGCTATATGATTTCGTTGCTTTCCCTGTACGGACTGAAGCATGCCACCTTCGTTTCGTTATTGATTCCGGTTGCGATTTTAGGGGTGCCGTTGACGGATACGATTGCTGCCGTTTTGCGCAGAACCATGCACAGGCGGTCCATTAGTTCGAAAGATAAAAGCCATCTGCACCATCGTTTGTTGCGTCTGGGGTTCACCCACAGGCAAACCGTATTGGTCATCTATGCTTTGGCGATCATCTTTTCTATGACGGCATTGCTGTACCCGATATCCAGCTTCCTAGGTACGATTGTGCTGACGATCGGCGTCATTTTCGGGGTCTTCCTGTTCATTGCATCCTTCAATCTATTGGACAGCCGGAATTCCAAATTACGCAGAGCCTTGTATCGCCTGATGCGCGAAAAAGGGAAAAAAGAAAAATAAACTGCTCGATTGTCCTAAGAAAGGGCGCAATCGGGCAGTTTTTATTTCATTCGAAATCTTCGTCATCCAGTGTGGCATCGTCTGCATCCGTTCGTGCAAGCCGTTTTTCGACGTAGCCCTGTTCACCGACTTCAAAGACGACACGGCCGTTCATGATGTTGGTGATTTCCCCTTGGAAGGCAGCGACTTCTTCCTCGGGAATGCCGCAGACGAAGCACACTTGATCGGTATATTGTGTATCCACCAACGTGTATTTCGATTGCTGCAGGTAGTTTTCCAGCTTTCCTGAGGCTGCGTAAGAAACGATGCTTCCGACTTTTCTCTGAAGGGAGCGTTCCACAAGCCCGATTTCGTTCAGTGCAGTGGAAACCGATTTGCTGTAGGCGCGGATCAGTCCGCCCGCACCCAATTTAGTACCGCCGAAATAGCGGGTCACAACGGCCGCTACATAGTGGAGGCCGTTCTTCTTCAATACTTCCAGCATGGGCACACCGGCTGTGCCGGAAGGCTCACCATCATCGTGTGCCCGTTGGATTTCATTTTGGTCACCGATTAGATAGGCAGAACAATTATGCGTCGCCTTCCAATGATCCTTTTTTATTGCTTGGATGAATTCCTTCGCTTCGTCTTCTGAATAGACGCGTTTCAAGGTGCAGATGAAGCACGATCCTTTTATGACGATTTCCGTATTTCCATCATGTGCGATTGTTTTATAACTGGTTAACATATCCATTCCTCCCCTGAAAAGATTCCTGATTTATTCTATCACAGATTCGAGCTATTCCGGTGTGCCGGAGGGGCTGAAAATTGCTTCCCCATCATTTCCATTTGTGGTATTGTATGTAAGAATAGATGGAAAATGGCCGCAAGAGGCCGATAGAAAGGTGATCTGCGTGAAAGCTACAGATTTAATCGATGTAATCAAAATGAAAAAAATTGTCGGAACCTTAACGGCCGACTTAACTATCAATGCCATCAGCCAGGATTCCCGCGCCATCCAGCCGGGTGATCTCTTCATCTGCATAGAAGGCACCCAAGTGGACGGCCATCGCTACGTAGAGAAAGCAGCGGCAAACGGTGCAAGCCTGATCGTCGCACGCAAGGACATCCAAGCGATAGCCGGCGATGTGCCGGTCGTCTATGTTTCGGATACGGGGAAAGCGATGAGTCTGCTGGCAAACCGTTTTTATGACTACCCCAGCGAAGCGATGCAAGTCATCGGCGTTACGGGGACAAACGGAAAAACGACGGTGACGTATCTTGTCGAAGCCATCCTGAAGGGGTTGCATCACAAAACCGGCTTGATGGGAACCATTGAAATGCATGTCGGCGACGAGGTCATTAAAACAAAAAACACTACCCCAGACAGCATCACGATGCAACAATCGCTGCGTCAAATGGTGGACATGGAAACGGAATACTTCACGTTGGAACTGTCTTCCATCGCTTTGGAAATGGGGCGCGCGTGGGGGCTGGATGTGGATGTGGCGATCATGACGAACTTGACGCATGAACATATGGAATTCCATCACACCATGGAAGCTTATGCGGAATCCAAAAAATTGATCTTCTCCCAATTGGGCAACGGCAGAAAAAATGGCCGCACCAAAACGGCTGTTTTGAATGCCGATGACGAGACGATCCATAGTTACCGCATCGCTACGGCTGCCGAGGTGATTTCCTACAGCGTCGAAGATGAGACGGCCGACTTTTTTGCGGCGAACATTTCCTATAGCCAAACCCAGACGCATTTCGACCTGATCGTGAATGGGGAAAGCTACCCCGTCGTGACGAATTTGGTCGGCCTGTACAATGTTTCGAATACGTTGGCCGCTTTGGCTGCTGTCTACGCTACCGGCATCGCTCTGGAAGATGCGACGAAGGCGGTCGCCAACCTTGAAGGCGTTGCAGGGAGACTGGAGATCGTTCCAGGGGCTCAAGACATCGGCGTTTACGTTGATTTTGCGCACTCGCCGGATGCGATGGAAAAAGTGTTGAGCGTTGTCCGGGAATTCACCAAGGGAAGGCTTATCTCCGTGTTCGGCGGAGCCGGCGAACGCGAGCATGAGAAACGTCCGATCATGGCGCGCATCGGGACGGAATTATCCGATCATGTTGTCCTGACCACGGACGATACCGGCAAAGAGCCGCAGGAACAAATCATTGAAATGATGATTGCGGGCATTGAAAAAGATAACTACGAATATATCGAAAACCGTGAAGAAGCGATACTGCATGCGATCGCGATGGCTGAGCCGGAAGATACGGTCATCATCCTGGGACGTGGCCACGAATCGGACTATAACGACAAGGGAACGATGAGATACCTTCTGGACAGCGAAGTCGCAGCAAGAGCGATTGCCGCCAGGAACGCGAAACGGTCCCGCTAAGCCCACCGGAAAGAAATCCGCGGGAATGAGCGAAGGCGGAAGAACCGGTGCGGCATTTCATGGATATGATCAGCAGGCATTAGATACATTATTGGGAAGGCAGGACTTTTTACGTTCTGCCTTTTCCTGTACACTGATAACAGAAAGGAGAACGGCATATGAGAGTTTTTATCGGCATCGAACTATCTGAAAAAATGAAGAACCATCTGAAGACCATCCAAGCGGAAGTAAAAAAAGGCTGCGAAAGTGGAAAGTTCACCGCTGAGGAAAATTTCCATCTGACGCTCCGCTTCATCGGGGCTGTTACTGGAGAGCAATTGGATAAGATCGAGGACATACTTGCGGCTTCCACAGCCGAACAGGCACCATTCATGATCAAGACCAGTCAGTTGGGGGCATTCCCCAAAAAAAATAAAGCGGTCGTTTGGGTGGGGATCGAAGCGAATGAAAAGCTGCAGCTGTTATATAAGCGCGTGAACGCTGCCTTGCTGTCGGAAAATATAAAGATGGCTGACGAAGTCGCCTTCATCCCGCATCTTTCCTTAGGGCGGGGCATTGTGTTGTCCAAAGAATGGGGCGAACCGGGGGCGTTTGCCCCCGCCGATCCTGTTCGAATGAAAGTCTCGCAGCTTACGCTATTCGAGAGCAAACAGGTGGAGGGGCGTTTAGCCTATATTCCCTTGAAGCAATTTCCGTTCAGAGGCTGAAAATATTTTTACGGTATTTTTAGCCATTTTGGACTGTACAACTGCTGAAAAAAGGCGTATTATGTAAATATCGTTTCAATCTTACTGGCCATGTGGCGGAATAGGCAGACGCGCCAGACTCAGAATCTGGTATCGGTTTCGATGTGAGGGTTCAAGTCCCTTCGTGGCCATAAATAAAATAAAGCGAGGGGGCTGTCTCAGTTCGAGACAACCCCCTCTTTTTGTTCTTCTTTCAGGAAGGTCCGGGAAATTTCCCGGGCCTATTTGCGTAGCTAACAGGTGTAGGGCAAGCAACAAAAGGGGAAGTGGGGAGTATGGATGATCAAGAATTATTATTCGGCAGAGAACTGACCAAAGAAGAGTTGCGGAATGTGGACGCCAGCATCCTGGAACGGGCCGAAAAGAAAGCCGGTTTCAGCCTGGTGAAAGGGACACCGGTCTGTTCGCGCTGCGGGACAAGTAATAAAAAGAGCCTTGTGAGCGCGCCTTGCTTTTGCGGCGGGAAATGTTTTTATTGTGCGGATTGCCTGAATATGGGGAAAATAAAGGCCTGCACAGAACTTTATCACCTGCCCGAAGCAAACCGATTCGAAACCATTCCGGGACCCGTTTTGGAATGGCAGGGGCAATTGTCCCCTGAACAGGAGCGAGCATCAAAAGAAATCATCGCCACTGTAAAGGGAAAACAGACCCGCTTGATCTGGGCGGTTGCCGGTTCGGGCAAGACGGAAATGATTTTCGCGGGCATTGCTGATTGCCTGAAACAGAATGGCCGCGTCTGCATCGCATCGCCCCGGGTGGATGTTTGCCTGGAATTGGCGCCGAGGATCCGCCAAGCATTCCCGCTGGTTCCGCTGGCGCTATTGTATGGCGGGGCTGAAGAAAGCTACCGTTACACGCCGCTTGTGATCGCCACAACGCATCAATTGCTGCGATTCAGGGAAGCATTCGATCTATTGATCATCGATGAAATCGATTCTTTTCCTTACCATAACGATGACGCTTTGCAATTTGGCGCGCAGAAGTCACGGAAAAAAGAGAGCGCATTGATCTATTTGACGGCCACGCCTTCACGGGAGATGCAAAAGGAAATCAAAAACAGGGAATTGACGGCAACCATCCTGCCCGCGCGCTACCACAAATACCCTTTACCTGAACCGAAATGTTTGTGGGTCGGTGATTGGCGGAAAGCGATCGCGAAAAAGAACAGCAGAACCAAATTCATGCTGCTGATCCGCAGGCAATTAGAGAGCGGAAGAAGATTTCTGCTGTTTTTGCCCCACATCCGCTTGATGGAGTCGTTGGAAATCTGGATGCGGGAACTGTTCCCTGAAAAGAAATTCACTTCCGTTTCAGCAGCCGATCCGGAACGTGAAGAGAAAGTCAAAAGAATGCGTTCCGAGGAATATGATTTTCTGATGACGACGACAATTTTGGAAAGAGGGGTTACCTTCCGGGATATCGATGTCTTTGTTTTGGGGACAGAAGACAGAGTATTCACCGAATCCTCTTTAGTCCAGATAGCCGGAAGGGCCGGGCGCCACAAAGATTTCCCGACCGGGTTGGTTGTATATGGACACTACGGGAAAACGAAAGCGCTGAAGGGCGCGGTCCGGCAAATAAAAGAGATGAACAGTGAGGCGCGGAAGAGAGGGTTGCTGCATGGGCCAATGCCTGTTTTGTGATCGCTGGATCACTGAAAGTTTGACGTTGCGGGAATTATTCCAATTCCGGGAGAGGCTGCCCGCACTGGCCTGTCAGGAATGCCTACGGAAGCTGCCCGCCCTGTCGGGAACGACCACTTGCCCAGGCTGCATGCGCAGACAGGAAACAGGGGATTATTGCGAGGATTGCCGGAATTGGGAGCGGCTTTATCCGCAATTGGCCATCAGGCATACCGCTTTTTATGCCTATGAGGGGGCGGTGAAAGATTGGCTGCATCGTTATAAGTTTCAAGGGGATCATCGTTTGACCGGGGCTTTTCGAACGGAACTGCAGCAGTATCAGCAAAAAAATAAAGGCGCACTCTTCGTTCCGCTGCCGATATCCCAAACCAGTTTTGCAGAAAGAGGATTCAATCAGTGCGAGGAGATGCTGAAACAGGCGGGGATACCGAGTCAAATGCTTATGGGAAACAGCCATCAAGGAGGCAAACAATCCGAGAAAAACAGACAAGAACGGATGGCATCCCAACAACCTTTCGATTTAAGGCAGGATTATGAAGATTATTTGAAGAAGAAAATCATTCTTTTTGACGACGTATATACCACTGGAAGAACGCTACACCACGCCAAAGCGCTCCTGTACAAGTATGGTTTTGCATCGGTGGAATCTTTTTCGATTGCTAGATAATCCGATTGAAATACATTGTAATATTAACGCGCTTACATTATAATATAGTTAAAGAAACCTCCTATGAGTGGTCCATAGGCATAGGGTTGTCTTTATCTGATGATGAATCAGACGAAAGGAGAGAGTGCTATGTTTAAGTATAATGTCCGAGGAGAAAATATTGAGGTAACCGAACCGATTCGCAACTATGTTGAAAAAAAACTGGGCAGATTGGATAAATACTTCACAAATGTGCCGCCTGAAACCACAGCACATGTAAATTTGACGGTATATCCTTTCCCAGCTGAAAAATCAGCGACGGTGGAAGTTACGATTCCTCTACCATTCCTTGTTTTAAGAGCAGAGGAAACCTCAAGTGATTTATATGGGAGCATTGATTTAGTTGTGGATAAATTAGAACGTCAAGTCCGCAAATATAAAACCAAAATTCACCGTAAATCAAGAGAAAAAGGATTTGATTTAGGCAATGGGCCGCAACCGGTGGAAGAGAAATTGGAGGACGATGAAAACCAACTTGAAATCGTTCGTACCAAACGTTTGTCTCTTAAACCTATGGATAGCGAAGAAGCTGTATTGCAGATGAATATGCTTGGACATAACTTCTTCATTTTTGAAGATTCAGAAACGAACGGCACGAGCATCGTGTACCGCCGTAAAGACGGCAAGTTCGGTCTTATTGAAACAGATTAAGCCGAGAAAAGGCACGCCGACCCAGCAATTGGGAACGCGGCTTAACAAATAGGTTTTGAATAGCTAATGGGTCCGGGACTTCAGTCCGGGACCCGTTTTTTTGATTGGATATCATTTTTGATGGAAAATTGGTTTGAACTTTCTGAACAGGCCACGGATCAACTCATAATTTATAAAATAGTTTAAAATGCTGCAAAGTAATGATAGAATGGTAAAGATATAAGAATTAATGAAAAAACGCCGAAAAGTTCCTCGTTTTGGGCATGGAATATAAGGCGCATTCTTTTCATATTAGGTTTTAGCCTCGTTTGACACACAAAAAATAATTGAGATGATGGCATCATCAACACAGTTTCAGCCGTGAGTCCTTGGCGTCAACGGAACCAATTTTTTAGGCGTACGGACAAGTGAGATTCCCCTTGCCTTAGTTAAGGAAGCAGTCAGCAGGTTACAGACAAGAACGTTTAAAAAAGAGGATGAGGCAAAGCGCCGGTTTTTTGTTCCGGCCCAGGTGCCAAATATAAATAAAGTTAATCAGACAGTAAGAGGAGATATAGAATGGCCAACTTTTTAAAGAAACTCATCGAGAATGATAAAAAAGAATTGCGATCTTTAGAAAAGACTGCAGATAAAGTCATCTCCTACGCAGATCGTATGGAAGCTTTGGATGACGAAGAATTACGTGATTTAACAAACGCTCTGAAGGAACGCTACCAAAAAGGCGAATCCTTGGATGACCTATTGCCAGAAGCTTTTGCGGTAGTCCGCGAAGGGGCCAAACGCGTATTGGGATTATATCCGTATAAAGTGCAGATCATGGGCGGTATCACGCTGCATAAAGGGAATATTGCCGAAATGAAAACAGGGGAAGGTAAAACCCTTACGGCGACCATGCCGGTTTATTTGAATGCACTCTCTGGCGAGGGCGTACACGTTGTCACCGTCAATGAATACTTGGCAAGCCGTGATGCAGTTGAGATGGGTGAATTATACCGTTTCCTAGGATTGACCGTCGGACTGAACCTGAATGGAAAAACATCTGAAGAAAAACGTGATGCCTATACTTGTGACATCACCTACAGCACGAACAACGAGCTAGGTTTTGACTATTTACGCGACAACATGGTTGTATACAAAAATCAAATGGCGCAGCGCCCATTGAATTTTGCTGTTGTCGATGAAGTGGATTCCATTTTGGTCGATGAAGCCCGTACACCGCTGATCATCTCCGGGCAAGCCGAAAAATCGACCGCGCTCTATAACCGTGCCGACTTCTTCGTCAAGAGCTTGAAAGAGGAAGAAGACTACACGATCGATTTGACATCCAAATCCATTTCACTGACGGATGAGGGGATCGAGAAAGCAGAAAAGACTTTCCATTTGGAGAATCTTTATGATGTCGACAACACACGCTTGGTGCATCATGTGGATCAAGCTTTGCGTGCAAACTACATCATGTTATTGGACATCGACTATGTTGTGGATGACGGTAAAGTTAAAATCGTCGATCAATTCACGGGTAGAATCATGGAAGGCCGCCGTTACTCTGACGGTCTGCACCAAGCCATCGAAGCAAAAGAGAACGTCGAAATCGAAAATGAATCGAAAACAATGGCAACCATCACCTTCCAAAACTATTTCCGGATGTATGCAAAATTATCCGGGATGACGGGTACTGCCAAAACGGAAGAGGAAGAATTCAGGGAAATCTATAACATGAATGTCATTCAGATTCCGACGAACAGACCAATCGTGCGTAACGATTATCCGGATTTGTTGTATCCATCGTTGAAGAGCAAATTCAAAGCGGTTGTGCAAGACATCAAAGTCCGCCATGAAAAAGGACAACCGATCCTTGTCGGTACAGTAGCCGTAGAAACATCGGAACTGTTGTCGCAATTATTGCATCAAGAAAATATTCCGCATCAAGTATTGAATGCGAAAAACCACTTCAAGGAAGCTGAAATCATCATCGGCGCTGGACAACCGGGTGCGGTTACGATCGCAACCAACATGGCCGGTCGTGGGACAGATATCAAGCTCGGCAAAGGCGTAAAAGAAGTAGGCGGATTATGTGTCATCGGTACAGAGCGTCACGAATCCCGCCGTATCGACAATCAGTTGCGGGGACGTGCCGGTCGTCAAGGAGATCCAGGGGAAACGCAATTCTATCTGTCGCTTGAAGACGATTTGATGAGAAGATTCGGTTCAGAACGCATTCAACAGGTTTGGAGCAGGCTGAATTTGGATGATGAAGCAGAAGATGTGGTCATCCAAAGCAAAATGCTTTCAAAACAAGTGGAATCCGCACAAAAACGTGTAGAAGGAAACAACTACGATACACGTAAAAACGTATTGGAGTACGATGAGGTTATGCGTGAACAACGTGAAATCATCTACGGCCAACGTCTGGATATCATCAATGAAACCAAATCATTGAAATATGTCACGACAGCAATGATCAAACGCAGCATTGCCCGTGTAGTGGAAACACATACGCTTGGGGAAAAGGCGAACTGGAACCTTCAAGGCATCCGCGACTTTGCCGGGGCTGCACTCGTGCATCCGGATAGCATCGCATTGGCTGACTTGGAAGATAAATCGGCCCATGAGATCGAAGAGTACCTGAATGAACGCGCCATCGCGGTATACCAAACGAAAGAGTCCCAATTGAATCCGGAGCAAATGCTGGAATTTGAGAAAGTAGTCATCCTACGCGTCGTCGACAGCAAATGGACGGACCACATCGATAACATGGATGAACTCCGTCAAGGGATCGGCTTGCGCTCTTATGCACAGAACAATCCGTTGACCGAATATCAAACGGAAGGCTACGATCGTTTCCAAGAAATGATCGCGACAATCGATTATGAGGTAACGCGCATTGTCATGAAATCGGAAATCCGCCAAAACCTGCAACGCGAATCAGTGGGCCAAGGATCGAATATCCGTCCTACCCGTGAAACAGAGGCCTCTCAAGCAGAGCTGCTGGAACAAGCAAGAAGGGCACAAATTGCCTCTTTAAAAATGCGTCAAATGATGGAAATGCAGAAACAACGCCAAGCACAAGCCGTAAAACCGGTTAAGAAAGCTGCAAAAGCAAAAGAAGCAGATGCGGAAGATAAAAAATAGCATTTCCGCAATGTAGAACAGCGCAAATGTCATTAATAAAAACATAGACCAGTTGATGGAGGGTTAGGATTAAAACAGAATCTTGTTTTTATCCTGGCCCATCTTTCATTCTGGTAATCATCAGGAGGAACATACATGGAATTAAGTGAAGTAAAATCATTATTGGAAGAATCGCAAACAAAAATAGCTAGCTTCAGGAGGTCTCTTTGACTTAGATGGCCTAGAAACAGACATCGCAGAATTTGATGACCGTATGCTGGACCCCGAATTCTGGAGTAATACAGAAGCGGCTCAAGAAATCATCAACCAAGCCAACCAATTAAAAGCCGTTTACCATACTTTCAAAGAGTTGGAAGCAAAATACGAAGACCTAGAAGTGATGTATGAAATGGTCAAAGAGGATGACGACCCAGAATACGTGGACGAATTGGCTGAAAAAACAGCGGAATTCACGGAAGCGCTGGAAAAATATGAATTGACGATGTTATTGAACGGACCGCATGATAAATCAAATGCCATCTTGGAAATCCATCCAGGGGCAGGCGGTACGGAATCCCAGGACTGGGGCAGTATGTTATTCCGGATGTATACACGGTGGGCCGACAAAAAAGGCTTTGACGTCGAAACATTGGATTACCAAAGCGGCGATGAAGCCGGGATCAAGAGTGTCACGATTTTGATTAAGGGCTTGAATGCATACGGCTATTTGCGTTCTGAACGTGGCGTGCACCGTCTTGTCCGTATTTCACCGTTCGATTCAGCCGGAAGAAGGCACACCTCCTTCTGTTCAGTCGATGTCATGCCTGAAATAGCGGCCGATGATGCCGAAATAGAAGTGAATCCGGATGATCTGCGGGTGGATACTTATCGCGCAAGCGGTGCCGGCGGACAGCATATCAACAAAACTTCTTCAGCAATTCGGATCACCCATATTCCGACAGGGATTGTCGTAGCCAGCCAAGCACAACGTTCCCAATTCCAAAACAGGGATACAGCGATGGGGATGTTGAAAGCTAAGCTATTCCAACGCCAGGAAGAAGAACGCGAAAAGGAATTGGCGGCTATCCGCGGGGAGCAAAAAGAAATCGGTTGGGGTTCCCAAATCCGTTCCTACGTCTTCCATCCCTATTCGATGGTGAAAGATCATAGAAGCGGTTATGAAACAGGCAATGTGCAAGCGGTGATGGATGGCGATTTGGATGCCTTCATCGATGCTTATCTGAAAAAAACAATGGATCAGGAAGAAGCTTAAGGGATCCGGATCGTTTGCAAAAGTCCAGCGGAATGCCAGCTGCAATATTTTTGGAAGTGCAAGTTTCATGGCCAATCTCCTCATCAACAAGCTTTTTTCTCAGCTTCTCGTAACAGAAACCATGCTTTTTGAAATAGATTTGTAAAGAAACTAAAACAGACATTATTTCTTTGCGTGCTATAATAGGGAAGCATTCCTGTGCGCCCGGCAAATGATACCGGGAAATTGCATGGGAAAAAAAAGAAAAGACAGGTGATAAAATGATTGAAATGCTGAATGTCTCCAAGAAATATAGCAATGGCATTACGGCGGTCAATAATCTGAGCGTGAAGATAGATCAAGGCGAATTCGTATATATAGTTGGACCCAGTGGGGCAGGGAAATCCACCTTCATCAAAATGATGTATCGTGAAGTAAAGCCGACTTCAGGAACAGTCCAAGTGGGGAAATATAACTTAACGACGATGAAAGAAAAAGACGTACCCTTGTTACGACGTTTTGTAGGGGTAGTCTTCCAAGATTTCAAACTTTTACCAAGATTAACCGTATATGAAAACATCGCGTATGCGATGGAAGTTGTCGAAAAAAGTCCAAAAGTGATCCAAAAACGCGTGTTGGAAGTACTTGATTTAGTTGGCTTGAAACATAAAGTACGGATGTTCCCTAATGAATTGTCAGGTGGTGAACAACAGCGTATCGCGATTGCGCGCGCTATTGCGAATATGCCGGGTGTTCTGATTGCGGATGAACCGACCGGTAACCTGGATCCGGACACATCCATGGAAATCATGCACATCCTCGAAGAGATAAACAACCAAGGCACAACTGTTTTGATGGCGACACACAACAGCACAATCGTGAATGACATCAAACACCGTGTATTGGCAATCGAAAATGGCCGTATTATCCGAGATCAACAAGAAGGAGAATATGGATATGAAATTTAGAACATTTGGAAGACACTTAAGGGATGCTCTGAAGAGCCTGGTCCGTAATGGCTGGATGTCCATAGCCTCCGTCAGTGCGGTTGCTTTGACGCTGCTATTGGTAGGCTCTTTTACCGGTATACTCTTAAACGTAAATAAGCTGGCATCCGATATTGAAAATGATGTGAGCGTAAAAGTGTACATCGACTTGGGCACGGATCAGACAAATCAAGATGCGTTGAAAGCGGCGTTGGCGGCGATTCCTGATGTGGAATCCATCACTTTCTCCAGCCGGGATGAAGAATTAAACAAGATTGTCGGCAGCTACGGGGACGAGTTCAACCTGTTCGGCGGCGATGCAAACCCACTTTATGATGCGTTCGTACTGAATACGAATAAGCCCGAAAGTACAAAAGCGGTGGCGGAAGCAGCCTCGCAACTGGAATATGTTGCGAAAGTTGAATATGGCGGCGCAACCGCAGATAAATTATTCGCAACAATCGCAACAATCCGTACCATCGGTTTGGTGATCATCCTCGGCTTGTTATTGGTGGCTGTATTCCTGATTTCCAATACAATCCGCATCACCATCTTTTCCCGCAGTACCGAGATTGAAATCATGCGGCTGGTTGGTGCAAAAAATGCCTATATCCGGGGGCCGTTCCTTATTGAAGGAGCTTTGATAGGCTTTATCGGCGCAGTCATTCCTACCGTCTTCTTAGTATTTCTGTACAACTTCATTTTTGATGTGAGTGGTGCTTACTTGGCAGGGACAAACTTCGGCCTTTTGAATCCGAATCCATTCTTGATTTACATCACCTTATTGATGATGGGTATTGGGATTGTCATCGGTTCATTCGGTTCCGTATTCTCGATGCGTCGTTTCCTGAAAGTGTAAATTTTAGATATGCGAATGAAATGAACAGAACAGCCAAAAGATTCAGACAAGCCTATCCGGTGCGTTTGAATCTTTTTTTGCTTTTGGGCAGGCGATAAGGCTGATGGGACGCTTGATCAGGGCTTTTTTCCGGGTAAGGGAGTGCATGTTATGAGAGAATCAGAATTGCCGTTTTGGGGGATTTCTAGTATGCTAAAAAAGAAGATGTGTCAAAAATCATTTCCTTTCTGGTATCATGTAGAGGTGAATGAGCAAAGAAATTGAAAGTATTTCAAAAATGAAATTTGACAGTACGCCCAACTGGGTGGAGGAGGAAAAATGAAAAAGGTTTTGCTTGTGGATGATGAGCCATCTATTTTGACGTTACTGGCTTTTAATTTGGAAAAGGACGGCTATGAAGTTTATACAGCCAGTGACGGTCTGGAAGGCTATGAACTTGCCATTTCGAATCCATTTGATTTTATTATTCTGGATTTAATGTTGCCATCGATGGACGGCATCGATGTGTGCAAACGACTGAGACAAGAAAAGATAGAGACGCCGATCATGATTTTGACGGCAAAGGATGACGAGTTTGAAAAAGTCATCGGTCTGGAATTAGGCGCGGACGATTATATGACCAAACCATTCAGCCCCCGTGAAGTCTTGGCCAGAATGAAGGCGATCCTGAGGCGCACCAAACAGAGTGCTGCAGTCGAAGAAACGGCGCCGGCAAAGCAACCGGAAACGGTGGAAAACGGCTCAGAAGAAACGATTGAAGTGGGCGATATCACGATTATTCCCGCACTGTACGAAGTGCGGCTGCGCGGCGAATCCATCGAGATTACGCCGAAGGAATTTGAATTGCTGCTGTACATGACGAAACGTGTGAACCGCATCTTGAGCCGCGAACAGCTTTTGAATGCCATCTGGAATTTTGACTATGCGGGCGAGACGAGGATTGTGGATGTCCATATCAGCCATCTCCGTGAAAAAATCGAGGATGACACAAAGAACCCTGTATACATCAAGACCGTAAGAGGTTTTGGCTATAAATTCGAGGTACCGAAATAATGCGGAAATTTACAAATCAATTTTTAGCCCTTTTCATCGGCCTGTTTCTACTCCTGGGGACAGGGGTAGTTTTTTATACAAGCTATTTGGTGGATACGGCCACGACGGATGTGCTTACCAATGCAATCGACAACCGTGCGAAGGACATTGCGGTGCTTGTGAACGAAGTGGTCATCCAGGATTCCGATACGGTCATGACGGCAGTCAACGGGACCGAAAAGATCCAGAAATTACTGGGCAAGAACGACCAGATAGCTTTTTTAAACGAGAAAGGAAAGCTCGTTTATTCTTCCAGTCCGGGCAATGATTCCGCCGAAAATCAGCAAGATGTAAAAGAGGTAAAGGCTGTCTTGAGCGGGAATGAGATCGGCAGGAGCGGTCTGACGAAAGACAGAAAGGGAAACAATGTCTATCGTGTAGCGATACCATTGAGCAATGCGGAGGGGAAATTCATCGGCATCTTCCGATTGACGCATAACATTGCCGAATTGGATGCCTTGCGATCGGATATCCTGAAATCCATTTTCGTATCTTCGTTTTTTGCCATCGTTTTGGCGAGTTTCATCGCCCTTTATCTAACCAATAAACTATCAAGACCGTTAAAAAATATTTCTGCGCTTGTGGAACAATTGACGGAAGAAAATTATGAAGAAAGATACCACGGTTTCGATTATCCGGAAATATCGGAGTTGGGCGAAGCGGTCAATTCTCTTTCCGACAGCTTGCAGGCGAAAACCCAAACCATCTATGAATCGAATGAAAGGCTGAGCCTATTGATGGATAAATTGGTTATCGGGGTTGTCCTGCTTGATGAGGAACGCCGGATTCAAATGTTGAATCCAGCCGTGCAAACCATTTTGGGTATGGAAGGAGATTTGATCGGCCATTCCTATTTGGAATTATTCAAGAGCTATGGGCTGGTGCAATTGATCGATCAAACCTATGGGCTGAAAAAACACTTGAATGATGAAATCTATCTGTATTATCCACAGGAAAGGATTTTGGATGTGAACACCGTTTCGATTCCGGGTAAAATGGGCGAAAAAGGCAACAAATCGATTGTGCTCCTCTATGATATTACCGAAATCAGAAGGCTGGAGAAAGTGCGCTCGGATTTCGTGACGAATGCCTCGCACGAATTGCGGACGCCTGTCACGGCTTTGAAAGGTTTCGCTGAAACCTTATTGGATGGGGCGATGGATAATCCGCTCATTTTAAAACAATTCTTGGAAATCATTTTCAAAGAGGCAAACCGCTTGGATGTACTTGTCAATGATATTCTGGAACTTTCTCGGATCGAGCAAAAACAAGTGCCGATGCATATCGAAAGGATCAATATCAACCAGATAGCTGAATCGTGTTTCCAGGTGGTGCAACAGGCGGCAAGCGAGAAAAGAATCAAGCTGCAATTGTCTGCTGAAAAAGAAGTCATTTTTAACGGGGACAAAAGTCGATTTGAACAAATCTTATCCAACCTGATCTATAATGCCGTAAATTACACCGATCAGGATGGCAGTGTGGACGTTCTTTTGGAGCAGACGCAGGATGAGGTCATCATTAAAGTCAAGGATTCAGGCATCGGTATTCCAGAAGAGGATCTCTCAAGAATTTTCGAGAGATTCTACAGAGTGGATAAAGCACGCAGCCGCAATTCCGGAGGGACCGGCTTGGGGTTGTCGATTGTCCGTTACTTGGTTAAAAGTTTGAACGGCTCCATCGCTGTCGAGAGCAAATTGGGGATCGGCAGCACCTTCACGGTCAGGCTGCCGTACAAAAAAGAAATGTAAGTTGCTGTTACGGAAAAATAGGCAGTAGATCGCGCGTTTTAGATGGCAAATCCCCCTTTCAAAAGCATGGGTTTACATAAAATTTACAATCGATCGTTTGGTCGAACATAGGAAAGCGCGATAAAACCTTAAAGGGAACGCTTTCCTTTTTGCGCCCAGAATGACCGGGGGAAAGAGCGGAAATCTCAACACAAAATTTACAGAAAAAAGTGATGAAAATTAACATTGCCACGATAGAATGGGTATATGAACAAGAGAAATAAAAAACTATTTAAATAAAAAGGATGGTACTTTCAAATGAAAATGAAGAACTTGGCAAAATTAGTTTTATCTTTAGGCGTAGGCGCAATATTGGTGGCATGTGACAGCGGCTCGACAACAGATTCATCCGCAACCGGGACAGCAGCTACAGCAGGCACGATCAATGTCGTTTCCCGTGAAGATGGTTCCGGTACAAGAGGCGCCTTCACTGAAATCACCGGTATTGCAACTAAAGATGCAAACGGCACAGCAGTGGATAACACTTATTCAGAAGCTATCATCCAAAACGGTACGGAAGGCGTTCTTTCGACAGTTGCTGGAGATGCAAATGCAATCGGCTATGTTTCATTGGGTTCATTGAATGACACTGTTCACGCTGTTGCCGTCGATGGTGTAGTGCCAACAAGCAAAACGGTACAAGATGGTTCTTACCCGATCGCACGTAATTTCAATATCGCTTGGAAAGGCGACTTGAGTGCAGCAGCTGCTGACTTTGTGGCATATATCCATTCCGCTGAAGGGCAAAAAACTGCCGTTGACAAAGGCTACGTTGAAGCGAAATTGGACGGAGCCGCTTATGCAGGCGACGGTAAAATGAGCGGGAAAATCGCCATTGTAGGCTCAACTTCGGTTTCACCTTTAATGGAAGTTCTTGCTGAACAATACAAAGCTTTAAATCCTGGCGTTACAATCGACATCACTTCAAACGGTTCTTCTGCGGGTATGACTGCCGCTATGGAAGGAACGGCCGATATCGGTATGTCTTCTCGTGAATTGAAGCCGGAAGAAGCGGCTGCATTGAAATCAGATGCAATCGCTGTTGATGGAATCGCAGTGGTTGTCAACAAATCAAACAAACTTGCAGGTTTAACTATGGAGCAAGTGAAAGCAATCTTTACTGGTGAAACAACTAAGTGGGAAGATGTTCAATAATTGATTATTAAAATTCTTTAATAACTCTCCATCGAAGGCCAGAATATTCTGGCCTTTTTTTTTCATTAATGATATAAAAGATACTGAAATGTATTATAATTAAGAAGAACGACCTTCGATCAGTCTCTGATTAAAAAAAGGAAGGGGAAAATATGAAAAAGAAGTATTTTTTGGAAAGCTTCATGAAGTGGCTTTTCTTCGCATCTGCTCTTGTATCGGTCATTTCCATCATAGTAATCTGTTATTTCATTTTTGAAGGCGGCATACCATTCATGCTCGATTATGGTATCGGCAATTTCCTGTTTGGAACGAAATGGGCACCGTCCAGTGGCACACCATCATTCGGGATTTTACCGATGATTTTGGGGTCCCTTATCATCACTGCGGGAGCCATCATCCTGGGGGTTCCTACGGGCGTCTTCACATCCGTATTCATGGC
Organism: Trichococcus palustris; assembly: GCF_900114465.1. GTDB lineage: Bacteria > Bacillota > Bacilli > Lactobacillales > Aerococcaceae > Trichococcus > Trichococcus palustris. The sequence continues at coordinate 30,001 of NZ_FOTD01000014.1, read as the reverse complement.
AAAATTCTGCCCGCCGGGTCTGTATAAATTTTTAAAACCTGCCATTAACATGATGGCAGCCATCCCATCCATTGTCTATGGTTTCTTCGCGTTAAGGCTCATCGTTCCTATCATGAGACAGCTTGTAGGCGGAACGGGTATGAACATCCTGACAGCATCTATTCTATTGGGCATCATGATCTTGCCGACCATTATCGGCATGTCTGAAGCATCCATCCATGCCGTCCCGAAAAGCTACTATGAAGGTAGTGTCGCTTTGGGTGCTACCCATGAACGGTCCGTCATGCGCGTAGTCGTGCCTGCAGCTAAATCAGGTATCCTTTCTTCCATTATTCTTGGAATTGGACGCGCAATCGGTGAAACGATGGCGGTTATCTTGATTGCGGGTAATCAACCGCGCATTCCGTCCAGCATTACGCAGGGGGTTCGTACCATGACAACCAATATTGTCTTGGAAATGGCATACGCTGCCGGACAACACAGAGAGGCATTGATTGCCACTGCTGTTGTATTATTCATCTTCATCTTAATTATCAATGGCATCTTTACAGTTGTGAAAAGGAGGGGACTATAGATGGAATCTAAATTGATAAAATTCTTTGTCTATTTCTTTTCTTTACTGACTTTCGGCTCGTTATTTTTCATCATTGGCTTCATTTTGCTGAACGGTATCCCAAATTTGAATTTAGCGATGTTTTCTTGGAATTACACGACAACGAACGTTTCGATGATGCCGTCCATCATCACCACGCTGGCCTTGGTGTTGTCATCGCTCGTCATTGCTGCTCCCATAGGCGTCTTTACTGCCTTTTACCTTGTAGAATATGCCGACAAGAACAATAAATTCGTCGATATTATCCGGATTGCAACAGATACATTATCCGGGATCCCATCCATCGTATACGGTTTGTTCGGGATGTTATTCTTTGTTGTTTTCTTAGGATTCCAATATTCGTTGCTATCAGGGATATTGACTTCCGTCATCATGGTATTGCCGGTTATCATCCGTTCGACAGAAGAAGCTTTACTTTCTGTAAAGGATGCCCTTCGGGAGGGGAGTTTGGCTTTGGGTGCAGGCAAACTAAGAACCATTTTCAGAGTTGTCTTACCTGTCGCAATGCCTGGTATCCTATCGGGATTGATTCTGGGAGTAGGGCGCATTGTCGGTGAAACGGCCGCTTTGATGTATACTTTGGGGACATCCACAAACTTACCGCATAACTTCATGCAGTCCGGTCGTACATTGGCATTGCATATGTTTGTACTGTCCAGTGAAGGGATGCACGTAAATGAGTCCTATGCAACAGGGGTTGTATTGATTATCGTTGTATTGATCATCAATAGCCTATCCACACTATTAAGTAACCGTTTGACCAAGGGGGCAAAATAAAGATGAGTAAAATAAGCATCAAAGACATGAATTTATGGTATACAGATTTTCAGGCACTAAAAAATATAAACATGGAAATACAGAAAAATGAAATCACTGCTTTTATCGGACCATCCGGTTGCGGGAAATCGACTTTTCTGAAAAGCTTGAACCGTATGAACGACTTGGTAGCGGGCTGCCGCATCGAAGGAGAACTCCTATTGGATGGAGAAAATTTCTATGCGGATGACTTCGACGTCAATATGCTCCGTAAACGCGTAGGGATGGTTTTCCAACAACCGAACCCATTCCCGATGAGCATTTACGATAACATCGCTTACGGTCCAAGAACACACGGCATCAAAGATAAAAAAACATTGGATGAAATCGTTGAAAAAAGCTTAAAAGGCGCGGCTATCTGGGACGAAGTCAAAGGAAATCTTAACAAGAGCGCATTGAGCATTTCCGGTGGACAACAACAGCGTATCTGCATCGCACGTGCGTTGGCGGTTGAACCCGAAGTCCTGTTGATGGACGAACCGACTTCCGCTCTGGATCCGATCTCGACTGCGAAGATTGAAGACTTGGTGCAAGAGTTGAAAAAGGATTACACCATCGTCATGGTTACGCACAATATGCAACAAGCCGCACGTGTATCTGACAAAACGGCCTTCTTCTTGACTGGGGAAATCATCGAAATGGGTGATACAAAAGAAATCTTCTCCAATCCAAAAGATAAGAGAACAGAAGATTATGTATCCGGTAGATTCGGTTAAAAAGCATATATATGTTATACTTATGTTGAATGAATTATTAAAAAGAGGTGAATAACGTGAGAAGAATATTTGACGATGAATTAACTCAAATGAATGCTCAATTTACAAAAATGGGTTTCAAAGTAAATGAAGCAATTCTAAAAGCAGTTAAAGCTTTTATCAATCATGATAAAGCATTGGCTACTGAAGTGAAAGAGAATGACAAGGACATTAACGCGATGGAAGTGGAACTTGAATTGTTCTGTTTTCAATTGATAGCTTTGCAACAACCTGTTTCAGCGGATTTACGTTCCATCATCACGGTTATGAAAGCTAGTTCTGATTTGGAAAGAATGGGCGACCACGCGGTGAGCATTGCGCGTTCCGTCATTCGTGTAAAAGAAGAGCACAGCAAACGAATTCCTGAAGTCGAAGTTCAGATCGGCGAGATGGCTGAAGTTGTGAAACAGATGGTAGAACAATCCATTGATGCCTATGTCCGCGGGGATGTGGAACTTGCAAAAACCATTGCAACAAAAGACAGTATCGTGGACGAATATTTCGTTCAAATCAACCGTTTCTGCCTGAAAGAAATGGCGAGCGACCCTGCCGTCGTATTTGGCGGAGCCGACTATATTCTGGTTGCTGGATACTTGGAAAGAATCGGAGACTATGTAACGAACATTTGCGAACGTATTTTGTATCTGCAAACGGGTAAAATAGAGGAATTGAACTAATAAAGAATATACCTGATGAGGGGGTCCGTCACCGGCAGTTAACCGGTGGCAGGCCTCCTTTTTATTTTTGAGTGTTTAGCTTTCCGGAATCTTGGATAATTTGATAGAATAATCCTGAGGTTCCGCAAAGGATTCGGTTACGGGCAATAATTTTAGTAAAGTGGGTGCAAGTGTGGGGAAAGAATCAGAAGAACGAGACATCATATTGGCTACTACCCAAATATTTAAATTGATCGGCGATCCCACAAGATTCCTGATTCTGCATATGCTGGAAAATAGAGAATTGAATGTGAATGCCATTGCCGATGAATTGCAGTTGGAGCAATCAGCCGTGTCGCATCAACTCAGAAAACTGCGGGAAGCGAAGCTCGTCAAAAGCAGGAGAATCGGAAAAAATATTTTATACAGCCAAGATGACAGCCACGTCTATGACATTCTGCACTTGGCGGTTGAACATGCCCGCCATGGCTTTGAAGAGGGGAATGGCGAGCCAGATTAAGAAATAGAAGCAAGAAACGAGATGGGAACGGACGTTCTTTTCGCGCGTGTCTATGCTATACTGTAAGAGGAAAGGTTTAATAAAAAGAATCCAAAGAATAAGGTGAAGAGGGATAGAATATGGCAAAAGACCAAATTATTGTGCGTGGGGCCCGCTCACACAATCTTAAAAATATAGATGTTACGATTCCGAGGGATAAATTGGTTGTCATGACCGGACTTTCCGGATCAGGGAAAAGTTCATTGGCTTTCGATACGCTGTATGCTGAAGGGCAAAGACGCTATGTGGAAAGTCTATCTGCTTATGCCCGCCAATTTTTAGGGCAAATGGACAAACCGGACGTCGATAGCATAGATGGGCTGAGCCCGGCAATCGCGATTGATCAAAAAACGACCAGCCGCAATCCGCGTTCGACAGTCGGGACGGTTACGGAAATAAATGACTTTTTGCGGCTATTGTATGCGCGTGTTGGCCATCCCATCTGTCCGAACGATGGAACGCTGATCAGCAGCCAATCACCAGAGCAGATGGTGAACCAAATTTTGGAGTTGCCGGAACGCACGAAGTTGCAGATATTGGCTCCCATCATCAAAGGCAAAAAAGGGCAGCATAAAAAGGTCTTTGAGGACATCAAGAAACAAGGGTATGTCCGCGTCCGCGTCGACGGGGAATTGTTTGACATATCCGAAGAATTCGAGTTGGAAAAAAACAAAAAACACACTATCGACATCGTCATTGACCGCCTCGTCATGAAGGAAGGGATCCGTTCCCGTTTGTTCGACTCTGTCGAAGCAGCCCTACATTTGGCGGAGGGATATGCCATCATCGACGTCATTGATGGCGATGAGATGCTATTCAGCGAGCACTATGCCTGCCCCTATTGCGGATTTACGATTGGGGAAATAGAGCCGCGCCTCTTTTCTTTCAATGCCCCGTATGGCGCTTGCCCGGACTGTGATGGTTTGGGGATGAAACTGGAAGTCGATATGGACTTGGTCATTCCCGATAAACGACTGACATTGAACGAGGGGGTGCTGACACCCTGGAATCCCATCAGTTCAAATTATTATCCGGAAATGCTGCGCCAGTTCTGTGAACAAAGTGGGATCGATATGGATAAGCCTTTCGAGCAACTGGATGCAACCGTGCAGAATAAGATACTCCATGGAACGGATAGTGAGCTATTCCATTTCCATTATCAAAATGATTTCGGTGGTATCCGCGATGTGGATATCCCTTTTGAAGGGGTCATCACGAACATCAACCGCCGCTACAATGAAACTTCCAGCGATTTCACGCGGGAAGCGATGCGCCAATATATGGCCGAATTGCCTTGCCAAACCTGCCATGGACTCCGTCTGAATGAACAGGCGCTCTGTGTGAAGGTGGATAAGAAAAGCATCGGGGAAGTGGCGGAATTTTCCATCGATAAGACCTTTGCATTTTTCCAAGAGTTGAACCTTTCGGAACAGGAGAATGCAATCGCGGCTCCCATTTTGAAAGAGGTGCTATCCCGCCTATCCTTCCTGAGAAACGTCGGGTTGGACTACTTGACCTTGAGCCGGACCGCAGGGACCCTTTCTGGCGGTGAGGCCCAACGGATCCGTTTGGCGACGCAGATCGGTTCAAACCTATCCGGCGTGCTGTATATTCTTGATGAACCATCCGTCGGTCTGCACCAACGGGACAATAACCGCTTAATCGAGTCGCTCAAACACATGCGCGATCTGGGAAATACATTGATTGTCGTCGAGCATGACGAAGACACCATGATGGAGGCGGATTACCTGATCGACATCGGTCCGGGAGCAGGCGAAGCCGGTGGGGAAATCGTATCTGCCGGTACGCCGGAGGAAGTGATGAAAGACACGAACTCCTTGACCGGGAAATATCTATCCGGAGAAATGTTCATTCCTGTCCCGGTACAAAGACGTTCGGAAGACAAAGGTGCCGTCGTCATCAAAGGCGCAACCGAAAATAATCTGAAAAACGTTGATGCCTCCTTCCCTTTGGGCCGCTTTATCGCAGTGACGGGAGTATCGGGGTCCGGGAAAAGCTCGCTCGTCAATAGCGTATTGAGGACAGCCCTAGCCAAAGAGCTGACCCGCACGAAGGAAAAACCGGGTAAATTCAAGTCCATCAAAGGTTTTGAAGGCTTGGAGAAAGTGATCGATATCGATCAAAGCCCGATTGGCCGTACGCCAAGGAGCAACCCGGCTACGTATACGAGCGTATTCGATGATATCCGTGATCTGTTCGCGAATACGAATGAGGCGAAAATACGCGGCTATAAGAAAGGCCGGTTCAGTTTCAACGTAAAAGGCGGCCGCTGCGAGGCGTGCCGCGGCGACGGCATCCTGAAAATCGAAATGCATTTCCTTCCTGACGTGTATGTGCCCTGCGAAGTTTGCCATGGCACACGCTATAATTCGGAAACGTTGGAAGTCAAATACAAAGGTAAAAATATCGCCCAAGTGTTGGAAATGACGATTGAGGAGGCCTTGACCTATTTCGAAGCCCTCCCTAAAATCCGACGGAAGATGCAGACGATTGTGGATGTCGGTTTGGGATATGTGACATTGGGGCAATCGGCAACTACCTTATCCGGAGGCGAAGCGCAACGGATGAAACTGGCCAGCGAACTGCAGCGGGTTTCCAGCGGGAAGACGTTCTATATCATGGATGAACCGACAACCGGGTTGCACACACATGACATTGCCAAACTGTTGGAAGTGTTGGATCGTTTGGTGGAGGCCGGAAATACCGTCCTCGTCATCGAACATAACCTCGACGTCATCAAGACGGCCGATTACATAATCGATATGGGGCCGGAGGGCGGTGCAGGCGGAGGAACAGTCCTTACCACCGGCACCCCCGAAGAAGTGGCGGAAGTAGAAGAAAGCTATACCGGCCACTTCCTAAAAAAAATACTCGAACGAGACAAGAAAAGAGTGCGATGAAATTCGTTTAGCCACCCGTACGTTGGAGAAAATCACGGAAGTGAACCTCTTTTGTTCACATCCGTGATTTGCGAAACGCTAGTGGTGGTTGAGTTTCAGAACACGTTTAAAAAGGATGAGCTGAATCCTGCAGGATACGATGAGTTGCGTTCTGCAATTCAGAACGCGACTAAAAAAGAGTGCGGTGAAACTCACTGCCGCACTGCAAAAAAACATTACATCAGCCAATCGTCTTAGACCATACAGAGCAGGGGAGTTCCTTTTCTTTATGGTCTTTTTTGGCAAAGGCACGGATTCTCTCAGTATTTCTGATGACACAAAAATCCACCTTTAGACCTATGACAATCCTTCCTCGATTGGGCATAATAGAAACATAAGCAAACGATTAATTTTATTAGCCAACTGCCCTTAGCCAGTCCAATATAGAATGGGTAACCCCCATCGAGGAGGAAAAAAACATGAACGAAAGAGATCGCATTTTAGCGTTGGTAAGAGAAGGCATCATCACCACCGAAGAGGCCTTGGTACTTTTGGAAAATTCAGCCAAAAAAGAAGGTAAAGACGCCGTTAAGATGAATAAGACAAATGATTTTACCGATAATACACAAGTAAAAAACGAAGCTGAAGAATCTGGAACAACGGATTCGGAGAAAAAAGATCGCGTGAATCTGGAAAAAATTCTGGAACAATTGGCAAGCGAAATTTCCTTCTTCTCCTCACAAGTCGATGCGAAAGGAGAAGCGCTACAACTCCTGAAGAAACAAATCAAGGAAAAGGAAGAAAAAAGACAAGCGTTGGCGACCGTCGATGAATTGGGAGCCGTGACACCGGAACAAGAAATCACGATGACTCGTCTGGACGAAGAATTGACAGGGTTGCGTTCGCAAGCTGCAGCCTTGGAAGCCGAAAAAGTTGAAATGGAACAAAAAATGCGCACCTTGAAGAAAGAACATTTGGAAACCAACGTAAAATCCTTCAGCGAGAAATTAGGCAACAAGGAAGAATGGAAGGAATCGGCCAACAATTTCAGCGATAAGCTCAATAAAGTTGGATCGCAATTCAGCAAATTCCTGACAGACACCGTACAGACCGTAATGGAAAACGTGGATTGGAAGGAACTGGATTTCAATGTGAAAATCCCGGGCATCATCACAAACAAGTTTCAACATGAATTTGTTTTTGAAGAAAACACCGCTACTATCCTGGATTTCCAATTGGCGAACGGGAACGTTGTTCTGCAAAGCTGGGACAAAGATACCATTTCCATCGCAGCGGATGTGAAGATCTACGGCAAAACGGAGGAAGCAACCGGTATCGAAGCTTTCGAAGCAAGAAGCACCATCGTTGTCGATACCGAAAGATTGGAATTCCATGTGCCCAACAAACGCATCAAATGCGATATCATCGTTTCCCTGCCGAAAAGAGAATATGACTACGTCGCACTGAAACTGTTGAACGGTAACGTGACCGTAAAGGATATCGAAGGAAAGGATTTCTATGTGAAATCGACCAATGGCAGCATGACCTTCACAAATATCAAAGCCATCATGTTGGAGACGGATGGGGTCAACGGGAATTTGGATGTGGTGGACAGCACGATCGTCGATGTGATGTCCAAAATAATCAACGGAAATGTTGCCCTCAAGAGTGACGTTGTCAGCGCGACGGTTTCGGTTGTGAATGGGGATGTGAAACTGACCTATCCGGCTGTGAACGCGAAACGGATCCAAGCAGTTTCGGTAAATGGGGACGTGAAATTATCCATCCCTGCTTCAAAAAGCATTGAAGGGACTGCCAGCAGCTCACTGGGGCAGATCAAAAATCGGATAGAAAACATTGAAATCATAAAACAGAAGAATGAACACACCAATAAGTTCCTGCAATTCAGGCGGTTGGACGAAGAATCGCCCGTTATGGTAGAATTAAAGACAACGACAGGTAATATTTTTTTAAAAAATAACGAAAAATAATAGACAATAATTGGAAACAAGGAGTGAAATCAAATGAAAAAATTAACAAAATCGGCTACAGACAGACAAGTTAGTGGTGTGCTTGGGGGTATCGCGGAATACCTTGGCGTCGACTCAACCATTGTGCGTGTGATTTTCTTGATATTGGTCTTTGCGGGGGTCGGTTCACCAGTCATACTGTACATCATTCTGGCGATTATATTGCCTGAACCAGATGCCAAGAACGGAAGCAGCCAAGGATTCAGCGGCTCGGACAGCGATACTTCCCGGAGTAAAACCCATTCTTCCAGAACGATGAAAGAAGCGAAACCGGTTGAAAAAAAAGAAGAGGATGACTGGAGTGATTTTTAATGGGATTTTTGAAAAAAACCATCATTAACTCTTTGGTATTTTTGGCACTCGCCTACTTGATGGCTCCCGAATTCTACGTCCGCAATTTTTGGACGGCCTTGATGGCCAGCTTCGTACTGGCAATCGTCAATTTTTTGATCAAACCGATTTTAAGTTTCCTGTCATTTCCGATTACGTTGCTCACCTTCGGCCTGTTCAGCTTGGTGATCAACGGATTCATGCTATACCTGACTTCCTGGTTGGTGGGATCCGGATTCCAATTTGCCAATTTTGGCACCGCCTTTGTGGTAGCATTGATCATGTCGCTGGTGCATTATTTCTTGAACAGAGAAAACACTTACAATTGATTGTATCGCAGGAATCATCTGCACGGATGGAGCTGGAACGAGTGTTTCAGCTCCATTTTTTTGCCCTTTCGTATAGGGGCATAAAATGTTATGATAAATAGGAAAATAATGAACCACCAAGGGCTTTATTGTTATATCTTTTTTGGTGGGAAAAAGAACGTATCTTCGAGGAAATGCAGCACTATACTACAGAGATGACGAGGGATAAGTATGGCAAATACAGTTACTGTCAAGGATTTAGTCGATAGTTCAGGCTTTATTATAATTAGCGGGAAAGAATTTTTAGATAAAAAAATAACAACTGCCGAAATTTCAAGACCCGGTCTGGAATTGACCGGATTCTTCACTTACTATCCGTCTACCCGTATCCAATTGTTGGGGATGACGGAACTTACCTTTACCGAAAGGATGACCTCCGAAGAACGTCTCGTCATCATGAGACGTCTATGCCAAAAAGAAACACCTTGTTTTGTCATCGGACGGCGTCTGGAGGCCCCTGCGGAATTGGTGAAAGCAGCGCAAGAGGCGGGGATTCCAATCCTGTCGGCGCAATCCAGAACAACACGCGTATCCAGCAATATCACCAATTTCCTGGAGGGGAAATTGGCGGAACGGGTTTCCATGCACGGTGTCTTGGTGGATGTATTCGGCATGGGCGTCATGATCACCGGTGACAGTGGGGTCGGTAAGTCTGAAACCGCCCTTGAATTAATCCAGAAAGGCCATCGTTTGGTTGCGGATGACCGTGTCGACCTATACCAACACGATGAGAACACTCTGATCGGCGAAGCGCCAAGCATATTACGCCATCTGATCGAAATACGCGGTATCGGAATCATCGATGTGATGACCTTGTTCGGTGCGGGAGCGGTCAAACAGACAAACGAAGTCAACCTGATTGTGAATCTGGAAATGTGGAGCAAAGAAAAGAAATTCGATCGCCTCGGCAGCACCGAGGAACTCATGAATATCTTGGAAGTGGACGTCCCAAGAATTACCATCCCTGTAAAAACGGGGCGTAATTTAGCCATCATCATTGAAGTGGCCGCGATGAATTTCCGTGCTAAAAATATGGGATATAACGCAGCGGAAACATTCGAAAAAAACTTGGAAGCATTGATAGAAGAGAATAAACTAAAAGAAGAATAAGCACAAAGGAAGGAACGTGAAAAATGAATAATCTAGTCGCCGCACTGAATCCGATTGCTTTGTCATTCGGTGGATTGGAAATCCGATGGTATGGCGTCATCATCGCTGTAGGCATCTTGATTGCCATGACGTTGGCAAGCCAGGAAGCGGCCAGAAAAGGCCTGGATGGGGATTTTATTGTGGATATGATGTTCTGGGTGTTGCCGATCGGCATCATCGGAGCCAGAATCTATTACGTTCTTTTTGAATGGCAGTACTATCTGGCAAATCCGGGCGAAATCATCCAAATCTGGAATGGCGGGATTGCCGTCTACGGGTCTTTGATTGCCGGGATTTTAACGATTTATTTCTACACAAAAAGAAAAGGCATATCCTTTGCATTGACATTGGATATTTTAGCGCCGGCAGTCCTGATAGCGCAATCCATCGGAAGATGGGGGAATTTCATGAATCAAGAAGCACACGGCGGAGAAGTGAGCCGTGCCTTTTTGGAAGGACTGCATTTGCCGGCGTTCATCATCAATCAAATGAACATAGACGGTATCTATTACCACCCGACCTTTCTTTATGAATCGTTGTGGTCATTGCTGGGCTTCATCCTGATCCTGTTCTTGCGCAGGAAGGAAAAGACGCTCAGGATGGGCGAGGTGGCACTGACTTATGTCATGTGGTATTCCTTCGGCCGCTTCTTTATCGAAGGGATGAGGACGGACAGTCTCTATCTGTTCGGACCAATCAGGGTTTCGCAGTTCCTGTCCTTGTTTTTATTCTTCGGTGCCGGGATTATCTGGGCTTATCGCCGCAGGAATAACTATCCTCCAGATCCATACTATCCAGAAATCGGGAAAGGGAAAACGGTGAAATAATGACTTTTAAAACGGTTTTGTTTGATTTCGACGGGACAATCGCAGATTCCAACCAACTCATCAGCGAGTCCCATTTTGTCGTGATGCAGGAGAATTTTCCGGGACGCTTTCAAAAAAGCGATATGCCTCAATTTAATGGGCCCAGCTTGGAAGAGATATACGGCACATTGGATTTTAATCGAAAAGATGAATTGATTGCGCGTTACCGCGAAGTGATGCTTGAAAAACATGATGAGATGATCAGCATTTTCCCGGGGATCAAGGAGCTTCTCAAGAAACTGCATCAGGAAGGCATCAGCATGGGCGTCGTCTCTACAAAACGGAAAGATGTATTGAAACAGGGCGTGGACCTTTTAGGGATTACCGAGTACTTCGATACGATCATTGGATCAGGAGATTTTATCCATCCAAAACCGAATCCGGAATCACTGCTATTGGCGATGGACCTTTTGAAGGCAGATAAAGAAACATCGGTCATGGTTGGGGATAATCACCATGATATACTTGCCGGCAACAACGCGGGTGTCGCCAGCGTATTTGTCGGTTGGTCCGAAAAAACGACAGCGTTCATCAAGCCCTACAATCCATCAAAAATTGTGGGAAATCCAAAAGAATTGGAAGAGTTTATTCTTTCCAACAGAAGAGGTTAATGGGAAGGAAGATAAGAATGAAGGAAATAGTAGCCGTTTTAGGTGCCGGTTCATGGGGGACAGCCTTGTCCATGGTGCTGGATGAAAATGGGCATGAAGTGCGACTATGGGGAAACGACCCAGAACAGCAAAAAGAAATAAATGAAAAACATACGAATCATCATTATTTGCCGGATGTCGTGTTAAGCGAGTCCATAATCGCCTTTACAGACCTTGAGAAGGCTCTGGAAGGGGCAGGAGCAATCGTATTCGTATTGCCGACAAAAGCTATCCGTGCCGTTGCCAAACAAGTGGCGCTCCTTTTGGACGGCAAGAACAAGCCGCATCTGGTCCATGCCAGCAAAGGTTTGGAACAGGATTCGCATAAACGGATTTCGGTGATCATCCAGGAGGAGATTCCGGCTGAGAAATACGACAGTCTGGTTGTCTTATCGGGACCGAGTCATGCGGAAGAAGTGGCCAAGAAGGATATAACGACGATCACGGCGGCATCCGAAAATCAAGTGGCGGCTGGCTATGTCCAAAAGCTATTCATGAATAATTATTTCAGAGTCTACAGAAATACAGACATCATCGGCGTCGAATTAGGCGCTGCCTTGAAGAACATCATCGCAGTGGGGGCCGGAGCGCTCCATGGCCTTGGTTATGGAGACAATGCGAAAGCAGCGTTGATGACACGCGGATTGGCCGAAATAAGCCGCTTAGGCGTTGCCTTTGGGGCAGATCCGTTGACCTTTTTTGGCTTAAGCGGAGTCGGCGATCTGATTGTGACGGGGACCAGCGTGCACTCACGGAACTGGCGTGCCGGTGACTTGATCGGTAAAGGGCATGATTTGGATGAAGTACTGAACAATATGGGGATGGTCGTCGAAGGGGTCGCAACGACAAAGGCGGCCTATGAATTGGCCCAGGAAAAAGGCATTGAAATGCCGATCACGGAAGCCATCTATAAAGTGTTATATGAAAAAGCAGATGTCAAACAAGTAATCGAAGACCTGATGCTCCGCGAAGGAAAAGCGGAACTCTCTTCAGAAACTATGGAAAAGGGGAACAAGGAGATATGAAAAAAGTAAGAAAAGCAGTTATTCCAGCTGCCGGTTTTGGGACACGTTTTTTACCGGCTACGAAAGCGATGGCGAAAGAGATGTTGCCGATCGTCGATAAACCGACCATCCAATTCATCGTCGAGGAAGCGATCGCATCCGGTATTGAAGATATATTGATCGTAACAGGGAAAAGCAAGCGTCCCATCGAAGATCATTTTGACTCGAATATTGAATTGGAAGCAAACTTGCGTGAAAAAGGGAAAACGGAATTGCTTGAACTGGTTCAAGAAACGACCGGCCTGCGTATCCATTTTGTCCGCCAATCCTATCCGTTGGGCTTAGGTCATGCTGTATTGCAAGCGAAAGCTTTTGTTGGGGATGAACCTTTTGTGGTCATGCTTGGAGACGATTTGATGGTGGATAAAGTGCCTCTAACAAAACAATTGATGGATGCCTATGAGAGAACCCATGCTTCCAACATCGCCGTGATGGAAGTCCCTCACGAAGAAACCTCAAAATACGGCATCATCGATCCCGATCAGGAACTGGAGCCTGGCTTGTTCAACGTGCGCAAATTTGTCGAAAAACCAAAACCGGAAGATGCTCCGAGCAATTTGGCGATCATTGGCCGCTACCTGCTGACACCGGAAATTTTTGACATTTTGGAAAAGCAAAATCCTGGTGCCGGCGGCGAAATCCAATTGACGGATGCCATTGATACATTGAACCATACGCAACGCGTATTCGCTAAACGCTTCGAAGGCAAACGCTATGATGTAGGGGATAAATTCGGGTTCTTGACGACAAGCATCGCCTACGGATTGGAACATCCTGAAATCAAAGACAAACTGAAGGCTTATCTGATTGAATTATCAGAGAAACTTTCAGCAGAAGACGCAGCAAAATAAAGAAAAGCGGGACAAGCCCGCCCTGCATCGACAGAAATTTAGGAAATCTGGCCCTGCAACTTTCCCTCCGGTCACCTTATACTGGGGCTCTAAGGGATGAATCCCTAAAAGTCCCATGCAAATGAGCATCGTAGAGCGCAATTGCTGTGAGACTTCCCGCGTCAGTAGGTTAGTCGAACAGTATGTCTTGGCTCGCAGAGCCAAGAGGACCCTTCATCTTTATTCCGAGAGGCAGGCTTGGACCGCTAGACATTATGTGATGGCGTCAAACAGATTCGGATTCTGTGAAACACCTGCCATGATGCGTTTCTTATATCAATACAATTTATACTTTGCTAGATGTTTAATAAAGGGGGGAGATGTAAATCATACTGCATGATTTACATCCCCCTCCTTTCCTTTGTTGAGCAGAAAGGTGGACCTAGGGGCCTTTCGAATGTAAACTAAGGAAGAAATCATTTCCGGTTATGCGCCGGAGGGAATATGAAAAAGACAAAGGGAGTAAAAAATATGGAACAACAAGAAAAAATATATGACGTCATCATTATCGGAGCTGGCCCCGGCGGCATGACCGCCGCGTTGTATGCATCCCGTTCGAACTTAGCGACATTATTGCTGGAACACGGCATACCCGGGGGAGAAATGAACAACACCGCTGAGGTAGAAAATTATCCCGGCTTCAAATCGATTCTTGGCCCGGAACTTTCCGAAAGGATGTATGAAAGTGCGATGCAATTCGGTGCCGAGCACAAGTATGGCAGTGTAAAACGGATCGTCATTGATGGGGATTACCGCATCGTTGAGGCGGGCAAAAAATCATACAAAACGCGCACCGTCATCATTGCGACTGGTTCGAAGCACCGCAAATTGGATGTTCCCGGGGAAGCGGAATACAATGGCCGCGGCGTTTCTTATTGCGCAGTCTGCGACGGCGCGTTCTTCAAGGAAAAGAAGCTGGTCGTTGTAGGCGGAGGGGACTCGGGGGTTGAAGAAGGCATCTTCTTGACCCAATTTGCCGACGTGAACATCGTGCACCGCCGCGATAAGCTGCGCGCTCAAAAAATCATCCAGGAGCGTGCTTTCAAGAATGAAAAAATAGACATCACCTGGGATTCCGTCGTGGAAGAAATCAAGGGCGACGGGGAAAGGGTAAACAAGGTCGTCATCAAAAACGTGAAGACGAATGAGTTGACGGAAAAACCGATCGATGGCGTCTTCATCTATGTGGGTATCCTTCCCCAATCGGAAGCGTTCTTGGACCTCGGCATTACTGATGAAGAGGGTTGGATCATTACGAACGAACATATGGAAACAAGCGTACCAGGTATATATGCCATCGGGGATGTGCGCAAGAAGGCGCTTCGTCAAATCATTACAGCAGTCGGCGACGGTGGAGAAGCCGGCAACCGAGCTTTCGCGTATATCGAAGAGTTGAAAGATAGGCAAGAAATAGCACAAGCAACCGAAAAAATTTCAGAAACAATTGAATAATAGCTGAAAAAATATCCAAACTGCAGAATCCGATAAAGGGCGCTGCAGTTTTTATTGTCCCTGCAGGCCCATAAAAAGAATGGCTGTATTATTATATTTGAATTCTTTGTGTATCTTTTAATTTTCTACTCAATTGATGATAAAGAATGTTATAATATGATTAAAATAATGAGGAAGGGAAGATGAGAATGTCTTATAAAGAAACCATTGAACAATGGAACAATTTTGCCTTATTAGAACCTAAATTAAAAGAGGAATTACAAGCGCTGGAGGGAAAGGAAGATGCTCTGAAAGATGCATTTTTCGCACCGCTTGAATTCGGGACTGCGGGTATGCGCGGCGTTTTGGGAGTCGGCATCAACCGCATGAACATCTACACCGTTCGACAAGCGACGGAAGGATTGGCTCGCCTAATGGAAGCAAAAGGCGAAGAAGAAAAGAAACGCGGAGTTGCAATCGCTTACGATTCAAGACACCAATCGCCTGAATTTGCGATGGAAGCGGCAAAAACATTGGGTGCTCATGGCATCCCTGCATTTGTCTTTGAAAGCCTTCGTCCAACACCGGAATTATCTTTTGCTGTCAGACATTTGAATGCCTTGACCGGCATCATGATTACAGCCAGCCACAACCCGGCTTCTTACAACGGCTACAAAGTATACGGAGAAGATGGCGGCCAGATGCCTCCTGCCGATGCAGACGCTCTGACCGAATACGTAAGAGCAATCGAAAACCCTTTGACGATTGCAGTCGGGGATGAATCAGAATTGAAAGCAAAAGGCTTGATTACCATCCTTGGTGAAGATATTGATACTCCTTATTTGGAAAATGTCAAAACCGTTACCGTTGATGCTGCGCTTGTCCATGAAATGAGCAAGGAAATGAAATTGGTTTTCACACCGCTGCATGGTACTGGCCAAATGTTGGGAGAACGCGCTTTGAAAAATGCCGGATTTGAAGGCATCTATGTCGTTCCGGAGCAAGCTGTAGCCGATCCGAATTTCTCGACCGTAAAATCGCCAAACCCTGAAGAACCTGGTGCATTCGAATATGCCATCAAACTTGGTACAGAATTGGATGCGGACATTTTGGTTGCAACCGATCCGGATGCCGACCGTCTGGGGGCAGCCGTCAGAAAAGCGAAAGGCGAATATGTCGTCTTGACCGGGAATCAAATCGCTTCCTTGATGCTGGATTACCTGTTGCATGCGAAAAAAGAAGCGGGAACATTACCAGCCAACGGAACAGCGTTGAAATCGATCGTATCCAGCGAGTTGCCTACTGCCATCGCGAAATCTTACGGTGTGGATATGGTGGATGTGTTGACCGGATTCAAATTTATCGCTGAAAAAATCAAACAATATGAAGAAGACCACAGCAAGGAATTCCTTTTCGGCTTCGAAGAAAGCTACGGCTATTTGGCTAAGCCTTTCGTCCGCGACAAAGATGCCATCCAAGCTTTGGTGTTGATCGCCGAAGTGGCTGCCTATTATAAGAAAAAAGGGCAAACGCTATATGATGGCTTAGTGGAACTTTTCGAGACACATGGCTTCTATAAGGAACAAACCATCTCGGTTACGATGTCCGGCATCACTGGTGCGGAAAAAATCAAAGCCTTGATGGCAAAATTCAGAACAGAAACGCCGGCAGATTTTGCTGGAATTGCTGTTGACATCACCGAAGACTTCGGTAACTCTACGAAGACATTCAAAGATGGCTCTACGGAAAACATCGATATGCCAAGCTCCGACGTGTTGAAATACTTCCTGATAGATGGCAGTTGGATTGCTATCCGTCCAAGTGGAACCGAACCGAAGATCAAGTTCTACATCGGTGCAAAAGCCGATTCCCAGGACGCTGTCGATGAAAAAGTGGCAGCCTTCGAAAAAAGCATCCGTACTTTGACGGCAGAATAATCCAAAAAGGTCTGACGAAAAGCGTTTTGACTCGGAACGTTAGACCCGAACACGAAGCTTGTCGTTCCTGACAATTGTAGCGATTTGTAAACGCACGCCGAGTCAGCTTTTTGGCACGCGATTACTTAATAAGAAAAAGGCAGCACACAACCATCATCACGGTTGTGCGCTGCCTTTTCGCGTTCAAAGATTCCTTTCGCTTAAGCTATCAGAATGTTTTCGCTAATTCCTTTGCTTTTTCGATGGCGGCCGCAACGATTTCATCCGCCCGGTCAGGATAGGTATCCATGCCCTCGACAAATAATTGCGAGATATCTTCAATACCTAAGAAGGTGAAGATGCCCTTGATGTACTGGCTTGCCGGATCGCGTCCTTCAAAAACACCGCCGTTCGCCTGGATATGCAACAGCTTCTTGTCGGGGACCAGACCGACTGCTCCAGATTCGGTATAGCGGAAGGTTTGGCCGGCTACGGTGACCGTGTCGATCCAAGTCTTCAGGCGGGCCGGAACATGCATGTTCCATAACGGATTAGCGATGATAATTTTATCCATTGACAAAAAATCATCCGTATAGTGGTTGAAAAGGGTCACTTTTTCTTGCTGACGGGAGGTAAGTTGATCGAAAAGAGTTCCTTTCGACAATTCTTTCCAAGCCGTCAACAGATCGCGATCGATTTCCGGGATGGCGACTTCATAAAGATTCATATCCTTGATTCTGTCGTAAGGATTAACCGCTTTGTATTCCTCCAGGAAAGCATCCAATACTTTCATGGAGCGTGAAACCGTGCTGTCAAAAGGATGCGCGCGAATAACTAAAACTCTAGCCATATATTATACCTTCTTTCATCATTTTTGTAACTCCATGATAACACTTCCATGCAAGGATAAGAAAGCAATAAGCGACCCCAGAAAAGGGCTTTTTATTCTGATGCAAAAAATGAGCCGCCCGATTGTATCGGGGGCTCATTAAGATGGCTCGTTAGGCTACGAATGCTGTCGCATCCAAAGCTGTTTCATCGATGAAGAAGCGTTTGTACCATACCAGGAAGATATAGGCTGTCCAGATTTGACGGCCGTAATCCAGTTTCTTCGTATAGTTGTCATCCAAGATTTGCACCAGTTTCTTCGTATCGAAGAATTCGGCAGCGTAGTCGGAAGAGAAGGCTTTTCTGACTTCGTTATAGAAGCCTTCTTCACGCAACCAGTGACGGATTGGGGTAGGGAAGCCCAGTTTCGGACGTTTTGCCCATTCTTCCGGCAATACGTCAGCGGCTGCTCTCCGCAATACATATTTCGTATCGATTTCGTTGACACGGTAGTCTGATGGAATACGTTTTGCCAATTCCATCACTTCTTTGTCCAAGAAAGGAACGCGCAGTTCCAATGAATGGGCCATGCTCATCTTGTCGGCTTTCAACAGGATATCGCCAGGCATCCAAAGATTCAAATCAAGATATTGCATCTTCGTCACGTCATCGGCATCCTTCACTTGTGCGTAGATCGGTTTCGTGATGGAACGGATGGTAGGGCCGTTTTTGTATTCCGGTTTCAGAATATCCACAGCCTCTTCCTCATCCCAGACGATGGCTTGTCCGATGAAACGCTCTTCCACTTTTTGGCCGCCTTTGACCAAGAAGTTCGTCAAGGTATTCTTCGGAAGTTTGTGCGCCAGTTTGCTGACGCCCCTTCTCAATCCGTAAGGGATTTTTTCGTAGGAATCCATTTTCTTGGAAGGTTCGTACCAAGAATAGCCGCCGAAGATTTCATCCGCACCTTCACCCGACAGGACAACCGTCACATCTTTTTTAGCCAATTCGGCCAAGAAATACAATGGCACAGAAGAAGGGTTCGATTGCGGTTCATCCATGTGGTATTGGATGGTAGGAAGCGCCTTGAATGCCTCTTCCGGTGAAATATATTTGCGCACATTTTCGATGCCCAGTATTTTGGAAAGGTCCGCTGCCTGGTTCGTTTCATTGAACATTTTTTCGTATTCGGAGAAGCCGACCGAGAAAGATTTTTCCGGTTTCATCAAAGCTGTAACCAGACTTGAGTCGACGCCTCCGGATAGGAAGGCGCCGGTCTTCACATCACTGATTTTATGGGCGCGGACGGAGTCAGCCATGACTGCCTTGACTTCTTCCACATAGCTTTCCAACGTGCCGTTTTCCGCATGGAATTTTTTGTCCCAATACTCAACGGTATGGATATCGTTCCCTTTTAAAACCATATAGTGAGCCGGTTTCAACTTATAGACACCCTTGAAGAACGTTTCGTCCATGGAAGAGTATTGCAACGTCAAATACGGGCGCAATGCATCATGGTTCACTTCTTTGATGAATGCCGGATGGGACAAGAAAGCCTTGATTTCGGAACCGAACAACAGACTGCCGTCGGTTGTGTTGGTTGTGTAATACAACGGTTTGATGCCGAAGCCATCACGGGCAATGAACATGGTATCGTTTAATTTATCCCAAATCGCAAAAGCAAACATGCCGCGCAGTTGTTTAACGAAGTCATAGCCATATTCTTTGTAGCCGTAGATCAATACTTCACTGTCCGTTTTTGAATGGAAATGATAGCCTTTCTGTTTCAAATCTTCACGCAGCTCTTGGAAGTTGAAGATTTCGCCATTAAATACTAATATCAAATTTCCGTCTTCGCTGTACATCGGTTGTTTTCCATTATCGGATAAATCAATGATACTTAAACGACGGAAGCCTAAAGTTACCTTATCATCAGAATACACGCCGCCGCTGTCTGGTCCGCGGTGGATGATTCTATTCATCATACCTTCAATTACAGTCTGATGGTTCCATGCAGTCGATCCATGGACATATCCAACAAAACCACACATTTATACCACTCCTTAAGTATCTCTCGCTGTTACTCTAACTGTCTAGAGTCCAGTATATTCTATCACAAATGGAAAACCATTAAAAGGAATTATCCGTAGGTGCAAAGGAACAGCGCCGGGTTAGGATTAACTTATCCCCATCCTAGCGCTGTCCTGTAGATGCTTCAAGGATCAAAGCGATTTTTTTGTTTTACGAGATGGATCCAATCTTTTTTCAAATAAGCCAAGCATCCAGTCGGCTATGACGGCCATCAATGCAGTGGGGATCGCTCCCGCCAAAATGATGGCTGTCCCATTGGTGGCATTGACGCCGCGGGAAATGATGTCTCCTAGACCGCCGGCACCAATGAAGGTGCCGATGGCGGTAATTCCGATGGCAATAACCAGAGCATTCCGCAAGCCGGCCATAATCACCGATAGGGAAAGCGGTAATTCGACCATATAGGTCAACTGCATACGGGTCATGCCCATTCCTTTTCCGGTATCCAAAAGAGAGGCATCGATATTGCGCACACCCGTATAGGTGTTCTTGATGATCGGCAATAGGGAATAGAGGAAGACGGTCGCGATGACCGTATCCGAGCCGAGCCCAAGAGCCAGCATCAAGATGGACAACAAAGCCAATGAAGGGATGGTCTGGATGACGTTCGCAATCCCGATGATCCAGTCGGCCAAACGTTTGTTGCGGGCAATCCAAAAGCCGATAGGGATGGCCACGATTGCTGCGAACAGGACGCCATAGATGGAAATGAGGAAATGGCGCGTGAATTGTTCGAATACGTAGTTGCCGTTTTCCCTATAGTAGTAAAGCAACTGTTGCAGTACATTCATGTCACTTAAATTCATCATTTTCGCTCCTTCAAGGGTGTGACCTGTTTATCTTCAAAAAAGTTGTTCTCTGCCAGAAAGTTTTGGGCAACCGTCTGTGCTTCCACTAAGTCGTTATCCACTTCGTAGTTCATTGCTTGCATCATTTCATCGGTCACCGTATTTTCCAGTTTCAGCAGAATGGTTTCCAATTCAGGGTAAGCTTCCAGAATTTTTTTGGTTGCAACAGGACTGGCATCGTAAGGCGGGAATAAATGAAGATCATCCTCCAAGACGACTAGATCATAACTGGCAATCCGTCCGTCGGTTGAGTAGCCTAATACGATGTTCATCTCGCCGGCTTGCAGCGCATCATAGACGAGACCGATCTGCATCGGGTAGACGTGTTGGAAATCAAAGCCGTAGGTTGTTTTGAAGGCTTCATAGCCATCACCTTCACGTTTCATCCAAGAATTATCGATGCCGGCATTCAAAGTCGGAGCGAGGTTGGATAAATCGCTTATCGTCTGAAGATTGTTCTCTTCCGCAAATGCGCGCGTCACCAAAAACGCATAGGTATTCGCAAAGCCGTAGGACGGGAACCAAATTTGGTCGAATTGTTCATCAAACCCTTTCACGACGGCATCATAGGCTGCATCAGGATCAGTAAGCGGGTCCATGGCCAATTCCCCGGTCAGGGAAGTGCCTGTATAACGGACTGCCGATACATTTGCATCGCCACCCATCAAGGCTTGATGATTCAAAGTCGAGGACCCCAGATTATTGACCATGTCGACTGGAGCGTCCGGCAGGTAGTGGCCCACCATCCCTTTGACCATATAACTCAGTAATTGCATTTCGGTGGTAGTTCCACCGGTAATGACGATACCATCGCTGTTTACGGATGTGCCGAGCCCGGGTAGTGAGCAGGCGGCCAACAGAATTGTCGCTATCGGAAGCAAGAGCCATTTTGTTAAACGATTCTTCATCATTCTCCTCCTTTTGCAGTCGTTGTCTGAGGAGAAAGGACTTTTTCCAGCTTCCCTAAAAGGAAGTCGGCCAATAAAGCCAATAAGGTTACCGGTATGGTTCCCCAGAAGATCATTTCCTGATCGTAGACATTCAGTCCATTGAAAATATAATCTCCTAGACCGCCGGCTCCAATATAAGAGGCAAGCGTCGCCCAGGCGATGACATAGACACCGGCTAAACGGATTCCGGACATGATGACAGGAGCCGCCAATGGCACCTTCACTTTTATGATTATCTGATTTTCCGTCATCCCCATTCCTTTTGCGGAGTCCACAATAGTGTCAGCCACATTGGAAACGCCGATGAAGGTATTCCGGAGAATCGGCAGAAGGGAGTAAATGAACAAAGCGATGATTGCGGGAAGTTTGCCGATTCCGAAAAGAGGAATCATCAATGCAAGCAAAGCCAAAGAGGGGATCGTCTGCAGAATGGAGACGAAGCTGATGATGGGGCCAGAATGGCGTTTGAAACGTGTCAAAATTATTCCCAAGGGTACAGCGACAAGCACGCCTAGTGTTAAAGCCAGGATGGAAATATAAAAATGCTCGCCTATTTTAAACAGCAATTCAGAGCCGTTTGTTGTCAAGAAATCCATCATCATATCACCCCCTATCCATTTCGATGTCAGCCGTCGTTTCGATGACGTCCTCAGCCGGAATTTCTGCTTCTACGTCTCCCCAGATTGTGTCATAAACCATATCCACGATGGAAGTGCGGGTAATTAAACCAATCAGATGGTTCTTCTCATCGACGACTGGGATATTTTTATAGCCCAGTTTCAGTATCCGTTGTAGGGCATCCCTTACGAGCGTACCTTCACGAACAAAGGAAACTTTCGTCATGACTTCGCCAACCGGTACCGGTCGACGGCGGTTTTGCTCGATGGCTTCGAGGGTAAGCATCCCTTGCAAAGTTCCTGCGGCATCTGTGACAAACAAACTGTCGACGCGATGGATGCGCATCAATTTGATGGCGTCAGACAAGTTTTGTTCGGGAGAAACGGAGACGGGCTTTCGAAGCATAATCTGTTCCACCGTTCTGAAATGGGTCCTTGCTTGGCTTAAACGATCTTCTCCAATGAAAGTCTCGACAAATTCATTTGCCGGATTCATCAAGATGTTATCAGGCGTATCGAATTGCACAACTTTCCCTTCCTGCATAATGACGATGCGGTCAGCCAATTTCAAGGCTTCGTCCATATCGTGTGTTACGAAAACAACGGTCTTGCCGAGTTCACGTTGCAGATCCTTCACTAACTCCTGTAGGGAATCGCGCGTGATCGGATCCAGAGCTCCAAAAGGTTCATCCATTAAGATGATGTCCTGATCGGCGGCCAAGGCACGGATGACGCCGATCCGCTGTTGTTGCCCTCCGGAAAGTTCGGATGGATAGCGTTCCAAGAATTCTAATGGCAAATCTACTTTTTGGATCAGTTCTTCGGCTATTTTCTTTTGTTTGTCAACCGGCCATTTCAGTAATTTTGGTACCATAACGATGTTTTCAAAAATGGTCATATGCGGCATCAGGCCAATTTGTTGGATGACATAGCCGATTTTACGACGAAGTTCAACAGCATTCAGATCTTTGATATTTTTGCCGTTTATTCGTATTTCGCCGGATGTCGGTTCGATCATACGGTTGATCATCCGCATGGAAGTCGTTTTCCCGCTTCCGCTTGTTCCGATGAATACGATAAATTCTCCATCTTCAAAGGTAAGTGTGAGGGAATCGACAGCTATTTTGCCGCCTGGGAATTTCTTGGTCAATTTTTTAAATTCTATCATGGTTTCACCTCTAAATTTATTTTGATTTCACAAAGCCGTTATGTTACATTATCCAGCAATACCAATAATCTGCAAATAAAAAACGGGAAGATTGTGAAAAAAAGTCGAAAAAAAAGGCGCCTAATCCTTAGGGGTTAATGGTTATTTTGCTTTATTTTTATTTCCCAAAATTCGCTATTCCAAATTAGTTTGATGTTGATATGTGCGTGGTTCAATATTTTGATATACCGGCGGGAATAAGACGAAAAATGATGCTGTTTGCAATCAAAAGCATGGTCCGTGAATGCAAAGAATGATACGATGAATAAACAAGAAGAAAGCGTTCTATCCGTAAAGGTGAACATTTTCTTTCGGGGTGTTTCAAACCAATGCAGCGGATCGTCATAGACAGAATTTTGGAGGGAATAGAATGGGAAAAGCGTATATTTTATCAATAGACCAAGGCACGACGAGCACGCGCGCCATCATTTGGGACAAAAAAGGAAAAATCATTTCTTCTTCGCAGAGGGAAATCACGCAGTACTATCCTGAACCGGGTTGGGTGGAGCATGATCCTAGTGAAATCTGGATCACTGTGCAGTCCGCAATTGCGGATGCGTTGATCAGAGGAGCCATCCAACCGGCAGAGATTGCGAGCATCGGCATCACCAATCAACGCGAAACGACGGTCATTTGGGATAAAGATACTGGCTTGCCGGTCTATAATGCGATCGTCTGGCAATCCCGCCAGACTTCAGCGTTAGCGGATGAGCTAATCGCAGCCGGTCACAACCGTTTCATCCAAGAGAAGACCGGATTGATCATCGACGCCTATTTTTCGGCGACAAAAATCAAATGGATTTTGGATAATGTCACAGGAATAAAGGAAAGAGCCGAAAGAGGCGAGCTGTTGTTCGGGACCATCGATACGTGGCTCGTCTGGAAGCTGACCGGGAAAAAGGTCCATGTGACCGATGTTTCCAATGCCAGCCGGACCATGCTGTTCAATATCTATGACCTGAAGTGGGACGAAGAAATATTGGCTTTGCTGGATATCCCGGCTTCGATGCTGCCGGAAGTCCGTTCTTCATCGGAAGTATATGGGTACACCGAGGAGAACGATTTCTATGGATCGCGCATCCCGATTGCGGGCATCGCCGGCGATCAGCAGGCGGCGCTCTTCGGCCAGACCGGCTTCGAGCAGGGGATGGTGAAGAATACCTATGGAACAGGAGCATTCATCGTCATGAATACGGGGACTACTCCGGTAAAATCAAAGAACGGTTTGCTGACGACAATCGCTTATGGCCTGAACGGAAAGGTGAACTATGCGCTGGAGGGCAGCATCTTCGTCGCCGGTTCGGCGTTGCAATGGCTGCGCGATGAGGCCCAGCTGATCCGGACTGCAGCCGAATCGGAAGAATATGCGGAGCTGTTGGATTCCAACGAGAATGTCTACATGGTTCCGGCCTTTGTCGGCTTGGGCGCCCCCTATTGGGATCAGGACGTCCGCGGTGCGTTCTTCGGCTTGACGAGGGGAACCACGAAGGCGCATCTGATTCGGGCAACGCTTGAGTCGTTGGCTTATCAAACGAAGGATGTTGTCGACACGATGCAAAAAGATTCCGGCTTGCTCATCCGGAACATGCGCGTAGACGGGGGAGCCGCCCATAACGATTTCCTGATGCAATTCCAAAGTGACCTATTGGACACGACCCTGACCCGTTCAAAAATTATGGAAACAACGGCGTTGGGGGCAGCCTATCTAGCGGGCTTGGCTGTCGGCTTCTGGAAAGACACCGATGACATCGTGAAAAATTGGGAACCCGACCGCGAATTCCTTCCGCGGATGGATGCAGAAAAACGGGACGATCTCTACGAGGGCTGGCAAAACGCGGTCGCAGCCGCGCGCATCTTCAAACACAAAACAAAAAAAATGTGACGAATGGCTTCCATTTTTGCAGAATTGTCACAAATAAAAATTAAAAAATAGATAAAGTTCTATAAAACAAGCGCATGATACACCCGGTATGTTATAATAATGACAAACAAGGATCGACTGGAGGAATTGTAATGGCAGACACTCTTGAATTAGTAGTAATTACAGGGATGAGCGGGGCCGGGAAAACGGTAGCTTTACAGACTTTTGAGGATTTGGGCTATTTTTGCATCGATAACATGCCGCCAAGCTTATTGCCTAAATTTTGGGAGCTTGTAAAAGAATCTGGAAAAATAAGCCGTATCTGTTTGGTGATCGATTTGCGTTCCCGCGCATTCTTTGAAGAAATAATGTCTGCTGTCGATAGTTTGGACAATACTTCTTTCATCACAACCAGGGTACTCTTCTTGGATTCAAAGGATGATGTGCTCGTATCAAGGTACAAGGAGACGAGAAGAAGCCATCCATTGACGCAATCGGGCGGGACCGTCCTGGAAGGCATCCAAAAAGAACGCGAATTGCTGAATGACATCCGTACGCGCTCACAGCTGATCATCGATACTAGCGAAACCACGCCGCGACAATTAAGGGAGCGCATTTTGGATGCCTTTAAAGTCGATAATAAGGATGTCTTCCATATAGAGGTGATTTCTTTCGGATTCAAATATGGGCTGCCGATCGATGCCGACATCGTCATGGATGTCCGCTTCCTGCCGAATCCGCATTACGTGGATGAATTACGGCCATTGACCGGACTGGATAAGCCGGTATATGACTATGTCATGAAGCAGCCAGAAACGGAACTTTTTTACAAGAAATTCATCGATCTGTTGGAATACATCATTCCGGGATACAAAAAAGAAGGCAAAACCAGCGTCACGATCGCCATCGGCTGCACTGGGGGGCAACACCGGTCCGTCGCCTTGGCGGAACGGACCGGCCTGCAATTATCGAGCGACGGCTATCAGGTGAACACAAGCCATCGCGATAGAAACAAGCGCAAAGAGACGGTGAACCGTTCATGAGCCAAAATACAAGCAGAACAAAAAAAATCGTCGTACTCGGCGGTGGGACCGGCCTGCCGGTCATTCTGAAGGGATTAAAAGATTGCAATGCAGACGTCACCGCCATCGTTACGGTGGCGGATGACGGAGGCAGCAGCGGCATCATCCGGGACTACGTCAACATTGTGCCTCCCGGCGATATCCGCAATTGCCTGATCGCCCTTTCCGATTTGCCGAAGCTGCAAGAGGATATTTTCCAATACCGCTTCGATTCAAAGGATTCTTTCTTTTCCGGCCATGCCATCGGCAATCTGATCATTGCCGCCTTGACGGAAATGAAGGGGAGCATTTTTGACGCTATCCGCCTATTGTCCGTATTGATGGGTGTAAAAGGGAAAATTTATGCGGCTGCAGAAGAACCGTTGACGCTGTATGCGGAATTTTGGGACGGCTCCATCGTCAAAGGGGAATCCCAGATTGCCGGCGCACGCAAAAAAATCGAGCGCGTGTATGTCAAACCCTTTGATGAATCAAGAGAAGCCGTAGCATCACGCAATGTGATCGACAGCATCATGGAGGCCGATATGGTGGTCATCGGACCGGGAAGCCTCTATACAAGCATTTTGCCGAATCTGATGATCTCCGATTTGGGGAGGGCGGTCATCGAAACGAAGGCCGAGAAGGTCTACATCTGCAATATCATGACGCAGCTGGGCGAGACGGAGAATTTCTCCGATGCGGATCATGTCCGCGTCCTGCACCACCATCTAAAAGAAAAATTCATCGACACCGTTTTGGTGAATACGGAAAAAGTGCCGGAGGAATATTTGAATCAGCAGGCTGACGCAGAATATTTGCATCAAGTCAGACATGACTTCAAAGGCTTGCGGGCTGAAAATTGCCGCGTCATTTCGGCCGACTTCGTGGATCTGAAAAACGGCGGGGTCTACCATGACGGCAAGAAAGTCGTTTCTGAATTGTTGAATTTGATTTCCAGCATCAAAACAATCTAATCATCCTTTTTTCTAGTAGAAAGAAGTAAGAGGAAAGGAGAAAAAATATGTCCTTTGCAGCGGAAGTAAAGAAAGAGCTGACAACATTGGAGGTACATCGTGAACATGCCAAAGCCGAATTGACCGCTTTGATCCGGATGAGCGGCTCCGTCAGCATCTACAATCAAGCATTCGTCTTGAACGTCCAGACGGAAAATGCGGCCATCGCCAGAAGGATGTATGTGCTCCTGAAAGACCATTATTCATTCGAAAGTGAACTATTGGTGCGCAGAAAGATGAAGCTGAAGAAAAACAACGTCTACATTGTGCGCCTGAAGCAAGGCGTGAAGGAACTCTTGATGGATCTGAGTATCTTCGACGGGCTGTCATTCACGACGCAAGTTTCCGAAGACATCAAGACGAATGATCAGAAGGAAAGATCCTATCTGAGGGGCGCTTTCTTGGCGGGCGGTTCGGTGAACAGCCCGGAAACCAGTCGCTATCATCTGGAAATCTATTCCAATTACGAAGATCACAATCAAGACATCTGCGACATGATGAATCATTTCGATCTGAATGCGCGGACGATCGATCGCCGCAATGGATTCATAACCTATCTGAAGGAAGCGGAAAAGATCGCGGATTTCCTGGCTTTGATCGGCGCACACAATGCCATGATGAAGTTTGAAGATGTCCGCATCATCCGTGACATGCGCAACTCGGTCAACCGATTGGTGAACTGCGAAAATGCCAATATGAACAAGACCATCGATGCGGCTTCGAGGCAGATTATGAACATTGAGTTCATCGATTCCGTGGTCGGATTGGCTAAATTGCCTGACAAACTGAGGGAAATCGCAATCATCCGGTTGGAAAACCCCGATGTGACCCTGAAGGAATTGGGGGAGATGATTCCGAGCGGTGCCATTTCAAAATCAGGCATCAACCATCGCCTGAGAAAAATAAATGATTATGCGGATTCGCTGCGCATGCGGCATAGCATGCCCTGACGGCTGATAGTATTGGATAATATGTTAAAAATAAAAAACTGAGAGACAACCGTTCTGATATGCTCCCTCTATATAGGACAATGAATTAATTCAAGTCTTATATAGGGGGTTTTTTGTTATGTCTAAACGTCAAATGAAATATTCTGTGGAAGAGAGATGTAGAATCGTTGAGAGATGCCTTAATAATGAAATCAGTATTTCTGAGGCTGCAAGAGAACTAACCGTATCGAAATCGACAATCCAGAGATGGATTACACTTTATGAAACGGGTGGCCCATCGGCCCTTCTACCGGCAAAGAAGAACAATCATTACTCCAAGGAGTTGAAGTTGGCAGCTGTCACGGACTATCTGAACGGCCTAGGCAGCCTGATTGAAATCGCTAAAAAATATGGTTTGCGGAACAAGAAGCAACTGCAGAACTGGTTAAAGGTTTATAATACTCATAAAGACTTCAAAACGAAAAGTGGAGGAAGTACTATGAGCAAAGGTCGGATGACAACCGCAGATGAGCGTTTAAAAATCGTGTTGGACTGTTTAGAAAATGGGAAAGATTATGGTGCTATGGCTTTAAAACACCAAGTCTCCTATCAAAACATCTATCAATGGGTAAAGAGATATGAAGAATTGGGAGAAGCAGGGTTGGAAGACCGCCGTGGGCGCAGAAAAGGGACAATGCCCAGCCGGACTCCCGAGGAATTACTACAAGACGAATTAGCACGTTTAAAACGCGAAAACCAACGTCTACAAATGGAACTTGATGTAACAAAAAAATTCCAAGAATTAGAAAGGAGGAATCGTTGGCGGAAATAAGAAAACAAGCTGAGTACGAAACCATCAAGCAACTCCATACAGAAAAAGGTTATCCGGTGCAAGCGATGTGCGAAATCTTACATGTGACACGCTCCGCCTATTACCGCTGGCTTAAGCAACCGCATAGTCCAAGGGAGATTCGCAACAACCAAATCGCTGAAGTGGCAAAACAGATCTATGAAGAACATGACGATATGGGTTATCGTCGGATACGCGACGAGTTAGAAGGTAACCATGGCATTATCATCAGTGACAACCGCGCCCTTCGGATCTGTCGTAGCCAACAAATCCAATCCCGAATCAAGCATCGTGCAAATAGCATCACCAAAGGTGCACAAAATCCGTATCATATCGCCGAAAATCACCTCAACCGGAACTTTCGTGCAGATGCACCAAATGAAAAATGGTTGACCGATGTGACCGAATTCAAGTATTACGAAGGACCGGAAATTAAGAAAGTATATTTGAGTGCCATTTTGGATCTTTATGACCGTCGAATTGTCGCCTACATAATTAGTGATTGAAACGATATGCCGGTAGTCCTCCAGACTTTTGATGCGGCCATACAAAATGAACCGGATGCTCATCCGTTGTTTCACAGTGATCGCGGATTTCAATATACAAGCAAGCAATTCTGTGCGCGTTTGAGAGAGGCGGGTATGATACAAAGCATGTCCCGTGTCGCTCGTTGTATTGATAATGGCCCTATGGAAGGGTTTTGGGCGCTCATTAAGCGTGAAAAATATTACCGTCGTAAATTTACGAGTCGTT
>NZ_FOTD01000027.1 GCF_900114465.1 Trichococcus palustris | reverse complement strand
GTGAAGCCCCCCTCAAGATGAGATTTCCCATCACTTCAAGTGAGTAAGACCCCTGAGAGATGATCAGGTAGATAGGTTGGGAGTGGAAGTACAGCGATGTATGGAGCGGACCAATACTAATCGGTCGAGGACTTAACCAATTTTTAAAAACAAAGAAAAGCTTCAGCGGGTTTGGTTCCCCTCTATTTTGTAGATTCAGTTTTGAGAGAACAACGTTCTCCCAATTAAAAATGTGCGGTGACGATGGCAAGAAGGTCACACCTGTTCCCATCTCGAACACAGAAGTTAAGCTTCTTAGCGCCGATTGTAGTGAAGGGTTTCCCTTTGTGAGACTAGGACGTTGCCGCGCTTTTTTTTTATATATAAAATTAATCATATTATCGCGGGGTGGAGCAGTTGGCAGCTCGTCGGGCTCATAACCCGAAGGTCACAGGTTCAAGTCCTGTCCCCGCAATTGTCATGATCGTTGGCGCTTTAGCGACTTTACGGGCATGGTACACTTGGGCGCAAGCCCAAAATATTACCTACAATTTCATCATTATGGTTACATGGTGTAGAGGTCAGTATTTTGGCTGATACATCTCATTGAAACTGTACATGGCTCGATAGCTCAGTTGGTAGAGCACTTGATTGAAGCTCAAGGTGTCGGCGGTTCGAATCCGTCTCGAGCCATTGCCATTATGCCGGTGTGGCGGAATTGGCAGACGCGCTGGACTCAAAATCCAGTGCCCGCGAGGGCGTGCCGGTTCGACCCCGGCCGCCGGTATTATATAAAAAGCAAGTTCCCATTGATGGCATCATCTTTGGAAACTTGCTTTTTTTTTTTTTAATTTTTAAAAGCTAAGCGCCCCAAAAAGCCCCTATTGACTGCGTTCCATCTGTATATATCAGCAATTAACCCGCCAGAGAAAATAAATATCATAAAAAACATGTTGAGAAAATAATTATTATGTGGTAACTTTATACCAGCAGGAAGAAAGCGTTCAATATATTTTTTAAAATTAATAGCGGATGCACAATTCAAAGTTGATCCAATAAAATCCTATAGCAAAGAAACAGGGAACATCTGAGCAATCAATCAATTTAAGGAGATGTCAGCAATGGATAATAGATTTTTAGATGCTGTAAAAGGAGGGTTGATTGTCTCTTGTCAAGCTCTCCCGGGAGAACCTTTATATAGCTCTTTTATCATGGCGCGAATGGCGGTGGCTGCAAAGGAAGCGGGTGCTGTGGGCATCAGAGCCAACTCGGTAGTAGACATTCAATCGATAAGAGATTACGTGGATTTGCCGATTATAGGCATCATTAAAAAAGACTATCCAGAATCGGAAGTGTATATTACACCGACAATGAAAGAAATCAGGCAGGTCTGTGCGGCAGGTGCAGAAGTAGTTGCGATAGATGCAACTGCGAGAATTAGACCGGACGGTAAACGGCTCTCTGAAGTTGTAGCCGAAGTAAAAAAAGAATTCCCGGATGTTCTGCTTATGGCGGATTCTTCCACTATTGATGATGTAAAGAATGCAATAGAAGTGGGGTTTGACATTATCGGCACTACTTTGCATGGCTACACAAAAGAAACCGAAATGATGAATATCAGCGACAACGACTTCGAATTTCTGAAGGACGTTCTAGCGATAAGCCCGTTACCCGTGATTGCCGAAGGGAAAATTGGCACGCCTGAGAAAGCTGCCAAGGCGCTTGCATTGGGCTGTCATGCTGTCGTTGTCGGAGGTGCCATCACCAGGCCCAAACAAATTGCGGAGTCCTTTATTGAAGCGATAAAGGGGGCATTATAACGGTAGCCGATTTTAGGTAAACTTTGCGGAATATGAGAAAGATTCGGGTTTGATAGGGGACACTTTATAATTTTCCAATAAGAGAGGACGCTAGTGAATGCTGTGAATATACTTGAACAAATACAAAATCAATATGCTTCTTTTTCAAAAAATGAGCGGAACATAGCCGATTATATTTTGCAGAATAAAGCAATCATCAATAACATGAACATCAAAGACTTCGCTACTAACGTCAATACTTCCACATCAAGCATCACGCGCTTCTGCAAACGAATAAAGGTTGACGGCTTTGTTGATATGAAGATTGCATTGCGGTCTTTGACTGCGGTCAGCCCACACAGGGAAATGCCGACAATATTTGATGATATTTACGGCTATTATACGCAGGTGATCGATGGAACAAATCAGATGGTCGATAATGAGAGACTTGAGCAGATCATCGACTTAATCAAAAAGGCCAACAGGATTTTCGTATATGGGATAGGCAGCTCGGGTTTGACGGCTACGGAGTTATCCCAACGACTGATCCGTATGGGATTGAATGTCATCGGGGTGAGTGATTCCCATCTGATGATCATCAATAGTTCCATCATCAAAGAGAACGACTTAGTGATCGGCATATCGAATTCAGGGGAAACGATCGAACTGATAGAATCGCTTAAAATCGCCAAAAGGCAAAAGGCCAAGGTGGTTGCATTGACAAGCTATAAAAACAGTTCGCTGACGCAGGTTGCCGACGTGAATTTTTACGGATACAATTCCCGATTCGTCAATAATACCGTTTTTGTAAATACCCAGTTCGGGCTCATGTATCTGATTGATGTCATTTCCACCTTCCTATTACAGGATGACAACTTAAATTATAATATGAACACAACAATCCAGAGCGTTCTTGCATACACAAAAAATAATGAAGTAAAAGGCATTACCGGATAAGAGGTGGCCTTTCTTGTTAAAGAAAAGGGGTTAAATTATGGTAAAAGTATTGACTCACGCAGAAATATATACCGGAGATGGGGTTATTGCGGACGGCTATGTCCGCTTCGATAAAGAAATCCTGTCGGTCGGGGAAATGAAGGATTTCATTGCAGCAGGAAATGACGCAATGGTGGATGCGGCTGGAAAAATAATCGTTCCCGGTTTTATCGATGTACATAGTCATGGCGGCTACGGTAGTGACAATATGGACGGGGACCCGGATGAAATCAATCAGATGATTGCGCGGATGCATCAGGAAGGGATCACCACCTATTTCCCTACCACGATGACCCAATCATATGAAAACATCGAGAAGGCGCTGATCGGAATCAGAAAAGCTGCAGATTCGAATCCGGTCATCCAGGGCATCCATTTGGAGGGGCCTTTTATCTCGGCAGTCTTCAAAGGTGCGCAACCGGAAGAGCATATAAAGATTCCTGATGCGGCAGTGATGAAACGGTGGCAGGAACTGAGTGGGGGCTTGATCCGTCTGGTAACCTATGCACCGGAAACGAGCGATGCCTCAGCCTTCGAAGAGTATTGCGCAAACAACGGCATCGTTCTGTCGGTCGGCCATTCGAATGCCGTGCGGAAGCAATTAAAGCAATCGAAGGCTTCACACATCACCCATCTCTATAATGCGCAGAGAGGTCTCCATCACCGTGAACCGGGTGTGACCGGGCATGCCTTCTTGGAGGAAGATATCTATGTGGAAATGATTGTGGACGGCTACCATATCGACCCGGAAATGGTGAAGATAGCCTTCAAGCAGAAAGGTGCTGACCGCATCGAATTGATCACCGACGCGATGCGTGCAAAGGGGATGGGCGACGGTATCAGTGAATTGGGCGGCCAGAAAGTCATCGTCAAGGATAAGCAGGCCCGCCTGGAAACAGGGAACTTGGCAGGCAGCGTGTTGGAATTCCAGGATGCCTTCAAGAACATGATGGCATATACCGGCTGCAGTGTAGCAGCTGCCGTCAAGATGAGCTCGGTGAACCAAGCCAGGGAATTCGGGCTCGCGAAAAAAGGCGGAATAGCGCCCGGCAAGGATGCGGATATGGTCATTTTTTCTAGGGATTTCACAGTGGAGCAGACCATCAGCTTCGGTAAAACTGTCTACACAATCAACGGAAAGTAGGAGAGATAGATGAAAATTATAGTGAAAACGACTGCCGAAGAGGCAAGCAAAGAAGCATTTGAATTGATCCAAAAGGAAATGGAAAAAGGTGCAAAGGTATTGGGTTTGGCGACCGGAAGCACCCCAGTGAAATTGTATGATATCATGAGAAAAAGCGCGGTTGATTTTTCGGGTATGACCGCCATCAATCTGGATGAATATACGGGCTTGTCCGCGGATGATCCAAACAGTTACCATGCCTTTATGAAAGAGCAGTTATTCAACGCTAAACCGTTCAAAAAAAGCTACATACCGGATGGGATGGCAGACGAAGCAAAGGAATGCGCCCATTACGAAGAAATCATCAAAGAGAATCCGATTGATGTGCAGATTCTGGGCATCGGCACAAACGGCCACATCGGGTTCAATGAGCCGGGGACTGCCTTCGATTCCAAGACGCAGAAAGTGGCTTTGCTGCAGGCCACCATCGACGCGAACAAACGGTTCTTCGAGAGGGAAGAGGATGTTCCCCGGTTTGCCTATTCGATGGGGATCCAAACCATCCTATGCGCGAAAAAGATAATCCTTTTGGCATTCGGAAAGCAAAAAGCTGAAGCTGTCCAAAAAGCGTTGGAAGGACCGGTAACCGAGGCTATGCCGGCGAGTGTGCTGCAAAGGCATCCAAATGTCATCGTAATCCTGGATGAAGACGCCGCGACTCTGTTAAATAGAAAAGAACTTATCAAGGGAATGGAATAATCAGGACATAGTAAAAAACAGCCGCTGGATGGAGAAGTTCTCCTCCAGCGGCTGTTTTGCATAAAAGATTCATTGCTTTTATTTTTTGGGCAGCCTTCAGGATTGTTCTTATCAAATAAAACGTTTACAATTAATTTGGAGATTGTTCTTTTGGAAAAACGGGGATTAAGCTGCGCTCCTGTTTGAACAGTTGCAGGGCTTATAATCAAGGAGTGGATGAATGATGGTGAACCTTGAAAAGGTGCAGGAATGGATTACGCTATTCATTGAATCGCTGTGTGGGAAGCAAGCTTATTTGGACAGATTGGATTCGTTTATCGGCGACGGGGACCATGGCATGAACATGGCTCATGGAGCGGTTGCTTTGAGGCGAACCTTTGAACAAGATCCGCCGCAATCGGTGGAAGAACTGTTGCGTAGGACCGGTATGACTCTGATCAGCAACGTGGGCGGGACGGCGGGGGCCTTGTACGGATCGGCGTTCCTTGAAATGGCAAAAGCCAGCCAGACGAGCGATGATCTGGGGAAAATCCTAGAAGCAGGATTGGGAGGAATCCAAAAAATCGGGAAAGCAGAGGCAAGTGAAAAAACGATGGTCGATGTCTGGCTGCCCGTGATTGCTGCAGTGGAAACAAAGCAATTGACGGCGGAAAAGATTGAGGCTGCTGTAGCGAGCACAAAGGATATCCAAGCGACAAAAGGACGGGCCTCCTACTTGGGCGCAGGCTCACATGGGCATGTAGACCCGGGCGCCGCATCCAGCGGATATCTCTTTCAGGCAATGATGGACGGGGGGGTATATGATGGGTAAAGCTTACGGAATATTGTTGGTCTCACATGTTGCGGAAATCGCCGAAGGCATCGCCAAGCTGACGAGCCAGGTTGCAAAGGATGTCACGGTAATCAGTGCAGGTGGAACCGACACAGGCGGAATCGGCACGAGTTTTGACAAGCTGACGGCGGCATTGAATGGGATGGCAGAAAAGGAAGTGTTGGCTTTCTACGATTTGGGAAGTTCCAAAATGAACTTAGAATTGGCTATGGAGAATTCGGATAAGCACATAACCATCTATGACACGGCCTTTGTCGAAAGCGCCTATACAGCAGCGGCCATGCTGCAGGTAGATACACCGATTGAGGAAATAGAAGAACAGATGAAGAAGTTGATCGTGAAATGATTGCGATGAATCGGGGCCTCAGCGAGCAGGCCTAAGCAGGAAAATAAAAAAGCAAACAATCGGATTGAGTGAGTTCCGGTTGTTTGCTTTTTTCGATGGATCGGCAGTAATTATTTTGTGAAGGTAAAGACGGAATATTGAAAATCGATAATTATTACACAGAAAATGGGACCGGCGTTCTCATGACGGTTTATTCGAAGATATAGGTATAGTCTGTATCGTCTCTGGGACGGTTGCAAAGTATAAGAATTGGCATGCCGTTTCTTATTTTGTAGACCCCAATTTTTTTGATATTTCTTCAGACATGCGCAACATATACTCTTTCATTTTGTTGACCTTCTCATCGGTCATTCTGGAAATGGGGCCACTGATGCTGATGGAAGCAACCACTTTGCCGGTATAGTCGATCAGTGGGACAGCAATGCATTTTGCCCCGATTTCACATTCTTCGTCATCCATCGCGACGCCCTCTTGCTCCACCGTTTCCAATTCCTCAAACAACGCTTCGGGAGTGGTGAGGGTGTTCACCGTCAATTGGGGCATGCCCTTCTCAGCGAGTATCTTCAAAATTTCTTCTTCGCTGTAGTTCTGCAAAATGTTTTTGCCGACACTGGTGGCATGCAACGGCGCTCTTTTACCGATTCTTTGCATCGTTTTCAGCATATTATCGGGGCCGTTGATGACATCGATGTATACAACCTCATGATCCTCTTCGATGGCCAGACAGGAGGATTCCTGGAATTCCTTGGATAAGGCGATCAAGTCATCATGCACAAGATTACGGATGTCGTATTGTCCGCTGACCAGACTGCCTAATTGCGCCAGTTTCAAAGTCAGAGCATATTTGGAAGAATCGGCATTCTGGTAGACATATCCGAAGGCGTTTAAGGTGCTGAGGTAACGAAGGACGGTGCTGCTTGGCGAATTCACTTCTTCGGCAATGTCCTGCAGCCGCATTTCGCCGCCTTTTGAAACCAATAATTCTATGATCTGAAGGACCTTCTCCACTGATTGATTTTTCTTGACCTTTTTTTCAAGCATTAGCGTTTCACTCCGCTTCTGTACAGTATTCTCTTATATCTGCAGTTTATCATAATGTGACACATAACTCAATTGTAATTTCACAGAGAGAAAATTAATTTCAAAAAGAGTTGACTTCGTTTTTTTCGTCTGCTAAACTACGGATATACAAAAATAAAAGAAGGTTTCACACAGTGAAATTAATGGAGGGAAAGATATGTTAGTAGCAGAAGCGATTGTTCAAATTTTAGAAAAAGAAGGAATTGAGGATGTTTTCGGTATACCAGGGGCGGGGATCAATCCTGTTTACAAATATCTAGAATTATCCGATTCCATCAAACATATGGTCATGAGACACGAAGAAGCTTGTTCCCATGCCGCGGACGGCTACTACCGTTCAAGCGGGAAAATGGCCGTTGCCGCTTGCACAGCCGGTCCTGGTGCCACCAATTTTGTAACCGGTATCTATACAGCGAACATCGATTCAATCCCTTTCTTGGCGTTGACCGGGCAATCAGTGAGATCGCAATTGAACAAAGACGCTTTCCAATCCGTCGACATCGTAGCGATTGCCAAACCTATCGTAAAAGGCGCTTGGTGTGTGATGGATCCTAATGAAACCGTAAGCATTTTCAGAGAAGCATTCAGGGTAGCGCGAGAAGGGAAACCGGGTCCGATACTGATTGACTTGCCGTTGGATGTCCAAATGGCTGAAATCGATTTCGATATCAACAGCTATGAACCTTATAAAATCGAAAGACCTGCTCCAGACATGAACAAAATAAAAGCAGCGATTGAATTGCTAGCGAATGCGAAAGCACCAGTGATGATCATGGGCGGCGGCGTTGTGTTATCTGAAGCAACACAAGAATGCGTGGAATTGGCCGAAGCGTTAAAAATTCCGGTCATTACCACATACATGGCAAAAGGCGGCATTCCCGTCAATCATCCGTTGAATGCCGGACACGCCGGTATTCAAGTGGGCGGTCCTTTAGGGAATAAAGTGTTGAGCGAGGCGGATGTCGTCTTGGGAATCGGCTGTCGCTTTACGGACCGCCACACAGGTGATATCAAGGTCTATGCAGAAGGCAGAAAATTCATCCATATCGATATTGAGCCAAGCCAAATCGGAAAAATCATTCCGGCAGAAATTGGCATCGTAGCCGATGCACGCCTGGCAATCGAAGCTTTACTTACTGAAGCGAAACAAGCAGCTCATTTTACTGAAAAAGGCCTTGTTTCCCAATTACCGACATTGAGAGCAGAATTGGCAAGAAAAACGGACTTTGAAAGCAGTCCGATCAAACCACAACGTGTCTTCAAAGAAATGAACGAAGTCTTCGGCGATGAAGTTATGTTCACGACAGGATGCGGCTTGACTCAAATTTGGTCCGGCCAATTACAGGACATCAATCGTCCGAGAAAATATTTGCCATCAGGTGGAGCGGGTACTTTAGGCTTCGATATTCCGGGAGCAATCGGGGCATCCGTTGGGGCGCCAGGCAATAAAATTGTAACGGTTCTAGGCGACTTCGGCTTCACCTTTATGGTAGAGGAAATCGCGGTTGCAGCTGTCAATGAAATCCCATTGGTCGTTGTTATTGTGAACAATTCCTACCTTGGCTTGATTCGTCAAAATCAAAAATATGGCTATGATTTCAACTATGCTGTACATATGCCAGAAAATCAAATACCAGCAAATGAAGGCGGAATGGATTACGTAAAAGTTGCCGAAGGGTTCGCTTGTGAAGGGGAACGCGTCTTCAACGCGGAAGACATCAAACCTGCTCTTGAGAGAGCTTATGCAGCGAAAAAACCTTATATCGTCGATATCGTATGTGAAGAATTAACGGATTGTGCGATGGGTCCAAACATCAAAGCTGTCAGAGAATTCGATTAAGTTAACCCGCCAAACTTCGGCGTAAAAATCAGATAAGGCATCGGGAAATTGTGGAGAAGCCCAACGGCAAGGGGAAAGAGCATCTTGCTGTTGGACGGCCCACAAGAACTATCCAATGGTGGGAGAAACAGATTAGTTATCCAACCGATGATACAAGAAAGGGGACATAAAAATGATTGAACACATAAATAAATATCTGCAAATAGGTCTTATCCATTTCATGGCTTATCCGCAAGCGATGAAATGGGAGGATCAAGGGAATATAGTGGAGACGGTAAAGAAAATAGTCGTTGACGAATATTTCGATGCCATCGAAATATCCCATATCGAGAAGGAGGAAGATCGACTGGCAATCAAAAAATTGCTGGACTCTAGTCATATGAAAGTATGCTACGGCGCTCAACCTCGCCTTTTGACGGCAGGACTTAACCCGAATGCGGTTGAGGAAACGGAGCGTTTGAAAGCGGAAGCTATCTTGATAGACTCCCTTGATGAGGCTGAATTCCTTGGTGCTACCGGCATCGCATTTCTTGCTGGGAAATACGAAGAAGATACAAAAGAAGAGGCTTTCAAGCAATTATTGAAGACAACAAAAAATATCTGCCACTATGCAGCTAAGAAAAATATGACCATTACTTTGGAAGTATTTGATTATGATTTGGATAAAAAATCCTTGATTGGACCAGCGACTTATGCAGCAGAGTTTGCAGCTGAGATGAGAAAAGAAGTCGATAATTTTGGCTTGATGATGGATCTGTCGCATATCCCACAAACCCATGAAACATCGAAATTTGCCATCCAGGTGACGAAACCGTATATCACCCATCTGCATATGGGGAACGGCGTCATCCAAGAGGGTGCCGAAGCATACGGAGATACACATCCACGCTTTGGATTCCCGAACAGCGTCAACGATGTACCAGAACTTTTGGACTTTTTGAGAGTTTTGAAAGAAGAAGGCTTCCTGAACAGCGAGGCGCCACCTGTCCTTTCCTTCGAAGTGAAACCTTGGCAGGATGAGGATCCAGATGTTGTCATTGCAAATGCAAAACGCACATTAAACCGTGCTTGGAGTTTATTATAAAAGGAGGAATAAGGATGAAAATTGTTGTATTAGATGGCTATACATTGAATCCCGGGGACCTATCTTGGGAACGACTGGAAAAATTAGGTGCATGCGCAATCTATGATCGTACACCGCAAACAGAAGTAATCACTCGAATTGGTGATGCGGATATCGTTCTCACAAATAAAACACTTTTGACGGAGGAAATATTTGCGGCATGCCCGAATATCCGTTACGTAGGCGTTCTGGCTACCGGGTACAACGTAGTAGATACAGAAGCTGCTAAGAAAAGAGATATCACGGTCACGAATATCCCTACTTATGGCACATCAGCCGTGGCGCAGTTCACGTTTGCTTTGTTGCTGGAGGTTTGCCATCACATAGGCGCACACGATGCAGCCGTGAAGCAAGGTCGTTGGAAAGCATCTGGGGACTTTTGTTTTTGGGATTACCCTCTGATCGAATTGGCCGGCAAAACGATGGGGATCATCGGTTTCGGAAGAATCGGTCAAACGGTGGCCAACATTGCGATCTCATTCGGCATGGAGGTGCTTGCTTACGATAAATATGCGGACAAAAACTTGCAAAATGAACATATCCAGCTTGTTGAATTGGACGAATTGCTGGCTGGATCCGATGTCGTTACCCTTCACTGTCCGTTATTCCCTGAAACGGAAGGGATCATCAATAAAAATTCATTGAAGAAGATGAAAAACAGTGCTATTTTGATCAATACTTCACGCGGTCCGTTGATTGTGGAGAAAGATTTGGCGGAGGCCTTGAATGCGGGGAATCTGCATGGGGCAGCGGTAGACGTTGTTTCTACGGAACCGATTTCCGAAGATAATCCGCTATTCAGCGCTAAAAACTGCTTGATTACACCTCATATCGCATGGGCGCCGATCGAAGCAAGAAGCCGTCTTTTGAATATTGCAATAGATAATCTGGAAGCCTTCGTTGATGGTCATCCGATTAATAGTGTAGGGTAATCAAAAATGACCTCCAATCAGGTGGAAAAGGAGCAGGTTATGAAACTCAGAGATGATGCAAGATATATCATAGATCAATCGATACAGGCGGTTTTGCCGGACACTGCCGTCAGAAAAACTTTAGAGCAAGAAAAAATCGACGGTAAAATCCACGTGATTGCGGTCGGGAAAGCGGCATGGCGGATGGCCAAAGCAGCCATCGACACTTTGGGGGATGCTTTTGTCGGAGGAGTCGTATTGACGAAATATGGGCATTCTTTGGGTGAAATAGCGGGAATGGAAATACTTGAGGCAGCTCATCCGATACCGGATCAAAATTCTTTGGATGGAACGGATAAGATTTTGAGCTATGTCCAGAGTATTCCGGAAGACGAGAACATCGTGTTTTTACTTTCCGGAGGCGGATCCGCTCTATTTGAGAAACCGAGAAAGGGTCTTACGCTTGATGATTTGAAAGACATCAATCAACAGCTTTTGGAAAGTGGAGCTAGCATTGTCGAAATCAATACCATCAGAAAGCATCTTTCGGAGGTCAAGGGCGGCCGTTTCGCAGCAACTTGCTCTCCACGTTTTATCCAATCAATCATATTATCTGATGTTGTAGGTAACCGTGTTGATACGATCGCTTCCGGGCCCGCGTATCCCGATTCTTCTACATCCGAGGAAACCCGACAGATTATAGCGAAATACCGATTGGACCTTCCTGAGAAAGCTATGATAGCGATTCAGGATGAAACGCCAAAAGAATTAGAAAATGTCAAGACAACCGTCATCGGCAGCGTCGAAATTCTCTGTCAGGAAGCGGAAATGCAAGCGCAAGCGCTAGGATACCATACAAAAATGCTTTCAACTTCCATAGAAGAGGAAGCATCCAGCGTGGGGATGGAAATGGGCGAACTTGCCAGAAGAATCCTTTCAGGGGAAGAGAATATCCCACTTCCTTGCGCCATCATTGCAGGTGGCGAACCCGTCGTTACCATCAAAGGTGATGGGATGGGCGGACGTAATCAGGAACTAGCTTTGTCAGCGGCATTTCCGATTGAGGGTCTTGCGAACGTCGTGATTGCATCGGTGGGATCAGACGGAACGGATGGCCCTACTGATGCTGCAGGGGGAATGGTGGATGGCGGCAGCCTTGGACGCATCCAAATGGGGCAACAGGATGCCCGGCGTTTATTGGAAAACAACGACTCCTACCAAGCCCTGAAAAGCAGCGGGGACTTGATTTTTACAGGACCGACAGGCACGAATGTGAATGACGTCATTCTGTTGCTGATCGATGAGGCCATCGCTTGATGAAAATGAATGCATAAAAATTAGGGGCTGCCTCGAGGCAGCCCCTAATTTTGTCGCTTATCCGGATTTGTTTGGTGGGAATTCCGATAGTCCGCAGTTCAGCCAAAATACCCGATGAAATAGGGCTCAGCGGCTATCCCAATTCCTTCTCAAGGCATATTGCCGGTGAACGAGGCTTCACCGGGTGTTACGAACTGATTTCCTCAAAAATATCCGGCTAAAGTGCCTTCACCGGGAATTAATCATAAAAAAAGAGGGTCCTAGCCTCTTTCAACCCAAGCGGCCCAGCCATTGAATGACTGATTGATAGATGCGTTTTCCTGCATTATTGGTCAGATCTGAGTCGAAATCGTGCGGCAAACCCAGGACGGGATGGAAGACGGCTTTCGGGATGCTTTGGGCAGCCGAATGGGAAACAAGGTAGGGGACATCCTGATCGGCTGCGCTCGCCGTCAAAAATACCGGCGGCAGCGCGAATAATTCCGCTTGCGATAAACTGTAACGCTGCACATCCATCGGCTCCTCCAGAAAGAGGGAAAGCCAGCTGCCGGTCTGCCTGCCGTAAAGGTAAATCGGAAATCTTGTTTCGATGGGTCCGGCAGCAAGCGGGTGGCTATCGGGTATTTGTTTCAGGTAGGAAGCGGGCGCCTTCGGAAATTGATTGTAGTGGGCGCTTGGTCTGGAAAAGGAAGGCTCGGTCAATGCGTAATAGCCATAGAAGCTGATCAGTCCTCTGGGGCCCTGGGATAAATCGTCCTTCGCCAAAAGGAAGGCGAGGTAAGCACCTGCGGATCTCCCGAAAAGGACATAATCATTCGCCGGTAAATGCAGCGTCGTTGCAGCGTTTTTTAAAAACCATTCGACGGCTAAGGTCAAGCAGCGAAACATCTCGGGCAACTTCGTTTCCGGAGCCAATGGATAGTCGATGGTCAACAGGTTATAACCGGCATTCGTAAAAGTCTCCCGATAGACAGCCGGCAGATCGTCGCGGTGGCCGTAGACGAGTCCGCCTCCATGGATATAAATGACGGTCAGGGCTCCCGGTTTGTTTTGAGCGGGATAAAAAGAAGCTTGAAGAGGTGTATCCTTATAGGTGTAATAGGTATGAATGCTGTGCGGCATTTTCATCATCAATCCTTTCCAATAGTTAGTTACACTCTATCACAACTGGGAAAAATGGGAACGGCCGCCTTGTGTACAAAACGCACAAAAATATATGGGTTTTTGTGGGATGTGTTAATGATATGGCGTCAAGAAGCGCTTACAATATGATTATGATATTCAAGGGGAGGAAACGATAAAATGGACTGGTTTAAAACGATTCAAGAGAATGTTGATTGGCTATCAAGTATTGGCAGTGATCCTACTGGAGGGATGACTCGCCTCCTGTATACCGATTCCTGGCTGGAAGCCCAGAACGCCGTAAAAACCAAATTGGAAGAAATCGGGATGACAACGCGTTTTGATGAAATCGGCAACTTATTCGGAAGGCTGGAAGGATCCACGTATCCCGATGAAACAATTATGTCCGGCTCGCATATCGATACCGTAGTGAACGGCGGCAATTTGGACGGGCAATTCGGGATTATTGCCGCATATTTGGCAATGGGGTATTTGAAGGAGACTTATGGACAACCGCTTCGCTCTTTGGAAGTCATTTCGATGGCCGAAGAAGAAGGCAGCAGATTTCCGACAGTCTTCTGGGGCAGCAAAAATTTCATGAACGAAGCCAAAAAAGAAGATGTCATCGACATCGCGGATTTCAACGGCATCAAATTTGTCGATGCGATGCGCCAATGCGGCTTCGATTTTAAAGCAGGAGAACAGAAACGCCGCGAAGACATCAAGGCATTCGTGGAACTGCACATCGAGCAAGGAAATGTATTGGAAAATGAAGGGCTTCAAATCGGCGTAGTGAACAGCATCGCTGGACAAAAACGTTATACCGTCATCTTGAAAGGGCAAGCCAACCATGCGGGAA
Source organism: Trichococcus palustris (assembly GCF_900114465.1). GTDB lineage: Bacteria > Bacillota > Bacilli > Lactobacillales > Aerococcaceae > Trichococcus > Trichococcus palustris. Next base: position 7,842 of record NZ_FOTD01000027.1, on the reverse strand, counting down.
CAACCCCGATGGGCTACCGCAAGGATGCCGTCTATGCTTTCAGCAGAATCTGCTGCGAAGGCATCGAAAAGGCGAAAAAAGTCGGCGATCCTTTGGTCTTGACTTTCGGCAAGGTGGAACCGAAACCGAATACCGTAAACGTCGTTCCGGGAGAGGTGCTGTTCACGATTGATTGCCGCCATACCGATGGGAACTTGCTGCATGGCTTTACCGGGGAATTGGAGGAACGCATCCAAGAAATAGCTGATGAAATGGGCATGGAAGTATCCATCGACCTGTGGATGGATGAAGCGCCGGTCCCTATGGATGAGAGCATCGTCAAAGTCATCGAAGAGGCTGCCAAAAAGGAAAACATGAAATATCGGATCATGCACAGCGGTGCTGGACACGATTCCCAAATCATCGCACCGCACTATCCAACCGCAATGATCTTTGTGCCAAGCATCGGCGGCATCAGCCACAATCCGGCTGAAGCTACGAAATTGGAGGATCTGGTGGAAGGCGTCAAGACGATGGCAGCGGCTCTTTACGAATTGGCTTACAAATAGGCAAACACTATAAGGACAGAGAGGTCAGGAAAATGGGATATAAAAACAATAATACAGGGTATAGGGATGGGTTACTGGGATCAAGATCCGTCATCAAAAGACATAATTACGCACTGCTCCCCCACGACGGGCTCGTAAAAAATGTTGTGCCGGGTTTCGAAAATTGCGAGCTTACCATCTTGGCTTCACCGAAATTAGGGGCAACCTTCGTCGATTACATCATCACAATGCTGAAGGACGGCAAGAACGAACGCGGCTTCGGCGGCGAGGGCGTGGAAACATTCGTCTATGTGATCGATGGAAAGCTGAAAGTCAGCGATGGCACGGAATCCCATGAATTAAAAACAGGTGGCTACGCCTATCTCCCGGCCGGTACATTGATGTATTTGGAAAACATGCAAGCGGAAAACACGGAAATTTTCCTTTACAAAAAGCGTTATGAGCCATTGGAAGGTTTTGAAGCGCGCAAAGTCATCGGGAATGTCAACGATTTGACAGCGATTGAATACGAAGGGATGTCCAATGTCCTGCTTTGGGATTTGCTTCCGACAGATCTTGGCTTCGATATGAATTTCCATATCCTATCGTTTAAACCTGGCGCCAGCCATGGCTATGTGGAAACGCATGTACAGGAACATGGTGCCTATATCCTTTCAGGGCAGGGCATGTATAATCTGGACAATGAATGGATGCCCGTGGAGAAAGGCGACTATATTTTCATGGGGGCTTATGTTCCGCAAGCCGCCTATGCCGTGGGTAAGGATGAAGCATTGAGCTATGTTTATTCGAAAGACTGCAACCGAGATCCAAAAATCTGACGATAAGGGAGTGATTAAATGAAAGAGGCAGAGACAATCAGCGTGATGCCTGCTGAAATAGTCAAAGTAATGCCTGCTGAACTTCAACAGCTGATCCAAACAAAATTAGAGCATGCCGGATTGCACACTGAACAAGCAAATGAAGCGGCGAAGCATCTTGTATTTGCGGATTCTTGCGGCATCCATTCACATGGTGCGGTACGCGTTGATTATTATGCAGAACAGATAGCCAAGGGCGGCGTGACCTTGGATCCGGAGGTAAGGTTTGAAAAAACCGGTGCCAGTACAGGGATCTTTCACGCCGATAACGGTATGGGACAATATGTAGCAAATCTGGGACTGCAGGAAGCGATTCAGATGGCGAAGGAATCGGGTATAGCGGTCGTTGGCGTTTCACAGATGAGCCATAGCGGAGCTTTATCCTATTACGTTAAACAGGCGGCCGAACAGGATCTGATAGGTATCGCGATGTGCCAATCCGATCCGATGGTCGTACCTTTTGGGGGAGCTGATATCTATTACGGCACCAACCCGATCGCTTTTGCAGCACCACGCAAAGAGGGAGCCCCGGTTGTCTTCGACATGGCTACAACGGTCCAGGCATGGGGAAAAATTCTGGATGCCCGTTCAAAAAACCAAGCGATTCCGAATACTTGGGCTGTCGATGAGAATGGAAATGCGACAACCGATCCGCATGATGTGCATGCTTTACTGCCGATTGCCGGGCCGAAAGGCTATGGTCTCATGATGATGGTGGATATTTTATCCGGCATCCTGTTGGGACTGCCGTTCGGTAAACATGTCAGCTCCATGTACGACAAAATAACAGAAGGCCGTAATTTGGGGCAATTATATATCCTTATCGATCCGAAACGATTTACGGATCTCGATCTTTTTAAAGAGAGAATCGAAACGACCGTGGCTGAATTGCATCAAGTGAAGCCGGCTAACGGATTCAAGCAGGTTTTTTATCCTGGTGAAATCAACCAGCTCAATTATGAAAAATACCAAGCAGAAGGTATTCCGGTTGAGAAGAATATCTATGAATATCTGAATAGCGAAACCATTCATTTTGACCAATATGGCGGAAAAGGTGCATTCGCAGAATAAACGGCAAGCATTGTTTTCCGTAACGATAAGAGAGCCAACAGAAGGCTCAAGAAAGAGAGGCTACAAATGTTACACACAATCATCAAATCCAATAGTTACCAAGATTCTATCGTGTTGATGCTATTGACCAATAAAATCAACACCGTCGAAGGAGTGAACAATGTCTCCATCATGATGGGTACTCCTGCAAACAAAGATATCTTTAAAACAGGCGGATTATACACTCCAGAACTTGAAAAAGCCACTTCCAACGACATGGCTGTCGTTTTGGACATAGCTGATGAAGATGTTATCGATAATGTCATGAAAGAAATCGATGTCTTCTTGGCGGAACAAGCCAAAGGAACCGGCGGGGGAGATGCTGAAGAATCCGCCCGCACTTGGGACAAAGCTTTGGCTTTGGGAAAAGATGCATCTGTCGCTTTGATTTCCATTCCGGGCACACATGCAGCGTTAGAAATCGAACGGGCGCTTGATGAAGGAAAACACGTTTTTTGCTTCAGTGACAATATAGCAATAGAAGATGAAAAACGCTTGAAACAAAAAGCGCATGAAAAAGGCTTATTGCTGATGGGACCAGACTGTGGGACCGGAATCATCAATGGCATTCCATTGGCTTTCACAAATGTTGTCCGGACAGGGAAAATAGGCATTGTCGGGGCTTCGGGGACAGGTATCCAAGAGGTATCAACCATTATCCATAAGCTCGGTGGAGGGGTTACCAACGCAATCGGTACTGGCGGCCGTGACCTGAAGGAAGCTATCGGAGGCATCACCTTGATGGATGGCATCGTGACTCTAGAGAAAGATCCGAACACAGATGTCATCGTCGTCATCTCAAAACCACCTGCTCCTGTAGTAAAGGAAAAAGTACTGGCCCTTTTGAGAAAGGGATCCAAACCGGTCGTGACCATTTTCTTGGGCGAGAAACCTGAATATCACGAAAACAACCTTTATCATGCCTATACTTTGGAAGAAACCGCAAAAATAGCCGTTAAGCTCCTGAACAAGGAAACCATCACCAACGAACAAGAAGAAATTGAAATCCCGACTGTGAAATTTTCTGAAAATCAAAAATACATCAAAGGATTCTATTCCGGCGGAACGCTGGCCAATGAAGCGGCGATGCTGATCAAGGAAGGCTTACAGTTAAGCGGTGACGCAGATAAAAAAGAGGGCTATATCCTGAAGAATGAAGGCTATGAGGTCCTTGATCTGGGCGATGATATCTATACCCAAGGCAGACCACATCCGATGATCGATCCTGGCAAACGCATCGAAATGATCAAGGCGGCTTCGGACGACCCGGAAACAGCTATCGTTTTATTGGATATTGTATTGGGCTACGGTTCCCATGCCGACATGGCGAGCGAATTAGCGCCTGCCATCAAAGAGGCGAAAGAAAAAGCATCTGCAGCTGGAAGGGAATTGGTATTTGTCGGCACAATCGTCGGAACGGATGTTGATCCTCAAGATATCAATGCACAACGCCAAATCTTAGAGGATGCCGGCGTGATCGTTAAAATGAGCAATAATCAAGCGGTACGTGCAGCTTTAGCGATTTTAGGGATTACCATCACAGATGTTGCGAAACAAATCAAGGAAATTGATGCGCCAGTATTCATGGAAGAATTGTCACCCTCGCAAGCTATGTTGGATATGCTGCATACGAAAGAATTTTTGAACATCGGTTTGAAAAGTTTCGCTGAAACAATCCGTGAAACAGGCGGAAAAGTCACTCAATTCGATTGGCGTCCGATGGCAGGCGGAAATATTGTCCTGCAAAAAGCATTATATTTCTTGAAAAATTATGATGCTAAACAAGAAACGAAATAAGAGAGGAGAAACAACAATGAATTATCAAACAATTGATGAAGCCAATCTAGCTGTAGCGGCTAAAATTGTCGCTGGATCACCTTTCTTATTGGATGTCGTACCAGCTAAATCGGTTATTAAAGAGTTAAATGAAGGAAAGGTATTGCTGCATGCCGGACCACCAATCACGTATGAACAAATGGTAGATCCCATCCAAGGGGCTTGCGTGGGGGCGGTCTTATTCGAAGAATGGGCTGATAACGAAGAGGATGCGCGCAAATTATTGGAATCAGGAGAAGTGAAACTGATTCCTTGTCATCATGTGGATGCAGTGGGCCCTATGGGAGGCATCACTTCAGCAAATATGGCTGTGCTGATCGTAGAGAACAGAACGGACGGGAACAAGGCTTATTGTACAATGAACGAAGGAATCGGAGCAGTATTGCGGTTCGGAGCCTACTCTGAAGAGGTGGTTACTCGTTTACGTTGGATGCGCGATGTACTGGGGCCAACATTGAGCAAGGTTTTGAAAACAAAAGAAGGCGGATTGAATGTGAATGTATTGGTTGCGAAAGCCATTTCGATGGGGGATGAATTCCACCAAAGAAATATCGCTGCATCCTTGGCGTTTTTGAAAGAAATCGCGCCGATCCTTGTGCGTTTGGATATGGATCAGCAAGAAAAAGAAGAAGTCATGCAATTCTTGGCCGATACCGATCAATTCTTCTTGAACATCATGATGGCGGCTGCAAAAGCGGTGCTGGATGGCGCAAGAACGATCCAAGAAGGAACAATCGTTACGGCTATGTGCAGGAATGGATATGAATTCGGAATCCGTATTGCTGGAATGGGCGATGAATGGTTCACTGGTCCGGTAAATACGCCTCAAGGCCTTTATTTCTCGGGTTTCAGCGAAGCTGACGCTGCTCCTGATATGGGAGACAGCGCCATCACGGAAACCTTTGGTGTAGGCGGTATGGCTATGATTGCGGCGCCGGCTGTTACACGCTTTGTCGGAAGCGGTGGTTTCCATGACGCTCTTCAGACAAGCAATGAGATGCGTGAAATCTGCATCGATCAAAATCCTAATTTCCCGGTACCAACCTGGGACTTCCAAGGGATTTGCCTTGGCATAGACGCCAGAAAAGTCGTCGAGACGGGGATTACACCAGTCATCAATACGGGGATTGCGAATAAAAAAGCAGGATTGGGACAAATCGGTGCTGGAACGGTGCATCCGCCGATCGAATGTTTTGAGAAAGCCGTTTTGGCATACGCCAAAAAATTAGGTTTCCAAGAATAAAAAAAGTAAACGGAGGGGATGGAGCCAAGTGTTTGTCAACGCAGCGTACAGCGATGAGTCAGTGATCGGCATCTTGCAGGGAACAACCACTTGGTTCGTCCAAAGCATTTTTCAAAGAAGTTTGAACATTCAAAATAATGAGCAGAATCAGCTAATCCTGATTACAAGCGTCGCTTATCCGAAGATGCCTCATGCCATTTATCTTGCGGAAAATTCCCTGAATAGACTGATTGCTTCAGTGGGAATCAACCAATCCGTCAAAATCAGTGATGGGCATCTGCGGTTGGGTGATACAACTATATTTGTAACCGGAAGCCCGGTTTATCAATCGCGATTAGTTGGCGGGCAGATTCTGGATAAAGGAAGCCTAACATGCTTTCTGCAGGTTCTCATGACAATAGAAAAAAGAAATGGATTTGATTTTCTTTTTTCCGAAATAGGGAATAAGTCCATTTTTGATACATATAGGGAATTTAAAGCTTTCGGCATGCTCTTTAACGGCAGCGCCGATGAACAAATGAAGGCGTTGCGGTTCCTCGTTGGCAGAGGGAAGGGACTGACTCCTTCCGGGGACGATATGCTGATTGGAGCCATGGCGGCGAATCTTTTCCTGTCGCGATTGCCGAAGGCGTTTGCGGAGAATATGCTACAGATCCTTTCAGGAGATGTGAAGGCCACTACTACCGTCAGTGAGCACTATTTAAGATGCGCTCTTCAAGGCCGGTTTAACGAACCGATAAAGGACTTGCTGCAGGCTTTGTGTACCAGAAGCGGTATCGAAACGATCGAGAAGAAGATTATGAACATCACAGAAATAGGACATACTTCAGGCCTGGATATGCTGACAGGATTTGCAGCAACGCTAATATTGGATGAGATTTAAAGGAGGAAGATTATGGCTAAAAGAGTGGTCATCGCTTTGGGCGGTAATGCGATTTTGCGACCGAACCAAGAAGCGACATATGAGAATCAGTTGCACAATGTTAAATTGAGTGCTGAACTGATTGCGAAAATAGAAAAACTGGATTATGAGATTGTGGTCACCCATGGAAATGGTCCGCAGGTAGGCAATATCTTGCGCCAAAATGAAGAAGCTAAAGATGTGGTGCCCCAAATGCCTTTGGATGTCTGTAGTGCAGAATCGCAAGGTTTCATAGGGTATATGATGGAGCAATCGCTAAAAAATGCACTGCATCAAGAAGAATTGACAAGCAGTGTGCTTACTTTGTTGACTCAGACGGAGGTGTCATCGGATGACCCCGCTTTTGGAAATCCGACGAAGCCGATCGGTGTCTTTTATTCAAAAGAAGAAGCGGAAATATTATCTGCAGAAAAAAAATGGACCATGATGGAAGATGCGGGCAGAGGGTATCGCAGGGCGGTTCCTTCTCCGCAACCTATGAAGATTCACGGTGTAGACTCCATACTGAAACTGCTTAAACAAAATACAATCGTCATTGCCGGCGGTGGCGGCGGCATTCCAGTTATGCGGAACAAGCTCGGTCAAATTTCAGGTGTTGAAGCGGTAATCGATAAAGACCGTACCGGCAAAAAGCTGGCGGAACAATTGGACGCTGACGTATTCATGATGTTGACGGATGTAAGCAATGTCTACATCAATTACGGGAAACCGAACCAGGAAAAATTGGAAGAAATTTCCATTGAAAAGGCGAGAGGTTACTTGGATGAGGGACAATTCGCAGATGGAAGCATGGGACCAAAAATGGAAGCTGCCATTGATTTTGCCGCGCAGGGTAAAAAATCTATCATCTGTTCTTTGGATCAAGCAGCAGAAGCGCTGTCAGGTTTTGCCGGCACACGCATTGTCAACGCGTAGTCGGATTGAATGTAAAAAAATATTTGTAATAGCCGAAAAGCTTGGTTCTATAATAAATGGAGAGTGAGACAAAAAGCATTTAGACCCGAATCACTGGAGCGAATAAGCGGAGGATGGTCGCAGACCGTCTGAGCATTATTCGTGAAGTGACTTCAGGTCTGCTTTTTGGAACACGTTTACGATTAATTGTTAGGAAATGCGAACGAGGCTAGGACTTTTATCCCAGCCTCTTTTTTGTGGAAAATACAAAAAGAAATATCTCCTGTACAATAGCGTCACACCCACAGTGTGCTTACTTGTTGTACAAGAGGCATAAAATGGTAAACAACCTGTCACTCGTGATTGAGGCTACTGATAATGTCGTATCCATGATACAAAGTGTTAAAACAAATGAGAAAACCGCGTTAAAAT
>NZ_FOTD01000007.1 GCF_900114465.1 Trichococcus palustris | reverse complement strand
TTCGGATCTGTCGTAGCCAACAAATCCAATCCCGAATCAAGCATCGTGCAAATAGCATCACCAAAGGTGCACAAAATCCGTATCATATCGCCGAAAATCACCTCAACCGGAACTTTCGTGCAGATGCACCAAATGAAAAATGGTTGACCGATGTGACCGAATTCAAGTATTACGAAGGACCGGAAATTAAGAAAGTATATTTGAGTGCCATTTTGGATCTTTATGACCGTCGAATTGTCGCCTACATAATTAGTGATCGAAACGATATGCCGGTAGTCCTCCAGACTTTTGATGCGGCCATACAAAATGAACCGGATGCTCATCCGTTGTTTCACAGTGATCGCGGATTTCAATATACAAGCAAGCAATTCTGTGCGCGTTTGAGAGAGGCGGGTATGATACAAAGCATGTCCCGTGTCGCTCGTTGTATTGATAATGGCCCTATGGAAGGGTTTTGGGCGCTCATTAAGCGTGAAAAATATTACCGTCGTAAATTTACGAGTCGTTCTTCTTTGATTAATATGATTCACAATTATATGGAATACTACAATAATAGACGCATTCAAAGAAAGTTGCATATCATGACTCCAATGGAGTTTCATGACCACTATTTCGAGGCAGCCTAATGAACCCTCACGTTTTGTGAGTGAAGCGTTTTGTGCTTCGCTCATAAAACGTGTGGGCAGCCAAGCGTAAGCGCGGCAGGTTTATATACGCAAAAAACTGCCCCACATTACGGGGAGCAGTCTGTAAAACTGTTTAAATATTTTACTGTCCTATTGACGGGAGGCACACCATTCCGGCTTGCCCTCAGTTTTTTTGTCTTTCCTCGAATTGGAAAAAGGGGAATTTCGCCTTCTGCGTATATTATAGACAGTAAGAATAAAGGAGGGATCGTATTGAATCAGGTATCATTGATTGGAAGATTGGTAAGACCGATACAAGTACAGCAAGTCAACGGGGATAAGCTGGTCTGCAACAATACCTTGGCTGTGCAAAGAATCCATAAGGCGGAGGAAGGGCAGCAGGCCGACTTCATCCCGGTAGTCTTTTGGGGGGCCACGGCAACATTGGTGGACCAGTATTGTGCAAAAGGCAACCAGATCGGCGTCAATGGGCATTTGGTTTCCCGTTCCTACATCAATAAACAGGAACAGCACGTCTATGTGGTAGAATTGGTCGTAGAAGATCTCTATTTCGTCGAATCGAAGAAAGAACAGGAAGCCGTCTAGCTTCCCCTCTGGCTGGTGCAGAACAAGAACATGGATCAGATCTTATCTGTTCATCGGCAATGGGAATAAACCATATGGAACCGCGCTTGGTGTGGCCGTATGGTTTATTTTTTTGCAATGGCAGCAAGGGGATATTCCTTTTTTTCTTTTGGAAATTCGTATTTTCGCTGTTTATTCACATTTTTTTCATAGGTCTATGGTACTCTGTACATGATGATTCTAATACTTTCGGAAAAAAGATATAATAGAGGGAAGAAGCGAAAAGGGGCGTAAAAAATGGAAGTTCTGATGATAGAGGACAACGAAGCGGTCTGCGAAATGATGGCGATGTTTTTTGAAAAAGAGGAATGGCACGCAAACTTCAAATATGACGGGAAAGAGGGCTTGGATGCCTTCACCGAGAACAATACGAAATGGGATATGATCATACTGGATCTGAACCTCCCGAGTATGGATGGCATGCAGGTTTGCCGTGAAATCAGGAAGCAATCGCAGATCGTCCCCATCATCATGCTGACGGCACGCGATTCCGAGAGCGACCAGGTCATCGGTCTGGAAATCGGTGCAGATGAATATGTGACCAAGCCGTTCAGTCCGTTGACGTTGATGGCACGAATCAAGGCACTGTATCGCCGCTCGAAAGTGGACCATACCCAAAAGGTTGCTGAAGAGGATTTTGACGTCGTGACGGAACATGTCAAAATAAGCACGATGACCCGAGAGGCCTATCTGGACGGCCAGCAGATCGAAAGCTTGACCCCGAAAGAATTTGAGCTGTTTGCCTTGTTGGCGCAACACCCGAAACAAGTATTTTCCCGGGAACATCTGTTGACGCGCATCTGGGAAGACCCTTATTTCGGTGATGAACGGACCATCGATGCGCACATCAAAAAACTTAGACAAAAAATCGAAGCGGTCGGACCACAAGTCATTCAGACGGTATGGGGTGTGGGCTATAAGTTCGACGACAGCGGAGTGGAAGATAAATGAGGTATGTCTACCAACAAATTTTGGCATTTTTTGCGATCATCCTGATTACGGTCGGAACGATGGGCATCATTTTTGTCCAGTACATAACGACAAACGTATATAATGAAAAAGAAGAGCAATTGTTCGGCTATGCCGAGTCCGTCATCAAACAGAACATGACGATCCAGGAGCTGGAACGCGGAGCAGAACTGGTAACGAATCAGGACGTTTCTTTTGCGATCTTCAATGCCAAAGACGAGATGCTCTATCCCAAGGCGGACAACAAGTATTCCAGCGGCATCAGTGCAAAAGACTTCGCTCTTTTGGAAAAAGGGAACCGGATTTCTTTGACGCATAGGGACAAAGGATTTATGAATGAAGATGTCTCCTTTGTGACGGTCTATCTGCCCTTATTCAATAAAGATACTGCGGAATTCACCGGATTCATCGCCGTGGGGTCACCAGTCAGCGGCATTCAGAGTAAAATCAACGAAATCCATAAAAATTTATGGATTGCTGTGTTTATTTCGACCGGACTGGCGATTGCCCTCAGTTTAGCTTTTGCCAACTATCTGACCCGGCGCATCAACCGGATGCGCAAAGCGACCCGTGAGATTGCTGCAGGCAATTTTGACATCTCTTTGGAGAACCATCATAAAGACGAATTCGATGAACTGTCCGAAGACTTTAATCAGATGGCTGTATCATTGAAAGCATCCAACGAAGAAATCCAACGGCAAGAAAATGTGCGCCGGCAATTCATGATGGATGTGGCGCATGAGATGCGGACCCCGCTCACCACGATAAACGGCATACTGGAAGGGCTGCAACATGATATGATTCCGGAAAAAAGTCGGAACCGCAGCATGGAATTGATGCAAAAAGAAGCCAAACGCTTGATCCGCTTGGTGAATGAGAATCTCGATTATGAAAAAATACGATCCAATCAAATCGTATTGGTGAAACAGGAATTTTCGGCAAAAGAGGCATTGGAAAATGTGGCGGATCAGCTTCAGGAGAAGGCAAAGGCAAAAGGCAACCAGATTCATGTCGACGCAGGCGCCGACATGAAAATTTATGCGGATTATGACCGTTTCATACAGATTCTGGTGAATCTAACGCAGAACGCCATTCAATTCACTGCGAATGGAGATATTTATTTGGCCGTTTCCGCCGAAGAGAACTACCAAGTCATCACGGTCAAAGACACCGGAATCGGAATCGAAAAGAAGGATATCACGAGCATTTGGGAAAGATTTTATAAAGTGGATGTTTCGCGTAAGAACACAAAATTCGGGGAGTCCGGCATCGGCTTGGCCGTCGTCCACTCCTTGGTGCTGAACCATAAAGGCATGATCGATGTGGAGAGTACGCCCGGTGCGGGAACAACTTTCACGATCAAATTCCCTAAGAAAGCCTATCTGGAAAAAATGAACGCAACCGAGGGTTAAACCAAAAAGGCAGTCAGGATGTTATTCCTGGCTGCCTTTTTGGCGGTTTTATTCGGTTGTTTCCGTTTGGGCCGGTTCTGCAGTAACGCTTGCAGCCGCTCCAGCGGCTGCCTGATTGGCCGGTAATTCAGGTGCGTTCGTCTTGTACAGAGGGACAGAGGAAACGCCGTTGTTTTTGTAATAGAGGGATGTGTTCAAATCGCCAAGCGCTGCGACGTCCTGCTGCAGTTGAGCAGGGGAATTGAGATAACTGTATTCGCTCTTGTCTACCGGTACAAAGCCATCCGGTGTGTAGAAGCGGAGCAGATCGCCGTTGATGATATGATCTGACATGGCAAGCTGCGTTTCGGCCTTGCTGCGGATAGCTGCGACTGCTTCAGTCACTTCCGGTGTCTGATAAATAAGGTTGCCGGATTCCGTGCTATAGACGTTATTACCTAAAATGGTGTATTTATCGGTAACGATCGTCCCATTACGGAATGCGACGAGTTCCTCATGGTTTTTGGACAATAAATCTTGACCAAGCTGCACATAGGAAGCTGTATCGACACCCAATAGATGCAGCACTGTCGGCAAGACATCGATTTGACCACCGTATACGTCGCTGATTTTACCAGTGCCGGATCCTGGATCATAGATGATGAGCGGTATTCTTTGCATCATAGCATCATCGTATTGATTCCAAGTATCGGCATTTTTACCGATAAGCGGCGCCAATGTCTTATTGCGGGAGCTTGAAATACCGAAATGATCGCCATACAAAACGAAGATGGTATTGTCATAAAGACCGGCATCCTTCATATATTGGAAGAATTCAGCCAATGCAGCGTCCGCATAGTGGACAGTGTTGAAATAGCCGTCAATCGTTTCGTCGCCTGTGTCCAGTGAGAAAGTATTGTTCATCTCATCCTTAGGAAACGGGAAGTGGTTGGAAACGGTGATGAATTTCGCATAGAATGGCTGCGGCAATTGTTCCAAGTATTGGGCCGAATCTTTGAAGAATAATTTGTCTTTCAAACCATATTCCACTGAGTTCTCGTCGGTCAGCGTGTAGCTGCTGTTCGCATCGAAGAAATAGTCATAGCCGAAAGATTTATACACATTATCGCGATTCCAGAATGAACCAACGTTACCGTGGAAAACGGCAGAAGTGTAATTACCTGTCTCGCCCAAGATGGCAGGAGCTGATTGGAATGTATTGTCTCCGCCAATTTGGGTGAAGGCTGATCCCTGAGGCAATCCGAATAAGGAATTATCCATCATCAATTCAGCGTCACTGGTTTTTCCTTGACCGGTTTGGTGGAAAGCATTGCTGAAGCTATAAGAATCATTGCTGTGGTACAGGCTGTTCAGGAAGGGCGTCACTTCACTCATCACGCCGGTAGAATCCGGCAGCTTCATGTCAATCAGAAACTGTTGCATACTTTCCAGATGGAGATAGACGACGTTTTTACCTTTCGCTTGGCCAAAATAGGTTTCATTCGGTTCGGCGTAATGCGTACCCAAGTAATCCAAGACAGCAGACATATCGGAACTGTCGGCACTGGCACGCACTTGGTTCGCTTGGGCGGTTTTGATGCCATCGTAGACTGTATAGACGTTTATGCCCAAATATTTTACAATGTAGTTGCGGTCAAAGGTTCTGGTCAACAATTGCGGGCGGCTGATTTCAGCCAAGCTAAGGTTAGCGATAAAAACAAGGATAGCTGCACCAAGTGTCACGAAGGCCCATCTTTTTTTGAAGACGCGGGTATCCAGACGCTTACTGACCTTCTTTTTATAGACATAGATCAGAATGAAAGCATCGATCCAATAGAGGATATCCATCGGTTCAAGCATCGCGATGACGCCCGATCCCAGGTTCTTTGTTGCATTAGCAGAACCGAAAATCGTTTTGATGGTCAAGAAATCGGTGAACTCCCGGTAATAGGTGATGTTCGCGAATAACAGGATCGAATTGAAAATATACAGGACAATCAGAGCGGTATAACCCTTTTTGGGATCCTTAACGAAAAGGGACAGTCCCAATATCAATAGGGTGGTCGCAATCGGATTGATTAATAGAATCAGCTGCTGGAACCAACCATCCACACCCAACGAGAATGCCGTATGGTAAGCGAGATAGGTTTTTAGCCAAAACAGGACGACTGCGAAAAGAAAGAATCCAAAACGTGAATTCAAATATTCAGAAATTTTTTGTTTCAAAAAAATAGACCTCCTAGGGACATTTTACAAACATATATGTAAAGAACATATGCAGTTCATGTATGCTTTTTTAAGATAGTGCGTTATCATTGTGAATTTCTTGTAAAGTGAGTCGATGTTATTATAGTACCAATAATATCCGAAGTCAATCGAAGCAAAGTAAAGAATTTCCTAATTTTTGATGAAGAACGGTTGCTTTTTTTTGCTTTTTTCGAGAAAATGGGTCTTTCAATAGGATTGTCTTCATTAATATGAATAAAAGGTGTGCGAATGCTATGATTTTCTTACAAGGTCTTTATGATTATGTGGCGGCTTCATTTGAACTGTCCATCAATCATTTTCCACTTATTCGATTGATTTTTACCAGTGTGGATAAAACAATTTTGTATTATCTGATTTGGTTCGCCTACAGGGCATGTTACCTCCTGATACAGAAGAGAAAAACAGGGAAATCCTTTTCTTTTTCCAGGGAAGGCATTTTACATCTCTTGTTCATATATATCGTATTGCTGCTCCAATTGACCGTGTTCCGCAACGAAGAAACCTTCTTCACGGTGGAATACCATAAGATAGATTGGACTGCGGTTCATTTGGTCCCGTTGGTGGATACGATCAAGCTTTTTTACGGAGATTCCGGTTTTTCAGCATACTACAATTCCTTGGGGAATGTATTCTGGTTCATGCCGTTGGGATTTTTCGGGAAATATTTGCTGAAGGAAAGATGCTCCTTTTACAAAACTGTATGGATGGGGTTCGCATTCTCTTGCGCCATCGAATTTTTGCAGCTGATTTTTCAGACGGGCGTGACGCATATCGATGATGTCCTTTTCAATACATGGGGGACAGCAATCGGCTATGGGCTATTGCTGCTGATGGAAAGATTCAGGAACAGACAAAAAATAACTTAATTAAAGGAAGAAAAAACGATGAGCAGAAAAACAATTACACAGCTTTCAATGAAGAAAATAAAGGGCGGAAACCCTTTGCTGCAAGCGGAAGACTTCCAATCAGACCTGTTCTTTGAGGAGGGGGAAGTCGTTGACCTGGTTACCCCTAAACAGGAATTTGTCGCAAAAGCCTATTTGGCAAAACAAAACAAGGGCGTCGGCTGGGTATTCTCACAGGACAGCAGCGATACTTTCAACTATGTTTTTTTCAAAAAGAAATTTGAAACGGCAAAGCACAATCGCCAATCTTTTCAAAATGATTCCGAAACGACCGCTTACCGCTTGTTCAATGCGGAAGGGGACGGAATCCCCGGCGTGACCGTCGATTTCTATGACGGCTTCGCGGTTATCTCTTGGTACAGCGAAGGGATCTTCCGTTACAAAGCGCCAATAGCGGATGCCTTACAGGCTGCCTTTCCGGAAATAAAAGGGATTTACGAAAAATTCCGTTACAAGCGCAACGATAACGTGATCAGCCGTTTCGTCTCTGGAAAAGAAGCGCCGGAACCATTGGTCGTCAAGGAAAACGGCATCAGCTATGCCACCTATCTGAATGATGGCCTGATGACCGGTATTTTCTTGGACCAACGCGAAGTCCGGGCAGCGTTGACGGAACATTATGCCGCAGGGAAAACCGTGCTGAATACGTTCAGCTACACCGGAGCCTTTTCCGTTGCGGCAGCGATGGGCGGAGCGGTGCAGACGACCAGTGTGGATGTCGCAAACCGCTCGATGGAACGGACGAAAGAACAGTTCGAAGTGAACAATCTGGATCCGGAACAGCATAAAATCTATGTGATGGATGTCTTTGACTATATCCGTTTCGCTATCCGGAAAGAGCTGCAATTCGATGTAACCATCATCGATCCGCCAAGTTTTGCGCGGACGAAGAAACGCACCTTCTCGGTGACGAAGGACTACACGCAATTGTTGGAAGAACTGATTCAAATAACGAAGACGGATGGACTGTTGATTGTCTCATCGAATGCCTCGAACTATAAGGAAAAGAACTTTAAACAAGACATTGCGCAAGCTTTCCAGAACAGCAATTCTGGCTATCGGATTTTGGGAACCTTCCATTTACCGGCCGATTTTGCCGTGCCGGCAGGCAGCAGGACCAGCGACTATCTGAAGGTGTTCGTCATCAAAAAAACCGCAAGATAGAAGAAGAGTGAGACAAAAAGCGTTCAGACCCGAATCACTGGAGCGAAGAAGCGGAGGATGGTTGCAGACCATCTGAGCATTATTCGTGAAGTGACGTCGGGTCTGCTTTTTGGAACACGTTTATACAGCGTGCGATGAATCCCGTTTACGATTAATTGTCAGGGAATAGGAAAGAGGCTTGGACTTTGTCTGTCCAGCCTCTTTTTCGTTAGGTATAATGTCAATCGTTTATTCAGTACAATCAGGCCTCTTGGTATTCATCGGTAGCGGCGTGGTGGCCGGCTGCATGCCCGGTCACGAAGGCGCCGGTGATGTTGTAGCCACCGGTGTAGCCGTTATAGTCAATCAACTCGCCGCAGAAGTACAAGCCGCGCGTCAGCTTGCTCTCCATCGTTTTAGGATTGATTTCCTTCGTGGAGACGCCTCCGCCGGTAACGAAAGCCTTATCCAAGGGATGGGTTCCGTTTACCTGGAATTCAAAGTTTTTACAGAAAGCCGCGAAAGCCTTGATTTCCTTCGGCGTCAGTTCCTTCAGCGATTTCTGGGGATCGATTTCCGCCTTTTCGCAGCCAAACAGCAGGTAGCGTTCCGGCATCAGGTCCTTCCAGCCGTTTTTGATGCTTTTTTCCGGCTGGGATTTGATCAATTTTTGCAGGTTTTGTTCCACAGCCCCCAGTGACTGCTCGGGGAAGACGTCCAGCGCCATCGTGATGGATTCCGTCTTGTCGCGTTTCTTCGTTTGGTGGATGAACATGGAGCAACGAAGGGCGGCCGGGCCGGATACGCCGAAATGTGTAAAAATCATATCCATTTGATGGGAAACGACCGTCTTGCCTTTTTTGTTCTTCACGCTCAAGGCGACGTTACGCAGAGAGAGGCCCTTTAATTCCTGTGATCGGATGAAATCCGCATCGGAAGTGATGGGCGCTTCGGTCGGGTACAATTCCGTGATGGTATGTCCAGCAGCTTTCGCAAATTTATAGCCATCTCCTTTGGAGCCGGTGCGGGGCAAAGCTTTCCCACCCGTCGCCAGGACGATGCGGTCGGCCAGGACGATTTCGCTGTCTTCCAGCTGGACGCCGGTAACGAAGCCATTTTCCATCAACAGTCTGTCGACCTTGATGTTTGTACGGACGATGACGTTGTTTCTCTTCAGTTCCTCGATGAAGGCATCCAGTATCGTCCGGGACTTGTCCGTAACGGGGAACATGCGGCCGTGATCTTCTTCTTTCAGGACGACGCCCCTCTGGATGAAGAAGGTCATGATATCGTATTGATTGAATTGCGTGAAGGTGCTGTGCAGGAATTTGCCGTTGCCGGGTATATGCCGGATGATTTCTTCTTCGGGACGGTTGTTGGTGACGTTGCAGCGTCCGCCGCCGGTCAGTAAAAGTTTTTTGCCGAGGCTGGGATTCTGTTCCAAAAGGATGACTTCCGCGCCGGTTTCTGCGGCAGTGCAGGCTGCCATCAGCCCGCTTGCGCCGCCGCCTATGATGATTATGCGTTTTTTCATGATTTATCTTACTCCGTTCTATTATTGCACTTACTTTATCACAGATAAGTGGGTCTGGAAATGGTCATGAGAAGCTTTTCTTTTTTTATTCATCAAGCGTTCACTTTGAAAATTGTATTTCTGCAAGGAAAACACGGATTTTTCACAAAAAAATCAAGAAAGAACGTTTTTTCTTCCTATTAAATTCAATAATCCAAGCTATACTCTATCCATGGCTGAAGATAATAATTTCTTTTTCAAGCGTGCTCCAAAAAGGGACACTGTTCTGTATTTTGAAGCACGTTCATTACTCCCCCTCCTTGGGTGGGAACAGGAAAAACAAGCGCGTGCCGCAACACGCCGCTTGTGGGCAAAAGCTTTTTGCTTTTGTAAAATCCTGTTCCCATTCTTTTTTTTGGCGAAATGAGGTATAATGTTTCTAGACAAGCGTTACCATTTAAGAAATGAGGTATTTAGGATGGAATTTATGAAAGCGTTATACGAAAGACAATCAACCCGTAAGTTTCAAAAAACGACACTCTCGCAAGGGCAAATAGAAATTATTTTAAAGGCCGGCCAAGCTGCGCCTGTCGGCCGTAAATTATTCGAAAATCTGCACATTACTGTCGTCAAAAATGCCGAAGCGTTAGCTGCGATAAAAGCAGCTGCAGTTGAAGCAACCGGCAAGCCGGAAGCAAATCCTTTATACGATGCACCGGTTCTGTTCCTGGTATCGGCAAAGGAAGCCGATCAACCGGTCAATATCGCCAACGCAGCCGTGATTGTGGAGAATATGCATCTGCAAGCGACGGAGCAGTTTTTGGGGAGCTGTTTCCTGATGGGAATCATGTTTAACGGCACCTTGGCTGCGCCAGGCCTTAAGGGGAAATTGGGGATTCCGGAAGGATTCAGCCCGGTAGCGGGATTGGTAGTAGGCTATCCCCACGGCTATTTGATCGAAAGAGAACCGACGCTGGATAAAATCAGCTATAACATCGTGGAATGACCGCATAATGCCTGGAGAATGCAACCGTCTAAGAAACTTACGCAAGTATGGTTCTGGACGGTTTTTTTGGTAAAGAAAAAATAAAATTTCAGAAGAAGAGATGTGAAAGAGATGGCGTACATATCCTTGCAGAATGTCAGCAAATTTTATCAAATGGGGGAAACCAAAATCACCGCAAATGATAAAATCAGCTTTGACATCAATGAAGGCGAGTTTGTCGTGATCCTGGGCCCCAGCGGAGCCGGCAAGTCGACGGTCCTGAACATACTGGGTGGCATGGATGATGCGGATGAAGGGCATATCGTCATAGATGGCGTAGATATCGGATTGTTTACCGCGAAAGCATTGACGACCTACCGAAGAAGGGATGTCGGTTTCGTTTTCCAATTCTATAATCTGGTGCCGAATTTGACGGCAAAAGAAAACGTGGAATTGGCTGCCCAAATATCGCCTCATGCCCGGGATGCCGCTGAGGTGCTCCAGGAAGTGGGGCTGTCGGAACGGATGGATAATTTCCCCGCTCAGCTTTCAGGCGGGGAACAGCAACGCGTTGCCATTGCAAGGGCATTGGCGAAACGGCCGAAGCTGCTCCTTTGCGATGAACCAACCGGCGCTCTTGACTATGAGACCGGTAAACAGGTGTTGAAATTGTTGCAGGACACCTGCGTCGATACGGGCACAACCGTCATCGTGATCACCCATAATCAAGCCATCGCCGCCATGGCAAACCGCATCATCGAAATAAATAATGCGAAAGTACGCGCCGTCCATGAGAATCCTCACCCCAAACCGGTGACGGAAATCGAATGGTAAGGGGGCGGACGGGATGAAGAAAAAGGCGCTTTGGAAAGACATTTGGGTAGAGATAGGGAAAAGCCCGGCCCGTTTTCTGGCGTTATTGGCCATCATAACGCTGGGCGTAGCCTTCTTTGCCGGCATCAAAGCGGCCGGACCGGATATGTTGGACACGGCCAACCGCTATTACGCTGAAAAAAATCTGTATGACTTAAAAGTATTATCCACCTATGGGCTGGAAGACAAGGACATCGCTATACTCGCAAACATGGAAGGAGCGAGCGTCTATCCTTTGAAAACGCTGGATATCGAAATGGCGGGGAGCGATTTTTTGGTGAAGCTCCTTCCTTACAGCGATAGGGAGGGCCAGGTGAACCAGTACGAGCTGGTTTCCGGAAGGCTTCCGCAGCAGAGCGGGGAAATAGCGCTCGATGCCGAACAGAACTTGATGGAGACCTATCAGATCGGCGACACAATTTCATTCAAGACGGCGCCCACGGAGGGACTGTCCGATGAAGAAGCCAAAAATACCATCGCCATCAAGGATCAGGCTTATACGGTTGTCGGCTTTGTGCATTCTCCAATCTATATCGAAAGGGCCACCCGCGGCTCCACGACTGTCGGGAAAGGCAGCCTGGATGGTTTCGCGGTCGTCGCTGAAGCCGACCTGTCCGGCGGTGTCTACACGGAAGTCTACCTGACGTTCAAACAGGCGCAGGCCGAAATCGGCTATACCGATGCCTATGATGAGACGATCGCCGATTTGTCGGCTAAAACCGAATTGGCCCTGAATGGACGCCCGATGGAACGCATCAACGAAATCCGCGCAGAAGGCCAAAAGAAAATAAAAGAGGCCGAGGACAAACTGCAGGAAGGGAAAGATAAGCTGTCCGCGGCGGAACAGGAATTGCTGGATGCCCGCAAAAAGCTGGACGACGGCACGAAAGAATACACAGACAATAAAAAGCTGTTTGAAGCAAAAATGGCCGATGCGGAAAGCGCACTGAACGCCAGTCAAGCGGAACTCGATTCGGGCAAGGCGGAATACGAAGATGGCTTGGCAACCTACAACGCGAATAAGCAAGCTTATGACGATGCCAAAGCGGATTGGGAAACCCAAAAGGCCGCCATCCAAGGACAAATGGGCGGAGATGCTTCGATCGAAGCGTTTTTGGCAAATGTCCCCGATACGCAAGCAGGCAATGAAATCGCCGCTTTGGCAGAAGAACTGCTGGCTGGACAGGCTGAGTTGGAGGCCGGACAAGCCTTGCTGGAAGAACAAGGCAAAGCGTTGGCAGAAAGAGCCGCAGCGCTCCTTGCCAAGGGCGATGAGCTGCAGCTGCAACAGAGCGCTCTGGAAGGGGACGGTGCAACCTTTCAAACCGAAATGGCCGCCTTTACTGCGGAATTGACCGCCTTTCAAATGGAAAAAGCAGCAAAAGAGGCGGAATTCAGTGAACGGCAGGCGGCCATCGCTGCCCAACAGCTGCTGCTGGAGGCGGAACCTGCCGATAGCCCCGATCGGGAAGCGGGCCTTGCTGAATTGACAGGCTTGCAGGCGGCCTTGGATGACGAAAAGGCGGCGCTCGCTCAGCAAGAGGCCGATTTGGATGCACGGCAGAGCGCATTGGAGCAGAAAGGTCAAAGCTTAGCCGAGCGGCAAACGGCTTTGGCGGCAGCCGGCAGCGCATTTGAAGCGGAACGCGCAACGGAAGAAGCGGCTCTGGCGCAGGACCAAACACAGTTGGAAGCGGATGGCCAAGCCTTGACCGTAAAAGGGGAAGCGCTGTTGGCCAAACAACAACTTCTGGAAGAAAAGGTTCAAGCGTTCATGGCTGACGCCGCTGCACAGATTGCCCAGGCGGATCAACAATTCGCCGAACAGGGTCAATTGCTTGAAGAAGGCAGACTGGAATTGGCGGCTGCCCTGGTGAAACTGCAGGATGGGCAGGCGCAAGTGGACAGCGGCCGTGCGGAACTTGAAACGCAACGTTCCAGCGGACAGCAAGCCTTGGATGAAGCGTGGCAAAAAATCCAACAAGGCGAAGCCGATTATCAAGCGGGATTGGCCACCTTTACTGCCGAAAAAGCGGATGTGGATAAGGAAATTGCGTCCGGAGCAGCGAAAGTGCAGCAGGCAAAGCAAGACTTGGCCGATTTGATCGACCCTGTCTACTTTGTGCTGGACCGTTCCAGCAATCCCGGCTACCAAGAATACCGCGACAATGCGGATCGGATGTCTGCGATAGCCGAAATCTTTCCGGTGTTTTTCTTCCTGATTGCAGCATTGGTCAGCTTCACGACGATGACGCGCATGGTGGATGAACAACGTCAGCAAATGGGGACGCTGAAGGGGCTGGGGTACAGCAATTTTGATATCGCGAAGAAATTCCTGGTCTATGCAACGCTTGCCTGCATTGCCGGAACCGCCATCGGTTTGGTTGCGGGCTACCATCTCTTCCCGACGGTCATCTTCAACGCCTACGGTTCGCTGTATAATCTGCCTCCCCTTAAAATCAATTACTACCTTTCCTATGCCCTGATTTCGATTACGATAGCGTTGCTCTGTACAATCGGACCGGCAGCATTGGCTACGGCAACTTCCTTGAGGGAAAATCCGGCTTCCATGATGAGACCGAAAGCCCCCAAAAACGGCAAACGGGTTTTCTTGGAACGGGTGACCTTCATTTGGAAGAGGCTCAGCTTCAATTCGAAAATAACCGTACGTAATTTGATGCGCTATAAGGCGCGTAATGCCATGACGGTGTTGGGCGTAGCGGGCTGCACGGCGCTGATTCTGACCGGCTACGGCGTCAAAAACTCCATATCCGGATTGGCGGAAAAGCAGTTCAACGAGGTGATGCGCTATGACGCCATTGTGGCGCTGCGTCCGGAGACGAGCGAAGAGAACCTCGCTTCGTATGACCGCTTAATTTCGGATACGCCGGAAATAACCAGCCACCTAAAGGCGCTACAAGCAAATTATAAGGTGGATAAACAGGGAATCAATCTTCAGGATGTCACTGTCTTTGTTCCGGCGGAAACGGAGAACATAAATGATTTCGTCCGATTGCAGGACCGTATCACAAAAGAACCGATACCGCTGACCGATGAAGGGGCCGTCATTTCCGAGAAGTTGGCGAACATTCTGGATGTGGGGCCGGGGGACACGATTGAAATCCGAAACGATGAAATGCAGACGTATCAAGTGCCGATCCAAGCGGTGACGGAGAACTATACAAACCATTATTTGTATCTGACACCCGCTCTTTACGAAAAAGTCTTCATCAAAGGAGTGGAACCGAATACCGATTTGCTGGTTTATGAGGAACCCGAAAGTTGGGAAAGGAGCTTCGGCGCCGCCGTGATGGGCGAGCCGGGAGTGGCTTTGGTTACGTTCATCAGTTCCGTTGATCGGGCATTCAGCGATACCTTGGGCAGCTTGGATATCGTCACCTTGGTTTTGATCATATCAGCCGCAGCCTTGGCGTTCGTCGTCCTTTACAACCTGACGAACATCAATGTGTCCGAAAGGATCCGGGAACTGTCCACCATCAAGGTGCTCGGCTTTTATGATGTGGAAGTGAGCCTATACATCTATCGGGAAACGTTCATCTTAACCTTGCTGGGCATCCTGGTCGGCTTCGGATTGGGATCGCTCTTGAGCTCGGCCGTCTTGAAAATGGCGGAAGTGGACTTCTTGTTGTTCCCGGCAACAATCTTGCCGCTCAGCTACCTATATGCCGCCATCCTCTCATTGACATTCTCCATCATCGTCATGCTGATCATGCACCGCAAGCTCAAAAAAGTCGACATGATCGAAGCCCTAAAATCAGTGGAATGAAAGAGTGTGATGATGCGCGGATGCGCTATTTCCAAAAAAAAGTAGAAAAATAAAAGAAGCTGTTATCCCGAATGATTTTGGGATAACAGCTTCTTTTGCATTCATCATCACGGTTAATCTTCCGCTGGGTTTTTGGAAGTAGGGAGGATGAAGTTCACGCTCAATGCAATGAGGGATCCAATCAGCGTATCCAATACCCGTTGAACGGCATAAGAAATGGTTTGATCATTTTCGATATTGAAGTAAACAACCAGGAAAGTAGCCGAGGCGCCGACAATGACATCCGACATCGTAAGGACGTTTAAGGTTGTAATCAAAAGGATAAAGAAGATGACCGTACCGAAGAAATCAGCGATGAAACCCAATCCCAGAGAGGATTTGATGGCGATAAGAGCAATGGCAAATCCTCCCGCAATAGCATTTCCGCCAACCCGACGGATTCCGAAGTGGGCGGATCTTTTCCAATCTTCACGAAGCGCAAAGATAGCAGCCAAACCGGCTAGCATCGGAGAACCACGATCCAATAATTTGAATAATAAGACACATAAGCCAACAGAGACACTTGATTTAACCGTGCGCATTCCAATGTGTAGCTTATCCCTGTCAATATAGATCATGAACGGGTTTGCACTTCCTTTCGAAAAAATAAACAATAACTCTATAATAAGCGTTTTGCGGAATTATTCAAGGGCATTTCAAGCATTTTTTCATGAAGAAGGGGATTTACGTTTAACGCTTAAGCGTACATCCTGCCCGTTATTTGAAGAAGCCACCAGTATAAGGAATCAGAACAGAAAAGAATCTATTTGAGGCAGGATGCATGCTGAGGGAAGTTTTTTTATAGTTCGTAACGCGTTACGTGATGAACAGGATTGAACATATATTTGCTTCGAAATAAATGCGAAAGGGGGTTGCTTAAATTGTCAGAATATTCTATACTAATGACATTAAATTTTAAGGAGAGAAATTGCGGTTCTCCTTCATAATGGAAGCAATCATGAGAATATAGTGAGAAAAGGGAGGAATATTTTATGAAAAAGAAATTTTTGCTAGGTTTGGCATCTATTTTTATACTTGGAGCATGCGGCAACGGTGGGTCTAATGCCTCTTCCGATACAACTGCCACAGGAGCAGCTAGCGGCGACACAATCAAATTAGGCGGTAACTTTGAATTGTCAGGTGGCGCCAGTGCGTATGGTACGTTGATGGACCAAGGGATCAAATTGGCTGTCGAACAAGTGAACGCTGCTGGTGGTGTGGCTGGCAAACAAGTGGACTACACCTCTTATGATAACAAGTCTGAGCCAGCTGAATCAGCATCTGTTGCAACCCGTTTAGCGACTCAAGACAAAGTGGTCGCAATCTTGGGACCTGCGACGACTGGTGCGGCCAATGCACAATCTCCAGCCGTAACAAGAGCAAAAGTGCCAGCAATTTTACCGGCAGCAACCGGTGACGGCGTAACAATGAGTGGCAATTCCGTATTGGAATATGTATTCCGCGTCTGCTTCCAGGATTCATTCCAAGGGACTGCACTTGCTGAATTTGCCCAAAAAGATTTAGGGGCAAAGAAAGCGGTCATCTTAGTGGATAACTCTACAGACTATGCAATCGGATTGGCAGATGCATTTAAAGAAACGTTTAACGGCGAAATCGTAGCGGAAGAAAACTTCACTGCCGGCGATACCGACTTCAAAGCGATCCTTACAAACATCTCGAAAATGGATTACGATGTCATCTTCTTGCCTGGTTACTATGAAGAAGGCGGCTTGATCATCAAGCAAGCACGCGAAATGGGAATCAAGCAACCAATCTTAGGACCTGATGGATTCGCTAACTCGGTATTAGTGGATTTGGCTGGGGCAGAAAACGTAAATAACGTCTACTATGCAAGCCACTTCACTCCAAACAGTGAAGATCCAAAAGTAAAAGAATTCTTAGCTGCCTTCCAAGCGAAGTACGGTAAACCTGCCGATTCATTTGCCGCATTGGCATACGACGCTGCGAACTTAGTGTTCAAATCAATCGAAACAGCTGGAAGTGCTGATCCACAAGCGATCACAGATGCTTTAGCAAAAACAAAAGACTTTGAAGGCGTGACGGGAACATTCTCATTTGATAAAAATCACAACCCTGTTAAATCAGCTTTCGTTATCGAATTACAAAATGGCGTCGAAGTTGGCAATACCGTAGTGGAACCGGCTAAATAAACCGGGCGCGGAGTGTTTCAATTTTTAAGCTTGAATAAAGTAAGGATTTTAAAGCAACAGAGAGGTGCTGGCAGAACTTGCTGAGCACCTTTCTTTATGAAAAAAAGAATAGGGACGCGGCAGTTAAAGGTTGTTCTTTATTGAAAAAAAGTTAAAATAGAGTGTACAACAGATACAGTAGAATAAAAGAAAATTTCTGGTTTAGAAGAAAAGAGAGGTGTAAAATGGACAATTTAGTTCAACAACTGATAAACGGTATTTCCCTGGGGAGTATCTATGCGTTGATCGCATTAGGATACACGATGGTATATGGTGTCATCAAATTGATTAACTTTGCTCATGGTGAGATTTACATGGTGGGCGCTTATGTGGGATATGGCTTGATTCAAAGAGTAGGCTTGGGCTTATTTCCGGCTATTCTGATTTCCATGTTATTCTGCGCCATTTTAGGGGTAGTGATTGAAAAAGTTGCATATAAACCATTGCGGGGGGCAACGAGGGTAGCGACCTTGATCACTGCTATCGGGGTATCTTATTTATTGCAAAATGTCATGATTTATATTATGGGGCCTGAAGTGAAGGCATTCCCCACAGCACTTAAAGTCCAAAACTGGACATTCGGGGGAGTGACCATCAACTCCCAACAAATCGTGATTTTCCTTACAACCGTCGTATTGATGGTTGGGTTACAACTGATCGTCAAATATACAAAAATGGGGAAAGCGATGCGCGCGGTCAGCACAGACCCGGAAGCAGCCCAATTGATGGGTATCAATGTTGATAACGTCATTTCCTTTACCTTTGTTCTAGGGTCCTCATTGGCAGGCGCAGCAGGCGTATTGGTCGGTATCTATTACAATTCCATTTCGCCATTGATGGGTGTCACACCGGGGCTGAAAGCGTTCGTTGCTGCCGTATTCGGCGGTATCGGCATTATACCGGGAGCCTTGGTCGGCGGGTACGCTATCGGGATCATTGAAACGCTAGTGAGTGCTTATGGTGGATCGATGTTCAAAGATGCCGTCGTTTACTTGATCCTGATCATCATCCTGATCGTCAAGCCATCCGGTATCTTCGGCAAAAATATTAAAGAGAAAGTGTAGGTGATAACGATGAAACAATTTAACAAAAATAATCTCGGTTGGCTCATTCTTATCGCCCTAATGGCTGGTATCTTATATATGGGGATTATGACCAACATCATTTCTCCGTTCTATCAAATCACTTTGGTGACGATTTTAATCAACATCATCTTGGCGGTCGGATTGAATCTGGTCATCGGGTTCTCCGGACAGTTCTCGTTGGGGCATGCCGGTTTTATGGCAATTGGGGCATACAGCGGAGCTGTTATCGGCGCCCAAGTTGAAGGTTTTCTTGGTTTCCTGTTAGGTTTGTTTGTGGGTATGGTCATTTCGGTTATCGTGGCTTTGGTTGTCGGTATCCCGACGTTGCGTTTGAAAGGCGACTACTTGGCTATCGCAACCTTGGGGATTGCTGAAATTATTCGTATTCTGATCTTGAACATGGGGGATTTGACGAACGGTGCCAGAGGGATCAGCGGCATTTCATTCCCGTTCGCATCCAATCTGAGCTTCATCATGGTCCTGTTTGCTTTAGTGATCATCACGACCATCATCACGGTCAATTACATCAAGAGCAGTCCAGGACGCGCAACCATCGCCATCCGGGAAGATGAAATTGCCGCTGAATCCATGGGTGTGAACACAACAACGTATAAAGTGATTGCCTTCATGATCGGTGCGGCTACAGCAAGCATTGCCGGTTCATTATACGGTACCTACTTCAGCGTAATCAATCCCGGCGATTTCACTTTCCAAAAATCGATCGATGTTTTGATCATCGTTGTATTCGGCGGCATCGGCAGCGTTACGGGTACCGTTGTGGCAGCTGTCGTTTTGGGTATCCTGAACACTTTCCTGCAATCATTCGGAGAATTGCGGATGATATTCTACGCAGTCGCCATCATCGCCATCATGGTATTCCGTCCAGGCGGACTGTTGGGCACCAAAGAATTTACAATATCAGGACTTTTGAATCGCAAAGCGAAGAAAGCTTCCGCTAAGAAGGAGGTTCAATAACAATGAGTTTATTAGAAGTAAAGGAACTAACCAAAAACTTCGGCGGATTGGCCGCAGTATCCAACGTTGATTTCGTCATCGAAGAGAATGAACTTATCGGCCTGATTGGACCGAACGGTGCCGGAAAAACGACTTTCTTCAACCTGTTGACCGGTGTTTATGTGCCTACCGAAGGGACCATCGAACTGGAAAAGGATGGAGAAAAAATCTTGCTGAACGGGAAGGCGCCTTACAAGATAACGGATTTAGGATTGGCGCGTACCTTCCAAAATATCCGTCTATTCAAAGAATTGACGGTAATGGATAACGTATTGATTGCGATGCACAGCAAAAAAGGCTCAAACACCTTCCATAGCCTGTTCCGGACACCGACTTATTACCGCGCGGAAGAAGAGATGCGCACAAAGGCATTGGAGTTGCTGGCCATTTTCGAATTGGAAAATAAATACGATGTATTGGCAAAAAACCTTCCCTATGGGGAACAACGCCGTTTGGAAATCGTACGTGCGCTTGCGACGAAACCAAAAATCCTTTTCTTGGATGAACCCGCAGCCGGTATGAATCCGCAAGAAACAGCGGAATTGACAGCCTTGATCCGTAAAATCCAAAAGGACTTCAAAATCACGGTTGTTTTGATCGAACATGACATGTCCTTGGTAATGAATGTCTGCGAAAGAATCTATGTTTTGGAGTACGGACGTCTGCTCGCTCATGGAACGCCAGAAGAAATCCAAAAAAATCCAGCCGTTATCAAGGCTTATCTGGGGGGAGATTAAGAAGATGCTGAAAGTAAAAAACTTATCGGTTCACTATGGCATGATCCAGGCCATCAAAGATATCAGTTTTGAGGTCAACGAAGGAGAAATCGTGACTTTGATCGGCGCTAACGGAGCAGGGAAATCAACCATCCTGCGTACCATTTCCGGATTGGTCAGACCTTCTGCCGGCGAGATTGAATATCTGGGACAACCGATTCATCATATGCCGACCAGAAAAATTGTGGAACAAGGGATAGCGCAAGTTCCCGAAGGACGTCATGTCTTCAAGGAATTGACGGTTCAAGAAAACTTGGACTTGGGAAGCTTCACCCGTAAAGATAAACAGAACATCGCGGCGGATTTGGAGCATGTTTTCGAACGCTTCCCGATTCTGAGCGAAAGAAAAAATCAGGATGCCGCGACACTATCCGGCGGGGAACAACAGATGCTGGCGATGGGCCGTGCTTTGATGACCAAGCCGAAATTGTTGTTGTTGGATGAACCTTCCATGGGGCTGGCTCCCATCTTCATCAAAGAAATCTTCAGAATCATCCAAGATATCCAGAAACAAGGAACGACGATTCTGCTGATTGAACAAAATGCGAAAGTCGCCCTGCAGATCGCAAATCGCGGCTACGTATTGGAAACAGGAAACATCGTATTGACGGGTACAGGGGAAGAATTATTAGCGAGTGACGAAGTTCAAAAAGCTTACTTAGGAGGCTAAAAAAATGGATGTAAACAGCTATATGTCAACGGATTTAGTAACAATTCAGTCTTCAACAAAAGTTATCGAAGCATTGGATCTGATGAAGGAACACAAGATTCACCGTTTGCCGGTTGTTCAAGGGGAAACCATCATCGGGTTGATTACGGAAGGCATCATCGAACGCAATACGCCATCAACGATGACGAGCCTGGATATGCATGAGGTAAACTACCTGTTGAATAAGACGACAGTTGGGGATATCATGGAAAAACGCGTCATCACAATCAATAAAGAAGCGTTGCTGGAAGAAGCAGCTGTCATGATGAGAGAAAATGGTGTCAGCGTCTTGCCGGTTGTAGAAGCGGGAAATCGTCTGGTCGGAATCATCACGGAAAAAGATATCTTCTCCGCATTCATCGATGTCTTGGGCTACTACACACCCGGCGTTCGCGTTGTCGTCAATATCCACGAAGACAAAAAAGGCGTGTTGGAAGATTTGACGGAAATTTTTTCGGAAGAGAACATCAACATCCAGCAAATCGCTACCTACCGTAAATTGGGCTTTGTCCAGGTCGTTGTCCAACTAGACAGCAAAGACACAGAAGGCATCCGGGCGAAACTGGAAGAACACGGCTACGAAATCGGATCCATCATCTACAAACCAGAAAGAGCATAGGATTCAGAACTCGACTACATAGGATACGATAAATCCCCTGCAATTCAGAACTCGGCTACATAGGATACGATGATTCGCGCCTAGAACGCGCTTCATAATTATAATCATTTTGCATCACGGGTAGGATATAAATCATGGGAAAATGATTTATATCCTACCCGTGATATTTTTTCAGACAAATAGATAGCGTTATCACGTAATAAGTGTATAATATAGTTATGAAGGATTGGGAGGAATCATAAATGAACAATGCACTTATTACAATCGTTTTATATACCATTAAAGAACAATATGTCAGTGAGAAAGCCTTTTATGCCAATCAATTGGGGATTTCCCCGCAAAGCTGGGACCGTTGGAAAAAAGGTGAACATGGTTTGAAACCGGATAATATGTATATCCTATCCAAACTGTTCACCGATTATGAGTGGATGCTTGTGCAAAAAGTATGCCGCAATGCGGAAATATTGCCGGAAGTTGCCGAAAATCCGGTCAGGGAATACCATTTCCTGAAGTATCAGATTGCGAAAAAATGGATCGCATCGGGGATCGCCACCATCAGATGGCACTCTTCCGAGGAGACCGTGCATGATTCCGAAACACGGAAACCAGCCATTACGACGCTGCGGTTAGAGATGGACTACGATTTTTGGAGTTACAAGGATATCCTTGATCTGCGACTGCCGAGCGTCATCCGCCATCAAATCGAATCTAAAAAAGTTAACCTGCTCGAATGGATAAATAAAAATTCACCCGATACGATAAAAGAAATAATCGAATAGATCATGAGAAGCCGAGATGAAAATATCTTGGCTTTTTCATTTGAGGTAAAAGCTAGTCCTAATTTTTTGTATGGTTTGACTGGCGGGTATGCTAAAATAAGTTTAGTTTACAAAAAAAGTGTTAAAAGAGGAATCCAATGAATAATAAAACAAAACATGCAGGAAACAAAAGGAAGCCCACCGCATTCAAGACGGCCGGCATCTCTCTGTTCGTCCTGACGGCTATCCTTATGGGTGGCTGCGGAAACAAGGAGTCGGAAAATGCGAGCAGCATCGACGGAAAGACATCTATAGACCAATCCGCCAATGCGGAAATGGGCGAGGACCAGAAAACGGCATCCGATGACTCAGGGATGGTCGCAACGCCCAAAGCCACTTCCGAAGACTGGAACCTGATATTGGTCAACCGGGACCATCAGCTGGATGGAGAACTTGGAATGGAACTCTATCTGACGGACAGCGGTTATCTGATCGACAGCCGCATCAAAGAAGCTTATCTTAGCTTGATTGAAGCCGGTCATGCGGCCGGGATGGACTTCACCTTGGTCTCCGGCTACCGTTCCATCGAAGCCCAACAGGCAAACTACGATACGACCTACAATAACAATATCGCGCAGGGTTGCACACCGGAAGAAGCAAAAACGAAAACAGAAGAATTCATCGCTTTGCCGAATGCCAGCGAACATACGACGGGCCTGTCCATCGACATCACTTCCACGCAATTGGCTAATGAAGCAGGCGGATCGGGACTTTTCCAAGATTTGGAAAATTATCCCGAAGGTGAGTGGCTGAAAGAAAATGCGCCCGCATACGGATTTGTCCTGCGCTATCCGAAGGAAAAAGAGGCCATCACAAAAATCGCATTTGAGCCTTGGCATTTCCGTTATGTAGGCGTGGAAAATGCTTTGTATATGACGGAAAATGATTTAACCCTTGAAGAATACGTGGCTATTCTTCAAAATAATGAAAAAATACTTGCGGATCAATAAGGTTCTGTAAGGTAACCTGATTGTAGAAAAGTGGGAGGGAAATATGGCGCGAAAAAAAAGTCGAAACCGCACTAAATCCACTGTCCTGACTGCAAAAATAGTAAAGATGCTCTTTGTACTGATGATAAGTTTTATCGCCAGTCTTTCACTGATCGGCGATTTCTCACCCATAATCCCGGGGGTTCAAAAAAATGACGTCTCCGAGGCGGCGACGTTTATTGAAAGCATAGCACCGGCAGCGCAACAAATGCAAAAGCAGTATGGGGTGCTTGCCAGCATCAGCATCGCGCAAGCCATTCTGGAGTCGGAATGGGGCAACAGCGAGCTATCCTCCGTCTACAATAATCTATATGGGATGAAAGGGGACAGCCTTGAGAATACCGTTCTGCTGTCAACCAAGGAGTTTTACAACGGCGAATGGGTGACCGTCCAAGCTGATTTCAAGGTCTATGACAGTTGGGCTTCATCCGTCCAGGACCACGCTTCATTGATCGCAAATGGGACGACATGGAATGCCGACCAATATGCCCCGGTTCTGCAAGCCAAGACCTATCGAGAAGCGGCGCAGGCACTGCAAGATTGCGGCTATGCAACCGACCCGGATTATGCAAATAAATTGATAGCCGTAATCGAACAAAATACGCTCTATAACTATGACAGCTAAAGATGAGCAAGGGCGATTTGGCTCGGATTGCTGGGGGACTTGCGGAAGTTCACAGAATCCACCTTTTGGCATGCGGCTGCTCATGCATGGAGGACGGGACTTTTGTTCCGGCCTCTTTTTTCAAACGGGGGATTCCGTTCGCGCCCTTTTTGGTGGCGACAAGATTAGAATATAGTGATAAAATTAAAAAGTAAAGTTAGCGAATACGTGTAAATGAATAATCAGAAGAGAGTTGTGTGATTGCATGTCGAATCAAATTTTACCCGGAAAGACGATAGGTATTATTGGCGGTGGACATGTCGCCCGAATGATTGCCTTGGAAGCAAAAAAAATGGGCTATCTCATTGGCATATTGGATGCCGATCCGGATTGCCCTGCAGCTCAAGTAGCGGACTGGCACATATTGAAGAAATACACAGATTTCGATGCGCTGACTGATTTTGCTTCAAAGTCTGATGTTCTCACCTTCGAGTCCGAAGCCGTTGACACAATGACATTGAATGAAATCCAGCACTATATCGCCATTCCGCAGGATCCGGATACGTTGGCCATCACGCAAGATAGGGTGATCGAAAAGGCCTTTTTGGAATCCTTGAATATAAACATTACGCCTTATGCAACGATAACGAACATCGAGGACATGGAAGAAGCTGTAAAAAGCATCGGCTTTCCTTGTATATTGAAAACGATCCGTGTGGAATCCGCTGCTCCGGAACAACAGCTCATCTACAGCGAGGAGGAATTTGGAAAAGCTGTACTGCTTCTGAAAAAAGGGACCTGCATTCTGGAGTCTTGGATTCCCTTTGAAAGAGAATTAGCCATCACCGTCGCGCAAGATACAAATAACGTCTTCTCAGCGTTCCCGGTCACGGAAACGCTTTACCGCAATAATAAATTGGTCAATACTATCACGCCGGCCCGTGTAGGGAGCAACGTCCAAAAGGAAATGGAACATATCGGGAAGGTGCTCGCCCACGCGATGAACTTGGTAGGCGTGTTGACGATCGAAACATTCATCACATCCGCCGGTTCCATCTATGTGAATCGTTTGGTGGTCAGACCGCATCATTCCTGCAATTATTCGTTGGATGCTTGCAATATCTCGCAATACGAGGCGTTGGTTCGCTGCATTTGCGGGTTGCCGATCCCGGAAATCCAATTGTACGGGACAAGCGTGACCTTTAATATTCTGCAAGAAAAATTAGACGATGCCTTGATGTTGCTGCTGACCAAACCGGATTGGCATTTCCATTTTTATGGCAAAAAGGACCGCCGTTCGAAACGGAAGATGGGACATGTGACGTTGTTGGGGAACGATGCCCATGTCCTTATCCAGGAACTGGCAAATAGTGGTCTTTTGGAAGCGGGAAAATAAACGGTATTTTCGTGATCTTCAACAAGGAGGGGAGTATGGAAAATGGCAGAGGACAAATTATTCAAGAAAGCATACAGTTATATAAAGGAAAAAATTGATGGTAATGCTTGGCCGCCAGGTACAAAAATCACTGAACAAATCGTTTCGGAAGCCTTGTTCATGAGCCGGACGCCGATCCGCAAGGCCTTACTTTTGCTGGAAGATGAAGGTTGGGTAGCATCGGTTACTTACAAGGGATATGTGGTGGCGGAAAAGAAGATATCGAATGAAGGTTTGATCGAACGCCTGGATTTGATACATGGCTTAGTGGGGAATTACTTGGTTTATCTGAAAGAAAACGATGTATGCATCGATATAGCTAAACTAGAGGGGATTCTGGAGAAGCAGGAAGGATATCTGAAATACCGGGATGCGGCGGGCTATTTTGAGCAAGAATATAAGCTGTACGAGACATTTGTGGATAAAAGCGAAAACCAGTATTTCAAAACGGTGCTCCTGTCCACCGCCCAAGCCGTTCACGGCACCTACTCCGATGATTCCGCCTTCCAGGACGAGGAACGCTACCAAAGTGAAAGCACCTTGCTGGGTGTTTACCAACAAGCCGTCACGTTGTTGAAAACAAAAAGCTATGATGAACTGGGACAGCATCTCAGCGTATTTTTTGAAATGATAAAGGAATCAAGCGATTTACTCGCAAAATAGAATGAAAAAAGGTATCGCCATCGTTGGATGTGCGGTACCTTTTTTCACTGAAGCGTTTTATTTTTTTATCAATCAGGCGTTGCAGGCGGGGAATGGGCAAAGCGGGCCTTTCCGGTTGGACGTTTATTCAACAGCAAGGGCATGATTATGCCCTTGCTGGTCTTTCGCCACTTCCAGAGACAGCGCATCGGAGTGAGGGGATTGATGCAGCCAAATCATCAGAATGATGCATAAATAGCCCAGGTAGAAAAATAAACATCTTTTTGTCATCCAAATCCACTCCTCAAATTGGAACGCGATTGTTTCCCGTTATTGGATGCTCTTTTCGGCTGAATATAAATATTTTTTTTGAAAAAAACGCAAAAAAATGTAAGTTGTGCAAATGAACGACAAAAAGTAAACAACACTTAAAAACTCTTTAAAAAATCGGGCGATTCGTTGATACCCGGCCTTGAAAATGATAGACTAAGTCATGATGTGGATAGAAGTAAGAATAAGGACTTTTAACATAAATAAATAGTAATCATGAAACACTGGCAACAAGAGAGAGGATGGCAAATGTGCAACAAAAACACGAACTTATAAAAGGGATGAACCCAAGACAAGCGGAAGCTGTTTTGGCGACGGAAGGCCCACTGTTGATTATGGCGGGTGCCGGCAGCGGCAAGACACGCGTTCTGACGCACCGCATGGCCTATTTATTGGAAGAAAAATCAGTGAACCCCTGGAATATCTTAGCCATCACCTTTACGAATAAAGCAGCGAAAGAGATGAAAGAGCGGGTCATCCGCTTGGTCGGACCGGTCGGGAACGATATGTGGGTTTCGACCTTCCACTCGATGTGCGTGCGCATCTTAAGAAGAGAGTGCGAACAGATCGGCTACTCACGTTCTTTCACCATCTGCGACCAGAGCGAAACCGAAACCTTGATGAAACGGATCATCCGCGAAAAGAATCTTGATCCGAAAAAATTCGACCACCGCATGATTTTGGGGCGGATCAGCCAGGCTAAAAATGAACTGCAGACCCCGAAAGAGTTCAGCGAATTTGCCGGCGGCTACATCGACAACATCGTGTACGAATGCTATCGGGAATACCAGAAAAATTTGGAGAACAGCCAATCGATGGATTTTGACGACCTGATTATGCTGACTGTCAAATTGTTCAAGGATCATCCCGAAACGTTGTCCTATTACCAAAATAAATTCCACTATATCCATGTGGATGAATACCAAGATACCAATTACGCCCAATACCAATTGGTGCAGCTATTGGCGAGCAAATTCGAAAACATCTGCGTCGTAGGGGATGCCGATCAAAGCATCTACGGCTGGCGCGGCGCCGATATGGAAAATATCCTGAATTTCGAAAAGGATTACCCGAACGCCAAAGTGGTCCTCTTGGAGCAGAACTACCGTTCCACGAAAAAGATTCTGCGCGCGGCCAATGATGTGATTCAAAACAACGTCAACCGTAAAGAGAAGGAATTGTGGACGGACAATCCGGAGGGCGACAACATCGTCTATTACCGCGGCCAATCGGAACACGATGAAGCCCGCTTCGTCATTTCAAAAATGCAGCAGGAAGTGCGCGAAAACAAACGCCAATACGGCGATTTCGCGGTCCTGTACCGCACCAATGCCCAGTCCCGGGTTGTTGAAGAAAATCTTTTGAAATCGAACATCCCGTATAAGATGGTCGGCGGACGGAAGTTCTACGACCGCAAAGAAATCAAGGACATTTTGGCTTACTTGCGCCTGATCGTGAATCCGGCAGATGACCTGAGCTTCGGCCGGATCGTCAATGTGCCGAAACGCGGCATCGGCGATTCGAGCATCGTAAAGTTAAGGGAGTTCGCCGATCTGCATAACTTGACCTTGCTGCAGGCTGCCCATGAGGTCGCCCTGTCGCCCATATCCGGAAAAGCGGGCAAGGAACTGAAAAAATTCGCGACGATGCTGGAAAATTTGCAGAAAATGCAGGAATTCCTGCCGATCACCGAATTGGTGGAGGAATTGTTGAAGCAATCGACCTATCTGGAGGCTTTGGAAGCCGAGAAGACGCTGGAATCAGAAGCCCGCGTCGAGAATATCAAAGAGTTCTTGTCCGTAACGCAGGAATTCGAAAAGACGGATGCGGAAAACAAGGATCTGACGACCTTCCTGACCGATCTCGCCTTGGTGTCCGATCTGGATCAGGTGGAGGAAGAGCCGCAGAGCGAAGTGACCTTGATGACGATGCATGCCGCCAAAGGCTTGGAATTTCCGATCGTCTTCATCGTCGGGATGGAGGACGGCATTTTCCCTTCCTCCCGCGCCTTCATGGATGAGAACCAGATGGAAGAAGAACGCCGGTTGGCCTACGTCGGCATCACGCGTGCCGAGCAGAAGCTGTTTTTGACGAACGCCTACTCGCGCATGCTGTACGGGCGCACAATGAGCAATATGCCTTCCCGCTTCATCGAAGAATTGGATCAGGAAATCCTCGACAGAGAGAACGCGTCCGGCGGCCAAACACGTTCCGTCAGCGCACCGAAAAGCACCTCGACATCGACGAGCGCACCAGCTTCGCGTTGGAAACAACAGGGCAACGCACGCCAAGAACGTGCCTTCAGCAAGCCTTACACACCAAACGAGAAGACCCAATCGGTCGAACAGACCGGCAAAAGCGGAGCGGATAAGTTGGGCTGGGGCGTCGGCGACAAAGCCAGCCACAAGAAATGGGGCGTCGGCACGGTTGTCCAAACCAGCGGCGACGGCGATGGCCTGACATTGGATATCGCCTTCCAGAGCATCGGTATCAAACGGCTGCTGGCCTCCTTTGCCCCGATTGAAAAAGTCGATTAAGAGAAGGGGGGAAGTGCCCATGACAACAGTAGATAAAGAAGAAACGCAAAACCGCATCAACGCATTAAAAGAGAAACTGAATCAATTCAGCTATGAATATTATGTGTTGGATAAACCCTCTGTTTCAGACAGAGAATATGATTTGCTTTACCATGAATTGGAAAAGCTGGAAAAGAAATTCCCGAACTTGATCACAGCCGATTCGCCGACGCAGCGCATCGGCGATAACGTTTTGCCCGGATTCCAAAAAGTGCAGCATGATGTGCCGATGCTGAGCTTGGGCGATGCCTTCAGCCAAGAAGATTTATTGGATTTTGATCAGCGCATCAAGAAACTTACGGAAAAACCGGTGCAATACATCTGCGAATTGAAGATCGATGGCTTAGCCGTCTCCTTGCACTATGAGAATGGTCTCTTCACACGCGGCGCAACGCGCGGGGACGGCACGGTGGGCGAGGATATCACGCAAAACCTGCGGACCATCAAAGCCATCCCACTGCGCCTGAAACAGCCGTTGTCCTTCGAAGTCCGCGGCGAATGCTACATGCCGAAGGATTCCTTCGTGAAGCTGAATGAAGACCGCGATGAGAAGGGACTGGATGTTTTCGCGAATCCGCGCAATGCGGCAGCCGGCAGCATGCGCCAATTGGATTCAAGCGTGACGGCCAGCCGCAATCTGAGCGTTTTTTTATATGGAGCGGCGAACTTCGCTGAACTGGAGGTGCGCTCACAATCGGAATTGCTGACCAAATTGTCGGAAATTGGCTTGCGCACAAATCCGGAGCGCAGACTGTTCGACTCCATCGAAGACGTTTGGGCATTCATTGAAGAAGTCGGCGAAAAACGCTCCGGCCTGCCTTATGAAATTGATGGCGTGGTGATCAAAGTGAACGAATTTGAAACGCAGGAAGAGATCGGTTATACCGTCAAGGCTCCGCGTTGGGCGATTGCCTATAAATTCCCGGCCGAAGAAGCCCATACGGTTGTTCTGGATATCGAGTGGACCGTCGGCAGGACAGGAGTTATTACTCCGACAGCGGTGATGGAGCCCGTTTTCTTGGCCGGTTCCACTGTCCAACGGGCAACGCTGCATAACGTCGACATGCTTCGCGAAAAAGATGTGCGTTTGGGCGATACGGTCATCATCTATAAAGCCGGTGATATCATCCCTGCCGTCCAAAGGGTTGTCCTGGATGAAAGGAAAGCGGACAGCGAGCCTTATCCCATTCCGGAACATTGCCCTGCCTGCAATAGCCAATTGGTTCATTTGGAGGAGGAAGTGGCGCTACGCTGCATCAACCCGAAATGTCCGGCTCAGATCAAGGAAGGGCTATCCCATTTCGTGTCGCGCAATGCCATGAATATTTCCGGACTGGGTGTACGCGTCGTCAGCCAAATGTTCGAGAAGG
Organism: Trichococcus palustris; assembly: GCF_900114465.1. Taxonomy (GTDB): domain Bacteria; phylum Bacillota; class Bacilli; order Lactobacillales; family Aerococcaceae; genus Trichococcus; species Trichococcus palustris. The sequence continues at coordinate 89,438 of NZ_FOTD01000007.1, read as the reverse complement.
GGCTGGTCAAGGACGTAGCCGACCTGTATAAGCTGACGGAAGAAGATCTCTACCAATTGGATAAAATCAAGGAAAAATCAGCCCACAATATCGTGACGGCCATCGACAAGAGCCGCGGGAATTCGCTCGAACGGCTGCTGTTCGGTTTGGGCATCCGCCACGTCGGCTCGAAGGCTGCGGCCATGTTGGCTGCGGAATTCGAAACCATCGAGAACCTGGTGAAAGCAACGAAAGAAGAAATCATGATGGTCGAAGGCATGGGCGAGGTCATCGCCGACAGCGTCGTCACCTATTTTGAGTTGCCCGAAGTGAAGGAACTGATCGAAGAGTTCCGCAACAGCGGCGTCAATTTGACTTATCTAGGCAAGAAAAAGGCGGAAGTAGCAGCCATCGATTCCATCTGGAAAGACAAGACGGTCGTTCTGACCGGGAAGCTGACGCATTATACTAGGCCGGAAGCGACGGAGATGATCGAGGCATTGGGCGGCAAAGTTACCGGCAGCGTCTCGAAAAAGACGGATTGGATCGTCGCCGGGGAAGAGGCCGGCAGTAAACTAACGAAAGCACTATCCTTAGGCATCCCGGTTTGGACCGAAGAGGATATGGTGAAAAATTTGGAAAGAAGTGACAGAAGTGAATAAAGCGAAGAAACTATTTTTCATGACTGTCTCCAGTGCGGCAGGACTCCTGCTTGCAAGCTGCGGTCAACTGTCGGATACGACAACGACAGAAAAAACAACGAATACGGCACCTGATACGGTCACCGTTCAAACGACACGCAACCAATTGTCAACCGACTATTATCCGGCACTCATCGTGGATGGAAAGTATCAATTCAGCCAAAACCGCGGTGTCAGTCTCTCGCTTAACTCCACTGCCAACACCAAGGATTTCGAAGCGGATTTGTTGGGCGTCGCAAAAGATGTTTTTCCGACGGATCAATATTTTTTCCAGGAAGGGCAAATCATCGATTACGATACGACCACTCTTTGGCTGGGACGGAAAAGTGATGCGAAGCCCGACGGCTTGAATCCGACCGATAACGGCGAAACGGACCCAACGAAGCGGGAGCCCATTTATCTGGAGCAAATTTTGGAACAAGACTATATGGTCAAGAACGATAACGGCTTTGAGCTAGGCGGGATGACCATCGGACTTGCGATGAATTCCATCGATTATTATAAAGATGCAAATGGGAACACTGTGGAACAACCCATTTCCCGCGAAAAGATAGAAGCACAAGGGAAAGCCTATGCGGATGTCATCATCGAACGGTTACGCAAGACGGCAGGATTGGAAAAAATTCCGATCGTCATCGGCATTTTTGAACAATCTGCACAGGACAGTCTTGCAGGGGGCGTTTATCTGTTCGAGGGCGTCTCCACAGAAGGAAATGCCGTCAATCAGTGGATCACCCTCAACGAGAAGAAAGTAATCTTCCCTTTGCAGGATGGGACACAAACCGAAGAATCATCCAACTTCGATAACTTCCGCAATGAAGTGCAGGGCTTTTTCCCTAACCTGAACGGGGTCGTCGGGGAAGGCAAATATATCGATGGACAACTCGTTTCCATGAAAATAAACATCATGACCCAATTTTACGGGGAAACGGAAATCATCGCCTTCACCCAGCACGTAACCGACTCGGCAGGACGATTCCTGCCGCAAAACTTGCCGGTCGAGATCAAAATCGAATCCATCAAAGGCATCGAATCCTTCTTGACGAGGGACACGGGTAGCCAAGGGTTCAGCTATCATATATTTGACTGAGTTTTATCCTGATATCCACCCCCCACCCCGCCGGCATAGCGGCAGGGTGGGGATAAATTATTAAGGTAAAATGATTATCTTTATGATAAAATGGAAAAGTATGTAAAAAAACGCAGAGTAAACAAAACGACAGAAAGAAGGGTATCACATGGCAATCAGTGAAGAACAAGTTCGTCACGTGGCAAAACTGGCAAAATTGGAATTTGCTCCCAATGAAATCACACACTTTACGGAACAACTAGGGGCCATCATCGACATGGTAGAACATCTGGAGTCAGTCGATACGACAGGCGTACCCGTTACTTCCCACGGCTACGAAGTGAAGAATGTTATGCGTGAAGACGTTGCCGAGCCAGGAACGGACCGTGACCTATTATTCAAAAATGTAAAAACAGCTGAAGATGGAATGATCCAAGTTCCAGCAATTTTAGATAACGAGGTGGAAGGCGCATGAGTATTTTCAATGAAACGCTAACGAGCCTGCACGAAGGTTTAGCAAACAAAACATTCTCTTCTGTTGAATTGACGCAAGCAGCTTTCAAACGCATCGCTGAAACCGACGGAAAAGTGGAAGCTTTCCTTGCCTTGAACGAAGAGGAAGCTTTGAAACAAGCCCAGGCAGCCGACGAAAAAGGCTACGCCGACGGCAATGTCCTGAACGGCATTCCGATGGGGATCAAAGATAACATCGTAACGGATGGTCTGACGACAACTGCGGCAAGCCGCATTTTGGAAGACTTTGTGCCGATCTATGACGCTACAGTCGTTAAAAAACTGAAAGCGGCCGGCGCTGTAAACGTGGGTAAACTGAACATGGATGAATTTGCCATGGGCGGAAGCACGGAAAATTCTTATTACAAAAAGACGAAGAATGCTTGGGACCTTACAAAAGTTCCCGGCGGTTCGTCCGGCGGTTCCGCAGCTGCTGTTGCCAGCGGTGAAGTCATTGCTTCATTGGGTTCCGATACCGGCGGAAGTATCCGTCAACCGGCAGCCTTCAACGGTATCGTAGGGATGAAGCCGACATATGGTCGCGTATCCCGTTATGGTTTGATCGCATTTGCATCAAGTTTGGACCAAATCGGCCCGATGACGCGCAACGTCACCGACAATGCTCTGTTATTGGAAGCCATCAGCGGCCACGACGCAAAAGACTCCACGAGTATGAACTTGGAAGTGCCGAAATTCAGCGCAAACCTGAACGGAAAAGTGGCAGGCATGAAGATTGCCTTGCCGAAGGAATACTTCCAAGAAGGCGTATCTGCTGAAATCCAAGATGCAGTAAGAAAAGCGGCTGCCCAATTCGAAGAAATGGGTGCAATCGTGGAAGAAGTAAGCATGCCGACATTGGCTTACGGAATCCCTGCCTACTATATCATCGCTTCTTCAGAAGCCTCTTCCAACCTGCAACGTTTCGACGGCGTCCGTTACGGCTACCGTGCCGAAAACGTGAATTCATTGGAAGAACTGTACATCAGAAGCCGTTCCGAAGGCTTTGGTATGGAAGTAAAACGCCGCATCATGTTGGGATCATTCTCATTGAGCGCCGGTTTCTACGATGCCTACTTCAAGAAAGCGGGACAAGTCCGCACCTTGATCAAACGCGACTTCGCGAATATCTTTGCAGGCTACGATTTGATTTTGGGACCGACAACAACGACGACCGCATTCGGAATCGGCGAAAAGAACGACGATCCGCTTGCTATGTATATGGATGACCTATTGACCGTAACCATCAACTTGGCGGGTGTCCCGGCCATTTCCGTTCCAGGCGGCTTCTCAGCGGACGGCATGCCGATCGGAATCCAATTGATTGGTAACTACTTCGAAGAAGGCAAAATCTATCAAGCTGCTTACGCATTGGAACAAGCAAACGACTATCATACCAAACACCCAAACCTGTAGGAGGAAAACATTATGAATTATGAAACAGTCATCGGGCTGGAAGTCCACGTAGAATTAAAAACTGAATCAAAAATGTTCTCCCCATCTCCAGCACATTTTGGGGCGGAACCAAATACAAACACAAACGTCATCGACTGGGGTTACCCAGGCGTATTGCCGGTCATCAATAAAAGCGCAATCGAGTTCGGAATGAAAGCGGCTTTGGCTTTGAACTGCGAAATTTCGACGGAAACGCATTTCGACCGCAAAAACTATTTCTACCCGGATAATCCGAAAGCTTACCAAATTTCCCAACTGGACAACCCGATCGGCCACGATGGCTGGGTTGAAATCGAAGTGGAAGGCGTTAAGAAAAAAATCCGCATCGAACGCGTCCATTTGGAAGAGGATGCCGGCAAAAATATGCACGGCTCGGATGGCTATTCATACGTCGACTTGAACCGTCAAGGAACACCACTGATCGAAATCGTGTCCGAAGCAGATATGCGCTCTCCTGAAGAAGCTTATGCCTACCTGGATGCCGTTCGTCAAATCATCATGTACACAGACGTATCCGACGTGAAGATGGAAGAAGGATCGATGCGTTGCGATGCCAACATCTCCATCCGTCCGTTCGGCCAAGAGAAATTCGGCACCAAAACAGAATTGAAGAACTTGAACTCCTTCAACTTCGTACGCCGCGGCTTGGCTCACGAAGAAAAACGCCAAGCGCAAGTATTGAACGCAGGCGGCGTCATCCAACAAGAAACACGCCGTTTCGATGAAACAAACGGCGAAACAATCCTGATGCGCGTCAAAGAAGGCGAAAGCGACTACCGCTATTTCCCGGAACCAGACCTGCCAGGCTTGACCATTTCCCAAGAGTGGATCGACCGCGTCAAAGCGACTATCCCGGAAATGCCTGCAAAACGCCGTGAAAGATATATCGCTGAATATGAGTTGCCAGAATACGATGCAATGGTCCTTACCTTATCAAAAGAGATGTCCGACTTCTTCGAAGGCACAATCGCTGCCGGAGCAGATGCCAAATTGGCTTCCAACTGGTTGATGGGTGAAGTATCAGCCTACTTGAACAGCGAAAAAGTTGAATTGGCCGCTACCAAACTGACACCAGCCAACCTAGCCGGCATGATCACCCTGATCGAAGACGGCACAATCAGCACGAAGATCGCCAAAAAAGTATTCCGCTTATTGGCGACAAAAGGCGGCGACGCCAAATCCGTCGTCGAAGCAGAAGGCCTGATCCAAATGAGCGATCCAGCCCAACTGTTGCCGATCATCAACGCCGTATTGGACAACAGCCAACAATCAGTCGATGACTTCAAAGCCGGAAAAGACCGCGCCAAAGGCTTCCTAGTAGGCCAAATCATGAAACAAACAAAAGGCCAAGCCAACCCAGGCATGGTCAACCAACTATTGGCGCAGGAGTTAGAAAAAAGATAGAGCGTGATGAAAAGCGTTTAGAGACGGATCACTGGAGCACCTAAGACCCTGAATCTGCGGTTTTCAGATACAGGGCTTAGGTGTGAAGTGACGACGTCTCTGCTTTTCAGAACGCGTTTGAGATAGGATGTGATGATTCGCGTTTAGAGTTCGAGCACTAAGAGGACAAACACAAAGCGGACGTTTTTTGTCCGCGTGTGGTTGTCAGCTTAGGCGGAGAACTCTGCGAATCAGAGCTCAACTAGATAGGATACGATGAATCCCACGGGAGAAGTCTTTCGTAATTTTTGTACCAAGACATATGATGCAAATGTCACTTGGGATTCAGAACTCAACTAGATAGAGCGAGAGAAAACTCCTTTAAAAAGAGCGTATGATAAGCATCCCCTCACATAAAGAGTAAAAAATCAGCAAAAATCCGGATATCTTTCGAAAATAGCATGGCTGTTTTGGAAGGAAAAGGATTTTGCTGTTTTTTTCTATTTATCATTAGTATCCTGATAATATTGGTGATATAATCACTTATTGGATGATTGAAAAAGGAAAAGTATGATTTGTGAGCTGTTCTAATAGAATGACGAGCCCAGAAAGATGAGGAATAAAATGAGAGCAAGAGTAATATATAATCCTACTTCGGGAAGAGAGATCCTGAAAAAAAGTATGATTGACATCCTTCAAATATTGGAAGAAGCTGGCTATGAAGCAAGTGCCTATGCCACTACGCCTGAACCGCTTTCTGCGACAAAAGAAGCAGAGCGTGCCGCATTGGCAGGATTTGATTTGATTGTGGCTGCCGGCGGGGACGGAACCGTAAATGAAGTCGTGAACGGGATTGCCGGGTTGGAAAAAAGGCCGACCATCGGAATCATTCCGGCAGGCACCACCAACGATTATGCCAGGGCATTGAAAATTCCGCGTTCAAATCTATTAGATGCAGCACGCGTCATTGCGGAGGGCAATGCCATCCCGATGGACATTGGGCAAGCAAATGATACTTACTTCATCAATATCGCAGCGGGCGGTTATTTGACCGATTTGACGTACGATGTCCCTACTAAATTAAAAACGATCTTCGGCTACCTGGCTTACTTGGGGAAAGGTGCGGAAAAAATACCGCAGCTGAAACCGATGCATATGCGCATCGAATATGAAAACGGTATTTTTGATGGCATGGCATCCATGTTCTTTGTGGCCTTGACGAATTCAGTCGGCGGCTTTGAGACGATTGACCCGAACATTGTTCTGGGCGACGGAAAATTCACCTTGTTCATTGTGAAGACAGCCAATATCTTTGAGATTCTGCAAGTATTGGTTCAGGTGCTGAACGGCGGACGCCATCTCGAAAATGCGAATGTCCTCTACACGCATACCAGTTTTGTGAAAGCCGAGGCCTTGGACGGTTCGCGTCTGATGATCAATTTGGATGGGGAATACGGCGGCGATGCGCCGACACTGTTCACCAACCTGCAACAACATATCCAAATCATCGGGAATACCTCGGATTACGCAGAGCCGATCGATCAAGAAGTAGATGAAGACATCTTTGCCGGTGCCGGAACGGGATTCATGAAGGAATTTGAAACCTTGAGTCCGGACGAAGTGACCGACAAACATTTGCCGTATGATGGCAAAGACGAATAAGAGATCAAACAAAATGTCCACAGCCTTTTCCCGCTGTTCCGGGAAGAGGCTGCGGACATTTTTTATTATGATGTAAAAGGAACTCGCCGCAAAGGTGACCGAGCGGTAGATTTTGATACCGCGAATCAGTTTCATGAGCTGTTGACTGCAGAAAAAAATAAGTGAGAGACTAGCCCAACTTGTAGGGCCAGCCTCTCGCTTATTTTATTTTTATGCTTATTTCCAGACCAGTTGCCAGGTGACGCCGAATTGATCGGTTACCCACGAAACGGAACGCAATTCACCGACAGGTTCGGGCCCCATCATCACCGTTCCCTCCGCCGATAGGCTGTCGAAGTAATTATCGAATGCCGGTTCATCCTCGCACGCCACGTAGAGGGAAGTAGCCCATGAAAAATCAGGCAGAAATTCTTTTTCCATGTCCATCGCCATAAAGTGTTGCCCATCCAAGACGAATTGTCCGTTTACCACTCGGCCGCCTTCGCCGTGTTCGTCCTCATCGATTTTCGTAAGGGATGTTATGCTGGAATTCGGAAAAATAGAAACATAAAAATTCATCGCCTCTTCCGCAGTTTCAGGAAAAGTCAAAAAGGTTACGATGCGTTGTTCGCTCATTAGTGTCATCCTCACTTTCTTTTCATATCAAAAAGCAGCGGTTCCATACACCCCTATTATACTGAAAGTGGGGAATAGTTCCTATCCAAAACCTCCCGTTTTTTCTTAGAGACACGATTATTACATCTATTATGAAAATAGGGTTAGTTTTTACAATCGAAGGTTTGGCTATATCGATGTAAAAAAATTTTTGGTATAATGAAGGAGTGAAAAATTATGAACTGAGGAGTAACTATGAAAAAACAATTTACGGCAGCACCGGTAACAAAAAATGAGAAAATAACAGTAACTTTTGAAGACTTAACGTCAGAAGGTATGGGTGTCGCAAAGGTTGAGGGTTATCCATTATTTGTAGCGGATGGACTGCCCGGCGAACAGGCCGTCATTAAAGTGACAAAAGTGGGTAAATCTTTTGGCTTCGCGAGAATCGAAGAAAGACTGACCAGCTCGCCTGACCGCATCCCTTCCAAAGATGTCAAAGGGACACGCGTCGGAACGATGCCTTTGCAAAATCTTCGCTACTCAGCGCAATTGGCCTTCAAACAAAACAACGTGAAGCAAGTGATGAAACGCATCGCTAAAATGCCGGAAGTAGAAGTAAAACCGACCATCGGCATGGAAAATCCATGGGGATACCGCAACAAAGCACAGATTCCGGTACGTCAAAAAGACGGCAAATTGGTTACCGGATTCTTCCGCACCAACACACATGAATTGATCCCGATGGAAAACTTCCAGATCCAAGATCCAAAAATCGATGAAGCCATCGTAAAAGTCCGTAACATTCTGCAAGAATTCAACGTGAAAGCATACGATGAAAAGAAACATACCGGAAATATCCGTCACATCATGATCCGCCGCGGTTTTTACACCGGCGAAATGATGGTTGTCTTGGTGACGCGTACGGCGAAACTGTTCCCGCAAAGCAAAATCATTCCAGCTATTTTGGAAGCTTTACCGGAAGTGGTCAGCATCGTCCAAAATGTGAACCCGAAACAAAACAATGTCATCCTGGGCGACGAAACAATCGTCCTGCACGGTGAAGATGTGTACCACGACAAATTGATGGGCCATACATTCGCCATCTCTTCCCGTTCATTCTATCAAGTGAATCCGGTCCAAACGGAAAAACTATATAAACTGGCGATCGAAGCTGCAGAATTGACAGGCGAAGAAACCGTCATCGATGCATATTGCGGAATCGGAACCATCTCCTTGTCATTGGCTGAAAAAGCGAAACACGTCTATGCGATGGAAGTCGTTCCGGTTGCCGTGAAGATGGCTGAAATGAACGCCGAAGCAAACAATATCGATAACATTACCTTTGAAGTCGGCGCTGCCGAAGAAGTAATGCCAAAATGGGCTGCCGAAGGCGTCAAAGCGGATGTCTTGGTTGTCGATCCGCCACGCAAAGGCTTGGAACCAGCCTTCATCGAAGCGGCTTTGGAAATTGCCCCTGAACGTATCGTTTACGTCAGCTGCAACCCGGCTACAATGGCACGCGACCTTCAGTTATTCCACGAAGGCGGCTACAGCGTAGGCAGTATCCAACCAGTGGATCTGTTCCCGCAAACGCTGCATGTGGAATCAGTCGTGGCATTGACACGCAACAAATAATTAGAATAAAGTAAAAAGCCGCAAGGACAGTCATGAATGATGACAGTCGTTGCGGCTTTTTGTGCGCACTGACATACTATAGCTGTATGGTATAATAAATTATAAAGAGAGCGGTTACAAGCTTCTGTTGCAAAGAACGGTTTTGACGGCGTAAAAGAGGGGAATCTCCTGCCTGTTCGGGAATAGCTGAATGCAAAATAACGGAGGTATTTTATGAAAAACATTGTGATAACAGGTAGTACACGTGGCCTTGGTTTTTCTATGGCAACCGAGTTTCTGCGATCCGGATGTAATGTTACGCTGTCCGGCAGGGGTGAAACGCCTGCGGAAGCAACTCAGAGTGAACTGTCGCCCTTTGAGGGGAAATACATCTATGTCTCATGCAACGTCCAGGAAAAAGCAGATCTGCAAAAACTTTGGGACGCTTCTTTGGCGCAATGGGGCGAGATAGACATATGGATCAATAACGCGGGGCAAAATACGCCGCACCTGTTTTCGTGGGAAACGGGCGAAACAGACACCGAAAATATTATTAAGACCAATCTTATTGGTATGATATACGGTTCACAGATTGCGGCAACGGGAATGCTAAAGCAGGGGCATGGCGCGATTTACAGCATGGAGGGTCTTGGCTCAAACAACATGATACAGGTAAAAACAATATTGTACGGCACCACCAAGCACGCCTTAACGTACTTTATGAAAGGGCTCGCCAAGGAACTGGAGGGTACCAATGTAATAGCGGGGCGGTTGTCGCCGGGCATGATGCTGACTGATTTTATCACAAAAACGCCTGACGGTGAGCAGTCTCAGGTCGTCGCAGATGAGAAGTTCAGAAAGACATTCAATATATTGGCCGATAAACCGGCTACGGTTGCAAAATATTTTGTACCGAGAATACTGAGCAACACCAAAAATGACGCCCAGATTGCTTGGCTGACAAACCGAAAAGTGGCATGGCGTTTTATGACGGCAGGCTTCCGCAAAGACAGACTGATATAGAACAGAACGATAAGAGGAATCTGCTCCATAATTTAGATGTGCTTAAAAGTGCTATTAAAAGAAGGGGGGTGTCACAAAACTATGAAAAAGTAGTTTTGTGACACCCCCTGTTTTGTGTACATGAAACGCAACAAATTATTTAAATCCAAAAAGAATAGGAAACAGGAACGCTACAATCCCAGTCCAGATGAAATAAACATACAAATAACCGGTCTGCCATTTTTCTAGCTTAATAAAATCGCATTTCTTCTTGAAATACAGCACATAAAGCCACGCAAGGCCTCCTAAGTTACCCAATAAAAGCAGATTTTCTCCCAAAGCTGCAAGCTTATTAGGGGTTACACCAAAGGCCGACAAGCGGAAAATAATGGCAGATAAAGCAACCCCATCGATAATGAATGCTACAATTATTAAAGCCAGATTCAAATAATCAAACAGGTTTGCCGGTTGTCGGTTATTGCGTGACGAAATAACGAATAAAACCAATCCCAATACCAAAGCGAGCATAATATCAAATGTTATTAAAAATTCTCGTTCCATAAAGGGGCTCTTACCGGTACTGATCATCACTGCTAAGAACGCAACCATAATTGCCAAGAATAACGGACTGAATATTTTGGCTAAGATAGGCGCAAAATTTTCAACTATGCTTTTCTTTGCTTCAACCAAATAACCGGTTATCAGGACTGCTCCGCAGGCTCCATAATAAAAATAATAATTCTCCAGGAATTTTCCGGCATCGACTTGGATGGCTTTGAATATCATCAGCGTGAATAAACCTAAGGCCAATATTCCCGCAGACACCAAGACACCGTAGACCACCATTTCACCTGTAAAGCGTATAAAATTCATCCTGCCTTGACTGCTTTGCCACTGCCTGCCTACATATGCCACTCCAACGATTAACCACAAAAATAACGGTAAATGTAGAATGCTTAAAATTTCTGTATTATAGGGAGGAAATGACGGATAGATATTTATAATCAATGCCGCAATGATAAAAACTACGATAATAGTTGCCCATGTTTTCCTGGCAGCTTTTCTCTTGATAAGGAAAAACGCTGCGATAAAAGGCAGAATAAACAGGCTCATGTTTTTAAAATAGAAATATTCGGCACCTGGATCATTAAGTCCAAATCCAAACAACTCTGGAATTTTGATCAATGTCCCTGCCAGCAGCGTAAAAATGACTACCAGAGCAATATCGCGTCTACTTTCTTTTTTTGCCGTACTATCCACCGGATCTACTAATAGATGTTTCCACAGGTTTTCGCTATTCACTTTGGCAAATTCCTTTGAAACCGCATCTACATTGCCTAAACGTTTAACACTAATTAAAAATGATTCATCCGGGGTAAGTCCCCTTGTCATTAACTCCTCGATTTCATCCCGCAAATGATCCTCTAACTCGATAATATCTTCACCAGTGAAATTACCACGGGCGCTCAAATGATCGCGCCACAACTGAATCTGTGTTTCCAATTCAAACATATTGTCCCCTCCTTATAAATAACCTATTCGTTCCATGTCCGAGTGAGAGCTGCATGGACCACTTCCCATTGCTGTCTTAGCAATTCCAACTCTTCTAAACCCGAATCTTTAATCCTGTAGTATTTACGCTGCCTACCCGCTTCTGATTTATCCCAATAAGATTCAATTAACTGCTTCTCTTCCAAACGATGCAATACCGGATACAACATGCCTTCCGTCCAGATTAGTTGATTCCTGGACATTTCCTTCACGCGTTTGATAATGGCATATCCATAACTGTCATTATCCTTGAGAATAGTTAAAATGAGCGGGGTCGCAGAGGCGGCAACCAAATCTTTCGATACATTCATAAAATCCCCACCATACCTAATTTTTCTTATGATGACATTATACCTAGAACTCTTAGGTATATCAATAAATAAGAGGTGTCGCTAACTACTTTAAAAAGTAGTCTTGCGCCGCCCCTAAGCTTGCCTATGATAATTATGACGAGGAAGAATATTCATAAATCGAAGATAACATCAGCTATGTTGGCTTTTGTTGTGAACATTCTGCGAAAATTCGCCAAACCGGAATGATATTCGGTATAATACGTGAAGTACATGCCTGAGAAGATGAACAAAATCAGATGATTAAGAGGGATAGAATGAGAAATATAAAAATGACAATCGAATATGATGGCGGCAGATACCTAGGCTGGCAAAGGCTCGGGGATTCGGACAAAACCATTCAAGGCAAAATAGAAAATATCCTGTCGGTAATGACGGGAACCAAGATTGAAATCATAGGCTCGGGGCGGACGGATGCCGGAGCCCATGCCAAGGGACAAGTAGCCAATTTCAAGACGACATCCAACATGGATTTGGCGGAGATGCAGGACTACCTGATCCGTTATCTCCCGCGCGATATTGTCGTCAAAGAGCTGGAGGAGGTTCCGGAAAGGTTCCATGCCCGGTACCATGCCGCCGCAAAGAAATACAGCTATCATGTCTGGAATGCTGCCGTACCGTCCGCATTTGGGTACCATTACAGCTACCTTTACCCTGGACATCTTGATGTCGACAGGATGAACGAGGCTTGCAGCAAGCTTGTCGGAACCCATGACTTCATCGGTTTCTCTTCACTGAAGAAGTCGAAAAAATCGACGGTCAGGACGATCAATGAAATCACGATCCAGAGGGAAGGCAATCTGCTGCACTTTGCGTTTGTAGGGGAAGGCTTCCTCTACAACATGGTCAGAATCATGATGGGCACGATCCTGGAAATCGGGGCAGGGACGATGGAACCGGACTATATCGACGCCATCTTCGAGAGCGGGATCAGAAGCGATGCCGGGATGACGGTGCCTTCTCAAGGACTGTTCCTGGATGAAGTTTATTACAAAAGTTCAGAAATGAGATAAATAGCCTGTCTTTCACACAGCCTATTTATCTTAATACCCACATGAATTGACAATCCGTCTCCAAAAAATTATAATCGAATGATATCAATAAAATAGACAATCCTCTCTTTGCCACCGGGTAAAGAGTATAAGGTGTTCAGAAACATTCCGTAGGTCTCGGAAGGAATGTTTTCGGGGCACCTTTTTTGTTCCGGAAGGGGAATGCAACATGGAAAAATCAATACTGAGGGACTTTTCGAAATACGTCAGCCTGAATATTTTGGGGATGATCGGCGTATCGTTTTATATTTTAGCCGACACGTTCTTTATAGCGAAAGCACTGGGGGCCAACGGCATTGCGGCGCTGAATTTTGCCATTCCTGTCTTCAGCCTCGTTCACGGCATCGGCCTGATGATCGGTATCGGCGGGGCCACCCGCTTCAGCATACTGAAATCACAAAATAAGAAGGAAGAGGCGGAATGGATATTTTCGGGAGCCCTCAAGCTAGGCTCCCTGATAGGCCTGATGCTCATCGTGCTTGGTTTATTTGGATCAAGAGCTCTGTCTTCGGTTTTAGGAGCGGATGCGGTCATTTTACCTTTGACAAGGACATTCATGACTACAATCTTAACCTTTGCGCCGTTTTTTATCCTGAACAATACTGTGCTCACTTTTGTCAGGAACGACAACAATCCCAAACTGGCCATGACGGCGATGGTAACCGGCAGTTTTGCAAATGTCATCATGGACTACATTTTCCTCTTTCCGTTTAAAATGGGCATGTTCGGTGCCGCGTTTGCGACAAGCCTTGCGCCGATAATCAGTTTGGGCATCCTCTCGCTTCACTTCGCAGGAAAGAAAAGCAGGCCAGCATTCCTGAAACACAAAATGACTAGGCCTGCAGTTATGGATATCCTCAATCTGGGCTCTTCAACTTTTATCATGGAAGTGTCCTCCGCGGTCGTGATGACGACATTCAATCTGTTGATTTTAGGGCTCGAAGGAAACAAAGGCATTGCCGCCTACGGCATTGTCGCTAATATTGCCTTTGTGGCGATTGCGATCTTCAATGGATTGGGGCAAGGCGTGCAGCCACTTGTCAGTAAATACTACGGTTTGAAGAAGTGTTCGATGGTCAAAAGGGTAAAAAAATATGCCTTGCTGACGGCTATTCTCATCGCCATCCTGATCTATGCGGGGACATTTACGTATTCGGCTACACTGATAAGCTTGTTCAACAACGAAAATGATTCTGCGATCGCGCAATTGGCGGATAATGGGATGAAGATCTATTTCTTGGGCTTCTTCTTTGTCGGGATCAACATCGTGACGGCGATGTTCCTGAGCGCCACGGAGAAGGCACGAGCAGCCTTCATGATTTCCATTCTGAGAGGATTGGCAATCATTGTGCCGATGGCGATCGTATTGAGTAATATTTGGGGAATGACGGGCATCTGGTCGGCGTTTGTGCTGACGGAGCTGATCGTTGCCGGCTTTTCGATTTATTTAGCCGCTGTAACCGAAAAGGGGACCATTGCTTATGGAAAACGTGACTGAACCAATCAAAGCGGAATCATTCAAATCTTTCCGATCGACCATCTGCAAATCCGAAAATGCGTTGAGGAGTATGACCGAGAAAGGCGCTAACACCACCTTGGTGACGAAGCGGCTCAAGGCCTTTCGCATCGGCTTGGCCGTGCTGGAACACTTTTGGAATCAAAAATCCCATCCTTACAACCAGGAAGAGTTGGCGGAAGCCCGCATTCTGCTTGACGGCTTGCTTCCATCGATTGAAGGTATCTATGCCAAGTCGAAGCCGGGCAGTCCGCAGAAAACCCTTCTGGAAAGAAGGATCAAGTCGTTGGAACTGGCTGTTCAGGCGATGGATGGTTGTATTGATAAAAATCCCAGCTGATAAAATATCAATAGAAAAAAACACCTCGAACAGATCGGATATCCTTTACTTTTATCACAAACGGAGTTGAGACCGCAATTCTCCAAGCTAAAGCTACGGCCGGGGATAAGGATGTGACTATTCATAGGCAGCGCTCTGACAACCCAACTCTGTTTAAGAACCGGTTTGGCCGATGAATTGCACGTTGATATCATCCCCTTATTTTTAAAGACGGGTTTTCAGTCATTTGAATCGATTGATGATAGGGATATCAAATTGGAAAGGCTCCAGTTGGTCGGACTTCCGGCTGGCAGAACGCATATAAGGTACAACATCGTGAAAGAAAACGATTCAGTGCTTGGGCAATTGGAAGTCGGAGAGAAATAAGCCAAGGAGCCAGGGTAGTTATAAAATGATGGCGTTGGAGCTATGTTGGCGTTGTAATGATGATGCAAGTATTTGATGTAGTCGTGAATAGGAAGAACAAGAACGGTTATTGGACGCATAGGTGCGTTCGATAACCGTTCTTTGAGGTGACCCTGCAGTCACTTTTCCGAACCTCAAAAATATGGAAAAAAGGTTTGGTTTCGTCAATTTAGACAAAGCGCCCCCTAATATAATGAACAATGACCAATTCATTTGCCTACTTACCGTGCTAAAATGAAATTCGTCAGAAATGAAAGGGTTTTATTTCGGCGTGGAATTGGGTTGTTAATAAATTTATCTAAAAGGGGAATACTATCTATCATGAGCGGCAATAACGCAGTATTAGCAAGAAACACGGAGAATGCTCCAAAAAATATCGGGCCTTATTCACAAACGGCAGCATTCTCTCATTACAATAATCTTTCAGCTCAATTACCTATCGATCCAAAATCGGGGAAATTGGTAGCTGGTGGCGTAAAAGAGCAGGTTGAACAGTGCTTTAAAAATATCAAGGCAATTGTAGACAGCATCGACCATGTTATGAACGACATTGTTAGAATCACTGTATTCGTTAAGAATATCAAAGATATGGATGCTGTTGACGAAGTTTATAAGACATTCTTTACAAGCTATGTTCCTACACGGACGGTAGTGGCAGTTGCAGCTTTACCAATGGATGCTTTGGTGCAAGTTGAGGCAATTGTTTCACATGGTGAAGGTACCATTCCAAATGCACCACAAGCAGGCGACCTCATAAAGCTAGCAAATAATACTGCAAATGCGCCAACAAGTTCTCTATCTGCACAAACGGTAGCTTTTTCTCATTACAATAATCTTTCAGCTCAATTACCTATCGATCCCAAATCTGGTAGATTGGTAGCCGGCGGTGTAAAAGAGCAGACTGGGCAATGCTTAAAGAATATCAAAGCAATTTTAGAAAGTATCGACGTTCCTTTTGACGATATCGTTAAAATTAATATCTTCCTAAAAGATCTCTCCGATATTGAAGCCGTAAACGAAGTTTATACAACATTTTTCCCAGACTCGTCAATCGCCAGGGCTGTAGCCTACGTCCCTGCCCGGACAACCGTCGCAGCTTCAGCTTTACTTATGGATGCTTTGGTACAAATTGAAGCAGTGGTATCACACGGAGATGGAACACCCCCACAAGTTGTTGAAGACAGACATGGGCTCATTATAGAAGCGAACAATACGGAAAATGCACCAAAAAGTTCTCTGTCTACACAAACGGTAGCATTTTCTCATTACAATCATCTTTCAGCTCAACTACCTTTAGACCCTAAAACGGGTAAAATGGTGGCTGGCGGTGTAAAAGAGCAGGCTGAACAGTGCTTAAAAAATATCAAGGCAATTGTAGAAAGTGTCGACCACGTTATGGAAGATGTGGTTAAAGTAAATATCTTCCTTAAAAATATCGCAGATAGTGATGCTGTAGACGAAGTTTACACAACATTCTTCCCGAGTGGTATTCCTGCACGGAGAACAGTTGGTGTATCAGCTTTACCTAAAGATGCTTTAGTCCAAATCGATGTAATTGCAGCAAATGCTGAAGGAACACCTCCAAAAGCATAACAGGCATTTGGTTGTAAATACAAAAACGATCAAAGGTATTTGTTCATGCCGAAGGTGATGAACAATCGCATATCCTAATCGAAGGGGCTGTCTCAACTGAAAATTGAGACAGCTTCCTTTTTTGGTTTGGGTATTAAAGACCTTTGCCATATGTTTTGTTATAGGACTGATTTTATCTAATGTCCTCTGTATCTATCCTTCCGATATCGGAATATTATTGATTTTGCCTTTCCGCAAGCTTAAAATGGAGTCGAGATGAGTCCAGGATGGCATTCGTCAGCACAAACATACCTAGCAACAAGTAGGATATAAGCGAGCCCAGAATTCTGGCCTTTGATTTGACACACACAACCATGGATTATGGTCCCACCATAATATTGGTGGCGGAACCCGTGATCGAGTCGGAAAAGTTGTGGCTATCGGTTTTAGAATGACGAAGAGACTCCTCGGTTTAATGATTGAAGGGAAGGGAAAAACATGCACAGCAATTTAACAAATCTGGGGTTTACGGAGCGATTTGCGCAGGAGGCGGCCCTTTATCCGGAACTGCATCCTGGAAGAGTCATTGCGCAATACAAGGAATTGTACCGGGTTGCGACCGGGGAAGCGGAGCTGCTGGCCGAAATATCCGGTAAAATGCGCCATGCGGCAGTCGAAATGTCGGACTACCCGGCGGTCGGCGATTTCGTGATGATCGACCGGAAGGAGGGAAGTCAAGACCATGCCATCATCCACCACACACTGACCAGGAAAAGCGTCTTTATCCGCAAAGCTGCAGGCAAGGCGCATGACGTCCAGGTTGTCGCCGCGAACATCGATGTCGTCTTCATCTGCATGTCGCTCAACAATGACTTCAATCTGCGGAGGCTGGAACGCTACCTTTCGATAGCGTGGGACAGCGGCGCCACTCCGGTGATTGTGCTGACGAAAGCGGATCTGTGCGCGGATGTCCCGGAAAAGTTGCGTGAAATCGAGACAATCGCCTTCGGAGTCGATGTAATCGTCACATCAAGCATGAGCATGGACGGATACACAGCCGTCCTGAAATACATCACCCCGGGTCGGACGGTCGTGTTCATCGGCTCGTCCGGGGTCGGCAAATCGACCCTGATCAACCGGATCCTCAGGGAGGACCTGATTGAAACGCGGGAAATCAGAAAAGACGACAAAGGCCGACACGCGACCACAAACCGGGAGCTGTTCCTCGTTCCGACAGGCGGCTGCATCATCGATACGCCGGGCATGCGCGAACTCGGATTGGAGAGCGCAAATCTGGCGAAGACATTTGTCGACATCGACGAACTGGCGGCGCAATGCAAATTTAAGGATTGCCGGCACGAAAACGAGCCGGGTTGCATGGTCAGAAAGGCGATAGCGGAGGGCACCTTGACAGAAGAGCGGCTGCAGAGCTACCTGAAACTCAAGAAGGAAGCCAAGTACGAGGGATTGAATGCCAAGCAGATCGAAAAAGAGAAAATCAACACCATGTTTTCCGACTTCGGGGGCATCAAGAACGCCAGAAATTATGCCAAATCGAAGAACAAGGGTAAATAATAAATTGGAGGAATTGCATTGAAACTAGGGATCATCATCGAAACGAAGGAATATGAAAAAGCTTGGAACGCCATGCGGTTCGCCGTTACTGCAAAGAAGGCCGGCCATGAGGTGAAAGTCTTCCTGATGGGCGAGGCTGTCGAGATCGAAAACATGACCCATGAAAAGTACGATGTAGCCGCGCAGGTGCAAGCTTTCGATGAGCTAAAAGGTGAAATATTGGCCTGCGGTACCTGCCTGAGGTCACGGAATATGGAGGGAACTGAGGTTTGTCCGATCAGCACCATGATCGATTGCGTTGAGATGGTCGAATGGGCGGATAAGGTCGTTACTTTCTGACATAAACTGGAATGGTTCCGTGAGCGTAGCGCTCGAATGAAGAGACATATTTAAATATTATGAGAAGGGCGCAAGGACAGTGCTGTTTTCTGCCTGTCTTTGCGCCCTTTTCTTTAATAGTTACCTTTTTGTGCCTAATTTACAGCACGAGAATCCGTGCTACACTGATAGTAAGAACACCACAAATAATTTATTAAAAGGGGAAGAAATGCATGAATATAGCCATGAGAGCAGATAACTTTATTCCAGTAAATTCCTTTATCGAAAATGTTGGTTTTGAGGGCGTTGAAGTACTCAGAGTCACAAAAAATCCGAAAGTCGAAGCCTTCGATGAGCCGACCTACGCCAGATTGGTCGGTACCACCTTCAAGAACGGCACCATCGAGGTGAAGGTATTGAGCCGTCTTTTGCCAGACGCACCTGAATTTGCCAGAGGCTTCCTCGGCATCGCATTCCGTATCGATGAGAACAACGAACATTTCGAATCGCTGTATATTCGCCCGACGAACGGCAGGAATGAAAGCCAACTGAGAAGGAATCGATCTACACAATATTTTTCATACCCTGACTACAAATTCGACCGTTTCAGAGCCGAAAGCCCAGGTGAGTACGAATCCTACGCCGACATGGGGCTGGATGAATGGATCGATCTGAAGGTCAAAGTGGATGGCGAACATGCGGAACTTTATGTGAATAATTCAAAGTATCCCGTATTGGTGGTCAACGACCTGAAGCACGGAGCGGATAAGGAAGGCGCCATCGCGCTTTGGGTCGAAGAGGGCACGGAAGGATTTTTCAAGGATTTGAAGGTTGTTCCCCGCTAGGTTGCCTACCTGAAAAACTTGTGCAGAAGAATAAGCTTTGAGGAAGAAGTACGCGACGGCACGATCTTGGATGTCGTACGCAAAATCAAAGCGCTGCAACTGGATGGAAATAATAGAGCCGTGAAATGTGCAGGGGATGCATGTTTCACGGTTTTTTAATGGAGTGCAGGTAGGCAGATTCCCGGCGAGGATCGGTTCACCGGGGAAATACATAGAGATGAGGCCGGATTTCCGGTGAGGTTCGCTTCACCGAGAATCCATATAGAAATGCGGTCGGAACTCCCGGCGAAGATCGCTTCAGGTGAATTTATAGAGATAGGAGCACTGAATTGCCGACGGAGCCACCTGGATGTGAATTCCACATGATGAACGCTTTTTCTGCTATGCGCAGCATGCACATTCATGAATTATTTTGCATTTTGAAAATAAAGCGCTTTACTTGGAGTGCACTCCAAAGTGTATACTTCTATTTGTGGGCGACAAAATCGACACTTATCGAAGTAATCGTGATGCTCGTTTGATCCTTTAGCAATGAGCAATTATCAAAAAACAAAAAAACAGTTTCAGAGAGGAAGAAAACAATATGACAACATGGTTGATTACAGGATGTTCCAGCGGAATCGGCAGAGGGATCGCAAAAGCCGTCTTAAAAAATGGGGATAATGCGGTTGTTACTGCGCGGGATATTTCAACGGTGGCGGATGTCATCAAAGATTATCCTGATACCGCCATTTCAGTAGCTTTGGACATCACCAAAAAAGAGAGTATTGCGAATGCTGTGAAAGCGGCCGAGGATAAGTTTGGCGGGGTAGATATTCTGGTGAACAATGCGGGTTACGGGTATCGCTCCTCCGTCGAGGAAGGGGAGGAAGACAGTGTGGACTTGTTGTTCGACACGAACTTTTTCGGCCCGATTGCATTGATCAAGCAGGTCTTGCCGAACATGAGAACGAAGAAAAACGGCGCCATCATCAATGTGTCTTCGATTGCAGCCGCCCGGTCCGGCGTTGGGTCCGGCTACTATGCTGCATCAAAAGCCGCACTGGAATTGATGACGGATGGCTTAAGCAAAGAAGTTGCGCCGTTGGGTATCAAAGTGATGATCGTCGAACCAGGAGCATTCCGAACCAAATTTTACGATACTTCCCTGAAAGGGACCCAGAAGCAGATCGAAGATTATGCCGGAACAGCTTGGAAAACCAGAAAAGAGAACATCGTCGACAAGCAAGATCAGCCTGGCGATCCGGATAAGGCAGGGGAAGTCATCTTCGAGACCATCCAAAAAGAGAACGTTCCGAAACGCTTGTTGCTGGGAACGGATGCAGTCAACATCGTATCAGCCGAGATGAAAGAAAGATTGCAGGAAATCGAGGATTGGAGCGCCATCAGTTCTCAAACGGACTTCTGATCGATTTCGAATCAAGTATATAGCATAAAAATATCCTTTTGACGCTAAATTTTAGTTGGGAAAAATAGTAATATTTTAAGTTTGCTCTAGCCTGTTGCTGCAGTCCTAGAGCTTTTTTCATATCGTCAAGGTCGCCGTCACCCGGAATTTTATGGACTGGGCCAATACTTTTCTGTGCACACGCGATGATGGCTTTTGTATTGACGCTATTGCCGGAAATCCGACCATATAGCCGATGACTGCATCAGCTTTTTTCCAAGAGCGATAAGTGTGTATTTTTTGTTTTTCGAGTTGGTTTTGTTACAATTATTATCAGATAAAGAAGATACGGTGTCGGATATAAATGCAGTCAAGCGAGCCTATCCGTTTCGGCTATCCAAATGCAGAACAAGGGGTCTTCTTTGTAGATTATTTTTGGTGGTGCCTCGTTAAATAGGGGTAGTTCATCTTTTTGTGCTTATGCTCTTGACTCAAGTCCACTGTTATTACGGCATTCAATCAATGCAACAATGTCGCGCTCATAAATCATATTTATATCTGAGAGGAGTGATATTTCATGTCGGAAAAAATCACTAGTTCAAACCAGCCTCACAATCAGGATAGTGCACCAGTAAAAACTTTTTCAGAGGAACTGTTGGAGATGGCCGAATTGGATACGGATTCCGTTTTAAAGCGGCTTGAAACACAACTGACAGGTTTGAGTGAAGCTGAAGCTAAATTGCGTCTGGAGCAGTATGGTGTAAACGAGATGGCCAGAGAAAAGCGCCAATCGGTTCTCATGCATTTAATGAATAATTTGAAGAATCCCTTGGTCATATTACTAGCTTCACTTGCTTTGCTCTCCTACCTTACTGGAGATTTGCGGGCAACAGTGGTCATTTCAGTAATGGTAGTACTGGGAGTTGTCCTACGTTTCTTCCAGGAACTGCGCGCTGATAATGCAGCGGCGGCACTTAAAGCCATGGTCGTCAACAAGGCAACAGTTGTTCGTGATGGGAAAGAACAAGAGATATCGCTCAAGCTGCTGGTGCCAGGAGATGTCATAACCATTGCCGCGGGGGATATGATACCGGCGGATGTGCGCATACTATCTGCGAAAGATCTGTTTCTCGATCAGGCGGCACTTACAGGGGAAGCAATGCCTGTTGAGAAAAAATCTGATACAGCTTCAAAAGATATGGATAATCCGCTTGAAATTGCAAACCTCTGCTTTTTAGGATCGAATGTAATAAGCGGAACAGGTGTGGCGGTAGTTGTCCATACAGGAGAAAAGACATATTTTGGCGCGCTTTCAGTCAGCCTTGTGGAGCAGCGCGAACTAACAAGTTTTGATAAAGGGATTAACGGAATCACGTGGATGATGATCCGCTTTATAGGAATCATGGTGCCTGTCGTATTCATTGTAAATGGGCTCAGTAAACACAACTGGCTGGAGGCTTTCCTTTTTGCCATGGCTGTGGCAGTCGGTTTGACTCCGGAAATGCTGCCTATGATCGTATCGGTCAACCTTTCCAAGGGAGCTCTGATTATGTCCCGCAAGAAGGTCATCGTAAAACGCCTGAATTCCATTCAAAATTTTGGAGCTATGGACGTGTTGTGCACAGACAAGACGGGTACCCTCACAGAGGGAAAGATCGTGCTGGAAAAGCATCTCGATGTACGCGGAGAAGAAAGCGAAAAAGTGCTACATTACGGATACCTCAACAGCTACCACCATACCGGATTGAAGAACATCACTGATGAAGCAATCCTGAAACATGGCGATCTGGAAGGAAGCCTGCAGGCAAACGTGAAATACCGTAAAATTGATGAAATCCCTTTTGATTTCACCCGGAAACGCATGTCGGTCATTGTAGAGGATGAAACCGGCCTGAATACAATGATCTGCAAGGGTGCGGTAGAAGAAATCATGGCGTGCTGCAGCAGTGTGGAAATTGAGGGGAAAGTTTTGCCCATGCTGCCTGAATATAAGGATAGCACTAAGAAAATCGTCGATGATCTCAGTGCCCAGGGCTTCCGTGTCATAGCCCTGTCATACAAGGAAATGCCGGGAGCATCGGATGAGCCGGTTTACGGGGTTAAAGACGAGTCGGAACTTATCCTTCTGGGGTATTTATCTTTTCTTGATCCGCCTAAAGAGTCGGCTACGGAAGCATTGAAGCAATTAGCAGACCTGAGTGTAGACGTGAAAATTCTGACAGGTGACAGCGAGGCTGTGACCACCTATATCTGCAAGGAAGTTGGACTTGCGGTTGACAATGTTCTTCTTGGTTCGCAAATCGAGGCTATGAGCGAGGAGGAGCTGGCAAAAGCGGTTAATACGACAAATATCTTTGCCAAGTTAGCTCCAAATCAAAAAGAACATATTATCCGCGCTCTTCAAAGCAATGGCCATGTAGTCGGGTTTATGGGTGACGGCATTAACGATGCGCCTGCTTTGAAAAATGCTGACGTAGGTGTCTCCGTAGACAGTGCCGTGGATATTGCCAAAGAATCTTCGGATATCATTCTGCTGGACAACAATCTATTGGTTTTGGCTCAGGGGGTAATGGAAGGACGCCGTGTATTCGGAAATATTATCAAATATATAAAGATGGCAGCCAGTTCAAACTTTGGGAATATGTTCAGCGTTCTGGGAGCAAGTGCCTTTCTCCCATTCCTGCCAATGCTGCCGATACAGGTTTTGACCAATAATTTATTGTATGACTTTTCACAAACAACCATCCCTACCGACGAGGTCGATGCAGACTGGGTGAAGAAGCCGCGTCAATGGAAAATCAGCGGGATTACGAAGTTCATATTGGTTATAGGCCCGATAAGTTCGATATTCGATTATCTGACATTTTTCATTATGCTCAATGTGTTCAACGCTTGGAATAACCCCGCTTTGTTCCATACGGGGTGGTTTGTGGAATCCATTTTCACACAGACACTGATCATCCATGTGATCCGGACGAACAAAATTCCTTTTATTCAGAGCCGCGCAAGCTGGCCGCTGATTATTTCTTCCGTTGCCATTGTTGCTGTAGCCGCCTGGCTTACCATTTCACCTTTTGCGGGAACGCTTGGTTTTGTCGCACTGCCTTCGCTTTATTGGCTTCTACTTGCCGCCATGATGGTAGGCTATGTCGTTCTTACACAACTGGTCAAAACCTGGTTTGTCCGTAAATTTGGCGATTGATCGGTTGAAATCAGAACTTTAAGATGCGCTGAGGGAGCTCGCGACTTGAGTCGTGAATCATTCGCTGGATGCGTCGATAATACCTAGAATTCAATCGTGGGATGAATCGGCGCAGATTTTTCTTATGTATCAGCATGGAAACGCAACAAATAAGCGTCATACCCAATTTAAGACCATACGGACCATCCTTCACATGATGGTCCGCATGGTCTTTTCTACGCTCTGGTTAGGATAGCTGCACGGGATTCCCTGATGGGGGATATGGTATAATGAGACTGGAAGAGAACGGTTACATATTCATGGGAAGTAGTCTTTCAGTCTAGCGACAGGGTGCTGATTCAGATCATGGATGGATTGATGCTATCGGAATGGTCTTTTGTTCGCTTTGATTTGGACCTTGTTTGGATTAGCTGGCTACGATACTTTTAACAATTCGGATGACGCAATCTCCTCGTTGGATCCTCAGGTAGTCTGGGAAAGCCAAATCACCGCATGGGAAAACAGCGACATTGAGGTGGGAGTCTTCTGTCGGATTGAAGATAAAAGGGGGGCCGTATATGGGGAAAGTGGAGGAATACAAAAAAATCCTTGGAAAATCAGCTGATTGGGATCGTTACCTGCTGGAGGAATCCCGGCTTCCCGGGCCAAGAGCGAATCTTGAACTCGCCGAGGCAGTGGCGGAAGAAGGCGATCTCGACAGATTCAGACGTTACCTTGCTTATGGTGATGGCGTGGCGCCCTATGGTTCGGCGTTGGAGTTCCTGCCGGTCTGCGGTGTAATCGGTTTGGGAAGAGTACTGTCAGAGGGACGTTTGGATATGCTCGAAGACTTGCGCAGCTACGCTTCAGATCCCCGGTGGAGGGTCAGGGAAGGCGTGGCCATGGCACTGCAAAGGTTTGGCGACAAGGACATGGATGGACTGCTGCAGGAAATGGAAAAGTGGAGCCAGGGAAACCCGCTTGAAAGAAGGGCAGCCGCTGCGGCCTTATGCGAACCAAGACTCTTGAAAAAAACGGAATATGCCCAGAGAGTCTTGGAACTGCTCGATAGGATTACGAAGGATATCCTCCTTGAGGAGCATCGTAGAACCGATGATTTTATCGCCCTTCGAAAAGCCTTGGGCTATTGCTGGAGTGTCGCTGTTGTCGCTGCGCCTGAAGCAGGGAAAAAAATGATGGAGAAATGGTTTGCCGATCAGGATAAAGATATCCAATGGATCATGAAAGAAAACCTCAGGAAAAACCGACTGCAGAAATTGGATAAGGAATGGACGGAACGATGGCAATCGGAATTGCAGAAAAGAGCGTGAATCCTTTTGAAAACGGTTCGGCGGAGTGTTCAGCCTTGACGGAATAGACAGCAGTAGCAGCTCGGTTTTATGTTTTTAAAGCGCGCTACTTAGCGGAATTTAGGTTTGTGTGCAACTGCGAAGTTTTAGGTGGATTATTATTGGGGAGCGGTGAATAAAATGAAGAAGACGAGTAAATTAGTATATTGGACCCCAAGGGTTTTGTCGATACTGTTCATCTGTTTTTTGGCGATGTTCTCACTGGATGTCATACAACCTGGATTAAGTTTTGGTCAAATTCTTATCGGATTGATTATGCATAACATCCCAGTATTCATTTTAATTGCAATATTGACCATCGCATGGAGAAAAGAGATTGTTGGCGCTATCGGTTTCATTGGTGCTGGTCTGCTCTACATTGGATTCATGACCTTTAATTTAGTTAACGGTTGGCCGTGGTCTAGGGTATTGATATCTATCTTGGTCATTGCGGGACCCGCATTTTTGGTTGGAATATTATTTTTTATGAACTGGCGCAATAGGAAAAATAATATTAGCTGATGTGTAAGCCACTTCGGATGGTTGGGCTTTGTTAGCAACCTACATTCCCGTAAAAGTGGATAGGTTACACTTAACTGGACAAATTGATTGAGGTCTATAGAATAGAACTTAGACAATAATCAAAAGGGGGAATAAAATAGGTGGCTAGTGTGAAACAAAAGCTGTATTGCAAGAAAGGATATAACCGAATATATGGAGAAGCTCATATCCCTGATGATGCAAAGGGACCGTTTCCTACAGTGATTTATGCCCATGGCTTGGGCAATAACATGCAGCCGTACCCGATGGAAAGACTTGTTGAACAGGGTGTGGCAGTCTACTGTTTTGATTTTTGCGGAGGTTCTTTTTCAAGCAGAAGTGATGGGGAATCCATCGAAATGTCTGCCATGACCGAGGTTGATGATCTGAATGCAGTGATCGATACCTTGAAAAAACAGGATTTTGTGGATGAGAAGAATCTGTTTCTGTGCGGCATGAGCCAGGGAGGTTATGTCTCTACAATGCTCGCCTCCCAAAGACCAACGGAGATACGCGGCTTGATCCTATTGTGTCCGGCTTATGTTATCCAGTATCAATTTAAAGATCAGTTCAAGCGGAAAGAGCATATCCCGGCAATATTTCTGTTCAGTAACATGACGATTGGCCGCAGATACGTCGAGGATATTTGGGAGATAGATATCTATAATCAGATGGAGAAATACCCGAATGATGTCTTGATTTTTCACGGGGATGCCGATGAACTTGTGCCGCTTTCCTTTTCAGAGCGTGCAACAGTCTGTTTTCCTGCTGCTGAATTGGTTGTACTGCATGGAGAAAGCCATATGCTCACATGGCGTTATGAGGATAACTTTTTCCGAATGACGATGGATTATATCAAAAAGCATCTCAAAAATTAGTAGTTGGAGGAAAAAGCTGGGTGAGCCTCCAGTTGGATGTTTGTTTGTGAGGACATGTTATACGCTGCCTCTCTTCTTGTTAACGAAACAGTCATTGCTTTACCCGAATAAACAAGGTATCTTTAATAAGCGAGGAATCAGAAAAATGAAATACTAAAATAGAGCAACACAAAGATGCAGGTTTTCCCGACAGGAGTGGAGAAACTGATGCCAATCATCCATCGGAAAACCTTGCCTGATATTGTTGTGATGGGAGAGGTATCATGAAAGAAAAATTCAGAAAAATGATGCAAGGAAGATACGGAATGGATGCGTTATCCCAATTCCTGATGGTCGTTGGTATGGTAATCATGATTTTGGCAAGCATAGTGAACAGCAGCATCCTGTCATTCATAGGGTATGCGGCCGTCATTTTTGTCTATGTACGTGTTTTTTCGAAAAATTACCACAAATGTTATGCGCAAAATCAAAAATATCTGCTGCTCAAGAATAGGGTGAGGGGCTATTTCTGGAAAAAGAAAAGCATCATGAACCAAAGGAAGACCCACCGCATCTATTCCTGCCCTTCCTGCAAGCAGAATGTCAGAGTACCTAAAGGCAGAGGGAAAGTGGAAATCAGATGCCCAAAATGTTCCACTAAATTTGTAAAAAAAGCGTAATAGCATAATATCGGAGGAAATATGATCTGGAGTAAAATGAAACAACAATTGGAGAGCTTCCTATATCCTGCGCTTGTGGGCAGGGTGGAATACATCTCCACCAGCTACCGCTATACACCGGAAAAAGCCGGTCAGTGCTACCTTACCGTGGATAAAAAGAAAGTATTCAATATGAAGGATGCAACGACTCGGATCCGCTGGTTTCAGTCGGAGCAGGAGATAAAGGGCGACCCGAACCTGAACCTTCCAGTCAGCCAGGAAGACATCGAGGCGGTCAGGAAAGATATGGGCGGGAAAGTACCAGAGGAGCGTTTGGCGGTGATTGCAAGGGACCGCAAATTGCTGGTCTACGCAAAGGAAATGATTGCGGCCCAAACAGCGTTAAGCAAAGCGGATTTCAATGCGGTCGCGAATACGTTTTTGACGCAGTCCATCGAAGACAGCCTTGCGAGCAAGGACATCCTGTTGAATGTTTTGGCTTTGGTCGACAGACGTGTCGGGAAAAAACGGATTTTGGATATGGACAAGAAGATGAAATTGAAACATCCGATCGTGCAATATTTTTATCAATTGCGCCGCAGCGCGCTTTAGAGATCGAGAGTGCGATGAATTCCGTCTAGAAGTCGAGCGCTAAGAGGACTAACACGAAGCGGACGCTTTTTGTCCGCGTGTGGTAGTCAACTTAGGCGGAGATTTCTGGGATTCAGAACACGTTTACGACTAATTGTTAGGAAATACGATAGCTAGGACTTATGTCCCAGTCTTATAAGGTCTATATGAAAAAAGAGCCGTCCATCAGTTTTCGCTGAAAACTGATGGACGGCTCTTTTTCAACATTAAACCGAGGATTGCAAATAAACAGTAGGATGATTTGGATGGGACGAGTAACTATATGGTATAATGAAACCATTAAAGTAAGCGTTTTCTCGTTTAGCGTTTATGGAAAAACGTTTATTCAGCGAAAAAAAGAAAAGAGGAACTCACATGAAAAAAGTATTATTTGTAATAGCACCGGATGACTTTCGGGACGAAGAATTATTTATGCCACAGGAGGAATTGACCAAGTGCGGCTATGAAACGTGGATAGCCAGCCATAAAACGGGCACATGCACAGGTGTGAGGGGAGGCGTTGCGCAGTCGGATATGGTGTTGGAGGATGTCGATACCAATGATTTCGAGGCGGTCATTTTTGTGGGAGGAAAAGGCAGTCGGGTATTCTTCGATGATCCCCATGCCTTCAAAATCGCACAAGCCATGCACGGTCTAAGCAAGACGGTGGCGGCCATCTGCATCGCTCCGGTCATTTTGGCCAATGCAGGCCTTCTGAAGAAAAAAAATGCGACGGTTTTCGAGAGCGAAATTAAGGCGATCGAAGACAAAGGAGCTCATTATACGGATGAAGGCGTAGTTGTGGATGGAAACATCGTCACGGCGGATGGCCCTGAAAATGCGAAGAAATTTGGGCAAACATTATGCGAATTGTTGAATAAACAGGATTAAAAACGCTGCTAAAAGAGGCAAATGCAGGGCTAACCAGCCAAGACCGCAGAAACGGTCAATTAGGGGGAGCGAAAAGAATGCTGACGAAAAGAATGAAGGTATGCATTACCGCCGGCGCCGTTTTGGGGATTGTATGCATCATCGGTGCCCAGCTGAGGTCAGGTTTTGGCAGGGATGCCAGCTATTTGTTCGCCTTCTGGTACAACCGCCTCCTTATGGGCGTGGTGATCGGGCTGGCTGGCGGGAACTTGGGACTGCCCAAAGCCCTGGGACGGGGTGCCCTTCTGGGGTTTTTTGTTTCTTTCGCTTTCTACAGTGCCACCGGCTTCGATGATGTGATAGGCTTCCTGGCAGGAATCGTTTACGGCATCATTATCGAATATGTTGCGGTAAAATATGGTCAGCAATAAAACAACAATAAGACAAAACTACAGAGGTGCGTAGATGAAGCTTGGAAAAATGATTGCTTTGTTGGGACTGTTCGCCATGACGGCCGTCTTGTTGAACGGCTTCACCAACGGTAATTTTGCCAAGGATGGAGCGGCGTTGTTGGCGAATCCTTGGGGGATTGTATCGCTCATCGATCTCTATGTTGGTTTCACGCTCTTTTCGATGTGGATTGCCTTTCGGGAAAAGAACAAGGTGCTCATGGTCGCGTGGATCGTTGCGATGATGACACTCGGATTTTTCGCCGGCAGTCTGTACGTATTAGTCGCGTTCTACCGGAGCAAGGGCGACTGGCTGGACTTTTTCCTGGGTTCCCGTAAAACGGATATCATCAGCAAATGATTGCTTGTAAGGAATGGGTAGATACAGGAACGGGGGAGGTGCGATGGCAATTAAAGGAAAAGAAGTTATCGAAGAAATGAGTTTGATTCTTTCTGGCAAGAGCTTCGATGCCGTTTTTCCGTCATTGGTTTTTGTGCTCATCAATGGGTTCTACGGGTTGAACACGGCTATTTTTTCGTCTGTAGGAGTTGCACTTCTATTCTGCATTATCCGATTGCTTTCCAAACAGCCTTTCTATTATGCAACCGGGGGATTGTTAGGGGGGCTGATTGCTTCGGGATTTGCCTATTTTGCCGGCAATGCATCCAATTATTTCATCCCAAAAATCATAAGCAGTGCTTTTGTTTTTTTGCTATCTTTTACGAGCCTGCTGATGGGCAAGCCGCTGGCAGCCTGGGCAAGCCATTTGACGCGGGGGTGGGATTTGAAATGGTATTGGCGCAAGGATGTTAAACCTGCCTATCGCGAAGTGACTTGGATATGGACGATCTTTTTTCTGATTCGCCTAGTGCTTCAGATAAGTCTTTTTTTGAGTGGAAATATCATTGGTTTGATCTGGCTCAATACGCTTTTAGGATTTCCTGTCAGCATCATCGGTCTGGTCCCCAGCTATATCTACGGTAGTTGGCGGCTTCACAAACTCAAGGGACCAAGCGTCGAAGAGTACCTTGAAGGAATAGAGGCGCCATGGAAAGGGCAGACGCGCGGGTTTTAAAGCTGTTTTTTCTAAAATCAGATCCAATCTGTCGGGAACGTCATCATGCAACCATCTTTTCCTTGTTTTCAGAAAGTAGGGATTGCTGATGCAACATACAACAAGTAGTAGGAAAGTAGCTACAGTCAAGCGCATAACTTTTTGGAGCATGCTTCTTTTTGTCCTTTTATTGTTAGCCGGTTGCGGTACATCCACTTCCGGCGACGCGGGAAAATCCAGCATCGAAGAATTGACAAAGGTTGAAGTGACCGAATATGAAGGCAAAGATCTGTCTTCGATTGCCGATTTCAGGGAAAACTCCATCAAAGGACCACAATACATAGATATAGATTCGTACAGGCTAAAAATTGACGGATTGGTCGAGAAACCGGCTGAATTGACCTATGAGGAAGTGCTGGACAACAAGCAGTACAAGAAGCTGGTGACGCTGAATTGCGTCGAAGGGTGGAGTGTCGACATTCTCTGGCAAGGCGTTCTACTGAAGGATATCTTTGCCGAGGTGGGCGTAAAGGAAGGCGCCAAAACGGTCATTTTCTACGCGGTGGATGGCTACAGCACCTCCTTGCCATTGCAGACCATTTTGGACAGGAATATGATGATCGCATATAAAATGAATGACGTCGTCCTGCCTCCGGAAAGGGGCTTCCCCTTCCAATTGGTCGCGGAAGACAAACTGGGCTACAAATGGATCAAATGGATCACGCGCATCGAATTATCCGATGATGTGAACTACAGAGGCTATTGGGAACAAAGGGGATTCAGCAATGATGCGGCAATCGATTGAAAAGGGCCAAGCAGCATTCAGGTATGAGCAGGGCTTTAAATCCAGGCTTTCCTGAACGGACCGAGCGGTAACCGTTTGGTAAGAGAGGGTGGTTTTTTCATGAGCGCCAGAGTCTGGAAAGGAATAAACCCGATACACATCGGCCTATTCGTGCTGTTCCTGATTGCACTGACAGCATCCGCCATCAACCCCGTAAATCATCTATTCTGGTTTGGACAAGCAGTTCCGGCCATTTTGATTGTCTCAGTCTTGGCAGGGACATACCGGAAATTCAGTTTCACCTCCTTTGTCTATGTGATCGTCTTTTTGCATATGCTCATCTTGTTGGTGGGTGCGCACTATACTTACTCAGAAAATCCTTTTTTCAATTTTTTGAAGGATACATGGGGCTTGAGGCGGAATTATTATGATAGGGCGGGCCATTTTGCGCAAGGCTTTTCACCCTCCTTCCTGACGAAGGAACTCTTGTCGAGAGGCGGGTACGTCAAAAAAGGACGCATGTTGTCTTTCATCGTGATTGTGATGTGCCTTGGCTACAGCGCGTTCTATGAGCTGCTGGAATTTATGGTGGCGCTCCTGTTCGGCATTCCGCCAGAAATCGTGATGGGCTTTCAGGGGGATGTCTGGGACAGCCTCTGGGATATGTTGATGGCACTCATCGGCGCTCTGGTCGCGATTTGTATTTTCGGATCTGTGCATGACAAATGGATGGATGAAAAAATGGAGCAAGAGGGAATCTGAACACAGCGTCTTATGCCGAAGAGGAGGAAATAGCAGATGAAAAGGCTCCTGTAAGAGGAGCATACTTGGACAACACGGAAATTTCAAAAGTCATCCGCACGCTGATCGCTTAATCGAGTGCGGCTGAAGGTGCGGCAAAATTGTTTTGACCGAAACGGCAGGATGAGTCCGGCCAGATTTTTGACAGGTACCCGTCTTAGAAAGTATGAGCCAACATAGAAGGATAGCTGAATATATTTGAACGGCCGGAAAGGCTGGGCGTCCACCAGAACGATTCTGATGGATGCCCAGTCTTTCCGGTTTCAGGGATGCATTTACTGGCTGCCAAAGCGGATCGCTTCGACGTCATAGCTCCGTGTAGCTTTTGTCGTTCACGCCATCCAGAAGAAGGAACTTTTCGGCGCGGACACGGATGACCATGAGTTGGTTATCTGACGCAATTTTTCCCAAATCTCCGTTCTGTTCGACCAACAGCTGCCCGATTTCCTTGATCTTTTTAGCATCTTGAACAAATTCTGCCGTGCCGTAGACGGTCAAGGCTTGGATGGGAGCATTCGACCGAGCGGCGCGATTGTCGATCAGCAGGCTCACATGTGGATTGGCCGCGATGTTCAGCTGTTTGACGCTGCCTTTGAGGGTCAGCATAAATAACTGGGTGCAACTTTCGTCGCATATGTACTGCATCAGGGAGCTGTTGGGCAGATAATTGCTGCAGGTGGCGAGCACACAAAAATTATTTTCTGCAATCATTTTTTTCTCAATCGTCGGCATGGGAAGATCACCATCCATTTCTTATGATGATCTCATTATAACAAACCAACCGGGCGGTGGATATCGATTGCACTTAACGGTCAGGAGCTCCGGTTGGCTTTCACCAGCCCGTTGGAATATAATAAAATTGAGCAGCAGATTAGGGGCTCAAGCTTCGAGTAGAGGCCGGTTCACGTTGCAAAAGATGGCAAAGAAAGGGAGCGTGAAAAAAATGAGAGAGATTACATATGCCAAGCTACGGAAATTCAACCTGATTATGGGAGGTCTACATCTGTTGCAGGGGATTGCGATGCTTTTCCTGGCCACGAACGTCATCCAAAAAATCGGCGAATTTGCGCCGCAGATCACTCAAAATTATTTGGCTTTCAACCAAGAGACAAGGTCGCTCGAATTGTCATCGAAAGTACTGTTCGAGTTGCCGTTCGGTGTTTTGGTGGCTTCATTTTTATTCATATCCGCCTGTGCGCATGCGCTCATTTCAATACCGAAGAAGCTGAATGACATCTACAATGCCGATTTGGATCGAGGCATCAACAAATTCCGTTGGTTCGAATACGCGCTTAGTTCCTCCATCATGATCGTTTTGATTGCCACTTTGTTCGGCATCTATGATATCGCATCACTTGTATTGATATTCATCGTCAATGCGTCGATGAACTTGTTCGGTTTGGTCATGGAACAATTGAATGCCGGGAAAGCGAAAGAGGACATCAATTGGGGGCCGTTCATCTGGGGGGCTCTTGCCGGAATCGCACCTTGGATAGCCATCCTGTTGTACATGTTCGGCAACGGCAATTTTGATCAGGTTCCTTGGTTTGTTTGGGCTATCGTCGGGACGTATTTTGTAGCATTCAACACTTTCCCTGTCAACATGGTTCTGCAGTACAAGAAGATCGGAAAATGGCAAGACTATATCTATGGCGAAAGAGTTTACATCATCTTAAGTCTGGTCGCCAAATCCATCTTGGCCTGGTTGGTCCTTTTCGGAGCGATGCAACCGTAACCGTATCCTATCTAATGACGACTGAATTATAAAAAAGGAGCGAGAAGAAAATGGAAATGCTGCTGATGATGGGAATGATCGCCACTTTTGTCATGGTCCTGTTGATTCCGGTAAAAGCACGCGCCCATTGCGATACCATGGATGGCCCCACCGCCGCCGACGGAAAGAAGGCACTCGAAACAAACAACATCAACTATGCCCTGAAGTGGATATTGCCGGAACATGAAGAAGAGCTAAAAGAAATATTCGCGTTGAGCATGAAAGTCAGGGGATTGAGCCCTGAAGCGCAGAAATTAGCGGATAAATATTTCCTTGAGAATCTGGTCAGAATCCACCGGGCGGGGGAAGGAGCTCCGTACGAAGGGCTGAAACCAGCGGGAACGCCCATCGATGAAAAGATTTTGGCGGCGGATAGAGCCATAGCAGCGGGGAACCTATCGCCGCTGGAAGGCTTGGTCACACAAGAAGAAATACATGAATTGGAGGAGAAGTTCAGCAAAGCCATGGCCCTGAAGGATTTTGCCGTCGATGATGTCGAAGCGGGACGGGCGTACATCGAAGCCTACGTCAGCTTCTTTAAACTGGCGGAAGGCGAAAGCCAGGAGCATGGCCATGAACACCATCATCATGAAGATGGGCACACGGCGCATCCCCACTAAGCGGAGCATGCACAATCGGTTTTCGAGCGCATACCTTCTCCGCATCAGCGGGGAAGGTATGCGTTTAAATTTTTTGTTGAAAGGTTTGCCTTACTATGGAACAGACTCTTATCTATCAATACGTTCTTTTCATCGGCATCGCCATCGGGACGGCCTCCTTGATCAGGAAGCACATTTTCTTTTTGACGAGGGTGTCTTCCTATTCTATGGTCCCGACCCTGCAGCCGAAGGATTTGCTCTTCACGCTGCGCATCCATGATTTCCAAACCATCAGAAGAGGGGATATCCTCGTCTTCTATTCCGACGAACTCCAGGATACTTTGGTGAAACGGGTCATCGGACTGCCGGAGGATGTCGTCTCAATCGATGACGACGGCGCCGTGTCTGTCAACCAAACAGAACTGGATGAACCGTATGTGGACTATCCGAGCAGATCAGACGGCCGTTTCGAGGTGCCGCCGAACAACTATCTGTTTCTGGGGGACAACCGCGCAGCCTCGCATGACAGCCGCTCTTTTGCCGACCCGTTCATCCATGAGGGAAAGATCCGCGGCAAGGTGCTTTTTTCTATTTTTCCGTTCCATTTGCTGTGAGAATGCCTGTTAAGGGAGGGAATGAGGATGAACGTTACGCAAGCCCTCATCGACGGTCTGGTCTGGTCGGTCCTTTGGGTGATCGTCATCGCTGTTGCGGCCTGGAAATTCCCGCAACAACTGGTGCACGATTATCCGGAAGAACTTCAAAAAGTGGTCCACTTGCCGCCGGTGGACAAGGAAAAGTATAGGCTGTTCATCGTTCCGGCCATCGTCGTCATCATCGGTTTCCTGTTTTTCAGTGTCTTGCGCACCTATTCCACAGCCGAGGTGGCCATTTGGGTTTTGATCCTGCATGCCTTCATCTTGGGCATGGTATGGAATGTGTTTGATCTGCTCATCATGGACTGGCTGCTGTTCTGCACCATCCAGCCAAAATTCATGGTTCTGCCCGGCAGCGAAGGGCATCCTGCATACAAGGACTACCGCTTCCATTTCATCGGTTTTTTGAAAGGATGCGCCTACTCCGCAGTCGGTGCCGCTATCTGTGGCGGCATCTGTTTCGGGATACTGAAATTTTTTGTCTGGTGAAGGGGTGACTGTAAATGAACGACCTGCAAAAAATACCTGGGGTGGGTCCGAAGATGGCCGCAGATCTGCAGTTTCTCGGCATCAACCGGATCGAGGATCTGCGCGATAAAGACCCCATGGAACTCTATGAAAGGTTGTGCCGCATGACCGGGCACAGGCAGGATCCTTGCGTCCTGTACGTTTTCCGCTGCGCCGTCTATTATGCGACGGAAAAAAATCCCGAACCCGATAAACTGAAATGGTGGAACTGGAAAACGGAAGCCGAACCGGTCCTTTCCTGTCAAAAGAAAGGCGATGACGGGAACCCAAAAAAGGGATGACATAAGAATCCGATGCCCGTTCAGGAGACGTCGGATTCTTTGCGTAAAGTGGTTTTTTTATGTAATATTATGATAATGATACCGCTAACATCATTTGTTCATCGCCTTCTGTTTTTAATCGATCAAAACCAAAAGAGACAATATTTTTTCCTGGAAGGGAGAAGCGCATCGCATTAAATAGTAAAAAAGGTTCCATTCAGAACTCATTCATTTTTCTATCGTGTTTAACATCAACAAGGGGGAAATTAAAATGGACAGCAAACAAAACGGAATCGCGCTAAAAATCATCACGGCAGTCACGTATGCGGCGATGATCGCGGTCAATGCCATGGCGAATGCGCTACCGATCAACGGCATAAATACCGGGGCGGTGTCGGACGCCTATCCGAATCTTTTCGCGCCGGCCGGCCTCACTTTTGCGATTTGGGGATTGATCTATTTGCTTTTGGCGGGCTACACACTCTATCAGTTCGGCCTTTTCCAAGGGGATAAAAGCACCGTCAAAACGGAGCTGTTGCGCAAGGTAAACATCGTCTTTTCCATTTCCTCGCTTGCGAATTTCTGTTGGATTTTTTCCTGGCATTACCGCATCATCCCGCTATCGATGCTGCTCATGCTCGTCATTTTAGCCTGCCTGATCTACATCAATGGCATCATCAAGAAAGAGCAGCTCAGCAACAAGGAGAAACTGTTCATCAAACTGCCGTTCAGCATCTATTTCGGCTGGATCACAGTGGCGACCATCGCCAACATGACGACGCTGTTGGTCGCTGTCGGTTGGAACGGATTCGGCATTTCGGAACCTATCTGGACAGTCGCCATCCTCATTACCGGCTTGCTGATCGGGTCGGTGACGATGATCCTCAACAGGGACGTCGCCTACGGATTTGTCCTCGTCTGGGCCTATGCGGGCATCCTGCTCAAGCACATGTCCCAAGCTGGTTTCGGGGGGCAATATCCGAGTGTAATCACGACGGTTATCGCCTGCATCGTCCTCTTTGGTGTCGCTTTGGGCTATGTCCTTTTTGCAAAGAAACCAACGGCCGGGACAGTGAAGTAGACTTTGGGCAGGCCGCGGATTTCCGATCACGAAATCAGCGACCTGTTTTTTTTCTTTCTGAGGAGGAATATGTATGCACTATGATGTGATTGTGATCGGCGGGGGCCTGTCCGGGTTGACCGCCGCAAGCCTGTTGGCGAAAAGGGGTGTCCGGGTGGCTGTGGTGGATAAAGGCCATAACCCCGGCGGCTCCTGCGGTATTTTCAAAAGGAACGGCGTCACCTATGATCAGGGCGCGGCCATGCTTTTCGGTTTCGGTGAGAAGGGCTTCAATGCGCACCGGTTCGTCTTCAATTGTCTGGAGGAGCCGATCGATGTCATCCGGCATGATCTGCTCTATTGCGTCAATTACAAAGGGCACCGCATCAAATTCTGGCCGGATGTCGACAAGTTCGCGGAGGAACTGGCGCTCGTTTTTCCTGGGGAACGGGACAACATCAAGCGTTTTTACCATGACCTTGCCATCTTGCACCGCCATGTCATTGTTGAGAGGCCGAACTACACCACCCCCGACGAGACGGATCCCAAGCAAGGGCTGAAGGCCATGCTCCGCCATCCCATCTCCTATGCCCGTTTCCTGGGGTATTTGAACAAAAGCGCCAAAACGTTGCTGGAAAAGTATTTTTCCGATCCGGAAATCTTCAAGTTCTTCGACAAATTGACGTCGACCTATTGCTACACAACCGTTGAAGAATCGCCGGCTATCCTCGCCGCGATCATGTTTGTCGAGAACCACGTCGGCGGCAGTTATTATCCGGCCGGTTCCACGCTGTTTCTGCCCGGGAAACTGGAGAAGGTGATCGAGGAGAACGACGGTGAGATGCTGTACGGGAAGGAAGTCGTCAAGATCCTTTTCGACGGGGATAAGCCTGTCGGAGTGGAGCTGCAGAGCGGCGAGGAGCTGGCGGCGGACAACCTTATCTATTCCGGCACGGTCTGGAATCTTTACGGGAAATTGATCGCCAAGGAACATTCGAAACCGGAAAGGGTCGTGTGGGCGGCCAAACAGGTGCCCACCTATCCGAGCGTGGTGTTGTATACACTGGTGGATAAGCGGGTCATCCCCGAAGACACGGCGGCCATCGAAATGCTGATCGGCAATCCGGACCGGTTGGATGAGAGCGAAGTGACCGTCTATATCCTCAGCATCGACGATCACACACTGTGCCCGGAAGACAGCCATGTCGTCATCGCCATCGGTCCGACCTTCGAAACGTGGATTGCCGATGATGCAGCCGGATACGCCCAACAAAAACGGAAAGAACAAGCGCGGCTGACGGCAGTGCTGGAGAAACGGTTCCCTGGTTTTGCGGAGGGCGTGCGCTATGCCGAAGTGGCCACCCCGCGGACGCTGGAGCGCTACCTCATGAAGAACGGCGGCGCGGTCGCGGGGCCGAAGCAGATGCTGGGACAGCACCTGTTCCACCGCCTGCATACGAAAAGCGAGTGGGATAATCTCTATTGCTGCGGCGAATCGACCGTGATGGGGACGGGCACGCCTACCGTGACCACTTCCGGCTTGAGCGCAGCCAATGCGGTGTTGAAGAAATTGGGGCTGGAGCCGTTCGTCCATCAGGAGGGCAGGGCCAATCAGGTCCGTCTGGTGGCCAAGCCTTTTGGTGCGGAGAGTCTTTACGCTGGCTGCCCCGAAGACCAAAAGGCCGTCATGCTGAAAGCCTCCCGCTGCCAGTTCTGCGAGAACCCCAGCTGCGCGATGAACAAGGAGATGGATATCCCGGGCATCATGCGGCGGGTGACGGTCGGCAATTTTAGCGGAGCGAAAAAAATCGCCACACGGTTGCTGTCCGGCGAAGAGGGTGAAAAGATAGCCTTCGCCACCTGCGAAGCGCATTGCATCTTGAATCGGCAGAACGACACCCCGGTGGAAATCCAGCAAGTCATCGATTATATTATGAAGGAATGAGGTGTGGCCATTGGAAAAGGAGACTGTTTATGATGTGATTGTGGTCGGAGCCGGCATGGCGGGATTGACGAGTGCCGCCTACCTCTGCAGTCAGGGCTATCGTGTCCTGTTGTGCGAAAAAGGGGAAAAGGCGGGCGGCCTTGTGAGCTCATTTGAATATGAGGGATTCGTTTTCGACGGCGGCATCCGTGCGTTCGAAAACTCAGGCGTCCTCTTGCCGATGCTGAAGGAATTGGGCATCGCGCTGGAGATGGTCAGCAATCCGGTGTCCATCGGCATCGCCGGCGAATGGGTCAGGCTCGTTTCCAAGGACAGCCTGTCCGACTATAGGAAGATGCTGGAGAAATTGTTCCCGGAAAATGTTGCGGACATCGCCGCCATCACCGCGGAAATAGAAAAGGTCATGGGCTATATGGATGTGCTCTATGGCATCGACAATCCGCTTTTTGTCGACTATGCCAACGACAAAGAATACTTGGTGAAGACGCTCCTGCCGTGGCTTTTGAAATATCAGCTGAATATCCGCAAAGCGAGCAAATTGGACAAGCCCATCAACGAGCATCTAAAACGTTTCACCGACAATCAGGCACTCATCGACATGATCACGCAACATTTCTTCAAGGATACGCCTGCCTTCTTCGCCCTGAGCTATTTCGGGCTCTATCTCGATTACAACTATCCCATCGGCGGAACCGGCGTCCTTGCCGAAAAGATGTTGGGGCGGATACGGCAAGACGGCGGCAGCATCCTGTTGGATACGCAAATAGGCAAGATCGATATCTCCAACAGGACCGTTACGACAGCCGATAAGCGTTCCTTCGGCTACAAAAAACTGGTCTGGTGCGCCGATATGAAGGCACTCTATGCTGCCGCTGAACTGGGGGGCAGCTCCAACCGCAGACAGCGGACCCGAATCGAAGAACAGCAAGAGAGGATCCGGGCGAATCACGGTGGCGATTCCATTTTCACGGTTTATATGACGGTCGAGCTGGACAAAAGCTTTTTCGAAGGCATTTGCGGGGCGCATGCCTTCTATACGCCGAACAAGTCCGGACTGTCCAGCAGGAAGCTTCCGGATTGGCAGGACCGCCTATCCGAACGCATAGGGGATGAAAAGGCGGCGTTGAAAACCTGGCTGGCCGAGTACCTGGTTTTGAACACCTACGAAATATCCTGCCCGGTGCTGAGGGACAATTCGCTTGCCCCGGAAGGCCGGACCGGCATCATCGTCAGCACTCTGATGGACTACCAACTGGTGAAGCGGGTCAAGGACAGGGGCTGGTACGGGGAATTCAAGGATTACGGAACCCAACAGCTCATTGCGCTGCTG
Organism: Trichococcus palustris; assembly: GCF_900114465.1. Lineage (GTDB taxonomy): Bacteria > Bacillota > Bacilli > Lactobacillales > Aerococcaceae > Trichococcus > Trichococcus palustris. The sequence goes on along the minus strand of NZ_FOTD01000007.1, from coordinate 49,228 downwards.
GATGCGACGCTGTTTCCGGGATTCGCCGGTAAAGTCAGTGCTGCCTTTTGCTCCACGCCGCTGACAATAGAGAGCCGGAGCGGAAATGCGGAAGGCGCCATCACCGGATGGGCTTTTGCGCAAGGGGAGCTCCCAAGCGAGAGTCGGTTCCCAAAAATCAAGCAAGCCGTAATGACGCCGATTCCGGATGTCTACCAGGCAGGGCAGTGGACCTTCAGCCCATCCGGCCTACCGATAGCGATCCTGACCGGGAAGTTGGCGGCGGATGCCGTAAGCGATGCACTCCGCAAGGACAAGCCGGAAAAATGAACCACAAAAAGCAATGTGTTTCAAGACAAATTCAAAATACCGTAATGCCGCATGATAAGAAACGGTATTGCGGTATTTTTCGCATACAAAAGCATACAAAAATGAGGTGGAAAACTGGATCATGCACAAAGCGAAGCGCCCAACGTAGGACGTTTTCCGAATAGTCGAATTAATAGCTGTTCAACAGGGTAAGTGATAAAATGAGACTGACAAAGTATATAGAATGGGGAGTGGATCAAGATGGGTTATGTTATCGAAATGATTGAAACAGAGGAACAGCCGACGTTAATTATGAAAGCGATTACCCCTGTCGGTGATTTGCCGAAAATACTGGGAAAGGCGTTTGGCGACATCATCGGCTATATAATGGAATTGGGGGAACAGCCGATAGGTCCGGCGTTCGTGGGCTATTTCAACATGGATATGGAAAAGCTTGAGGTCGAAATCGGCTTCCCCGTTTCTAAAGAGCTGCCCGGAAAGGGAGAAATCCTGGCCGGCCATATCCCGGCAGGCAAGCAGGTCACCTGCATGTACAAAGGACCCTATATGGAAATGCCGCCCGCCTATGAAGCCATCACAGATTGGATGAAGGAAAACGGGCATACCCCGAAAGGTGTGGTCTATGAATTCTACTACAACTCACCAGAAGAGGTTCCCGAAAGCGAACTGCTGACGAAGATCGTTTTCCTGGTAGCTTAAAAAATTGGCAGACCCAATAAACAACAAGATAAATGAGGCGATAGCATGACGGATGTTATGAGCAACAAAGAAGTAAATTCTTTCTTTTCCGGGCAGCCGGAGCGTTTGGCGCTGTTCCAGAAGATCGAACGGATGATCCAATCCATCGGCCCGGCAATCATCACGGTGGGCAAGACACAGATTTCCTTCCGTACAAAGACGCAGTTTGCGTGGATTTGGATGCCGCTGCCGGCGTCCAAGAAGCGTCCGTTGCATAGCCTTGTCCTGAGCTTCGGATGCGGACGCCACATCGAGGATGAGCAGATTGTCGAAGCAATCGAACCCTATCCCGGCAGATGGACGCACCATGTCATCATCGCGGAGGAAGCCGACTTGACCGAATCGGTCCGGGACTGGCTGCGGGAAGCGTACCAATTCTCGCAAAACGAGGGGAAACGCTGATATAAGGTGAAATATTCCGGGCGATCGGAAAAGGAAACGATAGAAATGAGGCGAAGATATGAGTGAAACGCATTTGCACGAAGGGCGCCAAACCGTCAAGCTGGGCTTGATCAAGGTGGTGCATGATCTGTTCCCGGAAGAGACGCTGAAAACCTCCTACTCCATACTGGAGGGGGTTTTCTGCAATTTGTACGGATCGATCCTGTCGAAAAGGGAAGTCAAGCAGATTGAACTGAGATTGAGGGAGTGGGTCGAACAGGACAGCAAAATCGAGTTGCTCTACAAAGAAGGCGGCTATTATCACTATCAGGTGGGGGACATCATCGTCAAAGCCGTCTATCCTGCCTTTACCGAGACATCCCGGGTCGAACCCTTCACGATTCTCCCGTTTTCCTACGGTTTCATCGTCGATTTCGGCGACATCGAAAAAGGCACCGACATCAAGCTGATTCCGCCCGTACAGCTGTCGGCCGCGTTCGAAAAAAACCAACGGTGGATGGACAACATCGATATCGAACTGGTCAAGGATGTCAACGGCTACATCCAATCCGGCCGTACCATGAAATTGGTCAGCATCGCCGAGGCCTTGCATGAGAAGGAGATTTCCATCATCGCGGACGCCATCCTCCAGCATAGGCGGGCTCTGCGCCTGTTGCTGGTATCAGGTCCGTCGTCATCTGGGAAAACTTCCTTTGCCCAACGGCTTTCGACACAGCTGGAAGTGAACGGGCTCAAACCGATTGCGCTATCGTTGGACCATTATTTTGTGGACAGGGAGCATACCCCCCGTGACGCTGACGGAAAATATGACTTCGACAGCATGGAAGCGCTCGACCTGCCGTTGCTGAAAAAGCAGATTGCCCAGCTCATCAATGGGGAGCGTGTGGAAGTGCCCCAATTCGACTTTGTCACGGGCAATCGCTTGGCGGAATACAAACCAATGAACGTCGGGCCTTCGGAAATCCTCATCATCGAAGGCATCCATGCGCTGAACCCGGACTTAGTGACGGAAATCAACCGCAATCTCACCTACAAAATTTACATCAGTGCGCTCGGCGGGCTCAACATCGATCTGATGAGCCGGGTTCCGACCTCCGAAATCCGTTTGCTCCGGAGATTGGTCAGGGACGACAAATACAGGGGCGTCTCTCCCGAAAATACGATCCATCAATGGGAGAGCGTGCGCCGCGGCGAGTACCAGAACATCTTCAAGTTCCAGGAAGAAGCCGATGTCATGTTCAATTCCAGCATGCTGTACGAGATGAATGCGCTGCGCCCGTTTGCGGAAGCAGCCCTGCAGAAAATACCTGTCGACAGCCCTTATTTCGATACAAGGGAAAGGCTCATGAACTTGCTGACGTTCTTTGAACCGTTGGACGTATCCAAAGTTCCGTTCAATTCGATCCTGAGGGAATTCATCGGCGGCAGCATCTACTATGACTGATGTTTCCAAGAAAAGCGGGACAAGCCCGCCCTGCCTCGATTGAGGAAACACTGTGACCTAATCGGTCAAGTGTATCATGCCTCTAAGCGATTGAAATCGCAAGAGTCATGACAATTTAGGAAATCTGGCCCTGCAACTTTCCCTACGGTCACCTTATACTGGGTCTCTAAGGGATAAATCCCTAAGAGACCCATGCAAATGAACATACTGCGCAATTGCTGAGAGACTTCCAAAAATAAAGGAATCAACGTGACCGTACCGGTCAGTTGTATCATGTTTCTAAGTCATTAAAGATGACAAGAACCATGACAAGTCAAACAGTATGTCTTGGCTCGCAGAGTCAAGAGGACCCTTCATCTTCCTTCCGAGAGGAAGGCTTGGACCGCTAGACATCATGTGATGGCGTGAAACAATTAAAGGACCTGTGAAACACACATGGTGATGCGCTTTTACAATTAAAAAAATTTATTCTTTTCTTAACTACAAGGAAGGAGGGAATGCCATGGAACGGAGCGAAATCATCGCCTGGCTGCTTGAGGGTGATGTGGCGATCCAGTACCAGACAAGGCGCGACCTGCTGAAGGAGGACCCCGATGCGTTGAGTCCTTTGAAGGCAAGGATCGCAACGGAAGGCTGGGGGCGTGCCTTCCTGGACCGGCAACATCCCGACGGACACTGGGGCCGCGCGTTCTATCAACCGAAATGGACAAGCACCCACTACACCATGCTGGATTTACGGAACCTATGCATCCCGGCGACACCGGAAATACAAAAAGCGCTGGGGATCATCATCGCAACCTGCAAAGGGCCTGATGGCGGCATCAATCCGTCCAAAGAAATCAAGCAGAGCGATGTCTGCATCAACGGGATGTTCTTGAACTATGCCTCCTATTTCGGCATCGCTGAGGCTGACATCGTTTCGGTGGTCGACTTCCTCATCAGCCAGCAGCTTCCGGATGGCGGCTTCAATTGCCGGCTGAACCGCTCCGGCGCCCGCCACAGTTCCATGCATTCCACCATCAGCACCCTTGAGGGGATCCGGAGCTATGCCGAAGCGGGTTACCGCTACCGCAAGACTGAACTGCTCGAGATAGAACGGGACGCGCAAGCGTTCCTGCTGGAGCACCGGTTGTACAAATCCGACCATACCGGGGAAACCATCCACCCGGGCATGATGAAATTGGTGTACCCTCCGCGTTGGCGCTACGACATTCTGCGCGCGCTCGACTACTTCTACAGCGCCGGTTTCCCTTATGACGAAAGGCTACAGGACGCACTTGATCTGATCAAGGAAAAACGGCTGCCGGATGGACGCTGGAAAAACCAGGCCCATCATCCCGGCGAAGTGCATTTCGAGATGGATCCGGCGGGCTTCGCCAGCCGCTGGAATACGCTCAGATGTACGCGCATTCTGGAATTTTATGATCAATTGTAAATAAGCGAAAGGGCGGAGGCGTTTTGGATGGAACAAAGGGTACGCGACGAACTGGTCGGAAAAATCAAAGGCAAACCTGAGCTGGAATCCTTCATAAAGGAAGTGACGCAGAACCCTGCACTCATACCGGAACTTTTCGCGATCATCAAGGCCGATCCAGGCAGCGTGAAATTCTACTGCGAAAAGGTCCTCCGGATGGTGAGCGAGAGGCAACCCGAGCTCATTTATCCGTACTTCGATGAAATCACGGCGTTGATCGACAGCCCGAACAGCTTCATCAAATGGGGCGCCATCATCACTCTGTCTAATCTGATCGCCGTTGACGAAGGGAATAAATTCGCATCCATCTATGAAAAATATTTTGGTTTGATCGATGCGGAAGTAATGGTGACGGCAGGAAATGTCATCGGAAACGCCTGGAAAACCATCCTGAAAAAGCCGGAATACGAACCGGACATCACGAAACGGATTTTGGGGATTTCCGACAATACCTATTTGTACAAGGGGGAACCCTCTCCGGAATGCAAGAATATCCTTTGTGGGCATGCGATTGCTTGTTTCGACAAATACTTTGAGTTATCCCATAGCAAGGAAGCGATACTTGATTTTGTAGCTGACCAAACGAACAATCCCCGAAAACAAACCGCAAAAAAAGCGGCGGCATTTTTGAAAAAGCACAAGCAATCATAAGCAGAATGACTGCGTGAGGAGGCCTCTGTCCATGGTTCATTCAAAATTACCCGAACGCTGGATCTGCTGCCGCAGCCTTCAGGAATGGCATGATTGGCTGGCTGAAAATCATGATTGGGCGGAGCAGGTCTGGCTGGAAATAAAAAAAGTGAACGCTGGGGAAAAAGGGATTCTTTTGGCGGAGGCGGTAAGCGAAGCCCTTTGCTTCGGCTGGATCGATGGCAAAATGTACAGCCTCGATGCGGACAGCTACATTCTGCGCTTCACACCCCGCAAGCCGGACAGTCTGTGGTCAAAGACAAACCGCCAACGCGCCGAAAGATTGATGGCGGAAGGAAGGATGACAGAAGCGGGACTGGCTGTCATCCGTCAGGCACAGGCAAACGGCCATTGGCAGGCCGCCTATACGGCAAAGGAGAAACCGGCAATGCCGGCTGATCTGGAAGCGGCACTGCAGAGCGATCCGGTCGCCAGCAGTAACTTCAACGATTGGCCAAACAGCGAGCAGCTGCAGGCGGTCGTCTGGATCGGACAGGCCAAAAGGGCGCTGACCCGGCAAAAACGGATCCTCGAAACGGTGGAGCGCGCCCGCACCAAAAAAGGAATGACAGAATGAGCGCTATTTTTCTGAACAGTTAGCGTCAGAACGCATAAATTAGGGGAGTGTCCGCAATGTATTCAAAGGAAGAGGCGCTGGGCTTTGAACGGAAATATGGGAAAAAGTTAAAAATCGGAAGCATTGTGTGGCAGTACTATAAGTTGGGGAATGCCGGAACGGTCCTTTTATTTTTAACCGGGGGATTGCGCCGGGCCCGCTTCGGTTATGCCATCTTGGAAAAACTTTCCGCGGAACATACGGTGTTGGCGTTGGATTACCCGCCCGTCGAAAGCATCGGCGATTTCATCGATGCCATCGATGGCTTATTGGCATCCGAAAACATAAAAAAGGTCATTCTGATTGGACAGTCCTATGGCGGCATCATAGCCCAGGCCTATATGCTTTACAGGCCGGAAAAGCTAAGCAGACTCATACTGAGCAACAGCGGTCCCCTTCAATTCAGCTTCGTTTCCCGCTTCGAATTGAATTTGGCGTTGAAAGTAGTGGACATCCTCTCCGAAAAGAACGCAAAGAAGCTGTTCTGCAAAATGATCCTGCTGGTTTTTCCGAAATAGGATAGGTCGAAACCTATGGCAGGTGCCGTGAAGGAAATCATTTTGGATGAATTCAAGAAGGCCGATGTGCGTTCGCATTTTTCGGTTGTCCAAAGTTTGATGCCGGTGCTGAAGGATAAAGTCTATAAGGGGACCACGGCTATTTTTGTGCTCCAATCCGAGGATGACAGGACGCAAAGCAAACGGGACATCGAAAAGTACGCAGCTCTATATGGAGAAAAGGTGCAGTTCGTGAGCCACGGGAACAGCGGGCACGTTGCCATGGTCATCGATGAAGAGGCCTATTTCAATGCAATCAGCAAAATACTCTAGCATAAGGGGTGGATTTCGGTGAAAGCAATCAGTAAAGATATTCTATTGGGATTCGGCATCTTTGTCATCATTATGATTTTGGAGTTCCTGGTCACCTTGCCGTTCGGGGAGCCAGCCAACCTGGAAGTAGGGGAATTGGGCAAGTTCCTCAACCGGGAATTTCTGTTGACGGTCGTACCCGCGGCGATCGTCACATACTTGTTCGCACGCTTTTCCGAGGCGCCGACCATCGTCAGTGCGTACCGCAAGAGCATCATCTGGACACTGATGACACTGGCCTTCTATGCGATCATTGCAGTCGGCAACGACAATGTCGGCCCGGTATTCGGCTCCTACGGCTTCTATGTCCTCTTGGCCGGCATCTTCGCGGGGCCGATACTATACGCGAAAATGGAACGGCTGGAATGATAGGTTACATCGGGAAATAGTAAAAAGAGAAGGGACGGAGTCAATGGACAATATCAAACGTTGCCCCTGGGCGATGACCGATAAAATGATCGACTATCACGATAAGGAATGGGGCGTGCCGGTCCATGACGACAGGGCGCTATTCGAAATGCTGGTGCTCGAATCGATGCAAGCCGGCTTGAGCTGGAATACTGTATTGAACAAAAGGGAGCATTTCCGGCAGGCCTTCGACAATTTCGATCCCGAGCTGGTCGCACAGTACAATCAAAAGAAATACGATCAATTGATGGGGGATGCGGGCATCATCCGCAACAAGTTGAAAATCAACGCAGCGATCAACAATGCAAGTTGCGTCTTGGAAATCCAGAAAGAATACGGCTCCTTTGATCGTTTCATCTGGTCCTATGTGGATTTCAGCCCGATCGTAAACGACCGGAAGGAGCTGACGGACATCCCGGTCAAGACGGAACTATCCGACAGGATCAGCAAAGATCTGAAGAAGAGAGGGTTCAAGTTCATCGGCACGACCATCATCTACGCCTTTATGCAGGCGGTCGGCATGGTGGATGACCATCTACAGGACTGTTTCAGGAAAACGAAGACCGACATGCGCTGAAATTCAGCATTGCTGGATTGAAAAATAATTTGAAAAAAATGAGGTTATCCACAGGTCGTGTGGATAACCCATCAAAGGGAACGAATAGGAAGGGGAAGCTTTTATGAAAATAGGGATAATTGTCCATTCGCTGAGCGGAAACACGATGGGGGTAGCGGAGCGTTTGAAGGAAAGACTGCAGTCGGACGGACATGCGGTGCAGCTCGAACGGCTTGAAACGGTCGGGGAGGAAAGTATAAAAGAAGTGAATAGCCAAAACATAACCTTGAAGGCCTATCCGGATCCGACTGCGTATGACCTGGTCATTTTTGCCGGACCGGTCAGGGGAGCATCCACATCCCCACTGTTGCAGCATTATTTTTCGCGGATGGGACAGCTGGCCAACAAACGGGTCCTGTTGTTCGTGACCGAATTCTTTCCGTTCCCTTGGATGGGGGGCAAGCGTGCCATTAAACAATTGACCAGGATGTGCGAGGAACATGGGGCGACGGTCCTGACCACGGGCGTCATCAACTGGAAAAATCCGCATCGGGAAGGGCAGATAACGGAATTATTGCAGTCATTCAGCGAAACAATCGCAAAGCAAGTATAAACCGGCCTGAGTACCTTGGCAGGCGAAGTCATACAATGGCATCCGGTAAGCCAATATTCGAAGCTTGATTTGAAAAGGGTTTTTCGATGCTTTCAGTTGAATTTTTATAGGGAGAATGCGGATGGGGAAATCCTTTCCTGAGCTCCATGCAGCGGGTCGTAGGAAAGGAGTACGCACATGTTTACCATCTTCAATCCCGAGGAACAAAAATGGCCGATCAAGGTATGGCTGGAAAAGGAGGAGCAGATCGGCGAAGAGTGTCTACAGCAAGCGAAAAATCTGGCCAATCTGCCGTTCCTGCATCAATGGGTCGTGCTGATGCCGGATACGCATTCCGGCTATGGCATGCCAATCGGCGGAGTCATCGCCACGGAAAAGATCATCATACCCAATGCGGTCGGTGTGGACATCGGCTGCGGCATGAATTTTATCCAGACGAACATCCCGGTGGAACGGCTCCTCACCATCGATACGCCCAACGGTAAGCTGGCGCAGGCGATTGCAGGGGATATCCTGCGGAATGTCCCGTCAGGTTTCGAACACCACAAAAAGAAACAGACATGCGAATCGGTCACCAATTTCCTGATGAACCTGACGCCTGAGGAGAAGGCGGCCATGCCGCAGGCGCTGATGGCGGAGCTGGAGGACGCCTACTACCAAGTGGGGACGCTCGGCAGCGGGAACCATTTCATTGAACTGCAGACGGACGACCGGGGCTTTCTGGGCATCATGATCCATTCCGGTTCCCGCAATCTGGGGTTCAAAATCTGCCATTACTTCAACGATTTGGCCAAGGAAATAAACAAACAAGAACAGTCGCCCATCCCACCCGAATGGGACCTGGCCTATCTGTCCACGGAAAGCGACATCGGGAAGGAATATATCCGCTGGATGAACGTGGCCATGGCCTTCGCCGCGGAGAACCGGGAACGGATGATGCAGGTGGTCATCAATGAGATTCGCCTCTGGGTAGCCAAGCATGCCGGCATCAACCACATCACTTTTTCGGATGCGGTCCATTGCCATCATAATTACGCATCGCTGGAGGAACACTACGGGAAAACGGTCTGGATCCACCGAAAAGGCGCAATCAGCGCCAAAGAAGGAGAAATGGGCATCGTCCCGGGAGCGATGGGCACATACTCCTATTTGGTAAGGGGAAAAGGCGATCTGGAGAGCTTCCACTCCTGTTCACACGGGGCGGGGCGCCGGATGAGCCGTTTGGATGCGCGGGAACAATTCAGCGTGCAGGACACCATTCTCGACCTGAAAGCCTTGGGCGTCTTCCTGGCGAAGGCGAAGAGGACTGACGTCGGAACGGAATCCCGTTTCGCCTATAAAGCCATTGACTTTGTGCTCTCCCAGGAATTGGATCTCGTCGAACCCATGCGACGCCTAAAAACCATTGCTGTAATCAAAGGGTAGCAGAAGAGGGGTTGGAAGAGATGGAATTAAAGGAACGCTATGTAGCAGCGGCGCTGAAGCATATCCCTGATCCGCAGAAAAAAGATGTGGAGCAGAAGGTGCGCAAGCTCATTGATGAAAAAATGAAGGAAAAGGGCGGCGATACTCCGGAAACAGAGGAACAAGTCCTCAAAGAACTGGGTAATCCAAGGCTACTTGGGGAAAGACAACTGAAGGAGCCGAATTTCCTCATCGGTCCGGAAATCTTCGGCACCTATCTCATCATCCTGAAGATTGTGGTGACAGTCGCCATTGCGGGTACACTCATCGGAAATACGGTCGATTTCATCGTCAATGGCGGCTCGCCATTAAGCTATTTTGGCAGAAGTCTGTTGACAGCCTTAAATGCAGCGATGGGGGCCTTCGGGTGGGTCACTGTCGTATTCGCCATCCTCGAAAAGACATCCAAAAAGGAAATACTGGAGGAAATCCAGGATGACTGGACATTGGCTGATTTGCCTGAGGAAGAGAAACCGCAGAAACCGTTCAATAGAATCGGCGTCATCGCAGGGATCATCTTCACGGTTCTTGTCATCGTTCTGGTCAACCAGTACAGCCACTTGCTGGGCGTTTATTACACCGTGGACGGAGGAGGTGGCATGCAGTTCATGCCGCTATTGAATGCAGCAACATTCAATAGCTATCTCCCTTACATAAATGTGATGTTGGCGCTGCAGCTTATTTTTACCGCCAGCAAACTGGTTTTCACCAGATGGACCTATCCGGTTGCGACCGCCAACCTGATCCTTAATGCGCTCTCCTTCGCTCTGATATGGTTCATCCTCAAGGATACGGCCATCCTCGATCCAAAACTGGTCTCCAATATAGCCGCAGTGATGGGTGAAAAGTTGGCGATACCGACGCTCTTCAATGCCGTGAAGGGGATATTCCTGTTCATCTTTTTGTTGGACTCCTTCGAGGGGTTCCACGATGCCTATAACAATAGCAATCGCAGCAATTGAGGGAAGGAACCAGTCCACACGAACAAATTATTAAATGGAAAACACAAAGGAATAAGCTATAATGGGGATGCAAATGAGAGGTTGGGTCCAGGTCAGCGGCCCCAAAATAACGGAGGGAACAAACGGGAAAATGGAACAGACAGCAGCGAAAGAATACATCCTTTACAATGAAATAACCAATGAATATCTTACCAGTGTCACTTTCATGGGAAGCACGGTCTACAAGACGACGACCCTGGATTTGGCGCTGCGATTCTCCGAACAGGACAAAACGAACCTCGAGGCGATGGCTATCGGTAATCCGGATAAGGTGTTGGACAATATCGAGGCGACGGCGTTCGGCAATGACAGCCAGGTGAAGGAAACCTACAAACTTTCCAATCTGGGTTTCCTTTCCATCAATGACCTGTCTGCGGAAGAACGGGAAGCCTTCGATCAAGAAATAGAAGAGGGCAAAAAGAAAGCCGCCCGGATCCATTGTTGCCGGATCGTCAGCAGATAAATCACCCACATCAATCGTCGTTAATGGACCGAAGCAATGTTTCAGAAGCGAGAAAACAGTGCACGGCCGTTCCAACAACCAAAGCTTTCTTAATCAGGTTGCAGAAGCCTATCCGCATGAAAAGGTATCTCGGTTGTCTTTCAGAACGGAACCTTGCGTAAAAGACGATGCGATTATCAGAAACGACAAAAAAGCGGGCGCTATGCAACTTGATTGCATAGCGCCCGCTTTTTTTTATCCATTATTTTACGTTGCCGACCGGCATGATTTCTTTGCCGTAAAGCTCATTCAATATTTGCGCGATAGCAGTATAGATGGCGGAAAAGCCACAAATGATGCCTTCGTATCCGGCGATTTTCGAAATCATTTCATTGCCCGTGAAATCACCCAAGGCAAGAAGCATGAACAAAATGGTCAATGTACCAAAAACGATTTGTAACGTTTTGCTGATTTTCAGCGTTCCGACGAACATGCCCAATGTGAACACTCCCCACATAAACAGGTATGCAGCCATAGCTTGCGCTGAAGCTGCTTCGCCCATACCCAGACCAGGCATCACAATCAAGCCGACAAGGGATAGCCAGAAGAAACCGTAGGAAGTGAAGGCAGTTGCTCCGAAAGTGTTATTCTTCTTGAATTCCATCACGCCAGCGATGACCTGCGCCATTCCGCCGAAGAAAATGCCCATTGCCAAAATCATTGTGTTCATCGGGAAAAAGCCCGCATTATGGAAATTCAGTAACACAGTAGTCATCCCAAAGCCCATCAATCCAAGCGGTGCCGGGTTGGCGGTAAATTCCTTCAAGCTGACAATCGTGTTCGTTTGATTCTCTTTATTCATTAGTAGTCCAAACTCCTTTAAAATGTGATCATGAAATAAATACAATTTCGATTATACCTATGTTGATCTGATTAAGTCAATCTGTTTCGGGAAAAATACAGTAAATGAACAATAAAGTTGTTCACATAAATTAGCAGCAATGAAAGCTTGTATGAGCAATCCTTTCTTGCTGTCAACAAACGCGAATGGAAACGAATGCTAGTATTTTGGCATTATTGATATGAAAGCGTCAGAAAGACAGGATAGACGGAAATGAGAGCGATTTCGATAAGATTCTTCAAGGCGATCGGATATCCTAATGAAGAAAAAGTCATTTGTTTCGAATGGAAAGGTGTTGAGAATTTATCTCCAAATGGTAGAAACAACAGAACAGACCCAGTTGGATGGACTCTCGACGGTAGAAGTCACAGAACGGCGCAGCCGTTGTCTTTGCGCTGACATTACCAATATTGCCGTGGACCGCCGCCTTTTTTGAATTCAAAATGCCGACGCTGGTACATTTGGGTCTCATCTTGAGGATCGTGATCTCTTACTTGATCGTCACCGAACTCGTGAAACGGCCGCTGATGCGTTTCTTGAATAAAAAATGAGAAGCGTATAGCGAAGGTTTGCTGCAAGTGGTTATGCATATATGGAAAAAGACTTTTGTGGTAAAATGATGCTGAGTAATGGAAGCGTTTTCTATCAGTGGGTTAACATGACGCAAAAGACATGGTTGGGAGATGAAAAAAATGTCCAAGTATGAACGTCCGGAGTATGAGGTGGTACTATCGGAAGAACCATTTGAACTGAGGAAGTATAAGGATTTCTATATCGTGGAATACGACAACGAGAATGATCCGGACATCGATAGCGGCTTCGGAACACTGTTTCGCTATATATCAAAAGGAAACAAACAGCAGAAGAAAATCAGCATGACTGTCCCGGTGATTCAGGAACTGGCGGGCGAGCAGATGAAGATGGCATTCGTGGTCCCGAAAGAGCAGTGGGAGAATATACCCGAACCCACCAGTCCATGGCTGTCCGTCAAGAAATTCGACAGCGGACTCTTCGCAGTCATCCAGTACGGCGGGACTTCGAACGACAGCAAGGAGCACGAAATGATTGAGAAGCTTGCCCAATGGTTGGATGCCAAACACTACAAGCCGGTCTCAAACTATATGCTGGCCTTTTTCAATGCGCCGTTCACGCTGCCGCTGTTGCGCCATAATGAAATCATGGTTCGCATCGATAATGACCTATCAGAAGAGGACTAATGCCAGATGTTTTGTTGCCACGTTTATTTCTTTGGATGGAACAGAAAGGAAGCGTAAAAAATGAAAAAGAATAAAGTCTTCACGTACCTGCTTGTGCTATTCGGCCTCATTTTGCTGGGAGGCTGCACCGCAACCGTCGAGAGGAAAACAGAAACAGTCAAGGAAGCATTGGTTGGGCATTGGGTAAACACCATGGGATCCCCGGATTATTACTTCACTGAAACCAAACTGATCAAAATGGAAGACAACGGTACGAAAACCGAGATGACCTATGTGGTTGTAGAATCCAATGATAAGGACAACACGATGACCATACGGACAACGGATTCCAAGGGCGGAGAAGAAGATAAAAAAATAGAATTCGCTACTGATAAAAAAACAATGAAAGAGACTAGTTACATCTTAGGTGTCGAATCCGGCACACAGGACTATACCTACGTCGACAGCAAAACAAAACCGTAGACTAGCCACCACAGAGGCTTGAATTGTCTGGAGATCAAAATTTCAGCAAGGACTGGCTTTAAAAAAATAAAAAGGAACAGGGTGATCCGCATGTTATGGACAATTGCAATTGCTTTATTGGTTTTATGGGCACTCGGATTTATTGCGGCTATTGGCGGGGCGTTGATACACGTCCTCTTGGTCATCGGGCTCATTTTGATTATCGTGCAGTTGGTTACGGGTAAAAAAGGATAAGAGCGATCGAGTTTTATAGCAGGGAACAACTTTCTGAATAATTGGGCGAAAAACTCGGCATTTCAATACCGAGATGAAAGCCCCCTTTTTTGATTATATCTTTTGGTTATCACGCCCGACATCAGTATAATATGGTTGAGGGGGTGTAACCATGAAAAATAAAGGTGTTAAACTTAAAGACATCAAAATCAAATTGCTCCCGAACCAAGCCCAAAAGGACCAAATCGACATCAACATCCAGCTTCGTCGGTTCGTCAAAAACCAGATGCTGAACATGCAGCAGGCACGCTACGAAAACGGCGGCAAATACGTCAACAAGTTCGGCATGAATTACCTCATCAAAATGATGAAACTCGAATATCCGTTCCAGAAGCTCTGGCACTTTAGTGCCGAGCAGTCCCCCCGGGAAAATGATTGTCCTCAAGAACCCGCAGGCAATCCCAGCCAACTTGGGCGGATACGGGGAATCGTTGCTGCAGCTTTTCCAGGAGGTAGCCGAAAAGAACCACAGCATCCATCTCATCTATGCCTATGAATTCAATAAAAAATAGAACCAAAAAAGGCGTTTCCCAAGCGGAGACGCCTTTTTTGGACATCTAAGAATTATAAATTTCTAGATTTAAGAAGCGCATCATTGCAAGTGTTTCACAGATTACTAATCTATTTCACGCCATCACATCATGTCCAGCGATCCAAGTCTGCCTCTCGGAAATTAGATAAATCTGACCCATTGCGCGGGATGCTCATTTGCATGGTAGTCTTAGGAATTCATTACTTAGACTACCAGTACAAGGCGACTGCAAGGAGCGTTGCTCCTTTCCAGTTTCTTAAATTTCTGTCGAGGCAGGGCGGGCTTGTATCGCTTTTCTTATCTTTTTTTCAAGGGCTTTTGCTTCCTTTGTGCGGAAACTGACGGTATAGTGGAATCAGAATATCCAGACAAATCAGCGGAGGAGGGGTGACAGGATGGCAAGAAAAGTAAGAGTCTATATTGCGGCCAGTCTGGACGGATACATCGCCCGCGAAGATGGGGATATCAGCTGGCTCGACAGCGTCAGCCGTCCGGGGGAAGATTATGGCTATGAGGACTTCATCGATACAATCGGCGCCGTCATCATGGGGCGGAAAACGTACGACAAGGTCCTGTCCTTCGGCGGGGAATTCCCCCACGAAGGCAGGGACTGCTATGTTCTGTCCCGCACACGGACCGGCAAAGATGAGCATGTCACCTACTTCAATGGCGCCATCGAAGAGCTGATAGAACGACTGAAGCAGGAATCCGGGAAAGATATCTTTGTGGATGGCGGGGCCGAGGCCATCCATCTGCTGCGCGAAAAAGGTCTGATCGACAGTTACACGATTTCCATCATCCCCATCCTGCTCGGCAAGGGCATCCATCTGTTCAACGAGACAGAACCGGAAATCCCTTTGACCTTGACCGGTTCAAAGACGTTTGCATCCGGATTGGTGCAGTTGAATTATGTTCCCACAGCCAAAAAAAGCAATGGGAAAAGGGCGCCTAAATATATTTGCTAGCTTCCCTGACACTCAGATTCGCTAGCCCGTCCTTATGGTCCGCGATGAAGGCACGCACCCAGGCGGGATTCGTTTTGCTGTATTCGCGCAGGCTCCAGCCGATTGCCTTATTGATGAAAAATTCTTTTTGGTTCAGGTTGTTTTCGATGATTTCCGTCAGCAAAGCCGTGTCTGTTTCGGCTTTGAAGCCCTGATGGAGGATGGCGACACGGCGAAGCCAGAAATTTTCGGCGGTGCTCCACTCCAACATGACGGGCTTCAGTTCCGGATGACGATACAGGATGGAGCCGACAACCGTCACAAGGGCATCGACCGAGTCCCACCAGGAATGGGTCAGGATGAGTTGCTTCACTTTCGGCAAATCGGCCGGGCCCAACAGCGCTTTGATCGCCGACAGGTAATCGATCGCCACGGTGTGGAATTCGCGTTCCTTTTTGGCGAAGCAGATATCCACAAATTCAAAATCGATAATTTTTTCTTTTTTTGCTTTTGAAAAATAAGGTTTGCAGACGGCCCTTCTCGGGACGGCCGAAATCCCAAGGAAGGGAAACTGGTTGCGCATATAGGCCGCCATCCGGACTGCATAATCCTCATCCCGCAAAACCTCGAGTTCCTCGAATAATCCTTCATACCACATAACGGGTGACCACCTTTCAAATTTTTTACGGTAAATGGAATGATACCTACAGTATAGATTATACAGCACAGTCACATGGAGGAGGAAATGGGATGGACAGGGAAAAAAGAAAAACAGGTAAGCGGAAATGGCTAAAGGTCAGTCTACTCGGCATAGCAGGACTCTTGCTGGTGCTGATCCTTGGCTTTCTATGGTATGTGAATGATTATTCCAAGGCGACGGATGCGGCCGTTCAAGCGATGACGTCCGATAGCGCTGTTGCCGTCACAGCGGAGGATGGGACGACCCTATTCAAACCGGTTGATGAAGACCCCACTACGGGAATCATCTTTTATCCGGGCGGAAAAGTGGACGAAAAAGCCTACGCCCCGCTGCTTAAGCGATTGGCAGCGCAAGGCTATGCCGTATTTTTGGTTAGTATGCCCTTCCATCTGGCCGTCTTCGACAGTGATGCCGCAGAACCGATCATCGCGGAACAGGGCCAACAAATAGAAAAGTGGTATCTTTCCGGACATTCGTTGGGCGGCGTGATGGCAGCCCAGTTCGCTGCGCAGCAGCCGGATGAGATCGCCGGGTTGATTTTTCTGGCTGCCTATCCCGCTGTGGATCTGTCGGGAACCTCTCTGGCTGTGTTGTCCCTCTACGGCAGCGACGATGGCGTGTTGGACCTAGCAGCCTACAACGATGCAAAAAAATATATGCCCGATGATTACAAGCAATTCGTCATCATGGGAGGGAACCATGCCCAGTTCGGCGACTACGGTAGACAAGCAGGGGACGGCGTCGCGGCAATAACGGCTGCCGAACAACAGCAAGCGGCGGTCGACGAAATCGTATCATTTATCGGAAAGCAGTGAGGAAAACGATAAAGGCCCTAAAAACAGCCACTTTTGGCCGGATAAATTCCGCAAAAGCTTTCGCTGATAGCCAGATTGCAATTCCCAACTGGTATAGACATGGTATAATAGACAAGTGTCACCTACCCATGACTGAAGTCACTGGTCTCCGAGAACTAAAAACAATGAAATCGCTTGATGACAATCCCTACGGCTTGTCAGAAACAATTCAAATAACAAGTGCGAAAAATGCCGCAAAAGGAGAAAATCCATGCCAAAGATTACCGTAGTCACGATGGACACCTTGACAGATGACCAAAAAGACAAGGTGAAAGAAATATTTGTAGATAGCTACTATAAAGAGATGAAAGCTTTATCCCCAAAAAAGGAAAATTTATTGAGGGGCTTTACCCATGTTTTGAGGGAAGAGGCTATCCATGTGGCCATGCTCGACGACAAACCTGTTGCGATGGCCGGCTGTTCGACCAATAAGCGACGTTCGATGCAAGCCCACAAAACAGATTTCTTGGCCAATTTCGGCATGCTGATGGGACCTTTCGGCACAGCTTGCTTCAAAAAAGAATTTGAAACTCCCCTGCAGATAAACGATGACACCCTCTATTTCGAATGTGTTGCCACAGACGAAGCCCACCGCCGGAAAGGCATCGCGACCGAAATGCTGAGCGAATTGATCCGGACATTGCCCTACCAAACTTTTTCCTTGGATGTCTACAACACCAATGATTGTGCAAAACGCATCTATGAACGGATCGGTTTCAAGGAAACCGGGCGCAAAAAATCGCTTATCGGCAAAATCTTTTTAGGCTACCAGGAAAACATCTGGATGAGCCGCCCAAAATCCCTCTGATAGAAAACGGAAGGATGAACCGCTTGAAAAGAAAGCATCGAACCACAAGAGAACCCTCCAAAACCGCATAAACCCTACGAAGCTTTTCCTTTCGAATGCACCCAATCAAAAAAAATATGAAAACATAAAAATCCATTAGACAAACCGAAACAGCTTTGATATAGTAGAACAGATATAAACACATTCTATGATGAAGAGAGTACTTTTAACGATGTTCCTAGCGAGTGAGGCCGGTGTAAGCTCACAACAAAGTGAAGAAGGAAACGCACTTCAGAGAAAATGGTTTGAAAGTAACAGTCACTGTTTTTTGCAAAGGCTTAAAGCAAACTGTTATGAGTACAATGATTCGGTTCGGCCCCGTTACAGGTCCATAAGGATAAATGAATCAGCAGTTCGGGTTTGCTTTATCGAATTAGAGTGGTACCACGGATATTCGTCTCTATTTTGCCAAGGCAGAATAGGGACTTTTTTAGTTCAATGGGGAAGTTCAGGAAGAGCGAAAACAAAAAGGAGATTGAAATATGGATTACAAAAAAATTGTTGCTGAAGAGATTCAAAAGTTAGTAGCAGAGCATTTAACTTATGATCAAGTTTATCAACTGTTGGAAGTGCCTAAATACACGGAACATGGGGATGTTGCTTTCCCGGCCTTCGCGTTGGCAAAAGCGTTGCGCAAAGCGCCGCAAGCCATTGCAGGCGAATTGGCGGAGCAACTGGCTCATGCCTACATCGAAAAAGTGGAACCGATCGGACCGTACGTCAATGTATTCTTGAACAAAAAAGCCGTGACCGACACAGTGTTGCATGAAATCGCCGCTGAACAAGGCGAATTCGGTACCGCCAATATCGGACTGGGCGGCAATGTGCCGATCGACATGTCTTCCCCTAACATCGCAAAACCCATTTCAATGGGACACCTGCGTTCGACCGTCATCGGAAACGCCTTGGCGAACATCATGAAAAAAGTCGGCTACAATCCGATTAAAATCAACCATCTGGGCGATTGGGGCACACAATTCGGTAAATTGATCGTTGCCTACAAATTATGGGGCAGCGAAGAAAAAGTCAAAGCGGAACCGATCAATGAATTATTGACACTATATGTCCGTTTCCATGCAGAAGCCGAAGAAAACGATGAATTAAACGATGAAGCACGCGCTTGGTTCAAAAAATTGGAAGACGGCGACGAAGAAGCTTTGCATCTATGGACTTGGTTCCGTTCCGAATCCCTGCAAGAATTCATGAAAATATACGATATGCTGGGCATCACTTTCGATTCATTCAACGGCGAAGCCTTCTACAACGACAAGATGGATGAAGTCGTGGAACTGTTGGACAATGCGGGCATCCTGACCCAGGATCGCGGCGCAACCATTGTCGACCTTGAAAAATATAACTTGAACCCGGCTTTGATCAAAAAATCGGATGGTGCAACCTTATACATCACCCGCGACTTGGCTGCAGCGATCTACCGCAAACGGACCTACGATTTTTCCATGTCCTTATACGTAGTCGGCAACGAACAAAGCAACCACTTCAAGCAATTGAAGGCCGTATTGAAAGAACTGGGCTACGATTGGGCAGAAGATATGCACCACGTCCCATTCGGTCTGATTACGCAAGGCGGCAAGAAATTATCCACTCGCCAAGGGAAAGTCATTCTGCTGGAAGAAGTGTTGAACGAAGCTACCGACTTGTCATTGAAACAAATCAACGAGAAGAACCCTACTTTGGAAAACAAAGAAGAAGTCGCGAAAGCGGTCGGCGTCGGCGCCGTCGTCTTCCATGACCTGAAAAACGATCGTTTGAACAACTTCGACTTCGACTTGGAAGAAGTTGTGCAGTTCGAAGGCGAAACAGGCCCTTACGTACAATATACAAACGCACGCGGCTTGAGCATCCTGCGCAAAGCCGATGCAGAACTGGAAACAGCTTATGACCTAGGATTGGATGACGCTTACGCATGGGAAGTCGTGAAATTATTGAACAATTTCCCGGAAATCATCCTACAGGCCTACGAAAAATTCGAACCATCCGTTGTTGCGAAATACACGATCCAATTATCACAAGCGTTCAACAAATACTACGGCAACACAAAAGTCTTGGTCGAAGACGACCAACGCAATGCCCGCCTCGTACTTGTTAAAGCCGTAACCACCATCCTACAAGAAGGACTAAGACTACTAGGAGTCCAATCCCCAGAAAAAATGTAGGATGAGATGAATCCCGCGGTAGAAATTGAGCACTAAGAAGACATTACGAGAACGGCCGCTCTTTGGCCGCGACGTAATGTCAGCTTAGGCACTCAAACGTCACAGTGCGACGTTTGAGGTCTTTCGCAATTATGGTACCAAGACAAATGATGCAAATTTTACTGGTGATTCAGAACTCGACTGAGTAGGATACGATGAATTGCGGAACCCCCTGCAATTCAGAGTTCAACTAGTAGGATGAGATGCACTGTGACCATACCGGTCAAGTGTATCATGTCTCTAAGCGATTAAAATCGTAAGAGCCATGACAATTCGCGTTTAGATACCCGTACGTTGGAGCGAACCACGAAGGGAACCTCTTTTGTTCCCTACGCGATTCGTGAAACGAACCTCCTGCGCCCCGATCAATAAGCAGCACCCTGTAATAACCCAAAACAGTTGGTAATCGTTTTGGGTTATTTTTCAACCCTTCAGCAATTAAAAAAATGACAGTGAGGCAACAGATGCTGTACGATAGAGGAAAGAACGAAAGGAAGGACGCTGGTGCAGATGAATCTGTATAAAAAGCTGATGGCTGATGAACGGGTTGTTTACCTCTACAAAGGTATCCTTGTCGGCCTGTTTTCCGGAATTATCGTCAGCTTGTTCAGGTTGGGTATTGAAATGATGTTGGGGAAGGTCAGCGAAGCCTATCAATTGTTCAAATCTGAACCCATCTGGCTCTTGGCTTGGATTCCCCTGACTGTTGCGGTGGCAGGTGTGATCGGATGGTTGGTCAAAAGAGAACCGAATATAAAGGGAAGCGGCATCCCGCAATTGGAAGGGCAAGTGCAAGGCATCATGACCCTCAAGTGGTGGCCGATATTGTGGAAAAAATTTATCGGTGGTACATTGGCAATTGGGTCGGGGCTGTTTCTGGGCAGAGAAGGCCCTGCCATTCAGATGGGTTCTGCCATCGGGCAAGGGGTCAGTCAACTGACGAAGGGCGACGATGTTGAAGAGCGTATCCTTTTATCGAGCGGCGCCGGCGCCGGTTTGGCGGCAGTTTTCAATGCTCCGCTGGCCGGATTGATGTTCGTTTTTGAAGAAATTCATCATAATTTTTCGCCTTTGGTAGGCATAACTACTTTATCGTCGGCCCTCGTAGCAAATTTTGTTTCCTTGAACATTTTCGGATTGACACCTGTATTGAACATCGGAGCGATGACCACCTTGCCGATAACCTATTACGGTTTGATTGTCCTTTTGGGCATCTTTTTGGGCTTCTGTGGTTGTCTATACAATAAGCTTTTGCTTTCCATGCCAAAAATATACGGGAAAATAAAATTCATCCCCAGCAACTTCAACGGCATCATCCCTTTACTTTTGGTGATACCGATCGGTTATTTCCTGCCGCAAATCAGTGGAAGCGGCAGTGACTTGGTCATGCAGCTGGATAATTGGAAACTGTCCATCGGCATGCTGATTTGGTTGTTCGTTTTCCGTTTCCTTTTTTCAGCGATTTCCTACGGCGCCAATGTTCCTGGCGGAATCTTGCTGCCGATGTTGTCTCAGGGTGCCATCTTGGGGGCGTTATATGGGCAAGCCGCAATCGGCATCCTTGATTTAGAACCGAAATATTTGCCGCATTTCATCATCGTCGCAATGGCCGGTTATTTTACGGCAATCGGGAAAACGCCTCTGACGGCCATCCTTTTGGTTACGGAAATGGTAGGTGGGTTGAATCAGCTGACGGCACTCTCCATCTGTTCTTTGGCGGCGTATTTCACGTCTGATTTGTTGGGAGTGAAGCCGATCAACGAAAGTCTATTGGATAGACTGATAGCTTCCCATGACAGCAAACGAGTCGGCAAAAGTTACTTGTTCAACCTGCCCGTCACCGCCGACAGCTATTTCGCAGGGAAAACTGTCCATGAGGTATCCTGGCCGGAAGATGTCTTGGTCACGTCCATCCGCAGGGGACAAGGAAATTTTGTCGCAAATGGGAAAACGTTGATGCAGACCGGCGATGTCCTGATTGTATTGACCGATCTGGGGCTGGCAAAGACGGTCCAGGAGGAATTGAAGGTCCTCGAAAAAAGGAAAAAATGATCAGATGGTAGGACGATGACCAGGCATTTTGTCGGGAAATATGCTATCCTTAAAGATATGCAGACGCTATTCGACTATAAGGACGCAGACGATTTGAAAAGGGGAGTTTTGAAAATGGGGAGAATATCAGCGATCACATTGACGGATCAGCCGGAGCAACGGGTCTTATCCATAAAAACAGAAACAACCATGAAAGCGATGCAGACCGAAATCGAAGCATGCCGGGAAAAAATACTGACGTACCTCATTTTGTTGGGGGAATTGCCGGCAGGACCGAGCTTTACCGTCTATTATTCGTTCACGAAACAGAATGTTGAATTAGAGGTGGGCTATCCCGTCGCAAAAATATTGCCGCCTCGCGATGAAATCAGCATGTCCGCGATTCCTGGAGGGAAAAAGGTTTCCTGCCTGCATATCGGGCCATACAATGAGATACCGAAAATCTACCAGGAACTGGATACGTGGTTGGAAGCGAATGATTACGAAACGGATGGGACATCTGTCGAAACCTATTATAATGGGGAAGGCTATTCCCCTGAAGAATATCTGACAAAAATAGAATTACCCATCCAAGAGAAGGATGAACCAGCATAACAAAAAATCAAAGAAAGAAACAGGCCGTCATCGAGACGGCCTGTTTTAATGGAAAGGACACATAATGGAAGAGAATAAACAACAACCTGTAAAAAAAGAGAATAAAATGGGGGTCATGCCGATCAACAAACTGCTTGTCTCCATGTCGGTACCCATGATGATTTCCATGATTGTGCAGGCTTTGTACAATGTCGTCGACAGCATCTTTGTGGCGCAGATCAGCGAAAAGGCTTTGACAGCCGTTTCCTTGGCGTTCCCGATCCAGAACTTGATGATTGCCTTGGCGGTCGGGACCGGCGTCGGGATCAACGCGTTGGTGTCAAGGCGTTTGGGTGAAAAGAATTATCCGGCCGCTAACCATACGGCGGATAACGGCATTTTTTTGAATGCCATGCATTATCTCCTTTTCCTCCTGTTTGGATTGTTTTTTTTGCCATTATTCTTCTCGTTCCAAACAACGGATGCAGAAATCATCGCATATGGAATCGATTATTTGAACATCATCACCCTGTTTTCGGTAGGAATATTCATGCAGGTATCCATGGAGCGTCTGCTGCAGTCGACCGGTAACACGATGTACGCGATGGTGACGCAGGGAATGGGTGCCATCCTGAACATCATTTTGAACCCCATCTTCATTTTCGGTTGGTTCGGTGTGCCGGCGATGGGAATAAAAGGATCAGCCATCGCGACCGTGGTTGGTCAAATATCGGCGGCCTCGCTCGCTTTTTATTTCAATGTCCGCTTCAATAAGGAAATCAGCCTGTCCTTCGGCGGGTTCCGCCCCGATCTGAAGACGATCAAAAAGATCTATTCCATCGGGGGACCTTCGATTGTGATGCAAGCGGTAGGCTCCTTCCTGAACTTGAGCATGAACAATATCCTGATCCGTTTCACACCGACCGCAACGGCCGTCTTCGGTGTCTACTTCAAGCTGCAAAGCTTTGTGTTCATGCCGGTATTCGGCTTGAACAACGGGATGGTGCCTATCATCGCCTACAACTATGGAGCGGATGCAAAAGACCGCATCAAAGAAACGATCAAATTATCAAAGGTCTATGCCATGGCTATCATGTTGATCGGACTGGTTATTTTCCAATTGATCCCTGAACAGTTATTGCAGCTGTTCAATGCTTCCGATGAAATGCTGAAGATCGGCATTCCGGCTCTGCGCATCTTCAGCCTATGCTATGTGTTTGCCGGCTACAACATCGTGTCCGGATCCGTCTATCAAGCTTTCGGCAGGGGCGGGTTAAGCCTTTGGGTTTCCCTCATCCGTCAAATTGTGGTCCTGCTTCCGGCGGCGTTTCTGCTGTCCCTGTTGGGTGACGTGTCCTTTGTCTGGTGGGCATACCCAATCGCGGAACTATTCGCCATCGTATTGAGCCTGTATTTCAACAAGAAGATAGACGAGGAAGTCATCAAGCAGATCTATCCGCATACGATTGCGGATGTCATCTGATGACTGAACGACAAAAAATGGCCGGCAGGGCGCAATACTGCCGGCCATTTTTGTTGCATTCGTAAACGGCTCTAATCAAGGAAAGCCTTTCTCGCGCTTGCCGGAGCTCCGGCTTTACATTCTGAACGGACACTCTTGAACTACCCCCACCTACGCATTCGCTTAGAGATGGAGGATTCCTACGAACACCGAAGTATCCCCCGGTTAATTGAGTAGGCTACCCCCGCAGATTCCTGCGGTTAGAAGCCTTAAGGCCTCATTCTTGATATTGATGCTTGCGTTCAGATCGCGGTCATGGTGGGTGTGGCATTCCGGGCAATCCCATTCACGGACGGCAAGATTCTTCACGGCTTTATTTTGGTATCCGCAGCCGGAACACAGTTGGCTGGACGGAAAGTTTCGGGTTACTGCAACAACCTGCTTGCCGTACCAGCACGCTTTGTATTCCAGCATGGCCCGGAATTGGGACCAACTGGAGTCGCTGATGGCTTTTGCAAGCTTGTGGTTTTTGACCAGGTTGGAAACCTGTAGATCCTCGATGCCGATGATGTCGTGGTTTTTAACGATCTCGGTCGATATTTTCTGCAGGTAATCGGTTCTGGCATTACTGATTTGTTCATGGATTCTGGCGACTTTGACGCGTTGCTTCTGGTAGTTTTTCGATTCGGACAGTTTGCGCCCGTCCTTTTTGGCTTGCTCCCGCCGTCTGGAAAGTACTTTTTGTTCCTTGGCGAGTTTCCGTTCCAGTTTGCGGAAAGGCCGTAGGTTCTTGTAGACGGTTTCATCGGAAAGGACGGCAAAATTTTTCAAGCCCACATCGATGCCGCAAATGGAACCCGTCTTGGGCAGTTCCTGAACCTCGGTTTCGACCAATATGGAAATATAATACTTACCCGACGGATTCCGCCTTATGGTGGCGCTCAGTATTCTTCCGCCCACTTCCTTGGACTTGGCAAACGGGACCAACCCCAATTTGGGTAGCTTCAGTTTGTTTCCCACGATGGCAATATTCCCGTTCGTCTGTTTGGTGGTGTAGGACTGGACGGGGTTCCGTTTGCTTTTGAAGCGTGGCGCGCTGTTCTGCTTTTTGAAAAAACGGTCGAAGGAATCGCTGAGATTCCGCAAAGAGGACTGCAATGCGATACTATCCACTTCCTGCAGCCAGAGGGTGTCTGCTTCCTTCTTAAGCGCTGTCAGACTGGCCGAGCATGTGCCATAGCTCAGTCCTGCTCCTGTATCCTCATAGGTTTGATTCCATTCGGACAGAAAGTGATTGAACACGAAACGGGAGCAGCCAATGGTCTTCCCAATCAAAATCTGTTGGTCCTCCGAGGGATAGAGTCGAAACTTGTACGCTTTATGGATAATCATGGCTGCTCACCTCCTTATATCATACATTATACACGAACGCGTGTTCGTAACCAAGTGCGAAGGTGCAGGGAGGGAAAAGATTTTTCGACAAACAAATAGGCTGACGCCTACCGACATTCATCTCCCGCCTACTCATTGGGCTATGCCTCTATCATTCCTTTAGACGGGAGTCTTCTGTCGGAGTGTGATAAAATTAGTGTGAGCAATAGTTTTTTTACTAGTGAACGGAGGGCTTCAATTGAAAATCGGGATTATCGGCGCAACGGGGAAACAAGGAAAGCTTATTTTGGAAGAGGCACATGCGAGAGGGCATGACGTGACGGCAATCGTCAGGAATCCTGATAAGGTGATGAACGGCAACGTAAATGTGTTGCAGCGTGATATTTTTGCTGTCCAAGTGGAAGATTTGAAAGGCTTCGATGTGATTGTGGATGCCTTCAACGCACCTGTAGGCGAGGAAGAGGAACATGTGACGTCCCTGCAGTCGTTGATCGATGAATTGGAGCATCTGCCCGGAACGCGCTTGATTGTGGTCGGCGGAGCCGGCAGCCTGTACGCGGATCCCGGCAAGACCATCCGGGTGATGGAAACAGAGGGATTTCCGGAAGCGTACAAACCGACGGCGACCAATATGGCTAAGGCATTGGGCATACTCAAGGACAGCAAGGTGAATTGGACCTACATTTCACCTTCGGCATTCTTCGATCCGAACGGGAACCGCACCGGGAAATACACGGAAGGGGAAGAGACGCTCTTGCTGAACAGCGAAGGCGAAAGCTACATCAGCTATGCCGATTATGCGATTGCCTTGGTCGATGAAATCGAACAACAAAAACATCTGCGGGAAAGATATACGTTAGTCGGCGAAAGGATATGACGGGTCCCACGATCGCAAGCAGCTTTCGATAGAATGGAAGGGAATTCAGAGCGCGACCAGGAAGAAATGGAATGCACAACAGAATAGTGAGGAGAATCATAATGGAGACACTGGAATTGATTATTGATTTCCACAAGCACAATCCTCGGCAAGGTCCGGGGAGCCCGCAAAGCACAATCAGGGCCCTGCAATTTCTACCGCAATTGACACCGCAAGCGAAATTGCTGGATATCGGTTGCGGGACCGGGGCCCAAACCATGGTTTTGAGCGAACAGACGCCGGCCCACATCACCGCGATCGACAACAGTCCCGAGTTTCTGGAACTGTTGCGGCAGAAAGTGATGGAGATTGGCATCGGCAGTCGGGTGGATGTGCGGGAAATGGATATGGAACAATTGGATTTTGAACCCGATTCTTTGGATGTCATTTGGGGAGAGGGAGCCATCTACAATATCGGCTTTTCCCGCGGCCTGCAGGAATGGCATCCGTTGCTGAAGGAGCAAGGCTACCTGGTCGTTTCGGAAATCTCCTGGTTGACGACGGAGCGGCCGACAGAAGTGGACCGCTATTGGACGGAAGTCTATCCGGAAATGGGAACCATATCCCAGAAAATCAGCCAAATAGAAGAAGCCGGCTATGTACCGCTGGCGCATTTCGTTTTGCCGGAATCCGACTGGACCACGCATTATTACCACTACTACGAAACCGGCGCAGCCGCCTTTCTTGAGAGAAACGATAACAGCCAGGAAGCCTGGGACCTCATGGCGGAGAACAGGAAAGAAATCGCACATTTCGAGAAATATAAAGACTACTACAACTACGTCTTCTACATCATGCAGAAAAACTGACTTCTTAATCAAAATGATAAAGAGTGCCTGACATAAATCATGAAAAATGATTGTGTCAGGCACTCTTTTGCTTCGTTCAAAAAAGAAAGCGGAACCTATGCACAATCTTAACACCCTACAGCTTTCCTTAACACTATCTTAACGGGTGTTGGCGTTATGATTAACAAGTAGAAAAACAAATAACAAGAAGTTGGGAGTGGGAACGGTGCAAATTGTATCCATCTTTGCGGGTTTATTGGGGTTGGGCTTATTACTATATTTATTTTATGTCTTATTTAGAGGTGAAGAGCTATGAGTTTTATTATTGTGCAATATGCCGTTTTCTTCGGCATCCTGGTGATTCTGGCATCGTTTTTTGGGAAATACATTTATAAGGTGATGACAAATCAAAATGTATGGCTGTCCAAAGTGATGGCGCCGATAGAAAAAGGAGTATACCGTCTCATTGGGATAAAGGAAGAGGAAGAGATGACTGCGAAGTCGTATGCTCTGGCCGTCATCCAATTTTCGATTGCCGGATTAATAGGGTTGTGGATTCTTTTAATGGGGCAAGCGTACCTCCCCTTAAACCCTGAAGGGAAAGTTGGCCTGTCTTGGGATTTGGCTTTCAATACTGCAGCTAGCTTCGTCACAAACACGAACTGGCAAGCTTATGCTGGTGAGGATAGCTTGTCTTATTTATCTCAAATGCTGGGATTGACGGTGCAAAACTTTGTATCGGCAGCGGTTGGCATGGCCGTGCTGTTTGCGGTCATCCGCGGATTGGCACTAAAGGAAAGCAAGACGATTGGGAACTTTTGGGTAGATGTAACGCGGGTCATCCTATATGTCCTGATGCCTTTAGCTATGATCGTCGCACTTTTATTGGCATCACAAGGGGTCGTTCAAACCTTTCAAGGGGTGCAACAAGCAAATGGCTTGGAGACAGGTGAACTTTTCAGTGTTTCACTAGGGCCGGTAGCCAGTCAAGCCGCCATCAAAATGCTCGGCACAAACGGGGGAGGATTCTTCGGTGTGAATGCGGCCTATCCATTTGAGAACCCGACTGCCTTTTCAAATGTACTGCAAATTTTTTCCATGTTACTGATTCCGGTGTCATTGCTTTTCACTTTTGGTAAAGCGGTGAACGACAAGAAGCATGCAAGAGCGCTCTTTACAACCATGGCGGTTCTCTTCGTTGGGATGCTGGCACTCGTGACGTTCAGTGAACTTACGATGGGTCCGGTATACGCGGGTGTTCAAACGAGCGGAAATATGGAAGGGAAAGAAGTGGTTCATGGTATCGCCGGTTCTACCTTATGGGCAGCGGCAACGACAGCAACATCAACCGGCGCAACCAATTCCAGCCTATCCAGCTATACCTCATTAGGAAGCATCGCGCCATTATTCTTGATGCAGTTAGGCGAAATCGTCTTCGGCGGTATCGGATCAGGCATCTATGGGATGTTGGCCTTTGTGCTGCTGGCGGTTTTTATTGCCGGACTGATGGTGGGGCGTACGCCAGAATATCTAGGTAAAAAAGTTGATCCTTTCGACATGAAAATGGCGAGTGTGATGATTTTAATACCGTCTCTATTAAGCTTAATCGGTACTTCCGCAGCCATCATGATGCCTATGATAGGGAACTGGATCCATACCGACGGAGCGCATGGCTTTACGGAGGTGCTTTATAATTTCACTTCCATGTCCAATAACAACGGGAGCAGCTTTGCGGGATTCGAATCCAACACCGTCTTTACAAATCTCGTTGGGGGCATCACGATGACGGTTGGCCGTTTTGTTCCGATGATTGCAGCCCTTTATTTGGGGGGCAATTTTGCGAAGAAGAAACAAGTGGCTGTGACGGAAGGGACACTTTCTACGAGCGATGGCTTGTTTACGGCATTCCTGTTGGGGGTCATCATCATTATTGGCGCGTTGAGCTACTTGCCATCCTTAACGCTAGGGCCGATTGCAGATTTTTTTACAACAATATAAATTGAGGTGAATAAGCATGAATAATAATGCGATATCAAAGGATATTCTGATGGATGCGGTAAAACAATCCTTTAAAAAATTGACACCAAAAGTGCAAGTACGCAACCCAGTCATGTTGGTCGTTTACCTGGGAGCACTTTTCACGACCATTTTGTATTTTATATCCTTAGGCGGTTTAAAAGATGAGTCTTCCCTATATACCTTTACCATAGCCTTGATATTATGGTTTACTGTGCTCTTCGCCAACTTTGCAGAAGCGATTGCGGAGGGACGGGGTCGTGCCCAAGCCGATACCCTACGCAGTGCACGTTCCGATGTGGAAGCAAAAAAATTGAGAACGAAAGAAGACCATGGCACTTATGAGATGGTCATTTCCAGCGCACTGAAGAAAGGCGACCTTGTTTTCGTCGAAGCCGGAAATCAAATCCCGATGGACGGTGACGTCGTCGAAGGTGCGGCATCCGTTGACGAGAGTGCCATCACAGGCGAATCGGCGCCGGTCATACGCGAATCAGGCGGAGACAGGAGTGCCGTAACAGGCGGGACAACGGTTCTATCGGACTGGTTAGTCATCAAAGTGACGGCAGAAGCCGGCGAAAGCTTCTTGGACAAAATGATTGCTATGGTTGAAGGGTCTTCCCGCAAGAAGACTCCGAATGAAATAGCCTTGCAAATCATTTTGGTGACATTGACCATCATCTTCTTGGTTGTTAGTGCCAGTCTGTTCCCATTCACAAATTTTTCGGCCGAGCAAACAGGTCAAGGTACCGCTGTTTCCATCACAAACATCATTGCTCTGCTCGTCTGCCTGGCTCCCACCACAATTGGTGCTTTGCTCTCCTCCATTGGGATCGCCGGAATGAGCCGATTGAACCAAGCGAACGTTTTGGCTATGAGCGGGCGTGCCATTGAAGCGGCAGGGGACGTGGATGTCCTGTTATTGGACAAGACCGGAACAATCACATTAGGCAATCGCCAAGCGGCTGAATTTTATCCGCTTGAAGGCGTGACTGCCGAGGCATTGGCGGACGCAGCACAATTGTCTTCTTTGGCGGATGAAACGGCGGAAGGAAGGTCGATTGTCGTTCTGGCAAAAGAGAAATTCAACATCCGCGAACGCAATATGGGGGCATTGCATGCGGAGTTTATCGAATTCACCGCGAGAACAAGAATGAGCGGCATCAACTACCAGGACAACGAAATCCGTAAGGGCGCAGCCGACACGGTCAAGGCCTATGTCTTGGAACACGGCGAAAAATATCCGGAAGCGTGTGACGAAATTGTAAGGGATATTGCTGAAAAAGGCGGCACACCGCTTGTAGTTGCGAAAAATTTCAAGGCGATGGGCGTCATCTATTTGAAAGATATCGTGAAAAACGGAGTGAAGGAAGAATTCCAAAATTTGCGAAACATGGGAATCAAGACAATCATGATTACCGGGGATAACCCCATGACGGCAGCAGCCATCGCCGCTGAAGCGGGTGTGGATGACTTCCTGGCAGAAGCGACTCCGGAAGACAAAATGAACCTGATCCGTGAATATCAAGCAAACGGGCATTTGGTCGCCATGACCGGAGACGGTACCAATGACGCCCCCGCATTGGCGCAAGCAGATGTGGCGGTGGCGATGAACTCCGGAACGCAAGCAGCAAAAGAGGCTGGGAACATGATCGACTTGGATTCCAGCCCAACAAAACTGATTGAAATCGTCCGGATCGGGAAACAGTTGTTGATGACGCGCGGTGCCTTGTTCACGTTCAGCATCGCCAACGATGTGGCGAAGTATTTCGCGATCATCCCGGTATTGTTCTTAAGCATCTATCCGGATTTAGCTGTGTTGAACTTCATGAACATCACAAGCACGAACAGCGCCATCCTATCGGCGATCATCTATAATGCCTTGATCATCATTTTCTTGATTCCATTGTCTTTAAAAGGGGTTGCCTATAAAGAAATCCCGGCAGGGAAGCTGTTAAAACGCAATATTTTGATTTACGGTTTGGGCGGTTTAGTGGCGCCCTTTATTGCAATTAAACTGATCGATATCATCATCACCTTTTTGGGATTAGTGTAGGAGGGAACCATGAAAAAATTAGGAACAAGTATACGTGCACTGATGGTTTTCACCGTCATCTGCGGGATTGTCTATCCCGTCGCCATAACGGGCTTTTCACAGTTATTCTTTCAAGATAAAGCGAATGGTAGTATGATTACTATAGAAAACAAGGAAGGGACCGCAGAAGTGGTAGGGTCGAAATTATTGGGGCAAACCTTTACGGATCCTAAGTATTTAATCGGACGGCCGCAAGAAGTCAGCAACCTGTCCCCTTCCAGCGATGAACAGGCGGCCGCGGTTGCCGGGAGGGTAGCCTTTTGGGAAGACTTGGATCCGTTGAATAAGGAAGCTGTCCCGGCTGAATTGGTGACAGCACCAGCGAGCGGAGTCGATCCCAATCTTTCACAGGCAGCAGCTGCCTATCAGGTGAATCGGATCGCACGCGAACGCAACTTGGAGCCAGCGACGGTTCAGGCAATCATCGACGAACAGACAAGCG
Source organism: Trichococcus palustris (assembly GCF_900114465.1). Taxonomy (GTDB): domain Bacteria; phylum Bacillota; class Bacilli; order Lactobacillales; family Aerococcaceae; genus Trichococcus; species Trichococcus palustris. The sequence goes on along the minus strand of NZ_FOTD01000007.1, from coordinate 17,523 downwards.
GACGGGCATTCTCCCTTTTCGGGGAACCGGTCGTGAATGTCCTGGAAGTGAATTTAGCATTGGATGAATTGTCCAACGGATAGGAAAAGATAGAAAAGGAGGGTGAGGGATGGGAATGCAGGAGGACAAGCGTCCGGATCCGCTTGAGTTGCTGAAAAAGATCAAAGAAACAGAGGAACGTCAAAAAGAGGATTTCGGCAAGCTGAAAATATTTTTTGGATATTCGGCCGGAGTGGGGAAAACCTTCGCGATGCTGGAAGCGGCTCATGATCAAATGGAAGCGGGTGTGGATGTCGTCGTCGGCTATGTCGAACCGCATACCCGTCCCGAAACGAATTTTTTATTGCACGGACTTTCTTTTATTAAGCCAAAACAAGTGACTTATAAAAATATCCAACTGCAGGAATTTGACTTGGATGCTGCCCTGAAACGGAAACCGAAATTGATTTTGGTGGATGAACTGGCGCATACGAATGCGTTTGGTGTACGCAATAAAAAAAGGTACCAGGATATAGAAGAACTCCTGCGGTCCGGCATCGATGTATACACAACGGTGAATGTGCAACACATCGAAAGCCTGAACGATATCGTTGCGAAAATCACAAATGTTAGCGTGAATGAAACCATACCGGACTATATCTTTGATCGGGCTGACAGCATTGAACTGGTCGATATAGACTCAGAAGAATTGATCAGCCGGCTGAAGGAAGGCAAAATATACCGGGAAGACAAAGTGAAATTGGCCCAACAAAACTTCTTCACGAAAGAGAATTTGCGCTTGCTGCGCGAAATAGCCATGCGGAGATTGGCCGACAGAATCAGCGCCGAACAACAGTCACAAAGCGGTTCAACCGATAAATTCGCCAATGAGAACATTTTGGCATGCATCAGCCCCTCGCCATTCGCAGCGAAAAGTATCCGTTGGGCTGCTCGGACTGCGGAAGCTTTCCATTGCAATTGGACAGTAATATACGTGGAGACGGGCGATGAGGACAGATTATCCATCAAAGAAAAGGAAATTTTAGAGGGGAATATGGCACTGGCCGATAAATTAGGCGCCAAAACGCTTGTTCTGCACGGAAATGATGTAGCTGAAACCATAGCGGAATTTGCAAATATATCTGGGATCACAAACATCGTAATCGGGAAAAGTCGAAAGCAGGAAGGGTTCCATTATTTTGGGAGAATAGATTTTGAAGATAAATTGATTTCCTTACTGGATAAGAGTGAAATCCATATTCTTTCCAACAACGAGTCTAGCAGGGAGTGGGAGCAGGCATCCAAAAAAATAGCATTCAAAAAATGGATGCAACATTGGTCCCTATCATGGACGGACACAAGCAAGATGGCCAGCATTTTGCTGTCGGCAACCCTTGTATCTTACGGACTGCAAATGTTAGGGGTGGAACAGTATAACCTATCAATGGTCTATTTACTGGGGGTAATCGTAACAGCGAGAATGACTAACGGATATGTCTACGGCGCATGTTCTTCACTGATAAGCGTCATCTTATTTGATGTCATGTTTGTTTCGCCTGTTTTTGATTTGAAAATATATGATTCCAACTATATAGTCACATTCATTATCCTGCTCCTGATTGCATTGATTACCTCAAGCATGATCACAAAATCAAAAATCCAGTCCTATCTGATAGTGGAAAGAGAACAACGCCTACATGTCTTGTATGACATCAACCGGCAACTTTTAAAAACACGCGGATTGACTAATATTACTGCCATCGTGAACGAGTATATCGGCCGTTTGTTTAATCGCTCTGTTGTTTTTTACACTAAAAATGATAAAGGCGGCATCCAGAGCGATTTGCTGGATATGACCAGTGAGGATGATGCGGATTACCTCATCTCGCGGGATGAGCAGGCGGTTGCCAACTGGGTATTTTTAAATAATAAAATCGCCGGTTCGGGGACAGATACGCTCAGCGGGGCAGATGGATTTTATCTTCCAATCGCCTCAGAAGGGGAAGTACGGGGCGTATTGGGGATTGATTGCAAAAAGGAGCCCTTCAACCATGAGAATCGCGCTACCCTACAGATGATCTCTTCTTTGATTTCCCTCGCTATGGAACGTCAGGAATTATCGGATAAGCAAAGAGAAACAACTGTCGAGAACGAAAGGGAAAAAATGAGGAGCAATTTGCTCCGTTCAATCTCACACGATTTGCGGACACCGTTAACCGGCATTTTGGGAGCCAGTTCCGCTATATTGGAAAATGAGGATACCTTGGACAAAGAAACGCAGCGCAGATTATTGCATTCCATTCAAAGCGAAGCGCAATGGCTCATTCGCCTGGTAGAAAATTTGCTTTCGGTTACGCGCATCCAAGACGGTTCTGTTTCGATCATTAAAACCGATGAAATCGCCGAGGAAGTCATTGCGGGTGCAATCAGCCGTATTAAAAAGAGGTTCCCCAATCGCAAGTTTCGGGTCAGCGTTCCGGATGATGCCTTGTTTGTGCCGATGGATGCGACTTTAATTATGCAAGTGCTGATCAACCTGATGGAGAATGCAGTAAAATTTTCACCGGAGGATTCCACGATAGATGTCTTTCTGCATGAGAAGAACAAACAGGCCGTCTTTGCGGTGGTCGATTATGGAGAAGGAATTGCAGACGAAGAGTTTCCGTTTTTATTCGAACCTTATAAGGCAAATAACCGCAAGAATTCCGATTCATCCAGAGGCATGGGAATCGGTTTATCCATCTGTATGACCATTGTGCAGGCGCACGGTGGGAAAATGAAAGGCGTCAACCGCATTGATGGTGGTGCTGTTTTTGAATTTACATTACCGTTGGATGAGGAGTGAAAAAGGATGGAAAATAAATTCAGTATTCTTTTGATCGAGGATGAAGAAAATATTACGGATTTTTTAACAGCTATCTTACTGTCAAATGATTATCATGTAATCAAAGCTAAAAATGGAAAAGAGGGATTGTCGATGATGACTTCCTATAATCCCGACTTAATCCTATTGGATCTAGGATTGCCCGATATGGATGGGGTAGATGTACTGAAGCAAACGCGCAAATTGTCAGATGTTCCGATAATGGTTGTATCGGCAAGGGACAACGAACGGGAGAAGGTGGAGGCGCTGGATCTGGGAGCAGATGACTACATCACAAAACCGTTCAGCACATCAGAGCTGCTGGCACGCATCCGCACAGCGTTAAGGCATAGTCTTCATAAAAAAAAGGCTTCTGAAATGCCGGACGCTATCTTTACGGTAGGGGAACTGGCGATTGACTATGAAAAAAGGAAGGTTTCAGTCGGGAAAACGGATGTGCATTTGACTCCGAATGAATACAAAATAGTAGTTCTGTTGTCCCAATATGCCGGCAAGGTTTTGACGCATGATTTTATTACCAAAGCCATATGGGGGCCATACACCGATGAGAACAGGACATTACGGGTAAATATGGCGAATATCCGCAGAAAGATCGAAAAAAACCGAGCTGAGCCTGAATACATATTGACCGAAGTCGGAGTAGGTTACCGCATGGTAGAAGAGCTCCAGGGAAAATGAAACACACACATATCTTCTTGCGCAACAGAAGATATGTGTGTGTTTTCGCAAATCTAAGTGATGGCATCCTTCGTCAGCAATTTCCGATAGCTGCGGTCGATGAAGGTAGCCCCAATCGGTGCGGTCAAAATGATCGCCAGCACAGCGACCATCAAAATGATGCCGCCCGCATCCACCCCTGCCGCCAAAGGGATGGAGCCGATGGCAGCCTGAACGGCAGCCTTCGGTGTGTAGGCAAAAGCGGTGAAGACGCGCTCCTTCGCATTCAGATTCGTGCCGGATATGGCCAAGAATACGGCAATTATCCGGAACAGCAAGGCGCCGAAAATCAACAAGACAGCTGCAAAACCGGCATCACCCAGAGCGGTGATATCGACCGTCGCCCCGACCAAGACAAAAAGAAAAATTTCGGCTCCTGCCCAAATTTTGGCGAATTTTCCGTTCAGCCGTTTGGATAAAACGGGCCGCTGCCTGAATAAAGTAGCCCCAACGGCCACGACAGCCAACAGGCCGGAGAAGGGGATATATTTGGCAAAGGAATCCTCCGAAGATGCCAACAGAAAACAGGCACTCAGAATCAGCAAAACTTTCATGGTATCACGAATATGAAAATACTGGAAAAGGCTTATCAATGCCAAACCGACGAGCAGGCCCCCGAGCAAGCCCAGCGCAATCGATACGGGCATGGAAAGAAGCGTAATCGCTTGGAAGCCGCTGCCCGTGTAGATGCCCATGAAGGCTGTGAACAGCACAACTACGTAGACGTCATCCATCGAGACGCCAGCCAAAATTATTTGTGGGATGCCCTTTGCTTTTCCATAACCATTTTCGATCAACAGGATCATCCGTTGGCCCACAATGGCAGGGGAGACCGAAGCCAAAACAGCGCCCAGAATGGCGGCTTCCAAAAACGTGATGCCAAGCAGCTTCGGTGCCAAAAACAGCACAGCCAAAATTTCAAAAGTCGCCGGCAAAAAGGTCATCAGGAAAGCCGGACGGCCGTTTTTTTTCAGATTCCGCAGATCCAATGTCAAGCCGGCGCGCACCAAAATGATGATCAGAGCCATTTTGCGGATATCTGCCGAAATAGCCAATAAATCGGGCGACAGCAGATTTAATGCGTATGGGCCCAATAAAATCCCGGTCAGGATAAGGCCAAGCAAGCCCGGTAACTGGAAACGGGCAAAAAGGGAGCTCAACAGAAATCCGACGATCAATAGAAGAGCAAGACTAAAAATCAAAACGCACACCTCCAGGTTTTCCTGTGAAAAAACTGACGACACTGCGTCTACTGCACAGAAGTCAGCCATCCAGAAAAAGATTGTAGCAAATTCATTCGGCAGAGTAAATCGCCGTTATTTGTAGGATATCATTCTTTTAATGTGTAGACAATAACAAAGAAAAACGGTTTCAAAAAAACGGTCGGTTGCCGTTTGCAGGAAAGTTATTTCGATTTTCAAATACTATCAAAATATCTGCGTTTGCATTACAATGATAATATAGATAATTTCTCATCAAGTCATTTTCCCGGCCTGAGTGAGGGTAATTCAAAGCGTTCAATAATGTTCACAAATGAAACGGCTTACAGGATATTTGTGGTGGCACTGGGATAATTGACAGAAGAAAAGCGAAGAGGTGGATTGTGTGAAGGTCGAGAAAATAGTGAAAGAATTAGATTCTTTAAAAGGAGTGGAAGGCATCGTATTGGGTGGATCCCTATGCAGAGGAGAAGCGGATGATTTGTCCGACACGGATATAGGCATTTATTATGATCCGGAGCACATCGAATTTCGACAATTGGAAGGAGCCATCCAACGCTTGGATGACACCGGCGAGGCTTCTTTATTTTTACCGGGCAGTTGGGGGCCGTGGGTTAATGGCGGAGCATGGACAACAATGGAAGGTAAGCCGGTGGACTTCATTCTTCGGGAAACGAAGCGCGTAGAACAAACAATCAAGGACTGTCTGAACGGGCACATCACCATCAGCGACCAGAGCGGACATCCATTTGGTTTCGTCAACAGCATCTACGCGGCTGAGGTCAATGATTGCCAAATCGTCTGGGAAAGTCCCGAAAAGCCTGTTTCGGCATTGAAGGGAAAACTGATTTCCCGGGGAGCCTATCCGCCGGAAATGCGGCAAGCGACCATCGACAAATTCCTTTTCGAGGCTGACTTCTCCATCCATTCTTCGCGGAAGGCACTGCTGAAGGGAGATTTGAACTATGCGAGCGGCGCTTTCTTCAAGGCGGCCTGTGCTTGGGTTCAGGTCATCTTCGCACTGAATGAAAAATTCCTGATGAACGAAAAAGGCGGCGTGCATCAAGCGAATAAGCTGGCGGTCAAACCTACCCATTTCAAGGTACGCGTGAATCAGGTATACCATTTTTTGGCGGAGCACAATCCCGGATTGGCGTGCCTGGAAATCGAATCGCTGCAACGCGAAATCGGCGAGCTGGCCGAACCGTACCGGAAAGACTTTGTGAAAGCGGGGGAATAATATGGCTGAACAAAAGAAAGTCGACTACAAAAAGGATTTCAAGGAGCTCTACCTGCCGAAACAGACGCCGGCGCTGGTGGCTGTTCCGGCAATGCCCTTTGTTACGCTGGCAGGGGAAGGCGATCCGAACGGACCGGGCTTTGCAGCGGACGTCGAGGCGCTCTATGCCTTCTCTTATGCGGTCAAGATGTCCTACAAGAAAGAGGATGTGCCGGTGGGCTACTATCCCTATGTCGTTTTCCCTTTGGAAGGAGTCTGGGACCTGATCGATAAGAGCATCCCGGCGACCGTGAAAAGCAATCTGAAATACGCCTTGATGATCCGCCAACCCGATTTTTTGGATGAGGACTTGTTTGCAAGATTCCTGGCGGAGACGAAGGCCAAGAAAAATTTACCGTCTCTGGCTAAGCTGACCTTCGAAACGATAGAGGAAGGGGCCTGTTGCCAGCTGATGCACGTCGGACCCTACGAGACGGAACCGGAATCATTCAGGAAGATGGAAGCCTTTTGCACGGAAAACGGCTATGTCCGCAAAGCGATGGCCCACCGTGAAATATACATCTCCGATCCGAGAAAAACGGCCCCGGAAAAAATGAAAACCGTCCTCCGGTTTACCTGCGAAAAAATAGGATGAGAGCTGTGCCCCCCGGCGCCTGATTTTCCTGCGCAAAAGGTACAGAAACGAAATACGTTTATCACCCGCAGCTCCTCGTGAGCTGTTTTTTTTCGGAACAGATCATCATTTTTGTATAAAAGCCGCTGACATGATACCGTTAGGGTAACGAAAATGAACAGTCCAGGAAAGAAGGAAAAAACATGGAAACAGCAAGGATGACCGTAAAGGGAAAAGGGTTTGCCAGCGCACCACCGGATGCGATTGCCATCACGATGAATCTGGAAAATACCAAGGACACCTACGAATTAGCCATGAAGAGCGCCGCCGTTGCCTTGGAACAACTGCGGGAAACATTGGCGCCGCTCGGATTCCCGAAAAAGGAAATCAAATCCTCGCACTTTTCGATCGACAGCGCCTATGAGTACAAAAATGATTATCGCGGGGAAAACAAACGCTACTTTGTCGGCTATGTCTACCGCAACGATTTGCGGATAACTTTTGCGAACGACACGGAACGCCTCGGCCGGATCCTGTTCGCCCTTGCCGGTTGTCCCGCCAAACCGGAATTTTCTGTCCGCTTTTTCCTGAAGGACAAGTCCGATGTGGAAGCAGCCCTGCTGGAAAATGCCGTCCGCGATGCCAAAAAGAAGGCGCAGATCTTGGCAGCCGCAGGAGGGGTCATGCTGGGGAAAATTTTGGCGATCGACTATGACTGGGGTGAAATCACTATCCATTCCAGGGTCTATGAAGCCTCCTCGAAGATGCTGTTCGACAGTGAACCCATGATCGACCTGGAGCCGGAAGACATCGAAAACAGCGATACCGTCACCGTCGTATGGGAAATATTGAACGGTGAGAAGATCTGACTTTACGCTTATTCGCATGAAATCGGGGGAAGCCCTAAATGTTGCAGACGAAAAAACTTTCGTGTAACATTTAGTTTGTGATAGGCGCTCAGAAGGAACGGCAAAAATAAGAGATAAGGGACGGGGAAAAGATGAAGAAGAAAACAGGTTTTTTAGCGATGGTCGCAACAGCAGTATTCCTTTTGGCGGCATGCGGCGGGACAGGGACGACAACCGGCTCCAGCGCCGAAAGCTCCTCGAAAGCGGAAACAAGCGATCTGCTGCAGCAAGTGAAGGATGCAGGTGTCGTGAAAGTGGGTGTGATGGGAACCTACCAACCCTATAATTTCCTGAATGCAAACAAGGAAATGGACGGTTTTGACGTCGATATCGCCAAAGAAGTCGCAAAGGGCTTGGGCGTAAAGGTGGAATTCGTTTCGCAAGAATTTTCGGGCATGATTGCCGGATTGAAGGCGCATAAATTTGATATGGTCGTCAGCCAAATGACGATCACTGACGAGCGCAAAAAAGAGATGCTTTTCTCTGACCCGTACATCACAAACCAAGTGAGAGTCATCGTCAGCGAAGCGAATACAGACATCCAATCGGTCAAAGATTTTCCCGGCAAACGCATCGGAGTTGGTCTGGGCACAAACGATGAAACGTATTTGCGCACGGTTTTGATGCCGGAAGTCGGCGATTTTGAAATCCGCACCTATGACGATGTCATCACTTCCTTGAAGGATCTGGACGCTGGCAGAATCGATGCCACCATCAACAATATGTATGCCTTGAAACCAGTCATTGAAGCAAATGGCTTCAAAATCAAGGCAGTCGGTGATGCCATTAAATCAGACCAAGCCGGTATCGCCGTAAACAAGGGCAATGAAACGTTCATCGCCGAAGTAAATACCATATTAGCTAAAATGAAAGCAGACGGCACCTACCGCGACATCTTTGTGAAATGGTTCGGGGAAGAACCACCGGCAGAGTAAGGAAAGAATGGAAAGGAGCCTGAAACGGCATGGAAATAGTCACGCAAAATCTCCCATTCCTATTGAAGGGCGCCTACTACACACTGCTGATCACGTTGGTCTCGATGTTTTTTGGTTCGCTCATCGGAGTGGTTGTAGCCATCGCCCGTCTGAAAGGGAATAAAGTGATTCAAGCGATCGCTCGTTTTTATGTATCCATCATCCGCGGAACGCCGACGCTCGTGCAGATCATCATCATCTATTACGGGCTGGTAGATTTCGGCATCAGTCTGCAGCCATTACCGGCTGCATTCATCGCGCTCAGCATCAACAACGGCGCCTATCTGTCCGAATCGATGCGCGGGGCTCTGCAATCCATCCCGAAAGGACAGACGGAAGCGGCCTATGCCACCGGCATGACGCCTTGGCAAGCGATGCGGCGGATCATCCTGCCGCAAGCCATCCGCGTCGCGATTCCGCCGGTCGGGAATACGTTCATCGGCATGCTGAAGGAGACTTCCTTGGTGTCCGTCATCAGTGTGACGGAGCTGTTGCGCTCCGCCCAACTGTTGATTGCCCAATACTATGTCTATTTGCCGTTTTATTTGGGGATTGCATTGATTTATTGGCTATTGAGCACCTTGTTCTCCTTCCTGTTGAACAAGCTGGAAGCACGGCTGTCGATCTATGAATAGGGCGGGTGAGAGTGAATGATAACCATCAAGGGCTTAGCAAAATCCTTCGGCAAGCTGGAGGTGCTGAAAGATATCAATATTGAAATCCAGGCCGGGGAAGTGGTCGCCATTCTGGGGCCGAGCGGATCCGGAAAAAGCACGTTGCTGCGCTGCATCAACGGCCTCGAGGAGCTGACGAAGGGAAGCATCGAGGTGAACGGCATCGTCATCGATGCTTCGCACAGCAAGAAGGAACGGGTCAAAAAAGTACGTGAAGTGCGGGTGCATACCGGCATGGTTTTCCAACAGTTCAACCTGTATCCGCACAAGACGGCATTGGAAAATGTCATCGAAGCGTTGCTGACCGTCAAAAAGATGGACAAAACGCAAGCCGTCAAAATCGGCGAAGACCTCTTGAAGCGGGTCGGGCTATTCGAGAAAAGAGACGAATATCCTTCCCGGCTGTCCGGCGGGCAACAGCAACGAGTCGCCATTTCCAGGGCCTTGGCGATGGATCCGGACGTTATGCTGTTCGACGAACCGACCTCTTCCTTGGACCCTGAACTGGTGGACGAAGTACTGAATGTCATCCAGGAACTCGCGAAGGAAGGCATGACGATGGTCATCGTCACGCATGAAATGAATTTCGCCAGGGATGTGGCCGGAAGGGTCATCTTCATGGCGGACGGCGTCGTCGTCGAGGAAGGCAATCCAAAAGAATTCTTTGCCGGACCGAAGACCGAACGTGCAAGGAAATTCCTGAAGATGGAAGAAGAGCAGGACAAGATACTATAGAAATGAGGAAAGAGTATGATTGTTACAACAACTTGGACGGGCGGCCGGAAGTTCACCGCAAAAGGGGATTCCGGTTACGACATCAAAATGGATGCCACCCCGGCATATGGCGGCATGGGGGAAGGCGCAACGCCGACGGAAATGCTGCTGGCCTCTTTGGCGGGCTGCATCGGCATTGACGTCACCATGGTATTGAACCATTTTCTGGATAAAATCACGAAAATTGAGTTCATCACAGACGGCACACGCAAAGAGGAGGCGCCCAAAGGTTATACCGCCATCCACACCACGCTTGTTGTGGACGGGGACATCGATGCGAAAAAAGTTTGGCGCGCGATCGACCTGAGCGAAGAGAAATACTGCAGCGTCTCCGATTCCTTGAGCGCAAAGATAACCTATGATGTGGTCCTGAACGGGGAAAAGCTGACCAGGGGATAAGGGTGGTTTGGCTCGGAACGTCGGGCCCAAACCCGAAGATTGTCGTGGACCTGAAATACACATTCCAAACACGTTAAAAAAGGCTTGAAGTGGCAGAACGCTTTAGCCTTTTTTTGACCTTGGTGCTTTGGACTGGCATAATGGGAATGAAATGCCAAACGTTTTGCGTAGTTGATAGGCAGAGGGGAAAAGGAGGAAAACAGATGGCAGACATCACATTCGAGATAACAGAAGAAATCGGCGTGCTTTCCGAATCGGCGAAAGGCTGGACCAAGGAATTGAACCTGGTGAGTTGGAACGGCAGACCGCCGAAGTACGACATCCGGGAGTGGAGCCCGAACCACGAGAAGATGGGCAAAGGGATGACCTTCACCGAAGAAGAAATGGCCACATTGCACCGATTATTGAATAAATAAGAAAATCCCTGCCTGACAGGAAGGGCTATCCGCAAAGGAAGCCATTCGTTTCAGGCGGGGATTTTTCTGTTTTAGTGAGTAAAATCAGTTATTTTTCCAAGGAGCATCCCGTCATTTCGTTTCGGCACGTTTGCCGCTGCGGTAAAAGAGCAGCATCAGGATGGCCGAAAGGATGGCCGTCGCCGCACCAAAGTAGAAAGGGGCGCGGTTGTTGACATGATCATACAACAGTCCTGCAATGTAGCTGGCGGGGAGCAAGGTCATACCAAGGATGGCATTGTAGACGCCCAAGCCGGTTCCGCGCTTTTCCTTGCCGATGATATCGGATACCAAGGCTTTTTGGATGCCGTCCGTGGCGGCACTGTATAATCCGTAGCAAGCGAAAAGGATGGTTATCGCAAGCGGGGTGGTCGCTTTGCCGAAGCCGAAATAGATCAAGGCGAACATCACATAACCGGCGATGATGATGCGCTTCCTGCCGATTTTGTCGGACAGTTTTCCGAACGGAATAGCGAAAAGGACGGAAACACCATTGAAAATCATATAGATGATCGGAATGAACGTGTCCTTGATGCCGACATCGCTGGCCTTGAGCAGCAAGAGGGCATCCGTGGAATTACCCAACGTGAAAATGAAGACGATGAACAGGAAAATGTAGTAATCCTTCGAAAAATCGCTGAAGGCCAACTTGCCTAGTTTTTCAGTCTTGGCACGCTTCGCCTCTTTGACGAAAAAGATGATGGACAGCACGCCTAAGAAGGCAGGAACGGCCCCAAGCAGGAAGACCTTCCGGTAATCGCCGGGGAAGAACCACAGCACCGCAAAGGCCATCAACGGACCGATGATGGCTCCGCTATTGTCCATCGCCTTGTGGAACCCGAAGTTCAGGCCGGCGTTATTGTTCTCTTCAGAAGAGGCGGCTACCAAGCTATCCCGAGGCGCCGTCCGGATGCCTTTTCCGACCCGTTCCACAAAACGGATGGAAAGCACCTGGAAAGGGGTGCTCACGAAGGCGAATAGGGGCGAGAGGAGGGCGGTTATCCCATAACCGATGATCATAAACGGTTTGTTGCGGCCGATTTTATCGCTCCACCAGCCGGACAAGGATTGCAGGACGGAAGCCGTGCTCTCCGCTACCCCTTCAATCAAGGAAATCTCCGTCTTGGATGCGCCCAAGGTCGTCAAGAAGAGGGGCAAGATGCTGTAAACCATCTTCGTGGTCGTATCCGTCAAAAAACTGGTCAATCCGACAAAGAAAACGTTCCGATCCATACCGAAAAGTTGCTTCTTGTCTTTTTTGTTATCAGCCATATGCAAGACCTTCTTTACTTTGGATTATATAGAGGTTGATGATGACAATAAATGTTTCGCTCAGACTTATTAAAATCCTTTTTAAGGGGAATGTCCAGCGGAACACTTTGCGGCAGCACTACTGATTTTGGATGCCGACAAATAGAAAAAATGCTCTTTTTCTGGTAAAGTTGAATAGACCAAAAGATTCCGAGGCTATGCGATAGATGAGGAGGCAGGACATGGAAAAAGCAGTGATCAATCAAACGGAGTTGGCGATTTATCAAGGGGACATAACGGATTGCGCCGTGGATGCCATCGTGAATGCGGCGAACCGTTCCCTTTTGGGCGGAGGCGGTGTCGACGGCGCCATCCACCGGGCGGCAGGGCCGCAATTATTGGCGGAATGCCGGACGTTGGGAGGCTGCCAGACCGGTGAGGCGAAGCTTACAAAAGGCTATTGCTTGCCTGCAGCCCACGTCATCCACACGGTCGGACCGGTTTGGCAAGGCGGCAATCATCAGGAAGCGCAACTGTTGGCATCCTGTTACCGGAGAACGCTAGCAATCGCTGACGCCGAAAACTTCCGGACGCTTGCCTTTTCAGCCATCAGCACGGGTGTCTACGGCTATCCCATCGCGGAAGCCGCGCAGATTGCGGTCCGGACCGTGAAAGAATACCTGATCGCCCATCCGGATGTCCCGCTCAGGAAAATCTGGTTTGTCTGCTACGACAATACGGTAGCGGAAGCCTACAGCCAAGCTTTGGAAAATAAACAGCAAGGAGATAAATGATGTTCATATTTATTGATGTACGACCGTTCCGGCAACAGCTGGACTACAATCAAACGATGACCTGTTCGCGCTGCGGCCATTTTGGGCGCTACGAAGTCTACCTAGCCGGCAATCGCTTCCGTTTATTTTTTATCCCCATCATCACCTTCGGTAAAAAATATATCGTGCGCACGAGCTGTTGCGATACCTTATACTTGCTGGACGAACAGATAGGGAAGGCGATCCAGCGCGGAGAAGCCGTTGAAATCGATGAACGGAACCTGCAATTATACAGGGAAGGCGGGCCGGTCGAACGGTCCTGCAGGCATTGCGGAGCCGCCTACACGCAAGGTGCCCATTTCTGCCCGAACTGCGGCACAAAGCTGGATTGATCCCGCATAGGAATTCCGAATAGCGTTTCTTGCAGCAGGGGAAATATGGTTATCGTGAATTTTCATAAATTGAAATTTCAACTACAGTATATGTTATAATATAACCAGCGAGTTTGATCATAACGCATAGGGGATGGTTTTGGAATGATGACAAACGGAGAGATTAGAGCCAGCGGAAGAGAGTATTTACGCGGCAATTATAAAATGGCGGTAATCAATATGATTATGCTTGGGATAGCGAACAGCACACTGCAATCCATCGTGCGGTCATTGACCGGCGAAAGTTTGATGAATATCAACTTATCGGGGCAGAGTATCCCCACAATCGATACAATCCTTTCGATGAATTTTTCGGCGTTCCAGACGTTACTGAATATAGTCCTGTCCATAGCGGTTGGCTTGCTCATGGCTGCGATGCATATGGGGAATGAATGGGGTTATTTGGATATGCTGGACGGAGTTCCGCTTTCCGCATCTCATTTGATCAAACCGTTCGAAAGGAACGTTTGGAAGATGTTTGGCGTGCTGGCTTTACAGGCGATCTACATCTTCCTGTGGGCAATCTTATTGTTCATCCCGGGAATCATCAAATTCTATTCCTTGGCGTTGGCGAATTTCATTTATTTCGATAATCCTGACATGAAGACAACGGATATCCTGAAACAAAGCGAATCATTCATGAAGGGGAAAAAATTGAAATTATTCCAGTTGGATCTGTCATATATCTGGAGCTATTTCATTCCAGTCAGCCTGATTCTTTCATCTATTTTCACCGTATTATTCAACTACAACAGCACTAGGTCATCGTATGCTTCGCTGGCTCTCTTCGTCATCATGTTATTGGTGGCGTTTGCCGCATTCTTCATTCTGACCTTCATCGTCGAACCGAGACGGAAAGCCGCGCGAGCAGTCTTCTATACGGAAGTGCTGAGGGATGAGAACATCAGCACTTCCGGCGAATAATGCAGCGAGCCAGAGGTGGATGAAGAAGACTTTAAAATTAGCTTCAGCACGAGTAGCACAACGACCTTGTTATCCGTTGTGCTTGTTTTTTTCGAAAAATGCAAAAAATACCAACAATAGTTACCTATTCAAATAAAGGAAGGAATGGCTTATGGAAAAAAGAACCAAAAAAGAAGCGCCGAGCATCACGACCGATCTGCGTAGCGACACCATCCAGGTTCCGAGCGTCATCCGGAATTGCTCGGGCATCCGTATCTTCGGGAAACGGATCAAATCCTTGATCTTCACAACCGACATTGCCATCATCTTGAACAATGATGCGGACGCGGTCATTGCAGTCTATCCTTTCACACCGCATCCGGCAGTCATCCAAAGCATCGCCAATGTCTCGACCATCCCGATCCTGTCAGGAGTAGGAGGAGGGACGACCCAAGGCAAACGCAGCGCGAACATCGCTTTGTTTTCCGAGGCGCAAGGTTCCTTGGCGGTTGTCGTCAATGCACCGACGCCGCTCGAAACAATCAAACAGATAGAGGAAACGGTCGATATCCCGATTGTGTGCACCATCGTTTCCGAGTACATGGATATCCAGGCGCGTCTGGATGCCGGCGTCGATATCCTTAACGTCAGCGGCGGTTCGGACACCGCCTATATCGTCAGCCGCATCCGCGAAAAATTCCCCGATGTGCCGATCATCGCAACCGGGGGGCCGGACGACGAAGCCATCATGGAGACCATCAATGCCGGGGCGAATGCGATCAGCTGGACACCGCCTTCAAACGGCGAGCTGTTCCGCAGGAAAATGGACAAGTACCGGGAAAAGGAACGGGAAAAATACATGCAGTCCCACCAAGGTCTGACCATCGAAGAGGTCGAAGAACTGGAAGAGCACAAAGATTAGAAATAAGAAAAGCGGTCCAAGCCCGTCCTGCCTTGAATTAGGAAACACTGTGACCTATTCGGTCAAGTGTATCATGCCTCTAAGCGATTAAAATCGCAAGAGTCATGACAATTTAGGGAATCTGGCCCTGAATGAGCATCGTAGAGCGCAAGGGGTCAGATTTATCTAATTTCCGAGAGGCAGGCTTGGACCGTTAGACATCACGTGATGGCGTGAAACAGATCAGGAATCTGTGAAATACCTGTAGTGATGCGCTTCTTAGATCAAAAAGGAATACGTTATAGCCTGTTAAAAAAAGCAGCGACAGATTAGACACACCTCATGTGTCCGATCTGCCGCTGCTTTTTTATTGTCTGATGGATATGTATTGTCGAAAGGCTTACAGATCGGAAATCATCCCGCCATCAACGACGAATTGCGAACCGGTCGAATAGCTGGAATCATCGGAAGCGAGATAGATGACCAGATTGGATATCTCTTCCGGTTTTCCGGTTCTTCTCAAAGGAAGATCCTTTTCCAATTGTTTGATGTATTCATAGACATCGCCTTGTTCCGCCATCGGTGTTGCAACGATGCCGGGATGGACAGAATTGACGCGGATATTGAACTGCCCCAATTCAGCCGCAGCGCCTTTCGTCATGCCGGTGACCGCATGCTTCGATGCGCTGTAAGCGATAGCTGTCGGGGCGCTTACCAAACCATCGACCGAGGAAATATTCACGATGGAACCGATGCCGGCTACCTTCATGGATGGAACGACGGCCTTCATGCCCAAGAATACACCTAATTCATCGATTTCAAAGGTCAAACGGAAATCCGCTTCGGTCAAATCGTCCAAGGTTTTGAAGATTCCGACACCGGCATTGTTGACCAAAACCGTTATGGGTCCGAATGCTTTTTCCGTCACATCTACGACGGCTGCCCAATTATCAGCTTTGGAGACATCGAGTTTCATAAAAAGAGCATTTTCGCCGAGTTCTTCAGCCAAGGCTTGGCCGGCTTCTTCATTGATGTCCGTTATTACTACTTTGGCGCCTTCTTCTACGAACATGCGAGCATGCATGGCACCCATTCCTTGTGCTGCCCCTGTGATGATAGCTACTTTATTGTCTAATTTACTCATAAAACGACTCTCCTTTGGCACTGGCGTTTTTCCCATAAAAATATTTCGTTGAAATGTATAGGCTTACATCAATACTATACCTAGATCATTCCATAGTCAATATAACAACAACATAATATTCTTCTCACAAATGAGCCGCATCCAATTTCTGTCACAATTTCGAGGATGGTTGCGAATAAAGGGATCCTTATCGGCGAAAAACAAGCAATGATTTGGAAAAGAGCAGATATCAGGAAAAAACCAGCCGATAATATTTTGTGCAATAATGGACAATCTATCTTTCCAAAGTTTAGGGCTTCTTCCGGCTGAAATTTTTTTAAAGTCACGGGGTGAATAAGATATAATGAACACGATAGTAAATGCGGTTACTGAAGGGGCGATCTGCTCGGTGGAGGCGGAAGCAGTCCGACGGAAACGGCGCCGACGGGAGTCACGGAAACAGGCGACAAGACGGAATACCAAATGGCGGAATTTGTTTCGGTTGTATTGGGGTATACCGAGGATGCCTGGAACAAGATTTTTGCCGCCAATAATATGGAATATAAGGAACCGACTTTGGTCTTGTACACCGATCAAGTCCAATCAGCCTGCGGGGTGGCGGGTTCACAGGTAGGGCCATTCTATTGTCCGACCGACCAAAAATTGTACATCGATCTAAGTTTCTACAAACAGTTGTCGCAGGAATACGGCGCATCGGGGGACTTCGCGATGGTATATGTCGTGGCGCATGAAGTCGGACACCACGTCCAAAATCTGTTGGGCATCATGGATCAGGTGCAGGGACAGCGCAGCCAGTTGAGCGAAACGGAATTCAATGACCTGAATGTCCGCCTGGAGTTGCAGGCTGATTATCTAGTGGGTGTTTGGGTAAGCTACGTCCAGGATCAGGGTATCCTGGATGAGGGCGACTTTGAATAAGTGCTGCTGCACTCTCGTGACTTCAGTCATGAGTTAGGCGGCACGGTCTTTTCCCTTGCTTTATCTTTTGCGAACACCTGTTCGGAGGTGTATAATGAAGCCAAAGAGGTGAGTATCATGCTGAAAGCCTTTCAGTTCCGTTTGTACCCCAATCGGGAACAGAAAATCTATTTCGCCAATTGTTTTGGCTCCGCACGGTTCATCTTCAACCAGATGCTGGCTGACCGAAAGAAAATTTACGAAACATACAAAGACGACAAAGAACTGCTGAAATCCATCAAGCCGAGAACCTATACTTCCTTCAAAGAAGAATTTCCGTTCCTGAAAGAAGTGGACAACTTGGCCTTGGCGAATGCCAGCCAAAA
>NZ_FOTD01000029.1 GCF_900114465.1 Trichococcus palustris | reverse complement strand
CGAAAGATCTCCTGGGAAAAGGCCAGACGAAACAGCTATCTGGATTCAAGAAGAGGGACGGCAAGAGCTTCTCGACCGCCTTGCTTTTGGGGAAAGACGAGTCCGGGAACTATGCCGTTTCCTTCAAACCATTCGCACCGCGGAAGAATGCGGCGACGAATGGCGTCAAGAAAAAAGCAAGCGCCAAGAAGACGCAATAGACAGAAAAGCTGAACGGGTTCGTTCAGCCCTGAGTGAGGAAACACTGTGACCTGAACGGTCAAGTGTATCATGCCTCTAAGCGATTGAAATCGCAAGAGTCATGACAATTTAGGAAATCGTGCGGGTAGCAACGCTCCTTGCAGTCGCCTTGTACTGGTAGTCTAAGGAATGAATTCCTAAGACTACCATGCAAATGAGCATCGTAGAGCGCAATGGGTGCGATTTATCTAATTTCCGAAGGGCTAACCCGTGAAGCTAGCCATCTTTTTTGATGCGTGGAACATTTTGCAATCCCGTGGAAAACTTAAGGTGATGCGCTTATCCAGTCAATAAATTTATGCTTTTCTACTAGACGGAAAAAAGGTATCCCAGGAACGTTTGCTCCTGGGGTACCTTTTTTGATATATTTTTTAGCCGAAGTAAGCGGGTTCGTCCGATAGCCTGACGGCAGTGCCGCTGCAGGTGACCATCAGCATGCCGTTATCGGCACCCAATACTTCATAATCCATTTTCGTGCCGACGACTGCATTGGCACCCCGTTCCTTAGCTCGCACTTCCATTTCCTCAAGGGCCTTTTCACGTGCGACCATCAGCTCATCTTCATAGCTCTTGGAACGGCCGCCGACGATATTGCGGATACCTGCCCCTAAGTCTTTAAAGACGTTGATGCCGGTGATGACTTCTCCGAAGACGATGCCTTCGTAGTGGGAAATTGTTTTTCCTTCGATATGGTAGGTTGTTGTAATGATCATGGTTGTTTCATCCTCTCTTTTCATCCATTACTGCTAGAGGCTAGCCTTTTCGGTTAGTGTCTTTGGATTATTTGAATATGCCTCCATTATAACAAATGTGCGAGGGGAATGAAAACGTTTCTATTGCTGCAGCTATATTTTGTGCTTTTTGTGACAAAGATGTGATTTTCCTGTCGGGATGATACAATGATAGGTATTCTGAAACCAGCCAAAAAAGGAGAACTGACCATGAAATTTGAAAAGATTCATCATGTTGCAATCATCGCTTCGGACTATGCAGCATCAAAAAAATTCTACACGGAAATATTGGAGTTGCCGATCATCCGCGAGAATTATCGCGCCGAAAGGGATTCCTATAAATTGGATCTGCAATTGGGGGAAAGTGAAATAGAATTGTTCTCGTTCCCGAATCCTCCTGCCAGACCGAGCACACCGG
This sequence comes from Trichococcus palustris, assembly GCF_900114465.1. Classification (GTDB taxonomy): domain Bacteria; phylum Bacillota; class Bacilli; order Lactobacillales; family Aerococcaceae; genus Trichococcus; species Trichococcus palustris. The sequence goes on along the minus strand of NZ_FOTD01000029.1, from coordinate 17,151 downwards.
AAGCTGTCGGCTTACGTCATCTTTGTTTTTATGTGGATGACGTTGAAGCGGTCGTAGCTGAGCTGAACCGCAAAGGCGTAGAAACAGAGCCGATCCGTTTGGATGACTATACGAACAAGAAATTCACATTCTTCCAGGATCCGGATGGTCTGCCGCTGGAATTGCACGAATAGAAATGACTAGCCTGGGAAAAGTGATGCTGCCGTATTTGGTGGCATTATTTTTTTGCAACCAAAGGATAATCTGTAGATATTGATAAGATTTCCAAAGCTCTGAAGGCAAAATCGCCTCAGAGCTTTTTGACTTGCCCAGACGGTGGAAATCCGCTGAAGAATGGCATGTTATTAAATGTTTTTTGGAAAAGTTTACTAAAAATTACTGAGACATATAAGACGAGCCAATAAGGTTATATCTCATAGTTATTAAATGAAATATCAATATAATCCTGGTTTATATGAGTGATTCTTTATTTTTTGAAACGCTACCAAAAAACGGATTGACATAAGCGGAATGGGTGGGTATACTTTATTCAGTTAATGTTTACCTAAAGTTTAGTAAAAGTATTTCGGAGATTTATTAAAAGTGTGAACAGCACTTAAGAATCCCCGTTTAATGAAGTCGATTACTTCTGAAGGCCTATCAATTGGAAATAGAAAAGCAAATAGAGGAGCGTGTTATATATGGAGATGGAACAATTAAAGAAAAAGTTTGAAGATTTATTTGGGGATGCAGATTACAGGGCGTTCTTTGCACCCGGTCGGATCAACCTGATCGGCGAACACACCGATTATAACGGCGGTAATGTGTTCCCTTGTGCAATCACCCTAGGCACGTACGCAGTCGCTTCAAAAAATGACAACAACGAAATCCGCCTCTATTCGGAAAACTTCCCTGATATAGGTGTAATTACTTTTGATTTAACAGCTTTGGATTACAAGAAAGAGGATGTTTGGGCCAACTATTCGAAGGGCATGCTGAAGTATTTGAAGGAGGCCGGGCATGCCATCGACAGCGGACTGGACATGGTCATCCAAGGAGATATCCCTAATGGTTCCGGTCTTTCCTCCTCCGCATCCCTTGAATTGCTGACGGGCGTGGTGCTGGAAAACCTGTTCGACCTGAAGCTTGACCGTTTGGATCTCATCCAGACCGGAAAACGCGTGGAGAATGAATTCATCGGCGTGAACAGCGGCATCATGGACCAGTTCGCCGTTGGGATGGGCGAAAAAAATAAAGCCATTCTCTTGGATTGCAACACGCTGAAATACGAAATGATCCCAGTGGAACTTGGCAATCGTGCCATTGTCATCATGAACACGAAGAAACGCCGCGAATTGGTCGATTCCAAGTACAATGAACGCCGCAGTGAATGCGAACAAGCTTTAGCCCTGCTGCAGACCGTCGTCCCCATTTCCTCTTTGGGTGAATTGGATGAAGAGACGTTCGAAAAACATAAGGATGTGCTGAACAGTGATGTACTGTACAGACGCGCGCGCCATGCGGTCACCGAAAACCAACGGACATTGAGAGCCGCCACCGCCTTGAAGGCAGGCGACTTGGAAACATTCGGCAAGCTGATGAATCAATCGCATATTTCCTTGCGGGATGACTACGAAGTGACCGGTATCGAATTGGATACGTTGGCGGAAATAGCCTGGGAACAACCCGGTGTCTTGGGTGCGCGGATGACGGGAGCGGGCTTCGGCGGCTGCGGCATCGCCATCGTCGCGAAGGAAAACATATCGGCCTTCATCGAAAACGTAGGAGCTGTTTATGAACAAAAAATCGGCTATCCGGCTGCATTTTATATCGCGGAAATCAGCGATGGCGCGAAATTAATGGGGGGAAAATAAGGCATGGTGAAAAGTGGCAAGGGAGACACTATCGATCAAACGGTCGTCGATTTCATTGAAAACGGCATTCAGGCGGGGGACAGCGACGGAATGGACAGGATCGTTCTCAGGAATCAGTTGCTGCTGTTGATCGGGAAAGACGCTTTGGATACGCAACTGATGCCGACAACGCCCATGCCGGAACGGCTGGATTTATTGGATGTCCTTGTTGATTGGGCTGTTTCGGCCGGTACAATCCCTGATTATCAGTATTCCCGTGAAATATTGGAAGCGCAAATTATGTCCTTGGTCACGCCTTTACCGTCAGTGATGAATAGGTTTTTTTGGGGGAAATATAAGGAAAGCCCCAGGAAAGCTACCGATTATTTCTATCGCTTAAGTAAGAATAATGATTATATCAAAACAAGAAGTATTGCCAAAAACATCGCATTTAAACATCAGTCTGAATACGGTGAATTGGAAATAACCATTAATTTATCGAAACCTGAAAAAGATCCCAAACAAATTGCTTTGGCAAGGCATGCGTCCGAATCAGTGTATCCTGCTTGCCAATTGTGTATGGAAAATGAAGGTTATGCAGGACGTGTCGATCATCCGGCAAGAGGGAACCACCGGATTGTGAGGATGTCGCTGAATGGAGAACAATGGGGATTCCAATACTCACCGTATGCGTACTACGATGAACATTGCATCTTCTTGCTGAATGAACATAAACCCATGAAGTTGGATGGACATACATTCGGGAAATTGCTTGGCATTGTAACACAATTCCCACATTATTTTGTCGGTTCAAATGCAGACCTGCCAATTGTCGGGGGCTCCATTTTATCCCATGACCATTATCAAGGGGGAAAGCATACTTTCGCCATGGCTGAAGCCCCTATCGAGGTTCCCTTCAGAATGGGAAAATTCCCTTCGATTAGTGCAGGAATAGTCAAATGGCCGATGTCCGTCATTCGCTTGGTGGGGACGAACGAAGAGGAAATGGTGGAAGCGGCCACGTTTGTTTTAGCTGCCTGGAGAGGCTATTCTGACGAGCGCGTCGCTATCCTCGCTGAGTCCAATGGTACACCCCATAACACCATCACCCCTATCGCGCGCATGAGAGAGGGAAAATTTGAATTGGATTTGGTTCTGAGGAACAACCGGACATCGAAAGAATTTCCTGATGGCATATTTCATCCGCATCTAGATGTGCAGCATATCAAAAAGGAAAATATTGGCCTGATTGAAGTAATGGGCTTGGCTATTTTACCCCCACGACTAAAAGAAGAATTGCAAGAAGTTGAGAAATATCTTTTAGGTGAGGATGCGAATGTTGCCGAATATCATCAAGAGTGGGCAGACGGCTTGATGGCTAAGGGCCCACAAGCAGGTTCTGACGTTAAGCAATTGGTGAAAGATGAAGTAGGCGAAGCCTTTTTGAAGGTGCTTCAAGATGCGGGTGTGTTTAAACGGACAGAAGAAGGGCAAAAGGCTTTCATGAATTTTGTGGATACGTTGCGCTGAGCCAGCTATCCAAAGAATGATGGATAAAGAGAGAGGGATTTTATGTCAGTTTTAGTTACAGGCGGAGCCGGCTATATCGGCAGCCATACCGTTGTGGAAATGTTAAACGCAGGTTATGAAGTAGTCATCGTGGACAACTACTCGAACAGCAAACCGGAAGTGTTGAACCGCATCCAAACAATCACGGGGAAAACACCGACTTTTTATGAAGTCGACGTATTGGATAAAGAGTCTTTGGACGCCGTCTTTGAAAAGGAAGCCATCGATTCCGTCATCCATTTCGCGGGCTTCAAGGCGGTAGGCGAGTCGGTTTCCAAACCGATCGAATATTACCACAATAACATCACCAGCTCGCTGGTCTTGTGCGACGTGATGCGCAATCACGGCGTGAAAAAGATCGTCTTCAGCTCTTCGGCGACCGTCTACGGCATGAACAATGTGTCGCCGTTGACGGAGGATCTGCCGACCAGCGCAACGAATCCTTACGGCTACACCAAAGTGATGATCGAACAGATCCTGCAGGATGTCGCTGTTTCCGATGCGGAATGGAGCATCGCTCTGCTGCGTTACTTCAATCCGATCGGGGCGCATGCATCCGGCTTGATCGGCGAAGATCCGACCGGCATCCCGAACAATTTGATGCCGTACATCACGCAAGTCGCCGTCGGCAAACTGCCGCGCTTGAGCGTCTTCGGCAACGACTATGACACGCCGGACGGCACAGGCGTGCGCGACTACATCCACGTCGTCGATTTGGCGCAAGGCCACATCAAGGCATTGGAGAAAGTCCAAGATACGAACGGCGTGGGCATCTACAACCTGGGTACCGGCACAGGCTACAGCGTATTGGATTTGGTGCACAACTTCGAAGAAGCCAACGGCGTGGAAATTCCTTACGTCATCGTCGACAGACGCCCCGGTGATGTGGCGACCTGTTATGCGGACGCAACCAAAGCACGCGAAGAACTGGGCTGGACGGCCAAAAATACCTTGGCTGACATGTGCCGCGATTCCTGGAACTGGCAAAAAAACAATCCGAACGGATACGAAGAAGCTTAGATAAACGAAAAGACTGCGTCAAAAATAGGGGACATGCTCTTATGTCGGATTGCGTCAACTTTGGTTATATCTTCTTCAAGGATTCGGATAACTTGCCATTGGCAGAGCATGAATAGTATATATCAACAAAAAAGTAATGCCGCCTAACTGGTGGCATTACTTTTTTAAGTGAAAGTTATAGATTGTCAACCACCCATGACTGAAGTCGCAGGTCTCCGAAAACTAAAAATCATGAACAGCAAGTGATTGGTCATAATCAGAATGCAGCAAGAAAAAACAGTAAACCGGAAATCTAATGAAAGCCTTTACTTTATTTGTGTAAGCGTTATAATGAAAAGATAGAAAATTTGAGGTGATGAGATGTATCAACCGGCAGAAGATCGATATGAAAAAATGATTTACAATCGAGTAGGCAACAGCGGATTAAAATTACCAGCCATCTCGCTAGGCTTATGGCATAATTTCGGCGAAGTGGATCTGTTTGAAAATTCTCGCAAGATGATTCACCGTGCATTCGATTTGGGAATCACTCATTTTGACTTGGCGAATAATTACGGTCCGCCGCCAGGCAGTGCGGAGGAAACTTTCGGGAAAATCCTGAAAAAAGATCTGCTTCCTTACCGCGATGAGCTGATCATCTCCAGCAAGGCGGGATATGATATGTGGCCAGGTCCCTATGGGGAATGGAGCTCAAAAAAATATTTGACAGCCAGCATCGATCAAAGCCTGAAACGGATGGGGTTGGATTATGTGGATATCTTCTATTCCCATCGCCCGGATCCGGACACCCCGTTTGAAGAAACAGCTCAAGCGTTGGATCTGATGGTCCGCCAAGGAAAAGCCTTATACATCGGCATCTCGAGCTATTCTGCAGATCAGACCGCCGAAATAACCGCCATCTTTAAAGACTTGAAGACACCGTTCATCATCCATCAGCCCAATTACAATATGTATGACCGCTGGATCGAAGACGGATTGCAGGATGTCCTGGCAGCCAATAAATTGGGCAGCATCGTATTCAGCCCGTTGGCGCAAGGCATGCTGACGGACCGCTACCTAAAGGGCATCCCGGAAGATTCACGTGCGGGACGTACATCCTCACCGTTCTTGAATGCCGAAAAAGTGGAGGAGACCATCGAAAAATCAAGGGCCCTGAATGAAATAGCGAAACGCCGCGGCCAGACGCTGGCTGAAATGGCTGTAGCCTGGGTTTTACGTGATGGAAAAGTCACAAGCGTGCTGATTGGCGCAAGCAAAGTCAGCCAAATCGATGATAACGTCAAAGCCTTGGAAAACCTTGCTTTCAGCAATGAAGAGTTGGATGAAATCGAAGCGATATTGGCAAATTAAATGATTGGAATAGCTTCTCGAACGGTGCTTAACAGCCCTTCGAAAAGCTATTTTTTTCTTTTCGCGCTCTTTTTTCTTAGCGCCCCGTTGATTCCAGGGAAAGGGGAGCTTTTTCTGCTTCGGCAGTCCTCCGGAAGAGGTGCACATGCAAAAAAGGCGTTTTATCTGATGGACACCTTGCGGTCAGACTGGAAATTCGGTAGAGTTAAGAGTGATGCCGAGAGCGCTGAAATTCTGTTCCGGCAAAGGGAAATATAGGATTAATAAAAAGAACGGAGGAATAGGATGTCCAGTAGAAGAAAAGGACAGATTGGCCTAATGTTTGTCACTGTCATATGGGGCTCCGGCTTTGCCATCAGCTCCATAGCGTTGGAGTATTTTTCGCCTTATCAAATTTTGACCATGCGGTTTTTGTTGGCCTTCTTGATGATGGTGGGATTTTTTTCGGGGCAGTTGAAGCATGCCACACAAAAAACATACGTCAGAGGGATCGGGTTAGGGGTGATTCTTTATATTGCCTTTCTGTTTCAGACGGTGGGGCTGGTCTATACCACGCCTTCAAAGAATGCTTTTTTGACGGCGTTCAATGTGGTGTTGGTTCCGTTCATCGGGGCGCTGTTCTTCAAAAAGAGGATTACGGCGCCGGCCATAATGGGGGCATTGCTGTCCATCACTGGGATAGCGGTGATATCGTTGACCGACTTCGATACGATCAATTTGGGCGATATGCTGACATTGCTATGTGCGTTATTTTTTGCGCTGCAGATCATCTGTACGAATCTGTTCGTGCTGGGCGAAAATGTCTATGCCTTGAACACGATACAGATGGGCACCGCCGCTTGTTGCGGCTTGGTTGTTTCCCTTTTCAGGCAGGAATTTGTGCTGCCCTCTGAAACGGAAGGTTATTTCTCCATTCTCTTCCTGGGGGCCGTCAGCACGATGCTCGCTTTTTTGATCCAATCTGCCTCTCAGCAATACACGAAAGAAACGGAAACAGCCATCATTCTGTCGATGGAAGCCGTATTCGGGATGATCTTTTCGGCTCTGTTCATCAAGGAACAGATAACGATCCGGATGCTCATCGGGGCAATGTTGATCTTGACGGGTGTGCTCGTCGTCGAACTGAAGCCGCGAAGTAAGAAGGGCTTTGACAGAATCGTCAATGGTGTGGAGAGCGTTGGATTGAATGGAAAAGCACAACCAAATGAATGAGGAAAGCGATGCCGAAAAAATGTCGGCATCGCTTTTATTATGGCTTTCGATTTGATTGTAAAAAGAATGAAACATGAGCTTGAAAGCGGTATAATAGAGGGGCGTGATGAAGGCCGTTTTTTTCTAGCAAGTTTGGACCCAGAAAACGTATTTTCAGAGCGAAACAGTAGATGTTAAAGAAACCTTAATAGGAGTGAAGAAAATGTTAGTAGGAGCAATTGAAGCAGGCGGAACGAAATTTGTATGTGCAGTCGGAAACGAAAAGAATGAGTTATTGGAACGGGTATCTTTTCCAACGACAACGCCAGAAGAAACCATGAAACAGGTCTTTGCCTTTTTTGATCGATTTGAGTTAGCGGCCATAGGGATCGGTTCGTTCGGACCAATCGACGTGAAGCCGGATTCCGCTACTTACGGCTATGTCCTTTCCACACCTAAATTAGCCTGGAAGGACTACAACTTTTTGGGTGACATGAAAGAACGCTACGATATACCGATGGGCTGGACGACCGATGTGAACGCTGCAGCATTGGGAGAATCCGCTATGGGTGCTGCAAAAGGTTTACGGAATACTATGTATATCACGATTGGAACAGGTGTTGGTGCCGGTGCGATTGTCGACGGGAAGATTTTGGAAGGCATCGGTCATCCGGAAATGGGCCATCTATTAGTGCGTCCGCATGAGCACGACCATTACAAAGGGTTTTGCCCATACCATGGCAATTGTTTGGAGGGAATGGCTGCAGGCCCATCGATAGACGGTCGTTTGGGAAAAGCCGGTAAAGATATCGATCCGACCGATGAAGTCTGGGATTTTGTGGCCTATTATATCGGCCAAGCATTGGAAGCGTATACGGTCATTTTGCGTCCGGAACGGATTGTCCTCGGTGGCGGCGTGATGAAGGTTCCCGGCATGTTGGAGAAGATCAAAACGCAATTCACGACACTGTTGGCGGACTACGTTCCGGTGCCGGCGGTGGATGATTATCTTGTGACGCCGGGATTTGGCGACGATGCCGGAATCACCGGCGCCATCATCCTGGCGAACCAGAGTGTAGAGAAATAGGGGAAATGAAAGGTGTGTCCAAATGAAGAAATTGAAATGGGCGATTCTGGGGACCGGGCAAATCGCTTCGGAATTCGCATCGCGATTCTCAGCGGAGAGAGCGGAGTTGGTAGCGGTGGCTTCCCGGACGAGCGGAAAAGCGCAAGCCTTTGCTGAAAAATATGCCATCCCCGTATCCTACGGCGACTATGCGGAACTGCTGGCGGATGCCTCGGTAGACGTGGTCTATATTGCCGTACCGCATAGCCACCATTACCCATTGATCAAGGCGAGCCTGGAAGCGGGGAAACATGTGTTGTGCGAGAAGGTCATCACGATCAATAAAGCGCAGCTGGATGAAGTTGTGCATTTGGCCGAGGAAAAGGGGATCTACCTTTCTGAAGCGATGACGCTCTACCATATGCCGCTTTATCGCGAACTCAATGACTGGATAAAGACGCACGATATAGGCCCCCTGAAAATGATCCAGGCTTCTTTCGGTAGCTTCAAAGATACAGACCCATCCGTCTATTATTTCAATAAGGATTTGGCCGGCGGGGCATTGTTCGATATCGGGACATACGCGTTATCCTTTGTTCGCAACTTCATGAGCAGTAAGCCGATAGAAGTTTTGACGATGGGAAATCTACATGAATCCGGTGTGGATGAGTCTTCCGCCATCATCCTACGTAATGCTGAGAATGAGTTGGCGACCGTGTCACTGACTTTCCACGCGAAAATGCCGAAACAAGGCATTGTGGCATTTGAAAAGGGCTTCTTCACGATCATGGATTATCCAAGGCCGACAAAAGCCGCCTTCACTTCTTTTGACGGGAAAGAAACCTTATTTGAAGCGGGGGAATACGCCCAGAGTTTAAATTATGAGTTGGCGGCTTTCACCGACATGGTTTTGGATGGGGCTCATAATAGCACCATTGGCTATACGCAAGATGTACTGGAAGTGATGGATACTGTCCGCAAAGAATGGGGACTGGTCTATCCGTTCGAGTAAAAATTTAAGGAATAAAACAGCGCAGGCTTTTCGATTGGAAGAAAAGCCTGCGCTGTTTTTATGATGGATCAACTATTTTTGGGACCAGGTGTGGATGCGATCAGTTGCATCGTGCCGGACAATGTCCAGGATTCCACTGGGTTAGGGATGATGAAATGCTCCCCTTTGTTTAATGGATGTGCCTTTCCGCCGATCCTCAGTGTCCCTGTACCTTCTAGGACGCTCGCGAGCGTATAAGGGGCGGTCTTGTTGAAAGTCACTTCCGTTTGAATATCCCATTTGTATACGGTGAAATAATCGCTTTGGATAAAGGTGGTCAACACATTTGGCCCTTCTTTTACGGTTTCGAAATGGTTCACAGCATCCCGGTGCGGTATCATCGAGACGTCGATGGATTGCTGGATATGCAGATCGCGGGTATTGCCTTCGTCGTCTTTGCGGTCGAAGTCATATACTCTGTAGGTTGTGTTGCTGCTCTGTTGGGTCTCCAAAATGGTGATGCCGCCTCCGATGGCGTGGATGGTTCCGCTAGGGACGAAGAAAAAGTCGCCTTTTTTCACTTTGACGTGGCGCAACAACTCTTCCCATTTGCCGTCAGCGATCATCCCAGCAAATTCGTCTTTTGTTTTGGCGTTATGGCCATAGATGATTTCGGCATCCTCATCGGCATCGATGATGTACCAACATTCTGTTTTTCCTAATTCGCCTTCATGCTCCAGCCCGTAAGCGTCATCCGGATGGACTTGGACGGATAGGGCTTCCGCTGCATCGATGATTTTTGTCAACAAAGGGAAGACCGGGGAAGCGGGATTACCAAAAAGTTCCGGATGTTCCGCATAGAGAACGTCCAATTTTATGCCGGCATACTCCCCGTTTTCGACAGCGCCTATACCGTCCGGGTGGGCACTGATGGCCCAGCATTCACCGGTGTGCTCGCTGGGAATGTCATAACCGTAAATGTCGCGCAGCTTGGTGCCGCCCCAGATTTTTTCTTGCAGGACAGGTTGAATAAATAAAGGTTCTTGCATGATTTTCCTCCTAAAAATAAGTTTTTATATTCGGTTGCTGGAATGGTTTTGTTCTAAGCGCAATCCATCGTATCCTATTAGTTGAACTCTGAAATGCAGAAAAAGCTGCATCATTTGTCGTGGTACAACAATTGCGAAAGACCTCAAACGTCGCACTGTGATGTTTGAGTGCCTAAGCCGTCTAGTCCGCATGGGCAAAAACCGGCCCATTTACGGCTAGCCCTCTTAGTGCTCATCCCCTGGACGCATTTCATCGTATCCTACTTAGTCGAGTTCTGATTCGCAGATACCGCTACCGTTTTGTCATGGTTCTTGCGATTTCAATCGCTTAGAACCATGATACACTTGAACGGCACGGTCACAGTGCTTCCTTTTAGGGTTGTCCACAAAAGAGGTGAACAGCCCGTGTTTGCTCCAACGTACGGGTATCTAAACGCGAATCATCTCATCCTATTAGTTGAACTCTGAATTGCAGAACGGACATCCACTTCACACCCTAGGCCAAAATCTGAAAACCACAGATTTTGGTCTAGGGTGCTCCAGTGATTCCGTTCTAAGCGCAATCCATCGTATCCTATTGTTTGAGGATGTCGGTGATGGTATATGATCTTGTGTCGTAGCGGCTGCGGGAGGTGGAATATTCGAATGGCGTCCCGTTCGTCAGGTAAACGACCTGCTCGACTTCCAGAATGGGTGTGTGCTCATCGCAGATCAGTTCCTGCCAATCCAATTTATTGGATTTATCGGCATGGATTTTCCGGTATGCGCCACCGATTTTCAATCCCAACGTATCGCGGATATGATTGTAGATGGAATGGTTGATGATATCTTCCGTCAGATCACGGACCAGGTTTGCCACAAAATAGGTGTTTTCCAGGATATAGGGCTTATCATCGATGATCCTCAGCCGTTCAAGGTGGTAGACAGGTTGGTTGTCTTCGAGCATCAGCAGGCTCTTGATATTTTCAGGAGGAAACAGAATGTCGAAGGTGATGATTTTACTTTTGATGGTTTTATTCGGGAACTGCTTGGAGAGACCGGCATATTCGTCCACCTTTGAGTCTCCGCTGTTCCAAAGTGCGCTTTTGATGACGAATGTTCCGACGCCGCGTTTACGGAAAAGCAGGCCTTCCATGGCTATCATATCGATCGCTTTTTTGAGTGTCATCCGGCTGACGCCGAATTCTTCAGCCAGAGCGATTTGATCAGGAAGCATTTCATCCTCTGCGTAATCGCCGTCAACGATGCGGCGACGGAGTTCGTCGGCAATTTCTTGGTATTTTTTCATCATTTCATCCTCCCTGCAGCTAAACGTTTTCAATCATTATTATAGCGTAATGGCTATACATGATACAACTAAACCTTTACTTTCCAGATACAAAGTAAAGGCAAGAAGGCCCGGAGCAGCTGCTCCAGGCCCTTGCCGTGAAAGTATATCTTGTCGCACCGGGTATTATCTAGCTTTTTGATTCTGCGCCTTGGAAAGAGGCTGTCCTTGATTCAGGAACGTTTTCTTCTGATGTAGCCAGGATGTTGGCTCTGTCGACCACTTTCAAGAATGGATACCACATCAACCCGACGATTGCGAAGTCGATCAGCTGCAGCACGCCACCCATGACGGAGTTTGTGGCCATCATCCCACTGAAGAATAACGGAACCGTCCATGGAACCGTGACGCCTGTCGGAGTCGGGAATAATCCTGAGGCCATGGATAAGTAATTTACGGTCGTGACGACTAGAGGCGTCAAAATCCAAGGGATAGCGATAGATGCGTTCAATACAATCGGCAATCCGAAGATGACCGGTTCGTTAACGTTGAAGATTCCTGGCCCGAGCGCCAAACGGCCGATGTCCTTCATTTGACGGCTCTTCATGACGAAAGCCATCAAGATGACAACCATCAAGGTCATGCCGGAACCGCCCAATCCGACCGTGAATGTTTCCATGAATGGTTTTGTGATGATGTGCGGTAAAGCTTCGCCGGCTTTAAAGGCATCCAAATTTTCCAAAGCCAATGTGTTCCAGATCGGATCCATGACGGAGTTGACGATGATTTGGCCATGCAAACCGAAGAACCAAAGAATTTGCACGAAGAAGAGCGAAACTAAGGTGGCAGGCAAGCCGCTGCCCAGACCGACAAGCGGTTTTTGGATGACCGTGTAAACGACATCGTGCAAGTTTGTTGTGAAGACCCCTGAAACCAAGGCGTTCAGCAACAAGAAGAGGGTAAGTGTGGAAATTGCCGGGATCAGGGAAGCGAATGAGCGGGCAACTGCATCGGGAACGCCTTCTGGCATTTTGATGACGATGCCTTTTTTCGTGATCCGTACGTAAATTTCGGCTGCGATGAAGGCAGCCAACATGCCGATGAACATCCCTTTAGCGCCTAAGCGATCCAAGGAAAGGGCACCGCTGACTGCAGCACCATTAGCAGTCGTAAAGCTGAACGGCGTCAAAATCAAGTAGGAAGCCAACGAAACAGCCCCACCGAAGACGCCATCCTCATCGTAGGAACGGGTCAGGTAATACCCGATACCGAAAGTGATGAAGATCGTCATGATGGACATGGTCGCGTTTTGGCCATTGCCGAATAAGCCGCCCAACGTCCCTTTCGTGTCATCGCTCCAGAAGGGCAGGTTGTTCAACACGACTATGATGGATCCGAACATGGTAAGCGGGAAAGAAAGCATAAACGCATCGCGTAATACGGCAAGATATCTGTTCGAGCCGAGCTTGCCGGCGAAGGGTGTCAATTTTTCCGCTAATGTATCAACAAAATTATTCATTTTTTTAATTTCCTTTCCATAGAAACCTTATGCGTCAAAACCATTATTGTCTGATACTTCTTTGAACCAGTGACCACTTTTCTTGATGGTGCGTTTTCCTTTTTGATCCAAGTCGACGGCGATGAAGCCATATCTGTTTTTATAGGCGTTCGTCCATGACCAGTTATCCATGCATGTCCACATGTGGTAGCCTTTCACGTTGCAGCCTTCTTGGAGAGCCTGATGGACATATTTCAGATGACCTTGGACAAATGCGATCCGATAATCATCTTCGATCATGCCATCCGCATTGACGTAACGTTCTTCGCCTTCCACACCCATCCCGTTTTCGGAGATGAAGCAAGGAATATTGCCATAGTTGTCGCGTACATTGATCAAGCAGTCGTAGATCCCTTTTTCATATATTTCCCAACCGCGGTACGGATTCATTTTCCGATCCGGCCAGATGTAATTGTCGAAATAATCATCCGGCATCGGTTTGTCGGACAGCCTTTCGCTGCTTTCTTTCTTCTTGATTCTTCTTGGCTGATAGTAGTTGATGCCCAGCAAATCAATCGTATTGTTTCTGATAAGTTCTAATTCTTCTGCTGTGTGTTCGGGAAGATAATCCAATGATTTCAATAACGAGACAAAATCTTCCGGGAACGTGCCTTTGATGGCAGGATCCAAGAAAGACCGGTTGAAGAAGGCGTCAGCCAATTCAGCTGCTTTCACATCTTCGGGGTCATCCGGATTGCGCGGATAGCTCGGCGTCAAATTCAGGACGATGCCGATTTGCCCGCCAAGCTTCATTTCATGATAGATTTTGATTGCTTTTGCGCTCGCCAAACTTTCATGATACCCTACTTGGACGGCTTTTTGCATATCTACGATGCTAGGGTAGTGGAATTGATACAGATAACCGCCTTCCACCGGGACGATTGGTTCATTGTGGGTAAACCATTTTTTCACGCGGTCGCCGAACAGCTCGAAACAGGTCCGTGCGTAGGCGGCGTAGGCTTCCACAACCTCTTTGCTTTCCCATCCTCCTTTCTGTTGCAATGACAACGGCATATCAAAGTGATAAAGATTAATGAAAGGTTCGATGCCGTTGGCCAGCAGTTCGTCGATGTAGCTGTTGTAGAAAGCGACTGCCTTTTGGTTGACTTCACCGGTTCCGGTTGGGATCAGACGGCTCCATTGGATGGATGTGCGGTACGAATTGTGTCCCGTCACTTTCATTAATGCGATATCCTCTTTGTAGCGATCGTATACATAGGATGTATTTTCTGGACCAACACCATTGAAAAAGATTTCCGGATTTTGTTTATACCAGTAATCCCAGATGTTTTCCCCTTTGCCATCGCCAGCTACAGTCCCTTCTGTTTGTGGGCCGCTGGCTGCTGACCCCCACCAAAATGCTGCAGGAAATTCGTATTTCATCTAAACAACTCCTTTTGCATGTCTATACATAACAACAAAAAGAATTATACAAAACAAAATAACGTATTGCAACCGATTTCAGTTGAAAATGTGAAATTTTTTTATTATCCATTTTTTTTCTTAGTTCAGAAGGGAAAAAGCAGCTGGAATGTGGTATAAACAGGTTAAACAAGTAGGAGGCGATCTTTAGTGAAGATAGGAGTCATTGGTATAGGTAATATTGCTCAGAAGGCTTATTTGCCGGTGATGGTTGAGATGCAGGATACGATCGAGTGGCATTTATGTTCCAGAAATCAAGAGGCTTTGGAATCTATCGGCAAGAAATATGGCTTTAACCATCTGTATGTATCGATAGAAGAATGGTTGGACAGCGGTATTGAAGCGGCTTTCGTTCATGTGGCAACAGTCGCACATGGGGAAATCATCCGCACGCTGCTGGAACGCGGCATCCCTGTCTATGTGGACAAACCCATCAGCGATCGGCTGGAGGAAACAAAAGAATTGATCGAATTGGCGGATGCGAAAGGATTGCTATTGACGGCCGGCTTCAATCGCCGTTTGGCGCCGTTGGTCCAGCGCTTGAAAGAGATACCCGATAAAAAAATGATCATCATCCAAAAGGACAGGGTCAAGAATGTCGAAGAGGTCCGTTTCGCCATCTATGATTCCTTCATTCATATTGCGGATACCGCCTTATATTTGCTGGATGATGAAGTTGTTTCGGTCCAATCCCATATTGTTGAAAAGGACGGGGAATTGAAGCGCGTATGGCTCGTGCTCGAAACGAATACAACCAGCTGCTTTGTTTCGATGAATTACGAAGCGGGTGCCAATCAGGAAGTGATGGAAGTACAGAGTTTGGAAGGGGTTGTGCGGGTCATGAATTTGACCGACATGACGATCACTCGGAAAGGTGAGAAACAGATTGTATCTTTTGAAGATTGGGAAGGGACACTCCGCAAGCGTGGATTTGCGCCGTTGATCCATGAGTTCGTTGAGGGGATCGCAAAGAAAGAGAACCCTGTCTCGACAGAGTCCGCCTATCTGAGTCACTCGCTATGTGAGAAAATACTGACTGATAATGGGTTTTGAAAGCGGTAAACATCAGGACAGGCCTTCCAAGAATAGCTTGAGAACACTGCTTTTTTTTAAAAATCATTTTCGATAATTATTCTATATTGTCTTGTTACCGTGATTTTAGGTTATTTTGTTTATATACGTGCATCAATTTGGTATAATAGCATGGAACCGACCGCAGGACATCCATTGGAATTCCTGCTGCTTAAAATAGTCTTATTCTTTTCGCGGGAACAATTCTTTGAACTGCAGTTCATTGAGGAATGTGTGACGGCAGATGGAATTTTTTATCTGTTAAGAACGCTTTCTGGATAGTTGACCGTTTGATTGCGTTCTATTTTTTTTATCAAGGTTTTTCGGCTAGACAATATAAATATACTAGATTCACTATTTTGAGGAGGAAAAAAATGTTTGATCAAATCGATGAGTTAGCAGTAAACGCAGTTCGTACACTAAGTATAGATGCTGTACAAAAGGCAAATTCAGGACACCCCGGTTTACCGATGGGTGCAGCTCCAATGGCGTATGCTTTATGGACAAAGCATTTAAAAGTTAATCCTAAAAATAGCCAATGGGCAGACCGGGACCGTTTCGTCCTATCTGCTGGACATGGTTCCTCTATGTTGTATAGCCTGTTGCACTTGGCTGGCTTCAATGTGAGCCTGGATGACGTGAAAAACTTCCGTCAATTCGGCAGTAAAACACCGGGACATCCGGAAGTGCATGATACAGATGGCGTGGAAGCGACTACTGGTCCTTTGGGACAAGGGATCGCCAATGCAGTCGGTTTTGCGATGGCAGAAGCACATTTAGCGGCTACCTACAACAAAGAGAATTTCCCGGTTGTGGATCATTATACGTACTTCCTGAACGGCGATGGCGATTTGATGGAAGGGATCTCCCATGAAGCGGCAAGCTTGGCAGGTCATCTGAAATTGGGCAAACTGATCGGTTTGTATGATTCCAATGACATCTCATTGGATGGACCGACTTCAAAATCCTTTACCGAAGACGTTGGAGCTCGTTTCGAAGCTTACGGCTGGCAACATATTTTGGTGAAAGACGGCAATGATTTGGAAGCCATCTCGAAAGCAATCGAAGAAGCGAAAGCTGAAACAGAGAAGCCGACCTTGATCGAAATCAAAACAATCATCGGCTTCGGCGCTCCCGGTGCGGGAACGCATAAAGTGCACGGCGCTCCTCTTGGAGCGGAAGGCGTCGCTTCTGCGAAAGCAGCCTACGGCTATTCCGATGAAGCTTTCTTTGTACCGGAGGAAGTCACAGCCCGTTTCAACGAAACGATGGTTGACAAAGGACAAAAAGCGGAAGCGGAATGGACAGCGTTGTTCAACGACTACAAAGCGGCTTATCCGGAATTGGCGCAACAATTCGAAACAGCACTGGCGGGCAAATTACCTGAAGGATGGCAAGCAAAATTACCGGTCTATGAAGTGGGAAGCCCTGCGAAAGCAAGCCGTGTAACCAGCGCGGAAGCCATCCAAGCATTGGGTGAAGCTGTCCCTTATTTCTGGGGCGGTTCGGCGGACTTGTCTTCTTCAAACAACACAATGATCAAAGCAGCGACCGATTTTGAGCCTGGCAACTATGCGGGACGCAATATCTGGTACGGTGTGCGTGAATTCGCAATGGCAGCCATCATGAACGGGATCGTTCTGCACGGCGGAACAAGAACGTATGTAGGGACATTCTTCGTCTTCACGGACTACTTGCGTCCAGCTATGCGTCTGGCGGCTATCTCTCATTTACCGGCTACCTATGTGATGACACATGACTCGAT
>NZ_FOTD01000005.1 GCF_900114465.1 Trichococcus palustris | reverse complement strand
TTTTGGCTGGCATTCGCCAAGGCCAAGTTGTCCACTTCTTTCAGGAACGGAAATTCTTCTTTGAAGGAAGTATAGGTTCTCGGCTTGATGGATTTCAGCAATTCTTTGTCGTCTTTGTATGTTTCATAAATTTCTATCCGGTCGGCCAACATCTGGTTGAAGATGAACCGTGCGGAGCCAAAACAATTAGCGAAATAGATTTTCTGTTCGCGATTGGGATACAAACGGAACTGATAGGCTTTTAGCATGATACTCACCTCTTTGGCTTCATTATACACCCCCCGAACGTGAGTTCGCAAAAGATAAAGAAGGAAAAATACCATACCGCCTAACTCATGACTGAAGCCACGAGAGTGCGGCAGCACTTATTCAAACGTTACGCTAATAGCTATGATTGTTGTATAATCTAGTTGATAGTTCTCGCCTCGCGATTCACTATGTGTCATCCATTTTTGGGAGTCACAGGCGCATTCGCCACACATTTGAAGCGTTTACAGATTTCCGGGCTATTCACTTGATTGCCGGCGAAAAGAGCCGCTCCGAATGAATACCCTCGATAAATTATGAACTCTTTATCTTTCCTATGCCCATTATACGATAAACGCCACTATTTGGCATTCCGGACCAACGTGATTAGCCAGAAATAGCGGCTCGGACATGTTACTGTTATAACGATGAAATAGAAGAATAACCTATTACGGAAGGAGCTATTGATATGATCAGGAAATTAGCGCAGAGCGTGAGGGAATACAAAAAACTTACGATTCTATCCCCATTATTCGTCATGCTCGAAGTCATCATAGAGGTGCTTATACCCTTTCAGATGTCCAAAATCATCGACAACGGCATTGCCAAAGGAGACATGGCTTACATCAGGAACAGCGGTTATTTGCTTGTCTTGGCTACCCTAGCTTCCTTGACTTTTGGTGTTTTATCGGGAACGTTTTCCGCAAAAGCGTCGACAGGTTTTGCGACAAACGTCCGCCGCGATATGTACCATAATATCCAGGATTTTTCTTATTCAAATATAGACACTTTTTCCGTATCCAGCCTGATTACCAGATTGACGACCGACGTAACCAATTTGCAAAATTCATTTCAGATGCTCATCCGCATCCTTTTCAGGGCACCGCTCATGTTGGTCTTCTCCCTGATTATGGCTCTCGGCATCAACCTGAGATTATCACTTGTCTTTCTGGCGGCTATCCCTTTTCTGGGAATCGGTCTGTTTCTCATCATCAACAAAGCTCATCCCATCTTTGAAAGGGTGTTCAAGACCTATGACCGTTTGAATAACGTGGTACAGGAAAACCTGAGCGGAATCCGGGTAGTGAAATCTTATGTCCGGGAAGAGCACGAAATCGAAAAATTCAAAAGGACATCCGAAAAAATCTATGCTGACTTCAGCAAAGCCGAGAAAATATTGGCCCTCAATAACCCGCTGATGCAATTCGCCATATATACCAGCATCCTGCTGCTTTCCTGGTTGGGAGCGAAGATGGTTGTTTCCGATACTCTGACTACCGGTCAGTTGATGAGTTTACTCACTTATGCGATGCAAATATTGATGAGCTTGATGATGATGTCGATGGTGTTTGTCATGATCATCATCTCACGCGCTTCAGCGGAAAGAGTTGTGGCAGTGCTCAACGAAAAAAGTGATTTGCACAACAACGAAAATCCCGTATACGAAATCCCGGACGGTTCGCTTTCCTTCGACCAAGTCGACTTCAGCTACTCGCATGATCCTGAAAAACTGGCATTGAAAAACGTAACCTTCTCTATCCATGCGGGCGAAACGATCGGCATCATCGGCGGGACCGGTAGCGGCAAGACCACGTTGGTGCAGCTGATCCCCCGCCTCTACGACGTTACCAACGGAACGGTAACAGTCGGCGGCATCGATGTGCGCAATTATGACCTGTATACCCTGCGTAGTCAAGTAGGCATGGTGCTGCAGAAAAACACCCTCTTTTCCGGCACAATCAAAGACAATCTGCGTTGGGGAAACCTCTCCGCAACCGACGAAGAACTGATTCAGGCCGCCCGTTTAGCGCAGGCGGATGAGTTTATTCAGAATTTGCCGGATGGCTATGATACCTTTTTGGAAGAAGGCGGAACGAACGTATCCGGCGGCCAGAAACAGCGGCTCTGCATCGCCCGTGCTCTGGTCAAGAAACCGAAAATATTGATTTTGGATGATTCCACGAGTGCGGTCGACACCAGGACCGAATCTAAAATCCGTCATGCCTTCGCGGAAGAAATCCCAAGCATCACCAAATTCATCATCGCCCAGCGGATTTCCTCTGTGGAAGCCGCCGACAAAATCATCGTGATGGACAACGGCATGATCAACGCAATCGGCACCCATGCGGAATTGCTTGCATCGAACACCATCTACCAGGAAGTCTACTATTCGCAAATAAAAGGAGGGAACCTGCATGATGAGGCCTAATCCGCAGTTCGGGAAACCAACTGCCCATAATCCGGGCAAAACCGTTAAACGGCTCTTGGCCTACATCGCCACCGGATACAAGATTCGCTTCGCGTTCGTCTTGCTGTGCATCTTACTGAGCGCCCTCGCCAATGTGGCCGGTGCCCTCTTTATCAAAACTCTGATTGACGGCTA
This sequence comes from Trichococcus palustris, assembly GCF_900114465.1. Classification (GTDB taxonomy): domain Bacteria; phylum Bacillota; class Bacilli; order Lactobacillales; family Aerococcaceae; genus Trichococcus; species Trichococcus palustris. Next base: position 177,638 of record NZ_FOTD01000005.1, on the reverse strand, counting down.
CATCACACCCCTGCTAGGAACGAAAAATCCGGTCTTCAGCGGGTTGCTCCAGGCCATCCTTGTGATGGCGGCCATTTATCTGGTGGGGATCATCGCCACTTACATCTACAATATACAGATGGTGACAATCTCTCAGGGAATTCAAAAGACTATCCGCGATCAGATGTTTGCCCATATGCAGACCCTGCCGATTCCCTACTTTGATACGCATTCCGACGGGGACGTCATGAGCCATTACACCAACGATATCGATACCTTGAGGCAGATGCTGTCACAGAGCGTTCCGCAAACCATTTCGTCACTGGTCACAATCGCCAGTGTATTTATCGCCATGTTTTTTGTTAGTTTGCCGCTGGCGATTTTGATTGCGTTCTCGGTTGTCTTCTCCCTGTTCATCACGAAAAGAATAAGCGGCAAAAGTTCGGTTTATTTCGTGGAGCAACAAGCCACTCTCGGGAAACTGAATGGCTACATCGAGGAAATGATGCACGGTCAAAAAGAAGTGAAGGTATTCTGCCGGGAAGAGGAATCTAAGAAACAATTTGACCTATTGAACGTGCAACTGTGTGAAAGTGCCACCAAGGCCAACATTTTTGCGAATATTCTGATGCCGATCATGGTTAACTTGGGCTATCTGCAATATGTCCTGATTGCCGTTGTCGGCAGTTCAATGGCGGTAGCCGGTTTTGCTGGCGTAACCCTTGGGACGATTGCTTCTTTCCTGCAATTGAGCCGCTCCTTCAGTATGCCGATCAACCAAGTTTCACAACAAGTGTCTTCCGTCGTCACGGCCTTGGCCGGTGCCGAGCGCATCTTCACCTTGATGGATGAGACGCCGGAAAAGGATGAAGGAACGGTTTCGCTAGTCAATGTGACCTACGACGGCGAAGAAATGGTTGAGACTGTGGAACGCACCGGCAGCTGGGCTTGGAAAGATCCGCAAGCTGAAGGAACATCCCGCTATACCAAAGTTAATGGAGATGTCCGCTTCTACCATGTCTCCTTCGGCTATATAGAAGGCAAAACCGTTTTACATGACATCACTCTCCATGCCCATCCCGGGGAAAAATTCGCCTTTGTCGGTGCCACCGGTGCCGGTAAAACGACGATCACCAATCTGATCAACCGCTTCTATGATATCCAAGAGGGGATAATCCGTTACGATGGCATCGACATCAAAAAAATAAAAAAAAGTGATCTGCGCCATTCTTTGGGCGTCGTTCTGCAGGACACCAACCTCTTCACAGGGACAATCCTGGAGAACATCCGCTACGGGAAACTGGACGCGACGGATGAAGAAGCCTTCGCCGCTGCGCGTCTGGCCAATGCCGCTGATTTCATCTCACGCTTGCCGAACGGATATGACACGGTCTTATCAGGGGACGGGGAAGGTTTGTCGCAAGGACAGAAACAACTCCTTTCCATCGCCCGCGTCGCCATAGCCAATCCGCCGGTCATGATTTTGGATGAAGCGACTTCCAGTATCGATACGCGGACAGAGGCGATTGTTCAGCGCGGGATGGATGCCTTGATGCAGGGGCGCACCGTTTTTATCATTGCCCATCGCCTTTCAACCATCCGGAATTCAGATGCGATTATCCTACTGGATCAAGGGAAAATCGTCGAGTGTGGTGACCACGACCATCTGATTGCGGCAAAAGGGAAATATTACCAATTGTATTACGGAGCATTCGAGCTGGACTGACAATCGGATTGAGGGGTTATTCGGCATTACTGTATCAGATAGTCCTTTCCTATCATCACACAAAAAAGACAAGTCCCGTTTTATTTTGGCGACTTGTCCTTTTTTTCTGATGAAATAGGCATTTCCCAGATGATTTACCTTGTTCTTTTCTCACTGTTTCTCTTTGTTCTCGATTTCGATTATCGTCATGATGGCATAATTGGCTAAATCCATCAGCGTGTCTGTGATGCTCTCATCCTTAACTGCAGCTTCCTGTTTAATCAACTGCTTGAATCTGTGCAGTTTGTCATCCAGCCTGATTGCAGGCATGATGAAACCGTACTCTTTAAATCCTTCACCGAAACTGTCCCCGTAATCTCTGTTTTTTGCAGCGTATATCCGATTCAAGCGCTCGCATATCTCCTTGTGCTGATCAACTTTCGACATATTCGCATCTCCCTTAAATAATCAAATGTCACTGAAACATTTTTCTTGCTTTTCAATGCAAACTGCAGCGGATGGCACAGCCTATCGATTCATTCTTCCTGCTGCAGACAACACATACAGGGCATCAACCGTCACCCATTCATTCATGACCTTCTGATTCACTTCTCCCCATGTTACATACGTACTGTTAGACGATCTCTTTGCAGTTGCCGCATCAATCGTCCTGCCATACTTTGCCTCCGCTGGCCAACCGCCATCCGGAAGCCTTTTCGACTCCAAAAGGTCCAAGGCATCCTGACAGCGCGGATCGCTAATGTAACCTGCCTCTGCCATCACCTTGAGCCCAAACAAAATGTCGTAATGCCAATAACAAGGATAATGCAATTTGATGAACTCAGACTTGATGATCCTCCCAGCCGAACGACTACGATACAATGTACGGGACAAAAACACTTCGGCCGCCCTCCTGCACGCAACTGCACTCTGTTCATCCCCTGTTCGCTGCGCATAGAGAACCAACCCTCTTAACGGGATCAACGATTCCATAAAGGACGAACTATCTGCTTCCGGTTTTTGATCGCAGTTCCATCCGCCATCAGGCCATTGCCATTTCAAGAGCAAGTGCGCAAGTGCGCTGGCCTTTCCGCTTTCGCCATCAAACAGGCGCAGCGCAGAAAAAAGAGCGTTCCCTTGTTGAGAAGCATGTCTTCTGTATCTTCCGTTTATCGCATCATCGTAATAATATTCTGGCTGCAACCAAAAATCCACTACCTGGTCGAGTGAGCGCTGCAGTTTCAAATCATTCTTCGGATAACCGATATCAGCCAGCAACGCCAAAGCCCAATGCGCACCATCCCATTTCTTGTATGGGTTATCCGTTGGCTCCAGTAGCCCATCAGCATTCCGTTTGCTCAGTATGCATTTAACCCTATCGGACTGTTTGATTTCATCCTGCAGCCTGAGTATTTCTTTGGAATCGGGATTTTCCCCCAGTACATTTACCCTTGTTTTGTATCGTATCGACGGATCCGATGATCCCAATAGCATTGAGACAATGTCCTTCATACTTTAGCCTCCCTTAATCAACACATGCTTGCGCGTCCAGAATTGAACCTTTCGAAAACGCAATGACAGCGTCCCCATAAACCCGTATTATCGGCATACAGACATGAAGTATCTGAGCTGATTCGTTCTTCATTTGAAAAAGCACTCTGGCAAAATTCGCTCAGTTTCTTAGATATTTCTATTATCCCTTTAATGATAGTTTTCTTCAAATTTAACACGTGATTTTTCGTAGTAGTTTCTTTTTCCAATCATACATACAGGCATTTTGTTAATCTGAATTCGGATAAAATAAAAACCAGCGAAAAATAGCAACAACTGCTTTTTTCGCTGGATTTCTATGGTATTAATTTTTAAGCATGGACCAATGTTCCCGAAATTCTATTATGCGCCCCAAACTTCAGCGACAACTTCTTTGATGAAATCAACTTTCGCCCATTGTTCCGCTTCGCTTAAGTTGTTCCCTTCTTCCGTAGAAGAAAAACCGCATTGTGGAGAGAGCGCCAATTTTTCTAATGGCACATATTTTTGAGCTTCCCTGATACGGGAAATGATTTGTTCCTTATCTTCCAGTTGAGGCGTCTTGGAAGTAACCAACCCAAGCACGACTTGGCTTTTCCCGTCCCAATCCTTTAATGGTTCAAAACCGCCAGCGCGTTCGCTGTCATATTCCAGATAGAATGCGTCTGCTTTTTCAGAGCCTAGCAAGAAAGCAGATACCGGTTCGTAAGATCCGCTTGAATGGTAGCTTGAACGATAGTTGCCGCGGCAAACATGCGTTGAGACGAATAAATCTTCAGGCAAGTTCTCAAGTACCGCATTATTGGAACGTAAAAACGCATCTGCCAAGGCATCAAAATCATACCCATTCGCTTCGCATTTTTTCTTGAATTCAGGGTCGACCAAACTTCCCCAAGAGCAATCATCCAATTGCAGGGAACGTAAGCCGGCAGCGTATAAATCCGCAATCACTTCAAGGTAAGCCTTGGCTAAATCATCAATGAATGCATCCAAATCAGCATAAAAAGGATTTTCCGGGAATGCGCCATCATCACCGACAAATTTGCGGATCAATTGGGCTGGCGCCGGGATGGATTGACGCGCGACCACATCATCTCCCGCAATGCTCTTCAAATACTTGAAATGTTGCACAAACGGGTGGTTTTTGCCCCCAAGTTTGCCGATCAATTTCACCGATTCAGCACGTGTTTCCAAATCATGGAACTGTTTCCCTTGTGCAACTTCTTCTTTTTCCAGACCTTCAAGGCCCCACCAAAAATCAAAATGCCACCATGAACGACGAAACTCACCGTCGGTAACGGCTTTTAATCCATGCGCCTTTTGTTTCTCAACCAACGCTTTGATTGCTTTATCTTCCGTTGCAGTCAATTCTTCATGAGTAATTTCGCCTTTTGCAAACTTCTCACGCGCTTCTTTTAAATATTCGGGTCTTAAAAAGCTCCCCACTACGTCATTGTGGAATGCATGCGTTTTACAATGTTCTCCCATGTAAATCTCTCCTTTTTGAATGAATTCTATTTTTATGTTTTGATCGTTAAATTTCATTGAATAGATCGGCTAATTAAGTTCCTGTTATAATTGACTGTGAATGAATTATAGCACAGGAAAAAGTTATAAGGCAGTTCTAAAATTATATGCCTAGATATAGATTTAAGCTATGCATCGTATTATTTCCATCTCATATCCATCAATCTTTTTAACAAAAAAAGCCCATTCCGGAAAAGAAGGCTACTCTTCGGAGGGCAGCTTCCTTTGATTCCGCAAATGAACGATCATAATATTCCCCGTTTTTGATACAGTCGTACGCTGTGATATATTACAGTCATTTGATGCAGTTTCTCTCACATTCAGCCTATATGCTGGACAGTTACATTTTTGCGGACTTGTTACGGATAGGCAATCGTCAATAAAGGAGAAAGCCCATCATTAGCATCGGCTTTCTCCTTTATTTTCTATAATCGTAATGTTCCTTTATCATTATGGGCTCCGCGCTCAAAGGCTTCCTATTATTTTTTGCGCATATGCGATGAATTTTTTGATTACCGGCGAGATTGTTGTGTCTTTCGGCAAGGCAATCCCGAGTTCACGTACGGCCGCCGGTGCCAATGGTAGAGCAAGGACTTTGCTGTTTTGGCCCTGCATAACCAACTCGGAAAGCATGCTGATTCCCCAGCCGCCTTCCACCATGGCGATGATGGCTGGGTCATCAAGGGAAGTTTCCTTGATATTTGGTTTCACATTGTTCCCGTTGATGACACGCATAATGTCGAACGAAAAGCCATATGAAGGCATCAGGAACGATTTCCCTTCATAACCGGTCACAGGAAAATAATCCAGACCCTTTGTATCATAATCGGCCGGCAAGATCGCCAGCATCCGGTCATACTTCAAGGGGATCCATTTAAAATTTGAGTTGGCCTGAAAGCTCCCGAAAGTCAAATTTACCTTGCCGGTTTCCAGCAAATTATATGTATCGGTAACGCCGCCATTGAAGATTTCCACATTAATATTGGGGTATTCTTTGGCGAACCCCACCACGATGGCAGGCAACCACTGAACAGCGATGCTGGTGTAGGCACTGATGCGGATGGTGCCATTTTCCTCGGCATTGATTTGATTGATTTCACGCATCAATTTATTGTCGGCCAAGATGACTTCCTTCACTGCCGGGATGATCCGTTCCCCATTTTCCGTCAACCGTACGCCATAATGTCCGCGCTGCAGCACAGGAAAGCCGACTTCTTTTTCCAGACTGTTCATCATGTGCGTCAAACCGGATTGGGTATAGCCCAACTCCTCGCAAGCCTTTGAGAAGCTTCCAACCTCCACAACTTTTAAAAGCGTCTCCCATTTTTTGATATCCATGTCCTTCTCCTAATCTCGGCATCGTTTTATTTTTTATAAAAAGCGATCGGTTTCATAGTAGCCATAACCATGCAATCGCGTAATCTAATATATTAGATTTCCTAATAGATGTATTATATACCGTCGCTTAACATTTGAACAGAACCAGATAGAATGTAATCATGGCTTGATTGAAAAAATACGAATACATCAGGGATCTCATGAACGACAGAGAAAATACATTCAAAGGAGCATTTATTTATGGATAAAAAATTAACAACAAAAGATTACACCTATATCGCCTCAATGCTATTCGGCTTGTTCTTCGGAGCGGGGAATCTGATATTCCCTGTCTATATGGGGCAGCTTGCGGGGGCGAATGTTTGGCCGGCAATAATCGGCTTTTTGATTACTGGAGTGGGGCTTCCCTTGCTGGGTATCGTCGCTATGGGCATCTCCCACAGCACCGGGCTCTTTGATATGGCCAGCCGCATCCATCCCGTTTACAGCAAGCTGTTCACCTGTCTGTTATATCTGACGATTGGACCATTCTTTGCGATCCCGAGAACGGCTACCGTTTCTTTCGAGGTCGGTTTGGCAACGAATCTGTCGGATGGCATGGCCTCGCTCTATCTGGCAATCTACTCATTCCTTTTCTTTGCGGCCGTTTTGTATTTTTCCCTCAGACCCTCAAATATTCTGACTTGGGTAGGAAAAATTTTGAACCCGATCTTCTTGCTGTCTCTCGGCATTCTGGTAGTGACCGCCCTCCTCAATCCAATGGGCGCGGTATCCGACATTCCAGTTGCATCAAGCTACGGAACCACCAGTTTTTTCCAAGGATTTCTGGAGGGCTATAACACGATGGATGCATTAGCCTCCTTGGCGTTTGGCATTGTGGTCATCAAAGTCATTCGCGGTTTAGGGGTCAAAAATCCGAATACTGTCGCTGCAGATACAGTGAAATCCGGATTCTTCAGCATGACCATCATGGCGTTGATCTATATCGCCCTTGCCGTTATCGGAGCGCAGAGCCGCGGCATTATTGAAATAGCCGCAAACGGCGGTGCAGCTTTATCGCTTATTTCCAAACATTATTTCGGTAATATCGGTGGCATCATACTCGCGATCACAATGATTTTCGCTTGCTTGAAAACGGCGGTCGGATTGATCACTTCCTGCAGTGAAACATTCGCAGAACTTTTCCCTCGTTCGCTTAGCTACAAAACGTATACAATCCTGTTTTGCGCTATCTCGTTCAGCATCGCAAACATCGGCTTGAGCAATATCATCTCCTTCTCCATACCGGTCTTGATGTTCCTTTATCCGCTTGCCATCACGTTGATTTTACTCAGCTTGTTTCATCGCTTCTTCAAGGGAGCGCCGTGCATCTATCAGTCGGTTACCGTACTTACCCTGTTTGCGGCTATCTTCGACTTTGCCAAGGCCCTTCCCGATGGCGTCAAGAATGCCTTGCACCTGGATGCCGTGCTTGCTTTCGCCTCGCACTATCTGCCTTTCTACGATTTGGGGCTGGGATGGATCGTGCCCGCGGTTATAGGACTTATTGTCGGGCTCATCATTCAGTTTTATGATACAAAAATAGCGGGTGCTGCATCCGCTCATCCGGAAAAATAGACAACAAAAAAAGCCTTTCAAACTGGTGCGCTACTGTGCATCAGTCTGAAAGGTTTTTATTTTGGACTGCAAATAGGTTCTGTATCTTCCATAGTAACCATGCTAGTTAATAACTTTTGTAACTACTGACGCATGCTTTCAAAAATTTCAGTCTTGTTTGACTTCTATGCCTGTTGCCCATTCAAAATGATAAACGCCTGATTTATCAGTACGTTCGTATGTATGCGCACCAAAATAATCTCTTTGTGCTTGGATGATATTCGCTGGCAATATTTCTGTGCGGTAAGAATCGTAGTAAGTTACCGCACTTGCAAAACCTGGAACCGGAATGCCAGCTTTTACTGCAGTTTCGACAACGTCACGAACGGATTCTTGGTATTTAACAGCGATATCTTTGAAGTATCCATCACTGTTGCGTTTGAAATGGTAGTCGAAAGCATTGGGATTCCCGCTGTTGAACGTATTCTTAGACTAGATTACTCACAAGCCAATTTCTTCGTAGACAGTGAAGGTAAGAGAGCCAATTACCCGCACTACTATCGAGTCATGGAAGAACGTCTAGCAAGAGAACAGCGCAAACTATCCCGCATGGTAAAAGGCTCTAAACGATGGGAGCATCAACGTTTGGTAGTAGCGAAACTCATGGGTTGTTGACGATTGGCGCTATCAATTCATAAGCTTCTTTTTGCCCGGCCGGCATCAAAGCAGGGCCTTTTAAGGCTCCCTCTTCCCCGCCAGAAACACCCATACCGATAACCCCGATTTGCTGCTTATTCAATATAATAACACGCCTCTCAAATCTAATAATATCCATATATGCCTAACAGAGAATACTGAAAATGAACAACTTTCAAGACAAACACTTACTTTCTTATCAATAAACTTTTATTTCTCTTTAATTATTTTCCATTCAGGTATTTGATATTTATCTCAAGGGTATGAATGTACCATCGTTATCATCAAAAAAATAACCACAAAACCGTTACACATTTGCATATCGGTTGAAAAATTGGCTGCCCCCATGACTAGGGATTATAGCTGAACCGAAGACATCATTGGCGGCAGTCTTAAAAATTCCGCTTAAAAAGCCACCAAGCATGAGTATCTTGGTAGCTGAAGTTAATTCTATATAAGCTAAATCAGGTTGTTCCATCTTCTGTTTTCTCCATGATACAATGATCTATAGAAGGTAACCACCGAAGGAACGGGGAAAAATGAATTCTATACACCAACAAGATGACGTCCATACTTTGTGCATGCTAAATGGATAAACGGAAATAGGTTTTTCGTCAACATTCAATCTCACCTTAATCTTTTCTCTTAATCCAAAGAAACATCAATACTCCAATAATCAGCATCAATCCCATAATAGCATAATAACCATATTCCCATTGCAATATCGGCATATTCCGAAAATTCATTCCGTATATACCGGAAATCAAAGTTAGGGGGGAGAAAATCGAAGTCATAATCGTGAGTGTTTTCATCAAATTGTTTGATTGATGCGAAACCATTGAGAGGTAGCTGTCCCGCATATCGGTGGTAACTTCTCGATTAGACGTGATCAGCTCCGTTACTTTTAATAAATTGTCATGGATATCGGAGAAATATTCTCTTCTGCTTTTTATGCCACCCAAATGTCGGGAATTCAACATACGGTAAACCAAATCCCGCATCGGGTTAACCGTTTGCCTGAAGAGCAACAACCGATGTCTTATATCAAATAAATGGTCAATGACCTCATCTGTTGAATCGTTCTGTATATCATCTTCAATTTCCAATAATTCATCCTCAATTTTATTGATGAGCGGGAAGTAATTATCTACGATTTTATCCAAAATTTCATAGAGTATATAATAGCTATCCCAATCATCAATATTCTTACAGAACAACAATCTATTCTGGATTTGATCCACTTCCTTTGAGGCGGAAAGATGGAAAGTTACGATAAAATTTTCCCCGACAAAAGAATCCAATTCTTCCTTGACGATCTCTTCTGCTGTTTCACTGACTTTATGAGTAACGTAAAATGTATAATCATCGTAATAATCCAATTTCGGCCGTTGAAGTGTCTGAACACAGTCTTCAACAGCCAGGGGATGGAAGTGAAAAGTGTCGGTCAAATGTTTCACTTCTTCAGCCGTTGGTTCATTAAAGTCGACCCAGAACCATTTGTATTGATCAAAATTTGCATTATTTATAGCAATGTCTGTTTCTAATTTGTTTTCATCCGTAATTCCAATAACTTTTATCATGATGCAGCACCTTCCTAGCAGTATTTTCAATAATATTGGATGTGGCTTATTATTGATCTATGTCTGCACGAAGGAGTAAGGTGATGCAGCAATTCTTTTGAAAAGGTACTTCTTGTCTGCTTGTGTAACGCTATTATCTCCGTATGTCGTCCTATTCTTTTCATCGGTTTCTTTGGAGGACCCGTTTGGGGTAGTATTTAGCTGATGCATCACAGGAACTCTTGTGTTTTTTGCTTCAGAGCGCAAACGTTCATTCCCATGCATCTTTCTTTCAATTTTTTCTGCCGTTTCGTTGGCAGCCATTCTGTTTGATACACGTTCTCTCATTTTCAGCATGGTCTTTACCTCCTATATTTGTTTGTCGGTTAGACAATTAGGGATGATAAGACATGGTTGAAAGAGCAAAGCCAATTAACTATTCAGTTTTTAGTCAGAAGAACAGATGCAGTTGGTCTGCGCATGTCTTCTGTTTCTACTTCGCCCTTTCGGCCCTATGTCTGTACTACTTCCCGCATCCATTCTTCTCACCTCGCTATTTCGATTACACTCGTTATTTCCGCAATAAAAAATCCCATACCAAGGCGCAAACAATGGTATGGGATGATATGTCCATAAAAATACACAGCACAATTTTTTTTAGTTGCACTGATGCCACCGTTTGAGCTTTAGCTCTGCAGGGCGATGAAATTGCGTTAGATGATACCTTGGTTTCGATATCGCCTGTTCAAACCTTCTTATGGTGTCTCCACCATTTCGCGGCAGCAATCCGTATCCCTGTAGTAGCCTTACCTACCGGAAATATTAAGTTACTTTAAAAGTACTACGTATGAACTAAACTGTCAACCCTTTCTTATCCAAGACCGTTATAAATGACTGCTGATAGGGATAGGCAAAGGCGAAAACATTCATTCCTCTACAAGAAATCAAGAATATCGATTTCCCCAAAAATATTAGTGAAATACACTGTTTGGCTCATGCGTTTCATTTGCTATTTCGCCTTGCCTATCATAGAATGAGCTCAAGAGTTAGAAAACGTTTCCGAATTACTGCGATACGGAAGATTGTATAGTTAATAGATACATGGAACAGCATTATTTTACGCTACGAATCATAAGGAGGAAAAGTAATGGATAAGAATACTGAACTTGAGAAAGAATTACGCGAAAATGAAGTGGCTGCAGCGAATGATGCACATTCACATCCAGATCCAATTTCCGGAGAAGCAGAATCTAAAGGAGCCTACAAAATACCAAAATCCAACCATCCAGATCCAGAATTGGATGATAAAGCAGAAGAAATTGTGGAATTTAATTCGGATGGTGACAAATAAAGGAAAAAATAGCTAAAAATACTTAATACAGCGAAAAGAGAAAAGGAGTTTCCACGTCACCTGATCAGGTGATGCGGAAACTCCTCTTTTTTCTAGACTATTCTACCAATCTTCATGGCGAAAATCGGTGACGGCGCCTCGCGAAGCGCTCGAAACGTTATGGGCATATTTCCCAAGCACACCCTTCTTCATCAGCGGCGGTGCAACCCAATTTTGGCGTCGTTCTCGCAATACATCATCGGCTACGTGAAGCGTCAGCGTATGTTCTACCGCATCAATCGTGACGATATCCCCTTCCTCGACAAAGGCAATCGGACCGCCTACTTGCGCCTCCGGGGCGATATGCCCGACCACCAACCCATGTGTCCCGCCAGAGAAACGGCCATCCGTCATCAAAGCGACCGATTCGCCTAACCCTTTCCCGACCAAAATGCTTGAAATACTCAACATTTCCGGCATGCCCGGACCGCCTTTTGGACCTACGTACCGGATGATTAAGGTATCACCCGCAAGGATTTCATCGTTCATGACAGCCGCGGTAGCGGAATCTTCATCATTGAAGACCCGAGCCGGGCCTGTATGTTTCTTTACAGATACTCCGGATAATTTGGAAACGGCGCCCTCAGGACACAAGTTCCCGCTTAAAACGACAAGGGGACCATCCTCCCTTTTTGGATGCTCCAATGGCATAATGACAGTTTGACCAGGCGTCAAATCCGGGAAATCAACTAAGTTTTCAGCAATCGATTTGCCCGTGACGGTCAGACAATCACCATGCAAGTAGCCCTCTTTTAATAAATAGCGCATCACAGCCGGCACTCCGCCAATTTTAAATAAATCCTGCATGACATAACGACCGCTCGGTTTCATGTCAGCCAAGTGAGGGACTTCCTTCTGAATGCGGGCGAAATCATCCAGCGTCAGGTCTACCTCGATAGCATTGGCAATCGCCAACAGGTGTAGGATCGCATTTGTCGAACCACCCAAAACCATTACGAGAACAATCGCATTTTCGAATGCTTCTTTTGTCATGATATCTTTGGGGTAAACACCCTGTTCGATCATCCGGCATACGGCGAGCCCTGCCGCTCTGGCATCCTCTCTCTTTTCAGGGCTTACTGCTGGATGCGAGGAACTGCCCGGCAGACTCATACCCATAGCTTCTGCGGCGGACGCCATGGTGTTGGCGGTATACATGCCCCCGCAAGAACCGGCTCCCGGGCAAGCATGTTTTTCGATTCTCGTTAATTGTGCCTCATCGATGATGCCGCTATTATATTGCCCCACACCTTCAAAGACGGAAACGATATCGATATCCTTTCCGTCCAGTTTCCCTGGTTGGATGGTGCCGCCATAGACGAAAACAGCCGGTACGCCTGCATTGGCGATGCCAATCAAGCAACCGGGGATATTTTTGTCGCATCCACCGAAAGCGACAACACCATCAAAACTTTCACCGCCGACTACCGTTTCGATCGAATCTGCAATGATGTCTCGGCTCGGGAGCGAGAAGCGCATTCCCGGCGTGCCCATCGAAATGCCGTCTGAAATGGTGATGGTATGAAATTCAAAGGGAATAAAGCCGTGCTCTTTTATGCCGGCCCTCGCTTCATTCGCCAAAGCACCGATATGCATATTACAAGGAGTGACGTCACTTTCCGTATTGGCGACTCCCACCTTTGGCTTCTTGAAGTCTTCATCGGTCAAACCCACAGCTCTTAACATTGCCCGGTTCGGTGCTCTTAACGGCCCATCAAAAACATGGCTATTGATACGCAAATCATTTTCTTCCGACATACTATCACTCCTTCTGAAAAGCAAACAGGATTCTTTAACGGGTGGCAGACTAAAACATAAGCTGTATATAAACGACTGTCTATTTAGCGTTCACATCGGGCTGATGAATGCCAAATATATTTCCTTCGGTATCAAAGTAGTAGCCTTGCCATGCCATCCCCGTCAGGGCATTTTTCGGCAGGGAGACCGTACCGCCGTTTCTGAGGATGATAGCTTCTGCGGAATCGTAATCCTCCACACCCATTGTGCAGACATAAGCATTTAAGCCCTGGTTTACTTCTGGTTTAGGACTTTTGCGTAGCATCAAAGCACCATTGATTCCTGGTTCATTCCCATTGCCAGTTAATGCTCCAAAATAAGGCGTCCCTGCATAAGCAGTCCAATCTTCGAACGTCCAACCGAATACCTCTCCGTAAAATGTTTTGGCACGTTCCATATCGTCTACATGGATTTCAAAATGAATGACTCTTCCCATCATGATTACCCCCTATTTGTTGTACAGAGTTGACGATCAACCCCAAGCAAAATATCCGATTCCCAAAGACAGTGTAGTGATACAGTTCAATTATCTTTGTGATTGCATCAGAGCGTTTTCTTTCCTTTGAGGACCCTATTAATTTCAATTATAGTTCCGCATAGCCATAAACGCTAATTATACGATTTTTTATCCGTTTCCTGAATAACTCACCACTGTGAGAGTACGCTTGATCAGCTTCTATTTTGGGGCAATCCATGCAAAGACTCGCTCTCTATACTCAAATTCGTTTCGAAGATACAACAAAACGCCCCCATGGTTTGAATATTGGTCAGCAAACCAAATTTATTCAAACCATGAGGGAGTTATATCAGCCGTTGAAATCTCTCAAAAACCATACGGCTAGTTCATCATTTTCACTAACAATCTGGCCCTGAAGATTTCCCCGTCTGACTTTAGGCCAGGCTGGCTTCCAACCGTTCCACTAATTCCGTTGGAGAAGGCACATCGCTGATGTTTTCAGCGTAATGGCTGTACACAACCTGCCCGCTTCGATTAAAAGCAACAGTGGCTTGCAACTGTAACTCATTCCCTTCAACTTGGTAACAGTCGATTCCGTAGTCTATCATTTCGTTAAGTTTCTCCTCAGAAACGCCGGCAACAAGCTTTCTCACTGATTCGGAAGAGGGAATCTCAAACAGTTGATATAAAATTTGTTCAGGATCTGAAATGATCGGAAAAGGTATATTCGCTTTCGCGGCTTTCTCAGCGATTGTTTCCGTTGGCTCTTGAATGACCATGAAGACATCGACACCCTTCCTTTGCAGGAATTGATAAGCATCCCGATACTTCAGCATATCCAGCTGACTCATACCGCAGCCATAATGTCTCAAAAATAAAATGACTGTGTAATCATTATTGAGTTGAGCTCTGAAGCTCTTGTATGTTCCATCAATTGTTGTATACGAAAAATCAGTCATTTCTATTCCTTCAACCAATTTCATGCGGATCACCCTTTCAATTACTGTCCTTTCTGATTGCATGAATATTTCATCAACAAATCATACTAAGAACGCATATTTCACGTATTCATACTTTACACTCAATGCATTGATTTGTCTATTCAGTTGTTACAACATTTGTGATAACAGGTGACATTTTAACAAAACAATCGCATTTTTGAAACACATTTATCATGTAAGTATGCTATTATGTTTTGCAGATGCCTGTTTCAAAAGTCTGAGCCCATCATTCGCATGTTTATTGTCTATTTCACAAGTTGCCGTTCATCTTAGCCTGCTGACTGAAGCAGTTACAGAAAAAAATAGAGGCATTTCATAAAGCTTCCATGTTTCGCGGTTCGTTATTATACCTGACACATGAAAAAGTTATCAATCTAATCCAAGGGGGAAATTAAAATAGAAATCATTGCCGTTGTTGTCATTGCACTCATTGCGCTTTTTGCTTTTAAAAGCTCTGCACAAAAGAAGAATCGGAACTTTAATATTAACATTCATTTAAAATTTGGGTTATTCAGTGCCTTTCTAGGAACCATTTTCGGTTATTTGCAGATTCGAACAAACGTAAATGGCATGTTCGGAATATATAATCTCTGCTTATATTTAGCGATCGGTTGTTATGCCAGTGCCCTGCTTAGCTTTTCATCCGGGCTTAATAAGCTATCGAAAAAAATGGGTACCAGTTTAGGACGAGGAATTTCCAGCGCCATCCTAGGTGCTATTTCCAGTTATCTGCACACCAATACAAACGTGGATGGTATGTTAGCGGGCATCTCAGGCATAAATAATCTATGCTCCTATCTATCTATAGCTTTTTATGTCATTGCCTTGCTTTACTTTATCTCCGCTCTGAGCAAGCTATCTGGGAAATTGAGCACAAATGTAAGGGTTGGGATTTCCAGCGCTGTCTTGGGGACCATTTTCAGTTACTTGCATACACAGACAAGCCTGGATAGTCTGTTAGGAGGGATACTGGGGGTATATAATATCTTCTCTTACTTAGCGATGGCTTGTTATGCCATTACTCTGCTTTGCATTCTATCCGAACTCAACAAATATTTGAAGAAATTGAGCACAAACGTAAAAATTGGTGTTTTAAGTGCCGTTTTAGGAATCATTATCAAGTATTTGCAAAATCAAACAGCCGTCGTCAGCATGTTGGGTGCAAATAGTCTAACTACCCGTCTGATTTCGATTTGTTTCATCATCGCTGCCGTTTGTTTTGCGCTTGAACTCTTTAAAGTATTCCGCGGAACGGCTAAGAAAACGATAGGGAAAGCAAGAAACACGTCAGCCGAAGTAGACAACTCCAGCGAAGAGCAAGTAATGAGCCGTGTCAACAGAAAAAAATCCCGAACAGAGAATACTATTTAACCCGGAGTACCGCGTCATCCAATCTTGGTGTTGATGAAAAAATTCATCAACACCATTTTTTTACTTGCGGCGCTTTTCCAATAAATGCTTATCCAAAAATGGAGATACTTTCTGATTAGTTGTAAAATGAAGGTAAAGCACATACCCATTATTGGTGGGTCGTTGCGTTTATGCGAAAAAGTTTATTGGAGGTTTATGATGGCAAATCCGATACAGATCTTATGTGAAGTAGATCCGCTAAAGAGAGTAATCGTTCATCGGCCCGGAAAGGAATTATTGCATTTAATACCGGATAATTTAGAAAAATTACTGTTTGATGACCTGCTCTATTTGGAAAAAGCGCAAGAAGAACATGATATTTTTACCGAAGCCTTAAAAAGGGAGAACATCGAAGTCATTTTTCTGGAGGATTTGATGTCGGATATACTCGAGAACGATGGCATCCGTCATTCGTTTATTGAAGACTACATCCTGGAAGCAAAAATCCCTGCGATTCACGACCGTAAACGAGTTCAGGCTTTGCTGTCGGCGATCACCAATCCGAAAGTGCTGGTTGAAAAAACGATGTCCGGCATCCTGAAGAGCGATTTGGCGGCCGCACCAGCGGATCATTTATCAAGCCTGACAGCAGATGGCTACCCCTTTATAACAGACCCCATGGTAAACCTATACTTCGCTCGCGACGCTTTCTGTTTTATCGGAAACGGCGTGGCAATCAGTCATATGCGTTATGACACAAGGGCACAGGAAACAATCTACGGAAGGTATCTTTTGCGATACCATCCTGTGCTGCATGATGAAGCCATTAGGCATTATTATGATGCTGATTTGAGCACTTCGTTGGAGGGCGGAGACATCATGATGCTTGATGCGAAAACATTAGCAGTCGGCATATCCGAGCGGACCGATTCAGCGTCGGTCGAAAAACTTGCGTATAATCTGTTCCAGGATGGCGATTCATCCATCGAAAAAGTGATGGCCTTCCAGATCCCCCAGAAGCGGGCGTTCATGCATTTGGATACCGTCATGACCATGTTGGATTATGACAAATTCCTGGTTCACAGTGCGGCAATGAAGGACATGCATCTATTCATCCTTGCTCCGTCCAAAGAAAACGATATGTCCATATACGAAGAGCTGTCACCGCTAAAAGAAGCGCTGGAAAAACACTTGGGTGTTGCGGAAATCATGTTGATCGAATGCGGTGACGGAGATCCGATAGCGGCAGCAAGAGAGCAATGGTATGCCGGAACGAACGCCTTGGCTGTGGCTCCGGGCAAAGTGATCGTTTTTGACAGAAACATCAAAACGAATGAAGCCTTACGGAGGGTCGGCGTCGAAGTGCTGGAAATCCCCAGCAGCGAACTTGGGCGCGGCCACGGTGGCCCTCATTGCATGTGCATGCCCCTCTTGCGTTCTGAATAAGCATAACTAGACGCTTTATCCTATTCATGAAATAGAAGGCCAACAGCAATACTTCCCTACAAAAAAGGGAGCTGAAAGGTCTTAACCCACAACTCCCGTTTTAAAATATTTTTTTATAACACACATTTTTAGCATCTCCTCAATTCCATTTCGCCCATTTCCGCGGCTCCCATTAAACAAAGGTGGCCGCGCTTTTTTCGGTTATGAAGCTCTGCGCTCAGTCTATTATTGCTGTCCAGCTTCCTGCTCAACATCCCAAAAGCTTCGTTAAATCGCTCGTCTTTACGGGCTTTTTGAAAAAAAGAAAGAACATACACATATTGAACTACCCCCACCTACGCTACTGCTTAGAGGTGGGAGATTCTTAGGAACATCGCTCTATCGAGTGATTATTGACTAAGCTATCCCCGTAGCTTCCTACGGTTAGAAGCCTCAAGGCTTCATTTTTTAGATTTATGCTTGCGTTCAGATCCCTGTCATGGTGAGCATTACATTGTGGGCAATCCCATTCCCGGACAGAGCGATTCTTCACGTCTTTGTTTTGGTAGCCACAGCACGAGCATAATTGGCTGGAAGGAAAGTTCCGGGCAACGGCGACGACTTGCTTGCCGTACCACTTTGACTTGTATTCCAGCATCGTCCGAAACTGCGCCCATGATGCTTCCAATATTCCTTTGGAAAGCTTCTTATTTTTCAGCATGCCGGATACATGCAAATCTTCGATTCCGATGACGTCGTGGTTTTTGACGATTTTGGTCGAAGTCTTTTGCAGGTAATCCGTTCGGGCATTGCTGATTCGTTCATGAATCCGGGCGACTTTGACGCGCTGTTTCTGGTAGTTTTTCGATTCGGACAGTTTTCGTCCGTCCTTTTTGGCCTGCTTTGCCCGCCGGGAAAGGATTTTTTGTTCCTTGGAGAGCTTCGACTCTAGCTTGTGGAAAAACCGCGGGTTCTCATAGACTGTCTCGTCTGAAACGACGGCAAAATACTTCAATCAGGTTTTTCTATGCCGATCCGTCCGTCTGCAGTTTTCCAAAAATCTGCACCATTGTCATAGCGGGTTGCGAGAAGCTTATCCATATCTGATATACCCACCTGTCTCATCCCCCTCCCTAAATATATCTGCATAGAACTATCGAATCATATGTTGCTGGCCGGACGATGACTGATGATTTACAGGTAGTTTCTTGTACAGCTTGTTGATTCTGGTTACTTGAGCGCTTGTCAAAGAACCTTCCCGCGCATTTAGCACCTTGATAAATTCATCCTGATTCTTTTGGTCAACTGCCTGAAATATATTTTCAGCATGCTGACCAACTTATTTCGGGCGACATTTGCTGAGGTGATCCAAGAGGAACGGAAATATTTTTATATTATACTCATCATTCTGAGATGCTACAGCTGCTAAAACCTTAATGGTGTTTTGTCAACTGCAATGACTGAGCCCTCTTGCATGACTCTCACTACTATTTCGAGATTTTTATATATCTCATCAGCTGTGATTGTTGCAATTTTTGATAAAGCCAACATTGCCCCCCAAACTAGCCTGTTATTTCTGCTTCTCAACAATTTAATGAAATCTCCGACGTATTCCGCAATCATATCCGGTTTTATATTACCTGCTTCATACAATACCTTTATGCAATCACTCTGAATATTTTTATCACTGTTGAACATATTTTCTGCAATCTCTCTGATGCCAGCCACATCATTGTTCTCGATCAGTTCCTTTGCCAGTTCCTGATTCGGTGCCTCGTCTTTCCTGCCTTGCAGATAAGCGATTTTATCTAATACTGACATATCCGCTCCTCCAAACTCATTCAATAGTTCTTTCGGTTATTCTGCCGACACATTGCATAACCTATCCCATTCTTATTGTTTTCCCGGGCTTAGCCCAGTCATTTCCATGCTGAGCTCCCATACGCGCTTTCCCATTTCGCGGTCAAGGGCATGGGCGGCAGGTTTTTCATCGATAGTCAGATTGAAAAAACGGCCGCTGACATCGCTCATTTCCGGATCGGAAGCCAAGTAGTAAATAGCCTCTCCGGATATTGCCGGGTCCTTCAGGAAATGCCAGGTTACATGATGCAAAAACCATCTATAAAGCCACCCGTTGTTGTTCCCTATATTTGTTTTCACATCGCCCGGATGCATTGCGTTAATGGTGACCCTTGACCCCTTCAGAAGGTCCGCGAGTTCCCAGACGGTAAGCAACTGGGCTGTTTTAGAGGCCCCGTAGCCCCTGAGCCCAGTATAATGACGTCTTTCCCAGTTGATATCATCCGGATTGAGACCATTGAAACGATGCCCTTCGGAATTCACCTGAATGATGCGGGCCGGCGCACTTTCTTTAAGCCTGTCAATAAGCAGCTGGGTAAACAGAAACGGGGCCAGGTGGTTGACGCAAAAAACCATTTCGAAACCTTCTGAAGTATACATGCGCTTAGTGGAATGGATGCCGGCGCTGTTGATCAGGACGTCGATTTTAGGATATCTTTCTATTATCAGAGCAGCGGCATGCCGGACTTCATCAAGACGGCTGAAGTCCGCAATAATAATATCAACCGGAACATTCCATCCGGCCTTGATCTCCCTGCTGATGCGTTCCGTTTTATCCGGATTCCGGCATACCATGACGATATGGGCGCCCGCCTTAGCCAGCCTTTTTGATGCTTCAAGACCGACGCCTGAAGTTGCCCCGGTTATTACGCAGACTTTCCCCTCCATGGCAGTTGTACTCTTCTTCTGTATCGCTTTCCCGTTTTTGATGAATATCAGTTCATCCGGCAGCCTCAGCTTCATCATCTCATCCTCCTACCCAAAAAATCGGCGCATAAACCTTCTGTACAATTTCGAAAAACCCGGCACGCCGTTAAAAATATCCCCCCAAAGGTCATAGTAATCCCTTTGTTCAATTATCCTTCCGTCATCATGAATGGTCAGTTTGGTGCAGCCAAAAATCGGTGTATCGGGAGACTTCCGGAAGGACATCGTCATCTTCCATTCTATGATAATAATATTGGAGCCCTGTACAACTGAGCTTATATCCATCCTGAGACTCTTGCATCGCTTGGTAAGCCGCGCGCACATGGCTTTAAAATCATCTATGCCTTCAAGCCTCTGAATGGCGTCCTGAAAAACAATTTCCGGGTGGTAATAGGGAAAGATATGCGACCAATCAGGCTTCCCCTCGGTATTATAAGTCTGGGACCAAAGATCTCGAACCGTGTCCTCCGTGAGATTTATACGTTTTTCATCCATAACGATGCACCTCATCTAATGTTTATATTTTAAACAAATAGTGGGGAGCAGCAATTGCCGCCCCCCTTTATTCAGCAAGACTACTAAACAGCCATCCTCTTGAAGTAAGCGGCCTCTCAATTTAAAAACCATCAGAATCATTCCTGTTATGTTTCAGGTCAGGTCGAAACGATCTGCATTCATCACCTTATTCCAAGCCGACACGAAATCATATACAAATTTATCTTGGGCGTCATCACAAGCGTAGACTTCCGCTATGGCCCGGAGTTGGGAGTTTGAACCGAAGATGAGATCAACGCGGGTGCCGGTCCACATGAGTTCTCCCGTCGCGCGATTGCGGCCCTCGAACACGTCTCCGGCTTCAGTTGTAGCCTTCCACACTGTGCTCATGTCGAGCAGATTCACGAAAAAGTCATTCGTGAGTGTCTCTGGCCTATTGGTGAAGACGCCGTGCTGAGACTGGCCGTAATTGGCGTTCAAGACGCGCATGCCTCCAAGCAGAACCGTCATTTCAGGAGCGGTCAAGGTCAACAGTTGCGAACGGTCAATCAACATTTCCTCTGCGGATACGGACGATTTGGTTTCCAGGTAGTTGCGGAACCCATCTGCCTTCGGTTCGAGTACTGAAAATGACTTCACATCGGTTTGCTCTTGCGATGCATCCGTGCGTCCAGGCATGAAAGGAACGACCAAATTGCGGCCGGCATTCTTTGCGGCCTGCTCTATACCTGTACATCCACCCAGGACGATCAAATCGGCGAGTGAAACCCTCTTTTGACCTGTCTGGGCACTGTTGAAATCAGCTTGGATTTTTTCAAGAATCTGGAGCACCGTTTTCAGTTGCGCCGGCTGGTTGACTTCCCAATCCTTCTGTGGTGCAAGACGGATGCGCGACCCGTTCGCCCCACCGCGTTTATCTGAACCACGGAATGTGGACGCCGAAGCCCAAGCCGCCCCGACAAGCTGGGAAACAGACAGGCCAGAAGCCAGAAGCTTGCTCTTGAGAGCGATGATGTCCTTTTCGTCAATTAATTCATAATCGATTGCCGGCACCGTGTCCTGCCAGATCAGTTCCTCCGCAGGAACCTCAGAGCCAAGATAGCGTGGACGTGGCCCCATATCGCGGTGAGTCAGTTTAAACCACGCACGGGCGAAAGCATCCCTGAATTCATCGGGATTTTGCTGGTAGCGTCGCGCAATCGGTTCGTAAATCGGATCCATGCGAAGGGAGAGGTCCGCTGTGGTCATCATCGGCCGGTTTTTCTTCGACGGATCGTGCGCATCAACCACCATGTCTTCTTCCGCTACATCCTTGGCCAACCACTGATTTGCGCCAGCCGGACTCTTGACCAGCTCCCATTCATATTTGAACAGCGTGTTCAGATAACCCATATCCCATTTTGTCGGGTTCGCCTTCCAAGCTCCCTCGAGACCGCTGCCGATCGTATCGCCGCCTTTGCCGCTGCCGAAGCTACTCCTCCAACCGAGGCCCTGTTCTTCTATGCCAGCATTCTCCGGTTCAGGTCCAACATGGGTTGCAGGCCCAGCACCATGGCATTTCCCGAAGGTGTGCCCGCCAGCGATGAGCGCGACGGTCTCTTCATCGTTCATGGCCATACGTGCGAAAGTCTCTCGCACATCACGGCCGGAGGCGACTGGATCAGGTTTTCCGTTTGGTCCTTCAGGGTTTACGTAAATCAGGCCCATCTGCACAGCGGCAAGAGGATCCTCAAGATCCCGGTCGCCCGAGTATCGCTTGTCGCCAAGCCACTCGGTCTCAGCGCCCCAATAAACGTCTTCTTGCGGCTCCCAAACGTCCTCTCGGCCACCACCAAAACCGAATGTCTTGAATCCCATGGACTCTAGAGCACAATTTCCGGCGAGTATCATTAGGTCAGCCCAAGATATCTTCTTCCCATATTTCTGTTTAATCGGCCAAAGTAAACGGCGTGCCTTGTCCAGGTTCACATTGTCCGGCCAACTGTTGAGGGGCGCAAAACGTTGCATTCCATATCCTGCACCACCGCGGCCATCGCCCATGCGGTATGTGCCGGCGCTGTGCCACGCCATACGGATGAAAAATGGCCCATAGTGCCCGTAATCGGCAGGCCACCAATCCTGCGAGTTGGTCATCAACGTATATAGATCCTTCTTTATGGCTTCCATATCGAGTTTTTTGAATTCTTCAACGTAGTTGAAGTCGGTACCCATCGGATTACTCAAGTTTGAGTTCTGATGAAGAATTTTGAGGTTCAACTGGTTCGGCCACCAGTCCCTGTTCGAAGTGCCACCACCAGATATAGCTTTTCTCGTTTTGCCCGTCACCGGACATTTCATTTCTTCCATAATTAAAAACCTCCTCACAAAATTTCAACCAAGATGAACGTGCTTATTTCGGACATGTTCCTTGCGCCGACGATTCTTCTCGTCAACCGCAACGACAGCAAGCGCTTTCTTTCTTACTGATTATACCACATTACCGTCAACGAATCCGTTATAGATACCGCCTGCAGCTCAGTAAAAATCCGAAAAGACAGTCACCACCCATTGACAGTTCTAGAGGAGCTGTCAATGGATGGCTTGATTTTTCGAAAAAAGCCTAGTATCGACAAGAATGTTTTCTTTTGCGTTATCCATAGCGCAGTTTTTTCCAAGACTTCTCAAGAAAACTTTGACAATGCCATAAGCTTTTTGCTTATATTCTTGCAGGTGAAGTGTCCAAAAAATCAGCCGAATATTCTCCATAAAATCCTGTATAATAGAACAAATCTATTTTTTCGGGATGCATTACAAAATGGAATACACGAAAGTAAAAGCTTTACCAAAAGTGGACCTACGCTACCATTTGGACGGTTCCATCAGCCCAAAAACATCTTAACAAAGGTGTATCCGGCATCGATTTGGCCGGAAACGAAACGGCATTCCCGCCTAACTTATTCGAAAACTTTTTGTCGGCAGGAAGGCAATACCATATTCCGCTCACCCTGCATACCGGCGAATGTGGCTGTGCTGATCACAAATGTGCGTGATTCCGTTCTATTGGTTGCCCGACCAGCAATCTGCAGACGAAAGCTGTTGCATCCATGAAGGAATATCCTTTCCAGCAATTCCTCGATGCTGACATAAAAATCAGCATCAATACCGATAATCGCACAGTCTCAGGAAAACAACGTTGACCGATGAATACATGCTGCTGGATGGCTACTATGACTGCATGGATTAAGGCCTGATGGAAAAGCTCAACTTGATGGCACTGGAGGCAGCCTTCACCGATGACGACTGCAAAAAACGGCTTGTAGAGGTTATCCGAA
This sequence comes from Trichococcus palustris, assembly GCF_900114465.1. Classification (GTDB taxonomy): domain Bacteria; phylum Bacillota; class Bacilli; order Lactobacillales; family Aerococcaceae; genus Trichococcus; species Trichococcus palustris. The sequence goes on along the minus strand of NZ_FOTD01000005.1, from coordinate 153,695 downwards.
AAGCTTATCAGGTAGTGAAGGAATAGTACGCATCACCCTATTACAGAAAAATGAAGATAAAAGCTCGTATCAAAATAGATACGCTTTTACCTTCATTTTTTCATAAATGCAGAACACAATCTGCAATTTGACCTACAGCAGAGTGTGTCGCAAATTATTCGGCATACTCATAAAGAGTGACACTTTCGATGTAGTTGATAAACCGCCTTAAATCTTTTGCCATTTTATTGTTGATTTCACTGGCTTCATACATCCTACTGATTTCAAAGCGTTCCGCATCCATGATTTTGATACACAAGCTCTCCCTTTGCTCTTCCCTTTTTTCGTTGTATCTTGATTTAGGGGCTATCAACCGGCCAATCATTCTCTTGTAATCCAAGATGACGATAGGAACAATATCCGCATGCATTTGATTAAATGTGCCTTTCTCCAGCGCTGCAAGGGCCGCCTGGAAAGCTCTCATTTGAATTTCTTTCCCTGGATGCAGCTGTACATTGCCCGTTTCTTCGTGTTGATGGTATTTCCCTCTGTAGCGTTGCCATCCCCTGATCAATTTTCCGACAATATACTTTGCATCGGAACGGGAATTATTCGAAAGGACTTCTTCCCGGTGATCCAGATTTTTTTCAAGAATTTCTAAAATTTCCATATCCGCTTGATCATCAACCATTGCTTCGCGGATATACTTTCTCTCCTCTTTTAATGCCATTAACCGAACTTCTCTGATCTTATGTCGGTAATCTTTTGTTTCCGCAACATTCTGTTTATGAATGCCTTTTAACATCTTTTTGTATTTGGCAATCAGTTCATAGGCGACCACTTCATTCTCCTCATCCATCTCTTGTTTGATCTTTTTGATGGCTTCCAGGATGATTTTTTTCCTGGCCTCGGCAAAATCCACTTTATTCGATACTTTCCCTTTTCTCGCACCCTCCTCACTCAATAGTGGCAATAAAACCGTTGCGACGATTAAGGTGAACAGAATGACCCCTGCCGCCAAAAAGAGCAGCAAAGAGCGTTCCGGAAAGACCGCACCATTATACAGGAGGTACGGAATAGTGAGGACCCCAGCCATTGTTACCGCACCGCGGACTCCCGTAATACTGATCCAGAGGCAAGTTTTGAAACTTAAGCGGTCGCTATTGTTTGCTCTACCAAAGTGGTACCGGTAATTGAAGAAAAAGTAAGTCCAGATAAAACGGATTACCATAATCATCAATCCAATGGCAACAACGTACTCCCAGGCAACCCAGTTCCTCAAATTGGGATCTTCCAAAGTTGCAGCCATTGATGAAGGGATGTTCCAGCCCAACAGCAAGAATACAATCCCGTTCAAAACAAACAAAATAATCGACCAGATATTTTCCGTCAGCAGTTTCTCCTCCGCAATCAGGGTTTCGCTCCGTTCCTCAACTATCGAATGGATAATTCCGGACACAACGACGGCGATCACCCCAGAGGCATGCAGGAATTCTTCCGTGATGATGTAGATGACAAAGGGCGTCAGCACTTGCAGCAAGGAATGGAACGTCACATCGCTGATCCCTTTCTTGCGTAAGCTGTGCTTGACCCAGGTAATCATTAGCCCCAACAGGAGGCCCAGAACCGCTCCTGCGATGAATATATAGGCGAAATTAAGGACAGCCGCCGTCATCGAAAAATAACCCGTCACGACAGCAGCTACGGCATATTTGAAAGCGACCAGACCAGTGGCATCGTTGATCAGCGATTCCCCCCTGACCAAAGTCAGGACTCTTTCGGGAATATGGATACGATTCGCAATCCCGTTGACCGCCACGGGATCAGTCGGCGAAAGGATCGCAGCCAGAGCGAATGCCGCCGCAAGCGGAATGGCGGGTACAAGCCAATGGATAAAATATCCACCGCCGACGGTAGTCAAAAGCACCAACACAATAGCATTCCCGAAAATAGGAGCCTTCATCTTCCATAATTCCTCGCGTGGGAAATGCCTTCCATCGTTGTACAGAAGCGGTGCCACAAAAAGCAGCAAGAACCATTCCGACCCCAACTGGAACGAAATATCCCTAAACGCCAATGCGATGATGATTCCTATAACGATTTGTATCAACGCTGTCGGGATGGATGGGATATAATGGCTTATAACATTGGAAAATAATAGACAGACCAGAAGAAACATCACCATCATCAACAAACTCATAATTTCCCTCCTCATGTAAACAATTTTATATTCTCAAATCCGATTTCCTTGGCAAAGGTTTCCCCATGAATAATGTTTAGATGGAAGAGTGCTATTTTTTGGTAATGCTATAACCAAAGAAGCTATCCTTTATTAAGATGGCGCTTCTTCGAAAAGATTTCATAACATAATTGTATCGTAATTAAATTATAACATAATGCATTTCCAATGTATTGTTTAACCATTCAAAATCTTGCGTTTCTTATAATGTATCATTAACGGATAAGCTCAATGCAAAAAAGCAACCCGAATTTTATTCGGATTGCTTTTTTGTATTTCATGAATACCGGAAAATATTATTGTTTTTCGTCTTCATGCAATTTGCGTAGTAATTGGTCGATTTTGCTTCCGTAATCGACTGATTCATCGCGTTTGAATGTTAATTCAGGCGTTTTGTACATGGATAGGCGCGATCCCAATTCTTTGCGGATCAGGCCTGCCGCTTTTTCCAAGCCTGTTTGAACTTTTTCGCGTTCACTTGCAAGGCTGGAAAGTGTACTGTAATAAATGGTTGCTTGTTGCAGATCGCCCGTGATTTCAACATCTGTGATGTTGACGTCCTTGACACGCGGATCTTTAACGCGTTTCACCAAAATATCGTTTACTTCGCGTTGAATTTCTTGTTTCAATCTTCCAGCTCTAAAATTAGCCATCTGAATTCACTCCTTACTGAGAAATACTGCGAGGTGCATTATTTCTTGATTTCTACCATATGGTACGCTTCGATGACATCATCAATACGGATATCATTGTAGTCTTCAACCATCAAGCCGCATTCGAAGCCTTTTTTAACTTCTTTTGCATCATCCTTGAATCGTTTCAAGCTAGCTAGCTTACCGTCGAAGATAACGATGTTATCACGGATTACGCGGATGCTGCTGTTTCTTGCAATGAACCCGTCAGTAACGAATGCGCCGCCGATGGTACCGACTTTGGTAACTTTATAGGTTTCACGGATAAGGGCTTGTCCGGTAACTTGTTCTTCAAACTCTGGATCAAGCATCCCTTTCATGGCTGTTTCGATTTCGTCGATTGCGTTATAGATGATACGGTGCAGACGGATATCAACCGATTCAGCATCCGCTTGGATTTTAGCTTGCGGCGTAGGACGAACGTTAAATCCGATGATGATGGCATTGCTTGCCGCCGCCAACGTTACGTCGCTTTCGTTAATGGCACCCGCTGCAGAGTGGATGATTTTAACGCGTACGCCTTCAACTTCAATCTTTTGCAGACTTGCTGCCAAAGCTTCCACCGAACCTTGTACGTCGGCCTTGATGATGACGTTGACTTCTTTCAGTTCGCCATCCTTCAAGCTTGCGAACAGGTTATCCAATGTAACGCGGTTTTGACTTGAACGTTGTTCCATTAAAGCGCGTTTGGCACGTTCTTCCCCTGCTTGACGAGCTGTTTTTTCGTCTTCGAAGACTACAAAATGGTCCCCCGCTTGCGGTGCTGCGTTCAATCCGGTGATTTCCACTGGCATTGCAGGTCCTGCAGTTTTTACGCGTCTGCCTTGATCGTTGGTCATCACGCGGACACGACCATGAGTATTGCCGACTACGATCGGATCGCCTATTTTCAATGTACCGTTTTGCACCAGTACTGTCGCAATCGGTCCTTTTGATTTGTCCAAACGTGCTTCGATGACGGATCCGATAGCTAAACGATCTGGATTAGCTTTCAATTCTTGCACTTCAGCAACCAACAAGATCATTTCCAATAGTTCATCGATACCTTGCCCAAATTTAGCGGAGATGTTAACGAAGACCGTATCGCCGCCCCATGCTTCCGGAATCAATCCTTGGTCGGATAATTCTTGCATGACGCGATCAGGATTTGCGCCTGGCTTATCGATTTTGTTGACAGCAACGATGATCGGAACCTCAGCAGCTTTCGCGTGGTTGATGGCTTCGATGGTTTGCGGCATAACACCGTCATCGGCAGCCACCACAATGATGGTGATGTCGGTAACATCAGCACCGCGGGCACGCATGGTTGTAAACGCGGCATGTCCTGGTGTGTCCAAGAAGGTGATCGGTTTGCCGTTGATTTTGATTTGGTAAGCCCCGATATGCTGTGTGATACCGCCGGCTTCGCTTAGGGTGACGCTTGTGTTTCTTAATGAGTCAAGCAATGTTGTTTTACCGTGGTCGACGTGACCCATGATGGTTACAACGGGTGGTCTTGCTTTCAAATCTTCCGGATTGTCTTCCACTTCAAAATAGCTGTTCAAATCAGAGACATCGACAACCACTTTTTCTTCCGCTTCGATACCGTAGTCAGCGGCAAGCAATTCCAAGGCTTCTTTTCCAAGCTCTTGATTCTGCGTTACCATGATGCCCATCATGAATAATTTCTTGATGATTTCAGCTGGCTCACGATGCAATTTTTTGGCAACGTCCAAAACGGACATGCCTTCGGTGTAGACGAATGTTTCCGGTAATTCTCTGAACTTTCTTGGTGGAACAGCAGGCCCTTGCTTTACAGAGCCTTTTTTGAATTTAGAGCGTTTGTTTTTGTTGTAAGGAGCGTTTCCTCTCCCTTTATTGCGTTGATTAGATCCTCCAGCAGACTGTCCATAGGCTGGACGATTTGGTGTAGCTGAAGAAGGTGCATTGGTATGCGCTGATTTATCATTAGATTTGTTTGGCGAAACAGATTCAACTCGATTCATTTTAGTATTTGGACTTGTTTGTCCGGTTTGACCTGCTGTTTGGGCAGGTCGATTGGTATTTTTATTTTGATTGTTGCTTGTTTGCGTCTGCTTAACGGGATTGGTACTCGGTTTAGTTTGAGAATGGTGAGAGGATTTATCTTTAACGTTTTTGTCTTGACTAAGTTCACGCTTATCATTCTGTTTTGGTTGACCGGTTGTATTTATTTTTTGGTTGCTTGTTGGTTGGCTTGGCTTGTTCGCTGTCGGAGGCGTGCTAGCTTTCGCATCCCCTTTTGCAGCTGCAGACGATTGGATCGATTTATTCAACTTGCTGATGTCACTGTCCTCCATTGTAGACATATGACTGTGAAAATCGATTCCCAATTCTTTCGCTTTTTCCAAGACTGTTTTACTTGATACTTTGTGTTCATCTGCGTACTCGTAGACACGTTTTTTCCCCATGTCGTCACCTTCCTTATCTCATTACTCTGTTCCTTTCAGCCGCAAAAAGCTTTTGGCAAATCCTCTATCAGTCAGGGCGCAAATGGAACGAGTTTTGCCTATTGCCTGACTGATCTCCGCTGTAGTGAAAATCATTACAAGCGGAACATTATAAAAGCGGCATTTGTTTTCTAATTTTTCTTTGGTATTGTCACTGCAATCACTTGCACAAATGACACATGCGGCTTCATTCTTTTGAACAGCCTTGACGGTCATTTCTTCACCTGTCGTCAATTTACCTGCACGTAAAGCCAAACCAAGTAAATTCAACATTTTTTCTTCAGGTGTCATAATAAGCTCCTTGCTTTTTGATGTTCTACATAGTCATACAGTTCTTGGTAGAATTCATCGCTGATGGTCATTTCCAGATGCTTATCCAGAATATGTTGTTTCCAAGCTTTTTTTACCAATTCAGGTTCAAGTGAAACATAAGCTCCACGTCCATTCATGCGACCGGTCGGGTCAATGGCAATTTCGCCCTCTTGATTTTTGACGATACGAACCAATTCTTTCTTTGGTTTCATTTCGTTTGAAACAACGCACTTACGCATCGGGATTTTTCTTTTTTTCATGAATAATCACCTCATTGATTAATCTCGATAGTCATCTACTAATTCATCGTAGCTTTGTTCAGGATCCGTCTCAACTTCGGAAATCAATTCTTCTACATCTTCAGAATCAAGAATTTGTTCATCGTTCTCGTATTCTTCGTTATAATCTGTTTCTTCCGTTTCAACAGCCACATCTTCGGAAACCTCTTCTGCAGCGAAGATTTTATCCAATCCAGCAAACGAATTCAATGTGTTTTCGTCTTCTTCGTCGGTTGCATCAACTACTTGCGCACCAGATTCCATCAATGTTTTATTGTACTCTGTTTCTGACTTGATGTCGATTTTATAGCCTGTCAATTTTGCCGCTAGACGAGCATTTTGACCTTTTTTACCGATGGCCAATGATAATTGGTAATCCGGTACGATGACTGTGCAGCTGCCATCTGCTTGATGGAAATCAACCTTCACGACTTGCGCCGGATTCAAAGCATTGCCGATGTATACGGAAGGATCTTCGTTCCATTCCACGATATCCATGTTTTCTCCGCGCAACTCATTCACGATGGCTTGGACACGTTGTCCTCTTGGTCCAACGCAAGTACCGACAGGGTCTACGTTTTTATCGCGCGAACGGACAGCAACTTTAGAACGGTCGCCTGCTTCCCGTGCAATCGAAACGATTTCCACTACGCCGTCGTAGATTTCAGGAACTTCTTGCTCGAATAGACGTTTCAACAGATCCGGATGGCTGCGGCTTACAAATACTTGCGGTCCTTTTGATGTGTTCTCGACTTTTGTGACATACACCTTGATGCGGTCATGCGGTTGGAATACTTCGTTAGGAATTTGCTCTTGTTTAGATAAAACAGCTTCGATTTTGCCTAAGCTCACATAAATATAGCGACTGTCCTGTCTTTCAACAACACCGGTCAGAATATCATTTTCGTATGCGATGAATTGGTTGTAGACGTTGCTGCGTTCCGCTTCGCGGATACGTTGCATAATGACTTGTTTTGCGGTTTGGGCAGCGATGCGTCCAAAATCTTTTGGAGTCACTTCAAAGCGGATTTTATCGCCAAGCTCATAGGCCTTGTTCAATTCCAAGGCATCCTCCAGGCTTACTTCCAAAGTCGAGTCGAATACCATATCGACAACCTCTTTTACTGCATAGACGTGTATGTCGCCTTTTTTTTCGTCGAATGCCACTTCCACGTTTTGTGCTTGGCCATAGTTGCGTTTGTACGCCGACACAAGGGCAGCTTCCAAGGCGCTGATGACTATTTCCTTTGAGATACCTTTATCTTTTTCTAAAACTTCAAGAGCATTTAACATTTCTTTGCTCATTTTTACTTTTCACTCCTATCTCAAATTCAGATTAAAATTGGATAGCCAATCTCGCATTTGCAATTTGATTTCTTTGAATTTCGATGTCTTTTGTTCTTGTCTTGATTCTGATGGTCAATACGACCTTCTCATCTGTCACTTCTTTTAATATGCCTTCATAAAACTTTTCACCGTCGATAGCCTTGTAAAATGACAAATGTACATATTGGCCGATGGCATTTTGCATATCCGCTTCATTTTTCAAAGGACGTTCTGCACCTGGCGAAGAAACTTCTAGGAAGTATGCTTGCGGGATAGGATCAGGATCAATGGCATCCAAGGCGTCGCTGACTTTTTCGCTGATCAAGGCGCATTCCTCAATATCGATACCACCTGGTTTGTCGATATAAATTCTAAGAAACCAGTTCTTCCCTTCCTTCACAAACTCAAGATCCACTAATTCAAAATTCTGTTCATCCACAATGGGTTGGACCACTGCGCGAACTTCTTCTACTATACGACTCACAGAAACCCTCCTTTATCGGTTCTCTAGCATTGACTCTGGTTGATTGCATAAAAAGAGTGAACGTTTCCGCTCACTCCATCCGACCATTTATTCTTTTTATATCATACACTAATTAAACGTAATATGCAACAACTTGCCGTAATTGAGGCCTTTTTGAGCCGACCGGTTAAAAATCGAACAAAGAAAGTTGATTTTCGTCCGGCAAGTTTTTCAATACGCCGTTTTCATTCATGTAATCGATGATGGTTTTCGAAACTTTCCCCCGCGTTGCCAAATCCTCTTTTGAGAGGAACGGCTGATCTTCCCTGGCCTGCACAATCTGCTTCGCCACGTTTTCTCCCAGCCCTTGGATGGCCCGGAATGGCGCAATCAGGCTGTCGCCTTCGATCACGAAGTTCTTCGCATGCGATTTGTCCAAGTCCACCATTTTGAAGGCGAATCCTCTTTCGACCATTTCGTTCGCCAATTCCAATACAGTCAGCAAACTCTTTTCTTTCACGGATGCTTCCAGTCCCTTATCCATGATTTCTTTCATGCGCGATTTGATCGTCTCTTTCCCTTGCGTCATTGCGACCAGATCAAAATCTTGCGCCCTGACGGAGAAAAAAGCACAGTAATAAAGAATCGGCTGATGCACCTTGAAATAGGCAACCCGCAGCGCCATCAATACGTAGGCGGCGGCATGGGCTTTCGGGAACATGTACTTGATTTTCAGGCAGGATTGGATATACCATTCAGGTATTTCCTGAGCCCGCATTTCCGCTTGCCAATCATCCGGAATCCCTTTCCCTTTCCGCACGCTCTCCATGATTTTGAAAGCCAGGCCATCGTTCAGGCCATGGTGGATCAGGTAGACCATGATGTCATCCCGACAACCGATTACGTCCGCCAGCGGGATATTGTTTTCCCGGATCAGCGTTTCGGCGTTGCCGAGATAAACGTCGGTACCGTGTGACAGTCCGGAAATTTGCAGTAATTCGGCGAAAGTATTTGGTTTTGTCTGTTCCAGCATTCCCCGAACAAAGCGCGTACCGAATTCCGGTATGCCCAGCGTCCCCGTTTTACTGAAAATCTGATCCGGCGTAACACCCAAAATATCCGTGCTTCCGAATATGGTCATGACATCCGGATCGTTCGGCGGGATCGTCTGCGGATCCATTCCCGACAGATCCTGCAGCATCCGGATGACGGTCGGGTCATCGTGTCCAAGGATATCGAGTTTCAGCACGTTGTCATGGATCGAATGGAAATCGAAGTGGGTCGTTTTCCATTCCGAGTCCTGGGCATCCGCCGGAAATTGGATCGGCGTGAAATCATAGACATCCATATAATCCGGAATAACGATGATACCGCCGGGATGCTGGCCGGTCGTCCGCTTGACGCCGGTACATCCCTTGGCAAGGCGGTCCACCTCTGCCGATGAAAAGCGCAGGTTGTGGTCCCGTTCGTAGGCTTTCACGTATCCGAAGGCGGTCTTATCCGCAACCGTACCAATTGTACCGGCACGGTAGACATAATCTTCACCGAACAGTTCTTTCGTGTAGGCATGGGCTTGCGCTTGGTATTCCCCGGAGAAATTCAGATCGATATCGGGTACTTTATCCCCATAGAATCCAAGGAAAGTTTCAAACGGAATATCGTGCCCATCGCGGTCCAGGTTGGCCCCGCACTTCGGACAGTCTTTTTCTTCCAAGTCATAGCCCGAACCGATCGAACCATCCTCGTAGAAGTAGGAGTATTTGCATTCCGGGCAACGATAATGCGGCGGCAACGGATTGACCTCCGTAATCCCGGTCATGGTCGCGACGAAACTGGAACCGACCGATCCCCGCGAACCTACCAAATAACCGTCCTGATTGCTTTTCAACACGAGTTTCTGGGAGATCAGATAAATGACCGAGAAACCATTCCCGATGATCGAGTTCAATTCCTTCTCCAGTCTTTTTTCAACTAGCTCCGGCAGTTCTTCACCATAAAGCCGTCTCGATTCATCATAAGCAAGTTTCGTTATCTCCTCATTCGATCCTTCCATATTTGGCGTATATAACTGATCCTTGATTGGGGTGATTTCCTCGATGCTGTCGGCTATTTTTTGGGAATTCGTCACGACGATCTCCTTCGCTTTCTCTTTTCCCAGGAAGGCAAAACAGTTCAGCATTTCGTCGGTCGAGCGGAAGTGCGCTTCCGGCAAATGCAGTTGTCTGCCGCTATTTATCTTCAGCGAACTCATCAAGATTTCACGGTAAACTGCATCTTCCCTGTTCAAGTAGTGGACATTTCCGGTCGCGACGACCGTTTTCCCTAATTCATCGCCTATCGTAACGATCTGAGAAATGATTTCTTCCAGGTCATGTTCATTTTTCACCAATTCCCTTGCGATAAGGGGTGCATAGACCTCTTTCGGCATGACTTCGATGTAATCGTAGAATTTTGCCTTAATCTTGGCCACCTCGGCGCCTTTCTGCATCATCGCCTCGAAAATCTCGCCCTCGCTGCAGGCGGATCCGATCAACAGATTTTCCCGGTTCGCTTGCAGCATGCTGCGCGGTACACGCGCCGTACGATAATAATAATCGATATTTGATGAGGAAATGATTTTGAACAGATCTTTTAAGCCATCCTGATTCTTGGCAAGGATAGTGGCATGGAAAGGACGCGCACGTTTGTAGGAATCCCCGCCGCCGATATACTTGTTCAATTCATCGTGAAACAGGATGTTGTGTTCTTCTGACGCTTCCTTCAGAAAGATCCAGCAGAGGTGTCCGGTTGTTTCGGAATCGTATACTGCCCGGTGATGTTGTTCAAGGCCAACGCCATAGCGTTTCGCCAACGTGTTCAACCGATGCGATTTCAGGTGCGGATGCAAAAAGCGCGACATCTCGAGCGTATCGATGACGGGATTGGGCGCCTCCGGCATCCCGTTCCGCCCGTAGCTGTTGTTCAGGAATCCCATATCGAAGCTGGCGTTATGCGCAACAAGTATCGTATTCTCGGAGAATTTAGCGAACTCTTCCAATACCGTCTTTTCCGGCTTCGCATCTCTGACCATATCGTCCGTGATGCCCGTCAATTGGATCGTCGTCTGGGATAAAGGATGACCTGGGTTTATGAATTCTTCGAAGGTATCGATGACGTTCCCTTTGTACATCTTGACGGCAGCCAATTCGATGATAGTATCGTAGACCGCCGATAATCCCGTTGTTTCGGTATCGTAGACGACATAGGTGGCTTCGCTCAGATCTTCGTGAACGGGGTTGTAGGCGATTGGAACCCCGTCGTCGACCACGTAAGCTTCGATCCCATAGAGGATTTTGACGTTGTTTGCCTTGCCGGCCGCATGGGCATCCGGGTAGCCCTGGGCGGCTGCATGATCCGTCAGCGCAATCGCTTTATGCCCCCATTTTGCCGCTTGTTTGACAAAATCGGCGATGTTGTTGGTTGCGTCCATCTGGCTCATGTTTGAGTGCAGATGCAATTCCACTCTTTTTTCGCCTTCTGGTGACGTGTCTTTCCGTTCAGGATGGGTCACTTGGTTGACATCGCGCGCATTCACGACCAAATCCCGCATAAAGGTGTCTTCCTGCACGCTTCCGCGGACCCGGACCCAGATGCCCTTCTTGACCAATTCGAAATTCTGCTCATCCGTTTCGTTCGAGGAGAACAGTTTAACCGAAAAGGATGACGTGTAATCCGTCATTTTGAAGATCAGCAATTTTCTGCCTGAGCGCAGTTCGCGCACTTCACTGTCGAAAACATAGCCTTCGATCACGACGGAACGTTCCTCTTCCGTAATGGTGCTCATCTGTTTGACTTCCTCTTTTGAAGAAATCTGCCTGCCGATGGTCAATGGCCCGTTGCTGGCAGCTTTCCCGTTCGAGCCGTCCCCGCGCTGTCTTTCTTGTTGATTCTGCTTGATTGCTTCTTCAGCCTGCTTGATCAACATATCGTCCTGCTCTTTTTTTCTGGCAAGGAATTGCGCCATCCGCGCTTCGGATGCTTCCTCATCGATTTCAATCGTTATCTGGAAGCTAGGGAAACCCAAATTCAGATAGTTCTGTTGGATGATAGCCAAATAGTTGTCAGCCAAGTGATTTTTGGTGATTTCGTTCTCGACGCTGATGACGACCTTGTTGTTGTTCACAGCCGGTGTATGCCTTGCAAAGAGGCCCTGCACAAGCGGAGAAGAGATGTTGCTTCTTTCAACGACGGTTTCCCAATAATCAAGGATGCCCTCATTCGTTAAGACCGGATTCCTGGTCTTGATTTGAAAATCTATCGCCGCAATGGATTGAAATTTAATCTTCAATTGCAACAGCAGAGCGTTGAACACTTCAAAAGGCAAGACATTGTCAAAAACAAAGACAAAGGACCATAGTTTCGATTTCCTATGGACAATGACATTTTCAACCTCTCCATTTTCAAAATAGGGAAGATAATCCGTTTGATGCTGTAAATTAATTTGTTCCAAGAGCTGTTTGAACAGTTCTTTTTTCGATAAAGTCATTTGAGCTCTCCTTTTCTGTTAACAAATAAAAAGATTCAAAGAATGAATCGTGCTTTCTTTGAATCTTTCTATTCGTTTCATCCTAGATCATTGACCAAAGAAAAATCTTTGGATATCATTCCACGTAACCAATACCATCAACAGCAGCAGCAAGCCAAAACCGATTGCGGTGATAATGCCTTCTTTTTCAGGCTCCATCGGTTTGCCGCGGACCCCTTCAATGATGTTCAGCAATATTTTGCCTCCATCCAATGCTGGAATCGGCAATAGGTTTACCACACCCAAGTTGATGCTCAAATAAGCGAGGAAGCTGAGCGTACTCAAAAATCCGTAACTGACGACCTGCTCTGTGGCCGCATAGATTGCCACTGGCCCGCCAAAGGCATCGGCCTTGAATCCGGTGCGGAACATGGAGAAGATCAAGCTGAAGATGGAGGTTGCTATTAACCAAAATTGTTGAAAGCCATAGCTGACCTTCGCGCTGATGGAAGTATCCATTGGTGCGGCTACCCCAATCAAGCCGTACACATTCCCTTTCGCATCCGTTTTCTTATCCGGCGTCACCACCACTTCCCGTTCTGCCTGTCCATCGGTGATGACAGAAAGCGTCACAGCTTTTTCAGGGTTTACTTGGATCGCTTCGACCAACGCTGTCCATGTATCGACGGCTTTCCCGTTTACGGCTACGATTTCATCGTCCCTTTGCAGACCAGCCTGTTCGGCGGGGCTTCCGGACTGGATTTCACCTAAACGACTGTCATTGGCCATTACACCGCCCTGCATAAAGGCAATCGCGATGAATACCGCAATGCCAAGAATGAAATTGTTCATCGGACCGGCAAAGTTTGTCATCATGCGGTTCAATAGCGGAGCTGATTGATACTGCACATCGATTGGCGCAATCTGCACCTCGGTGCCATCCTGCTCGATAACCGTCGCATCGCGCTTCACTTTATAGGTGACCGGATCCGCGCTGCCAGGGATAATTCCCTTGATGAATAGTTTATCTTCCAAATCCGCGGCAAGGATTTCAATCGGCACGGCATGAATCTGTTGTTTGTTGCTTAAATCGATCTGCGTTACCATTTGTTCGTCATCAACAGAAATTTTAACCGGCATCCCCGGTTTCAAGTCTACATTCTCATCGCCTAAACCGGCCATTCTGACATAACCGCCGATCGGCAATATCCTGACTGTATAGGTTGTCCCATTTTTTCTGTGAGAGAATACTTTCGGGCCCATTCCGATCGCAAATTCCCGCACCAAGATGCCTGATTTTTTTGCGAAATAAAAATGGCCGAATTCATGGATAATCACTAATATGCTGAATACGATAATGAAAGTAATTATGGTTTGAAACACGTTATCCCCTCCGACTATTTACGTACTGGTTCTATCCTGAATTAAAGGATGAATTGCAAAAAGATATGGAAGACAGGCATAACGAACAAGGTACTGTCCAACCGGTCCAAAATGCCGCCGTGTCCTGGCAATATTGTCCCCGCATCCTTCACCCCAAAATGACGTTTGAATGCAGACTCGACCAAATCACCCATCTGCCCGCAGACGGACAGAATGATGGTCAACATGATCTGCAGGCCCATCGATAATTCGAGCGGGTTGTAATAGTGGAAATAGACGATGGCGATCACTAACGCCAAAATCGTACCACCTGCGGAACCTTCAATCGTCTTATTCGGGCTGATGACAGGCGCAAGCTTGTTTTTTCCGATTTTTCTGCCGACCAAATAAGCGCCGATATCCGTCCCCCAGATGATCAGCAACACGAGCATGACCATCCAAAAACCGATTTCCCGGGTTTGGATAAAATAATAAAATCCTCTTCCGACATAAAGGGATGTCAAAACGGAGGCGGCAGCATCGTCGAATGTAAAATCATTTTTCGAAAAAACGGTGCTGACGAACAACACCAACGCTTCAAAATAGATGATCAACATAGCATCAATGCCAGAGGGGATGAAGCTCAAATACGATTCGGGCATCATCAACAGGATGGCGGTCGCCATAGTGATAATGCCTTCAAAACTGAAAAGCGGCAGTTTTTTCATTTTCAGCAATTCATATACAGCAATCATCCCTAGAACAATGATGAATAACTGAAGCGGCCAGGATCCCAGCCATACAAACGGAATAAATATCGCGGCAGCCACCAATGCGGTAATTGTTCTGGTTTTCATGACATCCTCCTCAAATCCCGCCGAAGCGGCGATTACGGTGTTGGTATTCAGCAAGGGCCGCTTCTAAACTTTTCGACGAGAAATCCGGCCAGAAATCATCCGTGAAATACATTTCGCTGTACGCTGCTTGCCACAGCAAAAAATTACTCAAGCGGATTTCTCCGCTCGTCCGGATCAGCAGATCCGGGTCCTGCAAAGCGCCAAGATGGCTTGTCATCAGGTATGATGAAAAAAGTTCTTCTGTGATGTCATCAGAAGTAATCGTTCCGTTGCCGACATCTTGCGCTATCCGTTTCGCGGCTTCCGAAATTTCGAGCCTGGACCCATAATTCAAAGCGAAATTCAATATCAGGCCCGTATTATTTTTCGTCTTCTCGATTGCATTCTCCACAACCTTCAATGTTTTCTCAGGCAGATGTTCGATCCAACCGATTGTTGTGACTTTGATGTTATTTTCCATTATCTCCGGCATGAAAACATCAAAAAAATCGATCGGTAATCCCATCAAGAAGTTGACTTCCTCATTTGGGCGTTTCCAATTTTCGGTTGAAAAGGCATAGAGCGTCAATACTTTAACCTGTAATTTGCTGGCATGAATCGCAATCTTTTTGACTGTATTCATCCCCTCTTTGTGCCCATAAACACGCGGCATCATCCGTTTCTTTGCCCAACGGCCATTGCCGTCCATAATGATGGCGACATGAGCGGGGATGAGCCCCTCTTCATCAAAAATCAGTTCATTTTTTGGATCTTCACTTCTAAAAAAAGCCATCCTATATCCCTCACTTTTTCATAACTCTATTTATTTTAACAAAAAACGAGGCCAATTCATATGTTAATCACTTAATTAAGATAATTTTAAATTCGCTGTCGCTGGAATCGTTTTGATGGTCCCTTTTCCACTCGAATGGCGAGCCATTGAAAAAAGGTCCAAGACAGTTTGTCCTGGACCTTCCTTACCATTGAACCAATGATTATTTGTCTAAAATTTCTTTTTCTTTTTCAGCGGCAATCTTATCGATCTCTTTAGAAGATTTGTCAGTCAGGTCTTGCACTTGTTTTTCATAAGTACGCAACTCATCTTCCGTGATTTCTTTATTCTTTTCCGCTTTTTTCAATTCTTCGATAGCATCTCTACGGATGTTACGAATAGAAACTTTAGCGCCTTCGCTGTCTTTTCCGATTTGTTTCGCCAATTCCTTACGGCGTTCTTCCGTCAAAGCCGGAATGACCAGACGGATGACATTGCCGTCGCTTGAAGGATTGATTCCCAAATCGCTTTGATAAATGGCTTTCTCGATATTACCGATGCTTGATTTATCATAAGGCGTAACCATCAGCATTCTCGCTTCCGGAATGGTTACCGATGCCAATTGGTTAACGGGTGTCAGCGCACCGTAATATTCAACTTGAATACGGTCTAAAAGACTAGCGTTTGCACGGCCTGCACGAATGGAACCCAATTCACGCAAAAGCGCTGCCTCAGTTTTTTTCATTCTATCTGTAGCATTGTCCAGAATTGCTTTAACCATCATTATTTCCCCCTAACAGTCGTTCCTATATCTTCACCCATGATAACACGGCGGATATTTCCATGTTTGTTCAAGTTGAACACAACTAACGGAATATCGTTGTCCATGCTCAATGAGCTTGCTGTAGAATCCATTACTTGAAGTCCTTTGGAGATAACATCTAAATGAGTCAATTCAGTGAATTTCGTTGCTGTAAGATCTTTCATGGGATCCGCAGAATAAACGCCATCAACATTGTTTTTAGCCATCAAGATGACATCAGCATTGATTTCAGCTGCACGAAGCGCTGCAGTCGTATCTGTAGAGAAATAAGGGTTACCCGTACCACCGGCGAAAATGACGACACGGCCTTTTTCCAGATGACGAACGGCACGTCTGCGGATATACTGTTCCGCAATCTGTCTCATTTCAATGGATGTTTGAACACGCGTCGGAACGCCGTTGTTTTCTAAAGCATCTTGCAATGCTAAAGAATTCATGACAGTAGCCAACATGCCCATGTAATCGGCTTGCGCTCTTTCCATGCCCATTTCTGCGCCTGTCGTACCGCGCCAAATATTGCCGCCGCCTACAACGATTGCGATTTGAACGCCCAGGTCGTGGACTTCCTTGATTTCTTTTACGATTTCCTCGATTGTTGGCGGGTTGATCCCAAAACCAGTATTGCCTGCTAAAGCTTCCCCACTAAGTTTTAAAACAACGCGTTTATATTTTGGTTCACTCATTTTTATATTTCCCTCCGTCTTAACTAAAACGCCATTGTATAAGAGCGTTTGACTATGATTTAAGAAAAGCGGGACAAGCCCGCCCTGCCTCGACAGAAACATTAAAGAAGCAACGCTCCTTGCAGTCGCCTTGTACTGGTAGTCTAAGGAATGAATTCCTAAAACTACCATGCAAATGAGCATACCGCGCAATGGGTCAGATTTATCTAATTTCCGAGAGGCAGGCTTGGACCGCTAGACATCATGTGTGGGCATGAAACCGATTGAAAATCTATTTCACGCCTGCAATGATGCGGTTCTTATATCAAAAACATTTATGCTTTCCTTGCTGTTAAAAAAGCCCCAATTAAGGGGCAGTTTTATTATCTTTTAACTTGGCTCATTACTTCTTCTGCGAAGTCCATTGAGCGTTTTTCCAAACCTTCGCCTACTGCATAGCGGACGAATGATTTCACGCTGCCGCCTTTAGAAGCTGCATATTGAGAAACCGTAACATCTGGATCTTTAACAAATGATTGGTCATTCAATGAAATTTCGCTTAGGAATTTATTGATACGGCCTGTGATCATTTTTTCAACGATGTTGGCTGGTTTGCCTTCGTTTAATGCTTGTTCAGTAAGAACTTTCTTTTCATGTTCAAGTTCTTCAGCAGATACTTGTTCACGAGAAACATATTTAGGGTTGATGGCAGCTACGTGCATAGCGATATCTTTCGCTGCATCAGCGTCAGTTGATCCTTCTAACACAGTCAATACTGCAATGCGTCCGCCTTGGTGTAAGTATGCACCGAATGCATCAGCATCTGTTTTTTCAACGATAGTGAAACGACGCAAAGTGATTTTTTCGCCGATTACAGTTGTTGCAGTTGAAATAACGTCGCCTAAAGTTCCTTCTTCTGTTTCCAAAGCCAATGCTTCTTCAACTGTAGCTGGGCGTTTTTTAGCGATTGTTTCTGTAATGGATGCTACTAAGTTTTGGAATTTGTCATTTTTTGCAACGAAGTCTGTTTCAGCATTGATTTCAGCGATAACAGCAACATTACCATCAACAAATACATTTGCTAAACCTTCTGCAGCGATACGATCAGCTTTTTTAGCTGCTTTTGCTAATCCGTTTTCTCTTAAATAATCGACCGCTTTTTCCATGTCACCGTCTACAGCTACTAAAGCTCTCTTAGCATCCATCATACCTACGCCTGTCATGTCGCGTAATTCTTTAACCATTTTTGCAGTAACTTGTGCCATTCTATGATTCCTCCTGAATATTCTATTTCATTAAAAAAGCTATCCCAAAGAGAATAGAAAAGATGTCGGCTACCTAACTGGCTATATCTTTCTTCTTTTCTGAGACAGCTCATTGTTTCAAACTGATGTTACTTCTTACTCGTTTCCGCCTTCAACAACTTCAACGATTTCTTCTAATGAAGTAGCTTCGTCAGCTTCAGCTGCGAATGTTTCTTCGATAGAAACTTCTGCTTGATCTTTGCCTTGGTTACCTTCGATGAAAGCATCAGCCATTTTAGCAGTGATCAATTTTACTGCGCGGATAGCATCGTCATTTGAAGGGATAACTACATCGATTTCGTCTGGATCGCAGTTTGTATCGACCATAGCAACGATAGGGATGTTCAATTTGTGTGCTTCTTGAACAGCGATTCTTTCTTTTCTTGGGTCAACGATGAACATTACATCTGGAATTCTAGGCATATCTTTGATACCGCCCAAGAATTTTTCAAGACGTTCTTGTTCTTTTTTCAAGATTACGACTTCTTTTTTAGGAAGTACTTCGAAAGTGCCGTCTTCAGCCATTTTTTCGATGGATTTCAAGCGTTTGATACGTTTTTGGATTGTATCCCAGTTAGTCAAAGTTCCGCCTAACCAACGGTGGTTAACGAAGAATTGACCTGAACGGATAGCTTCGTCTTTGATTGAATCTTGTGCTTGTTTTTTTGTACCCACGAATAAAGCTACGCCGCCGTCTTCAGCAACGTTAAGCATATATTTGTATGCTTCGTCTACCAATTTCACAGTTTTTTGCAAGTCAATGATATAGATACCATTTCTTTCTGTGAAGATGTATTTTTTCATTTTTGGGTTCCAACGACGAGTCTGGTGACCGAAGTGAACGCCTGCTTCCAATAGTTGTTTCATTGAAATTACTGCCATGTTTTTTTCCTCCAAATATGTTTTTATTTTCCTCCCCTAATTTCTTTTACAGCAGAAACTCGTTATTCAACAAGCAACGTCCGCCATATCAATTAAGGTGTGAAATGTGGTTTTGCACCGTATTGAATTATACTTAAATAAAACGAAATATGCAAGGACTTTCTTTCTTTTTTAAGATGTGATGCCCAATATTTGTTTGATGTCGTCGTTCGACAACCGCTGTCTGCTTAGAGCCTCTTCGCCTTCGGAGATGATCAGCTGATCAAAAAGCATTTTTTTGTCTTGCTGCAGCTGATTGATTTTCTCTTCAATGGTCCCTTCCGCAATGAAGCGATAGACCTGAACGTTTTTCTTCTGGCCGATACGGTGTGCCCTTCCGGCAGCCTGTTCTTCCACAGCAGGATTCCACCACAGGTCAAACAGGATGACGGTATCCGCGCCGGTCAGATTCAAACCGGTGCCACCCGCTTTCAATGAAATCAAAAAGACATCCGCCTGGCCGTCGTTGAACTGATTGACCAGCTCGATCCTTTCGGAGGGCGGCGTCTTCCCGCTCAAATAAAAATTGCTGATGCCTTCTTTTGCCAATTCGTCCTCTATCAGTTTCAGCATGGATGTGAACTGAGAGAATACCAGGACATGTTGGCGGTTTTCTTTCGCGTTCCTCAGAAGCTCAATCAGCTGTTCCAACTTACCGGAACCGCCTTGATAAGCCGGATCGATTAAACGCGGGTCGCAACAGATTTGCCGCAATCTGGTCAGGCCGGACAAGATTTCCATCCTATTTTTCTGGAAATCTTCGTTATCATAATAGGCAACGGCATCTTGAAGCTGCTGCAGATAGGCCAAGTAGACGACTTTTTGATCCCGGTTCAAGCTGCTGTAGATATCCGATTCGGTTTTTTCCGGCAAATCGCTCAGCACATCTGCCTTCAGTCTGCGTAGCATGAATGGTTTTGCCGTTTTCGAGATTTGCTCCAAGGTCAATTTTTTGAATTCTTGCACCTTAGGGAACAGGCCCGGCAATACCAATTGGTAGATGGCCCAGAATTCCGTTACGCTGTTTTCGATCGGTGTTCCGCTCAGGGCGATGTTCACTTTTGCAGCCATCTTGGTGATTGCCCGGAACGTTTTCGTATGGTAGTTATTGACATACTGGGATTCATCCAACACCATCGTATGGAAATCGACCGCCTGGTAAAGCTCGACATCCTGCCGGAAACTTTGATAGGAAGTGATCGCGATGCCATCTTTGGGCAAATTAGCCAGCTGGAATTCTCTTTCCTTTTTCATCCCGCTGATGACACACGTCTGCAGATCCGGCGCGAATTTCTGGAATTCATACTTCCAGTTATAGATCAATGAGGCCGGCGCTATAATCAAGGATGGCTTGTCGCCGTTATGACCCTCTTCTATTTCGCTCAATAGGAACGTGATGAGCTGAAGGGTCTTACCCAAACCCATTTCATCCGCTAAAATGCCGCCCAGGCCATATTTAGCCAAAAATTTCAGCCATTTAAAGCCCGTTACCTGATAGGGGCGCAAATCCGCATGCAGCGATTTGGGAAGTTCCGCAGGGAATGATTCCGGATTTTTGATGTACTGGAACAGATCCTTGAAGAAATTTTGGCTGTATACTTCAGGGTTCAGCTTTTGGATTTCCTGTTCAAGCGTAAAACTTTTTACCATCGGCATCGAGATGGTTCCGTTATTCATTTTGGAATCTTCCCTTATCAACGAAAGGAAGTGATTCATTTCCTTCATCGGTTCCGTTTCCAACGACAGCAGGCGCCCGTCTTCCGTTTTGAAGTACAGTTCATTCTTTTTGATGCTGTTCAGCAAGCGATCCACTTCGTTTTCCGATATCCCTTCAACATCGAAACGGATATCCAAGAAAGAATCGCGGGCGGTCCGTTGCACCTTTGCGGAGATGGTCGCGTTCTCGACGACCAACTTTTGCAGTTCCGGACTCAATTGCACATCTGCGTATAAGCGCAAAGCCGGAATTTTTCTGTAAAGGAACGAAAACAGATCCACATCTTTCGTCGCGTTCAACAGAAGTTGGTTTTCGATGATCGTAAAATTCAATTGCTCCAAAACTTGAAGGATCTTTTCTTCACCGACTGTGTCCCGGATCAGATAACGGCTGCCGTCCTCCAGCCCGACACTCGGCTGAAAAGCCGTATCGCCATATTGAAAGATGATATCCCCCTTTATCCTTTTCTGTGTGCCATAAAAATGGATGGCCACGGTCAGCGGTTCGTCAATCATCTGTTCGGCCAATTCTTCGCTGTAGTTTACCGAGCCGATCTGTTTCAGCAAAGGCGTCACATAGGTCAACAGGTCGGAAACGTCCGCCTCATCGATGTACACCGATTCCTGTCCATCAAAACGCTTATTGAAAAAGGCGATATAATCCAACAGCTTTTGTTGCTGGATGGATAGTTCAAAAATATTATTCCCCTCGATCAGCCAGTCATAATCCAATAACGGCACGATTGAACTGCGATCCATATGGACTTCAATGCCGTCGCCCTTTATTTCGAGCAGGAACTTATAGGGCGGTTTTTCTGATGTGAACAAAGCCGTATCATAGGTTTCATCGCTTCCCGACCATTCCACCCGCTCCGTCTTCAATAATTCCATCAGGACAGATTTTGCCGAACTTGGCGGCAAGATCAAATAGGAATCGATTTTCCTTGCCGTTACATTGATCAGTTGTTTATTCAAAACCCCGGTCTGCTCTTCCATCATTTTGTACAGCCGATAAAGTATTTGCTGATCGGATTCCTTGATCTGAACTTCTTTAAAGTCGATTTCATCCGCAGTACGGTATTCCCATTTTTCCTGTTTCACAAATTGCTCCGTAAATTGTTCGATGTTCGTAACCATGTATAATTTGTCCAAGCCTGCACGCAAGGACAGCGCAAGGACACATTCACCATGCATATAAGCATTCGGTTTGATCCGCAAAACCTGTAAAGTGTAATGGACTGAGAATTCAGGCCTCGTGGTGATGCTCTTCGAACCTCTATTTTCATGATAGAAGATTTGAGTCAAGTCCGACACAAATTCTTGCCCCGCAATGTCAGAATCAACTTGGAAATGTTCCGCACTTTGTTCTGTCAAAATGCGCGTACCGCATTTCTCTTTCAGGAATAATTCAACCGCAATCGTATGCTTGCAATATTGATGGGTCTTCCAATATTTGCATTGGCAAACATCTTGTTCCCTGGCAGTGCCGTCCAAAGTAACGTGATACATGCGACTTCCAAGCACCTCACTATGCCATACTTGATTCTGGAAATCCGGCTGAATCGACAACACACGGCTCTCATTGACATATTCTCTGCCTTGTTGAATCATCCTATCTGGAATACTCCATTTCACTCTATCAGCCCCTCACATTCAATCTATCCATTCTTCATTGTACTTTAAATCGGCCAAAAAATATACTCTCTTCCGCTAAAGAAGCCATTCCCGGAAATGTTTTTCTTGAAAAACAAGGGAAATTGACTCATAATAGTAACGATAAAGCTATAGGCAAAGGAGATAGATCATGTTTTTTAAGGCAGTAGTAAATATCGTGAAATTTTTAGTATTTATCCTGAACGGAAAAACGGAAATCCAAAATAAAGATAAGATTCCAAAGGATACTGTGTTCGTAATAGCAGCCCCACACAGAAGCCTGCTGGATCCGATTTTCATCGCATTCGCCGTTTATCCCCGCGTTTTTTCTTCCATGGCGAAGCAGGAACTATTCAAGGGCAGTTTCATGAACTGGCTCTTACGCCGTATGCACGCTTTCCCGGTCAACCGCGAAAACCCCGGTCCTAGCGCATTGAAGCAACCCGTCAACATTCTGAAAGAAGGCAATGACAGCCTGTTGATTTTCCCTACAGGTTCACGGCACTCCGATGAAATCAAGGGCGGAACATCCACCATCGCAAAATTGGCGGGCGTCCCGATTCTGCCGATCGTTTATCAAGGCCCCTTTTCTTTCAAAGAATTATTCAACATCTTCAAGCACAAAAAAGCGATCGTACGCATCGGCGACCCTATCTACCTGCCGGCGGAAAAACGCGTTTCCCGGGAAGTGCTTGCTGCTTATGATCAAAAGATAACCGACGCTTTCCGCCAATTGGATAAAGAGATTGATCCGGATTTCGTTTATGTAGCCAAATAGGAAAAGCGGGACAAGCCCGCCCTACCTCGACTAGTAAGGAAACACTGTGACCAAAAAGCGGTCAAGTACTCTGATGTCACAGTGCGACATCAGAGGGCCTCACTGCTAGGTATTTTTGATAGTCTGATGACAGGACTAAGCGATTGAAATCGCAAGAGTCATGACAATTTAGGAAATCTGACCGGTAGCAACGCTCCTTGCAGTCGCCTTGTACTGGTAGTCTAAGGAATGAATTCCTAAGACTACCATGCAAATGAGCATACCGCGCAATTGCTGAGAGACTTCCTGCGTCAGCAGGTTAGTCGAACAGTATGTCTTGGCTCGCAGAGCCAAGAGGACCCTTCATCTTCCTTCCGAACTGGCGTGAAACAGATTAGTAACCTTTAAAACACCTTCAATGATGCGCTTCTTATATCCAGAATTTTATACTTTCTGGCCTGTAAAAAAAGACATCCCAGCATTTAAACTGCTGGGATGTCTTTTTGTTTTTGGTTCGTTAATCGTTCATTGATTGTAGTCTGTACATATCATAATAGGTGCCTTGTTTTGCAATCAGTTCGTCATGCGTGCCTCTTTCGATGATGTTGCCTTTATCCAACACCAGGATAAGTTGGGCATCCCGGATCGTGGATAAACGGTGGGCAATCGCGATTGTCGTCCTGCCCTGCCTCATTTTATGCATGCTGTCCTGGATCAGTAGCTCCGTTTCGGTATCGATATTCGCTGTGGCTTCATCCAAAATCAATACTTTCGGATTCCGCAAGATGGTCCTTGCGAAGGATATCAGCTGACGCTCACCGCTGGAATAGCTGGCACCGCGCTCAATCACTCGGGCATGGTATGCTTCCGGCAGGGATTCGATAAAGGCATCGGCGTGCACAAAAGCCGCTGCGTTCTTTACTTCCTGATCTGAATAATCGCTGCTCATCAAACGGATATTCCGCGCAATATCGCCGTAGAAAAGGAAGGAGTCCTGCAATACCAACCCCATCTTGGAACGGATTTCCGAAAGGGGGTACTCTTTGATGGATTTCCCGTCAATCAGCACTTCCCCTTCCTGGAATTCATAGAAGCGCAATAAAATGTTGATGATGGAACTTTTGCCGCTGCCGGTTTGCCCAATCAAGGCGACGGTTTCTCCCGGATAAGCCGTAAAACTGATGTTGTTCAAGACATTATGTTTCCCGTCATAGGAAAAGGAGATATTCCTGAATTCGATTTTGCCTTCCTGAATGGATAGTCCCGATTGTTCCGGATGTGCGGGTGCCACCTCTTCGTTGTCCATCACTTTCAGGACACGGGAACTGGACACAATGCCATCCTGCAAGATGCTCAAATTGTCCATCATCATCCCCATCGGCCGGAAAAAGTTTTGGATGTAGGTTGTGAAAGCATAGATGACGCCGATTTCAACAACGCCATTCAACGTCTTCACCCCGAACAACCATAGCACGAACGTTAAGGCGATCGCTTGCAATAGATTCACTACAGGCATCAGCAATAAGGCATTCATCTGCACCATCGCCACACGCCCTTTGCTGTAGGCCTCGTTGATTTCATCGAACTCGGCTTGCAGCCTCTTCTCTTGGCGGAATTGCTGGATGATCGGCATGCCAGAAATCGATTCATTCAGTTTTGTGTTCAATTGGCTGAGCCTTTCACGCATCATCCGATAGACGCGCGTACTGTATTTTTGGTAAAACCAAACCAACCCGGCCATGACCGGAACGAAGTAAATAAAGATGAGTGTGATGTCCTTATCCAATGTCCACATCGCAAAGAAGACGGTGATGATGCTGAAGATTCCCTCAGCCAACGCCAAAAACACATTCCAAAACTCTTTGATCGTTTCGGTGTCATTGGTGACCCTGGATACGATTGAACCTGCGGGGGTCGTATCGTAATAGCGCATGCCCAATTGGTTGATTTTCCGGAAAACGTTATTGCGGATGTTTTCCACTGTCTTTTCGGATGCCATGCTGAATATATAGCGTTCCAGATACATGACCAGCATTTTTACCAGGACAACCGCAACATATAAAGCGGCAAAGAGAACGCTTATTTTTGTCGTTGCATTTCCTTTTGACAAATATTCGTCCATATAAATTTGGATAATACGTGGTGCAACAACGTTCACCAAAGAGAGGCCGATGCTGAAGAGCAAGGCAATATAAAATTGCAATCTGAAAGGATGTGCGTATTTAAAAATACGCTTCACTGCCCGAAACTGTTCTTTTATCGGAACATTTTTAGCCCACGCTGATTTCTCCATTAGGCATCCTCCCCTTCCAGTTTAATTTCCAGTTGTTGTTTTTCGTACATTCTGTGGTACCAACCATCCAAATGCATCAATTCCTGGTGCGTCCCTCTTTCGACGATGCGCCCTTCGTCTAGGACGATGATTTCGTTCGCATGCATGACGCTGCTGATTCTGTGCGCCGCGATGATGGTCGTTTTGTCGGCGCGTCTCTCCTTCAATCCGCTAAGGATCGCTTCCTCCGTTTTCGCATCGACAGCAGACAAAGAGTCGTCCAGGATCAACAATTCCGGATTCAGAACCACTGCACGAGCGATGGAAATCCTTTGTTTCTGCCCCCCAGACAAGGAGACGCCACGCTCTCCAACCAACGTATCGTAGCCCTCAGGGAAGCCTAATACATCATTGTGGATGGCTGCCAATTTGGCTGCCGCCTCAACCGCCTCTTGGTTGATGGACGGATCCGCAAAGCGGATATTTTCCCTGATATCGGTCGAGAACAGAAAATTATCTTGCGGAACATACCCGATGCCCTTCAACAGGGCATCCAAGGAGTAATCGCGGATATCCACCCCGTCATAGAGGATGCGGCCTTCGTAATTATCATATTCGCGCAATAACAGTTTGAAAATGCTGCTTTTACCCGCTCCGGTTCTGCCGACGATCCCCAACGTCTGTCCTTGTTCCAAATGGAAGACTACATCGGATAAGCTTGCTTCGGTAGCGTTCGGATACTTGAATTGCTCAACTTGAAAATCGAGGTTTCCGGATATGAGGCTCGGAAATGATTCTTTCTTCTCGACAATCGACGATTTTTCTTCCAACAACTCTTCGATCCGACTGTAGCTTGCGCTCCCTCTTTCCAGGACATTGAATAATCTGCCGACTGCCAACATCGGCCAGGTCATCATGCTGATGTAACTGATGAAGGAAACCAGTTGTCCGATACTGATGCTGCCTTCCACAACGAATCGTCCTCCAAAGATGATCGTCAAAGCGTAAGAAAGCCCGAGTATCAATTGAATCGCCGGATCAAACAAGGCATCCGTCCGATATACTTCCTTATTTTTCAACATGACATCCTTGGTGCGGGCTTCAAAGTCCCTGATGTCTTGCTCTTCTTCCCCGAAGGTCTTGATGACTTTTACGCCGGATACACTTTCCTGCGTCTTGTCGTTCAGATCAGAAAAAGCCGCTTGGGCCTTCCGGAAGCTTTTGTGCATCCTTTTCCCCAATATCCTTGAAACCAGCGTCAACCCGGGAAGTGGAATCATCGCGATCAGGGTCAAGCGCCAATCGATCAGGAAGAACATCGTAAACAAGGTGATCCCGCCAGAAGAAATCGAATCGGCAAGCGTCAGGATGCCTGCTCCTGCAACCATCCGGATTGCATTCAAATCATTGGTGGCATGCGCCATCAAATCGCCGGTACGGAATTTTTGATAGAACGTGGCATCCATTTCCGTGAAATGTTTGAAAAGGCGCGAACGCAATATCTTTTCAAGCTCTGCAGATGTGCCCCAGATTTTCATCCGCCAGATATAACGGAATAGATATTGTAAAATACCAGAAACGAGGATGAGCAACACCCATTTCGCCAGGGAAGACCTGCTCAAAGTCCCTTGTGCGATTTCGTCGATGATGATCCCTACAACCCTAGGTGAGACCACCTGTAAAATTGCCACGATTATCAAGAAGAAAACGCCAACTACATATGATTTCCATTCCTGTTTAAAAAACCAATTCAGTTTTTTAAAAATCCCCATTTATATTTTCACCTGCAATCATTTTTAATTTAGTGCAAAAAAATAAAAATGTGGATCTATGCAGCTCCACATTTTGTACGTTTTTTCATGTTCTATTTCTTTTTCTTTGAAGATTGTGCTTTCATGGAAGCCAAAATTTGTTTCACTTTTTTTTCAGACGGTTTTTGTCCCATTTGCATCATCATAGAGCGTAACATATCTTCGTTGATCGGTGGATTCTCTTCGAAATATTTAACCATATAACGTCTCGCAAGGAAAAATCCGCCAACCGCTCCTAAAATAATACCTAAAATCACAATCATTACCCATGCTGTAGTTGACACGTATTCATCCCCCTTTCCAAAAGCATTCATTCGTTTATTGTACTAAAAATGAGAGGAAAAAGAAATAGGAACACAGCAAATATTTCGGCCAAAACAGAAAACGTTTTATTTTTTGTTGAAAACACTGTTCTCTGCAGCAAAAATCACCGTCGGATGCGAACATTTGTTTGATTTATTTTCCAATAAATGATAAACTGTATGAAATAAATAAAGATTACGGAGATGATGATCTCATGATTAAAAATAAAGATTCGCGTCAATTGGAAGTTCTCCAATACATCTATGAAGAGGTACAAGGTAAAGGATACCCTCCTACCGTGCGGGAAATAGGGAATGCCGTTCATTTGTCATCGACATCCACTGTACATGGCCATTTATCCCGATTAGAAAAAAATGGGTTCATCCAACGCGATCCGACAAAACCAAGAGCAATCGAATTGACGCAAGCCGGGTTGGATAAGTTGGGTATCCTATCGGATAAAATGCCTTTACTGGGAACCGTCACTGCCGGTGAACCGATTTTGGCTGTAGAAGAGGCAACCGACTACTTCCCAGTGCCGCCAGATTTAAAAACGGTATCAGGCAGCTTATTCATGCTGAAGATTCGCGGCGAAAGCATGATCGACGCGGGCATCTACGACGGCGACTCCGTCATCGTCAGACAACAAGCCAGCGCTGAGAATGGCGATATCGTCATTGCGCTGACCGATGATGATGAGGCAACGTGCAAGCGATTCTTCAAGGAAAATGGCTATTTCCGTCTGCAACCGGAAAACCCGACCATGGACCCCATCATTTTGGACAACGTGCATATACTGGGAAAAGTCGTCGGACTATACAGAAACCACATCAGCTAAAAAAAGAACGTACAGGAAATCTGTACGTTCTTTTTTTAGCTTTAGCCTTTCGCAACTCGGTCCCAAGAGCCTACTTGATTACATCTTTTGTGGCTCTTTTTTAGTATTCCATCAAAGCGAATACGTCGTAGCCTTGGATCAAGTCGCGCCCTTTCAAGCCCAACAATTCGATCAGGAACGCCAAACCGACAACTTCTCCGCCCAATTTTTCGACCAATTCGATTGTTGCGGCAGTTGTTCCGCCGGTCGCCAACAGGTCATCGCAGACCAATACTTTGTCACCAGGTTGGATGGCATCTTTATGCAATTGAAGCGTCGCTTCTCCGTATTCAAGGCCATAGGATACTTCGACTGTTTCACGAGGAAGCTTGCCCTTCTTGCGCGCCATCGCAAAACCGCAGCCCAGTCCGACCGCTACCGGACAACCAACCATAAAGCCGCGCGCTTCAGGCCCAACTACTTTATCCACGTTCAAATCTTTCGCATAGGCGACAATTTCATTGATCGCGTAACGATAAGCTTCTCCATCCGTCATCAAAGGCGAGATATCACGGAAGATGATGCCTTTTTCCGGGAAATCTTTTACGTCTGCAATATATTTTTTCAAGTCCACTTTGTATTCCTCCATTTTCATCCTGCTTTAATTTGCGTATTCATCCAATTTGTCAATTCCGAGAAAGGACTGAATAAAAATAATTTTTCTGCATCCATTTTCAGTATGCGATTCTGGTAAGCTTTCGTTTTCTCCAACTCTCTTCTTGCCGGATCCTTCACTTCCTTAACAAAACCGTCCTCTATTGTAACAAATTCAGCATCCAAAAACACTTGAATCATAAAAATGATAATATTCTTCTTGATTTTTAAATAATTGGCCAATTCATCTAATCTGTTTCTAACATTGATGTCGCGGTGCGTCCGGATATATTGGTAGAATGAAGCGAATTGCGTTTTGGACGGAATTCCTTCGCTGTAGACGCTGTCCGTTGCATAGCTCGCCACATAGACGTTGGCGAAGCTGTTTCCCTTCAACAATTGCGCCACCAATTCATTGGCGCTCGGACATTCGAAAATGACCAGGTTTGTGTATTCCTTCTCGCGCAAAGCATGCACCGTGATGTCGGAAAGCAGGACGGCTTCCGAACTTGCGGGAATCCGTTCGTGGAAATGCTTCATCATGGAAGAACTGGAAAACAGATAAACAGCATTCTCAATCTGCAGCATTTGTTCTTGGATCGTCGAGCTGCGTTTATCAAAGAATTGGATCTGGTTATTTTTGATGTCCTTCAGTTGAAGTTGCGGTTTAACCATGTCCTTCCATTTGTTGATTGAAAGTTCCCCAATCAAGGATACCTTGTCCAATTCGTTCAGATGGTTGCCGATATTCCCCTTATTGAATCCGATGACGTCCAAATACAGTTCGTTTTCTTGAAGCTTAAACTTCAGATGTTTGTTGTCTGCGCCTATTTGTCTGACGTCCGTCAACGGAATATCTTCGAAGCCGAAAATCGGCTTGGGATTGTCCGTCCCATAAGGCTTGAATAGCTCCAGTTCCTTCAAAAAAGGCATCGTTACCGTGCTCAGCGTCAGAATATCATCCACATAGATGGTTTCGCCCTGCAATATATCTTCATGGAAGGGTGCCGCATATTCGTTGATCTTCTTTGCTAGATCAGCCAACGAGGTTGCCGGGCAGCTCATCCCGGCTGCCATCTTATGGCCGCCGAATTTTGATAAGAGCTCTTTGCAAGCCGCCAACGCTTCATAGATGTGCAACGCTTCGATACTGCGGGCTGAGCCTTTCGCTACGCCGGTCTGCTTGTTGATATTGAAGAGGATGGTGGGACGACCGGTTTCTTCGACTATTTTGCTGGCCACGATCCCCAATACGCCTTCGTGCCACTCCTCGTTGCCCAAGACAATGACATCCGGAACGTTTTCAAACTTGTCCAATTCCGCAAGCGCTTTTTGGAATATGTCGCTAACGATCCCTTGTCTCTCAACATTCTTGTCTTGGATATGGTCAACCAATTCGCCTATCCTGCTTTCATCAAAGCTCAGCATCAGTTCAACGCCCGGACTGGCATCATCCAGTCTGCCGATCGCATTCAGGCGTGGTCCGATCGTGAATCCGATCGTCTCTTCATCGATCGCGTCGACAGTGACGCCTGCCGCTTCCATCAGTGCGGCCAAGCCCAAGCGTTGGGATTGTTTCATGACGGTTAAGCCTTGCTTCACTAACCAACGGTTCTCCCCCGTCAAGCTCACCAAATCAGCTACGGTCCCGATGGCCGCCAAGTCAAGCGATTCGTAAGGCAATTCCCCCAATAGCGCAGCCGCCACCTTCAACGCCACGCCTGCCCCCGATAGCTCGGCGAAAGGATATTCCCCTAGCGGATGGCGCGGATGGATGACTGCATACGCGTCCGGTAATGTTTCCGGCAATTCGTGGTGATCGGTAATAATGACATCCACGCCCATTTTCTTTGCCATCTCAATCGGTTCGTGCCCGGTGACGCCATTGTCGCACGTCAAGATCAGTTGGGCACCGTTTTCGATCAATTTCATGAATGCCGCTGCATTCGGGCCATATCCGTCCGTAAAACGATTCGGCAAATAATAGCCTACATTGCCGCCCAGCACCTCGATTGTTTCGACCAGGATG
Organism: Trichococcus palustris; assembly: GCF_900114465.1. Lineage (GTDB taxonomy): Bacteria > Bacillota > Bacilli > Lactobacillales > Aerococcaceae > Trichococcus > Trichococcus palustris. The sequence continues at coordinate 122,742 of NZ_FOTD01000005.1, read as the reverse complement.
CTCGTACTTGTGATGCCATCCGCATCGTAGTCTCCATAGACGACGATTTCCTCTCCCATTTCAATGGCTTGGGAAAGTCTTTCGACCGCCTTTTCCATATCATATAACAAAAAAGGATCATGGAATGCCATTTCAGAACCGTCGATAAACAGCTTGATTTCCTTTTCTGAAGTCAGCCCCCGTTGAAAGCAGAGCTTCACGAATGTTTCAGAGAGCCCCAATGATTTGCTGATTTTTGCGCATTCCTCTGGGCTCATCTGCATTTCCCTTAATTTCCAATTTAATTTTGCCGTTAACACATCGACTACCCCTTACTCCATCAATTCATATGCTTAATCGCTCACGCCATTAAGCATCAACCTATTTATGATACCATAATCCGCTATTTTTCTAAATCAGAATATGGTCTGTATACGCGCAAAGAAAAAAGGTGGAAAACAAATCTCACTCCATGATTTGTTCCCCATCTTCCCGTTGCAGCAGACTCTGTTGTTATCCCGGTTGAACGGGTGTGCCAGCGGTATATCTTTTGATCAATTCCTCTTCCAGTGATTTGATTTTGCCGTCTTTTTCGAGCAGCTGATTTTGCAGTTCTTCAACTTGTTTTTGATGATTTGCTTTCACTTCGTCGACTGCACGTTGAATGTCGCTTCCTTTTGATTCGATTTCTGCGCGCATTTGTTTGAATTCCTTATTCTTCTTTGAAGCGCTGCCCGTGGCAACCAATAAGGTTATGAGCGACCCCATCAATAAGGAAAGCAGAATGACAATGATCAAGGGCCCCTTGACCGAGGTAAAGCCAAAGTTAACGGGTACGGTATCGACATTAAAAACCGCAAATAAAGTAATGATTAAAATTAAGATGATACTGGCAACAAGTCTCCATTGGTTTTTCATTTTTATCGCCTCACCTATCTTTTTATCTACAAGCCTATTATCCCTGTAAATCGATTAAAGAGTCAACTGAGAACTCCCCGTTTGAGAAACTAATCGGGCTATTGCTTTCAGCAAGATAAGAAAAACGGGGGCCTTTTATGGAAAATTTGCATTTCCCATAAAAGCGGCTCCCCGTTACAGTTTTTCCAATGGAACATCGAACTCATCGTAGTCATTCACCAATTTGCTGTTCTCGAATATTCTGCGCGCATCTTTTTGAAGCTGTGTAGCATTTCCGCTCAAATAACGGGCGCTGATGTGCGTTAAATAGAGTTGCTTGACGCCGGCTTCTTTTGCGACGTTTGCCGCATCGATGCAGGTTGAATGGAAATAGTCAGCCGCGATGGCTTGGTCCTCTTTCCCGAAAGTGCTCTCATGGATAAGGACATTCGCATCCTTTGCCAGAACAACAGTATTCTTTGTCCTTCTTGTATCCCCAAGAATGGTGACGATTCTGCCTTTTGTCGGTCTGCCGATGAAGTCCTGCCCGTTTATGATGCGGCCATCCGGTAGCGTCACCGTTTCCCCATTTTTCAATTTTCCATATAGCGGTCCAGCCGGGACATTCTGTTCCTTCAGCCGTTCAGCCTGCAGCTCGCCTGGATAGTCAGCCTCTTCCACTCTGTATCCATATGATACGATACCGTGGTTCAACTTCATGCAACTGACCCTAAATTGTTCATCTTCGAAAATGACACCCTCTTCTTCTATTTCGTGAAAGAAAATAGGGTACCGCAAATGGGATTGAGAGATGCGCAAACTAGTAAGAACAAATTCTTTCACACCTTTGGGCCCATAGATATTCAAAGGCGTATTGCCCCCTTGGAATGCTCTGCTGCTCAGTAGTCCCGGCAAGCCAAAAATATGATCCCCATGCAAGTGTGTAATAAATATCTTTTCTATTTTCCGAGGCCGGATAGCCGTCTTTAAAACACGTTGTTGTGTCCCTTCTCCGCAATCAAAGAGCCAGATCGCATTCCGCTCATCTAAAAGTTTCAATGCAATGCTGGATAAATTCCTGCTGGTGGAGGGGACGCCGGCTCCTGTTCCTAAAAATTGTATTTTCATAGTCAATTGCTCCCATTATCATCATTTAAAACCGCATAAATCCCTTCAGCCACATATAAAGCTAGCTGTCTTGCGCCTTCTTCGTTCGGATGGACCAAATCAGCCCTCATCCAATCATCATGCCCCTTACTGTACGTATTCCAATCCAAAATGTGGACATTCGCGTAATTCTGTTCCGCAAGCAACATTTGGCTATTGGCACTATTTTGCCAGCTTCTCGGCACGCTTGTGGTAACGAGGAAAACCGTCCTGTCCGTACCGATTGCATTCAGGAACTCATCCATCTGCTCTTTCGTGAAGGTGCCATTTGTCCCCAAAAAGACGACTACTGTATCATACAGCTTTTCTTCGGCTTTCAGCGATTTGAGCACCGTATTAGTCTGATATAATTGCCGGGATACGGCACCATCAATGACTGCTTGACCAAAAATCGGTGTCAGTTTATCCGCTGCAGCTAAGAGGATGGAATCCCCAATGAAGGTGACCTTCAAATCATGAGAAAACAGAATCACGTCTCGGTTCAGGCCTTCGATATTATTGATCGCCCTGCTTCTTGACTGGTCGTAATCATTGACTGCTTCAATCGTCTTTTGATTTTTCGTGATCTGTTCCTGCAGTTCTTTTACGGAAGGATCCTCACCTGTTTTCGCTTGAACAAAACCGACCGCCGCAACAAGTACAATCGCGCCGCACAGCAGTGTTGCGGTTTTACTCCAAGGATGCTTCTTTTCTCCCCGTTTCCAAATATCTTTCATTATCCGGATATTGGATTTCATTCCCCATGACTGGACAAAAGGGAGAAGCCACGCTTCCCTTTCAAAAAATTGATAGCTGGTTTCCGAGGCGATGAGAATGAGCACGAGTTGGATCAGTATATGCCGATTGGGGTCATTGCTTGTATCCAGCACTTTTGCTTGATAAAGAACAATGACTGGATAGTACCATAGATAAAGAAAATAGCTTCTTCTGCTGATCCACTGGATTGGCTTAAACCGCATCGCTTTAGAGAAAAACGTAGCCGGATGAGCGGTCACCGCAATGACGATGGCAATGACGAGCGCATTCAGATACATCCCGCCCAGATAGGTGAACGCCTGATTGTCCAACATGACTCTCATCATGATGCCGACAATCAGATAGGCGACCGCCCCTATGCTATTCAATCTGCGCTTTGCCTTCTTCGAAATCCCTGGGCTCAAAGAATGCAGTGGCCACAGGATGGATAGAGCCGCACCGATCATGAAAGCAAAGAACCGCGTATCCGTTCCATAGTAGATGCGGGAAAAATCTTGGCCGGGTGCATAGCGCAGAGCCATCGAAGCGATGGAAAGGAAAGAAAGCCCCACCGTTGTTAACAGAAGAGCATCTTTTTTCTTAAATTTCGCAAGAACAAGCAGTGCGACCAATGGCCAAATAATATAGAATTGGCTCAACACAGATAAAAACCAAAGATGAGTAAAAGGCGATTGACCATAGAATTGATCAAAATAGGAACTTCCGTTGGCGATTTGCCACCAGTTGTTATACATGCCCAAAGAGGACACGATCCATGAACGGATATTCAATAATAAATCCCTTTGGAATAGGGTGATGTAAGCTGTGACGGTTACCATCATCCACAACAACGGAAGAACCAACCGATTAAAACGTCTGGTAATATAACTTTTATAAGCAAGCTTTTGCTTAACCTGGTATTCTTTCATGACATAATCCGTTATGAAATAGCCAGTTAAGACAAAATATATGTTGACGCCCAAATAACCGCCCGGAATTTGGTAAGGAATCAAATGGTAAAAAATGATGGCTAAAATCGCAATCGACCGTAATCCGTCTAAAGCAATGAATCGATTCTGCCTGTTCACAATTTTCCCCTTCCTGTTTCCTTCTTAATCGACGAACTCAAACTCAAAGTCCATGATGCGAACCATATCGCCATCTTTCGCTCCACGGGCTCTTAATTTCTCATCGATGCCCATTGCACGCATTTGACGGGCGAATCGCATAATGCTTTCGTCGTGCTCGAAATTGGTCATATTGAATAATTTCTCCAATTTTTCGCTGTTCAATACCCAGGTTGAATCTGGGTCGCGCGTAATCTTGATTTCGTCTTTGCCATCTTCAAATTTGTAAAGGACAGAAGTTTCGATCTCTTCATCGAATAAGGGGAATTCCGGCGTATACTGCAATATCTCTGCAGTATAATCCAATAATTCGGCAACACCGGTAGTCGACCAGGCTGAAATCGGGAATATTTTTGGTGCATTTTCGGCGCCGAATTTTGCAATTAATTTTTCTTCAAATTCTTTTAAATTTTCTTCCGCTTCAGGGATATCCATTTTATTGGCAACAATGATGGTTGGGCGTTCCAATAGACGCAATTGGTAGCTTTCCAATTCCTTGTTGATTTTTTCGTAGTCATCGAAAGGCTCTCTGCCTTCGGTGCCGCCCATATCGATGACATGCAGGATGACCCTTGTGCGCTCGATATGGCGCAAGAACTGAATCCCCAGGCCTATCCCTTGCGATGCGCCTTCGATAAGCCCTGGCAAGTCGGCCATTACAAACTGCTCGCCGCTTCTTGTTTCTACCATCCCCAAATTCGGGACAAGCGTGGTGAAGTGATAGGCAGCAATTTTAGGTTTCGCTTTTGATACAACCGATAAAAGCGTTGATTTCCCAACGGAAGGGAAGCCAACCAAACCAACATCCGCAATGACTTTCAATTCAAGCTCAAGCTCGAATTCTTCGCCCGGTTCGCCGTTTTCGGCGATTTCAGGAGCAGGATTTGAAGCCGTAGCAAAGCGATTGTTCCCTCTGCCGCCGCGTCCGCCTTTTGCAATAATTGCTCTTTGTCCCACTTCGGTCAAATCCGCAATCAATTCTTTTGTTTCAGCGTTGCGGACAATGGTACCCGGTGGAACCTTGATCACTGAATCCTTTGCGCCGCGCCCAAACATACTTTTGCTCATCCCGTTTTCGCCGGGCTTCGCTCTGAAACTGCGATTGTAACGGAAATCAAGCAACGTGCGCAAGCCTGGATCCACTTCAAAAATGATGCTGCCGCCTCGGCCGCCGTCGCCACCTGCTGGTCCGCCATCCGGAACATATTTTTCGCGGCGGAATGCAACCATCCCGTCGCCACCTTTACCCGCTTTTACATGTACGGTCGCATGATCTAAAAACATTGACATCTTTTTTCCCCCTTGGAAAAATGTTTAATACTTTCTTATATTAAACAAAATTAAATCTATTTTCTTCGACCGAACGTTAAGTCAATTGTATATCCTTAATTCCAGCCGTTTTACTCCTCGGAGAAAAAACGCACTGTTTCGAATATTACGTTCATTAGCTGTGGCTCTTGATCTAAAACAAAGATACCTAATCCATCGATGCTTGTATGGGCTCCATAGAGGGAACCATACATCCGTATTCGTGCATGCGGAAACAAGCAAAGAATTCCAGCTCTCATTCCTTTGCATGAATCGGACTGTCTGCATGGAGGATTACAAAACATGGGTCTTGGAACGGACCTGCACTATTTTTAAATCCTGCAATAATTTGTTTTTTAATTTTTTTGAGCCATGAATCAGCTTCTCCACAATACTTTCGGCATTTTTTACAGTCTTTAGGATTTATTGCTTCAAGAATCACCTATCCGTCCGGTAGGTTTGTTGACCTTTCAGCCCTTGACCAACCATTCCATTATTGAATGGTAAATATGAACAGCACAGTGCCAATCAAATTTTTCAGGAAAAGAACGATGATTGACATCATCTTATCATTTCCGAGCGATGGCTCAGATGGAAATCTGCAATCAGCTACAGGAAAGAAAATATCCTCTGCGATTCCATTGTACAACCGAGCGACTCTTTTATCCCTGCACTTAATTTACCATATTCTTATCGAAACAGGAAGGGAATAGCTGAGTTCCCTTTGCTTCACAACGGTATCCTTGCCCTAATAGCCAAAATAAGGGAGGCAGGAATAAACAATGTTAGCCCTGCCCCCATCACTTTATTATTTAATAATCAATTTTCTGACATCCGCAAATTGCATGATGCTCAACTTCAGATTGCCCAAAGTGTTCAATCTGTTGCTGCGGATTGCGATATCCTCGACCATTACCATATTTTCATCGAAATAAGCATCGATATACGGTGTGATGGCTTCCAAAGCGGCATAATCCGCTTCGGGATCGCCATGTAACAAAGCGATATTCAAATGATTGATTTGAACATACAAATTCTTTTCACTTGCCGTCTCCAAAAGATCGGCTTGTACAGCGATCGTTTCCTCTGCATCACCGGCAATGTTTACGACACGCGCCAATGATTCCACCACTTGTTTGAACGAAGGATCGTTGCTGTGCAACTGGAGCACTTTCGCATTTGCGATCATTGTATTCACGTCTTTTTCGGTTGATTGCAACGTAGCGTCCACCACATCATATCGAATATCGTAGCCCTGCAATTTTTGTTGCACGCGGCCCTTAGCGAAGACGATCAATTCTGACATCGTTTTTGCAAACAATGCTTCATCGGATACCGCATAGACCTCTTTCAGAAGATTCGACAGCAATTCCTCAAAAGAGAAGGCCCATTGGAATTTCTCGATGATTTGGATAACCCCGATCATTTGGCGGCGCAAAGCATACGGATCATTTGAGCCAGTCGGAATCATTCCTTGCAGGAAGAAACTGATGATGCTGTCCAATTTATCGGAAACAGCCAACACTGCCCCGACTTGCGTTTCCGGAAGCTCTCCTTCGCTGGAAATAGGCAAGTAATGTTCACGGATAGCGGCAGCTACTGCATCCGTTTCGCCTCGTTGAACGGCGTATACTTCACCCATGATACCTTGCAGTTCCGTGAATTCGGATACCATGTTCGTCACTAGGTCAAACTTATAGATGGAGGCCGCACGCAACAGGTGTTTCTCTTCGTCTACGGTCAGATCCAAAATATCGGAAAGATGCGCTGCGATTTCCGATGTGTTTCCCATCTTGTCGTAGATGCTGCCGATTTTCGTATGGAAAGTTACTTTTTTAAGTTTTTCGACACATTGTTCAATCGTTATGCGTTTGTCTTCGTTGAAGAAGAATAGCCCATCTTCCAAGCGAGCGGTCAAAACTTTTTCGTTCCCTTTTTTCACGTTGTCGATGAATGCCGCATTTCCGTTTCTGACAGAAATGAAATAAGGAAGCAATTTGCCGGATTTGTTCTTCACTTCAAAGTAACGTTGGTGGTCTTTCATGGATGTGATCAATACATCTTCAGGCAAGGTCAGATATCTTTCGTCGTATTCCCCATAAAATGCTGTAGGGTATTCAACCAACGAAGTCACTTCTTCCAATAGAGCTTCATCAGTAGGGATGATCCAGTCGTTCTCGGCTTCGATTTGTTTGATTTGCTCACGGATCATATTTTTTCTTTCGTCTTGATCAACGATGACAAATTGATCAGCCAGTTTTTCTTTGTAGTCGGCAGCCGTTTCCAATGCGATTTCTTCGCCCAAAAAACGGTGTCCGCGCGTTTTGCGGCCGGATTTTATGTCCAAAACGGAGAATGGAATGACTTTTTCGTTCGCTAAAGCCACAATCCAGTGAATCGGACGGATATATTTGAACTGATGACTGCCCCAGTGCATGGATACAGGAAACGTCAAGGATTCAACAACCGTGCCCAATTCTTTCAAAACTTCGGAAGCATCTTGCCCGATTGTCTCTTTTTTGACAAAAGCATATTCAACGCCCTTCAGATCTGCGAAATAGATATCCTCTGTCGTCAGGCCTTGTCCACGGACAAATCCCATTGCCGCTTTTGACCAGCTGCCATCCGCAGCCAAAGCGATTTTCTTGGCGGGTCCTTTTAATTCTTCTGTGAGATCCGCTTGTTTTTCGCTGACGTTGTGCGCGATGATCGCTAAACGTCTAGGCGTCGCAAGCATTTCGACGGAATCAAAGCCGATGCGGTTCTCATTCAAGAAAGCCATCACTTTTTCTTTTAATTGGACGCTGCTGCTGCGAACATATTTTGCAGGCATTTCCTCTAAACCTATTTCTAATAAAATCGTTTGACTCATCCTGTTAGTCCTCCTTCAATAAAAGTTCTGATTGGTCTGCAGGCAATAGCGGGAAGCCAAGTTCTTTTCTCTTCTGAACGAAAGCTTTCGCCAATTGGCGCGCCATATTGCGGATGCGGGCTAAGTAGCCAGCACGGTCGGTAGCGGAAATGACCCCTCTTGCATCCAACAAATTGAAGGCATGCGAACTCTTCAACACGTAATCATAGGCGGGATGAACCAATCCGTTTTCGATTTGCTTCGTCGCTTCCGCTTCATAGGAATCAAACAACTGGAACAACAACTCTACATTGCTTTCTTCAAATGAATATTTGGAATGTTCATACTCCGGCTGAATAAAGATTTCACCGTATTTAACGCCTTCTGTCCATTCCAAATCGTAGACGCTGTTCACTTCCTGGATATAAGAAGCCAGTCTTTCAATACCGTATGTGATTTCGCTTGTGACCGGGCTGCATTCTAAACCACCCACTTGTTGGAAGTAGGTGAACTGTGTTACTTCCATTCCGTCCAGCCAAACTTCCCAGCCTAATCCGGCACAACCCATGGAAGGATTTTCCCAGTTGTCTTCCACGAAGCGGATATCGTGTTCGAGCGGGTTGATCCCCAATACTTGCAAGCTTTCCAAATAAAGCTCTTGGATATTTTCTGGCGATGGCTTCATGACCACTTGGAATTGGTGATGTTGGTAAAGACGGTTCGGATTTTCACCATAACGGCCATCCGCCGGGCGACGAGAAGGTTCAACATAAGCCGCATTCCATGGTTCTGGGCCAATGGCACGCAAAAAAGTATACGGGCTCATGGTGCCGGCACCCTTTTCGGTATCATAGGATTGCATCAGTAGGCAGCCTTGGTCTGCCCAATACTTTTGTAAAGCTTGGATCATTCTTTGAACGGTTAATTTCTTCTTCATCGTAACTCTCCTTTAAATGAAATGATTGATTAATGTGCTTGAACGATAGGATAAAAAGGGGATATGCCGCCAGGAACCAAAGTTACTTCCACATGATCCACATCCGATAAAGAAACGGGCAAATCATATTGCGTTTGCTTCGTATCTGTAACAAAGCTGACATTTTCCGCGCCGTTTTTCATAACGATCACGACGTTCAATTTCACTGCAGAAAGGACTTTCAAATAACCTTCCTTAAACGCTGAAGCTGGTATAGTCATATCAAACTGCATTGTTATTCCTCCTTTACAAATAAAAAAGTCCCTATGTTACAAGTCTCCTTGTAGCATAGGGACGAATATTTTCGCGGTTCCACCCTAATTCTGGCATAGGCCAGCACTTCATTCAATAACTCGGATATGCCTTTCCGCAATAGCTTTCTGCATTGGCTCGCACTGTCCCAAATTCGCTTTCCAGAAATGTCTAGAGGTACTCTTATCGTCAACGTTAACTATTTTATTCTATTCACAATATTAGCCGTGTTTCCAAGCATTGTCAAGCAATTATTGAGAAATCCTCAGCTTTTCTCCCCTTCTTCCGGTTGCTCCGGCTTTCGGACCGGAATCTGGAATTGTTGCTCCCATTCGAACATATCGTCGATGAATGACTTGCTCTTCAGACGGATGCCCACATATTCCTCATACAGAAAGTCGATGAATTCCCGAAGTGCTTTCTTGGTCTCCGGTTTCACTTGGACACTGGCAATTTGCTTGGGGGAAACATGCAAAAAAATGCGTGCAAAATGAATGGCGGCCGGATTGGCATGCTGCCTTCGGTTATCCTCGCCAAAATGCTTCTGGCAAAGCACCCCGGAAAATTTGACGGAGAAATCAAACGGTTCTTCTTGGCTGTGGCAAACGGCGCAGGCTTGCAGCTGGGGATCGGCCCCAAAAAACTTCAGGACGCGCATTTCGAATATATTGACGACCACTTCCGCATCCATGCCGTTTTGGATCGCCTCGAGGCATGAATAGAGCAAATCGTAAAGTTCGTGCGAGACGATGCCGTCATTGATGGCGGCATCCGCCAGATTGTTCAAGTAGGTCGCATAGGCGTTCAGGTGGATATCCGTCTGCATTTTTGAAAAATGTTCAATGTCCCGGCTGTCCTGCAAGAAACAGAGCCCATCCTCCTTGATTCTGCCTAGGTAGGTGGCTTTTGTAAAAGGCAACAAGGCCGCTTTGAGGGCATGGTTAGGATTCTTGATGTTCTTCACGAAAAACATCCTTTTTCCGTGTTCACGGGTAAATATTTTGACCAATGCATCTTTTTCTCTATGCTTGCGGATAGATAAAACGATGCCGTCAAATTCATTGTAATATTCCACCATCACACTTCACCCTTTCTTCAGCACGCGATCTCCTCGGAAATAATACAAGAGTCTGGGACGCAGGCCCCAAACTCTCATTTCCAACCATTATCCGATCAATCGTAATCTTTTTGGCGGTAGCCGTAATCCTGCAGATTGCTTTGTTTGTCCCGCCAATCTTTTTGGACCTTCACCCATAACTCCAGATAAATCTTATCCCCGAGCATCGCTTCGATGTCCTTGCGGGCACGGATGCCGACTTCCTTCAACATTTTGCCGCCTTTGCCGATGATGATGCCTTTTTGGCTGGCCCGATCGACGATGATGGTCGCATAGATGTGCACCTTATTGTCTTCATTCCGTTGCATGGAATCCACCATAACGGCTACCGAATGCGGGACCTCTTCTTTCGTCAATTGCAGGATTTTCTCGCGGATGAATTCCGCTACCACAAAATATTCCGGATGATCGGTCACTTGATCGCTAGGATAGTATTGCGGCCCCTCAGGGATGTATTTTTTGATTGTTTCCATCATTTCGTTGACGTTTGACCCGTTCGCAGCGGAAATGGGAACCACTTCATTGAATTCATTGTCGGAAGTGTAGTCCGTGATGATTTTCAGCAGTTGCTCCGGTTTTACTTGATCGATTTTGTTGATGATCAAGAATTTAGGCGTACGCAGGTTTTTGATTTTTTCCAGGATGAAATTGTCCCCGGCGCCGCGTTTTTCGGCTGCATTCACCACGAACAAGACCAAATCGACTTCATTGAAGGTGCTGTAGGCACTTTGGAGCATGAAATCGTTCAAGCGAGTAAGCGGTCTATGGATACCGGGTGTATCGATGAATACGATTTGGGAATCGTCCGTCGTCACCACTCCCTGTATTTTGTTTCTTGTCGTTTGCGGGACGTCGCTCATGATGGCGACCTTTTGGCCCACGATGCGGTTTAATAGAGTCGACTTGCCGACGTTCGGTCTCCCGATGATGGACACAAAACCTGATTTAAAATGTTCTTGTTTATTCATATCTAACTCCTCTAATGTGATTAAAAATAAAAAGTGATGAATTTAGGCAAAAAGATGATCAAAGCAATGGCGATGGAAAATAAGGCTGTAACCAATACGGCTCCAGCAGCAATATCTTTTGCCTTCTTCGCCAAAGGATGAAATTCAAAATCAGTGACCAAATCGACCACGTTTTCGAATATCGTATTCAGAAACTCCATTATGACTACTAAAAAAATGCAGAAAATGATGATGATCCATTCAATGGTACTGCATTGAAAATACCAAGCTAACAGCAATGGAATAATCCCCAACAAAGCATGGCAACGCATGTTCTGTTCTTCCTTCAGGATAGTTTGAATGCCATCCAAAGCATGCTTGACGGAAGCTAAAAAATTAGGGTTCTTGCCGATTGCATCCATTTTCTCTTTATTCGTCTCTTTTAAGTCCATAAGCATCCAATATCTCTTTCTGCAGACCAAACATTTCTTTTTCGTCTTCTTCGGTCATGTGATCATACCCATTTAAGTGCAAGAACCCGTGTAATGCCAAAAAGCCCAATTCACGTTCAAAACTATGACCATAAGCCGCTGCTTGCTCCGCTGTTTTATCTGTTGAAATGATAATATCACCTAGATTAGTCGGGAAAACACCTTCGATGCTGTCCATGTTGATGGGGAAATCTTCATCCATGTCATCGTTCAGAGCGAAGCTGATGACATCTGTCGCCTGGTCTTTGTTGCGGTATTCGCGGTTGATTTCGCGGATGCGTTCATCGTCTACAAAAGTAATGGAACATTCCGTATCTGCGGCTAATTTTAAATAATCACCCGCAAAAACGATCAAAGAATGGACTAATTCTTCATGTTCTTTTTTTACTGATTCTGTTTCATCAAAAATATCTATTTCCATACTGTTCTCTCACTTTTCTATAGATTGATGGGGTTGTTCTTTCACATCATAAGCTCGGATGATGCTTGCCACGACGGGATGGCGTACCACATCATGCGCATCGAACGTAACGAAGGCGATTTCGGGGATATGCTGCAATTTTCTTTCTGCATCTATCAAGCCGGATAAAACGCCTTTCGGCAAATCGATTTGCGTCTTGTCTCCATTCACGATCATCTTCGATCCGAATCCTAGACGCGTCAAAAACATCTTCATCTGCGCCACGGTCGTATTCTGCGCTTCATCCAGGATGATGAAGGCATCGTCCAGCGTGCGTCCCCTCATATAAGCTAAGGGAGCAATTTCGATGACCCCTCTATCCATCAGTCGGGTCGTGTGTTCGACGCCATAAATGGCGTAAAGCGCGTCATATACTGGACGCAAGTACGGATCAACCTTTTCTTTCAGGTCCCCCGGTAAAAAGCCAAGGTTTTCGCCGGCTTCAACCGCTGGCCTTGTCAAGATGATTTTCTTCACCTTTCCGGTTTTCAGAGCCTCCACAGCCATCACCACGGCTAAAAAGGTTTTCCCGGTACCGGCCGGGCCGATTCCAAAAACGACGTCTTTTTTCTTTACGGCTTGATAATATTGACTTTGCCCGAAGTTTTTTGCGCGTATCGGTTTGCCGGCATAGGTTTTTCCGATTTCTTCTTCATATAAGTTTATAAAAAAATCCAAGCTTCCACGTTCTGACATTTTAATAGCTGTGACGATATCTGATTGTGAAATATGAATACCGCGGGACATCAATTCCAACAGTTTCTTCAATAATGAAACGGCGCTATCGACTGCCGCTTTTTCGCCGGTGATTTCGATTTTCATTCCGCGGCTCGTAATGGCTACCTGTAAGGCATCTTCAATCATGATCAAATGGCTATCTTGTGAGCCAAATAATTGGGGCAAAACGGATGCATCCACTATTTCAATTTTCTCTGTTTTATTCACTGTATCGGTCAAACAAGCTACACTCCTCTTTATTGGGATTTTATCATTACCGTTATTTGTCTATAGTATATCATAAAGGTGATTATCTGTTGGAACTATTTATTGCGTCCATTGCCGGAACTCGGCATTGCTGGACAACAAAAAATGGAATGATACGGATATCATTCCATTTTTATCGATTCATTTCTGGGAATTTATCAACCAGTGCTGATCTGTCTACTAGAATTTACGTTTTCTTGCAGCTTCAGATTTCTTCTTGCGTTTCACACTTGGTTTTTCATAAAATTCATGTTTACGGGCATCTTGTAAAGTACCAGTTTTTGAAACAGTACGTTTAAAGCGACGAAGAGCATCATCAAGAGATTCGTTTTTACGAACAACTGTTTTTGACATTAACTATTCCCTCCCTCCGAGCATTAAAAGTAACGGTTCCCTTTTGAAAATTGTATCATATCAAAATGAAATTGTTCTTTTGATATTATATCATAGGGACACTCAATTGCAATCCCTTATTTGAATAAAAATAAAGAAATGGAAAATTTTAAACCCTAGCCTGCTCCACGTTCATTCCAGGCCAATTTTTCTGCGGAAAATCGCCGCTTTTACTGCTGGGCAGCCAGGCAATTTTTGCAGATGCCAAATATTTCGAATCGATGCGAAACGATTTGGCACCCTTCCAATTGTTGCTCAAAGAAATCCATCGGACACATTTCCAACGGTATGGTCCTTCCGCATTTTTGACAGATGAAATGATGGTGGTGATGGCCTTGAGCCAAACAGGTGATTCTGAATAATTTTTCATTGTTCAATTCCGTCTCTTCCAGAATCCCAACATCCACGAAAGTGTATAGATTGCGATAAATCGTATCATAGCTGAGTGCAGGGTATTTTTCCCCCAACTTCTGCTGTACCGCTTTGGCAGACAGGTAACGATTCTCATCAGCGAAGACGGTGATGATGTCTTGTCTTTTTTTAGTGTATTTGTAGCCCTTCTTTTTCAACAGGCTCAAAGCTTCACTTACAGTATCCGTCGCCAACGTTTTCCCTCCATCCCACTATGAATTCTATTGAGACTATAGTATATTATTAGGAAGAATGCAACCTTAAAGTTTCAGGAAGGATTGATTAATATGGATTCAAAAGAGCTTGATTTTTTTATCATTTCAGATTCCGTAGGCGATACCGCAAGGAAGGTGCTCCAAGCCGTCCTCGCACAATTTCCGGCCGTGTCTGTACACATGCATCACTATCCGTTCGTCCGCACCATTGAGGATTTAAACCCCATCTTACGGAAAGCAAAGGAACTGAAAGGTTCGGTTATCCATACTTTAGTCGTTGACGATTTAAGCGAGCTGACGGCGCAGTTTTGCCGGGAAGAAGGAATCCCTTGCTACAACATCTTGAAAACACTCGTGCAGGATATTGCGGCCGCTACGGGGGAACAACCGCTCAAGCGGCCAGGTGCTTTGCATCGCCTGGATGATGAATATTTCAACCGTATCAGCGCCATCGAATTTGCCGTCAAATACGATGACGGGAAAGATCCAAAGGGCTTCCTTGATGCTGACTTGGTTTTGCTGGGCGTATCGCGCACATCAAAAACGCCCCTTTCCATGTTCCTGGCGAATAAAAATATAAAGGTCGCTAATCTGCCCGTTATGCCCGAAGCGGCTATCCCTGATGAAATTTGGCAAGTTGATCCGAAAAAAATTGTCGGCTTAACGAATGACCCGGAAGTGCTGAATAATTTCCGGAAGGAACGCATGATCGCATACGGCTTGTCTCCGGACACCATCTATTCTGACATGGATCGGATTCGCGCTGAACTGGAATACGCCTATGATCTGTACAACAAAATCGGCTGCATCATCATCAATGTTTCCAAGCGCTCGATTGAAGAGACTGCCGCAATCATCATGAGCAACATCAAAACCTCGGATACATCGATCATTCCGTGAGTGAATCATTGCTTCATGCAAAACAAAAAGAAGGATTTGGGTTGACAGCCCAGATCCTTCTTTTTTTGTTTCGCACTTTGCTAAAACCCTCTGCTGGAGCCGCCTCCGCCTGAAGAACCGCCGCCTCCGCCAAAGCCGCCACCCCCACCGAAGCCGCCGCCGCCAAAACCGCCGCCGCTATTGTTTCCGCCGCCACCCAACAACAGCCACCATAATGGGTTCATGCCACCGCCGCGCCCACCACGTCCACCCCGACCGCCAACAAAGAACGACAGGATGATCAGGAAGAGAACGATACGGAAAATCAGCGATAGGAAAGTCGATCCATTTTGGCTCTCATATTGGTTAACGTCGACAGGATATCCTGAAAAGATGACATCGTTGTCGTAATGATACTCCTCATTCACTACGTAGGCAGTCTCTGTGAAAATCCCCTTCAGCCCATTATCAAAATCATTGGCCGACAGATAACTGAGGTTATTATCCAAAATCTTTCCGGTTCTGCTGTCCGTCAAGGCGCCTTCCAACCCGTAACCGACTTCAAAACGGACTTCCCTTTCTTTCAACGCAAGCAGGATCAGAACGCCGTTGTCAAGGGCCCCATTCCCGATCCTCCATTTTTTAAAAAGGTCCACAGAATATTGCTCGATGGTTTCGCCTTGGAGCGAATCCACTACGGCCACAACCACCTGCGGTTTTTCCTCGGTCAATCCATACTGCTCATTCACGCTCATAATGAAATCTTTCGTCTCTTGGGATAAGGTTCCCGACGGATCATAGACGTAGAAATCGGATGATGCCTCCGGGAGAACTTGCGCAAAAACCGGTTTGGCAAAAGTGAAGAAGCATAGGATTACGCTCATCACATAGACGGCTCTTCTGAGCGTTTTCTCTTTCAATAGAAGCAAAATCGCCTCAGCTCCTTATCATTTCTCGCTAGATGTATTTAAGTCCACACTTGGTGCCGTCTCAGCTCCGCTGACAGCTTCAAAATATGATTTTTCATCAAATCCGAATATCCTTGCCATGATGGAACCCGGGAATCTTTTCACCTTGTTGTTATAGCTTTGGACTGCCTCATTGTAGCGGTCCCTTTCTACAGAAATGCGGTTTTCGGTCCCCGCCAACTCGTCCATCAGAGCGGTTACCTGTTCATTCGACTTCAAATCAGGATAATTTTCGACGACCACCAATAAGCGTGAAATGGCAGATTCCATTTCATTGCTGGCTGCCACCTGCTCTTCCGCCGTGCCGGCACTGCCGATTTTCGCCCGGGCATCCGCGATCGCCCCGAACACCGCTTGCTCTTGTTCCATTGCCCCCTTCACCGATTCGACCAAATTAGGGATCAAATCATAACGCCTCTGCAATTTCGACTCGACGTTTGCCCATTGGACAGTGACATTGCTCTCCTCCGTCACCAATGAGTTATAGGAACTGACCATCGGTATACCCAACAACGTAATAGCGATGACAATGCCGATAACAACCTTCAACCAACCTTTCATGAATAACCCTCTCCCTCAACCATTCTATTTGCTGCTATTCCCTATTATCCTTCATTCCAAACCCGATTGCATCCGTCCTCGGATGTATCTATTGATTCAAAATATCTGCCAATAAATTCGGATTAAACGTTTGCGCTTTGAACATATCCAGTTCGAACTTATACGGCGGCTTTTGATTTTTCTTGTCTTCCCCGACGTATGGCGTCTCCAAAATTTTTGGAAGTGCCGCCAATTGCGGATGGTGGACAATATAATTCAGCGCATCAAAACCGATGCTACCATAACCGATATTGGCATGTCGGTCTTTGCCCGCACCTTTTTCATTTTTGGAGTCATTGATATGGACAACCTTCAATCTATCCAAACCGATTATTTTATCGAACTCGGCAAGTACACCGTCAAAATCATTTTTGACATCATAACCCGAATCGTTCGTATGGCACGTATCCAGCGTCACCGATAATTTGTCGTTATACGTCACCCCGTCAATGATGGCAGCCAACTCCTCGAAAGAACGCCCGATTTCGGTGCCTTTTCCTGCCATTGTTTCCAATGCAATCTGGGCTGTCTGAGCGGGTTCCAACACTTCGTTCAAGCCTCTGATGATTTGTTGGATACCTATGTCAGCACCAGCGCCTACATGCGCCCCCGGATGCAGCGTAATCTGCCTCGCTCCCAATGCCTGCGCCCTGACAATTTCAGCGCGTAAAAATTCGACGGCAAAGCCGAAATGTTCCGGCTTTGTCGTATTGGCCAAATTGATGATATAAGGGGCATGGACAACCAATTCAACCAACCCGTTTTTCGCCATGAAGTCCATCCCTTCCGGAATATTCATGTCATTGATGCTTTTTCTTCTTGTATTTTGCGGCGCCCCTGTATAGATCATGAATACAGAAGAACCATACGATGCTGCCTCTTCAGCAGACCCCAAGAGCATTTTCTTTCCTGCCATTGAAACGTGTGAACCTATCTTTAACATACTGTCACCCTTTGCGAATAAATTATTTTCACGACCTGCTCTTCCCGACCGGCAGGAAATCCCTCCCGGAACAAAAAAACAGTCTTTATGATACGTTTATTGTATCATAAAGACTGTTTCCCGCTGGCACGATACGTACCTTAGTCCAGCGAAGAAATCTTCAAGCTCAGTTCTTTCAATTGGGCAGTGCTGATTTCGCTTGGTGCGCTTGTAAGAGGATCAAAGGCTTTGCCGTTTTTAGGGAAAGCAATGACTTCACGGATGTTTGATTCGCCGGCAAGCAGCATAACCAAGCGATCCAATCCTAGTGCGATGCCCCCATGCGGCGGGAATCCGTAATCCAAAGCATCCAACAAGAATCCGAATTGGCTCTCCGCCTCTTCTTTTGTGAAGCCAAGCGCTGCGAACATTTGCTCTTGTACTTCCCTTGTGTGGATTCTCAGGGAACCGCCGCCGATTTCATAACCGTTCAACACGATATCGTATGCTTGCGCATATACTTGTTCTGGATGTTCCGCTAATTTGGCGACATCCTCATCGTTCGGACGCGTAAACGGATGGTGCATAGCAACATATCGTTTTGCGTCTTCATCATATTCAAGCAATGGCCAATCAACAACCCACAAGAACGCGAATTGGGAGTGATCGATCAAGTCTAGATCACGTCCGAATTTCAGGCGTAATTCTCCTAACGCTTGATAGACAACTTCTTTTTTATCTGCTACGAATACCAACAAGTCGCCCGGTTCAGCATCCATCGCCTTTATCAACGCATCGCCGTCTTCGGTAAAGAATTTAGCGACCGCACCCTTCAAGCCGTCTTCTTCAACCTTCATCCAAGCAAGGCCTTTAGCGCCGTATTGTTTTACATAATCGGTCAAACCGTCCATGTCTTTACGGGAATACGCATCGGCTTTCCCTTTCACGTTCAGCCCTCTTACTTGTCCGCCTTTTTCGCTGACCGATTTGAAGACATTAAAAGAGGCTGTTTTGGCAAATTCATTCAGGTCGATCAATTCCAGGCCGAAGCGGACGTCCGGTTTGTCGCTGCCGAAGCGATTCATCGCTTCATCATAAGAGATGCGTGGGAATGGTGCTGTGATTTCTTTTCCTAGTACATCCTTCATCACTTTTTGGAGCATGCCTTCTGTCGTTTCTTGGATTTCCTCAGCGGACAAGAAGCTTGTTTCGACGTCAATTTGCGTAAATTCAGGTTGTCTGTCGCCGCGCAGATCTTCGTCACGGAAGCAGCGGACGATTTGGTAATAACGGTCAAAGCCAGCGCCCATCAACATCTGTTTAAACAGTTGCGGGGATTGCGGCAAAGCATAGAACTCACCTTGGTGGACGCGTGATGGAACGACATAGTCGCGTGCGCCTTCAGGGGTTGATTTGGTTAGATAAGGTGTTTCGATATCCATGAAGCCCAAATCGTCCAGATAATTGCGGACTGTGCGCGTCGTTTGGTGACGGATTTTCATGTTGTGCATCATTTTGTCTCTTCTTAAGTCGATGTAGCGGTACTTCAAACGCAATTCATCGGATACATTCACAGCATCTTCGATATAGAACGGCGGTGTTTTTGCTTTCGCCAAAATTTCCACTGATTCGGCTTCGATTTCGATAGTGCCTGTTCCGATGTTAGGGTTGATTTGGTTCTCTTCACGAAGAACAACTTTCCCTTTCACTTGCAGCACATATTCTCCGCGGACAGACTCCGCAAGGTGGAAAGCCTCTTCGTTGAAGTCCGTATTGAAAACGACTTGAATGATCCCTTCGCGGTCGCGCAGGTGGATGAAGATCAATCCGCCCAAATCTCTTCTTTTATTGACCCAACCGTCAACGACAACCGTTTGGCCGACATATTTTTCTGATAATAAACCGCAGTACTCTGTTCTTCTTTCCATTTTCCCCAACCTCTTCTGTTTTATCTAGTTTTCTTTGCCAAAAAATTCATTGAATGCAGTCATGTCTGATGCCTGTAGGTTATAGACCTTTTCAAAATCAGCATAGACTTCCGCTAACGGCAAGGTAACCTCTTTCCCTGTAGCCATCACTTTGAATTGTACTTGTTGTTTGCTCAGCTCTTCTTCGCCTATTGTCATGACGACTTTTGCACCATTTTTAGCGGCTGTTTTGAATTGCGCTTTTGCCTTGCGGTCCAGGAAGTCGCGGTCAGCCGAGAATCCGGATTGGCGGGCATTTTGAACCAACTTCAGCGTTTCGACATTCGTTTCTTCGCCTAACCCCACCACATAAACATCCAATTCGGTCAAATCAGGAATTTCCACGTGTTGGTCTTTCATCAACAGGACCAATCTTTCCAATCCCATGCCGAAGCCGAACCCTGGAACATCAGGTCCGCCGATTTCTTCCACCAAACCGTCATAGCGTCCCCCGCCACAAACGGTCGTTTCCGCGCCGAAGACAGCAGACGATGTCATGATTTCGAAAATGGTATCTTGGTAATAGTCCAAACCCCGGACCATATTGCTGTTGATTGAGAAAGGAATTTCCAAAGCGTTCAATAATTGTTGCACGTCTTCAAAATGTTTCTTCGATTCTTCTGATAGGAACTCTAAAATACTAGGCGCATTTGCCACGATTTCTTTGTCGCGTTTATCTTTGCTATCCAATACACGCAAAGGATTTTTGTGCAGACGCGTCTGTGAATCGTTGCTGAGCTCATCATGGAATGGCTCCAGATAAGCGATGAGCGCTTCGCGGTAGCGGATGCGGTCGGCTGTTTTGCCTAATGAATTGATGACAAGCTTCAAGTCAGTCAACCCGATTTCTTTTAAAACGTCCCATGCCAATGCGATGGTTTCTACATCCGTTGCAGGATTCGTGCTTCCGAATACTTCCACTCCCAATTGGTGGAATTGGCGCATTCTTCCGCCTTGCGGTCTTTCATAGCGGAACATCGGGCTAAGATAGTAGACCTTTAACGGTTTTGGATATTCAGGCCCAAACAATTTGTTCTCAACGTAGGCGCGGACAACGGGAGCCGTCCCTTCGGGTTTTAAGGCGATATGGCGATCCCCTTTATCGAAGAAGTCGTACATTTCCTTCGAGACGATATCGCTCGTGTCCCCCACTCCCCTTGAAAATAGTTCATAACTTTCAAACATCGGCGTCCGTATTTCGCTGAACTGATAGTCATGCATCAGTATACGGGCAGTTTCTTCAACGTATTGCCAAATTTCTGCATCTTGTAAAAAGATATCAGCAGTTCCTTTAGGCTTTTGTATCATTCGTATTCTCTCCTTAGTGTTCAGTTTCAATGGATTACATAAAAATAGCCAAAAAAATAGCCCTCTTTCCATAATGGAAAAGGACGATAGTTAGACGTGGTGCCACCTTTATTCGAAAGCATTCGCTTTCCTTTGACGAGTAACGTTCGTAACGTAATAGCTTTGCACTATTAATCCTCCAACCTGTCTTTCAAATAAACCATTTGGAATTGTTTGCAGCCTGGACAATTCTCTCTGATACAAATTCGCCTATCCTACTTCGATCTTCACTGGACTTCTATAATTTCTTTAAAGATACAAGATACGAAATGAAATGTCAAGTCCGTTTCTTTTTGGCAGCCTTTTCACCCTTTAAATTTTATCTTGTCAACAACCCATGACTTTCACCCACGGTGAACTTTTCTCCGAAAAGAAAGTCGCAGGCTTGTGAGCCTCTTGCGAAGCTCTGGTTTATATACAGCGGACTACGCATCCAGTGACACGCCCTTTCATCCTAGCGAGAGGAACTGTCAGGTACCAAGCAAACCTGTTTCTATGGTAAAGCAGCCACCAATGGTGGTGCCAACAATACTTCATCAATCCAACGGATACCATAATTGCGTAGGTTCAGCCCAGCGTTATGGTCTCTGTCGTGCCATTCATGACAATGATCACACGTCCATTCACGCGTGGAAATATCGCCCTTGAGGGCTGTATTTTTCACGCCACAATCAGAACAGATTTGTGTTGAAGCGAAGATTTTCGGTGTTTTTACAAAATACTTCCCTTGTTGTTCAAGTTTGTACTTGAGATACAGGCGGAAGTTACCGAACCCATTATCTTGTTGGTTCTTCGCCAACTTCAAGGTTTGTCCGATTGCACGAAGGTCAAGGTCTTCCACCACAACCATATCATAACGATTTGCGAGGGCATAAGCCTTCTTATGGAGCCAGTCTTTCCGTTGGTTCACAACTTTCGTATTAAGTTTCGCTACTACCAAACGTTGACGTTCCCATCGGTTAGAACCTTGTACCATGCGGGATAGTTTACGCTGTTCTTTTGCCAGGCACTCTTCCATAATTCGATAGTAGTGCGGGTAATTGGCTTTCTTACCTTCACTGTCTACGAAGAAATTGGCTTGTGAGTAATCTAGTCCAAGAATACGTTCAACAGCGGGGATCCCAATGCTTTCGACTACCATTTCAAACGCAACAGTGATGGATACTTCGAACTTCCCTTGAGAGTTCGTTGTTACCGTAACATGCTTGATACAACTGCCCTTTGGTAAGGGACGATGTGTATTCAATGTGATGGTTACTTCCGACAACTTACTCTTTCTGGCAGTTGGAAGATGGAGAACTTTGTTCTCATCAATAAAGATATTGTCATTTTGGTTGAATGTAGTATAACTCAGCTTACTGTTCTTACGAGAATGGAATTTCGGCATTCCCTTAAGGTCGCGGAAAGTAGGCTCAATCCCAAGCGTTTTTTGACGTTTCAGTGCAGACTTCTTGAATTGTCCTTTGAACGCATTCTTGTTGAATGTGGAGATTGCTTTCTTGAAATGCTGTTTCGCTTCGTTCGAAGCGAATGCATCCACTTCATAAAGGTACGCGTCGCCTTCCTCATTCACATGCGTTTGCTTGAATTCTTTGACGGTCGGCATACCCATTTCTTTGAAAGTAGGTAATTTGTCACCGATGGTGTAGCCATTCTTTTCAAGATACTCATATAAGTGAGCGGTATGAAGGTTGTACATCAAGCGATCTGCGCCAAAACATTGAAAGAAGTAGCTTTCTATTTCATCAGATGTTGGCGTTCCGCTATACACATAACCACGATGGACTGTTTCTACTGGCATTGGTTTCACCTCCTATCAGTTTTGTAGTTGGCTTTGGATGTATTTCCGTACCTGTTCCTCAGTATTTTCGCTGACTGTCGCAATCAAATAACTAGGATTCCACATGTGTCCACCCCATAAGTATTCCTTTATTTTGGGGTGCAACTTGAACAGTCGTCTTGCTGATTGACCTTTGAACGTTTAAACTACTGATGGTATATAGTGTTGCGGTTTCATTGAAATGAGAAGGTGGATATGGTCTTTATCCATTTCCATTTCTTCCACTTCAATCCCTTGTGCAGCACAGATGTCTCGTACGATTTGTTTGAGTGATTGTTCTACTTGTTTTACTAGAACTTTACGTCTGTACTTCACACACCAAACCGAATGGAGCTGCAAGGAATAGGCATAACCTCGACCGTGTTTGACTTCTGCCAACGTAATCACCTCACAAGAACAGCATACGAAAGTATGTTCGTTTTTACAAATCATACGTTATTATTTAAGCTTTATTAAATTAAGGTTAATAATGAATGTTCGAAAGTCATATATCGGGCTTTGAGGTGCCTGAGGCACCCCTAATCCCGAACGGCGATTCATCTCACGACTAAAGTCACGAGGGTTCTCGCCTAACTCCTAAAAGTATATATGAAAAGGCTTTGCATTATTGAATCAACTTTTGCTATAATAATAAGAAGATTGTACTTAGCGGAGCTTTCCGCTTTTGACACACAAATAGAAGAGACGGAGGTGAACCATTGAAAAATATTGCAATGAATAAACATATTTTCTTTATTACCCTTGTATTATTATTTATTGGTTTAGGCTCGTTTGGCGCCGTGGCATTGGCAAATTACACAAACGTAAGCATATCAGCCACTGTGGTCAATGTGCGGATGGGGCCGGGATTGTCCTACGACATTATGACACAGGTGCAGGGCGGCTCTTCCGTGAACGTCTTATCAGAAAAAAACGAATGGTACAAAGTGCGCTTATCCGACGGCCGGATTGGTTGGGTAGCCAGTTGGCTGATAAATAATACGGAAGTCGCAGCGACTTCCGATTTGCTGGCGACGGTCATTGCTCCATCCATCAATGTTCGTGCCGAGAACTCAGAATCCGCGGAAGTGATAGGCAGTGCGGCAGCCGGCGAAAAATTCGCCCTTCTATATGAAGAAAACGGTTGGAGCCAGGTTGCATTCAACAACAAAGTTGGTTGGATGCAATCCGATCTGATTGAAATTTCCCCAGGCACCATCGAGGTTGCCCCGGAAACAGCCAATACAACCGCTGCTGCACCCGCCGAAACAGCCGGTTCTACCGTTGTCGTGACGCTGGATGGCGTCAACGTACGCAGCGGCCCAACCTCGACCAGCGATGTGTTGTTTGTGGCAGAAAAAGATCAAACCTTTAATTTATTGGGTCAAGAAGGAGATTTTTATCTGATCAATGGCAACGACGGCAAAAAAGGCTATGTTGCTTCTTGGCTGGTCCAAAAAACCGGAAGTTCGAAAACGACTGCGACCGCTACCTCCACAACTACATTGGCTGAAGCAACGATCGTAATCGATCCCGGTCATGGCGGGGAAGACCCCGGTGCCGAAGGGACTTACTTATATGAAAAAGAAGTTACCCTTTCAACCGCTGAAGCAGTTGCCGCGAAATTGCGCGAAGCAGGAGCGAATGTTTTGATGACAAGAACCACGGATGAATATGTCACCTTGAAAAACCGGGCAGCTTTAAGCAATTCATCGAATGCAGACTTGTTCATCAGTTTCCATTTCGATTCTACAGCGGCAGGAACCGGCGGCACCGGATTCACCACCTATTACTACTCTGACAATGACATTCCGTTGGCAAACCTGGTGAGCAAGCATCTGGGCTCTGACTTACCGCTTCAAAATAACGGCACCAAATTCGGTGATTTCCTCGTCATCAGGGAAAACACACAACCTGCCCTATTATTGGAACTGGGTTACATGAATAATGATGCCGATGTTAAAACCTTCAATTCAGATTATTACCGCTCATTGGTAGCGGAGAGCGTCTATCAAGCATTGACCGATTACTTCCAATAATCCGATAAATAAACGCACAAAGGCTGTCTCTGAAGTGAGGCAGCCTTTGTGTTTTCAGAAAAAGAGCGTTCACGAAGAAGAGGATGCTAAAAAAGTGAAATATTTTTACTCTGAATAAAAAACAACCTCCAATTCGTTAAAGAAAACCGTATTAAAATGGATTTGACCTTCCATTTTAATACGGTTTTCTTATTTATTTTCCCACTTTGAATTGTGGATACGACTTTATCGGCAGGCACCGCGAAGAACTCACTTGTTTTTGCTGTCGATCAGGATCGTCACCGGTCCTGAATTATTCAACCGCACATCCATATGCGCTCCAAATTTGCCGGTCTCTACACGGTAGCCAAGCGCACACATCTTTTGGTTAAACAATTGGTAGTACGCTTCTCCCGCTTCGGGGTCTGCAGCCTCGATAAAGCTTGGACGATTGCCTTTTTTTGTGTTTGCCAACAAAGTGAATTGGGAGATGGAGAGGATGGCGCCGTTGACATCTTTTAAAGACAGATTCATTCTGCCTTCCGCGTCTTCGAAGACCCTCAGATTGGATACTTTTCTGACCATGTAATCCACGTCTTCTTCAGTATCCTCTTTGCCGATGCCGACCAACAGCATAAATCCTGTTCCGATTCCACCGATGATTTCCCCCTCAACGGACACGGATGCTTCCGTTACTTTTTGAATGACGACGCGCATCGTTCCCCTCGCTTTCTGGATGCCATCAAGAAGACACCCTCCTGACTGTGTAAACATCAGGTATATTTTTGATTTTATCGACGATTTTATCAAGCTGGCTTAAATTTTGGATGCCGATTTTAAGCGTGATGACGGCGATTTTATTTTGATCCACTTTTCCGTTTATGTTGCTTAAATTTTTGGTCATGGTGTTGACGACATGTAGAATTTCATTCAACAAACCGGAACGGTTATAACCTTCGACCGTCAATTCCGTTTCGTAATCGATATTGGTTATGCCGGTCTCTTCCCATTCCACTTCGATCAGACGATTGCTGGCTTCTCCGGCTACTTGTACATTCGGGCAGTCTTTCCGATGGACGGATATCCCCCGGCCTTTCGTAATGTAGCCTACAATCTCATCGCCAGGAACAGGATTGCAGCAATGGCTGATCCGGATCAACAGGTTATCGACGCCCTGGATGACGACCCCGCCTTCATGGCGGATCTTCATTTTTGGATTATCTTTTTTCGTTTTTTGTTCGATGGTGTCCATCTGCTGCTCGGCTTTAGCCCGATCTCTTTCCCGGCGCGCCTTTTCGGTCAAACGATTGGCCACGATAAAGGCAGAAAGCTCGCCAAATCCGATGGCAGCGTACAAATCATCTTCCGAGTTGACGTTGAAACGGTTCAAAACATCTTTGATGCCCGCTTTTGTCAAATACTCTTTTGGCGGAAATTCCATCTCGAGCAATTGTTTTTCCAGATGTTCTTTGCCTTTGATGACATGTTCATCCCGGTCCTGCAGTTTAAAGTAGCGCTTGATTTTATTTTTGGCCTTGCTTGTGGAAACCAGATTTATCCAGTCTCGGCTCGGTCCGAATGAGTTTGGGGAAGTCATCACTTCGATGATGTCACCATTTTGGAATTTGTAGTTCAATGGCACGATTTTACCGTTCACCTTTGCGCCGATTGTTTTGTTTCCGATTTCGGTGTGGATGTTGTAGGCAAAATCCAGAGGGCCAGCTCCGGAAGGCAATTCGACAACGTCCCCTTTCGGAGTGAAAACATACACTTTGTCTTTGAAGATGTCTTCCTTTACGCTCTCCACAAATTCACTGGCATTGCGGGAATCATCCTGTAGGTCGATCAGATCCCTGAACCAATCAATCTGGTGCTGCATTTTATCCGGTTCGATCTTCTTAGTGACGCCTTCTTTATACGCCCAGTGAGCAGCTACCCCGTATTCGGCTACTTGATGCATTTCCAAGGTTCTGATCTGAATCTCTACCGGAGTGCCATGCGTACCGATGACGGTTGTATGCAACGACTGGTACATGTTCGCTTTAGGCATGGCGATATAATCCTTGAACCTGCCCGGCATCGGCTTCCATTTCGTATGGATAGCTCCCAATACGGCATAGCAGTCCTTGATGGAATGAACGATGACGCGGATCGCCAATAAATCATAGATTTCATTGAATTGTTTCTTTTGGTCTTTCATTTTACGGAAGATGGAATAGATATGTTTTGGCCTGCCGCTGATATCGGCTTCTATTTCCAGTTCATCGATCGAGTCCTTGATCTTGCCGATCGTGTCCTTGATGTAATTTTCGCGCTCATCCCGTTTGCTGTTCATCAAATGGACAATCCGGTAATATTGCTGCGGGTTCAAGTATCTGAGCGAGGTATCCTCCAGTTCCCATTTGATCCTGTTCATCCCTAAGCGATGAGCTAAAGGCGCGTATATCTCCAATGTTTCGTTGGCTATGATCCGCTGCTTCTCCGGTTTGTGGAATTTTAAGGTGCGCATGTTGTGGAGCCTATCGGCAAGTTTCACCATGATGATCCGTAGATCTTTCGCCATCGCCAGAAGCATCTTCCGATGGTTTTCCGCTTGTTGTTCTTCGTGGGATTGATATTTGATTTTACCTAACTTTGTGACGCCGTCCACAAGAATAGCCACTGTTTTCGAAAATTCCCGTTCAATGTCCGCCAGTGTGTATTCCGTGTCTTCCACGACGTCATGCAAAAAGCCTGTCGCAATCGTTTCCGGATCGAGTCTTAAATCAGCCAAAATCGCTGCGACTTGCGTCGGGTGTATAAAATATTCTTCGCCGGACTTCCGCATCTGTCCGCTGTGCGCTTTCCTGGCGAAATCACATGCTTTTTGGACAAATGCCACGTGGGACTCATTCATATATTCCGCGCATAGCTGAACAACCTCTTCGGGTGAATAGGTTTTAATTTTCGGCATCTTGTCACTCCTATCTATCGTCGTGTATTTGTTTATTATCGCCTTTCTGCAGTTGCCATCGGAAAGCCGAAAATTCGGATTATATATTCATGCAAAAAAAAGTGAATGTATTTCTATACATTATACTTTATATTCACGCGATACGCCAACAGTATTGTGGATTGCTCGTTTTCGGAAAAACACTGTCACCCCAATAGAAAACACCCCGATCGCCCGTCATTTTCCGGCGCATTTTGGCCCTAGGCATCAGCCACCGGTTCGGGAAAGACAAAAAATCTTAATGGATCCCCGAAGGACCATCAAGATTTTTTGATGATTGTATGCCATTCAGCATGCAGCTTAGTTACTTATTTAACGATTATTTTTCAGAAAGCCAGCCTTCAATAATCTTTTTGCCGCTTGAAGTGCCTAAACGGGTCGCCCCTGCAGCGATGAAATGAAGAGCATCCGCATAAGTACGAACCCCTCCGCTCGCTTTTACGCCCATAACCGGCCCTACCGTTTTACGCATTAATTTTATATCTTCCAACGTTGCCCCCCCGGTAGAGAAGCCGGTTGAAGTCTTGACGAAATCAGCCCCGGCTTTTTGGGATAATTGGCAAGCAATCACTTTTTCTTCGTCCGTCAAAAGACAAGTCTCAATGATGACTTTCACTAACGCCTGCCCTTTAACCGCTTCAACCACAGCTGTGATTTCATGTTCGACCGTTTGGTAATCCTTGCTCTTCATAGCGCCGATGTTGATCACCATGTCCACTTCGTCTGCACCGTTTTGTACAGCTTGTTTTGCTTCGAAAGTTTTTACTTCCGCTGTATTGGCTCCTTGCGGAAAACCGATGACTGTGCAGACTTTGACGTTAGAACCAGTCAGAAAAGCTTCCGCTTTCTTCACCCAGAAAGGCTGGATGCAAACCGACATAAAGTCATATTCTTTCGCTTCTTCGCATAGAGCCTTTATGTTTTCTTCGGTAGCGTCCGTTTTCAGTAAAGTGTGGTCGATATATTTGTTCATTTTTTCAATCATTTTCTTTCACTCCATTTCTTAGTTCTATTTGATAGGATACAGCTGATAATGCATAGAGCGGCGCCGTTTCGGCACGCAGGATGCGGGGGCCTAAAGCGCAGCTCTTGCATCCTGCTTGTAAAAATTGTTCCACTTCCTCCGGCGCAAAACCGCCCTCGGGTCCGAACACGAACAGAAGGGTATCCCCTTTGCGGATGGAGGATAACGTCTCAACCAATGCGCTGGATTCCCCCGACTTAGCATCCTCTTCGTAGGCGATCAACACATGGGTATATTTTTTAGCCTCAGCCAACAACTCTTTCAGCGTCTGGACAGGAAGCACTGTTGGTTCTATCTGACGATGGGATTGTTCGGTTGCCTCTTTTGCGATTTTTTGCAGCCGTTGCTGTTTCTTTGCACTTTTATCCGGTGTCCATTTGACGACGGAATTTTTTGCGGCGAAGGGGATGAAGGCATGTGCCCCCAATTCCGTCCCTTTTTGGACGATGAATTCCAATTTATCACCCTTCGGCAAACCGCAGGCGATTGTCACTTGGACAGGCATCTCCGTTGATTTCCCTTCATCTTCCACCCACTTTAACGTTACCGTATCGTTGGCGATGTCCGTGATTTCAGCGATAAACGAAATCCCGGTGGAATCCGCCAAATACACGCGATTTTCCTGCTTCATCCGCATCACATGGATCATGTGATGGAACAGGTCGTCAGTCAACCGGAGCGGTTCTTCCCGGTAATCTGCCGAAACAGGAGGAATGATATATCTTTGCATCTGTTAATCCTCCGTCGCTTTTTTGCAGATCAAACATACCCAATCCTTCATCTGCTTTGTCTGTTCAACCTCGAAGCCTTGGCTGTATAACGCTTCTAAAAGCTCATCCCTTTTGGTATCGATGATGCCGGATAGGATAAAATAGCCATCGTCCTTAAGGTTGTCCCAGGCATCCGGAATCAGTTTCACCAAAATCTCGGCAAGAATATTCGCAACGATGATGTCCGCTTCCTGATTTTCGATACCGACGAGCAGGTTGTTTTCTTTCACGATGACATCCGCTGCATAGGCATTGTAGGCGATATTTTCTTTAGAAACACGCGTCGCTATTTCATCAATGTCATAAGCATGGACCGTTTTTGCCCCCATCGCTTTCGCTGCAATGCTTAGGACTCCTGACCCGGTGCCTACATCGATGATTTTTTCACCACCGCGCATGACTGCTTCCAATGCTTCCAGTGATAGCCTGGTCGTCGGATGCGTCCCGGTTCCGAATGCCATCCCCGGGTCCAATTGGATAAGCAGTTCACGCTCATCAGCAGGGGTGTAGTCTTCCCAGAAAGGAACAATGGTCAGATAGCGGGTGATTCTGATCGGATGGAAATACGCTTTCCACGAGTTCTCCCAATCTTCCTCTTTGACCTGATTTATTTTCAATTCATTTTTGCCTATTTTAAGGTCAAATTTCTCCAGTTGCTTCAGCTGTCCTCTGATGTACAGCACAGTATCCTGGAACGTTTCATTATTGGGATAATAAGCCAGCACATAGACAGGGCTATCCTCGCCAGGCAGTTCCCTTTCTTCTTTTATTTGGCCGAAACCGTCATCCTGCAGATTGACGAAATCCCATTCATCCTCGATGGCAACGCCTTTCGCGCCTGCCTCAAGCAAAATATTCGAAACAGCTTCGACCGCTTCTGTCGCTGTTTCCACCTTTATTTCATTCCACTCCATGTTCAATCTCCATTCTATTAATATTTAGGATACCGATAGTAAGTTTCATCGTATCTACCGATTTTTTTTAAGGTATCCAGGCTAGCAAGAAAATTTTGTTCATTCCAGTGCATCTCAAACAGGGGCTCCCCTCTATCCATAAGGAAGTCGCGCAGTTCGTTGTTGGCTGCATTGACGGTCAAGCGTATATTTTTGACGAGCGTATCCACTAAGCCGCCTTGTATTCCCTTCTTTCGATCAAAAGGGACACTCGCCAAGTATTCATCCGTCCGTATTTTTGAATTTTGCCGATCGTAAAGCAATATGGAATCTTCGAAAATGAACGTATCCTCATAATTCGTGCTCCCATGCTTATCCCACAAAGTATTATCCGGAGGATGGACGACTTCTAATAATAACACAATTTCCACCGTATGGAACGTCTTATGCCACTCCAAACGCCATTCGCATGGCAGATGCTGCTCTTCCAATTTCAGTTTTATCAAGCTGACCATATCGCTGTCCATGCCTATCCCCTCCCCATCACGTCTTCCAACCATGATTTTCCGTTATCTTGCCGAACCGTTTGGAAACATAAGGGTTGTTGGCCACAACGTAGCGCAAGGGTTCATGGGTCCATTCGCCTTTATCGGGGATGCCGATCCTTGGAGTGGCTACAACCTCGTTAGGGATTCTGCGACGTTGTTCAGCGATGAATAGACCGGATCCAAAAATGGAGCCACCATTCTCCTTCATCGTTATATTCATGGCTTCCGTCAGCTTTCCGGGGCCGTTCGTCAGCAAAAAACCTTTTTTAGGCCGGTTCTGAAGCATGAGCTCAATCCCTTCGAATGGTTCAATGGCCCGAATCAGTATCCCCTCCGGAACGCCTTCAGCTTGCGTGATGATGTTCAGCATGGCATGGGTATGCATTTGATAGACATAGATTGTGCCTGGCTTTCTGTACATGACCTCATTCCTTTTCGTCTTCCTGCCCCCATAGCTATGTGCCGCTTGATCGCGAATGCCCAGATAGGCTTCCGTCTCAACGATCCAGCCGGACATGCGGCCTTGCTCTGTTTCATGGACAAGCAAACACCCGAGCAACTCCCGAGCGATTTCTTGCGTCGTATAATGGCTATAAAATAAATCTTTCATCATCCTGAACACCTTCACTTATGCCGCTGCCGTCTTCTATTATTCCCAGCCCGTTTTCTACTCCATTGTAACAAAAAACCGGTAGAATACCTATCAATTATCCCAGTGAAAACTAATTTCGATATAAAGAAGGGACCATCCGATGCCCCGAAATATTTTGTGCCATTCCGCACAAATAATCACATGAACCAATATCTAAAAGCATCCGGCTATGATATATTAATGGTATAGGAATAGGGGGTAGATTTTTATGACTCAAAATCCAGAAATCAGACAGACGATCGATTATTTAATTACACGCATCGCCCGAGATTATCAAAAAGAAGACTGCAAAGAAGATTTGAAAGTACAAAACCCATTTGGGCGCAGGGCAGAAATCATGCTGAGCAATGAGTACCTAACCGAGGATGAAAAAATAATTTTTGGTGATGCCATCGATGCTGAAACTAAAAATGCTATCTTCAAAGAAATTCTGCAGGCCAAAACCGATAAGGTCTTCAAAAGTTTTTTACTCGAAATTTTTGGTAAACAGCCTGTTTTGAACGAAAACCTGGCCATCTCCACCCAAAACTTGAAAGATAAGCATTATATTATCATTAATTTTCAAGGGGCCATGCCTTATTAACCCGCCTTTCCGGCTCTATTTCAGGATAATGGATGCATCCTCAAAAATAAATGATTGAGTTATCGGCCAATGCCTGATATGATATTGGATGGAATATGTACTTAATAATATTATGTTTTTATGCTATACTGTTTGAAGTAACAAGGATAATTAATTGAGGTGCAAAACTATGGCAGATAAAAATCTAACAACGAAGGATATTCTGCAAAAAGAATTCAAAAGCGCTATGAGAGGCTATAATGTTGCAGAAGTAGACGAATTTTTAGATATGATCATTCGCGACTATGAATCTTATCAAAAAGATCTTTCCTATTTACAAAGTGAAAACGAACGCTTGATGAGTCGCGTTGATGAATTGACGAAACAAGCCGTTTTATCGAAGCCCACACAATCCCCTGCTACAACAGTGGGAAGCGGCGTGACGAACTTTGATATTTTAAAACGTCTTTCCAATTTGGAAAAGCATGTGTTTGGTGCTAAACTGGAAGAGAACGACGAAGCAACAAAATAAGGTTAACACCATTTGTAAATTTCGGGTAATTGCGGTCTTCGTAAGGAAGGCTGAGGAAAGTCCATGCTCGCACAAGCTGAGATGCTTGTAGTGTTCGTGCTTAGCGAAAAAATAAGCTAAGGCAATCAATCGATTGACGGCAGAAAAAAAGGCTAAGGACTTTGTCTATGCCTGAGTATTCTTGAAAGTGCCACAGTGACGAAGCAGACGGGGAAACCTTTCTGGTGGAACGCGGTAAACCCCTCGAGCGAGCAACCCAAACTTTGGTAGGGGCACTCTTTCCAAGGAAATGAACGAGGGAAAGAGGCAGAAATGCAGACAGATAATTACCTCCGCTATCAGAGGCCTGACTCCGATAGCGAGACAGAACATGGCTTACAGAAATTTACAAATCAGGTTTTAATATGAATGCAAATGAAGATGGGACAATCTAACCTTTGTCCCATCTTTCGTGTATTATACAGCAATTTTTCACGGCACAAGAATAGGAGATCGACATGAAGACATACCAGTTAGTAGCTACTGCTGCAAGCGGAATCGAAGCCATCACAGGCGATGAATTAAAAAATCTAGGCTATAATGTCCAAGTGGAAAACGGTAAGGCTTACTTCACCGGAACCGAACGGGACATCATCAAAACAAACTTATGGTTGCGCACAGCGGACCGCATTAAAATCGTTTTCGGAAAGTTCGAAGCAACGACCTTCGATGACTTATTCGAACAAACAAAGGCCTTGCCTTGGGAGGATATTCTTCCGATGGATGCGGAGTTTCCAGTTTCGGGAAAATCCCAAAAATCAGCTTTGTACAGCGTCCCTGATTGCCAGGCCATCGTAAAAAAAGCGATCGTTAACCGCATCAGCGAATATTACCATCGCCGCACTAGGTTACCTGAATCCGGTGCGCTCTACCCTATCGAAGTGGCCATCAACAAAGATGAAGTGATCTTGACCATCGACACCAGCGGTTCGAGTTTGTTCAAGCGCGGCTACCGTTCTGAAAAAGGCGGCGCCCCATTGAAAGAAAATATGGCGGCCGCGTTGGTTCTGCTGACAAAATGGCGCTCCGATCGTCCTTTCTATGACCCGACTTGCGGATCCGGCACAATCCCGATCGAAGCCGCGTTGATCGGATTGAACATCGCGCCCGGCCTCAAGCGTACTTTCCCTGCCGAAGAATGGGATATTTTCGAATCTGGTTTATGGGATAGCGTCCGAAAAGAAGCAAAAGATGCAGCCAATTATGATGTGAAGTTGGATATCGGCGGTTCCGATAACGATCCGGAGATGATCGCTATCGCAAAAAGCAATGCGGCGAAAGCTGGTGTTGCCGAATACGTAGAATTCAAATTGTTACCATTGATTGATTTCCGCACCGACAAAGAATACGGCGTCATGGTTTCCAATCCGCCTTACGGTGAGCGCCTTGGCGATGAGGAAGAAGTGCAAAAGCTCTATAAACAAATGGGACAGGTATTCCGTCCGTTGAAAACATGGAGCAAATACATTTTAACCAGTGACCTGCTGTTTGAACAATTCTACGGCGAGAGAGCGACTAAAAAACGCAAGCTGTACAACGGTAGACTGCGCACCGATTTGTTCCAATATTGGGGCACGCGTCCGCCAAGAATCAAGAAGGACTTTGCACCTAGCGAAAAGAAAGATTAACAAACCAACTGCGCTGAGCCATCGTGCTGAAGCCAAAAAAGAAGTCTGTATGCACTCCCCTATCCGGGAAATGCATACAGACTTCTTTTTTCGTTTATAGCGGGGACTCTTTCTGACGACCCCGACTAATGTTTTTCATTTATCTGTCAGTGTCAGTCTTTCTAGGGTCGGATCAATACTTTCAGCGCTTCACGCTTGTCCATGGCTTTGTACCCCTCCGGAACACCGTCCAGATCGACCGTTACGTCAAAAACACGGCCAGGCTCAATGGTTCCGTCAAGAATGTCCGGCAACAATTCTTCCATGTATGCACGCGTCGGGGCCGGACCTCCCGTCAGTGTGATATTACGCCCGAAAAGGCTCGCAAACCCGACAGGCGCTTCAACGTACTGCGGAACCCCGACACGGCTGATAACCCCGCCGGCCCGGACAGCCTCAAGACTCATCTCATAAGCAGGCATCAGCCCGACACACTCGAGCACGACATGGGTCCCTTCCCCATTGGTCAACTCCCGGACTTTTGCAATGCCCTCTTCTCCGCGTTCAGGGACAACGTCAGTGGCACCGAACGCAACGCCAAGATCGGTCCGTTCCTTGTGGCGGCCCATCAGGATGATTTTTTTGGCGCCGAGTTTCTTCGCTGACAGAACAGCAAGGAGCCCGACAGCTCCATCGCCGATGACCGTTACCGTCGTGTTTTCGTTCACGCCGCCCATCACCGCCGCATGATAGCCAGTGCCGTATACATCAGACAACGTCAACAAAGAAGGCAATAGAGGCGAGTCTTCATCAATGTCGTCCGGCAATTTGAACATGCTTCCTTGTGCTTGAGGCACCCGGACATATTCCGCCTGGCAACCGGTCATGAAGCCGCCGTTCACGCAGGAAGTCATCAAGCCTTCCTTGCAAAACGGACAGGTGTTGTCGCCGTATGCGAAAGGAACAACGACTAGATCGCCTTTCTTGAAGTCGGAAACTTCTGAACCCATTTCCTCGATCCTGCCAAGCACTTCATGCCCCATCGCTTCGCCTTCGCCATGTTCATGCGCATGCATGCTGTGGTAAGGATGCAGATCGCTGCCGCAAATGCAGGCAACAACTGCTTTCAAAATAGCATCCGTGGGTTTTTGTATTTTCGGAACGGGTATCTCTTCTACGCGTACATCACCAGCAGCGTACATTATGTTTGCTTTCATATAATTTCTCCATCTTTTCTCAATATTCACTTTGCATAATCCTTGCAACAGTCGTTTGTCCGCCTTCCAAACCCCACCCCAGGGATCTCATGAGTAGTTTTCTGATCACACCAGGAGAACAAAGCGCCGTTACAAGATAAAATAAGGGTAACACTTAAAGTCGACATGAAGGCAAGTGTTTTCTATATACTTTTTTGTTGAATAAAAATTTCCGCGCTATATTTACTGATTTACTATAAAGTCGCCATATTGATGACAAACCGATAGCGGACGTCACTGTTCAAAATGCGTGTGTAGGCTTCTTCGACTTGGTCTGCACCAATGATTTCAATTTTGGGAAGAATTTCATTCTCAGCCGCAAAATTGATCATTTCCTGTGTCATTGCGATTCCGCCGACATTCGATGCCGTAATGGTAGCCTGGTTACCGAATAGACTGCCCACATAAAATTCTTGCGGTTCTGTCGCTAGCCCAACGTACACCATGACGCCATCAACCTTCAACAATCGGACGTAAGCATTGACATCCAGACTGACTGCCACAGTATTCAAAATAAAGTCAAACTGCCCCGCCAAAGCAGTGAAAGTATCCGGATCAAAAGTCAGGTAATAGGAATCAGCACCGAATTGTGCAGCTTCCGCTTGTTTGCTTTTTGAGTGCCCTAAAACGGTGACTTCTGCGCCCAATTTATGTGCAAATTGGACGGCGATGTGCCCTAATCCTCCCATACCGATAATCCCGACCTTTTTCCCGGGGCCGACATTCCATTTTTTCATAGGGGAGTATGTCGTGATGCCTGCACATAGTAAGGGACTTGCCGCTGCTAAATCTAATGCATCGGGAATGCCGATGACAAAATTTTCCTTCACGACAATATTATTGGCATAGCCGCCATAAGTGTTGTTGCCTTCATAGTCGGTTGAGTTGAAAACAACGACTACGCCTTTTGTACAGAATTGTTCGTCTCCGCGCAGACAGTATTCGCATTCCCCGCATGAATCTACGAAACAGCCGATCCCGACTCTATCTCCAATTTTGAACTTCGTAACATCGCTTCCCACTGAAGATACTACCCCGGAAATCTCATGTCCGGGCACCATCGGAAATACGGCGTTCCCGAAATCATTATCTACTTGATGGATATCTGAATGGCAAATGCCACAATATTTTATATCGATTGCAACATCATTTGCATGCAATTCCCGTCTTTCTATAAAACCTCGTTCAAATGAGGAATGATTCGTATTCATCGCTTGCAATACCTTTGTTTGGCAATTATTACACATATTATTAAAACTCCTTGTAACTTCTTTTTTTGTTATTTATAAATCACTACTTTTAAATCGTGATTGTCATTCTATTTTGGCATCTGGTTGCTGCCTGTATTTTATGGATAGGCTGACGTTTCTGAGCTATTTACCTTCAAAACACGCTTGCTGTTGCATCCATGATTTTCCATGCATCATTTGTTTTAATGTAAACGATTGGTAAAATGTTTGTCGGGTTGATGGATCAAACACCTGAGAGATGGGTCGGTCTATTGATAATGCCTAGAGTTATTTACTCCATGTTCCAAACTGACCCAGCGTTTTTTCCTCCGAACGGCCTGTTGCCGGTTCCGGGGCAATCGAAAGCGAACTGATTTCCGCCCGCAGTTCCGGAGTCATCTCAAAATCGGCGGCCGCTAAAGAATCCTCCAATTGCGACAAGTTCCGGGCTCCGATGATCGGGGCGGTCACTGCGGGGTGGCTTTTTACCCATGCGACGGCTAATGTCGCTGGACTGACGCCTAATTTTTTGGCGAAGGCTGTAAAGCGATCGGCAAATTCCAAATCATTTTGATAACGCAGTCGATTCAGTTCGCTATCGATGAGACGACCGGAATCAGGTTGCTTGTCCAAGCCGTATTTACCTGTCAGCAAGCCTGCTCCGAGCGGACTGTAGGGGATGACCCCAATATTTTTAGCTTCAGCCAACGGCAGCAACTCCACTTCAGATTGTCGTTTCGCTAAGTTATACAAAGGCTCCATGATTTCGAAGCGACTGAGCAAATCCCTTTCCGAAATGCCAAGCGCATCCATGATTTGCCATGCGGCCCAATTGCTGACACCGGAATAAAGAATTTTCCCCTGTTTTTGCAGATCATCCAACGTGCGTAAAACCAACTCCATATCGGTGCTCGGATCGAAATAATGCAAGATATAGAAATCGATATAGTCGGTATCCAGCCGTTTCAGACTGGCATCGATGCTCGTTAGGATGTGTTTCCGCGAAAGGCCGCGGTCATTGACTTTCGGTGTTTTTGAGGTAGGGAAGAAGACTTTACTTGTGATCACGAGCTCTTCCCGTTGACCCTTCATCAATTTCCCAAGAATTTCTTCGGAGCGGCCGTTCGAGTACATATCCGCTGTATCAAAAAAATTGATTCCGGCCTCGAGACAGCGGTTGTACAAAGCTTTTGACATTTCTTCATCTGCATCGCCCCCAAAAGACATAGCACCAAAACATAATTCGGAAACTTTGATGCCCGTTCTGCCAACTGATGTATATTTCATTTCGTATCATCCTTTCTTAGGTTAAGTACTGGACCATTGGATCATTCCGGACGATTGATGCCTACACTTTCACGGGCATAGAGCGTCGGATCATCGGCAAGCCGAACCACAAGGTCTGCGATGCTTTTTCTGGACACATCATGTCCGCCGAATGGCTCGCCTTTTAATGTAATTTCGTAATCCGTATCGTTTCTGCTGTCGAACCAGCCCGGGCGGATGATCGTATAATCCAGATCGGAAGCTTCAATGATATCCGCAGCTGCTCGGTATGTTTGTAAAACAGGATTGGTCCGAAGATTGCCGGAAGACCCGACCGAAGCCGGGATTTCATTATAGATGCCCATTGAAGTGATGAAAATTAGCCGTTTGACACCAATGCGCTTCATCGATTCCACAATCGCTTGGGTCATCCTGGTTAAATCCCCACTTAATGAAGCAAATACAACATCCTGGCCTGAAATGGCTTTGTCCAAGTCCGGTGCCTTCATGACATCCCCAGAAAAGATTGTTTCCCTCATTGAATCGATAGGTTCCAGTCTGTTGGGCCGTCTTGAAAAGAGTGTCAGTTTATCCTGCGTTTTTTCTAGGAACAATTGTCTTGCAACGCGTCCAATTGAACCCGTTGCGCCAATAATTAATACATTTGTCATCATTTTTCGCCTCTATTTTCTGATTGATACGTGTATGGTATCACTTGGAGTTCACTCTAAGTCAACAATAAACTGCTACATTTCTTTTTTTATTTTCAAGATGCCTCCGGTTGCTTCATTTTATGAGAAACGAACAGCGTGATATAATTAGGCGACAACAACAGTTTATAAACAAACCCCTTGACTTGGAGTCCACTTCAAGGTATATAGTCTAATGAATCAATCGAGTGGAGGAAGAATAATGAACAAAACATGGTTAATTACAGGTGTAAGCAGTGGTTTTGGCTACGAACTGACCAGACAATTATTGGCTAAAGGCGATACGGTGGTCGGAACGGTACGCAATAAAGCTAAAGTTGCCGACTTAGGCGAAAAGTACCCAACAACCTTTGATTACCAGATCCTTGATATGACCGATACACCAGCGATTCAGCAAGTGGTGAAGGAAGCATTTGAAAAACACGGGAAAATCGATGTCATCATCAATAATGCGGGCTATGGTCTATTCGGCGCTGCTGAAGAATTGAGCGATGAACAAGTGGAACACATCATCGCGACCAATTTGACCGGCTCCATCCAGATGATCCGCTCAGCCCTTCCGTTTCTGCGCAAACAAGGTCATGGCCGTATCATCCAAATATCTTCCTATGGCGGACAGGTCGCTTTCCCGGGAAATTCCATGTACCACGCCACGAAATTCGGAATCGAAGGCTTCTGCGAATCCGTTGCGCAGGAAGTGGCCCCGTTCAATATCGGCGTGACCATTGTGGAGCCTGGCGGGGCGCGGACTGAATTCCGTTACGGTAGCGCACAACTTGCTGAGCTTATGCCTGAATATGATGGCAATCCGGCTCATAGCTTTCTTGCGATGCTTGATTCATCGAATGTCCTGGCACCCGGGGATCCGTCCGAAATGGCAAAAAGAATTATCGAAAGCGTGGATATAACACCTGCGCCGCTTCGCATGGTCCTTGGATCACAGGCGCTTGCCAGCACCATTGCAACTCTTGAAAATAGGTTGGCTGATTTCAGAACGCAAACAGAATTGGCAGCTTCGACAGATTATAAAGAATGATCCTTATACGTTAGCTCATAGTGAAGACGGAACAGGAATGGCATGCCAGTCCTGAATTACTGATGAAAAAAAGTCTGAAAGAATATCCCATTTTTGGGGATAATCTTTCAGACTTCGTTGTTTTCTTTTTAATAAAAAGGCCTTATTTCCTTTTTTTCTTAGCGAGTTGGAATAATGCCTTCTTGGCAAGATTATCCGCTCCCCTGTTTTCTTTTTCAGGAATCCAATCCAAATAAAAATGATCGAATTTTTTCAGATGCAAAAGAGCTTCTTCCAGGTACACCCGGTGTTCCTCTTTCTTTGTGTAGTTTTTTCGGATCGATTCCGAAACAAGTTTGCTGTCCGTGTAACAAAATATCAGTTCCTTTTGCTTACCGTTATCCAGCAAGTAGCGCAACAAATAGAGGAACGCTTCAAATTCCGCTTGATGATTGTCCATCTTCTTCTCAAGAGGGATGCCTTTTTGCGTCTGTACCCCATGCTCGATGACTAACATCCCAATCGCCGCGAAACCTTCCATTCCCGCTACCGCTCCATCGATATAAGCCTTGATCATACTAC
The DNA here is from genome assembly GCF_900114465.1 of Trichococcus palustris. Lineage (GTDB taxonomy): Bacteria > Bacillota > Bacilli > Lactobacillales > Aerococcaceae > Trichococcus > Trichococcus palustris. The sequence continues at coordinate 82,235 of NZ_FOTD01000005.1, read as the reverse complement.
ATTCCCCTTCTGCAATAGATAAAAGCGAAAAAATTGCACAAGTACACAATTTTTTCGCCCAGATATTTTTATAATCTTCTATTCCTCACCCACAACAACGACATTTGTCGCCTGTGGACCTCTTACGCCTTCCGCAATTTCAAATTGAACCTTTTGGCCCTCTTCAAGTGTCTTGAAGCCATCCTTTGCTATTCCGGTAAAATGTACGAAAATGTCGTCATCCTGACCCTCTAGTTCAATAAAACCATACCCTTTATCATTATTGAACCATTTCACTTTGCCAAATTCCATTGTACATCCTCCTTTGACTTTCACCTTCACTCAAATGAAACTGCTTACAAATAGACTGGATACCTCCATTATAGAGTTGAATATCAATACAGTCAATCATTCTGGATGAATCAATCAAAAAAAGTAGCCAATTCCGCTATTTCCTTTTCAATCTTTTCAATCTTCAAAATGATGCTTTCGGCATTCTCAAAGCCTACATAATCGCCGCCTGTGTATTTCAAGTAAAGGATTGCCATCCAATCCTCAACCGCTCCGATTTCTTGCTCTTCAAAGGGATAGAGGAGAGACAGTTGCATGAAAAATTCATTCCGGATCACTTGCGCAAGGGTCGGATCCTGATCCGCGATCTGTTCATCGATATAGGCTGAACCATGCTTGAATAGCTCAGTTTCTTTTAAAGGCAACAACTGAGACAAATCTATTCTCACTTCTTTCCCCGATACATTCGCTTTGATGACCGTATTCAGTTTCCGTTCCAAACATTGATGGAGGACTTCGGTCTTCAACAAGCGATGTACCCCTCGGTTCAGCAACAGCCGTTCAGCGATCTTCAGGAAATAATCGTCATCCAGCACTTTCAACTGCGTGGTGTATTGTTGCTGCTTCTGAAAAGATTGTTCGGCTATACCCTTTTCTGCTTTCAATATATCCGTGCTTTGTTTCAACTTCTTTTCCAGATTTTCCAGTTCTACCTTTTCTACTTCCGCTTCAAGCTGTTGCAAGGTGAATGCCAAATCAGTGGTCAGATCGCCTTGGTTTTTTCTTGACTCTAATTGTTCCCTTGCCTGCTCATAATTTTCAGCCTGGATAAGACATTTTATATAAAGGAAATCAAGATTACCCAAAGAATTGGCTTCCGCAATCCCCGATTGGTAGTCCTCAATGAATCGTACTGCTTTAATCGGCTGATTGGTCTCCTGCAGCAACATAATGTAGAGCGGCACGATTTCAGCCGTTTTTTTGATATGCAGCGCCTTGCCGATCCGTTCTTCCGCTATGCTCAAGTCACCTTGCTCGAAGGCCAGCAAACCTTTTTTCAAGTATCCCTCATAATTATGAGGAAAGATTATTTTGTCCCCCATTTGCAGTCACTCCAAACTGTTTGTATTTGATGATTAGGTCATTATATCATATTCCAGAAGTAGAAAGCCAAAAAAGCCGACACAGAGAATCAGGGTTCTCCGTGCCGGCCTTCCATTAATATTTTCGGAATCTTTTTTGACGCTGTTCGACCAGTTCTTCCGGAGTCAATTGTTTCAATTCTTTCAATTTAACCGTCAGTTCTTTTTTTAATTCATCCATGACGTCTTCCGTTTTTCTGTCGATTTTCCGTCTGCTTTCCATGATGATTTTATCAATGATGTCCAATTTGAATAAATCATTCGGGGTCAACTTCATGACAGAAGCTGCCTCATCCGAACGGGAAGCATCTTTCCAAAGGATGGAAGCAAAGCCTTCCGGCGATAAGACCGAATACATGGTTTTTTCGAGCATCCAGACTTCGTTGCCCATAGCCAAAGCCAAGGCCCCGCCGCTGCCGCCTTCACCGATGAAAATAGAGATGAATGGGACCGTCAACTGGCTCATCACCAATAGTGATTCAGCGATGGCTTCGCCGATACCTCTGTCCTCGGAATCGACATCACAGAAGGCTCCAGAGGTATTGATGAACGTCACAATAGGACGATCAAATTTTTCTGCTTGCTTCATGAGCCGGATCGCTTTGCGATAACCTTCCGGATGTGGCGAACCAAAATTACGATAAATATTTTCACTTACGTCATGACCTTTTTGCGTTCCAATAACAGTAATCGGCATCCCATCCAAAGATGCAATACCGCCTACAATTGCCGGGTCGTCGCCGAAGCGTCTATCACCGTGGAATTCGACGAAATCATCGCAGATGGTTTCTATCATTTCCATTGCCGTCAAACGGGAAATGCTTCTTGCAGCTTTGATTATCTCTTTCACATCTTTCACTGCATATCACCCGCCTCTGCGTTTGGAATATGTAAACCTAAAATATGTTGCAATGTCTTCTTCAAATCTTTTCTGGCGACGATTTTATCAATAAAGCCGTTTTCCAATACTTTTTCAGCTGTTTGGAATCCTTCCGGCAATTTTGCTTTAATCGTTTGTTCGATGACCCGTTTACCGGCAAAACCCACCGTGGCGCCGGTTTCGGCAAGGATGACATCCCCTTGCATGGCAAAACTTGCCGTAACCCCGCCAGTTGTCGGATCCGTCAGTACCGCAATATACAATAGTCCCGCTTTGCTGTGATTTGAAACAGCAACACTGACTTTCGCCATCTGCATCAAGGACATGATCCCTTCTTGCATCCTGGCGCCGCCGGAAGCTGTAAAGACGATTACAGGTAGCCTTTCTGCAGTGGCACGTTCAAATGTACGTGTCAACTTTTCGCCGACGACTTTCCCCATACTTGCCATGATAAAATTGGAATCCATCACACACAAAGCAACTTTTTGCTTATTAATAAACGCCACTCCGGTTACGACCGCTTCGTCAAGCCCCGTTTTCTCTTTAGCGTTCTTCAGTTTATCATCATAGCCCGGAAAATCTAATGGATTTTCTGCAGGCATCACTTCGTTCCATTCATTAAAAGTGCCTTCATCTACAATCATGCCCAAGCGTTCGTAAGCCGAAATGCGGAAATTATAACCACAGTGCGGGCACACTTTTTCCGCGCCTAAGTCTTTGCTGTAGATCGTCTTTTGACAATTCGGGCACTTTTCCCATAAGCCTTCAGGAACGATCGGTTTCTGATTGTCTGTTTCCGAAGAGGGAACGGGAGTTATTGGAATGTAAGGACGTTTACGAAATAATTTCATTTCCTCACCTCTTGTGTGACTTCTGAACCAACAACATTATTGGTTCCCTTCATCTTCGGGAATCCATGTTTTCAGAAATACATTTTGCAGGTACTCTGTATCATAGTTTCCATTAATGAAATTTGGATCTTGTAAAATGTCTTCCTGGAAAAACTGATTTGTGTCCACGCCTTCAATGACCAATTCCTGCAGAGCACGTTTCATTTTTGCAATGGCTTCCGTGCGATCAGCACCTTTCGTGATGATCTTCGCTATCATTGAATCATAAAATGGAGGAATGACGTATCCGCCATACATGGCGCTTTCGACACGCAAGCCATTCCCGCCGCTCGGCAAGAACAAGTACTCGATTTTCCCTGAAGAAGGTCGAAAACCCAATGCAGGATTTTCTGCATTGATACGGCATTCGATTGTATGGCCCGTTATCACCACATCCGCTTGCGTGACGGATAGTGGCTCGCCGCTGGCAACCCGCAGTTGCTCTTTGACGATATCGATTCCGGTCGCCATCTCTGTTACGGGATGCTCTACCTGGATGCGGGTATTCATTTCCATAAAATAGAAATTTTGCTTCGTATCCACGAGGAACTCGATTGTCCCAGCGTTCGTATAGCCGACATGTTTGGCTGCCCGGATTGCGACCTCACCCATTTTTTTGCGGGTTTCTTCAGAAATGAAGGTTGACGGACTTTCTTCCAGTACTTTTTGATGATTTCTTTGCAAGGAGCAATCCCGTTCACCCAAATGGATGACATTGCCGAATGAGTCGCCCAAAATTTGCACTTCGATATGGCGGGCTGGCGTTATGATTTTTTCCAAGTACATGTGATCATCGCCGAACGCAGCCTTGGCTTCCGCCTTGGCTTGGCTGAAGGCTGCTTCCAGACCATTCTCTTGGTATACTTTCCGCATCCCTTTTCCGCCACCACCGGCAGCAGCTTTCAGGATGACCGGATAGCCGATTTTTTCCGCTTCCACCACCGCTTCTTCAAAAGAAGCGATATAGCCTTCACTACCTGGTGTAACCGGCACACCCGCTGCTATCATCGTTCTGCGGGCATTCGCTTTGTTGCCCATTAAATCGATGATGTCAGCCGAAGGTCCGATAAAACGGATATTCATTTCTTCACACATTGTAGCAAAAGCGCTATTTTCCGAGAGAAACCCGAAGCCAGGATGGATGGCCTGTGCTCCGGTAACAACTGCCGCGCTTAAAATACTTGTCATATTTAAATAGGAATCGCTCGCTTTAGCAGGCCCAATACAAATAGCTTCTGTCGCTAATTGGGTATGTAAGGCTTCACGATCGGCTTCTGAATAGACAGCCACGGTTTGGATGCCTAATTCATGACAAGCACGAATGATTCTGACAGCTATTTCCCCTCTGTTTGCGATTAATACCTTAGTAAACATATTATCTACCTATGATGAATGTCATTTCAACTTCACAAACTTTTTTGTCCCCAACAAAAGCTTGACCATAACCGATACCGGCAAATTTCTTTAATTTGATGATGTCGACTTGTAGACGTAAAACATCGCCAGGAACAACTTTTTGACGGAATTTCACTTTGTTCAAGCCACCCAAATAGGCTGTTTGGCCTTCGAAATCAGGCAATGTCAATAATGGGATTGAACCGGCTTGCGCCAATGCTTCAACGATTAAAACACCAGGCATTACTGGTTCGCCAGGGAAATGTCCTTGGAAGAACGGTTCATTGATCGTAACGTTTTTATAACATACAATATGTTCGCCGGGAGTCAATTCCTCTACTTTGTCGATAAAGAAAATCGGGTAGCGATTTGGGATGATATCCATAACTTGTTGTGCGCTTAATAAACTCATTTTAACAGTCTCCTCTTTTAGATAATACGAAATAGTGGTTGATTATATTCAACGATTTGTTCGTTTTCGACCAAAATCTCAACGATTTCCCCGCTGAATTCACTCTTGATTTCATTCATCAATTTCATCGCTTCAACCAGACAGACAACGTCGCCTCTGGAAACGCTTTGTCCTATTGTAACATAAGGTTTTGATTCCGGCGTTGCAGCCAGATAAACGACACCGACAATCGGTGAAGTGACGATATGTCCTTCTTTCTGCGCGACTACAGTATCTGCGGCTGCTTCTTTTTTCTCAACCGACGATTCTTTCATCACTTCGGAAACAGGCTTAACCTCATTATCAAAAGCAACTGCATTTGCAGTTGACTGACTATTCTTTTGAACGGCCTTATTTTTTGACAACAACAAGTGGAAATCGGCTGTTTCATAGTGCAACTCGGTTAATGTTGATTCATCGATCAATGCAATGAGGCTTTTTACATCTTCTATATTCACGTATTAAGCCTCCCATTTTTTGAAGCATAACACAGCGTTATGTCCACCAAATCCTAATGAATTGCTCAATGTGTAGTTCACTTCTTTTTCGCGGCCTTGGTTTGGTATATAGTCCAAATCGCATCCTTCATCCGGAACTTGGAAACCGATTGTAGGCGGCAAGAAGTCGTCTTGGATTGCCTTCACGCATGCTACGGCTTCAATCCCACCGGCAGCCCCCAACAGATGTCCTGTCATGCTCTTTGTGCTTGAAATAGCCACGTTATATGCTTCTTCACCAAAAGCGTACTTGATGGCTGCTGTTTCACCAGCATCATTCGCCGGTGTACTTGTTCCGTGAGCGTTGATGTAATCAACTTGCGCTGGTGTGATGCCCGCTTCTTTCATAGCTTGCAGCATGGCTTTGCCTGCGCCGCTTCCGTCTGCGGATGGTGCCGTCATATGGTACGCATCGCATGTAACGCCGTATCCGACAACTTCCGCCAATATGGTTGCTCCACGTTTTTCCGCGTGCTCCAGACTTTCCAGCATCACAATACCGGCACCTTCACCCATAACAAATCCATCTCTTTCTTTGTCGAATGGAATGGAAGCGCGGTCTGGATCGGTACTTGTAGATAGAGCTGTCAATGATGCGAAGCCGGCGATGCCGATTTCACAAACGGTCGCTTCTGCCCCACCAGCCAGCATAAGGTCTGAATAGCCATGCTTGATGTTGCGGTAAGCTTCACCGATTGAGTTTGTTGCAGAAGCGCAAGCTGTAACGATGTCCATGCTTGGGCCTTTAGCACCGAATTTAATGGCTGTGTTACCCGCTGCCATATTACCGATTGCCATCGGTACGAATAATGGCGGCACTCTTTTCGGTCCTTTTTCATGCATTTTGATGATACCGGATTCCATTGTGATGAAACCGCCGACTCCTGATCCGATGATAACACCGAAGCGATCAGCATCAATTTTTTCTAAATCAATGCCGCTTTGTTCAACTGCTTGAGCAGAAGCAGCAACCGCATATTGCGAGAATAAATCCATGCGTTTAAATTCTTTGCGGTCCATATATTTTGTAGCATCAAAGTCTTTGACTTCACCTGCAACGGTTATGCCTGTTTCGGTTGCATCAAATTTGGTAATTTCAGAAATTCCGTTTTTACCATTCTTGATGCCGTCCCAAAATTCAGCTACTGTATTTCCTAAAGGTGTAATGGCACCCATCCCTGTAATAACAACGCGATTCATAATTATCCTCCAGTCCTACATATACATGCCGCCATTGACACTGATTGTTTGGCCCGTTATGTAAGTATTCTCACTTAAGAAGACAGCTGTGTTAGCTACTTCTTCGGCCTTCCCAAATCGTTTCAATGGAATTTGCGTTAACATTTGTTCTTGAATCTTTTCAGAAAGCACATCTGTCATTTCCGTTTCGATGAAACCGGGTGCAATGGCATTACAAGTGATGCCTCTTGTGGCAGCTTCACGTGCCACTGATTTTGTCAATCCGATGATTCCGGCTTTGCTGGCAGCATAGTTTGCTTGTCCAATATTGCCTGTTTCACCGGCAATGCTTGAGAGGTTGATGATGCTGCCGCTTCTTTGCTTCAACATAATCGGCAAAGCATGGCGAATCATATTGAATGTCCCCTTCAAGTTCACTTGATAGGTTGCATCGAAATCTTCTTCATCCATGCGCATGATTAGTTTATCACGTGTAATTCCCGCATTATTAACTAAAACGTCGACAGAACCGAATAGTTCCTTGGTTTGGCTAACTATTTCTTTTGCAGTTTCAAATTCACTGACGTCCCCTAAAATAGTTTTGACAATGACGCCAAAAGATTCTAAATGAGCTACTTTTTCTTCAGCGATTGGTTTACGAGCATTTAATACGATATTGGCTCCGCGTTTCGCATATGCTTCAGCGATGGCTTCCCCAATCCCTCTGGAACTTCCAGTGACGATAACCGTTTTACCTTTTAAATCCAAGGGTACCCCTCATTTCTTATATAATCGTTTTATTTTTGTAACGCTTCGATGGTTTTGTTGAAAGATTTCAGATCTTCCACATTGTAGATGGACACGTCTTTGTTTATCTTCTTGATGAATTTACTCAAAGTCGTTCCTGGACCCACTTCCACGAATGTATCCACACCTAAATCGATCATCTTAAGTACGCTGTCTTCCCATAATACAGGAGATTCTACTTGCCTCACCAAGAGACCCTTGATGGCATCTTTCGTAACAACGGTAGCTTCTGTATTGCCGATAACCGGAATAGTTGGTTCGTTTACGGTTAATTCGGATAAAGCTACTGCCAGCTTTTCTGCAGCCGGATGCAACAAAGCAGTATGGAAAGGACCGCTGACGTTCAACGGAATAATCCTTCTTACACCTTTTGCTTCCAGCAGTTCGATCGCTTTGTCGACGCCTTCGATTTCACCGCCGATGACGATCTGTGTCGGCATATTGTAGTTGGCTGGAGCCACATATGCCGTTTTACTCGCTTCACGGCACGCCTCTTCGATGACAGAACGTTCAGCATTCATGACGGCAGCCATTTTCCCGCGACCTGCAGGGACGGCTTCACTCATGTATTTCCCACGTTTTGCAACTAGCGAAATAGCCTCATTAAAAGAAAAAGCATTGGCTTTCACCAGTGCTGTATATTCTCCGAGGCTTAATCCTGCAACAAAATCTGGCTGAATTCCCTTTTCAGCTAGTAATTGATCAAGGGCGTAGCTAACCGTTAAGATTGCTGGTTGCGTATATTCAGTTAAATGAAGCTGTTCATTTTCTTGGAAACAAAGATTTGCTACATCGTATCCAAGAACAGCGGAAGCTTCATCGAAAACATTACGGACAACTGCATATTCGTTATAGAGTTCTTGACCCATTCCAAAATATTGCGCACCCTGACCGCTATAGACAAAAGCTATTGCCATTTTTCCACCTCTATATATCCGTTATTCCGACCACATTTTTGCTTGTGATAGAATAACTTCTTTGCATTCATTCATATAATCTTGAATAATTTCATGACACGTTTGTTCTTTCGAAATCAGACCGGCAATCTGTCCAGCCATCATCGAACCGTAGTCTTTGTCGCCTTCAACCGTCGCTTTTCGCAAAGCCCCTTTGCCCATTTTTTCAAGCTTCGCCAAGTCCGGGTTTTCTTTGCTTGTTTCTTCTTTTTCAACTTGCAAATATTCTCTAGTCAATTTGTTGCGCAGCACACGAACAGGATGTCCCGTAATTTGACCGGTAACAACTGTATCGATATCCTTCGCTTTCAAAATGGCGTTCTTGAAATTTTGATGCGCATTTGATTCCTTGGAAACAACGAAACGAGTCCCAACCTGGACAGCAGATGCGCCCAACATAAATGCAGCGGCCATTCCACGTCCATCACCAATACCGCCGGCAGCGATAACCGGAACGGAAACAGCGTCGACAACCTGAGGTACTAAAGCCATTGTAGTTGTTTTACCGATGTGTCCACCGGATTCCATCCCTTCAACGACAACCGCATGTGCGCCATCTTTTTCCATTCTTCTCGCCAAAGCGACAGAAGCGACAACCGGGATAACGATAATCCCAGCTGCTTTGAATTGGTTCATGTATCTTGCTGGACTGCCCGCGCCGGTTGTAACAACTTTTATGCCGGAAGCAATCACTGCTTCAACAACAGCATCGACATGTGGATTCAAAAGCATGATGTTGACGCCGAACGGTTTGTCGGTCAATGATTTCATTTTAGAAATTTTATCGTTCACAACATCCACAGGGTCATGTCCAGTCCCTATTAGACCTAAGCCACCGGCATTAGAAACGGCACTTGCTAAATCAGCATCCGCAACCCACGCCATCGCTCCTTGAATGATGGGATATTGGATACCTAATAATTCACATAATTCCGACTTCATACAAGTCCTACTTTCCTAATGACTGCTTATTATGCTAATTGAGCGTCAACGTATTTAACTAAGTCTTCAACAGTGTTGATGCCTTCGTCTGATTCGATTTTGATGTCGAATTCGTCTTCGATGTCGTTGATGATTTGGAATAAGTCTAAGCTGTCAGCATCTAAGTCTTCTCTGAAGTTAGTTGTTAATTGTACTTCTTCTACTTCTTTGTCTAATTGGTCCACGATAATAGCTTGAATTTTTTCGAATGTCATAATAAATTCCTCCAAATAATGTTTTTTTTAGTTTAATGATATTACTATGGCGCCCCAAGTAAGGCCGCCACCAAATCCTGTCATCAGCACTTTGTCTTTCGTGCCGAGTTGAATTTCTTTCGATTGAACGAGCTGATCAAACAAAATAGGTATACTGGCCGCAGAAGTGTTACCCGTATCCGCAATGTTGCTGGCAAACAAAGAGAAAGGCAATTTCACCTTTTTGCTGATTGCTTCCAATAAGCGGATATTGGCTTGATGAGCTATGATTTTCTTCAAATCGCCTTCGACAAGATTGCCTTTCAGCATTACATCCCGGATCATATCCGGCACACTGCGGATTGCAAAATCAAAAATTGCTCTGCCATCCATCGTAAGGTAGGATTGCTCCTCTTCCACGGTTCCGCCAAACGGACTTGTCAGCTTTCTTGTATCCGACACCAAGGCTCCGTGGCGTCCGCCATCGGAATGGATGTCTTCTGCAACAAAACAGTCGTCTTCCGTTCTTTCCAACAATACGCCACCTGCACCGTCCCCAAACAGGACAGCCGTCGATCGGTCTTCCCAATTGACTGCTTTTGACATTGTTTCTGCACCAATGATCAAGCCATATTGATACAAATTACTTTGCATCAGATGGATCCCGGTGGATAAGGAATACACAAATCCCGAACAGGCTGCATTGATGTCAAAACAAAAGGCCTTTGAAGCGCCAATTTTCTCTTGAACCAGGCAGGCAGTCGATGGACTTGCAGCATCCGCTGTCATTGTTGCCACGATGATGAAATCGATTTGATCCGCAGTAATATTTCTATTCTGCAGGATGTTAAGAGCGGCTTTGCTGGCCAAATCCGAAGTGTTTTCATCCTTCGAAATATGTCTTTGGCGAATACCTGTCCTCTTGCTGATCCATTCATCGCTTGTATCCATGATTTTAGCGAGATCATCATTTGTGATGACCTGTTCCGGAAGATAATGTCCGGTAGCGCTAATTTTTGAACCCATTGTATCAACCCTGTTCCTTGATATTTTGAACTAAACCGAATAGGAACCCGTGAAGATTGTTTAGACCTTTCAGCAAAACTTCAACTTCTTGATTGTCCATATCATGAATGGTATTTTCCACCATTTCTCTATGGAACTTATCATGAAGTCGGTAGAGCAAGCGCCCCTTTTTGGTTAGTCCTAGATTTACTACTCTGCGGTCGTTTTTCATACGAATGCGTTCGACATACCCCTTTTTAACAAGAGAATTTATAGCCACCGTCAAGGTTCCCGCAGTTATGTTCAATATTTTCGCTACTTCAGAAGTAGTATGATGATCATACATGCCGATTGCTTCGACAGTATGCATCTCCTTTATGGATAAATCAGAAAAAGTGCTCACACGCAGTGCGTGCTCTTCAATATCCAACACTTCATTAAAAATAGCCACGAGAAATGAGTTTATTTTATCAATGGAATGATCCAAAGAAATTTCTCCTCCTTTCGATAACTATCCTGTCAAACAACATTGCTTGGTGTTCAAATAGTTTGATGGTCAAACTATTCGCTGTTCAAACTATATAAAATTTTATTTTTTATGTCAAGCATTTATGGAAAAATAGTCATTTATTTTCATAAAATGTTTGGGATTTCAAATGTAATCCCAAAAGGTATCCCCACAGTGTAGCGTTATGTAAAACGAAATCTCGACTACCCTATGACGGGGTGAATGCAGCGTGTGATTTTGCAAATGGATGCCTGGCACTCAAATCCTATCAACAAAAAAAGCAACGGTTCCCGTTGCTTTAGACCAAACTATTTATTCTCCAACCTTAACGAATTCCTCAATATCCTTGAAATTTACAATAGTCTTATCCTCGCAGATGTCTTTCATCGTATTTGAGGATAGATCCCAATAAATTTCAACAACTGCGCTGTTCGTCAAAAGCTTTCTGATTACGCCGACCATTTCTTGCTTCCGAAATGTGAATTTAATTTGATCGCCAATTTCAGGCCGGATGGATTCCTTGATCGCATCGACAACCTCTAAAGCCTGATCGTATGATACTCCAAGCAGATTTGCGATACGAGAGTTACTCGTACCCTTACGCAATTCACTTTCAATCATAGTTTTCGTTTCTTTAGTAATATTTCGTACCATTTCTATAATCGCCTCACTTTTATGAACCGGGAACCACAACACACACTTACTGACAATAGTATACCATACTTTCCCTAATATTTCCTGTTTAACTATTATTGGCATTAACATCGATACATAACTTTCATTTTATTGACTTTGATAAAATACTTAAAGATTTATTGTTTTTGGGTTATAATGGTTACGTGAATAAGTTAACAATAGATTAGAGGAGGTCTCTTTATGTTGAACGACCCTATTACCTTACTCAAGTATGAATACCGTGTTCATCCAGGCGAATACTTCAATGTGGACACGTATTGGGTAAAAAGCCCAGCGGAAGTAAGAACCGTCATTATCGATCAAGACCATGTCTTCACGAAAATGGTGAGCTTCTATCCTAAGAATTTCGTCATCTTTCTGGAACAGTTCCCGGATCAAAGTATCTATCGAACAAATTATCCTCTGCGCAAAATCCAGAACAGCGACTCCCACGAAGTTGTATTCGATGAAACCCAGAAGGATGTCTACGAATATCTGGACTGACACGCTGCAACCGGCATGCAAAATAGTCTGCTCAACGCGCATACACCGGGACTTCACTAACAATTTCATTTTCTGATACATGGGCTTGCGGGGCAATCTGCTCCAAGGCCCTTTTTCTTTTTGCCATTATCAGGCTTATAAATGAGAAACGATCATTTTGAAAAGAGGGAACAATTATGAATGCAAAAAATAATTCTTATTTTGATGGCGGCTTGACACAGCTCATCATCATTTCCTTACTCGGTGCCATCATAACCGGATTGACCTTTGGCATTTGCTACCCCTGGGCGCTGTGCATGCAATACAAATGGAAAATTGAACATACTGTCATCGAAGGCAGACGCTTGGAATTTCATGGTACAGCCTTGAGTTTATTCGGAAACTGGGTAAAATGGCTTTTTCTCCTCATCATCACATTTGGAATCTATGGATTCTGGGTAGGAATCAAACTGGAAGACTGGAAAGCCAAAAATACCAATTTTGAATGATGCCAAATTCCCAATAACGAATCGGTTCAATCGCTCCGCTCTAGAGAGCCCGAAGCATCAGCACAAGCTCATCTGCCCTTACCTCAGGAAAGGGCAAAAAAAGGTTATCATCTCTGCCCTTCGGCAAGGATGATAACCTCTTTTTTTATTACGTCTCAAGAGGGATTCGAACCCCCGACCGTTCGCTTAGAAGGCGAATGCTCTATCCGGCTGAGCTATTGAGACATTATGGAAAACCATTGAGAAACTTCAACTTGCCTGCCCTTTGACAACACGAACCAAAGCTTTCCCAGTTCATTTGTCACTTTTACTATAGTAACATATTTCTCCGTCAGTATCAAGATTTTTTTGCTTGCAAGATTTTTGACAACTTCAAAACCAGGCAAAAAAATAGCCGCAGCATTGTATGGACAATGTTTTGGCGGTCATCGTTTTACTGCCAGAATGTTACTACGTCTCAAGAGGGATTCGAACCCCCGACCGTTCGCTTAGAAGGCGAATGCTCTATCCGGCTGAGCTATTGAGACATGTATGAGCAACCTATTTGCGACTCACAACATTTATAAGTATATGAGATAAGAGCTGATCTGTCAACACTTTTTGGATGGTTTTTTACATAAAATTTACGTTTCAAACAATTTTTTGATGAAAAAAACAAGGCACCCCAAAGTGAAGTGCCGGTTGAATTCCAATCTTTTCATTTTCAAAGAAATATTATTATATTAATATATGCCCCACGACAATCAGCTAAGCAGAAAAACCACTGACTTCAGCAGTTCCATCTTCTCCACCGCATATCGATAGTGAAGCTTTGCAATTTCCAGGTTTCCCTCCTCTTCATTCATGCTGGCAAGATTTTCTTCTGTATTATCCTTTATCCAGTTTCCTTTTGCTTCCGCCAGCACAATTTCCTGATTTTCGGCCTCTTTTTTTGTACGGATGACATCAAACCTCAAAAACTCGAATTTCTCTTCCAGCTCCTTCATTTTGATGGGATCCTTCTCTTTCAGCTCAACTATTTTCCTTTTTAATTCTTCCATGACGTATCATCCCCCTTATTCCCAAAGACCATTATCCGGCTTGATCCTGTTTCCAGCCTCTTCGCTCGAAGCAGATGCCCCTTTCCATCCATTCTGATTTTCACAAATATTGCCTCTTCATATAATCCGAGAAACTCTGCGATTCGGGAAATAGATATTGCTCATTTATCCCCATCACGGAAAGATTTATTCGTATTTCATTTTTGTAGATGGAAGGAACAACGTAGCGGCTTATTTTCCCTTCGGCTAATAAGCCATCCTCACTACTCAACCTGAAAGCTCCGATAGAATCAGCGATGCCTTTATATTTCAGATTAGGGCTATTTTTCCCGTCAGCTTCCAACCCCGAAAGGATAAAGGAATCGCCTTGCCGCACCTTCCGTTCTTCATCTCTGAAGGGTTTGATGACAAAACTTTTGAACAAATCAGCAGGATCAATGATCGGTTCGAAATCGCCCACCATCCGCCTTACCTCATGGATCAGTTTTTTAGTGACCTTTTGTCCATTGAATTCCGCTTTGGGCCCTTCGTCGGCCGTCTTATCTTTTAAGGCATTTCTCTTTTTGTGATACGTTGCTCCCGCTTTGGACAGTTCATCCTTCTGTTTCATGCTTTGCGTGGCGAGCGCACTGACGATTTCGACAGCATCACTGAAACGCCCTTTTTGATTTTCACTGTCGACTTCAAAAATGATGAGTTCGCCATCATAGTCATCATTTTGGGATACTGCGTAATACAAACCCGCCAATGGATTTGAGGTAATGTCCAGTAACCTCGTCGCCAAGCCCCGTTGATGCATTACCCGCAAGGCATCGATATGTCGCCTGCAATCTGAAATTTCTTCGGGTCGACCGGTGATCCATTCGTCAAACATGTCGGCTTCATGCCCCAAGATACTTTCTCTGTATATTCTGGGTAAGAGTTTATAATTGACGCTGTCCTGTCCTCTGTAGTAATAATTTTTCAATTCTTTTTGAAAATGCGCAAAGATCACTTCTCTTGTATATTCCATTTCTGCTGTATTTCTGAATGGACTAAGGTTGGTTTTGTTCCTTGTCTTCTCATATTCCGCAATTTGTTCTAACGCCCTGTCTTTTTGTTTTTTTTGAAGTCCACTCAGGAAGTCATAAAGGTTGGTAATAAATCTGATTTCGACATTTTCACCTACCAAATAATATTTCTGGATGGCATTGGAAAAGTCGATCTCTTGTTTGTTTTCTTGATCCCGCTCCGCCCCTTTTTTAAGCTCCGCCATTCTGGGAGTTCCCTTTCCATCGTTTCCCCGATAACTTTTGATCTGAAATTTTCCATTCAATGGGTTATCCGTTTCGGCAATAAAAGGCCTCAGATGTTTCTCAACAAAATTATCGATGTACGTTTCGTATCTTTTTCTTCCAACTTCCCGTTTCTCAGGCTGATAATAATCGAGAAAATCATTGATACACACTACGTCGTTAAAAAAAGCATATTCCACCATTTTAACCAGCACATCATCCGTTTTCATCGTCACACTTCCTTAAAGAATATAGGCATTGACCAATTGGCCGTTGTTAAATTATAAGATCACTTCAAATTTACTATGTTTTTTTTGATAATACCATTATATCATAATAGCGCTCCCAACATGCATTTAACGCTATCGCGGCCTCGTCATTATTCACCTTGACGATTTTTTTCCGTTCCCTTAAGCGATTCCCTGCGCAAACGCAGGAAGGTTCCTCGTTCGTCGCGGCCGTGCCGTCCAATTACTCCAACACCACAAAACCATGAGGTTCCGGAATATCAAAAAAACAGACCCTCATTGTTAAAACAACAATGAAAGTCTGTCGGTTTCCACTATACAAAGGCCACAGAGCTACGCCCGCAATGAAGGATCATTTAGGCGAAAAACGTGTCCTTTACCGCAGCCGTAACGGCTAATTTGACGTGTTCATAGGTCAAGCCGCCCTGCACGTACAAGAGATAGGGCGCACGGATCGGGCCATCCGCAGTCAATTCAAGGCTAGCCCCTTGGATAAAGGTACCAGCAGCCATGATGACGTCATCTTCGTACCCTGGCATATAGGCGGGTATCGGTTTTACGGTGGAATTTATCGGCGAATATTTTTGGATGGTCTGCGCAAAGGCGATCATGGCCTCCTTGGAAGGCAACGCCACCATCTGGATCAAGTCCGTGCGGTAGCTATCCCACGTCGGTGTCGTGGCAACGCCGCACTCCTCCAACATCGCTGCAGTAAAGACGGCACCCTTGATTGCTTCGCCTACGACATGCGGCGCCAAGAAGAGGCCTTGGTACATTTCCAAGAGGCTGTATAGCGATGCTCCCGCTTCGCGGCCGATGCCAGGCGTCGTCAGTCGGTACGCGCAGCGTTCAACCAAGTCTTCCCGGCCGGCAAGATAGCCGCCCATCTTCACCAGGCCGCCGCCTGGATTTTTGATCAAAGAGCCGGCAATCAAGTCGGCGCCGACTTCAATCGGTTCTACTGTTTCGACAAATTCGCCGTAACAGTTATCGACAAAGAAAACAGCGTTCGGCGCATGCGGTCTGATTGCCTCGATCATCTGCTGTATTTCGATGATCGTAAAGGATGGTCTGGCTGCATACCCGCGTGACCGTTGGATTCCGATCATCTTTGTTTGCGGGCTTATTTTTTCCAGCACCGTGCTGATATCCACTTTGCCGTCCTCCAGCAAATCCACATGTTGGTATCCGATATTGTATTCTTTCAATGAACCGATGCCGTTGCCGGTAACTCCCACGATATCCAGCAACGTGTCATACGGTTGGCCGGTTGCATAGATCAGCTCGTCTCCCGGTCTCAGCACTCCAAAAATTGCGGTTGCGATGGCATGTGTACCGGAAATGATCTGCGGTCGCACCAGCGCGGCTTCCGCCTTGAATATGTCCGCATAGACTTTTTCCAAAGTATCTCTGCCGTCGTCATCGTAGCCATAGCCGGTGCTGGGGTTGAAGTGATAGTCACTGACCCGGTTATCCCGGAACGCATCCAAGACTTTCGCCTGATTGAACAGAGCCTTTTCTTGGATTGTTTTAAAGACAGGCTGGATTTTCAAATCAACTTTTCCAACCATTTTTTCCAACGATTGTTCTTCTTTATTCATCACTTGCATGCGTGCTAACGTCTCCTAACCATTTCGAATTCCTTTTTGCATACCCTCTCAAACGGTACACATTGCTTTCCTCGATGTATTCAATCGATTCAACGAATGTCTCCTGTTGCATTTTATTCAATGTATTGCCTTCTGCCCCACTGGCAGAAATATCTCTTGTATAAGGGACCAACATTTTTGCGATCTCTTCCCAAAGGAAATCCTTCAAGCGGCCGATATCATCCTCATCAATAGCGGAAATCATGATGTTCGGGTATAAACGCGGCTGGAAATCAGGTGAGGCTAAATCGATTTTGTTGTAGATCGTCAACATAGGCGTTTTGTCCATATCCAAGTCCTTGAGCAGTTTCAATACGGTTGCCTCATGCTGATCGATATAGCTTGTCGAAGCGTCGACGACATGCAGAAAGACATCCATATTTCTGCTCTCTTCCAAAGTGGAATGAAACGCATGGATCAATTGGGTCGGCAAGTCCTGGATAAACCCTACCGTGTCGGTGATGGTCGCCTGGAACTGATTCGGCAACGTCAACTTGCGCGTCAAAGGATCCAACGTTGCAAAAAGTTGATTTTCTTCGTAGGTTTTTGCATCGGTCAAACGATTGATGATCGTCGATTTCCCTGCGTTCGTATAACCGATCAAACCTATCTGGAACACTTCGCTTGCACGTCTCTTTTCTCTTGCGCGTTCCCGGTGTTTTTCCGTTTCTTCCAGCGTTTTCTTGATTTCTTGCATTTGGCTACGGATATGACGACGGTCGGTTTCCAATTTCGTTTCACCGGGGCCTCTTGTTCCAATACCGCCGCCCAGTCTCGACAAATTGACCCCTTGTCCGGACAAGCGCGGCAATAAGTAATCCAGCTGCGCTAACGCGACCTGCAATTTTCCTTCTTTGCTTCTGGCGCGCATGGCAAAAATATCCAATATCAATTGCACGCGGTCAATGACCTTGCAGTCGACGGTTTCTTGGATATTGCGTACTTGCCGTGCTGTCAATCCATGGTGGAAAATGACCGTATCAGCTTCCAATTCGGCGCATAGGTTAACCAGTTCTTCCACTTTCCCCTTGCCGATGATCGTAGCCGAGTCAGTCCGTTCTCTTTTTTGAGTCAACACCCCTACGACTTCCCCTAATGCCGTTTCCGTCAATTGGGCAAGTTCACTCAATTCATATTCAAAGAATTCATCCGACTGCGTTGTTTGCACACCAACCAAAATGACTCTTTCTCTCGCGTTTTCCATGTTTATTCCAACTTTCTTTTTTATCAATTGTTATCGATAAAATCATCCACCAGGTTTTCGACCCTCGCCAGAGCATCTTTATCCTGAATAAGGTCAAACCAATGGATCTTTTTCATTCTGTTCCTGAACCACGTCAATTGCCGTTTTGCATAGCGGCGTGAGTTTTGCTTTAGATTTTCTGTCGCTTCCTCGAGTGAGACCTTCCCTTTGAAAAAATCAAACCATTCTTTGTAGCCGATTCCTCTGGTGGACTGCGCTTTTTCCGGAAGATCCAGATCATAAAGGGCCCTTGCTTCCTCCAGGAGACCATTTTCAAGCATGCTGTCCACTCGCCTGTTGATTCGCTCATAAAGGATGCTGCGGTCCGTATTCAACCCAATCAGCAGAGCGTCATAATGGGCTTCGGCTTCTCTGTCTTCTTGCTCGGAAAACAACTTGTCGCCGAAGTGGATCACTTCCAACGCGCGGATGACCCTCCTGCTGTTATTCGGATGAATCTGTTCGGCTGCTTTCGGATCTTTTTCTTTCAATTGTGACCAAATCTGCTCCGCACTGGTTTTTTCCAGCTCGTCCTCCAGTTGCTGCCGGTAGGTAGGATCTTCGATCGCAACACCGCCGAACTGCATATCAAACAACAGCCCTTCGATATATAATCCGGATCCCCCTACTATAATAGGAAGCTTCCCGCTCGCCGAAATCCTATCAATGGCTTCTCTGGCGTCCCTTTTAAAATCCGCGGCCGTATAATCTTCGGTAACCGGCACAAAGCCGAGCAAATGGTGCGGAATGCCTTCCGCTTCCTCTTCCGTCACTTTGGCCGTGCCGATATCCAATCCTTCATACACTTGCATGGAATCGCCATTGATGATTTCCCCGTTGCATTTTTTAGCCAAATGAATGCTCAATGCGGTTTTCCCGACAGCGGTCGGTCCGACGATAACAACTACTTTCGTCAGCGCTTTTTTTTCTTCCTCAACCACCCTGAATCACCTTCCTCAACTGCAAAGCCCTCTCAGGAAAATCGGTAATCATGGAATCGATATTTCTCCGCAAACATACCTGCATCTCGACCTTGCGATTGACGGTCCATACGCGCAGAGGGATGCGGGATGTTTCGAAAGGGGGCAAACTCCTTAAAATGGAAAATTTGGGATGCCATCCGCCAACCGGCACACCTTGACCCAGTTCAATAACATTCTTACCTGTTTCGCTGAATAATAAAGCGATTTCCGCTTCCTTTTGCAAAGCTTTTATTTTCTTTAATGTACCATAATGGAAACTGGAATAAATGATTGTGAAATTGGAAAGGTAGGGTTCGGTCAAACCCAATACTTTTCCTTCTATTTCCGGATATTGAAAAACATCCGTCTTCAGTTCGATATTGAGCACACCCGCGAACCTGCATTCTTCCAAAAAAGCCAGAACTTCCTGCAGAGTCGGAATCTTGCAGTCGCTGTATTTTTTGTCGAACCAACTTCCCGCATCCAAATCCTTCAACTGTTTCAAGGTAAGGTCCTTCACATAACCATTGCCATTGGTCGTCCAATCGACGGTTTCATCATGGATGACAACTACTTCGCCGTCCTTCGACAAATGGACATCCAATTCTATACCGTCGCTGTGGACGGCCATAGCTTCCTGGAAAGAAACCAAGGTGTTCTCAGGTTTCGTTCCGCGACTGCCTCGATGAGCAATTATTTTTGTATAGGCCATCGTTTTTCGAAATCCTTTCTTGCATTGCCTAAAAATAAAGGCGGGAAAATGTCCCGGCCTCGGTGTTTTATATGATAGCGACGGCACCCCTGGTCGTTCCAAAAACCAACCCGGACAAGCAGGGCTAAACGATTTTTGCATCGCTTTCCTTCTTTTTCTCGGAATCTGCCAAATCCAACAATTCCTTCGCATGTGCAATCGACAGTTCCGTGATATCGGTTCCCGCCAACATCCTTGCCACTTCGTTTATCCGTTCTCCGTCAAACAACGGATGGACATGCGTTCGGGTCCTGTCTTCGATGATTTCTTTTTCGATGTAAAGGTGGTGATCCGCCATTGCCGCCACCTGCGGTAAATGGGTGATGCACAACACTTGCGAGTAGGATGCCACCAGATGGATTTTATTGGCGATGGCCTGGGCGACGCGGCCCGAAACGCCGGTGTCGACTTCATCAAAAATGATGCTCGTGATGCCCTGCGTTTTCGTGAAGATTGCTTTCATCGCGAGCATCATCCTGGAAAGTTCTCCGCCGCTCGCGACCTTCGACAATGCCTTGATCGGTTCACCTACATTGGTTGCAACATAAAATTCGATGTCATCCAACCCGTTCTCGAAGATGGCGACCTTTCCGTTTTTCTCGTGAAAGACCGTCTGGAAGGTCACTTTTTCCATATACAGCTCTTTCAATTGCAGATGGATCTGTTCTTCGAGCGATTTCGCTGCGCGTTTCCTGATGACGGTCAGCTGTTTTCCGATTGCAAAGACTGCTTCTTTCGAGCTGATGTATGCGACATTCAACTTTTCCAGATAGCTTTCCCGGTTTTCGATCAAGTCTAATTCCTCAGCTATTTTCTGGTAATGCGCCAGGATTTCACCGATTGTGTTTCCGTACTTGCGCTTCAACTGGTAGATGGTATCCAAGCGGCTCTCGATTTCATTCAAGCGGCCCTCATCATAGGACATTTGCTCAATCTCCGACAAAATTTCAGCAGCGCTCTCCTGCAATTGATAGTAAGCGGCCGAAACATTCGCAGCGATTGCCTGATAGGTTGGATTGATGTCTTTCACTTTATCCAACGCCGACATGCTGACGCCGATTTTATCAATCCCGTTTTCCTCGCTGTTCTGCAAAGCATCATAGGCAGTCGTCAACGACTGCGTGACTTTCTGGAAATTGACCAGCAAATTCCTTTCGTCGTCCAGTTTGTTCTCTTCTTGTTCATCCTTCAGCTTTGCTTGCTCAATTTCTTTAATTTGAAATGACAACAGATCGATCCTCTGCGCATTCTCTTTTTCATCGGACTTGAGTTGGATCAATTGTTTCCGCACCTGCGTATATTGTTCATAAGCTGCACGGTAACTGTCTTTGATTTTTTTCAACTCAGGTCCTGCGAATTGATCGAGCAGATTGATGTGTTTTTGCGGATCCATCAGTTCCTGATGCTCATTCTGTCCATGGATATCGATCAATGTTTCGCCTACTTCGCGCAACACCGACACGGTTACAATCGTCCCATTCACGCGCGATACATTTTTCCCGTTGCGGGACACCTCGCGCTGCAATAAAATCTGATTATCGTCCGATTCGATCCCATATTCCTCAAGAATTTCCGCGGTATTTGTATGTTGGGGCATCGTGAAAAGCCCCTGGATCACGGTTTTTTTTTCGCCGTAACGAATCATATCGTAGGAACCTCTTCCGCCTGCCAAAAGTCCTACTGCATCGATGATGATGGATTTGCCGGCGCCTGTTTCGCCAGTCAACACGGTCATCCCTTCATCAAAGCTCACTTGAAGATCTTCAATTATAGCAAAATTTTTAATCGACAATTCCTGCAACATTATTCGCCATTCTCCTTCGAATTTGATCCTTTAATAGCCTATTTTTCAGACACCGAAACTGCTTTGCTTTTCAATTGTATGTATGCATCTTTGACCACTTGAGGGGCGTCTATTTCAGCTGAAATGATGCCGGGTGTGTGGCTGTTTGCTTGCAGGTGAACCAAGAACTCGATGTTGCCGGTTCCACCGGTTATCGGGGAAAAGCTCAGATTCAGCACATCGAAACCAGCTAAAGAAGCGAATTCCAAAATGTCTTTCAACACCTCGTTATGGACTTCGGGATTGCGAACAATCCCTTTCTTGCCGATTTTGCCTCTGCCGGCCTCAAATTGCGGCTTGATCAACGCCACCACATCGCCGCCGACTTCGATGATCTCCTTCAAAACGGGAAGAATCAGCTTCAGCGAAATGAAGGATACGTCGATGGAAGCCATCTGTGGCCTTCCTTCTGTGAAATCTTCTAGTTTGCTGTAACGGAAGTTCACGCGTTCCATAACGACGACACGTTCATCCTGACGCAGCTTCCAATCCAATTGATTGTAGCCTACATCCAAGGCGTAACAGAGTTTTGCCCCGTTCTGCAAGGCGACATCTGTAAAGCCGCCGGTTGAAGAGCCGATATCCAAAAAGATTTTGTCTTTCGGATCCACATTAAAAAGCGCAATGGCTTTCTCTAACTTCAAACCTCCGCGGCTTACATACTTCAGCGTTTCCCCTTTGATGTGCAGAATTTTATCGGTGGGGATTTTTTCGCCTGGCTTATCGTAGCGTTGGTTATTTTGATCGTATATTTGGCCTGCCATAATCAATCGTTTAGCCTTTTCACGGGAATCGGTCAATCCTTGTTGTACTGCCAGTAAATCCAATCTTTCTTTTTCCATCATTTTCTCCCGTTATATTCTGATATAGTCTAAAAACTGATGAAGGACGATTATTTTGTCGCGTTCATCAGCTGGAAATGCACCCTCAGCCGCTAATTCATCCAGGCACCCTTCCGCGTTTCTGATGACATCATTCAATGCCAGCATCGCTTCTTTGGTCCCCAGGATGGAAGGGTATGTATTTTTGTTCATTTCTGCATCGTGATGGATTTTTTTGCCTGTTTCGTTTTCGTCCAATACGACGTCTTTTAAATCATTGTGGATCTGATAGCCCAGCCCCAAGTATTTGGCGAAAGCTTGCATCTTGCCGGAAAAATGCGGATCGGCATCTGCGACTAAACAACCTGCCGATACGGCAAATTCGATCAGTGCCCCCGTTTTCTTCTCATGGACTTGCATCAGCTCTTCAATCGTCAGCTTTTTCTCTTCGCCCTCGATATCGTCCATTTGTCCCGCTATCATCCCGTTTGGCCCGGCAGCTTTCGCCAACAGGGCAATCAAACGGATTTTTTGGCTGTCGGACAAATTTTGGCTTTCCGCCAACATTTCAAAAGCCGCAGTCAAAAGTGCATCCCCCGCAAGGATGGCGGTCGCTTCCCCGTAAACCTTATGTGAAGTGAGCCTACCGCGGCGGTAATCGTCATTATCGATTGCCGGCAAATCATCGTGGATCAAAGAGTAGGTATGAATGAACTCCAATGCTGCCGCAGGAGCAAATCCCTTTTTGACGTCCCCCCCCGCCAGCGCGAGGGTCGCAAACACCAACAAGGGGCGAATTCTTTTGCCGCCTCCCATCAAAGAATACGCCATCGCTTCATGGAGGCTTTCTTGCATAGGGACGCAATTGCCCAATTCAGAATACAGATAGTCATCGAATTTGCCCATCCACTCTGTTTGAAATTCATTTAGATTCATGGATTATTCACCTTCTGTCTCTGGTTTATCTTCCTCGAAAGAAATTTCGTCGCCATTGGGTGCCACGATTTTTGTCAACGTTTTTTCAGCATTATTCAAAGTATCCTGACAATACTTGCTTAAACTCATGCCTGCTTTAAATTGTTCCAAAGCCTCTTCTAAAGGGACGTCTCCCGACTCCAATTTGGTCACGATTGCTTCCAATTGTGTCATAGCCTCTTCGAAGCTCAGTTTATTCTTGGATTGTGTCATTTTTTTCCTCCACCACTCGTTTTACTTCCGCCTCTGCATACCCGTCAGCGAAATTCACTTTCAATTTATCGCCGCTCTGCAATTGTTTGACGGCATTCACTATATTCCCGTCCTTGGTCGTATAGCTGTACCCGCGCAGCATGATTTTTAAGGGGCTGAGCAGATCAAGGGATTGCATCCCATTCGCCAGCTGTTGCTGTTTTTGTTGCAGATAGCGTTGCATCGCTTTTTGTAAGGCATCTTCTGTTTGCGTCAACTGTTGTTGGGCCTGCATAACATCCCGCACCGGGCTTTTATTTTCCAAGCGCATCTGCAACCTTTGCAGCTGGTTTTTCTGCAATTGTAATTGGTTCGCCATCTGATTCGCCAAGCGCAGCTGCATTTGATCCAACTTTACGGTATAGCCTTCATACATCCGTTCCGGCTGCCTGAAAATATAGGAGTGCATCGAGCGATTCAGCCGTTGTTGTTGCAAGGATAGCGTATTTCTGATTTTCTGGTAAAGCCTGTTGTCCAACTGATCGATGTGACGCAAGACATCACTTAATACCGGCACGGAAAGCTCCGCCGCCGCAGTAGGGGTTGCGGCACGGACATCCGCCACAAAATCGGATAAGGTCGTATCCGTCTCATGGCCCACCGATGAGATGACCGGCATAGCCATGGCCGCGATTTGTCGGACCACCGCTTCTTCGTTGAATGGCCAAAGATCCTCGATGGAGCCTCCTCCACGGGCAACGATGACGACGTCAAAATCGCCTTTTGCCTCTATCGCCTGAAGATTCCTGACGATATTCGGAGCGGCATCCTTGCCTTGGACAATTGTCGGGAACAGGACGAGCTGTACAATCGGATATCTCCTTTTGACGGTTGTCATGATATCCCTAATGACTGCCCCACTTGGACTGGTCACAATCGCAATTCTTTTCGGAAACTGCGGCAGTATTTTCTTCGGCAAGGAAAACAAACCTTCATTCGAAAGTTTCTCCTTCAATTCCGAAAATGCTTGATAAAGCGCCCCTACGCCGTCGGGCTCCATGTGTTCGATGACGATATTGTAAATTCCGCTGGCCTCGTAGACATTTACGCGGCCGACGACCAACACCTTCATACCTTCTTTTGGCGTGAACTTCAGCTTGTCGAACTCCCGCTTGTACATGACCGCTGAAATGACGGCATTATCATCTTTCAAGCTGAAATATTGATGGCGCGGTCTGACCCGGAAATTCGAGATTTCCCCTGTCAGATAGACCCTATCCAAATAGGGGTCGGCATCGAATTTTCGCTTGATGTATTTTGTTAACGCCGTGACCGTTAAATAGAGAGGTTCCAAATTTGTACCCCCTTGATTATTTTACTTTGTCTATTGTTTGTTGCAAAAGCATCGTGATCGTCATCGGACCTACTCCACCTGGAACCGGTGTAATGTAGCCTGCAATCCCTTTTGCACTTTCTGTATCCACATCGCCGATCAATTTGCCGTTGCTGTCTCGGTTCATTCCGACATCGACAACTACGGCGCCTTCCTTGATGAAATCAGCGTTGATGAAATGACCTCTGCCGATAGCCGCGACCAAAATATCTGCTTCTTTGGCAAGTTCCTTCAAGTTTTGTGTGCGGGAATGGGCGATGGTGACAGTGGCATTTTTATTCAACAGCATGATGGCCATCGGTTTGCCTACGATGTTGCTGCGGCCGATCACAACCGCCTTTTTGCCTTCGATATCAATGTTGTATTCTTCTAATATTTTCATTATCCCGTAGGGTGTGCATGGCAAAGCAGATTCGTTGCCCAAGAAAAAATTACCAACATTCATAGGATGGAAGCCATCAACATCTTTTTCATAGCGGATGGCACGGAGAACCTTTTGTTCATCTATATGTTTCGGCAACGGCAATTGCACCAGGATACCGTGCATGCTGTCATCTTCATTTTGTTTTTCAACTTCTTTTAAGAGTTCTTCTTCGGAGATGGTTTCCGGAAGACGGACCACGCGGGAGTTCATGCCCATCGCTTCTGATTGTTTTTCTTTATTGCGCACATATACTTGGCTGGCTTTATCTTCGCCGACTAAGATGACACAAAGGCCGGGTGTTTTCCCTTCAGCAGTCAGTGCTGACACTTGTGCTCTCATTTGTTCCTGCATTTTTTTAGCTAAAGCTTTACCATCCATTAAAATCGTTTCCATTAATCTATCTCCTTCTCCTTGGGGATTCTCGTTTTATTTTAACATAATATCAAAGGCACTGTGATAATACCTTTCATAGAAGCGTATCATTTTTTTAAAAAAAAGGCATTCTTTTTGTACGGAAAGCGGGGAAAAATCCCCCTACTCCTCGAGTAAGGAAACTCGATGGCCTAGAGGCTAAGTTGCTGAGAGACTTCTAAATTCAGAGGAATCAACGTGACCGTACCGGTCAGTTACTCAAACGTCACAGTGCGACGTTTGAGGTACCCCATGAACATAAATGTCAAAAAAAGAAAAAGAAAAACCCTTAAGCCAGGAAGCATTAAGGATTTTCATTTTTTGGAATTAAATTCGACAATACACCATTGATAAATTTGCTCGATTGTTCATCGCAATACAGTTTCGCGATTTCAATCGCTTCATTCAACGCGACGCGCTGCGGTACTTGTTCAGTATCCCCAAAAAGCATTTCATAGGCGGCGATTTGCATGATGAGCGCATCGGCTTTCGCAAGACGTCCAACCGTCCAATTTTTCAGATAAGGCTGGATAGCTTTATCGATTTCTTCTTGATTATCCAATACACCATTGACTAAAGTGGTAAGGTAAGGGTAATCCGCTACTTCGATATCATCTTCGACATTCAATTCTTCCAGATCACTAAGCAACGCTTGTCTGATTGCTTCCTGAGGAGTCAACTCCGGATTGGTCTTTAATTGAAATAAAGCTTGCAGCGCTTTTTCTCTGATTTCTCTTCTTGTCATTTGCGAGGAGCTCACTCGGTATCCCCCAATTCTTCATCCAGATCCAAATAAGGATTTTCTTCACCTTTAGGTGTCACTAATCCAACGACATGAACATTTACTTCTGATACTTCCAGGTTACTCATGAACAACACTTGTTCTTTCACCCTTTGTTGCATTTCCAATGCGACTTTGGGTACCGATTCGCCATATTTCACATAGCAATAGACATCAACGACAAGACCATTCTCATCGACAGTCAAGCGGACCCCCTTGTTATGTGCTGCGCGACCCAACAGTTCATTTACGCCGGATTTAAAGGTGCCTTGCATGGCATAGACGCCTTCTACTTCGTTGGCGGCAATGCCGGCAATCACTTCAATCACTTCCGGTGCAATTTCAATCTCTCCAAATGGCACGGGGCCATTTGACAAAGGGATATTAGTTTCTTCCATTATTCGTCATTCTCCTTTCTGAGGAATCATTGTGCACGGGATACGTATGAACCATCTGTTGTATTGATGATTAACATATCATCTGCATTAATAAAGAATGGAACGTTGACCATCAACCCTGTTTCCATCTTAGCCGGTTTTGATCCACCAGAAGCAGTATCGCCTTTGATGCCTGGTTCTGTTTCTTCTACGCGCAAGATAACCGTGTTAGGCAAGTCCACACCTAAAGTTTCCGATTCGTACATGACGATCTGAACATCCATATTTTCTTTCAAGTAGTTCAATTCGTACTCGATTTGAGAAGCGCTCAGTTCAATTTGTTCATAGTTTTCTGTATCCATAAACACGTATGCGCCGGCGCTCTCATATAAGTATTGCATTCTGCGGTTCGCGATATGGGCTTTCCCAACTTTTTCGCCAGCACGGAATGTTTTTTCTTGAACGGCACCTGTACGCAAATTTTTAAGTTTAGAGCGGACGAACGCTGCACCTTTACCTGGTTTAACGTGTTGGAAGTCAACAACCTTCCATAAACCGCCATCAATTTCGATTGTTAAACCTGTTTTAAAATCATTTACTGAAATCATAGTTTTTCCTCCTGTGGTAACGTCATTTGCATTTAGTTTACCATTATTTATTCTTGGTTTCTATTTTTTTATAAAATAATCAGTTCTTTTGGCGAATGCGTGATGATTTCATTGCCTGCTTCGGTAATGATGAGATCATCTTCGATCCTGACGCCGCCTAAACCATCGATGTAGATGCCCGGTTCATTGGTGATGACGTTGCCGGGGACCAGCACTTTCAACGCTTTTTGAGAGGTATTTGGGGCTTCATGGATTTCAAGACCGATGCCATGTCCGTTGGAATGGCCGAAATATGCTCCGTAACCTTGCGCGGTGATATAATCGCGGGCAATGCTATCGACTTCTTTGCCCGTCATCCCTGCTTTGGCCTGTTCGTTGACCCTTAACTGCGCCGCCAGCACGATGTCGTAGATTTTTTTCAATTCCGGTTTCGGCTGACCGACGGATACAGTACGGGTCATATCGGAAACATAGCCGTTGTAATAACAGCCAAAGTCCAATGTCACAAAGTCGCCTTTTTCGATCAATTTGGGGCTCGCAACCCCATGAGGCATCGCGGAACGAATGCCGCTTGCGATGATTGTATCGAAAGAAACGCCCGTAGCTCCCAATTCGCGCATATGGAAATCCAGTCGGTTCGCAATTTCAATCTCAGATACCCCTGGGCGGATATAATCCAGAATAAAGGCGAAACCTGCATCAGCAATTTCGCAAGCTTTTTTGATGATTGCTATTTCGCTTGCATCTTTTACTTCCCGCAGCTCCTCGATGATCCCTGAAGCCGGCAGCAAATCGCAAGATACCAATTCTTCCAGTTCTTCTACCGTTCTGTAAGCCATCTGTGCGTCTTCAAACCCTAAAGAAGACAAGCCTTTTTCTTCAACGATCTTCTTCACTTCTTCTAAAATTGGGCCTTTGTTTTGAACGACTTGAAAACCTTTTGCCTGTGTTGCAGCTTGCTGAGTATAGCGGAAGTCAGTCACAAAAAAAGCTTCCTCTTGGGTAATGACCGCTAATCCGGTTGTACCCGTGAAATTGGAAACATATCGCAAATTATATTGACTTGTTACCAGCATCGCATCCATCTTCTCTGCTTTCAAGACGTCCTGCAATTTTGAGACTCTACTCATACATACATACTTCCTTCCAAAATTCAAATCTTCTCGTTCCACAAACATACTTATACAGTATAGCAAAAATCAAGCTATATAGATAGGGGGAAATCGCTCTGGCGATGGCAAGCAACAAGAGGATAGTGCTCCACGACAAAAAACCGGGAAATTTCTCCCGGCATGTTCGGATTGGCTGACTCAGCTACTGCGGATACTCTTATCAGCCACTTCTCCCGCTGAATGTTATGGCGGGAATGAGGAATGCTTTTGTCGTTATATACTGAGGGGGAATAGAAAGAATTCAGTTCAGCTTATCCAGATAGACTATCCGGATTTCCCCCGATTCCGAATAATCATCAGCAAGTATGACTGTGACCGTGATCGCCTCTCCATCGCCTTCCGCACAATTGACTTTCCCCGCCTGGAAAACAAGCGCCCTTGGTATGTCCCTTTCTTCGTATGTCCTTTCAGCATTCTTCCTTTGGATCCAGTACTCTGCATAAGCGAGCAACGTTTGTGCCTGATAATGATTCTTCGTGAGTTGATAGAGATACATCTGATTCCTGTACACTTGGATGACTCCCGTCAAAAACAGCTGCGACAGGAAAAGATAGAAGATGGTCACCGGTAAAATGGCGCCGCTCCTGTTTCGCAAAGGACCGTTCCTAAGGCAGTTTCTTCTGCATGACAAGATAGGCTTTGTAAGTCTGATTATCGGCGAAAACCGCCTGTATGGATATGCCTTCATTCGTCACCTCGTACTTAACGGACTTTATTCCCATCAACATCGGATGATGGCCGGTGCCATCTTTTTGGCGGACAATTTTATTACTGCTGAAGATGTAGGAATAGGTTGCCTTATCGGCCGGATTGACTGACTTCGTGTAGATGTTTGCGCTAGTCTTCTGGACCAGTACCTCATCGGCCAATTCGTTTTCCAATTGGTTCAGGAACAGATGCCATTGCGCGATGTTCGTCTTTTCCAGCTGTTCCTGGCTAGCCTGTATGACCTGCAGGCCGCCTGTCATCAAAAAAAGCAGCAACGTATTTACGGACAAAGCCAACAGCGCTTCTATGATCGTGAAGCCGGATTTCCGCATGTCATCGCACCGTCCCCTGCACTTCACTGACATGCACCAGCACCCCCTCTTGTCCAGCTTCCCCTTCTATCGTCAGGCCCTCGCTGTCAGGGTCCCAACCGATCCGGAAGACGATCCCGGCTGAAGTCACAGTCGCTGCCGGGGTGCCGGATTCGGCGATTACCCGCATCTGATCTTGGGCGACACGCCAAAGTTCCACTTCTTTGCCGGTCTGTTGCAAGGTCTGGAAAATCTGGATGGCATGAGGCACCAGCAAGTGCAACGAAACGGCAATCATGGAAAGGCCGATCAGACTCTCCAGCAGCATATAGCCTTGCTTATTTCTTAACTTTTTCGACCACATATCTGCCACTCCCTAGCTGGATTTTGATCGTGTACCGGTACCGGGCCGTATCCATGATGATGGAGTCCGGCTGCAGATAGCCGCTGCCGCTTTTGATATAGCTCGAATAGCCCTGTATGACTTTAGAACCTTGCGGCAAGAACAGCTTCCGGTTGACATAGGCCTCGCTTGTGGCAGCAGCTGTGAATGTCGCATAATGTCTGGCGTTGACAGGACGCAGCACCTCGAAGACCACGCTCTTCCCGGAAATGACCGCATAGCTTTGGGCGGTGTGGATTTCCGTCAAGAGGTCATCCAAGAAGAGGGCAAAAGCGAATTCCTGCGAAGCGGTACCTACCCGCGGCGATAGGGACAGCACCAGCGACGCAATCATCAGCACCAGCAGGCTTTCAATCAGCGTAAAGGCTTTGTTGTTCATTCCTCAACATCCATTCGTGACTATTATTTCAGGGATACTTCTCCGGCGGTAATCACCAATTTGGCGGTCGCTTCCGTAAATTGCTTTTGGTTAATGTATTTATCCGCTTGCAGTTCGGCAAACGTACCCGCTTCTACCCCTTTATCCAATTCATACATATCGGCCTGGGCTTGCACAACCGTCTGCAGAGCCGCGTTCCCCTGCGCTTCAATCGCATTTTTTTTGCCCGATAAATTCGGGATGATAAGCAGCATGAGCACCGAGATAATGAACAGGACCAAAACCATTTCGATCAGAGTGAAACCTCTTTTATTGTTTATTTTCTTCATGAATTTCCCCATCAATAAATTCCTCCTAAACTCGAAAACATCGGCATCAATAAAATCAGGTAGATCGACATCACAATGACGGCGACCAACAGAAACAGGACGGGTTGCAGCAAACCGATTTTTTGCTCAATGTCGGCAATCAATAGCCGGAAGCATTCCTCGCTATACATGGTCAACTTCACCGGCAATTGGCTGGTCAGTTCGCCATGGTAGACGATCCAGCCGAATTCTTCCTTAAAAATCGGGTAACGTTTGATGACGATGGTCAGACTCTCCCCCTGGACCAGCCCCTCCTCGATCATCCGGGATATTTCCTTCATCCATTCCGTACCCTCCTCTTCCTTCATGAGGGTAACGATTTGGTTCAGTTGCATGCCGTTTTTAAAAAAATAGGCATATTCCCTGCTGAAGAAAAAGGAATAGTACAATTGCACCCATTTCCCCAAAACGGGCAACTTGATGAACAGCAAAGATTTTTCGAAAGCTGTCTTCTTTTTCAAATATTCCTTTCCAAGGATGTACGAGAAAGCCAGCAGCGCCAGCCAGCTAGCGGTGATGATCGGCAAATGATTCAGGAAAAAGAGAATGATTGTCACGAGCCCGTTCACGGTTTCCGCGTTGGGGCCCATCATGCTTTCCAGGCTCGGTAACAGGACTTGCCTGATCGCAAACAGCATGCCGTTTGCAAACAAGAGCAGAAATGCGGGATACACCATCACTTTTTTCAGCTTCGCTATTTGCTTGTCTTTCTCGGTTAAAAAATCCGCGCAGAAAAGCAGCGTTTCATTGAAACGGCCATGCAGCAAGGCTAAGTGTAATTGGGAGACGATCTGTTTCGGGAAGCCCAAAACGGCGAGCGCGTCCGGCAAAGAGTTCCCGGCTGCAAGCTCCGCCATGATTTCCCGGATGGCTTTCTCCTTTTTCGGCTGCATGATTCCGAGGAAAGACAATCCTTCAGCGAGCGAGAATCCCTCCTCCAGCAATTCTCCCAACCGTCTCAGGAAATACGCTTGTTCCTTTGTGCGCCAGTTCTGTTCAGATGAGGTTTTCGAGAAAGTTCTTTTGAGAGATATAGCCGTAGGCATAGGCTTTCCGCAATTTGTCGTTCAACGACACGAATTGCTTTTCCACCTCCCCTTCCTGGATATGCCTTTGCAGATTTTTTCCGTCGAGTATTTCATAGATGGCGGCGGCTTTTTCATTCACGGAAAAATGCCGGCAATGGATGGAACAGCTCCCCTGGCAGTACGGACAGCTTTTAGGGATCAGCCGCTGGGACACGATAGCCAACAGCGTCTGTTTCATTTGCTCATCGGAAACCCCCAACTCTTTCAGCCTCTCCAAAACACCAAGCGATTCTTTCGCGTGAATCGTGGCAATGACCAGATGACCGGTCAAAGCGCTCCTCACAACCATTTTGGCGGTCTCCTCGTCCCGGATTTCGCCGATCACCATGATATCGGGGTGGTGCCGCAGGGATTGTTTGATCAGGATTTCATAGGACACGCCGCCATCCTCATTGATTTCGGTTTGCAGGAATAAGGGCTCCTCGATTTCCACAGGGTCCTCCATCGTGATGATCTGTAAAGGCTCGGATGCATATTTCTTGCGGAGCAGATGGTAAATCGTCGTCGTTTTCCCGGAACCGGTAGGGCCGGAAAAAAGGATCAGTCCGCTTTTATGGTCCAACATCTTCTCCAGTTTCTTTTCATCCGACGGGAAAAAGTTATGCAATGTCTTCTCCTCGGTGCTGTTCGCATAGAGCATCCGTATGACCAGCGATTCCTGGTAGCGGAAATTGGCGATCGTCGATAACCGCAGTTCTATTTTTTGGCCGTTCAAACGATATCGCGCCGAACCCGATTGCGGTTTTCTGCGTTCCCCGACATTCATGTTCGAAAGGAATTTGAAATAGGAGATGAGCCGCTCCCCTTTTTCGATGGACATGCCGGATATTTTCGTAAGACCGGAACTGACGCGGAAAAAGAGTTCGTATCGGTCCTCGTAGGGCAACAGATGAATATCCGAAACGCCCATTCTCATCGCGCTGGACAGCAACTTTTCGGCCTTCTCCTCCACTTCCTCACCTCTTTTCTTTTCGCCGACACCCATAATATTTGCACATCTGGCTGTATCGCTTTAATATTTTTTTCTTTTTCATAATCGTCCGCTATGCTACGCCGGGTGGGAGTATCCTGCAAAGGCAAAGGCCAAGACCTGCCACCACCAATCCAAAGTGTAAATATTTTTACATTTTCATTCATTGCTCCCGAATTAAAAAAATTTCATTCACCTCATTTGTTCCAAAAACAAGATAGCTGAAATTTCAACAACCGAAGCATAATGATTTCTCATCAAATTCTTACTTACACAAAAATATAATTTTAGATATTATAAATTTAGAAATAAAGAAAGAAGGCGATTTTCATTACTATGCAAAGCAATAAAAAAGAAGAACTCGTTACATTGGAAGAAGAAAATAGATTACCTCAAAATGGTAAAGAAGGATTATTGTATGGCGCTATCATCACTGTCATCACGTGTTTGGTTATGAGTACACTGAATATCGGCACAAGTTTTGGAAGATTGGACAAAGAAGTATTGACGATAATTCTTAAATGTATACCGATTGTTTTTGTTATCGCTATGCTCCTGGAAAACTTCGTTGTCGGACGCATTGCAGAAAAATTAGCACACAAATTCTCGGAACCTACAGATGGATTCAACGCCAACATTTTATTCAGAATTTTGTTTACGGTAACCGGAATGTCTATATGCATGACGATCATTGGCGATATGGTTGGGCATGGCATCAGCTGGGGATCATTTGAAAGATTCCCGTCACATTGGCCAAGAAACTTTGCCGTTGCGTTATGGTGCGAGCTGTTAGTGGCTCAACCACCCGCAAGATTCGTTATGAAAAAGTTGCATGAACAGCAAGAGCGCACATTGGCTATAGACGCTGGCGCAATCAATTTTGATTGACCATCGCTATCATTCTTCTCATACTCGCAACAATTAAAGCTAAGGTAGATAAAAAATAGGACCCTACAGGCAAGATTGACAAAATCAATTTAGCCTGTAGGGTCCTATTTTGTAGTTTCCGGATCAGCAATTTTACAAAGCAACAAAATGGCAGCTCGCCTTTCTATTTATACAATAGAAAGGCGAGCCGCCTCAACTCTGTCTATTCACTGACGTTCCTTATTCTTCCTCTAAGTCCGCGTTGTGGAAATATTCAGAGACGTCTTCATCTTCATCCAATTTTTCCAGCATGGTACGGAATTGTGTTTCTTTGTCCGGATCGATGGCAACCTGCGTTTGCGGCACCATCGTGATTTCGGCTTCCGCCAAAATATATCCTTCAGCCACTAAAGCATCACGGACATCATTGAAATCAGCTGGATCTGTGTATATTTCGAATGCTTCATCACTTGTTTGAAGCTCTTCTCCGCCTGCCTCTAAGACGCTCATCAACATAGCATCTTCATCGACTTCCAAGTCTTCACGGTCGATGGCGATGTATCCTTTGCGATCGAACATATAACTGACCGAACCACTCTCACCCAGCGCTCCGCCATTTCTATTGAAAGCGACTCTAATGTTCGTAGCTGTACGGTTGCGGTTGTCCGTCAATGCGTGTACCAATACGGCAACGCCGTTAGGACCATATCCTTCATACGTGATTTCTTCGTAGTTTTCGCCTTCGCCAGCGGAAGTCGCTTTTTTGATTGCGCGATTGACGTTGTCGTTCGGCATATTGGCAGCTTTCGCTTTATCTATGATCAAGCGCAGGCTTGGATTAGATGAGGGATCTGGACCGCCGTTTTTTGCAGCCATATAAATTTCTTTCGATATTTTTTGGAAAAGCTTTCCGCGTTTTTGGTCCGCAGCTCCCTTTGCACCTTTAATTTTACTCCACTTTGAATGTCCTGACATTCAGATCCCTCTTCTCTTCATAATTTACTCACTCATTTTATCAAATGTACCACCTATTGGCAAATCAGTTTCGCGTTTTTTTGCTGTTCGTCAACATCCAGCTGACAAATATCGCAAGCGAGATGCTGATGCCGGCCAAGATGACATCCTCTTTCAGTGCGAATACCGGCGATGTAAGCGTCTGATGGAACTCATCCGCAGCTGCATAACTGACCGCCAACAGCCACGAAACGACGCCTGGTACCAACCGCCCCCTGATCCGCCCCGACAACCCGATGAACCAAAGATACGCCAGAATGAAATAGGTGATGAACAGCCAAATTTTATTACCGAAAAACGCCACGAAACCGAAATAGCCCAGCGCTTGCAGGCTGACCAGTTGTTCCCCGTATTGAAAAGTGAACGTTGAGAAAAGTGCTGTGAATGGCTGCGATTGGAACAAGCTCTGCATGACGGCAGGCAAAACATAGGCGGATTGGATAAAGGTGGAGCGGTAAAAAATATACCCCATCACGATAAGCGCTGCCACAATATAGGAAGTGCTTCTTTGTTCTTTTAACATATATCTTCCCCTTCCAAATTTTTTGTTGATTATTTTGTATTTCCCAGTAAGTTGATATAAAGTGTTATTATGCATAAATTTAATATAAGATTAAGAAAGGATGTTTTCCATGAAATATAGTCTAAATTGGGACTTGAATGCCATTTTTGAAGGCGGCAGTTCTTCCCTGGCACTCCAAGATAAGATCCAATCCATCAAAAGTGATTTGGTGAGATTCGAAAAAGGGGCGGATGCTTGGGATGCGAAAAAAGATAAACCCGACTACCCAACTTTTCAACTTATCCTGAAACAGGAGGAACAGCTTACGAAGGCACTAGAACAATGCCGCACTTTCATTACGGCTGTGCAATCAGCCGACGTTCATGATACGAAAGCAAGTGCGATTCACGCTACAATAACCCAATTGTACAGCAATTTCTCCATTATTCAAACGACATTCCAAAAAAAATTGACCGTCATTTCCGATGCCGATTGGGAGCAGCTGGTCACCCTGCCCGCCTTCAGGCCCATCGCATTCGCACTGACCGAATTACGTACGCAAGGCGCTCGCCTCCTGTCCGAAAAGGAAGAGGCGCTGTTGTCCACGCTGCGTGTCGATGGCTTCAACGGATGGAGCTCCCACTACGATACCCTCGTCTCCTTCATCAAGATCCCTTTCGAGGATGAAATGGGAACCATGACGGAACTGTCGGCCGGCCAAGCCATGAACCGCATGTACTCCAATCCCGATCCGGCGATACGCAAACAACTATTCGCCGAGTGGGAAAAAGCCTGGGGAGGCCTGGCACCCGCCTTTGCCGACACATTGAACCACCTTCAGGGTTTCCGCTTGGCGGATTTCGCAGCCCATCATGATGCCGATTTCCTTGTCGAGCCCCTTCGCTATAATCGCATCAAACGCGAGACGCTCGATACGATGTGGCAGGCCATTACCGCCAAAAAGCAACCCTTCCTGGCTTTTTTGAACCGCAAAGCCGCTTTGATGGACAAGGAGAAACTTGCTTGGCACGACATCGATGCCCCCGTTTCGGTCGGCGCTTTCGAAGCAAAAACGTTCAGCTATGACGAAGCGGTCGATTTCATCATCTCCAATTTCGCGAAATTCGGTCCCAAATTATCCGCGTTCTCTAAAATGGCAGTCGAAAACCGCTGGATCGAAGCGGAAAATCGTGCCGGCAAACGCCCCGGCGGCTATTGCGAAGACCTGCCGGAATCCGAAGAGTCCCGCATCTTCATGACCTTCACCGGATCAGCAAGCGACATGAGCACATTGGGCCACGAATTGGGGCATGCTTTCCATTCCCATGTGATGCGCGACCTGCCGGCGTTGAACACGCACTATGCGATGAACGTAGCGGAAACGGCTTCCACCTTCGCGGAAACGGTCATCAGTTCTGCCACCGTCCAATTGGCCAGCAGCGAAGAAGAAAAGATTTCGCTTTTGAATACGAAACTCGAAAACGCGACCGCCATGTTCCTGAATATCCATGCCCGCTTCCTTTTTGAAAATAATTTTTATGCGGAAAGACAAAACGGTTTCGTCACCGTGGAACGCTTATCGGAGCTGATGACAGCAGCCCAAAAGGAAGCTTACCAAGACAACCTGAGCGAATACCATCCCTTATTCTGGGCAAGCAAACTCCACTTCTTCATCGATGAGGTTCCTTTCTACAATTTCCCGTATACCTTCGGCTTCCTGTTCAGCCTGAGCATCTATGCCGAATCGTTGAAGAATCCCGCAAACTTCGAAGAAAAATACATCGCTTTATTGAGGGATACGGCAGCCATGACGACGGAGGACCTCGTGCTGAAACACCTGCAGGCCGACATCACCCGACCCGATTTCTGGGAGCAAGGCTTGACCATCACGGCAAAAGATGCCGAGGAGTTCATCCATTTGACCGATAAATACATCAAATAATCGCGTTCCAAATAAAAGCATTCCGCAAACCCAAACCATTGCAACGCTTTTTCAACGGCTGTGGAAATGCAAAGCTTTGGTTGTCCATTTTTGAATAAAGTTGGCATTGCCCTACGGCGATGGCGTCGCACAATTCTGAAGGGCTGCAATAGATATACATCACAAGCATTTTTTTGGCTTTCCACTTACGAAATGTGTATAATTCTAAAACGTTCGATAACATTTAGAATCATCAGGAGGAGAAGTATGGAAAAAGAATATCGCGTCCTACTCTATTACAAATACACACCTATCGCGGAAGCTGAAATTTTCGCTGAAAATCATCTGGCATTCTGCAAGGAAACCGGCCTGAAAGGACGGATACTGATTGCGGAAGAAGGCATCAACGGGACTGTCTCAGGTACGATTGCACAGACGCAAGCCTATATCGACCAGATGAACGCAGATCCGCGCTTCGCAGACATCACTTACAAAATCGACGAAGCGGATGGGCATGCCTTCAAGAAGATGTTTGTCCGTTACCGTCCGGAAATCGTATCGCTCCATCTGGAAAAGGACAATCTCGATCCGAATGAAGTGACCGGCGAATATCTTTCCCCTGAGGCTTTCCGTAAGGCCATCTTGGATGAGAACACCGTTGTGATCGATGCCCGCAACGATTACGAATATGATCTGGGGCATTTCCGCGGTGCCGTGCGTCCGGAAATCCGCAATTTCCGTGAATTGCCGCAATGGATCAGCGATAACAAGGAACAGTTCATGGATAAACGCGTCGTCACTTATTGCACCGGCGGTATCCGTTGCGAAAAATTTTCGGGTTGGCTGGTGAAGGAAGGCTTCAAGGACGTCGGCCAGTTGCATGGCGGCATCGCTACCTACGGCAAGGACGAAAACGTCAAGGGCGATCTGTGGGACGGGAAGATGTACGTGTTCGATGAGCGGATCAGCGTAGACATCAACCGCGTCGAACACGTCATTGTCGGCAAGGATTGGTTTGATGGCACGCCTTGCGAAAGATACGTCAACTGCGCAAACCCCAGCTGCAACCGTCAAATGCTGTGTTCCGAAGAAAATGAGCATAAATATATGCGCAGCTGCAGTCCTGCATGCCGTGCCCATGAACCCAACTATTACGTTCAAAAAAACAATTTGACGCGTCCGGAAGTGGAAGCGCGGTTGGCAGCCCTCGGGGAAAGCTTTGCTGTAACCGACGCCGCTGCTCGACAATAATTGCATATTTGCTCATGCCGGATAGTAATCAGACTATTATCCGGCTTCTTTTTGTCTCCGGCACCCTGATTAAATAGTCACACCGAGGCTTTTTTGTTATACTAAGGACTGAACTACCTGAGAATGAAAGAGGGATTTTATGGATAATCCAAACGGAAAGGGATTTGGGGAATGGCTTGATAAGCTTCAGCGATTCTTGAAAAATCTTTCAACTACAATAAAAAAGTCGTTTCAGCGTACTATTACGAAGCAGAACGCGGACGACGCAGCACAAAAAGCATTGCTTGGGGAACAAAAAACGCCTAAACGGATGGACCGCCTGAAATTGTCTGCCCGTGCGATGAAACGGAAACTAGCGACCGAGACCAATTTGAAACAACTCTCAGCAAAAGTCGCATTCGGATTCAACGTCTTTTTTGGCGTCATCCGTAATCTTTTCACCGGCTTTATTTTGATCCTCGTTCTGCTGGGGATATTCGGCGTCGGAGCCGGACTCGGATACTTTGCCGACCTGGTTTCGAAGGAGACCCCACCGTCCCGGGAAAGCATGGCGGCCGCGATAGGGAATGTAGAGCTGGTCTCCACGATGTACTACGCCAGTGAAGAGCCTATTTCCAAAATACGGACAGATTTGGTACGGACAACCATCAGCTCGGAGGAGATTTCACCCCTCATCAAAGAAGGGCTCATCGCTACCGAGGACGAAAACTTCTATGAACATGAAGGGATCGTACCAAAGGCCATTCTGCGCGCTCTGGTCACAGAATTGACGGGAATAGGCAGTCAATCGGGCGGATCGACCATCACGCAACAGCTCGTCAAGCAACAGATTCTATCGAACGAAGTAACCTTTTCCAGGAAAGCCAATGAAATTTTACTGGCCTTGCGCTTGGAGAACTTCTTTACAAAAGAAGAAATTTTGACAGCGTACCTGAATGTTTCCCCATTCGGCAGAAACAGCAGCGGTTCGAATATCGCCGGCATTGAAGAAGCTGCAAAAGGCATATTCGGGGTACATGCCTCGGAAGTAAACTTGCCTCAAGCTGCATTTTTGGTGGGGATTCCGCAAAATCCTTACACCTATACCCCATTCACACAATTTGGGGAGAGAAAAGAAGACATAACGCAAGCGCTCAATCGGAAAAATACGGTGCTGTATCGCATGCTCAGCGAGGGCTACATCACCCAACAAGAATACGACGAGGCTTTGGCCTACGACATCACGCAAGATTTTATTCCGACTCATGCCAATACCCAAGACAGGAACAGCTACTTGTATCAGGCCGTCGAAAGGGAAGCTATCCTTACTTTGATGGAAGTTGCCGCAGCGAACAACAATCTAACGATGGATGATCTGGAAGCGGATGTAGAACTATATAATCAATATTATGCCGAAGCCGATAACGAGCTCCGCCTGTCTGGCTACAATGTGTACAGCACCATCGATAAGGATCTCTACAACGGCATGCAGGAAGTTGCGGATGTCTACGGTGATACCTTAGGCCCAACCTACGTGGATTCGTATGTCGACGAAAATGGCACGACCCAAGAAGTCACCGAACTGGCACAAACGGGCAGTGTCCTCATTGAGAATAGTACCGGTAAAATCATGGGATTCATCGGCGGCCGTGATTTCTCCGTCAATCAAGTCGACCACGCCTTCAGCACCAATCGTTCGCCCGGTTCTACGATTAAACCTTTGTTGGTTTATGCTCCTGCAATCGAACAAAACTTTTTGTATCCTGCCTCGATGGTTCCCGATACAAAAATAAAAGTTCTGCAACAGGATGGGACTTACTGGGAACCGACCAATTTTGGCGATAAGATTTCGAACAGTTTCATGACGGCGCGTCAAGCCCTATATCAATCCAAGAACAACCCTACCATAAAGATCTACATGCAAATGAACGAATTAGGGCTTGAGCCCGCACAATATTTGAAAAAAATGGGGATCGATTCCATCGATGAATCGGAATACAGCAACCCGTCCCTTGCAATCGGGGCAACCAATGGTGGACCTACCGTATTGGAACAAACCAGCGCCTTTACGACCTTTGCAACGGGCGGAGAACACATCTCCCCCTATCTTATCGAAAAGATCACCGATAAACATGGCAATGTCATTTACCAGCACGAAGCAGAGTCAACCGAGGTGTTTTCTCCGCAAACCGCTTATCTGACGCTGGACATTTTACGCGATGTTGTAACGGATGGGACAGCCCGTTCGATCAACAAGCAACTGGACTTTAGCGCGGACTGGGCTGGGAAAACCGGTACTTCTGAAGCGAACC
The DNA here is from genome assembly GCF_900114465.1 of Trichococcus palustris. Lineage (GTDB taxonomy): Bacteria > Bacillota > Bacilli > Lactobacillales > Aerococcaceae > Trichococcus > Trichococcus palustris. The sequence continues at coordinate 41,176 of NZ_FOTD01000005.1, read as the reverse complement.
GGGATATATGGTTTATCGCCAGCACCCCGACCATCACCTTAAGCTCCTGGATGGGATATGACAATTATAAAGAGGAACACGTTTTTTATGATCCTGACAATCAAGGTCTCCCAACCGGGCGGAATTTAGCCTACTGGTCGCATCTGGCGAATACGATTTATTACATCAATCCTGATTTAGTGGGCGCAAGCCAAACCCATGAAAAACCGGATGGCATCGTGGAAAAATCCGTTGTGGCTGAAACCGGAACATTGGCAGGCAAAGTTACCTTGCCAAATGGCCAAAGCGTCACGATCAGCGGCGAGCAGAAAACAGACCTCTTTAAAGCTGATGCATTGCCGGTTGAACTGTCGTATGGCTTTTCACCCGGAGCCACAGCCGAAGATTTGACGACATTCTGGAATAAATACATGACCCAAGTGGACACGGTCAAACAAACTGCTTCCGGAGCAGCTGGCGCTACGGGCAATGCCCCTGAAGAGGCAGCAGTTGTTACGGAGCAAGCCCCTGCAGCAACCGAAGCGGTGCCTGCCGAGTAGGTCTTCGCATTCAAGTAAACATAGAGCCAACAAAAAAAAGCTGAATCATTAGATCAATGTCATTAACTTAAGGGTATTGACAAATAAGAGACAGGAGAAATGGGAGAATACCTCTCCTATTTCTCCTGTCTCTTTTGTTTCTGACAATCGAAGACACACCAAAGTAAGGCAACTCCAGGGAGAAAGTTGCCCTAATATGTGTAACGATAAGATCGTCTGGATTTGTTCACCGGGCTCTTCCTTTTGACCGCCCTGTGTGGGCGGACGGGGACAAGGTGCTTGGTAAGCAGTGCACTCATTTGTTCGAAACTTTCTCTCCGTTGTTCGCGCGTTTCACTCATGAGCGATCGGATGAAATAGGTCTTCACGATTCCGATGGCGATGCTGAGATTTCGTTTCATTTCATATTTATAACGCTCTTGGGGGATTTCTCTTGTTTCGCTCACTTCGATCAGGTGAAGCATCGTCAGGTTGTACAACCAGACACTACAATAAATGTCCTGAAGGATCAGCCGTTCCCGGATGCCGCTGAACTCCTCTAACTTCATCCGGTTTTTCAGTACGTTGTAGGCAGTTTCGATTCCCCACCTCAAACGGTACACTTCATTCAAATCGTCGGATGAAAATTCTGCGGGTGTTACATTCGTCAAAAGGACTTCGTCCTCCATCTCCTCGCTGTCCTGCTTGCGAAGCGGGATTTTTACAAATCACAAACGATAAACCGTGCTCATCAAGGTCGCCCGGAAAGTCCGGTCATTCCGGTAGTCGTTTGTCTGATAACTATTAAAGGTGACTTCAAAGGTTTGGTCTTGCCCGACAGATAGCTGGCTGGAATAGCGCTTTAAGTTCTGGTGATCCATCCGCATCACAAATTTCTGCCCGTCCTGGATCAGTTGGTGGACCAGACGCATTGAGAAATAGGCGCAATCAAACACGGTGATGGTCGGCTGCCGGAGCGTTTCTTTCAATACGTGGAGGTGTTGCGAAGCCGAGTCGCGTTCGCTGCTCTTGTACGGACCGACAGACGTGTCAATCACCAATTTGTTGATACAATCATAAAGTAGGGAGACGGATGCCATCACCGGATTGGCGGATGCCTTGGGGTTAGGAGCCACACCGTATTTCCTGGCGTTTTCCTCCGTGGAGGGCAGGATGATGTCAGAGCCGTCTATCGCGGTCACAATGTAGCCGTTCAGCTTGACCAACTGGTCATCGTTCTCTTCATAAACCATGGACAGGTAGTCAGTCATCATCAGCCGGATGGCTTTGGGGTTGTAGTTCATTCGGGCCTTATAAAAAGCGACGGTCGAAATGTCGAGGGGTTTCCCCTGATTCTCGTAGAAATTTAAGAGTTCGCAAAATTGGGAGTTCCCCTTTTGCGCAAACATTTGAAGCATCAATGCGAGCGGAGTCGTTTTCCTTTTTCGGGTAAAGGCTTGCGGGTTCCCTTCGCGGATATCTTCCAGATAAATAGTTTGGGCCTCTTCAATATATTCCTGGAATGCCATTAGTTGGATCGCCATTTTTGAGCCCTCCTTTTAATTTATAAACCATCCTCTCTACATTAAGTATAACGGGAAACATGAAGAGGAGAAACAAATTCATAATCTCATCATAAAAAAAGCGAGAATGCATAATTTGAATGCATTCTCGCTTTTTTTGTTGGAAATAGAATAAGTAGATTGCTTATTTTCCTTCGTTGCTTGTTGTTCCTCTGTAAATAATTTTATAAGGTAACGTTATTGATTTTTCATCGATTTCTTCTTTGTTCATGATTTTTGTCAACAGACGCATCGCTACAGCACCTATATCATAAAGTGGTAACATGATGGAGCTTAATTTTGGTCTCGCCATTTCTGTGATTTTAGAATTATTGCTTGCAACAATTTCAAAATCTTCAGGAACATTCAAGCCTGCATTGATTACGCCGTTCAATATGCCGATTGCCAATTCGTCGCCTGCTACATAAGCAGCATCCACGCCTTCAGCGATCAATTTTGCAGCTAATTCTTCCCCGTTATGAAGATTTGGCTCCAATTCAAAAACAATCGATTCATCGTAAGCTTTGTTTGCATTGATCAAAGCATTTTTATAGCCCTTCAATCGGTGTTGTCCGTTGATCGGGTTAGATAAAGGAGCGGAAACAAATGCAATTTTATTTTTGCCGTTTGCAATCAATTTCCCGATTACTTCTTCAGTCGCCGCAATGTAATCGATGTTGACGCTGCCTACTTGTTGCTCAGGATCGATGGTTCCCGCAAGTACAACGGGCGTTTTTGAGCGGGAAAACTCCGCACGCAATTCATCAGTGATTTTATTGCCCATGTAGATGATTCCGTCTACTTGTTTCGCCAATAGTGTGTTCAATACTTGAATTTCTTTGTGTTCATTTTCATCGGAATTCGCCAAAATGATGTTGTATTTATACATTGTTGCAATATCATCGATACCACGGGCTAATGAAGCGAAGAATAAATTCGTAACATCAGGGATAATAACCCCTACTGTTGTTGTCTTTTTGCTTGCCAATCCTCGTGCTACTGCATTGGGTCTGTAATCCAAGCGTTCAATTACTTCCAACACTTTTTTGCGTGTTGAAGGTTTAACATTCGGATTGCCATTCACTACGCGGGAAACCGTTGCCATGGAAACATTAGCTTCGCGAGCGACATCGTAGATTGTAATCGTTTGTTTTTCCATTTGTGATGCTCCTATCCTATATACTTTTCATTTTAATTTTTCGTTTTTCAACAAAATATTGTAAATAACGTCATTTTCATATACGCTTATAAAGAATTTAACATGCTTTCACCCTAAATGCAAGCGTTTTACAAAGTTTTCATGAAAATTTCATATTTCATGATTCAAATTTTCAACGTCAAATATGTGCTATAATAAAGAAAAAGGAAGGTGTTATTATGCAAATGCCATTAAACCGTATTGTTGATTTAATGAAGAAACAAGATATCGATATCGTTTTTCTGAACAATCCACGAAATGTTTTTTATGTATCCTCTTATATGAGTGATCCGCATGAAAGGATTTTAGCAGCTATTCTCTTTAAGGATGAAAAACCGCTTCTATTTACCCCCGCACTTGAAGAAAATGACGCAAAAAAAATAGCCTCTGAATATGACATCTTCAGTTATTTGGATACGGAAAACCCTTGGGAAATCATCGTAGCTAAACTGCAAGAAAAAAACGTGCCATTAAAGCGATGGGCAATCGAAAAAGATTTCTTGACGGTCGAAAGATTGGAGGCTCTGAAGGAGGCTTTCCCATCGGCTGCCTTTGATTTTAACATCAGTACAACCATACAAGATATGCGTTTAGTAAAGAACCCCCAAGAATTGGCAATCATGAAAAAGGCAGGCTATTGGGCGGATCAAGCGCTTCAAATCGGGGCTAAGGCACTTCGCGAAGGCATTACTGAAGCGGAAGTTGTTGCTGAAATCGAGTATCAGATGAAGAGAAGAGGCATCTCAGAAATGAGCTTTGATACGATGGTGCTATTCGGTGAAAACGCGGCTAGCCCGCACGGAACCCCCGGCGAAAAAAAACTGCAAAAAAATCAGTTCGTCTTATTCGACCTTGGCGTCATGTACGAAGGCTATGCGAGCGATGTGACGCGCACCCTCTTCTTCGGGGATGAACCGACGGAGCATCAAAAGGAAATATACAATTTGGTTCTCTCGGCCCATGACGAAGCGATGGCTGCTGTTCGTGTTGGCATGAAAGCCAGCGCGCTGGATGCTGTGGCACGAAATGTGATTGCGGTCGGCGGTTACGGCAAATACTTCAACCACCGACTCGGGCATGGCTTGGGCCAAGGGGTTCATGAATTTCCCTCCATCATGGAAGGAAACGACATGGAAATCTTGGACGGTATGTGTTTCTCCATCGAACCGGGTATTTATCTTCCTGGCGATGTGGGTGTCAGAGTCGAAGACTGCGGATACGCATCGCCGGAAGGATTTGTTTCCTTCACTGAAACACCGACGGGCATTGCAACTTATCTGGAATTAATCAAATAAGGCTAGACAAACAAAGAAACCGGAGATGGCTCTCCGGTTTCTTTGTTTGTGTGGGAATAATCAGATGTCTTCCACGATATCTTTGAACTCTTCAGCAGCTTCCTTTTTTTCAGCAGCAACCGCCGCAGCCTCTTCTTTCGTTTCTTCGGCGATAACAGAGGCAAACTCCTTCACGTCGGTAGCTTTTTCCTTAATATCATCTTTTGCTTTCTTCAAATCCTCACCGACGTGTTTTGACGTCTCCGTAAACTGCGTTTTAAGCGACTCTGTCGTATCCTTCAGATTGATCTTGATATCTTCGGTCGTCTCTTTGGCGACATCCATGAATTCATTTCCTTTTTCCACTGCGATATCGGCATAGTCGCGGGCAGTGTCCATCAGGTTGTTTATTTCGTCACTGATGTCTTCACGCAATTCCTTGCCTGGTTTAGGAGCGAATAACAATGCTGTGATGGCTGCCGCCGCTCCTCCGATGATTGCACCTAATACAAATCCGCCGTTATTTTTCGTCATAATAGTCATTCCCCTTTTTCTTTCATTATTTTATTTGCCTGAATTAATAAGTTTTGAATTCCGTATCCTTGGCTTCTTTTTTCGCTCGTCTTTGACGGTTCAATGCTGCCGCCGTTCTTCCAAGTTTTCCGATAGTCGAAGAAGATGAGGATTTTTTGCTGTTGCCTTTGAGAGCTACAGCCAAATGGCGGGTTGATTCGTTGACATCCGAAACGGTCACCCCCAAGTCCCCGATTGCGGTGAACAGAGGATCCGTCTTGCTGATTTTCCCGTTCAGATCATCAACCAGAGTGTTAGTTTTGTTCAACAATCCTTCCACTTCAATCGCTAAATGATCGACATCCTTCGTTATGACCGCCAAGCTTTTATTAGCTTCTTGGGCAATTTTTTCCACCTCGCCCAAAATGTCTGTGACTTTTCTTAATGTCAGAATAATGAATACTACCAAAACTGCAAAAGCAATTGCGGCGATTAACCCTGCTATCTCACCATATCCCATTTATCTTCTCACTCCTTTTTATCCATACCTTCTTTTGCCATGAAAGATGTATGGATGCCATCATTTCGTTATAATAAAATGATACCATAGACAATTGCTAGATTCCATTGAAAACCCTTTATTTCCAATCGGTTACCATTCTTTTATTTTTCAGTTGAATATTTCATTATTTAACCGAAACTTAAACGGAATGTCATTCTCATTTTCAAAAGTCTTTGCTACAATGGGAGCATAGTGTTTAGAAATGAGGTTTGTATATATGAACGAAGCAAGCATACAGGATAGTTCCCTCACCCAGGATGTCCTGAAAGAAGTTGTCGCATCGCCGAATGCTCTCATCAGATGGTGGGATAGCATTGATTGGGCAAACATAATCGGTATTCTGATTTCAAAGGGGCTCTCCTTATTCCTTCTTTTACTGGTCTTTTTCATCTTGAAACGTGCAGCCAGATATTTGCTGCGCCGCACGTTCAATAAACAGATTTTGACCAAACACGTCGCCCAGAACCGTTATACGACCATTTATAAAATCGTAGAAAACGGTTTGAACTATGTCTTCTTCTTTTTCCTGCTTTACGGCATCCTATCCATTCTGGGTGTGCCGATCGCTACCCTGTTGGCCGGTGCCGGAATCGCTGGTTTGGCGATTGGTCTTGGGGCACAGGAATTTATCAGCGACATCGTGAACGGATTTTTCATCATCCTGGAATCCCAGTTTGATGTAGGCGACCATGTCAGAATCGGAGAAATCGACGGGACTATCGTCAGCATCGGTCTGCGCACAACACAGGTGAAGAGTTTCGATGGTACCCAACACTTTTTGCCGAACCATACGATAACCATCATCAGCAACCTATCCCGAAACGATATGCGCGCCTTGGTGGATATTCAATTATTCCCGGATACCGATTTCGATAAAGTCAGTGCCACCATTCAAACGGTCAACGACCGCCTTGTGCCCCAACATCCTGAAATCGTCAAAGGACCCAATGTCATTGGCATTTTGGATAAGGGAAACGGGATGATCGCATACCGTGTCATCTTTTACACTTTGAACGGCGAACAATATCTTATCCAAAACTTGTTCCTGAAAAGCTACATGAATGCCTTGATGGCAGAAGGAATCCAAATTCCGACCCATCCCTTTACTTTCCCGGCAAAATGATCGCAGAGCGTCCGTTTATACGGGCGCTTTTTTTCGGAGAATACCCGCTCAGCAGTCTATTTTGGCAAACGGGCATACTCCCACTCCATGCCGAAAAAGGCTTCATTGTAAGGATCCGCTGATTTTCACGCTTATAAAAAAAACGGCACAACTCCCGCCTCGATGGTGGTGGTTGTGCCGCTTAGTCTATTTAACCTCTAAACTTTCTTTCTTCTCTAATTTATAGAGCTGATGGATGCTATGCACCAGATGGTTCACCCTGGTCAGAATCTCTTTGCGCGTGATGATCCCAACGAAGGTCCCATTTTCTTCGGTCACACACAAAAAATTGTGGTCTATCAACTTGTTCAGGATATCTTCCAGATCCGTCCATGGACGGATGGTTGGGACGTTGGGATCCATTACAGTCTCCACGGTGATGTTCTCCAGCTTGTCATAGCGGATGGCATCGATTTCGGTGATGGCATTGATGATCATCGGCATGGAAATAAGCCCTTTGATACGGGATTTTGAATCCAATACGGGGATGACCGAATATTTCACCTTGGAGAGAACTAAAAATGCATGATTCAGATTGTTGTTGTAGTGGACATTCGCAACGTCCGCGCTATCAATCATCAATTCTCCACAAGCTTTAGTGTCTAAAAGTATTTCTTCAATTTCTTTGCTTATCATTTCAGTTATTGCCCCCTTAAAGCTATCCTTCAATAATAATTATACGCTTCATTCCCCGGAATGATTGGGCCGGAGCGCATTATTAATGATTATTTAAGACTTACACGTGCAAATTTTAAATGAAGAAGCTCTGATTTAACGCAGCCACCGCTTTGTGTTGATCCGTATAATAGCTCACTGCCAGGCGGTTGTTTTCAATATCCACGATGCAATAGGTTTTTTCGCGGATCGGACCGCGGGGTTGGCTGATGCTTCCCGGATTGATGAAGACGATCCCATCTTCCTGCTCAGCCACAGGGACATGACTGTGGCCATAAAAAACAACCGACGCACCGTTCTGTTTTGCCTCCTGTTTCATTTTTTCATTCGAGGTTTTTACCGCATGGTGATGCCCGTGGAGCGTCAAGATTTTGCGATCACCTATAGTCAATACGAAGGAGTCCTTCAAACCAGGATCATAGTCGCAATTGCCGCGGACTGTCGTCATTATCTCCCAGATCAAATCGGAACTCTCTAATTCCGAATCGCCGCAGTGGACAAAATAGTCGACCTTGTTCACATATCGTTCCGCTAATTCGTTCAGGATGTCTTTTCTGCCGTGGCTGTCACTTACCGCAAGGATACGTACCATTATTCCACTTCCTTTTCCAACCACTCGGTCCAAACCTTTTCCAAATTCTTCAAAGCCATGGCACGATGACTGATGGTATTCTTCTCTAGACCGGTCAATTCGGCCATCGTTTTATTCAACGACGGGATGAAAAATAAAGGATCGTAGCCGAACCCGTTTTCGCCTTGGGGAAATTTCGCGATTTCACCCTCGATATCCCCTTCTACGACCAAACTTTCGCGTTCCGGGTGAGCCAAAACAAGCGTACAATGGAAATGCGCTTTTCTGGATGGATTGTCCAGGGCGCCCAGCATGGAAAGGACCTTCGCGTTGTTTGCGGCATCGCTCTTGTCTGCCCCTGCGAAGCGCGCCGAGACGACACCTGGCTGACCATCCAAGGCATCGATGCAAATACCGGAATCATCCGCTAAAACAGTCATATGCAATCGATTGGCAATGGTTTCCGCTTTCTTGCGGGCATTGGCCTCAAAAGTATAGCCGGTTTCTTCCACGTCCTCTATTTCAGGATAGTCCAACAAGGTCATGACTTGATAGCCCTTCGGTTCAAACAGAAGGGAAAAATCTTTCGCCTTTCCGGGATTCTTTGTTGCAATCAGTATTCGTTTCGGTTCTTCTGTGTTCATATTATTCTCCATTCTTTTTCGTCAATCGTTAGTTTGTAAATTTACTTTTTCTACTGTTAAGTGGCTGCTTTCAAGCCAGGTTTCCGCTATTTCAGAGAATAGTTTAGGCGATCCGGTTGTATAAAACTTGTGCTCCGACGCTGTTTTATTATGGGAGCTCTCTGCTAGATGGAAGTAATCCAACAAGGTACTCACTTCAGAGATCGTTTCTGCTCCGGAATCGATGAGCGTAACATTGGGCCCCATCACATTCTGGATAAGGGGGCTCAGCAAAGGATAATGTGTACAGCCCAAAATCAGCGTGTCCACTGATTCCTTCAAGAGTGGCTGCAAAGTCTCGGCCACTACTTTTTTAGCGATGGAACTGTTGAATTGATTGCTTTCCACCAACGGAACGAACTTCGGACAGCTCATGCTGATCACTTCGATGGTGTTATCCTTCTCTTTGATGGTGTGTTTATACACATTGCTGTTGATGGTGCCTTTCGTTCCGATTACGCCGATGCGGTGATTTTTTGAATGCTTGATTGCCGCTCTGCTGCCCGGGTTGATGACCCCTATAACGGGGATGTCCACCCCTGCGCGGATCGTCTCAAGCGCGGCCGCAGTCGCCGTGTTGCAGGCAATCACCAGCATTTTGATGTCTTTTTCCAAGAGGAAATTCGTCATTTCCCAAGTGAATTGGACCACTTCTTCTTGCGGTCTTGGGCCGTAAGGGCATCTTGCCGAATCCCCTAAATAATAAATTGATTCATTCGGCAATTGTTTCATCGCCTGTTTTACGACAGTCAAGCCGCCGACACCTGAGTCAATAAACCCGATTGCTTTTTTACTCATTCAGTAACTTCCTTTTTTGTTCTATATGCTTTATTTTACCCTATGTTTCATTAATAGTGTTTAAAATGAACGAAAATTTAATCTAATTTATTTATTGCTCTCTCACTATAGTAAATATTCGGCGGATTTGCGCGCCTGTGTTAAAATGTAACCAAATAGTAATGTATCCTTGAGTAATTAGCTACTGATAAAACATCAGCCGCATCCACGAAGGGGGGGAACGACGTGAACTATCAATCGCTCGTAATCGTAACCAACAAAGGGCTAACGAACAATGTCTTCAAATATGCGGACGACATCGGGCCTTATTGCGGATCCGTGGTTACCGGCCGTGGCTCCGGTTCCAGCGGGAACAAAAAAATGTTCCCGGTACAATGGGAACCCGAAAAAGAAATAGTGTTTCTCATCAGTCCGGAAGCGGATACCGAAGAACGCATCAAAAAAATCGCTGATAAAGTGAAGCTCACTGCTCCCGGTAACGGAATCCTTTTCGGGTTCGCAATCAAAAGAGTTCACGGCTTTTCAAAGCCTACCTGACAGGTGCGGAACCTCGAGCGCATCCGCCGCTAAAAATCGTTACAACCACTGCGATGGCCGTAACGATTTTTAGTTTTTACCGGTCTGTCATCTTCCGGATAGCTTCCGTTGATCCTCCTCATTTTTCCAATCGGAAAGATACTTAAATACAGGCAAAAGCAACAAGATCAGTCCTATCATCTTTCTCAAATTCCTCATAACGCTCTTCCTTTCGTTTTGAAATGAAACGTCCACTACGTTTATTATGCCTGATAACAGTAAAAAAGGCCATCCAAAGGCATGCAATGAAAATAATATCTATGCTGGTTAAAAAATTTGTGTATAATAAAGGATACTAGTAAAGGAGGATGTCCACGTTGAATCCTGAAAATGAGAACGCACATATTATCGACAATGAGCATTTTTCCTATCTGCTGATCAGAGACTACCTATTGGGAAATATTTTAGGTGAACATACAGATGAAATCTTATATTGGGCCGGAAAAGATTTAGCACGCCAATTCCCACTGAAAGATAAACAGGATGTCTATGAAGCGATGATCTATTGTGGTTTCGGAGAATTGGAGCTGCTGAAAAAAGACGAGAAGACCCAACAATATAGGCTGTCGAGCGACTTGATAACCGTTCGCCTCCAAAATGAAATGGCATCTTTCCAGCTCGAAGCCGGTTTTTTGGCTGAGCAGATACAACTGACCACCGGAATCCCTTGTGAAGCGAAATCCGAAATCATCATTGGGAAAAACAAGAAAAAAGATGTCATCATCACCATCTTCACGGAGTGACTCTGACGACATGGAAGCAAATAAATAACACAAAGAAGACCGTCATGCTCACCAGGCATGACGGTCTCTGTATGTTTGTACTGATTATCTGATTGTTTTTAAAGCGCCAGACCATTTGATTACTTCGTCAAACATAGCTGTTGCATTGCCTGCATGGTAATCGTTAGGAACGAAGTTGCTCATGTTTTCGAAGTCAGTCATCAATGAGAAGTTAACGGTTGTGTGAACCGTAGCGACGCTCAATTCCCCTAAGATGACACGCATGTTTTCGTGGGCGCGAGCGCCGCCTAAGCTACCGTATCCAACGAACCCGGCTGCTTTGTCAGCAACTTCAGGTTTCAAGAAATCCAATGCATTTTTCAGAGCGCCACCAACCGCATGGTTGTATTCAGGCGTGACGAAGATATAGCCGTCGAATGATGCGATTTTAGCGGACCATGCTTGGATGGCAGCGCCGGCTTCTGCTTGACGTTCTTCCGAAAGTTTAGCGCCCAATAATGGCAAATCGTAGTCCGCTAAAGCGACCATTTCGTATTCCACGCCTTCGTCGTTTCTTTTGACTGCGAAATCATGGATCCATTCTGTTACTGCTGCTGAGTTTCTTCCTTCACGTACGCTGCCTGAGATAATTCCGATTTTCATATTTAATTTCCCCTTTTCGTCTGTTTTTTCGATTTGATTTTTATTTCCAAATAAAGCATTACTGATTCGAGATATAAGAGTTGTGTTACCCAAGTTATTTCCTCCACTACTTTATTTTTTGCATCGAAGGAAGACCTTCAATTCTTCTTACGTTTCGTAAGTACATACATAGTATGACACAGACCGGAAAGTATTTCAAGTAAATTATTCGCGAATTCGAGATATTTTATTTAAAACTTACAAAAGCGTTGAGGAATAAATGTTTTCAGTATTATATTTTTTATCCGATTCAGTCTTCTTCAGACAATAAAAAAATCAATCGCATTTTCTGATGCGATTGATTTTTTGTTTTTCGTTTAGATATATTTATCGAGTACTTCTTCCAGCATTTCTTTTTGGTGAAAGCCTACCAATTTTTCAACGACTGCACCATCTTTTTTGATGATCAGCGTTGGGATGCCCATGATGCCGAATTTTTGTGGTGTTTGCGGATTTGCATCGACATCCATTTTAGCGAACGTTACTTTGTCGCCGATTTCCTCGTCCAACTCATCAATGATGGGGGATTGCATGCGGCAAGGGCCACACCAAGTTGCCCAAAAATCCACCAATATAATGCCGTCTTTTGTTTCCGTTTCAAAATTTGCATCTGTTAATACTTTTACCATTATTATTCTCCCCCTGGATGTTTCATTTTTATAAAATCTATTATAGCAGAGCCTTTTTTTATTTCCTAAAAATCTGCTTATCCTTTGAACGTGACGATGGTTGCACCGTTTCCGCCCGCATTCATGGGCGCGAACTCATATGATTTCACTTGCGGATGTCGTTTCAAGTATTCCGCAACGCCTTTCCGCAGGGCTCCAGTCCCTTTGCCATGGACAATGGTGACCTGCGGATAGCCGGCCAATAAAGCCGCATCCAGGTACTGATCCACTTCCGCCAGGGCCTCTTCATAACGTTGTCCCCGCAAATCCAGCTGCGGCGAAACATGGCTGGAAGAGGCGGACTTGATGGTCGCCATTTGTCTTTTCCGGTTCTGCGGTTGCGGTTCCTCTTTAATGATGCGCAGATCCGATTCCGGCAATTTCATTTTCATGATGCCCATTTGTACGACCCATTCTGCATTCCCTGTCTTTTCAACCAGCGTCCCTCTTTGCCCATAGGTTTCGGTGATGACCTCATCACCTACTTTGAACTGCTTCTTCTCTTTTTCTTTGCGCAATACCTTGTTCTTAGACAAGGATTCTTCCTGATGCAGCTTGTCGAATTGCTTGCGCAAGTCGATCAATTCGTGTTCCTTGACCGCGTTTTTTGCGCCCAGGTTCATTTGCATCTCTCGGATTTCCTGCAACAGGAATTCCGCCTCTTCTTTGGCGGTGGCGACCAGTTTATTCGCTTCTTTTTTGGCTTCCTCGATGACCTTCTCTTTGGACAGTTCCAGTTTTTCGTTTGCGGTTTTCAAATCTTCCAGCAACGCATCGGATTCCTCCAGCTGTTTCTTCAAACGATTGGATTCCATTTCGGTTACACGGCGTTTTTGTTCCAAATCGGCAATCATTTCATTCAGGTTTTGGCTATCGACATCGATGAAGCTTCGCGCTTGGTCTATGATGGGCGTTTTCAGGCCCAATCGTTTCGAAATATCGAAGGCGTTGCTTCGTCCGGGAACGCCTATCTGCAGCCGGTAGGTCGGTGCGAGTGTATCCACGTTGAATTCCATGCTCGCATTGATGGTTCCGGGGCGATTGTAGCCGTATGCCTTCAATTCGGGATAGTGCGTTGTCGCCATCACGTAGCTGCCGATGCCGCCGATGTAATCCAAGATCGCGATGGCAAGGGATGCCCCTTCCTGCGGATCCGTACCGGAGCCTAACTCATCCAGCAACAGCAAGCTCTTGTCATCGATCTGGTTAAGGATGGAGACGATATTTGTCATGTGCGAAGAGAATGTACTCAAGCTCTGCTCGATGGATTGCTCATCACCGATGTCCGCAAATATTTCCGTGAAGATGCCGATCTGGCTGTTCTCGTTTGCAGGTATCTGCAGACCGGATTGCCCCATCATTTGGATGATCCCCAGCGTCTTCAGCATGATCGTCTTCCCGCCGGTATTCGGCCCCGTGATGACAATAGCCTGGTATTCCTCACCGAGGATCAAATCATTCGGGACAACCTCCGTTTGGTCGATCAACGGGTGCCGCGCTTGCCAAATCGCGATATGATTTTCGGCGCTGATGATGGGTCTGGTCCCCTTCAGCGATTCCGCATAACGTGCTTTCGCATTGATGAAATCCAATGTCGCCAAGACTTCGCTGTTCCGGTACAGTTCATGTGAAAAAGGCTCGATTTCCATCGACAACTCATAGAGAATGCGGTCTATTTCCGCTTTCTCCTTTGCGGCCAATTCACGCAGATGGTTATTCAGTTCCAATATCGCTTGCGGCTCGATATAAAGCGTCTGGCCGGTTGAGCTTTGGTCATGCACGATGCCGCCGAATTGATTCCGATATTCCAGCTTCACAGGGATGACATAGCGATCGTTCCGGATCGTGACGATGGCATCGCTCAAATAAGCCGCCTTTTTCCCTCTGATGATGTCATCCAGTTTGGTGCGGATATTTTGTTCGCCCTGTTTGATTCCGGTCCGGATACCTTTCAGCACCGACGTAGCATCATTCAGTATCGATCCGTCTTCATAGACGGTGTCCTGAATCTTCCTGGTTATCTCCGGAAGGACAACGAGTTTGGCGATGATCTCATCCAGCACAAAGAATTCGATTTCGTTGTCTTCGAACCATTGGAAAAAATGGATGATTTCTTTCGTCGTCGTCAGCACACGGCCGATTTCGGCTATCTCTTTCCCGTTCAGCGTTCCGCCGATTTCCAGGCGCTTCAGATGGCTTTTGATGGATTTCAGCCGGGGCATCGGGATTCCGCCCTTCAGACGCAATACCTTTCTGCCGTCTTCCGTCTCGTCCTGTAGTTTCGCTACCTTTTCGGCATCGGTTTCGGGATGCAGCTGTTGAATTTTTTCTTTCCCTAAATCCGTAGCGGCAAATGCTTGGATTTGCTGTTTTATTTTTTCAAACTCTAGCGTCTTTGTTATTTTTGTATTCATTTTATTCTCTCCTAAAGAGGGCCTTTTCAAAAAAAGAGGGAACGATATAGTCCGCTATATTGTTCCCCTTTTTTCCTCGATTTGTATTGAAACTATTTGATGATGCCTACCCACCACTCATAGATGGCTTGTGAAATATAGGGCGTATCCGATACGATCCGGTAGGCCAATTCACTTTCGGAAAATTGTTGCTGGATGATGTCCACCGGTATCATGGATGCCAAAGTCAGCAACAAGAAGATGCCGATATATTGGATCAGGAATCCCAATATGCCGCCGCCAAGATTGTTGAGTGTCTTGATGATCGGTAAAAAAGCCAAGGAATTCAACATGCTGCCTACGATTCGCGTAACCAACCACCCAGCCGCCAAAATCAGGACAAAGGCTAACCCATTATAGAAAGCCTGATCCAATTTAAAGGAAACTTGCTCATTATAGAATACCAGCTTCTTGCCGAATTCGATGGAAGGATAGGGAACGAGCAAATTGATTTTATCGGCCACGAGCACATAGTAATTTTTGGCGATCACAAAAGACAGAATATAGCCTACAGTATAGACCACCTGCAGAATGAGTCCTCTTCTGACACCCGTATAGACTCCCCATAGTAAGAGGATAGCAATGATTATCGTAAGCATGTATTCACCTAATTTCTGTTGTGGTTTTCGATATGTTTATTTTCATTCTTCATCCTGTTTTTTGTGTAAGGAGGCATATTGTTGTCATTTTCCTGCCGTATGGCTCTGGCTGCCAGGACATTGCTGCTTTGCTGCGCTTTTTTCAAGGTAGCTTCGGAAGCCGTTGTCGTTCTGTTCAGTTTTGAGTTGGAAGCACTGGCAACGCTTGGTTGTATTTGAACCGCGGAGCGCGCAGCCTGTTGCAGCTCCGTAACCGTTGCCGGTGTAGCCACAATCTTTTCCGACTTGCTGAATTGATTGGTTTGACTTGTTGCGGTCGCATGCGATGCGGTTGCTTTGCTTGCTTCAACTTCTGACTCTGCCTTCACTTTCGGCTCAGTCGCTGTCTTTGCGCCTTCTTCTTTGTTGACCTGTTCAGAAATATTTCTCGGTGCGGCAGCAACGATTGCTGTTTCCCCTTCATGCTCTTCATTGGGTATTTCCGGTTGCAGCTGCGTTTCGGCAATATCGCTGGTTGCAGTTTTTTGCATTTTCGCTTCCTTCAATTCCTCTTCCAATGCGGCAATCTTCGCTTTCAGTTCCTCGATTTCCAATTGTTTCGTGATTTGATCGGATACCGCATTGACGGCCACCAATATTCCGCGCTCTTCTGCTCCGAGCATGGGTGCGGCTTCTTTTATTTGATCCAATTGTTTATTTACCAGCCCTGATACGGCGGTTAAATGGTCAGCCGATTTATTGCCTACAATCGTATAGGTCTTTCCCGCAATGATTGTTTTGAATCTTCTTTTGCTATCTGTCATTTCCTAAGACCTCCATCTGAAAACTATCTATTATATTTTAGCATTATATCCCTTTAATTGCAGTATAAACCTGCCCGTAAAGATGAAACGTTCCGTTGTTTAGCCTCACTTCACCTTTTTCGAACCTTTGGATTTGAAAGGACTATTGTTCGCCCAAATCTGATGAAGTTCCCTTGGCGCTATGATAGAATAGATAGGAAAGCTATTGCCGCGTCCAACACAGGATACCTTTCTTTAGGGATTGCAAGAAAAATACTTGGATAAAGGATGAAAAAATGTCTACTATTGTATTGAAAGTAACGGCCGCCGATTTGCAGAAAATGGCCAATTTTTATAAAAATGAACAAGTGAAAGCTGTACCCTACAGCGTCTTCACCGCCAAAAAGAACCAGACCTCCATTACCGGCTATACTTCCGGAAAAGTCCTGTTCCAGGGGCAAAATGCCGAAGCGGAGGCAAGCCGTTGGAGCGCTGATTCCTCCCTTCCGAATGCTAAAGCCAAAGCTTCCGGCAGCACTGCCCAGCCGAAAAGCGGACTCCCTGCCGGTTTTGCCGATTGGTCCGTCATCGGCAGCGACGAAGTCGGAAACGGCAGTTATTTCGGGCCGCTGACCGTCAGCGCAGTCTATGCCCCCGCTGATAAGTTGCCTTTGTTGAAAAAAATGGGTGTCCAGGATTCGAAAGCTTTGACCGATGTGCGCATCATCAGCATCGCCAAAGAGCTTTTGAAGACCGTACAATGTACAGTCATCAACGTCATGCCGGAAAAGTATAACGCCGTCCAGCCGACGATGAGCCAAGGCAAGATGAAGGCTATGCTGCATAACCAGGCCTTGGGCAACCTGCTGAAAAAAATTGCGCCGGAGAAGCCGCAGGCACTCCTGGTCGACCAATTCGAGTTGCCTTCCACCTACTTCAAGCATATCGCCGATCAGAGCGAACAGGTAAAGGAGAACATCTTTTTCCAGACCAAGGGCGAATCGCACCATTTGGCCGTCGCGGCGGCTTCCATCATCGCGCGTTATTACTTCTTGAAGACGCTCGATGAGATGACCGCTGCTTCGGGATTCCGGATTCCGTCCGGCGCCGGTGCCAACGTCGATCTGGTGGCTGCCGAAATGTATCGCCAGGGAGGCATGGAAGAACTGAACAAATATACGAAACTGCATTTCGCCAATACCCAAAAGGCGATCCGTCTAGCAGCTAAATAATCAGCAATCGAAATAGCATCCCACCCGGTCATTTGACTGGGCGGGATGCTATTCTTTGTTTTGTGTATTTATTCAGTGGCTGGCGCCGGAATCCAGGCGAGGCTGTTTCCTTAACGGATTGCAGCGCCGCATTCTGTTTCCAGTGCCGCAACCAATTTGCTGAAGGCTTTGTTGATGTCTTCGTCGACCAAGGTAGCCTCCGGGTTCAGGAATGATAAGGAATAGGCAACCGATTTCTTGCCGTCTTCGATTCCCTTGCCTTGATAAATGTCGAATAGATGGACATCTTTCAGGAACTTACCGGCATTTTCAGTAATGGTCTTGACGATCTGTTGGTGAGTCACTGTTTCGTCGACCAATAAGGCGACGTCACGTGTCACACCCGGATATTTCGGGATAGGTTGTTGCGTAATGGTTTCCTTCGGTGCGTCGATAATCACCTCGAAGTCAATTTCAAATGCATACGTTTCTTTCAAGTCATAGGCATCCGCGGTAGCCGGATGAATTTGTCCAACGTAGCCGATGTAGGCATCGTTCAAATAGATGGCGGCTGTTCTGCCCGGATGCATCCATTTCAAATCCTTCACTGCTTCGTAACGGATGCGGGCAGTCAAGCCCATCGCTTCGAAGTAGCCATCCAACACGCCTTTGGCATGGTAGTAATTCACTGGTTCAGCGGCTAATTGCCAGTCTTTTTCGTAAGCCATGCCCGTCATCACGCCTGCCAGCCGTTCCGATTCGATCGGCAAGACTTGGTCCTCTGAATGGAAGAAGACGCGCCCGATTTCATAGAATTGGATATCGTTATTTTTGCGCGCTACGTTGTAGGAAGCATTGTCCAGCAACGTGCTCAACAAGTTCATGCGCAGGGTGCTGCGGTCTTCACTCATCGGCCAAGCCAAACGGATGCCTTCTTTGCCTTCGACTGAGTATTCTTTCGCTTTCTCAGCTGTGGTCAATACATAGCTGATGTTTTGCGTCAAGCCAGCACCTTCCATGTATCTTCTGGTGATGCGCATCGTGTGTTGTTTTGAAGTCAAAGCGGTCGGCACAGCCGGCGTCACCGGCAAAGTTTCCGGAAGGTTATCATAGCCGTAGATGCGGGCAACTTCTTCCAGGATATCGGCATAGATGAAGATATCCCATCTTCTTGGCGGTACGGAAACGATGAAGGTTTCCCCATCAAAGGTGGAACCGAAGCCCAGTTGATTGAAGATGTTTGTCACTTCTTGGCCGGAAATATCCGTTCCCAAAGAGCTGTTGATTTTGTCCAAGGTGATGGACACTTCTTTATCCTTCACTTCGACTGTGTCGAAAGAAGCCATCCCTTCGACGATCGTACCGCCTGCTAAGGCATGGATCAATTCAGCAGCGTGCTTTCCGGCTGCTTGGATCGTCGCGACGTTGATGCCTTTTTCGAAACGCGAGCTTGATTCGCTGCGCAAGTTGAATTTGCCGGCAGTCTTACGGATCGTTACGGGATTGAAGATGGCGGATTCCAAAGCGACAGTCACTGTTCCATCCGTGATTTCCGATTCCAATCCACCCATGACACCCGCTAAGGCAAGCGGTTCTGAACCGTTCGTGATCACGATGTTGTCTGCGTCCAATGTTCTTTCGACACCATCCAATGTCGTCATTTTTTCATTTTCTTTCGCTCTACGGACAACGATTTCTTTCGAGCCGATTTTATCGTAGTCAAAGGCATGCAGCGGCTGGCCGTACTCCAAAAGGATGTAGTTGGTGATGTCCACCACGTTATTGATCGGACGGATGCCGCCGTTCATCAATTTGATTTGCAGCCAAAGCGGGCTTTCTGCGATTTTAACATCCTTGATGACTTGGATATGATATGCAGGCGCATCTGTTTCGTCTCCAACGGTAACGGAGATATAATCGTTGATGTTTTCTGTTGTTTCTGAAACCGGAGCTTCAGGCAATTGCAATGCCTTGTTGTAGATGGCTGCGACTTCATAGGCAGAGCCGCGCATGCTCAATGCGTCTGCACGGTTCGGTGTGATGTCGATATCCAGGATGGCATCATCCAAACCTAACAAAGTGACAACGTCAGAGCCAGGAACGGAATCGGCCGGCAAGATGAAGATGCCGTCTGCATATTTTTTAGGGATGACACTTTCCGTGTAGCCCAATTCTTCCAATGAACAAATCATGCCATTGGATTCTTGGCCGCGCATCTTGCCTTTTTTGATTTTGGCATTGCCTGTGATTCTTGCGCCATGCAAGGCTACGATCACCTTTTGTCCTGCCGCTACGTTTGGTGCACCGCAGACGATCTGGATCGGTTCTCCCGCGCCGACATCCACTTGGCAGACATGCAGATGGTCCGAATCGGGGTGGTCAACAACAGCCAACGTTTCCCCGACAACGATTTTTGACAAGCCTTTGCCCGGATAGATGACGTCATCCACTTCGATACCGGTACGGGACATTTTTTCGGCTAATGCATCTGGTGTTACATCGGATAAATCTAAATATTCTTTTAACCATTTATAGGATACTTTCATTGTGTTACTCCTTTACATCGAATTGACTTAAGAAACGGATATCGTTTTGGTAGAAGTGACGGATGTCATCAATACCATATTTCAACATCGCTACACGTTCTTGGCCTAGACCAAAAGCGAACCCGGAGTATTTCGTAGAGTCAATTCCAGACATTTCTAAAACATTGGGATGGACAATACCTGATCCCAGGATTTCGATCCAGCCGGTGTGCTTGCAGACATTGCAACCTGCGCCGCCGCACTTGAAGCAGCTGACATCCACCTCAACAGATGGTTCCGTGAACGGGAAATAGCTTGGGCGCAGACGGATTTCACGTTCTTCGCCAAATAGCTTCTTAGCGAAAACTGCAAGCGTCCCTTTCAAATCAGCCAAAGTGATGTTCTTCCCGATGACCAAACCTTCGATTTGATGGAATTGGTGGGAATGCGTCGCATCATCGCTGTCGCGGCGGTAAACTTTACCCGGGCTGATCATCTTCAATGGTCCTTTTGAAAAATCATGTTTTTCCATCGTTCTCGCTTGCACAGGCGAAGTATGCGTACGCAGCAAGGTTTCTTCCGTGATATAGAATGTGTCCTGCATATCGCGGGCTGGATGATCTTTCGGCAAATTCATCTTTTCAAAGTTGTAGCTGTCTTCTTCAACTTCCGGTCCGTCGACGATTTGGTAGCCCATCCCGAGGAACAGGTCTTCGATTTCTTCATTTATTTGCGTCAATACATGGGTTGTCCCTTGAGCGATTTTTTTCCCGGGCAAGGTCACGTCAATCGTTTCAGCAGCCATTTCTGCTGCCATTTTTTCTGTTTCAAGCAGCTCTTTTTTCGCTTGGATGGCAGCTTCCAGATCATCGCGCAATTCATTGGCGAGCGTTCCGATGAGCGGTCTTTCTTCAGGAGAAAGGTCTTTCATCCCCCTTAAAGCTTCTGTGATGGGACCTTTTTTCCCCAAATAGGAGATGCGGATCTGATTCAATGCCTGCAGATCCCCCGCATCAGCAATTTGTTGCAATCCATCTATACGTAATGTTTGTAATTTCTCTTTCAATTCCATGTCCTGTCTCCTTCTCTTAAAATGCAAAAAAATCCCATCCCTGGTAAGGGACGAGATTTTTCGTGGTACCACCCTTGTTTCGCTAAAAAAGCGACACTTCATTTGCATAACGGTAATAAACCGGAACTTTATTCATTGCATCCGCAAATCCCAAAGTCAGCTCAAGGAGTGAAAATCGCTACCTGCTTTTATAAGGACTCGCAGTCATTGGCCCTTATTCCCTGCAAAAAAGCATGTGATACCGATACTTCCTGTCATCGCTTTTACTATTCATTTTTATACTATAACAGTGTAACCAGAAAAAAAGTTCTCGTCAAGACTTAACATGAAATCCATTTGTCAGACCATGATTGGACTTCCACCATTACTGTATTCAAATCTTTCCCTTTTTCGGACAAACCATACATCACCTTGATTGCTGCCGCAGGGTTCTCCGTGCGGATGACAATTCCTTCTTCTTCCAGCTCTTTTAAGCGTTCAACTAATACTCGGTCACTTACGTTAGGTATTTGTTCGGCCATTTCCTTGAATCTCTTATCTCCATCGATTAAAACTTCAATAATTAAGCCGGTCCATTTCTTCCCTAAAATAGAAAATGTTTTTTCGAATTTTGGGCAAATACATTTTTTCACTTCTAGTGTCTCGTTCAATCTTCTCACCTCTTTGACCTATTATAAACACAGGTATTTCCTCTGTCAAAGGGAATGTGCCCTTTGTCACAAAAAGTTTACAAAAAATAAGTGTACGCTGTTCCGCGAGGCCGTCCCCGCAACACCTTTCCTAAGTGGATTTATCATGAAAAAAGAGCCCGGACAACGTCTCGGGCTCACAAATGTTTAAGTCATTAGGTCAGGCGTTGAAGCTATATTTGATGGATTCCCATCTTGAACGGAAAAATTTGGCTGTCTTTTGCTTCAAAGGCACAATCACTTCTTCACAAGCGCAGTATTTATCCACGAAGGTTACGACAAAGCTTTCCTTATATTTCGGCAAGGCGATCGTCGCCAGCCACATATGTTTGATGATGATGTCCTTTTCCAACTCTGAAAGTACCGTGAGCTTTTCGGCATTCGCACAAGCGATACGAGGGTGCATATAGGCATGGGTCCCTTCAGCGAATTTTGTCACGCGCCAATCGTGGTAGAACAGATCATGCAGCAGACCCGCTCTTGCAGTCGCTCTTGCATCCATCCCATATTTCCTGGCGATGCAAAAACTGTAGTAGGACACAGAGATCGAATGTTCCAGACGTGTGCTGTAGACGTGCTGTATATAATCATCCAACTTTTGAACTTCTTCACGTTCCAACAGATCAGAGACATGAGACATGTACTCGCTATCTTGTTGCCATTTTTGCATATTCATTCCAGGACTCCCTTTTCGTATAATACGGCTTCATTATACATCTTTTATAAGGGATGAAAAGCCCTTTAATAAATTCTTATAAAAAGTCATGGAATCATCATCGATATGAAATAATATCGCTTATAAGAAATGATACATCAGGATGCCGGCCGCCACCGCGACGTTCAAAGACTCCGCTTCCCCTATAATCGGAATGTAGAGATTTTTATTCGTCAGTGCCAATACGGCTTGTGAAACGCCATTTCCTTCGTTGCCCATAACGAGCGCCAAATCTGCGGTAGCTGCTACCGTGCGGTAATCGACGGCCTCTTCATTCAATTCCGTCCCATAGACCGGGATTTCTCTCTCCGCCAGTTCCGGGATCACGTCAAGCAAATCCAAGCGATGGATCGGGATATGGAAGTGGCTCCCCTGCATGGAGCGCAGGACTTTATCGTTATAGGGGTCAACCGAGCCTTCGCCAAAAATGACGCCCGCATACCCTGCCGCATCGGCCGTTCTGACGATGGTGCCGGCATTGCCTGGATCTTGGACCTGATCCAATAAAAGATATTTCCCTTTATATTCCAAGTCTTTTTCTTGCACCGGCATCGCCAAAATACCGATGACACCTTGCGGGGTTTCCGTTTGGGCAAGACTGTTCATGATTTCCTCAGAAACAAGGATTACCTTGGCCTCATCAAGCGGAAATTGCGATTGTTCGTAATAATCTTCCGTCATCAGAATTTCTTTGATGTCCGCTTTATATTTAAAAGCTTCCTTCAATAGGTGCGTTCCCTCTATTAAATAGGAACCCGCTTCTCTTCTTCCTTTGCTTGTATGTAATTTTTTCCATTGTTTCACTTTTTGGTTTTTTGCCGATAGAATTTTTTCCATTTTCCCTGCTCCTCAATTCATCATGTCTCCATTATAACCCAAACGACTAAACATTTTGTTCAGCAATTAAAAAAAGAGATTGGGGGCATCCCCAACCTCTTCGTCATTTACCGATTCATTAACCGCCGATGTAGTTCAACGGATCCACTAAATTGCCATTCTCATGGACTTCAAAATGAAGGTGGACACCGGTTGAATCTCCTGTCGTACCCATTACACCGATTTGTTGCCCTTGGCTGACCGTTTGCCCTGGCGCCACCAACAAACCTGGCTGCATGTGAGCATATAGCGTTTCAACGGTCACGCCGTTGATGATGCCATGATTGATCACTACATAATAACCGAAACTTGGATGATACGTTGCTGTTACAACTGTCCCAGCTTGTGCTGCGGAAATGGCTCCGCCTCCCGCGATATCTTGTCCTCTATGCAATTCATAGGCACCAGTGATTGGTGATAGACGGTATCCGAACGGAGAAGAATAATATCCGCTGGCCGGTTTTATGAAACCACTTGAGTTAACGGTATAACTACTTGTTGGAGTAGTCGTCGGTGCAGCAGATGCCGTCAATTTATTCGCTGCTTCTGCTTGTGCGGCTGCGGCAACGGCGGCTTGTGCGGCCGCTTGTTCAGCAGCTGCTTTCTCAGCGGCAATCCGTGTTTCCTCGGCAACCATATCAGCACTGATTGATTCCGTTTGAGCTGCCAAATCAGCTTTCGTTGATTCTAAACTGCTCTTTTCCGAATCGGTCAAGGCATAGTTTGTCATTACTTGTTCAATTTGGTTATCAATTTCCGCTTTTTGTGCTACGACATTGTTCTTGGAAACCAAAATTTGTTGTCTCAATGTTTCCGCTGCAACTTTTTCGTCTTCAACAGCTTTTTTATTGTCTTCCACTTTTTGTTTATCTGCTTCTTGTTGTTCAACAATGTCCTTATTGGCCGTTACGATTTTCGATACTACCGTTATTTTGCCGACAAGATCAGAGAAGTTCTCTGAAGATACTAAGAGGGTAGCTATATCGGACACGCCTGCATCGGTTTGGATGAAGCGCGCTTGCGTGTTTAATTTTTCTGTTCTTTGATCGATGACAACTTGCAATGCTTCAATTTCATTTTGAAGTTCTGCAATTTTAGCTTCCATCTCAGCTAATTTTTCTTCTTGTGCAGCTAATTTATTCATTAAATCGTTCAATTGATTTTGTAAATCATTCACTTTTGTTTGCAAACTTGCTTGTTCTGATTGCAAAGAATTCAAAGAATTTAATTTATCATTTATTTGGGATTGAATTGTGTCTGTTTGTTGTTGTAATTGCGTTTTTTGTTGTTGCATTTCTTCCATTGAAGCCGCTTGTGCAGTAAAGCCACCTGCTAATGGGCTAAGCAATAAGACTGAAGAGAACAACGCTATGTATTTTTTATTCAAGTAAACTTCTCCTCCTAATTGTGCTACAAGTAGTAGTATAACAGAAGAAAAATACTTTTCTGTAATAGAAATATGACAAATACATTTCAATTTGTTACAAAAGGAGGATTTTATCACATTATGATCGAAGACTCATCCAAAAAAAAACATATTACCCTTTCACAGAAAAGAAAATAGCCAATTAATTGATTGTTTGCGCTTTCAGTATTATACTTAAGGCGGTACATAGAGGATCAGCCTCTGCCATATTCAATCTCTACTATATAAAAGGAGGATAATCAAAATGAGAACTGCACTAACTGATCTGCATAAACCCGGGACAGATAATCTGCCTGCCGGAACGTACAAAGAAGTGGGCCCAAGAGGCGGGAAAATCACAGGCAGCAAACAAGTACATATCGATCAAGGCGATAGACTGCCGCCTACAACCAAAGCCGGCAATAAATGGCTTAAGGTTTAACTTCTGGCATTTGCAGCCAGATAGAAACGTATTTGACATAGCTCAAGCGGAGGCTGATTTTTGAAATACGTTGGTAATCATGTCGAAATATATCAGAAAAAGTGCGGGATATAATCATGGAAAATGATTACGTCCCGCACTTTCTCTTTGCATTATTTCAGTAACTCTTTGATGATCTGCGAAACCACTGCTTTGTCCGCTTTGCCATTCAATGCGCCCATGGCAAATTTCATCGCGTCCTTCAAGGCCATGGAAGGAACATTGTTCTCCTCCAAAAAGGAACGGATTTCATCTTCGTCCATCATCTTAGGGGTGTAGCTTTCTAAGATTGCTAATTTATTGTTGTTTTCTTCAATCAAATCTTCGCGGCCTACTTGTTTCGCATAAACGATGGCTTCGTTTGTTTTCTTGATGTCCTTCAGGAAAACATTGATTTGTTCGGCATCCGTCATGTCCCGTTTGTTGTCGATCAAAAAGGAATCATACTCGGTTTTGATGAGCCGCAAGACGTCCGCTTTCAGCGTGTCTTTGTCTTTCCTTGCCTGGATGAAGTCTTTGTTTACTTGTTCTTTCAATGTCATGATTGTTCCTCCTTCAAATTCCTCATGAATCCATTTTACGATTACTTCTTCTATTTTACAAATCGATTGTCTCTGATAACCCTGCCTCATGGTGAAACAGGGTCATAACCATACAGCATTGCGCCGACTAACCGTGTTAAAATTGCAGGAAGATCCCTCGAAGTTGCTTCTGCTACTATAACTGCACAAAAATGTATGATTTATCCCCAATATTTTCTGTTTATTGGAGTATAATAATAATGACGGCAATTGGTCTGCCGTGATGATTGATATACTGGAGGGAAAGATTAATGGCAGAAACAAATGCAATTTTAGCTTGGACGTTAATTAGTGAGTGTGCGATTCCAGAAGATGTGAATGATTTATTGGTATCAGGTGAAGAAGCAGTTGCCGCATATAAAACGTTGCGGGATAGTGCTATTTTTACGAACAAACGATTGATTATCAGGGATTCCCAGGGCTTGACAGGTAAAAAAATCGAAATCTATTCGCTGCCCTACTCTTCGATAAACATGTGGTCCACTGAGAATGCCGGGACATTTGATTTCAACTCGGAGGTTGAGTTATGGACCCGAGCAGGACATGTTAAAATCAATCTGAAAAAAGGTATCGATATTCGCAAATTCGATAAGCTTATCGCTAATGCAATCTTGAAATAACAACCCATCTAGCGGAATCATAAACATCGTTGAATCCCCATTGAATAAGCAAATAACAATCATCTCATTTTGCAACAAACAAAGAAACCAGCAACGGAATAGGTTGCTGGTTTCTTTGTTTGCTATTTAATAATGCTCCATGATAAAGTCGACCGCCAATTTCGGATTGCGCGTCAATTTAATGTATTCTGCACCTTTTGTCGGCAACAACTTAATCCCTAAACGGTCACTATCCTCTTTGATATCCTCATAATAGGAATTCACTTGTGGCGCTAAAACGATGACATCGTAATTTTGCATGATTTCATAGTGCGAACCATATGCTCCGGCAGCAGATTTGATCGGCACGCCGAATGTTTCCGCTCCTTCTCTCAATGCGTTCGCCAGCATAGCGCTTGTTCCTGCTCCTGCACATAGGACAAGAACATTGATATCTTTTTGATCCATTTCCGGTGCAGCTACAGCTTGCAACACCACTTCTTTTACCGGAGCCGGAGTTTCTGCAAGAATCTCTCCTTCTTCTTCGTTCAATTGTGAAGCTGCCAGCGCTTCCTCTTCCACCAAGACGGCGTCATACGCTTTAATGAACGGAAGGTAGATGATCGAATCGACTACGATCAGCAAGACGGATAATACGATGGCCAGGACCCCCATCCCGGTACCCAAGATGATTCCGATCGGCGCAGGCGTCGCCCAAGGCAACACATACATGAAGCTGTTCATACCCAAAACATCGACGAAGAATTTGAACGCCCAAACATTGATGATCGGCGCCAACAGGAATGGGATGAAGAAGTAAGGGTTCAAAATCATGGGTGCCGCGAAAAGTACAGGTTCGTTGACGCCGAATGATACCGGCACGAAGGAAGCTTTTCCTACCGCCTTCAATTGCTTGGATTTAGCGAACAGCATGAACAGGTACGGCACCACCAGCGTAGCACCGGTTCCGCCCATCGTTCCCAAAAAGTGACCCAACCCGGTAGTCAGCACATTGGAGGCATGTTGGCCTGCCATATGCAGTTGCAGATTGCTTTCCACGTTGACGTAGATGATTGCAGCGATTGCCGGTTCCACGATGGAAGGTCCATGTACGCCGACGAACCAGAACAAAGCCATAGCGCCATAAATCAAGGCAAGACCAAGGTACCCATCCGCTGCACTGAACAACGGTTGCAATAAATGAATGATGGCTTCAGCAAACGAAACAGAGAACATTTGGCGGATGATTACGTCCAAGAGAGCGGCCGCAAAAACGGAAAAGGCAAAAGGAAAAACATCCTTGAATGTCTGGGCAATTGTCCCCGGCACTTCTTTCGGCATCTTGATCGTGATATTATGCAGAACGCAGAATTTGTAGATATTCACCGTCAAAAATGCCACGACGAAGGATACCAAAATCCCTTTTGTTCCCATGTAATCCATGGATATGCCGCCTTCGATCTGCGTGGTGGTCAATAACAGGAATCCGACGATAGCTGCAAGCATCGTGGAAGTAGCGTTGATGCGACGGTTGTCAGGCATTTTGCGGTTGACGGATTCGGTCAGGCAACGTGCAGTTGTGGCCGATACCAATAAACCGACGATCCCCATCGAATAGCCGTACACTTTCCATAACCAGGTAGAGACAGCTTCAGGCCAAGCATAGCCGAAAATCTCCGGCACTGCTGCGAACAGGATAAAGATACTGGAGAACAGGATCACCGGCATTGCGGTCAAGAAGCCATCACGGATGGCTCCAATATAGATGTTGCGCGCAATTTTATCGAATAGTGGTTTTCCCTTTTCAATCTGTTTGATTAGCGTATTCATCTTTTTTCCTCCTTATTGACGTTCTTTGTACAATGCGATGAAGTCTTGGATCAGATCCCGCAGGAGCAACGTTGTCATCAGGTGATCTTGCCCATGGATAAAGATGAAGCCGATGTCCATGACTTCCCCGGATGCTTCCTGCGACAAGATTTTTGTCTGCGCATTGTGCGCCAGTTTCAGATTTTCGTCTGCATCCTGCAATTCTTTTTCGACATTCTCGAAATGACCTTGCCGAACCTCCTTCAACAATTTCAGCAAAGTGCTGCGGGCATCGCCGGAGTACGCCACGATTTCAAAACCCAGCATCTGCAATTCTTCTCTGTTCATTATTCATTCTCCTTTTCTGACTGTTTAAATGATTGTTTTTGTTTCACTGACCAGCTTGTACCAGTATGCAGATTCTTTCGGATAACGTTTTTGCGTTTCAAAATCGACATAGAACAAGCCGTATCTTTTGTTGTAGCCGTTTGACCACGAGAAGACATCCATCAAGGACCATAGGAAGTAACCTTTGACGTTCACGCCGGCTGAAATTGCCTTGCTTAATTCATTCAGGTAGACGCGTAGATAATCGATGCGGGGCTTATCCATGATGATGCCATCCTCGAATTCATCCTTGTAGCCCATCCCGTTTTCCGTAATGTAGATTTTGTTGTAGTGCGGATATTCCTTCTGGATGCGAAGCAACAGATCGTACATCCCTTCCGGATAGATGATCCAATCCCAGTCCGTGCGCGGAACGCCTTCTTTATAGACGCGCTCGCCGATTCCCTTGATTTTGTAGACCGATGTCCCCTTGTCGCCTGTACCATTGTGGTGAACTTGGCTTTCGCCGTCATAAGCTTTCACGAAATGGCATTGGTAATGGTTGATTCCCAAGTAATCATTACGGTGCGAGGCTTTTTCCATCTCGGTAAAATCTTCATCCAAGAACGTATAGCTTGCGTCATTTGCTTCGCAGATTTCTTTCAGGGCTTGCATTGTTTCATCGGAATAATGTCCCAGGTAGGTTGCATCCAACAAGAAGCGGACGGATAAGGCGTCGTCCAAAAAGGCTGCGTGCTTGTCTTCTTCCGAATCGCTCGCCGGGTACTTCGGCTCCAAGGAATGGACAACACCGATTTCCCCTGGATACTTGTTGTCTTTGAAAATGTTGATGACACGCGCATGTGCGACCATCATATTATGCAGACATTGGATCGTGCTGCCCAGGTTGAATCGGATGCCTGGAGGGAAAACACCCAACAAGTATTGATTGCTCGCAACCGGATAAATTTCATTGAAGGTACTCCAGTAACGCACTTCCGTGAACTCCTCGAAACAGAATTGGGCGTAAGAGACAAATGCATCCATCGTATCGCGGTTCAGGAAATCGCCTTGATCAAAGAGGCGTTTCGGTGTATCGAAATGATGCAACGTCACGAATGGCAACACACCTTCTTTTTCGCATTCCGCAAAGACTTTATGGTAGAAATCCACCCCCTCTTGATTCACTTCACCCGTTCCGTCCGGAAAAATACGGCTCCAAGCGATGGAAAGACGCAGACCATTAACGCCGAATTTCTTGCAGAGCGCAATATCCTGTGGGTACTGATGATAGAAGTCACTTGCCGGATCCGCCAAGAATCTTCCTTGCTTTTCCAGAAATTCATCCCAAGCGACAGGCCCTTTTCCGCCTTTTTTTGTTGCGCCTTCTGCTTGGTATGCAGCAGTGGCACCGCCAAATATAAAATCTTCAGGTAATCGTAACATCTGACTCTCCCCTATCCTTGTTCGTTATTGTTTGTTTTTGTTTCTTTATGTCCTTATGGTAACCGCATCCACAGAAACTGTCAACAATTTTATTCTCTTGAATTCCAAAAAAGCACATAATTTTGTTTTTTAATCCATTTTTTCGCCACATTTTGTTTATTTTTGTTCGTTTTCGTTGACCAGTTTATGAATATATGCTAAATTATGGGTATGTTAAAGAGGTGAATTCGGATGTTAAAAAAAGAGCGACTGTTAAAATTAACTGAACTCGTCAATCAAGAAGGCATCATTACTGTAACCGACATCGTCAAGCAACTAAACGTTTCCGATATGACTATCCGCAGAGATCTGGACGAACTTGATAAAGCCGGAAAAATTCTGCGCATACATGGCGGTGCTCAAAGCATCAGCTATGCGTTGGACCAAGAGTTATCGCACACAGAAAAACAGGAAGTCCAAAAAGAAGAAAAAAACGCGATTGCAAAACTGGCTGCAAGTTATGTTGAAGACGGCGACACCATTTTTTTAGGCCCTGGCACTACGATTGAACTGCTTGCGGGCTATCTTGGTGATAAAAAAATCCGCATCATCACGAACAGCTATCCAGTATTCGAAAACTTACGCCAATATGATTCTGCGGATATCATTTTGGTCGGGGGAGATTATCGGAAAAATACAAGGGCTTTTTTCGGCCCGATCGCGAACGAGACTCTGAAGAGATTGAAATTCACAAAATGTTTCATCAGTTCCAACGGGATACACAATGAAGCCATCTCAACCTACAACATGGCAGAGGGTGAAACCCAGAATATTGCATTGAACAATTCCCGAACGAAATACCTTTTAGTGGACAATAAGAAATTCAATCGTGATGACTTCTACATTTTCTACAATCTTCACGACATCGATTATCTGGTCACGGATGATCACGTCAGTCCCGATCTGATCGCCCACTATTCACAGTACGTCACATTACAACAAGCCCAGACAAACTTAGGAGATGACTTATGAAATTGAACGGCATCATTTTTGACTTCAACGGCACCATGTTCCAAGATTCCCACCTGCACGAACAAGCTTGGATCGATATGATCCAAGAATACAATCCAGGCAATCCGTTGACTGAAGAGGAAATCCTTACTAATCTGCACGGTCGCACCAACGACAAGATCCTTAGACATTTTGTATCGCCTTCGCTGACGGATGAAGAAATCCAAAAACTATCTCTTGAAAAGGAAGAATACTACCGCACATTATGCTTGGCCAAGCCAGAACAACTCGTGTTGACGGATGGGCTTATCGAATCATTGGATACCTTGAAAGAAATGGCCATGCCTTTAACGATAGCTACAGCAACCATCAAGGAAAACGTCGATTTCTATTTTGAGACATTCGCGCTCGACCGTTGGTTTGATCCAGACAAAGTCGTCTTTGATGACGGTTCTTTCCCCGGCAAGCCTGAACCGGATATTTTCCTGCATGCAGCTAAAAAAATTGCTATTGCTCCCGAAAATTGCTTGGTCATCGAAGATGCCTACTCCGGTTTATGTGCAGCCAACCGCGCAAATATCGGCATGATCATCGCAATCGATCCTTTTTTCAAGAACAGGGAGACCTTCCTGAAAGATAATCTTTGCAAGAACGGCGTCATCACAGATTTCAATGGATTTACAGATTATATCTTCGCTCAACAAGCCTAACTATATTTCTAAGGATAGTCCGTAACGTGACTGAGAGAACGATGATACACGGCTAGAAATCAATAGAAAAAGCACTCGAGATTTTTCCGAAACAGACTAAAAAGTCCCGGATAAATCCTGAGTGCTTATCTTTTTTGTTAACGTAAAATAGTTTTCGCCATTATTTCAGCAATTGGTACATGGCATCCGCATAGATGGCTGTGGCACGGAATAAATCATCCAACGCCAGGAATTCGTTTGCTTGGTGCATCGTGTCGATACTGTCCGGGAACATCGCGCCGTAAGCAACGCCGCGTTCCAACAAGCGGCCGTATGTGCCGCCGCCGATTGAGCGTTCATGCCCTTTCAGGCCGGTATGTTTTTCGTAGACATCCAATAACGTTTTCACCAATGGATCATCCGCAGGTACGTAATGCGGCAATTTGCCATGTCCGCCTTTTGCGATGGTTACACCGTATTCCGCAAGAGCAGCTTCCAGTTTGATTTCGATTCCTTCTTCAGATACCCCTTGCGGATAACGGAAGTTCAAGGCTACTTCCCCACCGGTTGTCGGCGTGAAAGTAAAGATGCCCGCATTCATGGTCAAGTCGCCCATAACGGCATCCGTATAGGACAGTTTCATTTTTGTCGCATTGTGTTCCAAGTGAAGACAATCCGTGATCAATTCCAGGAATACCGCAGCTTGTCCGCCGAATTGGAATGTATTCAGGAGCGCAGCCAGATAAGTACCCGCATTGATACCCGCAGCTGGATTCATACCGTGGGCAGCTTTCCCTACCAACTCAATCGTGACTTCTTTGCCGTCCACTTTGATTGTTCCGGAAACAGGATTGTTTGCCAGGAATGTTTCGAAAGCTTTTTCGATCTTTTCGGCTTCCTCGCTGTTAAATACCGCCGTGGCGTCTTGCGGCACCATATTTTCGCGCAAACCGGAATCAAAGCTCAACAACTCGTTTTTCCCGCCCTTGTTGTCGCCTCTGAATTGGACCATGAATGTCTGCATGCCTTTTTCACCGTTGATGATTGGGAAGTCGGCGTCCGGGGAGAACCCGAAATCAGGTTTTTGTTCATGGCTCAAGTAGTAATCCATGCATTTCCAGCCGCTCTCTTCGTCCGTACCGATGATGACGCGGACTTTTTTCGAGATAGGCAGTTTCAGATCACGGATGATTTTCAATGCATAGTATGCAGCCATGGTTGGGCCTTTATCATCGCTGGCGCCGCGTGCATAGATGCGTTCATCCTTGATGACTGGTTCGAACGGATCTGTATCCCAGCCCGTACCGGTAGGGACTACGTCGACATGGCCGAATACGCCCATCAATTCTTCGCCGTCGCCGTATTCGATATGGCCTGCTAAGTTTCCTACATTTTTTGTTGTAAAGCCGTCGCGTTCCGCTATCGCCAAAAAGGCTTCCAAGGCTGCCTTCGGTCCCGAACCGACAGGGGCATCAGGCGTTATTTTTGAATCATCCCTGACACTGTCGATGCGCAACAGTGTGAACAGGTCCTTCAACAAATCCTCTTTTCTTGCTTCAACTTCATTTTTCCAATTGATTTCCATATGGACACTTCCTAACTTAAAATATCATGCTTCCATCATATCACTTTTAGGCCTTTTTCAAAAGTGAACCTCTGTTTCTCCACCCTATTCCGCAGGAAATCTTAGGATTTTCTAATCGAATCCGGTAAATGTTCTCTTAAAATCGCAATTTCGGCCTCACTCAAGAGGCGGTACGCCCCTTTTGCCAGCTTTTCATCCAGCTGCAACGGTCCCATCGTCATCCTTTTCAGGTAGGTCACCTCTTTGCCTACTGCCATCACCATCCTTTTCACCTGATGGAATTTTCCTTCTTTGATCGTGATGTGGACTTCCGAGGTTGCCTTTTCTTCATCAATGGACAGAACATCCATCTTTGCGGGCAAACACAGATAGCCATCTTCCAGAATGACCCCTTTTTCAAAAGTTTGGCGATCGGCTTCTGACATGATGCCAGCGATTTCGGCCAAATAAACCTTGTCCACGTGCCTTTTTGGCGACAACAGAAAATGAGCCAATTTTCCATCATTCGTCAATAGGAGCAGCCCTTCAGTGTCTTTATCTAGCCGTCCTACCGGAAAGGGCTCATATTCCTGGAATTCTAATGGAAGCAGATCGATCACCGTTTTTTGATGGTTGTCTTCCGTTGCGCTGAGGACGCCCTGCGGCTTGTTCATCATGATATAGATGAATTCTTGGTAATGGACTGCTTCCCCGCCGACCAAAATGACATCTTTCTCACTGTCCACTTTCGCCTCCCCTTTGGATTGGACCTTCCCGTTGACGGTGACTACTTTATTCTTTAAAAGCTGTTTGACTTCTTTTCTGGATCCGTACCCGGAATTCGAAAGCAATTTATCTAGACGCATAATTATCCTCCCATAAAAATCAAAAAGCATCCATAAAGGCTGCTTCTCGATTTCATCTATTCTTATTTGATATGTAATTTTCTTCTTAACGCTACTGCTTTTTTGCCCAAGATATCATCGGCGATGCGCAATTTCAAGGTCAGGCCAAGATAGACGATCCCGCCGACTGCGGCTACGATCATCACTACCAACAAAGCGTATATTTTCCTGTCGACCGGGATGAAGGCCATGGAAACTTTTAGCGCAATGTAGGCGCACAAGGCCATCAGCAAGGCCACCAACAGGATTTTGCCTGATTTTTTCAACGTTCCGGCTAATCCGAAATGTGTCATCTGATAGATTTTCCAACCGCTCAATACGGATGTCACAAAAAATCCGATGGTCGTTGCGATCAATGCCCCGGCCGTATCGAACAATGCCAACATCGGATATTGCACGATGGCCTTCACAGCCAAGCCGATCAACAAGTACGTGATCATCGTTTTATGCTTGCTCAAGGACTGGAGGATGGAGCCTAAAACCGTAAACAACCCCAATACGATGCTCATTAACGCCGATACGGCCAGGATGGCGGGGCCATCCGGATGAACCGGATAAAACACGTTATAGATCGGTTCGGAAACGATCATCATCCCCAGCGAAGCCGGAAGCATGATGAAGGCAAACAACTGGATGATTTCCCTGATCTGGCTTTGTAAAACTTTGAAGTTGCCTTTCGTAAATTCGGCGGCGATCAACGGCACGGCCGCGGTGGCCATCCCGACTGCCAAGGAAACGATGATCATGATCAATTTATCGGAATTGAAGCTGAAAAGCCCGAACAGATCTTCTATTTCTTTGCCGGAATAATTCGTCAAACTTTCCATCATCGGTTTAAATGATACCTGATCGATCATTTTGGCGAACGTAATCCCTGACCCGATGATGATGAACGGGATGGATTCCTTCAACATGCTCTTGATGGCGGCCGTCGTTTGAAGATTGCTTGATGGTTCGCTCGTTGCAATGACCGACTGATAGGAAGACATCTGTTTCTTATAATAGAACAGCAAAACGATGGTCGCTGCAATCGCACCAATGAAGGCTGCGAAAGTGGAATGGGCTACGGCGTTCGCGATGTTGCCATCCAACAGGCTCATCACGATATAGGTCGCACCCAGCAAATAAAGGACGCGCGCGATTTGCTCGATGACCTGAGAAATGGCAGACGGGACCATATCCTGATAACCCTGGAAAAAACCGCGCATCAAACTCAATGCCGGAACCAACAACAGGGCGGGTGCCAAGGCCCGAATAACCATGGTGCCGTCCGCAACGGAAGCGGCCGGACTGTTTTGGGCGATCATCGGCGCCAGAAGATACATCAAGGCACTGCTTATCACCCCGGTGAACACCATGAAATACATGCTCTTCTGAAAGATGTCTATCCCTGTGCGATATTGATTTTTCGCATTATACTGCGCAACTTGTTTTGACATTGCGGCCGGGAAGCCGGCAATCCCAATCGACAGGAAAAGCTGATACGGCGTATAGCCGATCGAATACAAGGCATTTGCCGTATTCGCCGCGTCGGTAGACCCCATCAACGCGTTCCAAGGAATGATGTAGAGGGCACCGATCAGCCTCGAAAAAATACTTCCGAAAGTCATCCAGAAGGTACCTTGCACCATCTTATCATTGGTCGTCTCGTTATTTTCATTTAACTGTTTATTTTCTGACATTTACTACCTGCTTTCTCTCTGAAATAAAATATAAGAGAATGATTATGACATTACTCAAATATTTTACCAAAAAT
Organism: Trichococcus palustris; assembly: GCF_900114465.1. Taxonomy (GTDB): domain Bacteria; phylum Bacillota; class Bacilli; order Lactobacillales; family Aerococcaceae; genus Trichococcus; species Trichococcus palustris. Next base: position 5,518 of record NZ_FOTD01000005.1, on the reverse strand, counting down.
CAGAACTTTTTCAATCAAACGTTGCGCTTTTTCTGTTAATTATGAAACTCTTAACCAAAATTGGGAGGTTTTCCCCGATTCATTAGACATTTTACTATTGGATGATTTTCATATCCAACTATTTTTAGGCTGCTCTGCATCATGATAGCGTTTTCTTATCCATTAGAGGCTGTTTGTGTTAAAATTAGAATGTAATAAAGTAGTAAATCGGCCCCCCCACCCTCAACTCCGCGACTAACGCCGCTGCTTCATTCCTGGATGTCACTTCGTTCAATTGTGTTGTTCAGTCACATGCCGTTGCTCTCAATTGAATAGAAAAGAGGTATAAAGATGAGTACCCACTCTAAAGTGTTCAGAAACATTTCCGGACTGATCTTTTCGTTCTTCTTGCTCTTTGCTTTTACGGCACCGTCCGCATTAGCGGCGACCTCACAAATAATTTACCAAGGATCCACAACCAATAAAGTTGTCGCCTTGACTTTTGATGATGGATCGGACGGCTATAACATCCAATCCATACTGAATGTGCTGTCTGCCAATAATGTCAAAGCCACTTTCTTTTTGACCGGTCAAGGTGCGGAAAATCATCCCCAGGCGATTAAAAACATCGTCGCTGCCGGACACGATATCGGGAACCATTCCTACGACCATCCAGATTTCACTACCATTTCCACCGCGGAAATGACCAATCAAATCAATCGAACCGAAACAATCATAAGCAATCTCACAGGCAAGAGCACAAAACCTTACTTCCGTGCCCCTTATGGAGCATACAACTCGACGGTCTTGCAAACGGTAGGCGATGCCGGCTATGCTTATACGTTGCAATGGACGATTGATTCCCTGGACTGGACCGGAAATTCTTCAACGGATATCTATAACCGTGTCATCAACAATATCGTTCCGGGTGCTATCATATTGATGCATGCAGGCTACGGCGCAAACGGAACCTCTTCAGCCTTGCCTAACATCATTTCACAACTGAGAGCGATGGGATATTCTTTTGTGACCATTTCCCAATTAAGGAACATGGCCAGTGTTCCCGGTAGCGGAACTGGCGCAAGCTATACGGTGCAAGCCGGGGATACCTTATATGGCATCGCACTCCGCTATGGCGTCACCGTTCAGCAGCTTGTTTCGGCCAACAACCTGACCGATGCCAATCTGATCAGGGTCGGACAGGTACTCACTATCCCTGGTACGGGAACCACACCGACTCCAACGCCTACTCCTTCAACCGGTACGACCTACACGGTTAAATCCGGGGATACTTTGTATGGGATAGCTTTGCAGTACGGCGTGACCGTCCAGCAGATCGTTTCAGCCAATAATATTGCTAATGCCAATCTGATCAGGGTCGGACAGGTGCTCACCATCCCTGGTGCGGGAACCACACCGACGCCGACTCCAACGCCTACTCCTTCAACCGGTACGACCTACACGGTTAAATCCGGGGATACTTTGTATGCGATAGCTCTACGGTACGGAGTGACCATCCAGCAGATCGTTTCGGCCAATAATATTGCCAATGCCAATCTGATCAGCGTCGGACAGGTGCTCACCATCCCTGGTGCGGGAACCACACCAACACCTACTCCTACTACAGGAACGACCTATACAGTGAAAGCTGGCGACACCTTGTATGCCATCGCACTTCGTTATGGCATCACCATCCAACAAATTGTATCGGCAAACAACATCTCCAACCCAAATCTGATCAGCATCGGGCAAGTATTGAAAATTCCACAATAATATACGGTGACTGAACAAAAGCTGAAAAAAGAATGAGGCAGGGACAAATAAGTCCTAGCCTCTTTCTTTTTTCCTATTAATCAATCGTAACCGTGTCCTCTTTCGCGGGGGGATCCGGTAAGACCGCTTCGTGCTCAGTCCCTACAGCGAATCATCGCACTCTCTAAGCGTGTTCCAAAAGCAGACCCGAAGTCACTTCACGGATAATGCTCAGATGGTCCGTGACCATACTCCGCTTATTCGCTCCAGTGATTCGGGTCTAAACGCTTTTTGTCTCATTCTTATGATACGGCAATCCCTTATAGTTGTGAATGCAGCTTAATTAGCTACGATGTTGACTAACTTACCAGGAATGGCGATCACTTTTCTGACGGTTTTCCCTTCAGTGCCTTTTTTGATGATGTTATTTTCCAATGCCATTGCAATCATGTCATCCTTTGAAATATCCGAAGAAACCATTTCTTTTGTTTTGACTTTTCCGTTTATTTGGAAAACAACTTCAATTTCATCTTCTTTTAAGAATGATTCATCATATGCAGGCCATTGTACGTAAGAAATGCCTTCTTTATTCCCAAATTTCTCCCATATTTCTTCACACATATGCGGCGCAATCGGAGCCAACAATTGCACAAAGCCTTCAATGTATTCAAATGGTAAGGAATCCGCTTTGTAGGCTTCATTGACAAAAATCATCATTTGGGAGATGGCGGTGTTGAAGTGCAGGTTATTGTAGTCTTCCGTCACTTTTTTGACTGTCTGATGGTAAACCTTTTCCAAAGTATGCGCATTGACTGTCGTAATACGGTCTCTCACTTTGTCATCTTCATCAAAAATCATGCGCCACACGCGGTCCAAGAATTTACGGCTTCCTTCGATACCATTTTCGCTCCAAGCGGAAGAGGCATCCAAAGGTCCCATGAACATTTCGTACATGCGCAAGGTATCTGCGCCATAACGTTCCACGATATCATCCGGATTGACGACATTGCCTTTTGATTTGGACATTTTTTCATTGTTCTCGCCCAAAATCATCCCTTGATTGAATAGTTTTTGGAATGGCTCTTTGGTAGGGACGATTCCCAAGTCGTAAAGGAATTTATGCCAGAAACGTGCATACAGCAAGTGAAGCACGGCATGTTCCGCTCCGCCGATATAGAGGTCGACATTTTGCCAATAATCCAGTCGTTCTTTTGAAGCCAGCTCATCCGGATTGTGCGAATCCATGAAGCGGAGGAAGTACCATGAGCTACCCGCCCATTGTGGCATCGTATTGGTTTCGCGGCGGCCTTTCATTCCCGTTTCAGGGTCAACGACATTCACCCATTCATCAATGACTGCCAGCGGGGATTCACCGGTGCCGCTCGGTTTCACTTTATCGGTTTTCGGAAGCAGCAAGGGCAGTTCCTTTTCAGGAACAGTGGTTGACGTGCCATCTTCCCAATGGATGACCGGAATCGGTTCTCCCCAATATCTTTGTCTCGAGAACAGCCAGTCTCTCAAGCGGTACGAGATGACCGTTTCACCGATTTGATTTTCAACAAGCCATTCGTTCATTTTTGCAATGGCCGTCACTTTATCCAAACCGTTCAGGAAGTCAGAGTTGATGTGCAACCCATCCTCCGTAAAGGCCTCAACTTCGACATTGCCGCCTTCCAGAACGGGAATGATTTCGATATCAAACGTTTTTGCGAATTCGTAGTCACGGGTATCGTGGGCTGGGACAGCCATGATGGCGCCCGTACCGTATGTCGCCAAAACATAGTCCGCAATCCAGATCGGGATTTCTTTCCCATTGACAGGATTGATGGCATACGCCCCAGTGAAGACACCGGTTTTTTCTTTCGCCATTTCGGTACGATCCAAGTCGCTCTTCAGTGAGACGGAGTCGATGTAGGCTTCAACCGCATCAGCTCGGTCGCTGGACATGATTTCCTTTACCAAAGGCAATTCAGGCGCCATTACGGCATAAGTTGCCCCAAACAGCGTATCCGGTCTTGTCGTAAAGACGGTGAAGTCTTTATCGGTATCTTTGATTTTAAAGGTCACATTCGACCCTTCAGAACGGCCGATCCAATTGCGTTGCATTTCTTTGATGCTGTCCGGCCAATCCACCAACTCAAGATCATCCAACAGGCGCTCTGCGTAAGCGGTGATTTTCAGCATCCATTGTCTCATCGGTTTGCGATAGACAGGGTGTCCACCACGTTCGCTGAGACCGTCGATGACTTCTTCATTGGCAAGCACGGTCCCCAAAGCAGGACACCAGTTAACGGATACTTCCGCCTCGTATGCCAAGCCTTTTTCGAATAATTTTGTGAAAATCCATTGTGTCCACTTGTAGTAGTTAGGATCGGTCGTATTGATTTCACGGCTCCAGTCGTAGCTGAATCCTAAAGATTGGATTTGGCGTTTGAACGTTTTGATGTTGTGTGCTGTGAAGTCGGCAGGGTCATTCCCTGTGTCCAAAGCATATTGTTCAGCCGGCAATCCGAAGGCATCCCATCCCATCGGATGCAATACATTGAAGCCTTGTGCGCGTTTTGAACGAGCCACGATATCCGTAGCTGTATACCCTTCCGGATGGCCTACGTGCAATCCTTGTCCAGATGGATAAGGGAACATATCCAAAACGTAATATTTTGGTTTGCCGCCTCCTTCCGTCGTTTTAAACGTTCTGTTGTCGGACCAATATTTTTGCCATTTCTTTTCAATCGTTTTGTGATTGTAACCCATGATTAGCAACATCCTTTTCCTTTTTTTCATTCGTGCAGATGATTCCATAAAAAAAATCCTATAGACAGATTCCGCCATTGGTTCTGTCTATAGGACGATTGGATTCGTGGTACCACCTATATTGAATGTATGTACATTCCTCATCATGCCTATAACGCGGCGAAACGGTTCAGCCTACTTTATTCAGCGGAACAACTCAAAGGCGAGTTCAAGAGAACCAATTATGCATTTCCACCAACCATGCACTCTCTAAAAAAAAGCAGCTCTTTACTGTTCCTTATCTTTGTTTATTGATATTTATGAATTTATCCTTCTGTTATTCTATCAAATAACCTTTGAATCTTCAAGGGCGAAGTGCAAAACCCCAGCCGCTTGCTTATAGATTGATTACTTGTCCGATATAGATGGTGTCAGAAGTGATGCCGTTTGCTTCAATCAATTCAGCCAATGATACACCATTTTCCTTAGCGATGAAGTAAAGCGTATCGCCTTTCTTAACCGTGTATGTTTTCTCCGCAGAGGTTGTCGCAGGGGCAGCGGCAACAGTGACAGCAGCTGCTTGTTTGACTTTCAGTGTTTGGTTCACAAAGATGATGTCTGAGCTCAAATTGTTCAGCGTTTTTAGTTCAGTGATTGAAATGCCGTTGGCTGAAGCGATTTTATAAAGCGTATCGCCTTTTTGGACGGTATAAATACTGTCTGCACTTGTATTTGCCGCAACAACAGTGGTCACCGTCTGCGCTGGTGTTTGCGTTTGCGCGCTCTTTGCTAAAACGAGTGATTGGCCTGGGTAGACATAGTCGGTCGTCAAATTATTCAAGGCTTTCAGCTCCGCAACCGTCAGGCCATTCGCGTTGGCCAATTTCCATAACGTATCCCCGGAGGCTACCGTCACGGTCGCTTTGCTTGTGGATACCGGTGTGGTTGCTGCAGGCGTACTGGCTGGCGTTGCAGTCGTTGCCGTTTGGGTTGCTGTAACAGATCCGCTCAACGTCAATGTTTGGCCCGGCAAGATGACGTCCGACGTCAAATT
>NZ_FOTD01000004.1:151659-198281 GCF_900114465.1 Trichococcus palustris | reverse complement strand
TATCCCCCTCTTATGGGCAGGTTACCCACGTGTTACTCACCCGTTCGCCACTATTCTCTCGATCGGAAGCAAGCTTCCAAAAGAAAGAACCGTTCGACTTGCATGTATTAGGCACGCCGCCAGCGTTCGTCCTGAGCCAGGATCAAACTCTCATGTAAATGTGGACTCTTGTACAGAAATCCTACATGTAAAATTTAAAAGCTCATTTGTTACGTTACTGACTTTATGTTTGCGATACTGTGTATCGCCTTCGTTTGCTTTGATAGAATCAAAGCTCCCTGCACATTTGGTTCGTTCATTCTTTGTTCAGTTTTCAAAGGGCAATCTCGCCTATCACTTATTACGTGATAGCTTATTCATATTATCACGGCTTCAATATCTTGTCAACAACTTTGAAAAAAATAAATTCCAAAAGCGTTTTTTCAAATTTGAAGCGGCAACTTTCATATAATAACATCGTTTCGATAGCATGTCAACAACATTTCATATCCTGTAGGTGCCTTGTAAAAGATAACTTGATAATATTATCATCATTTCACTTCCGTGTCAAACACATTTCAACTTATCCATGTTTTGAAATATCCAACCGGCATAAAAATGAATCAAGCAACCCGAGGAACTAAAGATTACCACAAAAATGTAAGCCCTGTCAATACTTCACCATCAACATTTCCGTTCAAAATTTCCTGAAAAGCAATTCTCTTGTCACCATCCCTTGAAGCGGTAGTCTTCCGACAAAAAATAAGAGGCTACCTCAAAGATGAGGTAGCCCCGCTTCATGCTTGTAGCACTAGTTCCTGTAATTTATGTACCAACATAACATCGTCGATACTTAAGTTAATTGTTAGTTTACATGATCTTCGCTCATGTGAGTCTTACAAACTTCTCGGACTTTTACTTCCACTGAATGAGGAACATGGCCACAATATGAAGTTGTATAACTGAAGATCCTTTTGACTGTTCAAACGGGGCATCTCGCCACTCACATCTAAACAAGAATCTTCTTCGAGATAACATCTTAAGTTTACTCGCCTAAAATGTTTCTCATTTTGAACCTTTATCCATTCTATTATGATTCTAACTTCACAGGTTAAATCAATTTGGTTTAGTTTTTGAAGCTATTCTAAATCTTTTCTACTGTTACGTTTAATTTTTTCATTCAATCTGTCATTTTGATTCTGTTCTAGATTTTCGGGTCTATACTGAAAGTCTCTACTCGATCATGAATGAAATTAAAATCATAAACTGCTAGAACTTCAATTGGTTCTGCGTAAAGAAATCATTCCATATATCTCTTTCGATTTATATTTCCTGTCCTTCTTTACACTGTAATAATAACATGTAAGCGCTAACTTTTCAAGTGTTAACTCTCTTTTTTTGAAACTTTTTTTGAATTTTTTTATGTTTTATTCTTCCTTATTTCGCCGCTGCCGCGCGCATAATCTCATCCAAATCAAGATCCGCCGTGCTCTCCACAAACAGATCCGCTTCTTTCATCGATTCGGCGGATCCTACCCCCACCGAGAACATACCGGCTGCGTTGATGGCTGCAATGCCGGCTTGCGCGTCCTCGATCCCGACGCATTCCTCGGCCGGCAATCCGAGCAGCTCCGCTCCCTTGGTAAATATTTCCGGGTCGGGTTTTCCGTGCTCCAACGTTGACGGATCCACTACCGCTTCAAAATAATCCGTCATGCCCAGTCGTTCCAAAATGACAGGGCCATTTTTGCTGGCCGAGGCCAATGCCAAACGCAACCCTCTGGCTTTAGCCGCTTCAATGAACGCTTTGATTCCCGGCAAGAGATCCTTCGGCGTAATTTCCAGAATGAGTTCCTTGTAATGCTCATTCTTATCTGACGCCAAGATTTCCTTCTCTGCTTGGGTATAGTCGTTCTCCTTATGGCCCAATTCCAGGATTCTTTCCAAAGAATCCATGCGGCTGATCCCTTTCAGATTTTCGTTGAAGGCCCGATCAAACGGAATGCCTATTTTTTCTCCCAATGCTTTCCATGCCTGATAGTGGTATTCGGCGGTATCCGTCAGAACGCCATCCAAGTCGAATACGATCCCTCTCATCCCTGCACCAACTTTCTGCCTCGCTTTAAGAACACTGTTTCGCTCGTCTTTACTCCACTTCAATTAAACTCTTCACCACGGTACCATTCACTGCGATGACTTCTTCAAAAATCTTCACATTCAAAGCCGGACCTTCAACCACCTTAAGGGTAACCTCGCCTCCCGTGATGGCCACATCCAACAGGCTTCCGCGGAAATTGATCTTGAAATCATAGCCTTGCCAGTTTTTCGGCAGGAACGGTTTGAACTGGAGTTGGTTGTCGCTGACGCGCATCCCAGCAAAGCCTTGAACGATCGCCAACCAGGCTCCGCTCATGGAAGTAATATGCAAACCATCTTGGGTATCGTTATTGTAGTTGTCCAAATCCAAACGGGCCGTGCGCGCATAAAGTTCCACCGCTTTGTCCTCTTTACCTAATTCGGCCGCCAAAATGGCATGCACACTGGCGGAAAGAGATGATTCATGAACGGTCATCGGTTCGTAGAAGTCGAAGTTCCGTTCTTTTTCTTCCCACGTATAGCGGTCGTTCAAGAAATAAATGCTCTGCAGCACATCCGCCTGTTTGATGAATGGGGACCGTAAAATCTTGTCCCATGACCAGTGTTGGTTCAACGGCCTCTCGGCGGGGTCCAACGTATCGACGGTGCGGATGTCTTTGTCCAAGAAGGTGTCTTGTTGGACAAACACCCCCAATGTCGCATCGTGCGGATAATACATATGATCGACGATGTCTTGCCATTGCGCCATTTCTTCTTCCGAAACAGCCAGCTCGGCCAATTTGTCATCCGACACTTTCGCCAAGCTCTCCAACGTATATTCCAGAGTCCAGGCAGCCATATTATTGGTGTGGTAATTGTTGTTCACGTTGTTTTCATACTCGTTCGGACCGGTGACGCCATGGATCATATATTTTTGTTTCCGTTTTGAAAAATGGACACGGTCGGCCCAGAAACGGGAAATCCCCGTCAAAACATCGATCCCTTTCGTCAACAGATAGGCTTCGTCGCCCGTATAGTTCGTGTAGTTATAGATGGCATGCGCAACCGCTCCGTTGCGGTGGATTTCCTCGAATGTTATTTCCCATTCATTGTGGCACTCGACCCCCGTAAACGTGACCATCGGATATAGGGCACCCTTCAGCCCTTGCTGTTTCGCATTGTGGAAAGCTCCCGGCAATTGGCTATGCCGGTAACGCAGCAATTGTTCCGTCACGCGCGGTTCCGCAACGGACAGATACATCGGCACCATGTACGCTTCCGTATCCCAATAGGTGGCGCCGCCGTATTTCTCGCCGGTGAATCCTTTCGGCCCGATGTTCAGGCGTTCATCTTCCCCATAGTAGGTCGAGAACAGCCCGAAGATATTGAAGCGGATGCCTTGCTGCGCTTCCTCATCGCCCGCGATTTTTACGTCGGCCCTATTCCAGCGTTCCGCCCATGCCGCAACATGCTCCGCGATCAGGGAATCATAGCCCTTTGAAGCAGCTTCTGCCAACAGCGTTTTCGCCACAGCTGCCTGTCCCTCTTCGGGAACGTCCCGGCTCGTTACGATCGCCACGTATTTTGTCAAAGTCAGCTTCCCTCCGGAGGCAATCGTCCCATTGAAGGTTTCTTCTACTAATAGCGGGCTCTCGTTGCTGCTTGTCTTTTCCAAGCCATCCGCAACGTTCATCATGGCCGCCGTGACGGTGAATTGTTCAATACCGAACGGATTCGGGATGGTTTTGGCGGTCAATCTGACCGGTGTATCGATTGAACGGGCCACTTCCGTCCAGAACATTTCCTCGTAGTTGGCGTCTTCGTTGGTAACGTTGCTGTCCAGACGAGGATGGAAGGTAACGTCAGCGGTTCCGTCCAACACCTCCGCTTCAATGCGGATCAGGGCCAGTTCCTTCTTCGCGATGCTGACAGCCCGCTGGAATGTGAAACGCACAACCGTCTCCCCGTTCTCGCTTTTCCAAACGAAACCGCGGTTCAGCAGGCCTTGTCGCATATCCAACTCCAGGCGGAAATCGGAAATGTCGTTTTTCGCCAAGTCCACCGTCTCCCCATTCACTTCGATCCCTACCGCGATGAAATTCAGTGCATTGATCACTTTGCCGAAATATTCCGGATACCCGTTCTTCCACCAACCTACGCGCGTTTTATCCGGATACCAAACCCCCGCCAAATAGGTTCCCTCATGCGTGTCCCCGGAGTAGCCTTCCTCAAAGTTTCCGCGCATCCCCATATAGCCGTTGCCGATTGCAGTCAAACTTTCCTGCAGCCGCTTGTTTGCCTTGTCCAATTCATTCGTCGTTATTTTCCAAGTATCGATATCGAAAAGTCTCTTCATATAGAATGCCCCCTAATAAAATTCAAGTGATTTTTTCTGTCCCTTGCAGGTGCCTTTCCCGGTTGTTTTCCTATTGGGTGTAGTCCGTCTGGAAAACAACCGCTCCGTAAGGACCCAAATGCACGTTGTCGCCTTCCATCCATACGCCGCTGTTTTGCAATAAAATGTGCCGATAGCCTTGTTGTTCCAGCGGCGGCAGCACAAATTCTTGCGGCTGATCGGTCACATTGCAGATGACCAATCCGCCTTTTTTGTTCAGTACCCGCTCATAGACGTAAAAATCGTCATCGGTATCCCAAGGGAAATAAGAGCCATCAACAAACAGATCGGTTTTCTTCAGCTGAAGCATCCTGCGGTAAAAATGCAGAACGCTTTCCGGATTATCTTCCTCCGCCTCCACATTGTAGGCCGGCTCGATGTTGACACCACTCCAAGGTTTCACCTCGGAAAAGCCTGCATAGGCGGAATCGTCCCATTGCATCGCGCCGCGGCTGGCATCTTTGGAACTTTCGCGTAAGTTGTGCAGAATCGATTCTTCCGTATAACCCAACGCCAATGCCTCTTCATAGAAAGTTTGTGCCTCCGGTGAATTGAAATCCCTGATATCGTCGATGTACAGGTTCTTCATGCCCAGCTCCTCGCCGTTCAGGATGAACGGAATCCCTTTTTGCAGGTACATCAAGACCGCCAACATTTTGGCGCTGTCATCGCGGTAATGGACATCATCCCCGATGCGCGAAACGACCCGTGCCATATCATGATTGTTCCAATACAAGGTCGGTCCGCCGACATCAGCCATGGCTCTTTGCCATTCATGCATGTTTTTCTTGAATTCCCCAAATAAAAGACTCGTCTTCTGCATGTTTGAGGATAGACGCGGATCTTTCGCCGATTCATCCATTGTGAAATAACGGAAAGTGATGACCGTATCACAGCCCCCCAATATAGGGTCGGTGTAGGCATGCGCCAAATCGACCGTCGCGGACGCCGCTTCCCCTACAATGAAGGTATCCGGATAACGTTCCCGCAAAGTCGTCGTAAAGAATTTCATGTATTCGTTTATTTTCGGCAAATTGGCATAGTAGTTCTCGGCCAAGGCGATTTCGCCTTCCTTCAACCCCGGCAGATCCGGGAATCCCGCCTCTTTCTGCAGATGGATGAAGGCATCCAGACGGAACCCGTCGATCCCTTTGTCCAACCAGAAAAAGGCTATCTCGATCATCGCCTTGCGCACCTCAGGATTCTCCCAATTCAGATCGGGCATTTCCTTCGCGAACAGATGGAAATAGTACTGGTCGCCGATCGGTTCCTTTTCCCAGACCGTCCCCGTGAAGAACGATTCCCAATTATTCGGCAGATCCTTGCCGCCGTTTTTGCCATCCGCCCACAAATAATAGTCCCGGTAGGGATTGTCCTTCCCTTTCAATGCTTCCTTGAACCAAGGATGCTGATTGGAAGTATGGTTCATGACGAAGTCAAAGATGACTTTGATGCCGCGCTTGTGCGCCTCCTGAATCAATTCCTCCACCTCTTCCATCGTCCCGAACAGCGGATCGATTGCCATAAAATCGGAGATGTCGTAACCGTTATCAATTTTCGGCGACGTAAAAATCGGATTCAGCCAAATCATGTTGACGCCCAGAAGTTGGATATAATCCAACCGTTTGATGACGCCCCGGACATCCCCTACGCCATCCCCGTTCGAATCCTGGAAGCTCATCGGATAAACCTGGTAAACGATCAAATCATGCCACCACTTACGCACATTGCCCATAAATAAGACCTCGATTCCAAAAAAATAATTTATACCCTTAGCTTATACAATTCAGGCCCCAAACACAACCATAACAACCAGGATAACGGCAACATGATTCGGCACTCGCCTACTAGGATAAGGCGAATTACGGGAGTCAGCTTAGGCGAAACTCCTGCAATGCAGCGTTCAACAAAAAAGAACAGCATCCGTCACTATTCCAACGGAAGCTGCTCTTATATCTACTGATAAAATGCATTACTGCGTTTGCGCGTCCTACTTGATCGCTTTCTTCAATGCTTCCAGATTGTTGTGCATCACTTGGATGTAATCGACGCCGGCATCCTGGTCTTCCTGCGTTATGCCTTCCAAAGGGCTTAAGACTGCCAACTGCAGTCCCGCTTCGTTCGCCAGGGTTTCAGCCGTTGTCGATGACGCGTTGTCTTCGAAATAGATGTACTCTGTTCCGTGTTCCTTCACGTAGTCGGATAATTTGGCCAAAATAGCTGCACTCGGCTCGGCATTCGGCGTCAATCCGGAGACGGAAACCTGTTCCAGATCATAACGGTTTGCCAAGTACGCGAAAGCGGCATGTTGCGTCACGAATGTGCGGTTAGTCGCCCCTTCGAAGGCAGCTTGAAACGCTTGGTCCAATGCAGCCAATTTAGTTTTATAGGCTTCCGCGTTCCCTTCATAGAATGCGGCATTTTCAGCATCCGCTTCCGCTAAACCAGCCTGAATGTTGTCCACTTCCGTTTGCGCCAGTACCGGATCCAACCAGACATGGGGATCAAAGGCATGTTCATGCCCCTCCTGTTCTTCTTCCGTTTCGCCTTCGGGATGCTCTTCTGCAGCGAAATCCAACAATTCGATGCCTTCGCTCGCGTTGATCACGACCATGTCCGATGTATCGATTGCATCCAAGACAGCCGGAACCCAGGTTTCCATCTCATCGCTGTTGTATATGAAAACATCTGCATCCTGAATTTCGGCGATCATCTTCGTTGACGGTTCATACGAATGAATCTCTGTACCCGCCGGAATCAGCAGACTGACATCCGCCTTGTCTTGGGCAACATTTTTTGTGAAATCATACATCGGATAAAAAGTCGTCACGACCTGCAGTTTATCGCCTTCCTGATCGGCAACTGCTTCACTGCTCGCGTCGCTTGCCCCGCCGTTGGTGCCGCATGCGCCCAACAGCATAGCCGCTCCTCCCATCAAAGCTGCCATACGTAAGAAATAGTTTTGTTTTTTCATGTTTTCTCCTCCAAAATGATTGTTTAAACCCCAAGATGATTCTTTTTTCGCAAATCGTAATAATTACGCTTTACATCTTATCGAAACATTCCTTATTGTGCAAGTCTTTTTTGTAACTATCCTGCTTATCATTTTTAGGTGAGTCGTGAAATGAAAGGTATCTATCTTTTTTTTCACCCTTTTCCCATTTCCTTGCTATAATATAAAACAATAGGGTTGCACACAGGCAACCTCATTCGAAACGACAAAAGGAGTGTTCATTCATGAAAAAAACAATCGGATTTATCGGCAGCGGCAATATGGGCGGCGCCATCATCGCCGGTTTAGTGGGTTCAGCCCTCGTATCCTCTAACCAAATCATCGCATCAAGCGTTCAGGAAGAAAGCCTGCAGTCCTTAAAAGACAAATACGCCATCCGCACCACTTTGGATAACAAAGCGGTTGCTGCGGAAGCAGATATCCTCTTCCTTGCGGTAAAACCCAACATCTATGCTCCGGTCATTGAAGAAATCAAAGGCGCGGTTAAAGAAAATGTCGTCATCGTGACGATTGCAGCTGGAAAAAGCTTGGAGGAAATCCAAGAACGCTTCGGACGCGAAATTAAGATTGTCCGCGCCATGCCGAATACACCGGCATTGGTCGGCGAAGGCATGACCGGCATCTGCGCAAACGAAATGGTCAGCGTTGCCGAGTTGACGGACGTGAAAACAATCTTCGACAGCTTCGGCCGCACCGAATTAATATCGGAATACTTGATGGATGCCGTGACCGGCGTCAGCGGTTCTTCTCCTGCGCTCGTCTTCATGTTCATCGAATCGCTTGCGGATGGTGCCGTCCGTGGCGGCATGCCGCGTCAGCAAGCCTACAAATTCGCTGCCCAAGCCGTACTCGGTTCAGCAAAAATGGTATTGGAAACCGGCAAGCATCCCGGCGAATTGAAGGACATGGTCTGCTCGCCTGGCGGAACGACCATCGAAGCAGTCGCAGAATTGGAAAAACACGGCTTTCGCAACGCAGTCATCTCAGCCGTGCAAACGACAATCGACAAGTCCATCGCCATGAGCAAACCCGCAGAACACTGAGAAAAGTGCAAAAACAAACGCGCTCCCGGAAAGAAGAGTTTTTCTTCCTGGGAGCGCGTTTTGCTGTTCAATTATTTCTTTCTTTTTTCGGCTCTCTCCTTGACCGCTTGTTTGACGGCCGACAGCCTCGGCAGGGCAAGCTGATCAATGGTGGGAATGGTGTCCCGCCGTTTCGGCTGCGCTAGGTGCATTGTCCTTATGGATTCCTTTCGCTTGGCAGTCGGGGCAGATGCCATAGACTTCCATGCGGTGATGCGTCACTTGGAAACCGGTCAGATTTTCGGCAACCATTTCCACATCATCGAGAACGGGATAGTACAAATCCACAATCTTTCCGCAGCTCTCGCAGATGGCATGATAGTGCTGGGTGCTGCTGAAGTCAAAACGGCTTGAAGCATCTCCGAGCGCCAGTTCCTTCACAAATCCGATTTTGACGAATAACCGCAAGTTATTATAGACGGTTGCCGCACTCATATTCGGGAAACGATCAGCCAAAGCTTTATAGATATCATCGGCAGTCGGATGGATTTTTGAGTCGACCAAATATTCAAGTATCGCATACCGTTGCGGTGTAATGCGGATGTTCGCATTCTTCATTTTTTCAATAGAGTCTTCCACTACTGAATGGTTCATCGGGTTTCCCCCTCTCTTTGTTCATACTTGTATATGATAGTCATTATAATTTACATTTTGTTACGTTCATCATATATCGATTACACGAAAATAGCAATCGTAAACTCTTGTTTATTGGGCCAAATTGCTGACTTATTCGCTCAATGATAGCTTATCAGCTCCCGACCCCCGAGCTGCTGACTGAAACGGGATATTTTTGCCTTTACACCGCCGATGGATTAGTATATATTCAATGGATGGATGCAATCTGCACTTAATATTTAAATAGAAAAGACATGGAGTGAATGATATGAAATTAGGTGCCCGCACCTTTAAAACGGGTCTCGCTGTTGCCTTGTCGATGCTTGTTTCGCAATTATTGGGACTTGGAGGCGGAGGCGTAATAGCCGGCATTTCAGCCATCTATTCGACCCAACCTTCATTGGGGAGGTCTTTCGATAACCTGAAAAGCCGCTTGATGGCCAATACCATCGGCGGTCTCGTCGCCGTCCTTGTCGTCTTGACGGTCGGCAGCAACCTCTATCTTGTCGGGATTGCCACAATGTTCTTGATCGCCATCCTGAACTTTTTGAAATTGGAAGACGTGATCGGTCTATCGATTGTGACCTTGATCGTCATCATGATGACCACGGACGCAAACCTGCTATTGAGCGCATCCTTGCGTGTAGCGGAAACCTTTGTCGGCGTCATCGTAGCCTTTCTGGTGAACACCTTCATTGCGCCACCCCGCTATGACGTGAAGCTTTACCATACCATCGACTATGCAACAACCGAGTTTCTGGTCTGGATCCGCGCTGGTTTAAGGAAGAATACGGAATATTCCGTCATGAACAATGATCTGAAATGGGCGCGCATGCAGTTGAAAAAAATCGATAGCCTCTATCAATATTTGACGGAGAGCGGCTTGTTCTCCAAAAAGAAAAAATATGAGAACAATAGGACGTTGGTCGTCTACCGCAAAATGATCCAGACCACAAGATCAGCCTATCATGTCCTGGAAGTCCTGCACGATTATGAAAATGTCTTTTACCATTTTCCTCAAGAGATGCGCATCATGATCCGTGAGCGGCTGGAAACGTTGATGAGCGGCCACGAACAGATTATGCTGAAGTTCAGCGGTCGTGTCCCGCCTGGCCAAGTGAACTTCTTCGAGGCGGGTAAAGCGGAACGCCACAAGCTGATGGACACCTTCTTCCAGAGGGCTCAGGAAGAGAGTGACCACGGAAAATACAGCAGTTCGGAAAGCTACGGCATCATCCATCTGATGAGCGCCATCCTTGCCTACGAAGATGATTTGGTTCATTTCAACCAATTGGTGCGCAGCTACAAAGCGCACGGCGGGAGCAAAACGAAAAACATTTCGAACATCGACGACATCATCCATTAATAAGAAAAGCTGAACAGGTTCATTCAGCCCTGATTAAGGAAACACTGTGACCAAAAAGCGGTCAAGTTGCTGAGAGACTAGCAATTTCAATTGCTTAGTGGAACAGTATGTCTTGGCTCGCAGAGACAAGAGGTTCCTTCATCCCTTTTCCGAAAGGCTAACCCGTGAAGCTGGACAAATTTTAAATGCATGAAACAAATTAGCAATCTGTGAAAAACTTGTAATGATGCTTTTTTATATCAAAAAAATTTATTACTTCCTAGCTAGGCACAAAACAGGGTTACAGAAATCAAGTCGATTTCTGTAACCCTGTTTTAATTTTCGCGTTATTCTGTGAACGCCCATTTTTCGATGGCATGGGCTACCCCGTCCTCTTCATTGGATAAGGTGATTTCGTTCGCGATGCTTTTCAAGTTGTCGGTCCCATTCGACATCACGACACCCAATCCGGCCGCTTGGATCATTTCATAATCATTTTCGCCGTCACCCAAAGCCATGACTTCTTCGATCGGAATACCCAATCGTTCAGCCAACTTCGT
Source organism: Trichococcus palustris (assembly GCF_900114465.1). Classification (GTDB taxonomy): domain Bacteria; phylum Bacillota; class Bacilli; order Lactobacillales; family Aerococcaceae; genus Trichococcus; species Trichococcus palustris. The sequence continues at coordinate 187,216 of NZ_FOTD01000004.1, read as the reverse complement.
CAATGCGATTCCCTTATTTGTATCCTTGGCCATGACTTCCACCAAATATTTTTGGCTGCGCACAACGTAATAGTTATCACGGATGCGGTCCGGCACTGCCGACTCGATGACATCGACATCACTTTCCTCACCGATATAAAGGATTTTCATAAAATTCATCTCTTCGGTCATCTCTTTAGGGTCCAAAATAGTGATTTCCATGTTGACGAGTTTGGCATCCTCCCACATGGGCTCCGTGATTTCATCTTCCAAGCTGTAGTAATGGAATTCCGTCACCAACAGCGTCCCAGCCGCAAAGCCTTTCCCAAATTCATATAATTCCTGCACTTCAGGCAAGCTCAGTGTTTTTTTATAGACCACTTCTTTTGTGTCTGTCCGGATAATATAGGCTCCATTTTGTGCAATGATGTAATCTTCCCCTGTTTCAAATCCCAATTCATCCGCGTAAGGCTTGATGCCCGCAGGCGGACGGCCGGTGCAGAGAACGATTTTGATGCCACGTCGCATCGCTTCTTTGATTGTGCCTTTCACCCGTTCCGTCATCACTTTTTCGCCGTTCACCAGTGTGCCGTCAATATCGATTGCTATCATTTTGATCATCCGAAAACCACCCATCCCATCATTTTCCGTTTTCCTGTATCTCTTCTATTGTACTAAATTACGGAAAGATATGCGACCGCAAGAATCATCGGATTGTCCCTTCCAGCAAAAAAAACAGCTGGGCCTTTGTAGCGACAGCTGCTTTACAGTTTTCATTTCAGTTTTACGATTACGGTTGTGGAAAGTCTTTCGACATGCACCTTAGATAATTTCTCCAGAGTTTGGGGGGCATCCATATAGTTCTTGCAATCGTGGATGAGCTCGAAATAGTCGCCGGACTCCACATCGAAATCGATGGCGTTTCCTTGGCCGTTGAATACGACATAGTAGAGGGCAGATTCATCTTCCAGTTGGTATACGACAATCTGATATTCGGCCTTCAAAATATTCATGTGCTGTTTGATTTCTGCTATCGATTTCAAACGGAACAACGGTTCTGATTTTCTTAACTGGATCAGCCCTTTTAGGTAGTCCACCGCAGCTCCATTTTCATCGCGTCGTTTCCAGTCCATCCGGTTGATTTCATCCGGAGCGTTGTAGCTGTTTTCCACCCCATGTTTCGTCCGCATATATTCTTGGCCGGCATGGATAAAAGGTACGCCTTGACTCAACAGCACCAGGCTGCTTGCCAACAGGTGGCGTCTTTCGCGGGTTTCTTCATCATCCCAGGGCATGGAGTTGAGCAATTTGTCATATAAGGTTAGGTTGTCATGCGCTTCCACATATTGCACCATCTGAGCAGGATCGGTATAGCTGGCGCGATTTGCGGGATAATAGGCTCCACCCTGCAAATTCGTCGCAACCCATCCTTCCATAAACGGTTTCCCTGTAATGAACCCCGTGTCGTTGCCAAAGTCGAAATCCGATCCCTTTACAGCTTCCCGCAAAGCATCATTGAATTGTGCGATGCCCTGCATGCGATCCGCATTCTGTTGGATAGCTTTTTCAGACGGAGCCAAATTCGTGTTGAGGTTCCAGCCCTCTCCCAACATGATTATGGATGGATCGATTTCATCCAAAGCCGCACGAATGACGTTCATCGTATCCACATCATGGATTCCCATCAAATCAAAACGGAAACCATCCAAGTTGAAGTTCTTGGCCCAATAGGTAATACTGTCGACGATATATTTGCGCATCATGTAGCGTTCCGATGCCGTATCGTTCCCGACACCGGTCCCATTCGACAGCGTACCGTCTGCATAACGGCGGAAGTAATAGCCAGGGACCGTTTTTTCCAACGGGTGCACTTTCGGCAAATAGACATGGTTGTAAACGACATCCATGATGACACGGATTCCTGCGTCGTGAAGTCCCTGAATCATCTCTTTCATTTCCAGTATGCGAACTTCCGGTTGATAGGGATCCGTCGCGTATGATCCCTCAGGCACGTTGAAGTTTTGTGGATCATAGCCCCAATTATATGTCTTTGAAGGATTCTTTTCATCTACTGTGAAAAAATCTGCCATCGGCAAAATCTGAACATGTGTAACACCCAATTCCTTCAGATAATCCAAGCCGGTCGTCCTTCCATCCGGAGAGGCTGTGCCTGCTTCAATCACGCCGAGGAATTTGCCTTTGTTTTTGGTGCCACTGTCTGGAGAAATCGTGAAGTCACGAATATGTAATTCATAAATAATAGCATCGACAGGAGAAGTAATCGGATCTAATCGTTTGCCCCAATTTTCCGGATTGGTATTGGCATAATCCAAAATTACGGAGCGTTCACCATTGACAGTCGTCGCATAACTGTAGGGATCCACAGTCTCAACGGCATCCCCATTCGGGAAGGTAATGGCGTATTTATAGGCTTTGCCCGCATAATCTCCCATTAAAAGAAGTTCGTGAGTCCCTCTTTCGCCTTTTTCCATGGCGTATCTTTCATTTCTATCATCGTAAAGGCCATCATACAATATCACATCAACACTTTCTGCTGTAGGAGCCCATACCCGCAGTATGGTCCGTGTTGGTGAATAGTTTGCCCCTAATGTTCCATCAAAAGAATACTTCTTATCAAAAACGGATGACGCAACAATCTGTTCTGGTCTATCCTCTAAATTATCTATGTTATATTGATAATATTTAGTCGATAGAACGTCAGTCCGTTTCCGTTCATCAACTTGTATGTACATGACACTACCTCCAAGAAATCTCTCTTTGCATTGAAACGCGTCTCCATAACGATCATTGAACTCTGAATTTCAAAGTTGCCTACCCACTTGTGAAAACACTCCTTTTAAACAGCAAGTACCACACTTGACGAAAAACGCTTACAACAGATTTCTATAGTCTTATTATACTTTATTTCACTGGGATTAGCCAGTATTTAAGAAAATGCCTTCCCCGAAATGCAGAGTTAATAGTTGCGATGTTAAACAAACTAAAGTTTGTGAAACAGGCGATTTAGTGTTGTACTTTCGAATAATAATTTCTCCTCATAATTGAGAAAAAACGAGAGTGAGATAAAAAGCGTATAGACCCGAATAACTGGAGCGAATAAGCGGAGGATGGTCGCAGACCGTCTGAGCATTATTCGTGAAGTGACTTCAGGTCTGCTTTTTGGAACACGTTTAAACAGAGTGTGATGAATTGTGTTTAGACACCCGGACGTTGGAGAAACTGGCTTTTCGTTCACCTCTTTTGTGGACGAAAGCCCGTTTCGAAACGGGAGTGGTGTCTGCAATTCAGAACACGTTTACGATTAATTGTTAGGAAATGCGAACGAGGCTAGGACTTTTGTCCCAGCCCCGTCCTTTTTTAGACTATTCGATTTCCAGATGAGGATTGCTGCTTTCCCTGCCAAAAAGGCATCAGCTTATTCCACAACGGTGGTTGCTTGCGTTGTTGTTCCTGTTGTTGTCCCTGTTGTTGTCCCTGATGTTCCTGTTGTTGAATCCGTTGCGGTTGTATCGTATGTTGTCGTATCCTGAGCTGGAGCAGTTATTGTCGGCGCCTCATAGACTGATTCAGAGGAAGATGCAGGCGCTTCATAAACCGGCTCCACGTATACTGGCTCTTGCGTAACCGTGTTTTCTTCAACCGTTTCTTTAATGATGGATTCCATTGCCGGTTTTTCGCCTTCCACATACAGGCCTGACGTCGTATTCACCGTTTTTGTCTTCAAGTTCTTTTCAAAGACCGTTCCGAATAAGGTGGCCCCCGATTCATTCAAACCAAGTTTGGCTTCATCCATAATGGTCGATACTGCCGCTCCTGTATTTTCCAATTCCTGCAATGTGTCCGCATGCAGATCATAAAACGGCACATTGTACGTCTGATTTGCTTCGGCCAAGCTGGTGGCATAATCCCGGTAATCCAGTGATCTGGAATTCAAAACATTCATTTTTGCTTCCGCCGGAGGTGGCGTCACCAACACAATCAACGCATTCGGCGATGCCGCTTTGATTTCATCATACACTTTGAAAATATTTTCGGTGGATTGCGCCCGAGCGATATCGGCTGTCTGATCGGCCTTTGTCGGCAAAACATAAAAAATGACATCCGCATTGCTTGCCGCTACTGGTTGCGAATAGCCGCCGTTCAGATAAACTGCGCTACTTTCTCCAGAATGACTGAAATAAGAGAGATTCATGGTAAGTGCGTACGCCGATTGGATATCCGTCATTGCCGTTTTGGCCCATGAAGCTTCTTCGGCTATATCCCCAAAAAAGGCAACATTGATTTGTTTATTGTGGTATTGGATATACTGCAGATAATCGACTACAGAAGCGGCGCCCCTGTTCTCGGCAAAGGTCTGCAATGTTTTTTCCAGCGCTGCGGCTTTCTCCGCTTCGGATGTGTCCATCTCAGCGGAGCTTTGTACTGCCGGTTGTTCGTTCTTTTGTGCGCCCTCAAGCAGTAGTTGCTCTTTTCTATCGGCAGAATATTTATACCCAAAAAGGATGATGGCAATCGTCACGATCCCCATTAGGGTAACAATCAAAACTTCCTTTTTTTTCAAAGAATCTCCTCCATCGTCTAAAAATGTTTGATATATTTACTTTTCAATAATTTAACTATATTTATCTTAATATAACTGTTGTCCGATTGCACGATTTTTTTAGAAAATTAAGGAATTGTCCACATTTCCCAACAAAAAAAATCAGTCACTTTTAAAGTTAACTGATTTTATTTTTGTAAAATTCATCACGAGTTTTGCTGATTGTGCGACAGCTGACAGTATCTTTCATACCATAAGTCAACGTACTCCTTGGAGAAGGGACCTTTTTCTTCGTTGATCCAGCTTACCAGAATCTTAACGTTTTCTTTCAAAATATGGTCGATATCTTTTGGGTAATTCATGCGATTGCGATGCAATTCATACTCATCTACATCTAGCAAACGTTTTTCACCATCCGGAAAAACTTTTATGTCCAAGTCATAATCGATGTATTTCAAAGCCTCTTGGTCAATCGCATAAGGCGAGGCCAAATTGCAATAATAAGATACACCTTTTTGGCGGATCATCGTGACAATGTTAAACCAATAATGCTTATGATAGTATAACAACGCCGGTTCCCTGGTAACCCAGCGACGTCCGTCAGCTTCCGTTACTAAGGTGTGATCATTACAACCGATTATAGATTGGTCACTTGTTTTTAATACCATGGTGTCACGCCAGGTTCGATGCAGGCTGCCGTCATGCTTATAACTCTTTATGGTGATGAATTCTCCCTCACGAGGATTATGCATCACGGTGCCCAACTTTCTACATCTATTTGAGTCGTTTTTCAGGACCATTCCTTGCAACGACTCTCAACTTTCAGTTCACTGAATAGTATAGCATAGAATGGAAAAAGAAAGCGATACTTTAGACTGCTACAGGTTAAATTCTTTTCGGGTATTCTGCTGGAATTGTTGCCACATTTTTTGCTGTGGGACCGGAAAGGCGTAAGCTGGAAAATCATGTTCGCTTACCCATTTGCAGTTCTCCGGCAAAGTGCCGTTTCCTGCATCCAAAACCCTGCCGTAGTAGCCGGTTATATGCCACTTGATGTGGCTGAAGACATGATTGACCGAACCGGTCTCAGCCTTCAGCCAAATCGGATGCAGCTGATACTTCGCTGCAACGGCCGCCGTCAAGGCTTCCTCGATTTGGGAAAAGGCGATTTCCGGATTCTTATCGTGGACTTCCTCTGTCGGGTAAGCTTCCGCCACAAGCAATTCCGTTTGAACGACTATCTTGTTTTCTCTGTCCGTCACGACCGGCTCCACCTGAAGCAGCGGAAAGGTCCAAAAATCCGCCAGCAGACCGGTCTTGGGCCGCTTTTCCAGAAGGAATTCCTTGTCTTTGTTCTGCAGGATGATTCCCTGCAGGTTCATCGGCACGGGTTTCTTGGCCTTGCTTTTGACCGGATACAGGTGCATCGTGCCATGCTGATAAGCGGCATTGAATGCTTTGATCGGGCTTATTTCCGGCCTTGGGTTAAGCGGTGTGCAGATGCTGGAGCCCAAATCCATCAAAGCCTGATTGAAATCGCCCGGGCGGTCCGGATCGATCAGCTCGCGCACGATTTCTTCAAATATTTTTCGGCTGGCCGGTTTCGCGATGTCCGCATCGATTTCGAACAGCCGGCTCATGACCCGCATGACGTTTCCGTCGACGGCCGGTTCCGGCAGCTGGAAGGCGATGCTGGAAACCGCCCCCGCAGTGTACGGCCCGATGCCCTTCAATTTCGCGATCTCTTTCGGATCCTCCGGGAAGACGCCGTTGTAGTCCGCCACTATTTGTTGGGCTGCCTTCTGCATGTTTTTGACGCGGGAATAGTAGCCGAGCCCTTCCCAGGCTTTCAGGAGCACATCCTCATGGGCAGTTGCCAGGCTGGCGATGTCCGGGAATTTGTTCAGGAAGTTATAGTAATACGGGATGACCGTATCTACCCGCGTTTGCTGCAGCATAATTTCAGAGACCCAGATGCAGTAGGGATCATTCGTCCGGCGCCACGGCAAATCGCGTTTTTCTTTGTCGTACCAATCCAGGAGCGCTTTCCGGAAAGCCTTGATCTTTTCTATCGGCCACATCTCGATGGCGTATATCGTTTTTGTATCGTTTGTGTTCTTTGTCATTGTTATTCCATTTCCTGTTCTTTTTCTTGTATATAGGCGGAGATCATATCCCCGGAATAGCCTTTTTGGAACAATCCGGCTTTCACCTTCTGGATCAAATCTTTGCCTTTGTGTTTTCTTTCTTGTTTATGCCACAATTTATCCCCTTGCAGACGCAAAGCGGACATTTCGTCATCCTCTTCCTTCACCGTTTCGATCTCCTCTAGGATGGCGGGGATCGTATCGGCAAGATAGCCTTTCTGCTGCAGGTGGGCACGCAGTTTGTTGCTCGCTTCGCGGGAAGAGACCCGGCTCTGTTTGCGCATCATCTTTTCCGCAATCGCTATGCCGTTTTCGATTTGCTGCTCCAACGGGTACTCCTTCAACACAAGGCTTATCGTCTCGGGCGACAGCCCTTTTGTCTTCAGTTCATTGGCGATGAGCTGCGGCCCTTTTCGGTTCAGATTCGCTGCTGTGCGGGTATAGCTTTCGCCATAGATCCGGTCGTTGACGTAATTCTGTTCCTTCAGCCGCGTGAGGGCGCGTTCGATGGCATCCTCGGAAATTTCTTCGTCAATCAGCTTTTTGCGCACCTCCGCCTCGCTGCGCAGACTGTAGGATAAATAGTTGACGGCCGTTGTATAAGCCATATAATCATAGTTTTCTCTTTCGATTTCAAGGCTGCGTTCTTTCGTAAGCTGCATCCCTTTGTACAATCCGACTTTAATCAGAACAGCCTCTGAGATGGGAAACGAATATTCCCCATCCACATATATATTAAAACGGTCTTTCCGTTTCTTCTGAACGACTATCTTCGTCACAACCGGAATTTTTTCTGTATCCTGTTCCATTTCACTCATCCGTTCCACCTCCAGCAATATTCTGCCTCCCCATTATACAATAATCCGGCAAAGAAACAAAACATACGTTCGAAAATAAGAGAGTGCGGCGTTTGAGGTCTTTCGCAATTTTTATACCAAGACAATTGATGCAATTTTTACTTGGGATTCAGAACACGTTTACGATTAATTGTTAGGAAACGGAAAAGGTTCGTTCCATCGGGATTCTCCAAACAAATGATACCGGAATCCCCGGTGAAGCCTTGCTCGCCGGTAATATGCCTTTTAGAAACAGTGAGATTCGCGATGAGGTTATCATCGCCGGGAGACACCAACCAAAAGATTCCGGAATCCCCGGCGAAGCCTCGCTCGCCGGTAATATGCTTTTAAGCTGCTACTCGCTCCCAACCTTATTTAACTTAACCAAAAAAGAGCAGCGGATTGTCGTTCCGCTGCTCTGACACCTATTCAATTAAAAACTTTTCTATAGCGCCGGTCTTTTTTTGTCCGGATTTTCATAGACCGGTGGGATATCATCGGCATCTTCGCCTTCTTCCGCCGCAACGGTTTCGCCGCCGAACGGATCTTTGGAGTACTGTCCATCCGTTTCATCCAGTTCCGGAAGTGATTCTTCTTTATCAAATTGCATATCAGCCATCTCATGGTTATCCTCGGCCATCGTCGGGTCGCCTGCAACAGCTGCCGTTTTTATCGGCTGATCCGTGACGATATCTTTCAGATCGGGTTGTTTTTCACTTTCTCCGGAAACGGTTGCCGTTTTTTCTTTTGGTATTTCGGCAACTTCGTACTCTTCACGCACAACCATTTCATTCATTTCCTCATGAGCAACTGGCTCAGCTTCTTTCATATCAGCCTGGCTTTCCGTCATGCCTGCAGCAACAGCTTGGGATTCTTTTTCTGCCTCGATGGCATGCGTCGGCATATCGCCTTTGGCCGTATCGTCGGCGGCCCAATCCGGTTGGGTTGCCATAGCTTTCTTTTCTTCGGCATGTTCATCAGGAAGGATGCCATCCCGCACCAAAAAGTCGGCATGTTCCTCGTTCACCGGCGCTGCGTCGTCGATCAATAGCAGCAGTTCCCCGTTTTCCATTGCGTCTTCGAAGCGTTCATACGTATCTTCGTCGATCCCGTAACTTTCAAAAATTTTCTCTTCCTCTTCTTCGTCCATATCGACTGTAAAGAAATTTACTATTTTGTCCCAGAGCGAATCATCGTCATGGTCTTCCCCAGTCAAGACCACCTGCACACCCGTTTCCGTTGTGATGAAATCGTTCTTGGCTTTCCGGGTGAGGACCAACAGTTGCTCCGGTGCGTAGCCTTCTTCCTTTATCAGGTGATTGATTTCCTCAATGACCAATTCCTGATTAACAAATGTTCCATCGATTCTTTTATCCACGATAAATCCCCTCCTAATCAAAACCGCCTAACTGTATTCGTTTTCATTTTAATGCAGTTGCCAACAAATGACAAACAAAAGCCATTCCTTTTCAGATAGTTTTCTTTAGTGTTATTTGAAAGACTAAATTCCAGCTGGCTGATTCTTACGGATTCATGCTTGAAAGGTCAGATACGGCAGCTCTTTATACAAATTTTCTTTCAACAGCTGCACGGCTTCATCCGCCACCGGATTATCCTTAAGGGCGGGATGCCGTAAAGCCGATTCCGCGAAGGACACCTGAAAAATACGGAGATGATCCTGCAACGACAGCTTTTGATGATGCCCCAACTGCAAATGGAAGCCATTTTCCAGCACCCCTCTTTCATTATTCGATTTCTTTGTCGCGCCAACGTAATTGAATTGCCGCATAAAATGCCGGATGAGATAGTCCTGCCGGTAATAGATTTGGCAGGACTGCGTAATTTTTTCGTTGAAGTAGGAATAGCGTACCGGAATCTTGATTGTATGTTGCTTGCAGCAATGCACCTCCACACCCTTTTCGCCTTTCAACGGCTGATAACTCACGATGGCCGACAAATTTATCCAGGAAACATTCTTGCGCGTCGGACCACTTAACGGCAAATAACAATGTTTCCCTAATATGTAAGGCATACAATGCGTTTCCTTACCGCTGACCAAGATCGATGCATTCCGGACGAAATCATAGCTGAAGCCAACCACCTTAAACAAGGCATGCATCACTTTATTGCTGCTTTCACGTGTTTTGATGATCCGGCCATCCGTAAAAAAGACTAGCGTGCGGAAGTGCGTCCGTACCGTTTCTTTTTCCAGACAAAGGACATACAAAATAGTCTCGTCCACGATAAAGTTGTCTATCTCCAGCGCATCATCCAGATACAGCTGCAGACGGTCCCGCTGGTGTTCTATCTGAAATATCGCAGCTTTTTTATGGCCTTGCGGCCTTTCTCGTCTTACCTCCTTCAACGTCTGACGCAGCGTTTCAAGAAAAATTTCTATGGTTGCGCAATCAGCTTGCCCGTTTGCAGGGAAGCCGTGCACTTCATCCTCACTGGCCAGCAAATCCAAAAAAACACTCTGTCCAATTCTATCATTTTGCGGCCATTCTTCTGCCTTTCTGTTTCCCCCCATAAAATACCTCTACCTCCATTTTTTATTTTCCAAAAAAAATATACACCATTTAACAAATAATTTCATCTAAAACAGCCAATAATTAAGCAATATTTATTTAATTACTAACAGAATACTAACTTTATCATTATTTGTCTTATTTTTAATCATATTTGTCATTTTGACGATTTTCCTGCATTTCATCTAACATAGCATTCAGCAAGCTTGCCAAGCCGTGATGAGCATGCACAGGGTCACCCGACCTTGCATCCGGCTACCCACTAACCTAGCGGAGGCAAACCAAAATGAAAAAGAGAACATGTACGGATGAAATTGCAGAACTGCTTATCGGACAATATGCCGGCGTCGTCAAGCATTGCCTGAACAAAATAAACCTTTACCCTGCCCGCAGCGACTATGATGATTTTTTCCAGTTGGGGCTGATGACTTTGATCGATACCTACGAAACCTGCGAAGGCGATCCGCTTCTGGAGGATAATCGGTATAGCTATGTCAGTTATGCCGGCCGGAAAATACTATGGGTGTATCTGGACGAAATCAGAAAATCCAGCAAAAAAGGGGAAAACGAAGCGATTGTTACCGACGAACTGATCATGAACCTGCCGGGAGCGGAAACCTTCGAGGCTATTCTGGAAACGGAAGATCTATACCGGAAACTGTCAAAACGCCTGAGCCCACAAGAAAACATCTATCTGCACGACTCCTATATTTACGGCCTGAACGTCACGGAAATCGCAAAAAAACACGGATTCTCCAGAAAAACCGTATCCAAATGGCGCAGCCAGATCCAAGCAAAGGCCAACGAATTTTTGGAGTTAAGCAAAAAATAAGGTTACACTTTTTCGATTCTGTCCGTCGTTATAGGTGTAAGCAGTCATGACACTTACAAAACAAGAAAACGGAGGAATGCCAAATGGTTAAGCAATACGAAGAAGGAAACATCGAGTTATATTTCAATGATTTTGAGAACGAAAAGGAAGTCAAACAGTCGTTCTCGAACCTGAAAGCGGACATCACCCCTGAGCAAGTGCAAACATTCCAGACAGCGGTGGCCGGTTTGGTCGACATGCCTGCAGCCTACGCCGTCGTGGTCGAAAAGAACCGCTACAGCATCGCCTAATCGCAATAGTCAAACGAACCGTAACCCAGTCCCTTTATATCCCAAAACAGATGAATCATAGGAGGAAAAACAATGAATACGACAGTGACATTAGAATTGAAATTCGGTACAGCCGACGGGAAGACACGCAGCCTATCCGTTAAAAATCCAAAGAGCGGTTTGACGGCCGCTGAACTGCAGCCCGCAATGGCATCCATCATCGGCTTGAACGTTTTTGAAGTGAAAGGCGTGAATCCTTATGCGGCAGTGAACAGCGCACGCTATGTAGAACGTACGATCACAGACGTCATCACGGACGCCAAATAAAAGACCCTAACGATTAAGATTTCATCAACGAAAAGCAGCCGCTCGGGCGTGATCCCGGGCGGTATTTTTTTACACATAGGAGGAAAAATATGGCCTACACTATCGAACAAAGAATCTTTGCCATCCACCAAAATCAGCTGAGCGCCGGCAATCTGATCATCGCCCATGAATCCGGAAACCCGAACAACGTCGGGGAGAACAGCCTGGAAAATGAAATCAGCTACATGCAAAGGAACTGGCAAAATGCCTTCGTCTCCCATTGGGTCGGTGGCGGCGGCCGGATCGTCCAAATCGCCCAGACCGGGAAAGTTCAATGGGGAGTCGGACCGAAGGCGAACGGCTATGCCTACGCCCAAGTGGAGCTGGCCCGCACAAACAAGAAAGAGACCTTCGCGAAGGATTACCTGGCCTATGTCTGGCTGCTGCAGCAATTGGCCAGTGAGGCAGACATCCCTTGCACATTGAATACCGGCGCTTCCGTACATGACTTGGGCATCAAGACCCATTCGTGGGTGTCCAAAAACATCGGCGGCACCACCCACACCGATCCGGATGGCTACCTTGCCGGCTGGGGCATCTCGCTTGCCCAATTCAAGAAAGATGTGGAATCTGGCTTTTCAGCTCTCCCTGCTACCGCCTCTCGGCAGACCGGAACCTATCTCCTGCACCGTGTCGTCAAAGGCGACACCCTCTGGTCGTTGGCCCGCAAGCATGGCACAACGATCAACGCCCTGAAGCAATGGAACCAGACTCAGTCGGATGTCATCGTTATCGGACAGCTGCTGAAAGTGAAGAAATTATAAAATGGGAAAAGCGGTCCAAGCCCGCTCTGCCTCGAATAAGGAAACACTGTGACCTTGACGGTCAAGTACTCTGATGTCACAGTACGACATCAGAGGGCCTCACTGCGAGGTATTTTTGATAGTCTGATGACAGGACTAAGCGATTGAAATCGCAAGAGTCATGACAATTTAGGAAATCTGGCCCTGAATGAGCATACCGCGCAATTGCTGAGAGACTTCCTGCGTCAGCAGGTTAGTCGAACAGTATGTCTTGGCTCGTTAGAGCCAAGAGGACCCTACATCTTCCTTCCGAGAGGCAGTCTTGGACCGCTAGACATCATGTGATGGCGCGAAACAGATTGGGAACCTTTAAAAAACCTTCAGTGATGCGCTCTTTATATTAAAAAATTTTATAATTCCTAGCAAATGAGAAAACGGACAGGGAGCGCAGCTGATGTTGCGCTCCCTGTCCGTTTCGCTGTTTCTTGCCGAAATTATTCTGGTATAATAAGAATGATTCCAAATGCGAAAGGAAATTCCCATGCAAAAAATAAAACCACTGACATACTATCTGCTTTTCTTTGCGGTCCTGCACCTGGTTGTGCCGGCTATTCCTTTTTTGATGGAGGACGGTGCAACCGCAACCTTAACATTATGGACGATGATCTTCCCGTTGGCAGCCATCGTGGTGACAGCGTTCTACACCTACCGCAACGGTTTTTCCGGCTACTATCTGTTGCTCCAGCCCGCCCTATTCCTGTTGAGTAGCCTGGTCTACCCATTGCCGACGCGCATGGACGATGCCACGGGCGGAATGATTACCCTGTCGCCCTTCATGTATGCACTCTTCTATCTGATCTGCAGCGTTTTTGCCGCCACTTCCGGCACCTATTTCCATAAAACGTTCCGCAAGAAAAGCTGAACGGGTTCGTTCAGCCCTGAGTGAGGAAACACTGTGACCTGAACGGTCAAGTTGCTGAGAGACTAGCGATTTCAATCGCTTAGTCGAACTGTATGTCTTGAATCGTAAGATTCAAGAGGTTCCTTCATTCGTCACAATGCGACATCAGAGGGCCTCACTGCGAGGCATTTTGGATAGTCTGATAACAGGATTAAGCGATTGAAATCGCAAGAGCCATGACAATTTAGGAAATCTGGCCGGTAGCAACGCTCCTTGCAGTCGCCTTGTACTGGTAGTCTAAGGAATGAATTCCTAAGACTACCATTCAAATGAGCATCGTAGAGCGCAATTGCTGAGAGACTTCCAAAAATAAAGGAATCAACGTGACCGTACCGGTCAGTTGTATCATGTTTCTAAGTCATCAAAGATGACAAGAGGTTCCTTCATCCCTTTTCCGAAGGGCTAACCCGTGAAGCTAGCCAACTTTTTTAATGCGTGAAACATTTCGAAAAGCCCGTTATGCAGCCAAATGCATGACGGGTTTTTTCAGCAGCGTTGTGTTGACCGGTTATTCATAGCTCTCGCGGATCAATAGAATCTGCGGTTATAATGGAATTCCCCGATATTCAGGTCCAGGAATTCTTGAAAAATGGCTGTCTGCGTTTCGACCGGTTCCTCTTTCAGTTCTTCGCAAAGCCTTTGGCAAGCTGTATAGAACGCAGTTGCCTCTTCCTCAGTCCGGAAAAAATAATCCTCTGCAATCCCCTCTCCTTCAACAAAATGAAGGACAACGCCTTTTCCGTCTTCCATGAAGTCCATACCCAAAAATGATGTCGTAAACATGATATTCCTCTTTTCCATCCAATGATGTCTTTTCTATAAGTCTGCCCTGCTTGAATAGTACTTACATGGGTAATATACGCACACCATTTTAGAAACTTTTTTTATTTTCAAATTATTTTCGCAAATGTTTATTCAGTTCCTCCACCAGCATAAAAACGGTCGTCGAAGGGTTGTCCCGGGCCGGCGAAGGGGAACGTCCCTTGTATAGTTGCTTAGCATTTGCGATTGCATTCGGCTGACGGGATTTCAAGATTTCGTACATATGCGGATTATTCTTCTTGTAGAAGAATCCCAGCCGCCGCGACAGCATATCCGGGTAATGGAAACGGGAAACAGCTTTCCGGACCAACTCGAAATGCAGCAAATACCAAAGTTCGAACGACTCGTTGCTGTAGGCGGCACGGTAGCCTTCGCGATGATGCGTTTCGCAGAAATAGACCGCTTCATTGAAGCTGTCCCGGGAAAAGGAATCCTTGTCGAACACCAGCCAAATTTCGTCGTATTCATCCGGGCGGTCCTCCACGATATCCCGCGCATAGTTGATCAGGGACATTGTGTTCATGCCCGTCCCCACTATTTCTACCTGAGCGGAAATGACATGGAAACTGCGGAAATAATTCGGTTCCGTCTTCGTCCCTTCGCACAGAATGAGGAATGTCTTCTCCGGCCGCCTCGTTCCGATTGGCCGCCGGAAATCCATTTTGCGCTTATGTTCTCTTCGCCTATTGTTCATCGTCGACCCACCAATCTACCGGACGGACAAAGGGGATGGCCCCGTATTTTCCGTTCAAATAATTGCGGAAAAATTCAAAACTGTTCTTCCGTTCTTCATCATCGAAACGATATTCGACCAACGAAGTCAAATGACTCGCGCTGTAGGAATCCTTTTCCACGAACCAGACCTGATCGCGCCGGAACAGACTGCTGGACAGGTTGGTGATGTCATGCGTCGAATAGACCAGCTGTGCCCCTTTATCATTGTAATGGCCAGAAAAAAGCTCCAGGACATATCTTGTCATCAGTGTATGGAATTGCGTATCCATCTCGTCCACCATCAACAGCCCGCCTTTTTCCAGCGCCTCGATGATGGGTCCGGCCAGGGACAACAATTTTACCGTCCCGGCGGATTCCGTGTCCTGGAAGCGGAACCTTTCGCAGTACGCTTCCGCTTCGCCTTCTTCATTCCGCCTCATTTTCACCACAAAGAAAGCCACTTCGATTTTTCCGGTACTCGGATGGTTGATTTCATGCACGACGATATCCTGTATCGAAGGATCTGCCACCTGCACCAACGTCAACAGATTGTGCCTGTATTTCTCCAGATGCATCCTCGCTATCGAAGGCGACAGACCGATTTTGGAAGTATCCAAAATGATGCGCATATCCGTGAACCACTTCAAAAACGATTGCAATACCGGGTGCACAGCCGTCAACGGGCTGTGCAGGAGCGAGGACAAGGCCAAACGGTTGGCTTCCAAAGGGATGTCCTTGAAGAGAGCTGTCCATTCCCCACCGATGATTTCGCCGTCTTGATTGCGGATGAAAAAATCCTTTTCTTCCTCCCCTTCCCCATACAGGAACTCTTCCGTAACCCGCTCCCGATTGACAAAAAAGCCGTAGCGGTAGATTTTCCCGGACAACAGAAAGCTCACCTCCAACAGGGTGTCTTCCTTTTCCTTGCGGGCATCCAGATGGAAGGGTTCGATTTTGCCGATCCACTCCTTTGCCGTACCGTTCTGAAGTAGGATGCCTTCCTGGACCAGCTTCATGGCTTTCAATAAATTACTTTTCCCGCTGGCGTTCGCTCCGTAGATCGTCGCCAATTTAGTGACCGCAAGATTGTCCTTCCCGAAAACCGATTCCGGATGTTCCGCAATCGGGCTGGCCACCATCGAAAAAGTGGCTTCATCCAGGAAGGAAAAAAAATTTTCCACAACAATTTCTACGAGCATTTTAAACGCCTCCTATACCGGAATTATAGCACCATCGCGGCCTTTCTTCTAAAAATAGGCGTCAAGCAAACAAAGATTCCAAAAGTTTATCCAAATGTTACTCAGGGAGCATATTTGTCTTCAAAATAGTCAGATTTGCGCAAAAAAGACGCCCTGCGAAAGGGCGCCATCCTATAGATCGATGAAGTGATACAGGCCGAACCAATAGCCCAATGTTTTGAATATTTCACGGACTGCCAAATAGCGTCCTGTTTCGGTTTCTATCCAGGGTTTCCCCTCAGGACCGCCGGCGGAAACGTAGGTGAAGGTGATGCCCTTCCCGGCGGCCGCCTTATCATAGCTGAATTTCACCCGGTTCATATGGTAATCGCTGGAGACGACGATGGCGGTTTTATATCCGTATTCCTCCATCATGGCCACCGAATTGACGGCATTTGTCCAGGTGCTGGTTGCCCTGTATTCCGGCAGGATGTCCTCATCCTGAAAGATCGGCTCACCGGAGAGTTGCATCTCTTCGGGATCATATGGCGTGATCAGGACTTTCCCGGATAAAGAATAGCCTTCGTCCAACAGTTCCGCTGCCTTCAACGGCCGCTCTATGCCGCCTTCCGGCAAAATGATGATGTCGGAAACGGCCGGGGACTGGTTGACATCCAGGTGCAACAGGATATAAAAGATGACAGCCAAAAACAACAACATCGCCACCAAGATACTATTCAGCAGTTTCATCGTACTCCTGGTCGAAGCGTCCGTTTTGAAATAGCTGATTTCCTTGTCGAATGTAAACTTTGCCACGGTAGTTCCCCCTCACACGTCACTTTGGGTATTATGTTCCTTCTATTCTACACGATAAACGGGATTCCATCATTTTTCACGAACGGTGCAAGCTTATTATACAGCAAATAATCTTCCATACATTGCCTTTGCAAACGCATACATGCTATACTGTATCTATCAATTCTACTATAGATGGAGGAATTATCATGAGACTAGAAAATAAAGTTGCTGTTGTAACCGGTGGCGCATCCGGCATGGGTGAAGCAATTTGTCACCTGTTTGCCAAGGAAGGCGCTAAAGTGGTCGTCGCCGATTACAATCTTGATGGCGCGGAAAAAGTCGCCAATGACATCAATGTACTATTCCCGAATGCGGCGATCTTCCTGAAAGCTGACGTTTCCGTTGAAGCAGACAACAATGCGATGATCGATACGGCTGTCGATATGTTCGGGCATTTGGATATCCTCGTGAACAATGCGGGTATCATGGATGGCTTCGAACCGGTAGGCGACATCAAGAACGCCCGCTGGGAACACGTCTTTGCCGTGAACGTCAACGGACCCATGTACGCTTCCCGTAAAGCCGTTGCCATTTTCTTGGAACAAGGCTTCGGCAACATCATCAATATCGCTTCCATCGGTGGCTTGAACGGCGGTCGTGCCGGCGTAGCCTATACGGCATCCAAACATGCCATCATCGGTTTGACGAAAAATACAGCCTTCATGTATGCGAAAAAAGGCATCCGCTGCAATGCCATTGCACCGGGAGCCATCGCAACCAACATCGGCCAATCGATGACAGAGTTGGATAAATTTGGCCAAGAAACAACCGGCGTCGGCATGCCCCTCATTCCGAGCTACGGTTCCTCCAAACAAATTGCGGGCGCCGCCCTCTTCCTGGCATCCGATGATGCCAGCTATGTGAATGGAGCCATCCTCACCGTCGACGGCGGCTGGACGAGTTATTAAAATAAGAAAAGCGGGACAAGCCCGCCCTGCTTCGAAAGAAATTTAGGAAATCTGACAGGTAGCAACGCTCCTTGCAGTCGCCTTGTACTGGTTAGTCTAAGGAATGAATTCCTAAGACTACCATGCAAATGAGCATCGTAGAGCGCAATTGCTGAGAGACTTCCTGCGTCAGCAGGTTAGTCGAACCGTATGTCTTGGCTCGCAGAGCCAAGAGGACCCTTCATCTTTATTCCGAGAGGCAGGCTTGGACCGCTAGACATTATGTGATGGCAGGAAAACGATAAAAAGCGGGATAAAAGAAAAGGAAGGCGCGAGCATATCATTCGCGCCTTCCTTTTCTTTTATCATTTAAACCGTCTATTCCTTGGATTGCAGCTCGGCTCTTGTATCCCGATCCGTTTCCTTCAGGATGTAGAGTGGCCTGCGTTTCGTTTCCATGAACGTCTTGCTCAGATACTTGCCCAGTATCCCCAGACACAGCAGCTGCAGACCGCCCATCCCCAGAATGATGACGATCAAAGAGGTCCAGCCGGAAGTCGCATTGCCGAATACCAGCGTCCGGATGGCGAAGAAAATCGCTGCCAGAACCGCCAGAAGAAAGGTGCCGAACCCGATGAAGGAAGCAATCCCCAACGGCGCATCGGAAAAAGCAACGATGCCATCCAGCGAGTATTTGAACAGCCCCCAAAAGGACCAGGTTGTTTTGCCGGCGATACGTTCCTTATTTTCGAATTCCAAATATTTCGTATGGAAACCCACCCAACTGAAAATGCCTTTCGAGAAGCGATTGTATTCCGTTATTTCGAGGACCGCATCCACCATTTGACGGGTCATCAAACGGAAATCCCGGGCGCCATCCACTATCTCCGTATCCGAGATATGATTGATCAACCTATAAAACTGCTTTGCAAAAAAGGAGCGGATAGGCGGTTCCCCATTGCGGTCCACCCGTTTGGTGCCGATGCAATCGTACTCCCCCGTCCGAATCAGGCCATACATTGCGGGAAGCAATGCCGGTGGATCCTGCAAGTCCGCATCCATCACGGCGATATAGTTTCCCTTTGCGTGCTGCAAGCCCGCATATAAGGCCGCCTCTTTCCCGAAATTGCGGGAGAAGGACAAAAACCGCACATGCTCATCCTGTTCGGACAATCCCTTCACTATTTTTAACGTATCGTCTTTCGAACCATCGTTCACAAAAAGCCATTCAAATCCGACAGACGGCATCTGCTGGCTGATCGCTGAAATTTCCTTGTAAAAAATCGGAAGCATTTCTTCTTCGTTGTAGCAAGGGATGATGATTGAAATGAGATCATTTGCCATATGCGTCCACCTCTCTACATATCGTTATTCTCAAATCACTGTACATCTATCCTAACACACTTGACCAGCGTTGTTCAGCCTATTTGGGGAACTTGTCGTTCGGGGACGAACAAGGCTTCTATTCAACCGGAAACCCACTCCAGTCAATTCAAATTACTCGGATTCAAAATATTTTACTTAAAACGAGCTTTTTTTAGTACGGATTCAAGATAATGTGCTATAATAAAGTAAGCTGAGGGACAAAACCTTGTCCCATCAGCATAAAATCGAACTTATCGGAGGAACGACAAATGAACGTATTAGTAGTTAAAGGAAACAACAGACCCGCAGAAGAAGCTATTTCAACAAAAATGTTTGAAACATTCGTTGCTGCTGCGAAAGAAAATACAGCAGTGAACGTAACAACTTACAACGTCTTCTCAGAAGATATGCCTTACTTAGGGCAAGACTTATTCGGCGCTTACGGAAAAATGGCTGCCGGCGAAGAATTGACGGACATCGAAAACCGTCTATTGGCTGCTAAACAAAAAGCAATGGACGCTGTCACTGCAGCTGATGTCATCGTGTTCGCATTCCCATTATGGAACTTGACGATTCCTGCTAAATTGCAAACATTTATCGACTACATCTTTGCAGCAGGCTTTGCTTTCAAATATGACGAAACCGGCACAATGGTTGCTTTGATGCCTGAAAAGAAAGTCATCCTATTGAACGCTCGCGGCGGATACTACTCGACTCCTGAAATGTCTGCAATGGATATGGGCGTTAACTACATGCGCAACGTATTTGCTGGCGTATTCGGAATGGAAATCATCGGCGAAGTCATCATCGAAGGCCACGCGGCTGCACCAGATCAAGCTGCAACTATCATCGAAGAAGGTCTTGCTAAAGTTACCGAATTAGCAAAATCTCTATAATTTGCTCTGAACAATGAATAAAAACCAGGAAGCGCATTTCGGCGCTCTTCCTGGTTTTTTTGACTTTATTTGTTGAAGCTCCGCTTATCAACCCAGCCGATCGTTTTGCCGTCGACCGCAATCAACGCATAGGCACCGTTTGCGGTCTCCCGGATCACCTGAACCGGCTTATTCAAGTAAGAACTGGTCAATGACACCAGCGTGAACCCTGTCGTACCCCACGGCAAACTATCGATCGAATACCCGCTCGACTGGATCGTTGCCGCGTAATTCGCTGCCACGGTGCCGAACGCCGTCAAGGCCCGATTGTCGATCCAGCCCAACGTCTGTCCGTCTTTTTGCACGAGCTTATAGAGCCCGTCACTCGTCTCCGCGATGATTTTCACGCAATTCCCGAGCTGTTCATTGCTGCTGCCGACCGTTTGGAAACCAGCCGTTCCCCATGGCAGACTGTCGATCGAATAGCTCTGTCTGGAGATGCCGGCGTAATAGTCTGCTTGCTTCACATTGTTGAATACCCGTTTGTCGACCCAGCCAAGCCGCTGCCCGTCGATGGTTATTTCCGCATAGGCTCCGTTCGCCGTTTCCCGCAGAACGGTCGCAATTTTACCAAAATAAACGGAGGCATCCGCAACCTTGACGAATCCCGGTTCTCCCCATGGCAGGCTATCGACCGAATAATTGCCGGCCATGATCGGCAGACTATAGCTCACTGCCTTGGTCGTAAACGTCTGCAGACCTCTGTTGTCGATCCAGCCCAACCCTTTGCCGTTGATCGAAATATAGGCGTATTGGCCATTTGCTGTTTTCCTGGTGACAAGTACTTCTTTACCATAGTAATTTGCGGACGTATCAAGGTACGCATAGCCGACTTCCCCCCAAGGTTGGCTGTCGATCGAATAGTTGGTTCCGGAAACGATGGCATAATAATAGGCATTCACGGATCCAAAGCTCTCGAAGGCTTTGTAGTCAACCCACCCCAAGGCAGCACCGTTGTACGCGATGCAAAGATAGGCTTCATCGGCTGATTTGCCGATGACTGATACGGTTTTGCCCACATAGGCACTGCTCCAGTCGAGGGTGCGGTAGCCGCTCGTCCCCCATGGTAGGCTGTCGATCGAATAATTCCCTTTTTGGATGGTTGCCGTATAGCTCTCAAAAGCGGCATTGAAGGCCTTTTTATCGATCCAGCCTTTCAGCACCCCATCGATGGCTATTTCGGCATAGGCTCCGTTCGCCGTTTCGCGGACGACGGTCGCCACTTTCCCGTAGTAGGTGGCTGAGTCCCCAAGCTTGACGCAGCCGGGTTCGCCCCACGGCAGGCTGTCGATTGAATAGCCTCCGTTCATGATCGGCAGGCTGTAGTTCGTGGAAACCGTAGCGAATCTTTTCAAGGCAGCGCTGTCGATCCAGCCCAAATCCTTCCCGTCGATGGAAATGTAAGAATACTGGCTATCCGCAGTCTGCCGCGATACATGGACTTCCATCCCGTAATAGGCTGAGGAAGAAGCCACATATTCATAGCCGGTCGTCCCCCACGGCAGGCTGTCAATCGAATAACCATTCCCGGCTACGATGGCGCTGTAGTCAGCAGCCACGGTTTTCGGCCCATCGAACTTCGTCAAGCTGTAGGCGCTGATGATGCTGTTCAACTTGAGGTAATAGGAAGAATCGGTCGCATAACGGCCGGTCAGATAGAGGGTGGCATCCTTATAGCTGGTCGTGTTCTCGATCCAGGTTCCCTTGTAGTAATTCGGGTCCCAGCTCACGCCAGTGCGCAATTTTTCAGCATAGTCCACCATCGATTCCTGGTAGGAAGGATAGAGTCGGAAGAAAGCATCGATCCAGATGATCGATCCGTCGCTCTGCTCTTCCCATGTCCTCATCACGATGGAGTTACCTTCATAGGAACCCTTTATTCCAAAAAGATTGTTGCCGACAGTTCCCAGTTTGCTGGTCCCGTAAGCCGATTCTAAAGAAGCCTGCGCAACCATGACGGATGCGTATAGGTTATAATCAACCCCGATATCGGTCGCATATTGCCCGAGATAATTGACGAATGCGGCATTGTCGGCAAAGGTGCGCGTTTCCTTGTCGATTTCCGCATAGGCATTCGTCCCGTTCACGCTCAAGAGCTGTCCGACAACAATTTTATTGGCATCAACAAGGCTGTTCCATCTCACTAAACTGGCCACATCAGTCGCATAGTGGGTGGCGATGGATTGCAGGCTATCGCCGGACTGGACGTAATAATACCAAGACCCTTTCGCCTCCTGGACGGCAGCCGTTTCTACGCTCACGGCCGCAGCGGAAACGCTCATCGAGGGCGTTTCCGTCGCTATATTTCCTGCCGGCAGCTCTGTACTAGCATTGAGCGTTTCATCCGCCAAAGGATCGAGAATTACCGTTTCTGCAGCACCGGACGCTTCCGGTGCTGCAAGTGTTGGATCCGTTATTGGATCCGGCATGGCGACGTCCGCTGCAGGTTTGTCCGTTGCCGGGACGGTCCATTCGGTCTCCTCCAGGACAGTTGTCTTGTCCTGATTGCCGTAGACGACCGCCTTTATCTTCATGCCCGCAACGATTCCTGTCACCGGCAGTTTGAACAGGCCGGTCTCATCGACGGCCGTTTCCGCAAGGATGGTATCCTCCTTATAAAAAACGAGATAGCCATTCGGTAACGTAGAGCCGCTGATTTCTGTTGCTTCCGGCAACAGCGGATCCAAAACGGTCTGTTTGACGCCATCTTTCTCCGTTGCCGTGACGGCACCGGCAACCGGCATTTCTGCTGAGACGACGGGTTCGTCCGCCGCGCTGGGCGTATCCGTTGCTACGGCTGCAGCTGCAGCTCCGGTCGCCGTACTTTGTGGTTCCACTGTGTTGGTGTTTACTTCATCGGCAAATGCGTATTTATTTCCAAAAAGCAGGCTGGAAGCAGCCATGCTTGATAAAGCGATGCACGCCCTTAAATGTTTTTTTTGCACAATCATAAAATCCCTCCATCACCATCATCGATCAGATTATTTTCATTTCAAACCAACTTCATATTGCCGCAGCATCCCGGTCTGATTACGCCATCCCATAAATATTGCGCTACATTGATACAGTAAACGTTACCATTACGGCAAAAAAAAATCAATCCCATTATAGGAAGAAAACACAATCAGCAGATGATTGCATGAAAAAAAGACGGAGCCTTGGATTTACAGACCCCGTCTTTCCTATATTTTTTGCTTTCTATTATTTGAAGTAGCTGACGATGCCGCTCGTGATGGCTTTCGCCAAAATGGTTTGATAACTGTCACTCGTCAATTTCTGCAATTCAGTCGGTGAACTCATGTAGCCCAGTTCCAGCAACACTGCCGGTATATCCGTTTCACGCAGCACCGAGAAGGTTTCGCTTCTGATGCCGCGGTCGACAGCGCCGGTGCTGCCGACCACTGACTCATGGATGGCAGCGGCCAATTGCGCGCTTTCCAGAATCCGCGTAGGATCATTGTGCATCGCGGCATTGATCAACGATGGATAATTCGGATCATACTCATAATAATAGGTTTCGACA
Organism: Trichococcus palustris; assembly: GCF_900114465.1. Lineage (GTDB taxonomy): Bacteria > Bacillota > Bacilli > Lactobacillales > Aerococcaceae > Trichococcus > Trichococcus palustris. The sequence continues at coordinate 163,712 of NZ_FOTD01000004.1, read as the reverse complement.
CCCGTTACCGTTGTATTCGTTGGCATCGCATTGTGGTGGATGCTGACGAATATCTCCGCCGCGGAAGCATTCGCCGCGATAGACCGACTCAACAGACTGACGGTTTGATCCGTTGTGCGGGTCATGATGACCGTGTAACCCAAAGCTTCCAAATAGGTTTTCACTTCATTCGAAACTTCCAGGTTGAGGGTCTTTTCCAGTACCCCGCTGTAGGTTGCACCCGACTCGGTGCCGCCATGGCCTGGATCCAAATACACGACATGGTGGACTTCAAACGCACGTTTGTCGATCCAGCCCAATGCTTTTCCGCCAATCGTGATGAAGACATAGGATCCGTCCACCGAAATTTTCGATACGGTTGCCGTCTGGCCGACGTAATTGCTGGAGCTTGCGACCGAGTAGAATCCTTGGGTTCCCCAAGGCAACGAGTCGATGCTGTATCCGCCGTAGCCGATCGTCGCCGTATAAGATGTCGTCGTGCTGTAGAGTATCCTGCCGGCACGCGCGTCGACCCAACCGATTGGCTGGCCGTTGACTGCTACCCATCGTTGGGCGCCGTCCTGCGTCTGGCCGATCACTTCCAATTCCTTGCCGGCATAGGCACTGGCCGCAGCCAGATAGGCGGAGCCTTGCGTTCCCGTCGGCAAATTGGTGATGCTGTAGGAACCGTCCGTTATATACCAAGAATAGGCCGGCGCATCGAATCCGAAGGCGCGCTTGTCGATCCAGCCCAATGCCTGACCGTTCAAGGAGGCATAGAGGTAATTCCCGTCAGCCGTCTTCTTGGAGATATCGGCCTTCACCCCGACCAATGACGCAGTCGAGCCGATTGCCTTAAACCCATACTCGCCCCATGGCAGGGTATCGATTTCGAATTGCCCGCCGGAAATATAGGCGGAATAGGCTACCACTTGGACGTTCAGGGGCTTGATGGCCCGATTGTCGACCCAGCCCAATTCCTGACCGTTTTTGAAGAGCAAGGCGTAGAGGCCATTCTTGGTTGTGCCTTTGACCGTCAGCTCTGCCCCGATATAATCGCCCGAAGCGCCTACATAGGCAAAGCCCGGTGTGCCCCACGGCAAAGTATCGATCGAGTAGGAACCCGATTGGATCGTGGCGCTGTATTCCGTTCCGCTAAGCCCAAACGCACGCTTGTCGATCCAGCCAACGTTTTTCCCGTTGGCGTTGACATACTTATAGTTCCCGTCCAGGGATTCATAGAGGATGTCCACTTTCTTGCCAAGCTGGCTGGAGGTGTAGCCGATCAAAGCGAAGCCCGGTTCGCCCCACGGCAAGCTGTCGATTTCATAGCCGCCGCTTGTTATGTAGTCCGAATAGGAGACTTGCTTGACTTTCAGGTCTTTGACGGCCCGGTTATCGATCCAGCCCAAGTCCTTTCCGTCTTTGGAAATCAAAGCGTAGAGGCCGTTCTGGGTCGTCCCTTTGACCGTCACTTCGATGCCGGCATAATCACCCGCTGCACCGACATAAGCATAACCCGGCGTGCCCCACGGCAAAGTATCGATCGAATAAGTTCCTTGCAGGAAGCTTGTTTTCTCTGTCCCCGTCAAGCCGAATGCGCGCTTGTCGACCCAACCGATGGATTTGCCGCCTGAGCTGACGTACTTGTAGTTGCCGTCGAGTGATTCGTAAAGGACGTCCACTTGCTTGCCCAGCTGGCCGGATGTGTAACCGACCAAGGTGAAGTCCGGCGTGCCCCACGGCAGGCTGTCGATTTCGTAGCCGCCGCTCGTGATGTAGGCCGAATAGTTGACCGGCGTCGCCTTCATATTCGTGATGGCCCGGTTATCGATCCAACCCAGATCCTTTCCGTCTTTGGAAACCAAAGCATAGAGGCCGTTTTGGGTTGTCCCTTTGACCGTCACTTCGATGCCGGCATAATCGCCCGCTGCGCCGACATAAGCATAACCCGGCGTGCCCCACGGCAAGGTGTCGATCGAATAAGGCCCTTGCAGGAAGCTGACCTTTTCCGTTCCCGTCAGGCCGAATGCGCGCTTGTCGACCCAGCCGATGGCTTTGCCGTTTGAGCTGGCATATTTATAGTTGCCGTCCGCGGATTCAAAAGTAATGTCCACTTGCTTGCCGAGATGTGCGGATGTATAGCCGATTAAGGCATAACCCGGTTCGCCCCAAGGCAGGCTGTCGATTTCGTAGCCGCCGCTCGTGATGTAGGCCGAATAAGCAACCGCTTTTCGCTCTGCAGTCTTAAGCGCCTTCAAATCGACCCAGCCTAAGCCAGTCCCATTGCTCACGATGTAACCGTAGGCATGGTCAAGCGATTCTTTGGTCACTTGGACCACGCTGCCGATGTAATCACTCGATGTTGCCACCAACTGATAGCCGGGCACTCCCCATGGCAGGGTGTCGATACTGTAACCCACTTTATAGATTGTAGCCGTGTAGTTCACAGGAACGGAGGCGGGTTCCACCACGGTGCTGCTCAAAGCCGACGTCGGCACCGCTGCGGCCGGTTTCGTTTCGGCAATCGCTGCTTCCGTAGCTGCAGCTGTTAGATCGTACGTCTGAAGATTGTACTGTGCAATAAGTGCCGCTAGCTGTTGGGCAATCCCCGGAACTTTTACATAACTCTCCAGCAAGGCTGATTGGGTTTCACGGTCTGGCGCTGCATTCAGCGAATCTTTGGATGCGGAGTAGAACGTATCTGCAAAAATCCGGAAATCATCGGCCAGCGTCTGCTGTGTACCGCTCTGGCCAACAGCCGGCAGATAATTGCCCGTTTGTCCGCCCAATGTGGTTCCCCAGTCCGTATAGAGGATCGAGTACCCTATCAAGAGGGAAGCATCTATCGGGTTATTCTCCGTGGCCTTCTGGGCAGCATCCGCAATCAGTCCGATATACGCCACTGCTGCTGTTTGGTCCACGGCAGTCGGTTCTGTCCCCGTCGTCAGCGTACTGCTTCTCGCCGTTTCAGCCGCATATGCCACCGAAGCCAAGGGTTGCATGGCACTTACCAATTGCAAGATTGATGCCGAACAAGCCAAAAATAATGCCAGTTTTTTCTTTTTCTCCATCTATTCCCCTCCAATCTTAATGGTTACTTAATAAGTATACAACAACCATTCGCCCTCCTCTACAAAAAAAATATATCTTTATTGCAAAAGTCGATCCCGGGCCTCGCACCCTGTACGCCGGATCGGGCTTTGCCATGTCGGGTGCAAATGAAAAAAGCCTACACATCGCTGTATAGGCTTCCATTTAAGTTATTTCCCTGCTCAGTTCAGAAGGGTGTCATACGGGATGAAATGCACGTAATCCCCTGATAAGACGAAGATCAGCAGGAAGATGACGACCGTGAAACCCAGATAGAGCACCAAATTGACCAATTTGTTTTTGGTGAAATTCAGGATGAGATAAGGCGCAACGAACATCTCGTAGGTTGCAAAGGGCGAGCTCAATCTCCCGCCGACGGTCGCAAGGTTACCAAAGGCGATCAAACTAAGCGACGCCAAGAAATAAAGATTGTGGTAGGTCCGGTAAGTGCTGTCCTTCTTTATGCCGGTGAAAAGCAGTGCCCCGAAAAAGACGAGCAGTTGCATCCATAAGACCGGATTCATCAACCATTTTCCGCTTGTATAGGCGGGATTGGTGAAATACGGCGCGTATCTTTGCGGAATGGCCCATAGGTACAGGCTCGGGTTCTGAATGATGAGCCCGATTGTGAGCGCAAGCAGGAACAAAAAGGTCAGCTGCTTCCAGCTGCCATCATAGAGGTAGTTCTCGTAAAGATAGCCGACTATGAAGATGAGCGCCGTGATATGGAAAAGGGAGGCGACGAAGACAACCACCAAAAATTTGAACAGCTGCTTTTCTTTCATATACTTCACGGAGTACAACAGGATGATGCTGGCAATCGATCCCCTGATCTGCCCCATATCCCTGGCCAGGAAAAACCTGGAGAAGTAATAGAAAAGGATCAAGGAAGGATACGGCGCATTGCGATACAGGAAATTGATCAACAATCCCATGCTCAAAAATGCGAAAAACAGGATGAAGGCGTAGAAGTTCAAGCCCAGCTTCAGGAACAGATAGTTCAGCAGCAAATAGCCGGATTCTGCATCGATTTTCCCATTGAATACATCCTGGATGCCGGTCAGGTCATGAAAGAAGGAATAATAAGGCGCAAAGTCGTATCCCGAATAATAACGCAGGCCAGCCAACAGGGACAGCAGCCCCCCGCCAATCAGGACTACCTTTTTATTTCCGTAGATGACCTCCCCCACGGAAAGCAATAATAATGTAATGAACATAAAAACATAAAGTGTCATACGTTCTGCTCCTCCAATGCTATAGTAAGATGATTTTGATTGGAGTCGGATAATTTTCCAATTGAATCCGTTGAGTATTATACCAGCTCTTTGCTGTGATATTCTTTTGCGAAACGATGATGATTTCATCAAAGTTCAGTTGCGGATCTACCGCTGTGATGTCCTGTGCGAACACATATTTGTTCTCCGATGCGTCTTCGGCAATCAGAACGGCCTGCAGATCCGAAGGCAAGGCTTGTTCGGACAGGATCAATTTGCGGCCGACGGCGGGATATTGGATGCTGTGCGCCAGTTCATCTTTGTTGTCTCCCGCTGCAAGATGCGTCAGATCGATGAGGGTATCATCATCCGATTTCCTGTAGCTGAACACATCGGTGATCTCTTTTTTGAAGAACAATCTGGCGAAGGCGATCAGGATGCCCGCAACGATGGCTCCGATGCAAACGCCGATTCCCAATACAGCATAGGTCAGTGCGCCCGTACCAGTTTTTTCCTCCGTCGCTTCTGGACCGTGCTCGATTTCAACCTTATGCGGTTCTGAAAGCATGTAGATATTTTTGTTGTTCAAAAGCGGCAAAGTCTTTTCGCTGACTGTCGCATAAAGGATTTTGGCGATGGCCAAGTTCTTTTTGTAATCCCCGGTACTGACCGTGATGTGCATCGAATTATCACTGCCATCGGCACTGACGTCGAGCATGTATTTCAAAGGGATATCCCCCTTGATTGTTGGCACAATCTTTTCTTGCGCATCTATTTCAGAAGAGACTGCCGGTGACAGCAGCACCGATTCCAATAGGTTAGAATTTACAAAAGCACCGCCGTCGCTGTTCTCGACATAAAAGTCAAAGCGGACAGCTTGGTCCAATAATTGCGTGTATTCTTTTGAAGTGATGGTTTTCACTTCCAAGCCGGTAGCGGGATCGATTTTTTTGATTTCATCGACCTTTCCATTGCTGAACAGCGTATAAGCAATCCCCAATACATACAGGATAATGATGGCAATCGTGGTCGTCAGGATTGTTTTTTTGTTATCTTTTAAAAAGCCTTTCGTCTGCTTTGCAGTCGGTAAATTTATCACGCGGATTCCCCCTGGTCATCATATATTTTTTCGAGCGCATGCGCCGTCTTCACCATGTCGAATGCTTCCAGTTCAGGCTTCGGCGTATTGCCGGATGTTCCGCCCATGATGGCTGTTTCCCATTCCGCTAAAGGTGCGTCCAAGGCCACGAAGATGACGTTTTCGGAAAGGACCGTATCGTGCGAGACTTCCGTGGAAAGCACCATTTTGACATTGGCGGCCTGCGCTTCGACAGCGACGATCGGCAATCCTTCATATAAGGAAGGCAGCAAGAAAACATCCATCGTCTTCAGCAGCTCCGGTATGTCGTTCCGTTCGCCCAGGAACAGGACATGATCGGAAATGCCCAACTGCTCGGCACGTTCATGGATTTCCTGTTCCAGGCTGCCGGCCCCGACGGACAACAAGTATACGTTTTTGTGCGTCTGCAGGATGTGGGCGATGATTTCCAGCAACAGTCTATGGTTCTTTTGTTCCTCGAAGCGTCCGATGTGGCCGATGACAAAAGCATCCTGCGGCAAACCGAACGTTTCCAGCATCTCTGCCTTGGTGACGGCGACATTGCGGTAGCGCTGCAGATCGATGCCGTTCGGGATCATATGGAAAGCCTGTTTATCCCCGAAAAGACCGATGCCCGCTTCATTGGAGCAGGCCAGAAAATCCGTCGCATATTTCATCATCAAGTTGTTGAAGACCGGCCGGACGATGCTGTACGGGATTTTGTTGCCCTTCCCGTCCGAGGTGGCGTGGCTGTGTGCAATCCGCTTCGTGATGCCGGCTTTGGCCGCAAGCCACAAGTTCAGGCCGCCACCGAAAAAGATTTCATTGTGGACGATATCCACTTGGTTTTCTTTGAGCAGTTCGCTGACGCGGTTGATGTATTTCAACGGGTGTTTATTCGGGTTCGGCACAACAAAAATTTTCCCGCCCAATTGCGCTATCTCATCATGGTAAGGCCGCACATCCGCAAATTCTTCGTAGATCACAAAATCGAATTGATATTTTGTGCGGTCGATATTGCGGTAGGCGTTCATCATGAAGGTTTCAGCCCCGCCTCTTCCCATTCTGCCCTGGAAATGCAGGACTCTTTTTGGCTGATTCATTCGCTTAAACTCTCCCATCTGGTTAAAAATTCCCTTTTAATTTTTCGATCAGCTTCGGTGATGCGTTGCTGATCACGTACATCATGTATGATGCGGCATAGTTCAGGCTGATCGATTTCGTCTGGAACAAAAGCTTCATGACTTTCCGGATGCTTGTATCCGTCAAGCTGTTCGCCACCGCAAACTGCACCCGCGGATGATCCAGGATATTCTTGATGTACTGGCGTTTCTGTTTGAAATCAAGCGGACAGCTGTCGCTGTGCAACGGGATGATGCAGGACATCGTTCCCTTCAAAAACAGCGCGCTGAAGCCTTGCAGGTCTTTATCCGTTAGATCCAACAGCACATTGTAGAACTCCAAAAAGGTCTCGAACTTGTTGTCGAAATACTTGTTCGTCAGGCTGCTCTTCCCCTCGAAGGAATAATGATAAAGGATTTTGCTGGTAGTGACGACCTTGTTTGCATGGCGGTAGTAAGCCAGATTGAACAGGCGGTCCTCGCAGCTGCTGTACGGCGGGAAAGCGACCTGATTGGCATGGATGATATCCAGCCGATAGATTTTATTCCAGATGACGTACATCAATTGCTTGTTCATCAACGGGTAGAGGTTGTCCAGGAACGCTTCGTTCGTAGGATAAACGGCGTCAGCCGCGATGACCTGTTTTTCGGAAACGGTCTGCTGGTTGTCCAAAACCTTCAATTTATAGGAGGACACGATCAGATCGGGATCCTGCTCCGTGATGATCTGCTGGTATTGCTCCAATGTGTGCGACTCGATCGCATCATCCGCGTCCATCAAGAACAGGTATTGCCCCTTTGCCAGGCGGATGCCTTGGTTGCGCGCATTCCCCGGCCCGTTGTTCGGGATGGTGAGAAACGAAAAGCGGCTTTCTTTCTCCACAAATCCCCGCAACACGTCTGTGGTGTTGTCTTTCGAACCATCATTCACGATGATGACTTCATAATCGGCAAACGATTGCGCCACGATGCTCATCAGCGTCGTGCCGATGGTAGTGGCACAGTTATACGCAGGTATAACGATGCTGAAAAAAGGTCTGGTTTCCATTCTCTATCCTTCCTTGGCTTGAAAGCACGTTTTTTTGTTTTCGTTTGCGAGGCGTAGATGCGTTCCAAAAATCAGCCCACTATCGTTTCGCAAACACGATTGTATGGGGGCTAAACGCATTTCATCACACTCTTTTCTTAAACGTGTTCTGAATTGCAGGGGGTTCCGCCTAAGGGGTCTAGTCCGCATGGGCAAAACCGGCCCATTTACGGCTAGTCCTCTTAGTGCTCGCCCCCTACCGCAATTCATCACACTCTCTTGAGTTCTTTACCCAATGCGATGATGTAGTCATGCATATGTTCTTTGGTATCTTTATTTTCCAGGCCGAACTCGATGTTCGCAACCAATAAACCGTATTTATCCCCTACATCGTAACGTTTTCCGGTATATTCATAGGCAACCAAGGGATGGATTTTATTCAGCGATTCGATGGCATCGGTCAATTGGACTTCATTGCCCTCATCCGGTTCCTGGTTGCGCAGGATATCAAAAATTTCCGGCGTCAGCAAGTATCTGCCGATGATGGCCAGATTGCTCGGTGCTGTTTCCGGACTCGGTTTTTCGATGAAATGATTCACACTGTAGGTATGCTCCGATACTTGCTCTTTGATGTCGATGATGCCGTATCGGTTCGTCGCTTCGTTCTGGATACGCATGGTAGCCACGACGCCGCAATCCGTTTGGTTATAGGTATCTATCAATGATTTTGTCAAAGGAACCTCATTCGGCATGATGTCATCCCCCAACAGGACAACAAAGGGCTCGTTGCCGATGAAAGTCTCCGCTTGCAGAATCGCATCACCCAAACCGCGAGGATAGGCTTGGCGGACATAATGGATATGCGGCAAATTCGTTTTTTGGACCATCGCCAACATCTTATCTTTGCCTTTTTCTTTTAAATTTTCTTCCAGGGCAAAGTTCACATCGAAGTGATCTTCAATGGGGCTCTTCCCTTTCCCGGAAATGATGATGATCTCTTCAATGCCGGAAGCGATGGCTTCTTCCACGACATATTGAATACTGGGTGTATCGACAATCGGCATCATTTCTTTTGCCATAGCTTTTGTTGCTGGTAAAAAACGTGTGCCTAAACCTGCTGCCGGAATGACAGCTTTGCGTACTTTGCTCATTTGTCTACCTCTTTCATCTATAATAGTCCGTTCCATTATAACAAATAAACCGATAAAAAAAAACGAAGCTGAGACAAAAGTCGTTTTGTCCCGATCATAAGAGCCACTAGCGGAAATAACACAGTTTTCGCTAGTGGCTCCAGTGCCTTCCAAAAGGTATTTTGGTCCCCGCTTTAGAAGGGCTAGGCTGCCACTATGCAAAGAAGGTGGAACATAATCACGCTGAATGATTACATCCCACCTTGGTTTATATTTAGAGCAACTTATGCTTCTTCGTATCCGTTCGGATTGTTTTTTTGCCAGTTCCAGGAATCGCGGCACATGTCAGCCAACGTCTTTTTGGCCGTCCAACCCAATTCTTCGCGTGCTTTGGTTGCGTCTGCATAACAGGTCGCCACATCGCCGGGGCGTCTGTCGACGATGACGTAAGGAATTTCCACGCCGTTTGCTTCTTCGAAGTTGTGCACCAAATCCAATACGCTGTAGCCTGTGCCGGTACCCAAATTGTAGATGCCCACGCCGTTCGTATCTTGGACTTTCTCCAATGCCTTGATGTGGCCCAATGCCAAGTCAACGACGTGGATGTAGTCGCGCACGCCTGTGCCGTCCGGCGTGTCATAGTCGTTGCCGAAGACGCTCAAGCGCGGCAGTTTGCCGACAGCGACTTGCGTGATGTACGGCATCAAATTGTTTGGGATGCCGGTCGGATCTTCGCCGATCAGGCCGGATGCATGCGCACCGATCGGATTGAAGTAACGCAACAAAGCAATACTCCACTCTGCGTCGGAAACAGCCACGTCCTGCAGGATCTGTTCGATCATCACTTTGGTGTAGCCGTAAGGATTCGTTGCGCTGGTCGGCAGGTCCTCCGTCAAAGGCGACACGTTGTTCATACCGTAGACGGTCGCCGACGAGCTGAAGACGATTTTCTTGACGCCATGGTTGCGCATCACGTCGCACAAGACCAGCGAGCTGGTGATGTTGTTATGGTAATATTCGATCGGTTTGGAAACCGATTCGCCTACCGCCTTGAAGCCTGCAAAATGGATGACGGAATCGATGGCTTCCTTCGCGAAGACGGCATCCAATGCTTCCTTATCCAATACATCGACTTCATAAAAAGTCGGTGTTTTCCCCGTGATCGTTTGGATGCGGTTCAACACTTCCGGTTTGCTGTTCGAGTAGTTGTCCACGATGACCACTTCATAATCTGCGTTCAATAATTCCACAACTGTATGGCTGCCGATATAGCCGGCTCCGCCTGTAACTAAAACTGACATAAAATCCCTCTTTCCGAATGACTATAATTTGTCTTCCCTAAAATTCCTTTTGTTCCCTGATTGTCTTAATACGCATTGCTGTCTGCACTATCAGTCACAACGTTGCCGCCATTAGAAGAATCGGTTGTTCCAGTATCCGCGCTGCCATAGCCATACGTAGCATCAGCATCCGATAAATTCATATCCGCTTCCGTAACATGCGCCAAGCCCAATTGGTCGCGCAGCAAGTTGGAAACGCGCAATCTTTCTTCCGGGTTCACATAATAATAGTAGATTTCCTCAAAGTACGTATCTTCACCGGCAAGGGAAACTTGCGTGTAATTCTGGATGGAATCACTGTAGCCCTTTTGGATATCGATCAGGTCATTCAAGGAAAGATTCGTTTTCATATTTGATTCCACGGATTTCAGGATAGCTTGATAGTTTGAAATGCCGTCAAGACTAAGCAATTTATCCACGATTGCCTTTATGACCATCTGCTGTCTTTTTTCACGGCCAATGTCACCTTCGGGATCATCATAACGCATCCTTGCAAAAGCGAGAGCATCCCAGCCTTGCAGGGTAACTTTCTTGCCTTTTGTAAAGTAGGCATCGTTATAATCAAAAGTCAATGGGCTCGTGATTTCGATGCCGCCAAGGGCATCAACCAAATCGGCCAAGCCATACATATTTATATCGACATAATAATCGATCGGAATGTTCAGGAACTCCTGAATGGAATTCAGCGACATTTCGGTTCCGCCATAAGCGAAGGCATGTGTGATCTTGTCGTTGTATTCGCCGTATACGTCTGTTTGATAGCCTACCATCTCGGCATAGGAGTCGCGGGGAATGCTCACCAAGGTGGTTTCCTTTGTTTTGGGATTGATGGTGACGACGATGATCGTATCCGACCTGCCGCCCATTTCCTCCAAATCATCTCCATAGCTGTCGATTCCCAGTAAGGCAATGGTTATGGGCTCTGTTGCGGAAACGGAAACTTTATTATCCCGTTTATTCTGCGTTTCAACGCTATCATAGACCGTCTGAAGCGTGTTGCCTACGTCGCTGTATGCCTTCCATAAAAATCCTGCTCCAATCAAAAGCATGCCTAACAACGAAAATAAAATGATCCAATTTCTTTTTTTACTTTTTTTAGTAGAGCTTCTGGTTTCATTCATTATGGTGTTATCCTCTTTCTGTGCAACTGGACCAAATCGACCCCTATACCAACCGCACTTTTTCATCATTGTTCTAGTATAAATCAACATATGCAAATTAAAAAGACTAAATGCAAAACGTAACAAAAAAGTAAAACTTCGTGAAGCTCAATAACGTGCTAATTTATTGAAAAAAATCCAAAGCGGACAGCTCAGACATCCGCTATTCTTTCTCCTTTACGAGTGTTTGCCATTTTCCGGCGACCTCTCCTTTTTTCACAAGGATTTCCCAAATCACTGAAAGGATTCAACCATTCATTTCACAATCGCGTCACCTTATTTGTAAAACGCTTTCATTTGAATTATAATTAGTTCAGATATAGTTGTTACTTCAGCCAAACAAACTGGAAGGGGAGGAACATCATGTAGCATCGCATCGGAGTAGGAAACCGCATCAGTTTATTACCGGTCAGGGTTAAATTTTTTTCCTTTATTCAGGTTTAGCGTCTAAAGGAGGGCTAGATATGAAACAAAGGTTAATGTTGCTGGCCCCTCTCTTTTTGATGGTTACTTTATATAGTAATCCAATGGAAACTGTGGCAGCAACGGGTGAGTCTGTGGATACTTCTCAACCAATCGACACCAACACTACTCCCAATCAAGAAACCGCGGTCATAACAGCTGAAACTGTTGCTCCAGTCAGTACAACTCCTTTAATAACAGCACCCTCAACAAATAGCCTAGAAACTGCAACCACAGACACAACTCCACCTACTACCGATGTGACGGCGCCAGCTACATCAGCTACCGAACCGGCGGCTCCAACTGCAACGGCTAACGATACAATTACTCCAACTAATACGACTGCCGATCCGACTGTCCCTGCTACTACGGTTGTCGATCCGACTGTCCCTGCTGCTACGGTTGTCGATCCGACTGTCCCTGCTGCT
>NZ_FOTD01000004.1:149540-151584 GCF_900114465.1 Trichococcus palustris | reverse complement strand
CGGTTGTCGATCCGACTGTCCCTGCTGCTGCGGTTGTCGATCCGACCGTTCCAACTGCAACGACTGTCGATCCGACTGTCCCTGCTGCTACGGTTGCCGATCCGACTGACCCAACAACACCTACTGCCGATTTGACTGCTCCAGCAGGAACGGTCATTGAACCCGTTCCACCAACCGAAACGGTCACAGAAGTCAATCCAGCTGTGGAACCTGTTGTTGAGGAAGAAATAGTCGAAGCTTCTGCCGTAGAAGGAGCAAACTTAGCACTAATGGCATTGGCAGAAGAATATTCAACGTCTCCTTCAACCTTGATCAACCATGTTGATACGAACGAGAACGTCATTGCCTTGACTTTTGATGATGGTCATTCGTACGAGAACCTTTCCGCTATCCTCAGTATTCTGGATGAATTTGGAATCAAAGCCACCTTCTTCATGAATGGGGATGCCTCAGCTGAATTGCTTCAACAAATCGTTGACGCTGGCCATGAATTGGGGAACCACGGCTATTCCCATCTTGATTCCACGACCATTTCGTCAGATGCTCTGGCTAATGACGTCAATCTGATGGAAGATTACATCCAAGCAAGCACAGGAACAACATCCCGGCCGCTGTTCCGGGCTCCTTATGGTGCCTATAATGACTCCGTATTGGAAACGGTCGGCAACTTGGGGTACGAATATACCATTGGTTGGTCGATTGATACCCTTGACTGGACAGGGATTTCAGCAACAGAAATAAGCAATGCCATCACGAATTATGTCACTCCAGGCTCCATCGTCCTGATGCATGCAAGCGTCGGGGCAGCCAACACACCTGATTCTTTGTGGTATTCGCTCTCTGCTTTAAAAAATGCAGGGTACAGCTTCGCCACAATCAGCGAACTGTTGGGTCTGGATGTTGCTGAAGCACCAGTTGTAGAAGCACCAGTTGTGGAAGAACCGGCTGCAGTTGAAGAATTCGGAACGGGCCCTTCGAGATGGGTCGATGATGTCGACACAAATCAACAATACATCTCTTTGACCTTCGACGATCTGGAAGAAACCGACGTCGTTACGGAAATCCTCGAAATCCTTGCAGATCAAAACGTCAAAGCTACCTTCTTCCCGGATAGCAATACCGATCCGGCTCTGCTGGCCATGATTGTTGCGCAAGGGCATGACATCGGCAACCATACCTATTCACACCCTTATTCTTCGCAAATAACAGCTGATGAACTAGCTTCCGAACTCGATACGATGGAAAACGTCATTGTGGGAGCTACCGGCGTCACCTCCAGACCTTTCTTCCGTCCTCCATACGGAGATTATGATGCTTCCGTGTTGGAAACAGCCGGCAGTTTAGGTTATGAGTACACCATTGGTTGGACGACCGATACTTACGATTGGGACGGTTACACAGCCACTGCTATTGCTGATCAAGTGGTGAATAACCTGTACCCCGGTTCGATTTATTTGCTTCATGATGACAATGATACCCCTGAAGCTTTGTGGTACATAATAGCTGCCGTTCGAGCAGCAGGCTTCGACTTCATGACAATCACTGATTTGTTGGCATTGGATGGCGTCTTCACAGAACCAGGCACCATTGAAGTACCGATAGATCCAGTAAATCCTACCGACACGGTAAATCCCGCAGACCCTACGGCTCCAATTACCGATCCTGTGACCGGCGTCACCAATCCGATCATCACAAAAGAAATGGTGACGGACAGAACCGGCGTTACCGGCGTGGCTGAGCCATTCATCGTTTATGCAGACGGTGTCTACAACATGTTCTTCGACGTCATTGCGGGCTACAATCCGAACACGCAAACAACCGCAGACGAAATCGGACATGCCTGGAGCAACGACATGATTAACTGGACCTACACCCAAATCGTTTTGGGCCAAGAAACAAACGGCACAAGAGCAGCTTCTCCGTACGTATTCGAATATCAAAATGAATACTACATGGTTCCTGATCTTGTCGGTAATGTCAATGTCTACAAAGCCTCCTCCTTCCCGCTAAAATGGGAACTTTACGGGACTTTGATGACCGGTAC
>NZ_FOTD01000004.1:0-148462 GCF_900114465.1 Trichococcus palustris | reverse complement strand
CTGACTCCGACAACCGTTTCCGTATCCAAATTGGGGACAGCCGTAACGTCCGCATTGAATGATGAATGGAACGGCGATGCGATGCATCATATCTCCTCTGTGCCTTATGGAACGGGCGTGATGTATGCCGTCGACGGCTACAACTGGAACAGAGCCGAATATTCCATCGGCTTGATGACGGGCACCGCTCCAACAAGCGGCACAATCCCACCAGTCGTTACTCCTGTTGATCCAAACGTGCCGGCATTGGACATCGACCTATCCGCCGTCACAAATTTCTTCAGCGTCAAGAATCCTGTTCTCTCAATCGCAAGCATAACGGACCGAGTCGCATCAAACGGCATCGCCAATCCTTATATCATAATGGTTGACGGTACCTACCATGTCTTCTTCAACATCGTCCAAGGCTACAATCCGGATACGGGTGTAACCGCAGACGAAATCGCTCATGCATGGAGCACCGACCTGATCCAATGGAACTATACGCAGGTTGTCCTCGGCGAAGACATCACCGGCACGAATACAGCTTCCCCTTATGTGTTCGAATATCAGAACGAATACTACATGATTCCGGACCTGACGGGAAATGTGAATGTCTACAAAGCTTCCTCGTTCCCGCTGCAATGGGAATTCTACAGCACCTTGTTGACCGGTAATTTCGTCGATCCGCTGGTCTTTGAGCTGAACAACACCTGGTATATGACCACTTCTGAACAACCGTACAACAGCCTATCGCTGTACCAAAACACCTCCGGCGATTGGCGCAACAGCAGCTGGACGCTGCATCCGGAAGGGCAAATCATCACTGAAACAGCCAGCGAATCCGGACTGCGGACAGCAGGCAACCCGTTCATCTACGATGATTATGTGATCCTGCCCGTTCAGGTAACACCAGCCGATGGCGTCTACGGACAATACACAAACTGGTACCAAATCTCCAACATTACCGCAACAAGCGTCACCGTCACCAATCGCGGAACGGCCACATCCGGACAAAACAATTTGATGTGGAACAGCGATGCGATGCACCATATCTCTCATGCTGCCTATGACGGTGGCAACATCTACGCAGTCGACGGCCTCTTTAATGGCGTCTATACAATCGGTTTGTACACGGATATCGCACAAACCATCGTCGGACCTGCTGTTGTACCATTCCCAAGCGTAGGTAATCCAATCCTCATGAGCGACATCCTGTCAGACAGGGTGGGCGGCGCAGAAGGGGTAGCGGATCCATTCATCGTCTACGAAGATGGTACCTATTATCTATTCTTTGAATCAATCGGCGGCTACGATTCGACAACGGGGCAAACAGCTGATGAAGTTGCCTACGCTTGGAGCACCGACCTCATCGATTGGAACTACAGCCAAATCGTCCTCGGCCCAGAAACGAATGGCGTACGGGCAGCCTATCCGAACATCTTCAAATACGACGGCAGTTACTATATGGTGCCGGATATCACCGGAAACGTCGAAGCTTATGTTGCTACCGATTTCCCGTCCCAATGGGAATATTCCTCCACCTTGCTGGAAGGCAGCTACGTCGATACGAACATCTTCTCGGTGAACGATGTCTGGTATATGACCACTTCCGAAACGCCGTTCAACAGCCTTAACCTTTACAACAATACTTCCGGCGATTGGCGCAACAATCAATGGGAATGGCAGGAAGATATCCTTCCCGCAAATGGGGATGAATACAGTTTCCGCGGTGCCGGTAATCCGTTCGTGTACGACGATCTTGTCATCCTGCCGGTTCAGGTACATCCGGACGGCGGTATCTACGGACAATATGTTTAC
Organism: Trichococcus palustris; assembly: GCF_900114465.1. Lineage (GTDB taxonomy): Bacteria > Bacillota > Bacilli > Lactobacillales > Aerococcaceae > Trichococcus > Trichococcus palustris. The sequence goes on along the minus strand of NZ_FOTD01000004.1, from coordinate 146,662 downwards.
TGGTATCTCCTTTCCAGCCTGTCGACTGATAGCGTTGAGGTCACCCTTTTGGGAACGGCGGTAGACGCACAGAACAATGGTATGTGGAACGATGAAGGAATGCATCAAATCTCCCATGCCGACTACTTGGATGGTTACATCTATGCAGTCGATGGCTTCAACAATGGAGAATATTCCATCGGCCTGTATGTGGACGCGAAACTAGCTTAGCCTTTCCCAGAGCAGTAATTGCACAGACACTCGCCAATTTTTAATGCAAACGAAACAAGCCATCATCGATGGGAACGGCCTCCTTTTTCCGGGAGTGCCTATCCAAAGATGATGGCTTTTTTTTAACAGCTAGGAAGTATAAATTTTTCGATATAAGAGGCGCATCACTGTAGGTGCTTCACAGATTCCTAATCTATTTCACGCCATCACATGATGTCCAGCAGTCCAAGCCTGCCTCTCGGAAGGCAGAAGAAGGGGCCAGATTTCCTAAATTGTCATGACTCTTGCGATTTCAATCGCTTAGTCCTGTCATCAGACTATCAAAAATACCTCGCAGTGTTTCCTTACTCGAGGCAGAGCGGGGTTGTCCCGCATTTCTTATTTTTTGATTTTCTTGAATGTTTTATAGGCACCAATCACGATACCGGGGAAAAGCAGTGTGCAATCATACATGAGCTTGATTTTCCATTTCCCGCTGCCCCGCAGATCATTCCGTCCCGCTTCCAGCTTCTCCAAGACGGCTTTTCTGCCTGCCGTATCCTCCATCTCATCCAACGTCAAAATCGTCGCCAATGATTCCGTGAACAGGGAACGATAGGATTTGTCGCTGAAGGCTTCCTTCCCTTCCGTATGGAAAAAGACCGCCCTTTCCCGCCATGCTTCCAGATGATCCAACTTATTCTTCAACTTGAAGCCTGTCCCCATGATGCTGTCTTCTCTTTGCCAATAATAGAGCAACGCTTTCGTCGTGAAGCTGATTTTTTTGGCACGGTAAATCAGCTTGTAGGTCGTGAATTCATCCTCGTGGATCCTGCCTACCGGGTAACGGATTCCTTCAAACAATTCGGACTTGTACAGTTTCCCCCAGGCCACGACCATCTGTTCATGGAATTCCCCGAACGCGATGATCTGTTCCAGAGCTTCCTCGTTGGAAAATTCAAAAATGCGCTCCGTGGCTGCAGGCAAGGACACATTCTCGGATGAAGTCCGCAAAAAATTGCATGCAGCGATGTCCGCATCGGTGCTCTTCAACAGATTGTACAGCGTTTCGATGTACGTTTCATGCACCCAATCATCGCTGTCCAGGAAGGTGATGTAGCTTCCCTTCGCGTGGGGCATGCCGGCATTGCGGGCATCGGACAAGCCGCCGTTCGCTTTATGGATCACTTTTACACGGCCGTCACGCTTCGCATACTCCTCGCAGATTTTCCCGCTGTTGTCGGGCGAACCGTCATCCACCAGTATGATCTCCAACTCTTTATAGGTCTGTGCAAGAAGAGACTCGACGCAGCGCGCAAGCAGATCCTCCACTTTGTAGACAGGAACAATGATGCTGATCAATGTATTCATTATATTTCCCTTCCTTTACCGATTTACGCCGGCTAACAGGCGTTATTCTTCTCTGTAATAGTATAATGCAATATCTGGAAATTAAAAAGACCAAATGGCAATCTTGGTACAAAAGCTGCCCAACCTGAATGGTTGAGAAAAGTAAAAAGGCGGCCGCCGGACCCTTCCCATCAACTGGGAAGCGGTTCGGCGATCGCCTTTCGTTTGCCTTATATCTTGTAGCGCTTTGCCGCCTTGTAGATGCGTTGGCAGAAAAGCAATCTTCTTTTGATGTAGTACAGATCGAGTTTGATTTTGCCGAGGAAGGAGCGTTTCTCTTCGACTTTGGGCCTCATCGTCAGATGCGGTCCGCCGTACTCCTTGATTGGCATGAACCAATCCGAGATGTGGATATGGAAGGCTTCCGGCTCTTCCTTGTACGCCATCATCAGCAGCTGCTGGTCATCGTCGATGCAATCGAGCATCAACAAAGCTTCCATGGCTTTTTTCGTCAACAGCCAAAGTTTTTCGGCCATTGTATCCGGCACGATGACCGGAGCCCCCATCAGGCATTCCGACAGCAGTTGCAGCTGGAAGCCGGCATGGATGGCGTCCGGGCTGCTCAGGCTGAACACATGGATTTTGTCCTCCAAGTCCGTCTGCCAAAGGTAATCGAAATCGGCCGCTTCGGTGAAGCTTTTCCCGCCGTGGTTGAAGCCGAAGTCCAGCCAAGCCAGCATGCCCGTCGCCAGATTCTTGGAGGCGGCATCCTGCAGACACCAATACTTCATCAACATGATGTAGTCGTAGTTCGCCTTGTTGTCCGGCCATTCGGGATCCGCATTCGCGCGGAATTGATAGAAATCGGGATTGCTTTCGACCGCCTTCATGCGTTCAAAAAGTTTCCCTTCCACTTCGAAGATATCGGGCACTGCGATGACCACGGTTTTGTCGGCCAAGCCGAATTCCCCGCGGATTGCCATGACCTTGTCCACCAATTCCGGCGCGGTGTAGACTACCAGCTTGTTTTGGATCCGGGCCCAAAAGCGGAAATAATCCAAATACTTTTCCACGCTCCGGGAATAAAAAGCATATTTGTCTCTGCCGATATCAAAAAAAGCAGTGACGATCGTTATCTCTCTCATCAGCCATTTCCTCTTTTCAATAATTTATTCTGTACAAGCGACTGCACTTTTTGCCGTTCCGGTTTTCCGAGCAGCAAGAAATAGTTGTAGACCAGACCGATGATGCCGCAGCCGACCGCAACGAGACCCAAGCTCATCCAACTGTCGATGGCCGGAACCACGAAGCGGATGCCGGCGAACGTCGCCGCCATCAAAATGGTCACGAACAGATAACGGAGAATGATTGGATAAAAGATGGTTTTTTTCTGTTTCAGGCAGGTCGCCGCATACATCGGCATAAAGGTCAGGTTGGCGATGAAGCCCGACGTGGTGCTTACGCCGGCAATGGCAAGGATGCCCAATGACGTCGTATTCAACAGCAGGAAGACCAGTCCGATATCGAACAGGCTGATGCAGAACCAAAACAAGGAATTCATTTTCAGACGGTTCGTGATCAGGAAGACATTATACATCCCCGTAATCGGCGGGGAATCAAAGAACGGGAAGATGGTCAATAATAGCAAAACATAGATCATGTCGGCATCCTGCGTCGGCACCCACAATTGGATCAGGTCGTGCCCGAAAGCGATCAGGATGCAGGCCGGGATATTGGCGAAGGCGGATGTCAGCAGCATATTCTGCCTCAGTTCGGACAGCAGGCTTTTGATGTCGCCTTTCGCGTAATGGTAAGTCAGCTGCGGCGCAAACAGGTTGGAGATGCTCGCGACCACCTGGTTCAGGATGTTGCTCAAGGTTTTCGCGACGGACAGCTGCCCCATCGCTATCGAGCTGATCCACAGGTTGCTGATCAACAAGTCCAGTCCATCCGCCAAGGTTTGGCTCAGGCTGCTGATGCTGCTCCAAACACCGGAAGAAAACAGTTTTTTCACTTTCGCCATCGAAAAATCCATCGGCCGGATCTGGATGTCCGGAACCAATTTGCGCGTGAAGTACAGATTCGAAACCAACACAAAAGCCGTACAGATGAGCGTCACCAATCCGACGATGGCCACCGATGTCGGCAACACCGAAAACAACGCTACGAACAGAACAGCCTTCAGCGTAATTGAGATGGCGTTAATGAGACTGCTGATGTAAAGGCGGTTCGTGATGAAGGTCGCGACCGTAAAGACGGTGCTGACGATGGAAAGCATAAAGTTCAGGAACACGAAAGCGTACAATTGTTTGACGCTGACGAGCAACTCAGGCGGGATGTTGATTATTTTTTCGAGATTCCCGACCACAAATACTCCGAGCACCGCAAACAGCAAGGCCATGACGATATTGGCGGTCAGCACCGAATTGAAGTACTGGTTCGCTTCCTTCTTGTCCCCTTTGTGGTAGCTGATGGTGATGAAGCGGCCCGCCACCGAGTTCAAGGCCACGGTGATGATGACGGCATAGTTGGCCATCGAATTCGCCAGATTGACGAACCCATAGGCCTCCACCCCGATCGTATTGACGATGTAATCCGAAAGGAAGAAGTTGATGCCCAGGTTCAGAACCAAGGTAACCAGGCTGGCAATCATATTTATCGATAATGTTTTTTCTTTATTCATTTTTTTCGCGTTTTCCTCCTTTTGTGGGAAATGTCATCCAAGATGGGCACTTGCCTGTATCCCCGATTCGGGGCTATTTATCGAATAGACCGATAAAATCCGTATAGAATACGTTTTTGGTATACAGTTTGGAACGTTCTTTCGAACCCTCGGAAAGGGATTCCCGCAAGGCGGCGTCATCCTTGATGGCCGTAATGCTGGCCGCCAGGTTGTCGACCAATGCTTCATCGCGTTTCAGGATGATGGCGCATGCTTCGGTCGCATATTCGGGGATGCCGCCGGAATCGGTAACGATCAGCGGTCTGCCGACCGACATCGCCTCCAGCACAACCAACGGTGCGGCTTCTTCGATCAAGGTCGGAACTATGACAACATCCGCAATGCCGTAATACTGATACGTTTCATTATTGGCCACATAGCCGGTGAAAACCATCCGATCGCCATTCTGTTTCACCAAGTCCTCTATTTCGTCCAGATAGGTCGATTTCGTGTTCAACGCGAAATTCGGGCTGCCCAGAATCAGTAGCTTCACATTCTTGTCGGACACCTTTTCCAGCGCCAAGATCAGTTCCTTGACCCCTTTTTCCGGAATGACCCGCCCGCAGAAGAGGACGACAAAATCGTTTTCCGACATCCCCAGTTTTTCCCGCAGCGCCTTTTTAGCGGAGACGGCCAGGCTATCCTTGAACCGGTCTTCGTCGATGGCATTCCGCAAGACCGTCACCTGGTTTTCTGACAAAGCAGAATGGGGCAGCAATTCCTTCTTCACGAAGGCACTGACCGAAATGACCTCGGTGAAGATGTCGGCCAATTTTTCGCTCGCCGTCAGATGATGGTGCACATGCAAATACAGCTTTTCTTTCCCCATTTTTTTCGTTAGCCCGCTGAATGCTTCGTAGTAGCCATCCTCCGCCACCACGACATCCGGATGGGCGTCGAGCACTTTCTGGAACCCTTGATAATAATACAGATTGGGTGCATCGAACCGGATGCGGAACAGTTTCCTGGCCAATACTTTCGCGCCCTTATACAGGTTGTCCAACTGCTTATTCTTTTTGATGAAAATAAATTCGGTTTGCTTATACTGCCTGCTGGCCCGTTCGGCCTCCTCGTCATAGACCGATACAACCACGAATTTCGCCTTTTGTTCCACTTCGTTCTGCTCTATCAACATATGCAGCAATGTCTCGATAGCTCCCCCTCTTACGGCGGGTACAGGCAGGTTGCCTGGAGAAAATAAACAGATTGTCTTCACTTGCGCATCATCCCAATCACAATATTTTTTTTGAATCGCTCTTTTCTGTCGGTGCAGGCACTCAGCCTTTGCCCAGCATGCTCTTGATTTTGTTGAACGTCTTGTAATACAGATAGAGGCGCACGTTCGCTTTCCGCTTCATCATTTGCAGTTCCACTTTTTTGCGCGGCTCGACATCGTTTAAATCCATCTTTTCTAGGATGCCAGCCAGCCTCTCATCACGGCAGATGCGGTCGATGTTCGCCAATTTCTGCCCCAAAGTTTGAGGGTTGTCCTTGTGCACCTCGTTCGCAAGCGAGAGCAGCGCGATGATGATGTAGCGGTTAGCCATGCGTGACCGCAAAGCCTCCGCTTGCTTCTCCCTCACCAACAGCGCCTGCAGTTTGTCGAAGGCTTTGTTCTGCTTCTCGTAAAAATTTGCTTTGAACGCATTCACCGCGGAGCTATCATGGACCAGATAATGGTAATAGGCGCCTTCGTCGATCACGATGCGTCCACACTTCAGGAAGGACTCGATGCAGACAAGCAGGTCCTCCATGAAGGCGACATCCTTATCGAACCAGATGTTTTCCTTTTCCAGGAAATCGCGTCTGATCAAGAGACGGCAGACGCTGCCCATGATGTCGGTCTCCCCGCTCCGGAAACTCGGCTTGGCGATGACGTTGGCCGCGATTTCGGTGAGGATGCGGTCGCCTTCGATGACGCCGCTTTGCTTCACCAGCACAGGTACGGTGCTGTCCTTATTTTCCTTCACGTAGTTGCACAGGCAGATTTCCGCATCCGCGTTTGTGGCGGCAGCAGCCATGCTTTCGTACATATCCAGGTCCACCCAGTCATCGGGATCGACGAACCCTACATAGAACCCTTTTGCGGCGCGCAAGCCGTCGTTCCGCGCTTCCGATACGCCGTTGTTTTTTTTATCGATCAGGATGATCCGTCCATCCCGTTTGGCGAAGGCTTCACAGACCGACAGGCTGTCGTCCGTCGAGCCATCGTTCACGAGGATGATCTCGATGTTACTTATGGTTTGGTTCACTAAACTTTCGATGCATCTTTCCAGATAAGGCCCAGCATTATAAATCGGTACAACGATACTGACTAATGGGTCCAACGATAAATCCCCTCTCCATCGGTTCGAACAAAGCCGGTGGGCAAGGCCCAGGCTTGTCGAATCCCATGTTCATTTTCTGTTCTCTATTTTTGGCGCCATGAAGGCACAAATCACCCATGGCCGCTACGTTTTTTCACAGTCACCCTCTAGTATAAAACAAACGTTGGAAATGAAAAAGGTTAAAAAGGAAACTTAACGAAAAAGAAAAGGGTTTTCCGGCACAATTCCTTGCTTAAGAACCTTGCATCCACCGAGAAGCAGCTATTCCAAAAGCAGGAAAGGGCCGGGACACCTGTCCCGACCCTTCCTGCTGCCTATCATTTTTTCAGTTTTAGTAGCTCGAATCGGTATAAGCATCCGAATAAGTGGTGTCTGTCGCTGGGTCATAGCTATTATCTGAATAGGTGGATGTCCCCGCAGTTGGATCATAGTAAGACCCTTGATAATCGGTTGACGAATCAACAGAGGTGTCTGTTGTATAGGCATCGACTGAAGTGTCCGTTGTGGCGCTGTTTGAGTAGACATCAGGATTGTAATACGGTTCGTTCGTCGAAGTCTCCAGCCCATCCAAGGTAATCTCCGGCAATTCCAACTGGTCACGCAGCATATTGGACAGACGCAATCTTTCTTCCGGATTCACATAATAATAATAGATGTCATTGATGTACATTTCTTCGCCGGTTACGTAGTTTTGTTCAAAATTCTTCAACCCGTTCCGGTAGCCGCTGCCAATCGAAATGATTTCATCCAGAGTCAGGTTTGTCTGCACATTTTTTTGTACGGATTTCAAAAGGTCTTGGTAGTTCACCAAGCTGCCCATGCTCAAGACTTTATCCAGAATCGCCTTGATCACCATCTGTTGTCTCTTTTGTCTGCCCAAGTCGCCTTCCGGATCTTGGTGTCGCATCCGTGAGAATTGCAGGGCTTCGAAGCCGTTCAATACCCTGGTTTCCCCTTCGATGAATTGCGGACCGTAAAAATCAAACGTCAAAGGGCTGGTGATTTCGATGCCGCCAACGGCATCGACAACATCAACCAAGCCATCAAAGTTCACTTCGACATAATAGTCGATCGGAATATCCAGGAAATTCTGAACGGAATTGATGGACATCTCCGTTCCGCCGAAAGCGAAGGCATGATTGATCTTGTCATAATACGTACCGGTATAATCGTGCGAATCTTCATAGCCGACGATTTCCGCATAGGTATCCCGCGGTATGCTCGTCAAAGTCGTTGTGTGTGTATTCGGATTGATCGTGCAGACCATGATCGAATCCGACCGCCCCGTTTCCGTCCGTACTTCTTCGGCCGTACCCGTATCCGCACCGAGCAGCAAGAACGATATCGGTTGGGTCGCTTCCGCAACATTCACCGATTCGTCGCGCATTTTTTCAACGCTGACGTCGTTGTGTATGGAATCAACGGTGCTTCCGACATCAGTGTAGGCTTTGCCCAGATAGGCCGCTACGCCTACAACAGACAGCAATAAAACAGACAATCCTATTCTGATTGCCCTCTTCTTCCTCTTATTCTTTTTTCTTGACTCATTCATCATCCGCATTTCCTCTTTCTTTTTTGAAAGTTCTGCTGTTGCAAAGGGCTTTTCACCGAAACCTACGCGATTCTTTTCCTTTTCGCCGTTTACCCAAAAAATCATCTGTACATGAACATTTCCGGAATTTTCCTAACGTCCCTGAACTAAAAAATTCATTTGCACAGTAAATCATGTGAATACTAAAACAAGCCCCGATAAAAGGAGGCCGTCTAATCTTGTTCCGTGCATGCATATCGCCGGGGCGTAATCCCCATTATCCTACCAATAAACGGATAAATATTCAATATGAACCCGCAATCTGTAACACAATATCAATATTTGGGACAGGGTATTTCGTTTGCCGCCAGAAAAAAAAGAAAGACACAAGAATCAAATTTCTGATTTTTGTGTCTTTCCGTCATCTTCTCTTAAAAAAATTGAATCGCTTTTTTTTCTGTACTTCCATTGGCGCTTCCGTCTGTACGATATCCCCATTGAGCAAATCTTTTGCTGTCTGCTGGAATAAAGCTACCTTTTCTATTCCGAATTCCTTTTCCAGCTTGGCGAAGGCTTCCTGCATATGGAAGGAACGGCCTCGTGTATTATGCGCATCCGACGCCAAAACATGCACCAGATTCGCTTCAATCAAACGGCTGCTCAGTTCCGCTATGTCTTTCCCGAAGACGCCGATATAGCTGCTGGCCGTTACTTGGGCAAGGGCTCCCTTTTCGATATAAGGGAGCAGCACATTCGGATCAGCGATGATGTCTTGGTTGCGTTCCGGATGGACGATGACTGGGGTGATGCCTTTTTGCTGCATTTGAAAAAAAAGCGATTCCGCATAAAGGGGAATCGCCAGCGTCGGGAATTCGATCAAAACATACTGATTCTCTTCATCGGTAAAGAGGATTTCATCGTTTTCCACATCCGTAAGCAATTCACCGTAAATGCGTACTTCCTGTCCCGGAAACAACGTCAGCCCAATCTTCCGTCTGTCGAATTCTTCCTGCAGCTCAGCCGTATACGTTACGATGTCTGCTTTTACATTTTCATATTTGCCGTTTTTGTGGTGCGGTGTCACAAGGATATGGGTGATGCCTTCAGCAACGGCCACTTCGGCCATTGCCAAGGAATCTTCCAATGTACGAGCGCCATCATCGATGCCAGGCAGCAAATGACAATGCAGATCGATCATCAGGCTCCACCTTCACTCGTATGTCCATAAGCATAGCCATAACCATAGCCATAATAATCATAGGCACTGCTGGTCTTTTTATCGACGCCGTTGAAGACGACGCCCAAGACGTTGGCATTTACCATATCTAACAGGCCTTTCGCATGACTGACGGCATCCTTTTGCGAAACACCGTGGCGAATGACGAAGATGACGCCATCCGTTTTCGTTGCCATGATTTGCGCGTCCGTCACGGAAGTGATCGGCGGCATGTCATAGATGATGATATCGAAGGCCTCTTCCAGCTTTCCGATGAGGACCGTCATCCGGTTCGAGTTCAACAATTCAGATGGGTTCGGAGGGATCGGGCCGCTTGACAATGCGAATAAAGCCGTTCCTTCGATTTTGTTGATTACTTCGGAAATGTCTTTCTCCGGTGAAGTCAACAGTGTGGTCAAGCCTTCAACATTGTGCAAGCCAAAGGTGCGTTGCAGCGTCGGTTTACGCAAGTCGGCATCGACCAACAGGACGCGTTTCCCTTGGTCCGCAAAAACGGAAGCCAAGTTGGCGGACGTCGTCGATTTGCCTTCCCATGGACCGGAAGAAGTCACAACCAATGATTTAAGATTTTTGTCAACCATCGAGAATTGGATATTGGTGCGGATCGTCCGGTATTGTTCCGCAATGACTGATTTTGGTCGCATCATTGAAATCAGACTCAAGCCTTTGCGTTGTTGACTATCCAGTTTCTTAATTTTTCTTCTGTTAGCTCCAAACATGATCTATCCCCTCCTATACTCTTCTTGTCGTTGTGCGTGTCGTCGTTTCTTCTTTTACCGGCGAGAATCTTGTCGAGGTGACGTCCTCTTCGCTCATCTGTAGAACGGTACCTAGGTTCACCCAACCCATCTGTTCGATGAATTTGCCGTCCTTCACGGTCTTATCCATGAATTCAGCCAAGAATGCCAAGCCTACACCGATCATCATGCCGACCAGCAATCCTAGAACCAAGTTCATAGGCGTATTGGGTGAAACGGCATTCGTGTTTGCGACCGCCTCGGAAAGGATCGTCACATTGTTGACGTCCAAAATGCCGCCGATTTTTTGTTCGAAGGAGCTTGCCGTCGCATTTGCCAATTCTGCGGCCGTATAAGGATTTTCATCGGTAATGGTCACACCGAACACAAGGGAATCGGCTTCCGTTTGAACCGTCAGTTTACTGCGCAACTGATCCACCGATAATTTTGAACCGGTATTTGTGATGACATCCTGCAAAATGATCGGTTCCTTGATGATCCCTTGATAGGTGCTGATCAAACTCAGGTTAGTCTGGATATCCGTGTTTGTGATTGCCTTTTCCGCGTTTTGCGTTTGGTTCACCACGATTTTAGAAGTGGATTGGTAAGTCGGTGTTACGAAAAAGAATGTATAGAGACCAGCAAGCAGCAACCCCGATAGACTCCAGATGATGATTTGGACCAACCGTTGCTTCAGTATCGCAAATATTTCGCTTAATGAAATTTCTTCTTCCATGATTTCCTCCTTATATCTAGCTGTTGATTAATAATTACCGCATGAAAATAAAAAGCCTGGATGCGGCATCACAGGCTTCACAACTATAGTTTATTGTACTATATCATTTTTGAAATAACTATAAGTATTTTACGGAAGACTAAAGTAAAACGGTCTCTTTCAGAAGATTCCCGTGATTGCCGTCTCAAGATAACCGCAATGTCCTAAACTCGCCACACAGCGCCAAAACAGCCTTTGAATTTATCCGAATATTGACTACATCACATTTCATTATATGTAATCGTTTTCTCGTTATTCGAAGATAAACTGTTCCGTTAATCTGTTTCAATAGATTAGCGGAACAGCAACTTTGTTTATTTTTGTTGCGTCAGCACTTTTGCGCCGTCTTTGGTGATGGCGATGGTGTGTTCGAATTGGCAGCTCAAGCCGCCGTCTTTCGTGCGGGCTGTCCAGCCGTTGTCGTCCATTTTTGATTTCCAGGTTCCCGTGTTCACCATCGGTTCGATGGTGATGGTCATGCCCTCTTTCAGGCGCAAGCCTTTGCCGGCATCGCCGTAATGGGGAACAGATGGGCTTTCATGCATCGTTGGTCCGATGCCATGGCCGATGAATTCACGGACAACGGAAAAGCCTTCGCTTTCAACGTATGTTTGGATGGCATGGCCGATGTCACCGATGCGGTTGCCCGCTTTGGCTTGTTCGATGCCTAGGTACAATGCTTTTTCGGTGACTTCCATCAAATGCTTGACTTGCGGCGTCGCATTGCCCACCACGTAGCTCCAACAAGAATCTGACATCGCGCCGTTGTAGTTCACGACTGTATCCACTTTGATCAGGTCGCCGTCTTTCAGGACGAATTTATCGCTCGGGAAACCGTGGCAAATTTCGTCATTGACGCTTGTACAGGTCGCAAATTCGTAGCCTTCGAAACCGATCTGTTCACAGATGGCGCCTGCCGCCTCGATGCGCGTTTGCACGAACTGGTCGATGTCTTTCGTCGTCAAGCCCGGTTTGATGTAACCGCGCAGTTCCTCATGGATGCCTGCCAAAATGGCTCCAGATTCTTCCATGGATTGAATTTCACGTGCTGATTTTAAAGTTATCATATGTATTCTATCCTCTTCCTGTATAGTATTCTTTCTCATTATACATGAAATAGGAAAGATGGTTAAATAATTTTCATCGACAACCGAAAATCACGCTGTTTCACTGGAAGATTCCCCTTTTGCAATTGATCAGGACGGAACAGTTGATAGTGCTGTAAGTGCTGTAGTTGGACCCTGAGCCCATGGATAAGCCTCATATTTTTGTGGGTACATGCTAAAACCCCTGCATTCCGCAGAACTGCCTGAAACTAAGCCATCTTCTACAGATTCATGCAGATAATCCAAAGCGACATCCGTAATCTCTATGTATGCAGAATCCAAAATCCCCAGTATCATGCCCCTTTTTATCGCGTAACAAATCATAGAAGTCGCCGAGGTATCCGAGGCCCCTTCTATTGCGCTCAATTGCCAAGTGAAATGGCCGTTTTTATTTTGAAAGGTTACAACATCACTGACAATTTTTTTAAAAGCGGCCTTGATTTGGTCATAATACATATTATCTTTCGGTATATATTCTAGGCTATCAATCATGCCGATCAATAGCCAACCCACCGCTCTACCCCAGCCTATTATTCCTAGCTTGGTGTTTTGATGGGGATTGTAACCATGATAGGGTAACCCTGTATTATCATCCATGCCATTATGAATATAGTTGACGATCTGCTTGGCCCCCAGATTGATGGCCTCTCTATTATGGAATGTACTCCCATATCTGCATAAGAAGGGGCAAACCATCCCGAGTCCATCAATGTAGATATCGTTGGATATGTTTATCCGGTACGGTATACTTTCATCCCCTACTTTAGGATGGTCCAATAAAAATTGTAGAATATAATCCAGCAATTCCTTATATTTATTCTGTTTCGTCACTTCATACAAATAGATTAGTGTATACCCATTAATAGCTTGATCTATGAAGTCAACGGAAGCTCCCTTCTCAATCCATTTGTCATAGTATCTTATTAAATGCTCCAAATCATCCTTGTCTTCGGAAGTACGATGAGACCATTCGAGTGCTAATGCCAACAGTCCATTTGGCCATTGAAATTTACTTTTATCAGCCCTATACCCAGGATAAATAATCGACTTTATCACATCTGCGGCTTTCACTTTAATGTCAAATTCCGGATAATTCAATAATTGAGAACGGGTTTTCTCTCTTAATTCATCGTATAAAACATTCCTATTTTCCATATCGCTTCCCCTCCATTTTTAACTCAGCATCCAAAACGCCCTTACCATCGAAACAATGTCAGTCGCGCTACATTTTGATGGCCGTAATCATCTTCGCAAAATGATGAGACACAAAAAAGGCAATTTCCCATGAAATCACCTTTGTTTTGCGAGGAGGAAATCCCCCCCATTCCTATCACTCTTCATCGTGATAGCCATAATAGTAGTAGCCATGGTCTTTTGAAGTGACTGGCACGTGATTATAGACAACACCCAAAACATTTGCATTCACCATTTTAAGTGATTCAGACGCTTTGAAGATGTCTTCCTTTGTGTCTACGCCATGACGAATTACGAAAATGGTGCCGTCCTCACGACTAGCCAAAATTTGTGCATCCGTGAAACCAAGCAATGGCGGGGTATCGTAAATGACGAGATCAAACCTTTCCACCAATTCTTTTTCCAATTGCCGCATGCGATTGCTCGATAGGAGCTCCGCAGGGTTTGGTGGAACGGGTCCACCGGTCAATACCGATAAGCCTTCCACGTCAGAATCATGCAGGTAGTCTTCAACGGATCCCGATTGGTCCGTCAAAAGGGTCGTCAAGCCAAAGCCGTTCGCCAATTTAAAATTTCGGTGAACAGTCGGCCTTCTCAAGTCGCAGTCCACAATCAAAACGTGGTTCCCTTGTAAGGCAAAGGTTACGGCCAAATTCGCGGCAACGGTTGATTTACCGGCAGAAGGCGTAGCGGAAATGACAACCAACGACTTCATTTTCTTGTCCACCATCGAGAACTGGATGTTTGTCCGCAATGTTTTGAACTGTTCTGAAACAGCAGCATTCGGCAAAGCCACTGTAATCAAGCCGTGATGTTTTCGCGGTTGTTTCGTTTGTTTTTTAGCCATCTTTACTTTCCCCTTTCACTACCGGCGTTTGCAGATTGACTGGACTCATTTTTCAGAATGGCTCCAATCTTCTCTCTGGTCATCTCCGAAACAGTGGTAAGCTTTTCTCTATGTATCCCGCCCGGCATGGAGTCAGTCTTTTTCTTGCGTTTTTCGGCGATGTCCACGGGTTTCTCTTTTGACGTTTCCTTAATGGCAATATCTTCGGATGTGCGCATTTCCAGATCGCCGATTCGCTCTCGTTTAGCTGTTTCCAGATTGCCTGTCGAATCACTTTTACGTATTTGCGGAACGGGGACTCTCTCTTTTTTGGGCATATTCGAAATGGCGAGAAGCTCTTCCTTATTCAATTCCGAAATGACGCCCAGATTTGGCCAACCGATAGTTTGTGCGACAAACTGATGATCATCGATTGTTTTATCCAATGCATAGCGCAGCAGAGCTATTCCGAACCCGAACAGCAGGCCTACGCCCAGCCCTATCACCAAATTATTCACTGCGACAGGAGAAACAGGTTTTGAATTGACGGTCGCGCCGGAAATGATGCTGACATTTTCGACATTCATGATGTCAAAAATGGCACTTTGGAATGTTGCTGCAATGCCATTGGCAATTTCAGCTGCTTCGCCAGCATTCGGTGCCGTAACAGTCAGCGAGAAAACTTGTGAATTTTGGTTTACACCGATCACTATCATTTCAGCCAATTGTTCGACTGTGTAGTCAAGATTCAGCTTTTCTTTGACACCCTCTAATATGACCGGACCTTTTATGATGTCTTTATAAGTGTTGATCATTTGTACATTCGAGTTGATATCATTGAGCTGGATACTATTGGTTCCATCATTTGTACGGTTCACCAATAATTGCGTGGTGGAATCGTACATGGGAGTCACAATCAGAAATGTATAGACTGCCGAGAGCAGAAGACCAAGTGTGCCAAAGCTGATGATGATCCACATTCTTTGCTTTATTATTGCCATAAGGTCTTTTAAAGAAACTTCTTCCTTCATTGCTTTCCCTCCTAGTGTTTGGCCTTTGACTTCATCAGCCTTGTGAAAGCGGACAACAAAACAATATATAGCTGGTCCTTTTATCGCATCATCTTCCTGTATCCGTTTTCATTATATCACATTTTCCAAGCTACTAGAAAGGAATCGCCCTATGGATTCATTGTAAAAACGCCAGCCTACCTACGCGCGGCTTCTGCCCCAAAAAACCAGCTGACCCGCGTCACGACCCTCTCCAGATCCTCATCCGTCATCTTCGTATCCGACGGCAGGCACAATCCTCTGGCGAAGATGTCCTCCGCTACACTCGTTCCTTCTGGGTTGTGGCTGAAGAAGTCCCCCCCTTTGAAGACCGGCTGCAGATGCATCGGTTTCCAGATTTGCCTTCCTTCAATATTTTTGGATGCCAGATAATCCAACAAGGCTTTCGGGCGCACCTCATATTCCGGCTTGATCGTCACGCAACTGAGCCAATAATTCGGTTCACCGTATGCCGCAATCGGCATCATCTCCAACTCCTCCAAGTCCTGGAAGGCATCCGCATAATAATCGAAGATGTATTTTTTCTTGGCGATCCGTTCATCCAATATTTTCAACTGTCCCCGGCCGATTCCTGCGACGACATTGCTCATCCGGTAATTATAGCCGATTTCCTTATGTTGGTAATAGGGCGCCTGTTCCTTTGCCTGTGTTGCCCAAAATTCCACCTTCTCGATTATTTTCTTCTCGCGGGCCACCAACATCCCGCCGCCCGACGTTGTGATGATTTTGTTTCCGTTGAAGGAGTAGATTCCGATTTCTCCTATCGTGCCGGTTTTCACCCCTTTGTAGGTAGCGCCCAGACTCTCGGCGGCATCCTCCAGTATCGGAACATGGTGTTCGTCCACAATCGCCTTCAGTTTGTCGTAATCAGCGGATTGTCCGTATAGATTCACGACGATAACCGCTTTGGGATTAGGATATTTCTCAAAGGCTTTCGCCAAAGCGACCGGCGACATATTCCATGATTCCCTTTCCGAATCGATGAAGACCGGTGTGGCCCCTAGATAGATGATGGGATTGGCGGAAGCGGAGAAGGTCAGGGATGGGCAAAAGACGATATCCCCTTTGCCCACACCTAGGTACATCAGCCCCATATGGATGGCTGCCGTACCGGAAGAAAGGGCATCCGCATAGTTTGCACCCGTATAGGCGCATACTTCCTTTTCGAATCCAGTGACATTCGGACCAAGCGGAGCAATCCAGTTCGTATCGAATGCCTCTTGGATGTAGCCCATTTCGTTTCCCGACATATGAGGGGAAGCCAACAATATTTTCTTATCTATTTTTTCCGACATAAATAAACCGTCTCCCTTCGATAGGCGTCAAAACTGAGGAATAGACTGTCCATTCAAAATAAGCTAGGCCATTTTTTAGGATTTTTCTTTGAATGATCTTTTGAGGTTTTATCTTCCGTTTCGTTCTGGTGTTTTTTGTTGAGGATTTCTTTTGAAGGTATTGATGGGGTTTTCTTTAGGGCGTTTTATGTGTTTCCTAAAATAAACAATCATTGATGCTCACAGGCATAGTCGATCAAGTTTTGCCGGAGCTCTCCGACAGGCTGCTGAACGAGCTCGTCCGCAAAGGCGAGGGTGTCTTCCAATTTATAGGTGGATGCTTTTCCGACAAATATCTTTTCATAGGCTTGGCTGTCCAGCATGCTTTCGTCTGCCAGCAGCTCTTCGTAGAGTTTTTCACCAGGGCGTATCCCTGTTTCGACAATCGGGATATCTCCTTCCGTGTAGCCGGACAGTTTGATCATTTTTTTGGCCAGATCGACGATTTTTACGGGTTCTCCCATATCGAGGATGAAGATCTCTCCCCCTTTTGCGAGTACACCAGCCTGGATGACCAAGCGGCTTGCTTCCGGAATGGTCATGAAATAACGCACCATGCGGAAATCGGTCACCGTCACGGGACCGCCTTTCGCTATCTGTTCCCTGAAGACGGGTATGACGCTGCCGCGGCTTCCCAAGACGTTTCCAAAACGCACCGCCGCAAATTTCGTTTTGCCGGGTTCGTTCAGCGCCGTCACAATCATTTCCGCAAGCCGCTTCGTCGAACCCATCACGTTGGTCGGCCGAACCGCCTTGTCGCTCGAAATCATCACGAAGCTCTTCACTCCGGCTGCTTTAGCCGCTTCCGCCATGTTCTTGGTGCCGTAGATATTGTTCTTCACCGCTTCCCGCGGGTTCCATTCCATCATCGGAATGTGCTTGTGGGCTGCGGCATGGAAAACATATTCCGGCTGGTAGCGAGCCATCACTTCGAAAATCAGCTTGCGGTCCTGCACATCCGCAATCACGGGAACGATATCTATCGTCTTCCCATAGAGGAGATTCAGCTCTCTGTGGATCAGGTAGATCGAATTTTCGCCATGTCCCAAAAGAATGATGCTCTTAGGTTCGAACTTCGCAACTTGCCGGCAAATTTCGGAGCCGATGGAGCCGCCCGCGCCGCTGATGAGAATATCTTGATTCTTCAGATTTTCGGAAATCAACTCTTTGTTCAGTTCGACCTCTTCCCTGCTCAATAAATCGACCACATCGATATCGCGCAGACGGTTGACGGACAGTTTACCTGTCATGACGTCCTCTATCTTCGGCATCTGGTTCACCGTCACACCCACCTGGTTGCAGTAATCCAAAATGCGTTCCATTTCCTTTGGCTTCAGCGAAGGGATGGCAATCGTTACCTGATCGATGTTATTTTCGGCCACCAGAAGTGGGATGTCTTCTTCCCTCCCCAACACTGGGATGCCCATCAAGCGGTAATTGCGCTTCTTCTCATCCCTATCGACGATCCCGATGATCTCAATCTCATTCGGGCGATGCATCAGGCTCGAGATGAAAAGGCGTCCGCCTTCCCCGGCGCCGACCAACAGCGTTCTGACCTTTCCTCTGTCGTCGGAACGTTCCCTGCTGGAAAGTTCCTCGTTGTGTTCGTGAAAAATGCGCCATGCCACCCGGATCCCTGGTATAAAAAACAAGCAAAACAGATAGGTCAACAAGACATAGCGGCGACTCACCAAGTCAAAAATTCCGGTTGAAACGACTGCTGACAGCAAAAAGGCAATCGACAAAATTTGGATATTTACGACTACATCATGAATGTCCGTATAATAGGGCATATTCGAGAACAAATGCCGCATTGTTCCCAACAGGATATAGATACCGCATGTTATTCCCACCATCACATAGTAGTAGCCATTAGGCAGAGCAATATAATCTTCGAGCAGCCAGTACGCCAGCAAAGCTGCCAACGTGATACACGCGATATCGGCAACCATCAGCACAACCATTTTCCCTCTGAAGGATAACGTTTTCATTTCCTGCACCACCTTACATTCCAAATATTTTATGATCAAGCGACAAGGTTTGGCCTTTGATTTATGCATCTCACTGAGCGAGCATTCTTCCGAATACAAAAAACAACGCAGAATCTGATTGACTAATGAAAAATGAAGGAGGCTTGATTATAGGTAAACCCGTAATAAAAAAGTAAGGGTTTAGGATTGAAATGAAGGGAAAAGGAGGAAAAGAATGTGAAGATGATAAACCGTGCGAGGTTTGTATATGCAACAAACAGCCTTTTAATCGATGAGATTGCCATATTGCGTTGAAGATGGAGGGTATTATATTTACCCTGATTATAACATGAAAGATCATCTCTTCCCTGTTCAAACCACCTGGAAAGATTCATTTTGTATGGCTATTTCCTGCTGCATCACTCTGTTTTTTTCATTGCTTTTTTAAACGCAAACTGATTTGCCAGTGCAAAGAAATACCGGAATTCTTTCGTACGGCAAAACAACACAAAAAAGATGATGTTCGGAACCGACAAACAAACAACGGATTTTTCGATAAGCGCCCAGAGAGTGTCCCCCGTAATGAACCCCATGCATTTCCCGGTCGCCACCCCGGTCATCACCGTGGCCACTGTATAGACGGCATATTTGAAATAATAGGATTTCAAAGGGGCATCAAAGCCCTTCTTGTATAAAAAATACGGTTCTATCAAAAAGCAGGTCGTCAAAATGCTGATCAACGTCCCGATGATGACCCCGGAAATGCCGAATTTCGGCGCAAGCGCGATCGAAACACCCAAATTGATCACTGTCTGAAACAAGGGATTATAGCGATCGTACCAGTACAAGCCTAGCGCCTCCCGAAAGGTGAGTACCGCTCTTCTCATCCCCTGAACATAGAACAGGATAGCCAATAGAAGCACCGTATCCATGGCCAACCAGTATGCTTTGCCTATCCAGACCGCAATGAAGGGGTTGAAAAGGTAGAACAAACAAATGGCGCTGAAACCAAAAATCCAGAAAGTCGCAAACTGGACCCTCCGAAAGACTGCCAGCAGCCTTCCTTTGTTTTCCGTTGCGCCCAAGTTCCCGATGCTTGCGGTTATCGCAGTAAAAAATTGGCCCATTATCCCATTCAGGGCAACGGTGATCAATACATAATTCGAATACAGACCCACCCATAAGGTCCCAACCATGGCAGAAATCACGATATTGTCGGTTGAATTTGTCACAATTTCCCCCATTTTATGCGAAACCATCGCGCCCGTATTCTTCTTGATTTCATGAACCGTTTCGCCATCCAATCTTTCTGCAGCTTTTTGCCGCAAAAAAGGATACATCTTGTCCGCACTTCTTGCCACCATGAGATTCTGCAGCAGCGTGCAGACGATTTGCAAAACCAAAAACACGATATAGTTTTTGGTTGCGTACAGAAAGACGATCTGCAAAAAATTGAGGAGCGAGAAAAAAGCATAGCGGTAGATGGTGACCACGTAACGCCGCTGATCAGCGATGATCAGATTTTGCTTATAGGCATAGAAATAGGAAATGGCTGAGTTGCTTACGAACAGCAGAAAGATAATGTCAATATTTTTAATGTCTGGAATGTCCTTGATGAGGTAATTTAAAAACGGGGTAATGCCAATGCCCAAAACGGCTATCACTGTGCCGATAATGGTATAAGCCTTTTTATACAGCTGCATGATGGCCTGCACTTTTTTTGTGTCATTTTCCGCCAACGGTTTGTAGAGGCTGAATACGATTGCCGGGCCGATCCCCAGTTCCACCAACGAAAGCATCGTCAAGATACTGGTGAATAGCCCATTGATGCCAAGATATTCGGCACCGAGGATTCTTATGAAAACCATGCGTGCCACGAAACCGATCGGTACCGCCACCACTTGCCCGACCATCGCTGCCGTTAAATTAATCAGTGAATTTTTAGTCCGGGACATCCGCTCACCCCCAGTGCTCTTTCAGTTTTCTCAGAATCATTCCAAACGGACGAAAGAAGCAAGAACCTTGACTGCTGTCACAACCTGGCCTTATATTTCCACTCACGGTAAGCCATCAACAGTTTTGGCGGAACCAGACCGACAACAAGTGTCTTGTAGGCATAGAATTGGTATTTCAGCGGCAAATCGAGCCTTTTCCGCCATTTTTTTCTTAACCTGTATTCATAGATTCTATACTTATATTTGCGTTTACTGTGCGATTCCCTGGCTTCATAGTAATCGATTAACACATCGCTCAGATTGTAGCCCCGGTATCCTTTTTCGTACAATTTGCACCACAAATCGAAATCCTCCGACCGTTCGGTTTCCGGCCCTATCGTATATCCCCCGACAGCAAGGAGAGCCTCCCTTCGCATCATGGTGGACGGATGGAGAAAAGTCCTCCCTCGATAGATGTCCAACAGTGACCTTTCTCCCCCACCGTTGTAATTCCCCCAAATACCGTCGCTGTCATAGATATTTCGACCTGTGCCGACGATGGCATATTCCGGATGCGAATCCAAAAAGGCCACCTCTTTTTCAAACCGTTCCGGATGTGAGATATCATCATCATCCATTCTGGCTATATACTCTCCGGTAGCAGCCTGCAGGCAGTTGTTGAGCGTTGGAGCCAAACTGAGGTTGCGGGGATTCTGAAGGACCTTGATTCTTTTGTCTTTGGCTGCATAGCCTTCCAGTATCTCCACGCTGTTATCGGACGACCCATCATCGCACAGGATGAATTCAAAATCCGTGAACGTCTGATTCACTATTGATTCGACCGCCGTCCCCAGTTTGCTGGCTCCATTATAGACGCCCATGATGACCGATATTTTTGGCATGGCATTCACCCCCACCCTCTTTTTTCCTCTTTTTTGGTGGAGAAAGCTGCTGCTCTGTCAACACCCCTCATCCAGTCTATTGAAGTTCTGCGTAGATTCTTTCCATGTCCTTCAATACATTTTCGGTGGAATAGTTTTGGATATCCGCCAGATTGGCCTTTTTCATCGTTTCCCTTAGGCTTCCATCTTCATAAAGCTGGCCTATTTTTGCGGCGTACGTTTCCGGCGCATCACCTGTGATCACAAATCCGTTCTTGCCATCCTTGACCAGATCCCGGTTCCCCCGGCAATTGCTCACCACCAAAGGCAGTCCGGTCGCCATGGCTTCCATGACGTTCACCGGCAGTCCTTCCTGACGGGATGAGGAGACAGCCACATCGGAAAGCATCAGCAAGTTAGCGACATCTTTTCTGTATCCCATCAACGCGATATGATCGTCCAGCTGCCGTTCGCTGATCAATTCTCGGTAAGCTTCTTCGTTTGGCCCATCGCCGATCAACAGCAATTTGCTGTTCGGGATATCCTGCGCCACTCGGTCCATCGCCTCGATCAATAAATCCTGATGTTTTCTGTAACTCAGTTCGGCCGGATAAACAAGGATAAAGTCTTCTGGAGCGAAGCCGTATTCCTGACGCAACTCCTGCTTTTCCGTTTCGGTCGGAACAGAGAATTTATCCAAATTAACGCCCACACCCTTCACAAACTGAACCATCTTGGCATGGAATTTTTTCTGAACCCGTCCATAATCTTCGCTGTTCATGGTGAGCAGCAGGTCGGTATAGCCGGACAGCCATTTTTCTACGGGATAATAAATCAGCCAATTCTTCAGCGGCGCACCTTCAAAGAAATGGAAGCCATGGGCCGTATAAATCACCTTAACATCCGGCATATTCCGGCAGGCAATCCGGGTCAGTGTGGAAGCCACTGGTGTGTGCGTATGCACCCAATCGTACTTGCCATCCCCGATGCGTTTCTTTAGACTTTGGTACGCTCCGTAGTTCTGCTTCTTTAAAGGCGAACGTTGAAAGCTCATAGGGAAAATCTTGCACCCGCGTTCCAATAGCGTTGGATTGATCGGCGCACTTACATTGCAAGCCAGATCCACCGTGTGACCCGCATCCAGCAACAGGTGTATGTGCGGCACCAAAAACGCATTGATGGTGTCCGAGATGGTTGAAACGTATAAAATCCTCATGAACGCCCTCTCCTTGCCTTCTATTTTTCTGAAATGCCCGTCAGACTGTTCGATTCCATGGGGTTTACCCACTGCCCCGCTGTCAGGATGGTGTCGCTTTGTATAGCCTTCTTCGCTGCCAACTCCTGCTGGTACAGGATGTTGAGGGTGATGAAGATCATCCAGAAAAGGGGCTGCCTCTGATTCAGCAAGGTGAGGCTCTCGACGAACAGCGCCAGGACCACCGCCAGATTATTCACCGATAAGGCCCGTATATTTTTATAGCACCAGAACAAAAAGAGCAGCGTCGGCACGATCCCGTAATAGAATAGAATACTCAACAAGGTCGAATGCACTTCATTCCGGGAATAGGATTTGTCAAACCGGCTATGATACCCTTCCCCGGCTCCGAAAATGATTTTTTCCGGATAGATCAACAGCCTGTCGATGCCCCGATCCTGGAGGTTGGTCGGACCTACAGCGGTTCCATTGGCCCTGCCCAGCTTTTGTTCAACCCGAGCGATTATCGAAGTTTCCGAAAGTTTTGTGAGGGAATCATCTATCTGCGAGCTGAACAGCAATGCCAACATCAGCAAGGCGGTAGTGCCTAAAATGAACCTCACATTAAGGCTGCGCTGCGCAAGTATTCTGAGCTTCAGCGCTGCGCTGACTGCATAGAATACTGCCATCCCGAGCAGCATCCCGGTGGACGAAGTAAGGAAGATCAATCCGATCGCGATGATATGATACAGCACATGCAAGTTGGTATGCCTTATCTTGGAGATGATGAGAGCGGTGATCAACGACATGAAGACGAAGAAAGCCATTTGGTTCGGATCGTTGAACGTTCCCATATATCGGTTCTCTGAGTAGTATCTGCCGATGTGCAGCACATAGATGAGCAGCTGGATGACAATGTTCAATTTGCAGACTCGCCCTACATTCATCAGAAATCGCTCATCTTCAGAATATATCCTGAAAAACACCACGGTCAAAAAATTATACACATAGTACAGGGACGCTCTAATGAATTCGAATCTTCCATACAGCAGAAAATAGACCAGATTAATGCCAAAAACCAAGAAAACAAAATACAGAAGCCACTTGTCGGTCTTGTCGATGGTGATTTTATCCCCTTTCCCCACAAATAAGACATACAGGATGAAAGACAGGATAAAAAATAGATCCGATATCTGTAACCCCCCGGAACTGAAGACATAGAATGGCTTCAATAGTAGAGAAAAAAGAAATAGATAATGATATAGTTGCAAAAAAAACACCTCCCGCTGCTAAAAGACATTTTTCATTGTATCCACATGGATTCGAACAATTCCACCACACGCCTGCCTTTATTCCGGAAATATCCTTTTTCATCGCTGCCTTCAGCACATTAGAATCCGCTTACATTTCCACATTTCGAAAATCGTTGTTCATAGAAACCCGACGTTTCCATCAAAAAACTGTTGCTATTTGAAATGTATTATAATCCATCTTGCGGAAATCCGCCAACTTCGTTGGCCGTTCCCCCTGATTCCGCATATGCGAACGGCTTTTCCCTGCCGCCTTCGTTGCCCTTAAAATCTTCCATCGTGGCAGCTGCTTCGGAGTTGATGCCTTCTCTCGTCAAAACCTTCTTAAGGGTCAGGAAGATGATTTTCCAATCCTCCACAAAAGTGACGTCATCAACGTAGCGAACATCCAAATCGAATTTTTCTTCCCAACTGATGGCATTTCTGCCGTTCACTTGCGCCAATCCGGATAATCCCGGCCTGACCATATGGCGCCGTTTTTGATGTTCGTCATAGAGGGGAAGATACTTAACCAAAAGCGGCCTTGGCCCGACAATGGACATATCCCCCAACAGGATATTGAACAGTTCCGGCAATTCGTCCAATGAAGTCGATCGCAACAACTCGCCGAACCGCGTTAAACGGGCCTCATCGGGCAGCAACTGCCCATCCTCGCCTTTCGCATCCGTCATGGTGCGGAATTTGTATAGGGAAAAGATTTTTTCGTTAAGTCCGGGGCGCTCTTGTTTAAACAGCACCGGGCTGCCTATTTTCCCCCTGACCAACAGGGCGATGATAAGAAGAAACGGGCTTAATGCGACGATGGCTAATAATGACAGCATGAAATCCAAGGGCCTTTTGAAATAGCGCTGATAATACATACTTTTTCCTTCTTCCTTATTAGCATCCACCATTCCTATGCCCGACAGCAGGGTGTCGAAGAGAAACCCCCTCTTCGACACTGAAAGACCGCATCCTTCATTTCACCGCCGTTTGATCATTCTCTTTTGCTGCCAGGGTCCGGTAGTCGCTTCCTTCGCTTTTTTGTCTTTCGTCGATGTAATGGAATATTTTTTTGACTATTTCAGCATCAATGTTCTCATCAAATTTTCTGGCAAATAAAATGCCTTCGTCCACCGCAATCAAATTGTCGTAATCACTGATTCTGAATGTATGAGGGGAATTGTTCCTGTTTTCGGACCTATCCCAGTCCACCAACATTGCGTTCCCGTAATACTTCTCCTCGAAGCGATACAGTCGATCCTTAAAAGGGGAATTCATGATGACAGTCTGCAAATAAGCCTCGTCTGCACCGATTGTGTACCGGTAATTTTTCCTAATTTCATCTTTTTTTGACAGTACATACTTGGCGCACTCTTCGCTGATCGAAAAATAGGCCGATCCTTGATAAAACTTTGTCTGGCTTCTCTTCAAACCCAATGTTTTTTGAAACATGGCTACCCCATGATCCAGAAGCCGCACGGCCTTATACTTGCGATTATATTTCGTTTCCACAAAGGGATGATAATAGGCGCATTTATACTCGGCATATTCATAGCGTTCCGGCCTATAATTGATGAACTCATATCCGGCATGTTTGGTAAAAAAACTATCTATTTCTGACTGGGTCTTCAGCGGGAGATCCACCCCCGTGATGCTATGGCAGTAATCGAACCCATCCTTCAGGGCATACTCAACTAAGCGCAGAGTAGCTTCAATCTGACTATATCCCCCCCAATAAACAATCTGCGGAGGAAGTACGGTTAACTTCGAAGACTTTAAAACGCTTCGCAATTCTTCTTCATGAAAGCCCTGTGCTTTCGCATCGACATGTAAATAGAGGTTATTGTTGGGCGCATCAAGTAACCGAAACAACAAGGTTAACGTATCAAAATTATGATGTGCCAGTATCAGATAAGCATGTTCCATATTATCCCTTCTCTCTACTTCCTCAAGCGTTGGAGCCGGCAACGCCATATTTGCCAAATCCTGGCTCTAAATTGAGCTTTTGCCGCAGTTCCTTGGAGCTCATGACCTCTTTCTCATTTGCTGAAATAATCTTGTGGATCCGATTCAGAAGATCCATGTTCGTTGCTAACCGTGTCCGATTTTCATCATACCAAAAGTTGTCTTCCAGTCCGACACGTACGCCCCAGCCCATGGTGATGCCCAAAGCATTCATTTTTAATTGGTCGCTGCCGACTGCGCCTAACGAAAAAAGGCTGTCTTCAGGAATGTCTTTGAGCATGCACCCGATATGCAGCAAATCCCCTTGGGCGCAGGCGATGTTGCCCAAGATCAGATTGACGTAATAAGGTGCAGTCACCGCCCCTTTTTTGATCAGATAGTTGCAGTAATTGACCATCCCCAAATCGAAGGCTTCCAATTCAGGCCGAATGCCGTTTTCTTTCATCCGTTCAGCCAAGGCAACAATCATGGAAGGGTCATTTACACTGGTGGTCCTGTTGAAATTCAGGGAGCTGAGTGTCAGGCTGCCCATATCCGGTTTCAAATCGCCTTCAAGCGACAAAACGTCCGTTCTGGCTTCCAACGTATTGAAGTTCCTTCCGGATGTCGAAGCACAGATGACGAGTTCCGGCGCGAATTGCCGGATGCCCGCAATGATTTCAGCATAGACTTCCTTTCGATAGGTTGGTTTTTCATCGTCGCTGTTTCTGGCATGCACATGCACCATGGAAATGCCCAATTCCCAAGCCTGCTTAACCTCACGGATGATTTCTTCGGGCGAAATGGGTACATAAGGGGTATCTTTTTTGGTTGGTATCATGCCGGTCGGGGTGAAATTTACAATTATTTTATCCATGTTATAGATTCACCTTTAACCCTTCCTTGTGGTAACTCAAAACCCTGCTTGGATTTCCCACGTTCCTTGAAAAGGGTTCTGTGTTTCTTATCACGACACTTCCTGCTCCAACCAAGCTTTCTTCAGAAATCGTAAGCTTATGCAGAATAGTGGCATTCAACCCTATATAACAGTTGTTTTCGATGCGGCATTCTCCGCCGATCGTGCAACCTGAACTGATGACATTGTTGTTTCCCACCGTAAATTCATGGCCTACATAAACTTGTTGCCGAATGATATTGCCTGAACCCAGCTGCCCTCTGTGCCCCAGGAATACTTGTTCAAAAATGAGGTTGTTATCCCCCATTTCTAAGCCTGGCGAAACGATGCTGGACGGACTGATATAATTTCGCAGCGTATATCCTAAGGCTTTCGCTTTTGTGTACATGCCTTCCCGATTGCGCATATCATGGAAAGAAGTCGTCAAAACAATCATATCGTAGGAAGAAGGTGGGTAACGTTCCGTGATTGTTTCCACCGCCACCATCGGCAAACCTAAATAATAGCCCGTTTCAGCCACATACGCTTCATCTGCGGCAAAAGCCTCAATCTTGAAATCTGAATGGTTTAAGGAATCATAATACAGCATTTCTGCTAAAAATTTGCTTCCATAGACGACTACCGGATTACTCATTTTTTCACTTCCCCCTTGTCGCTCACAGCTACTGACGTTCTCTCCTTTCAGGGAGTGGAAATTACTTTCGCCGGATTGCCGAAAACCGTCGTATTCGCCTTAACATTTCTGAGGACGATGCTTCCAGCGCCGACTCTGGCATTTTTCGCGACCTGCACACTCGGCAGCAAGCGGGCGCCGCTGCCCAAAAACACACCCTCTTCCAAGGCAGTGAAGCCCATCAGATCGCTGAAGCCGCTGATGACACAGCCCTTTTCAACGGTGACATCGTGGCCGACGCTGACGTAGGAATTCACAACTACGAAATCGGCAATTTTTGCATCCGTTGAAATGATGGCATAAGGACCTACGATGACGCCCTTGCCGATCTGGCAAGTATCCGCCAGCAAGGCGGTCGGATGGATGACCGTCGCAAAAACCGCCCCCTTATCCACAAGGACTGGGCAGATGTCTGCGATCACCTCCGTGTCCCCGATGGCACAGATGACCTCATCACCCTCTTTTGGTTTATAATCTTTGACGGTTCCGATGATTTTAGCGGAAAGCGTGTAGTTATCCAGCGCAGTAGGGTCATCATCCAAAAAGCCGATGACATCCCATCTTTTCTCTACCTTTTCCTGGTCGGAAACCCACTGGTATGTTTCGCGGCCAAGACCGCCTGCCCCAACGATTAACAATGTTTTCAACTGGTCGTCCCCCTTATCCGGCGTTTCTTCTTGATTGAATCAAATCTTCGATATCCCCGACAGTCGCCAGGCCCTTTATGTCCCCGTTGCTGATCTTCACACCGTAGTTTTCCTCTGCCATGATCTGGGTGGACAGCAGCCCCAGGGAATCCCAGCCTTCGTAATCATCCAACAAATCTTCCCTCGTCACTTCGTCCACTTCCAGTATTTCCGCAAATTCATCATAGAAATTTTCCATGAGTTCCTCGCCTCCTCGCGTCTAATATTCAATCATCCGACAAAAATCCAGGTTCCCGATATCCATCAGCATCGCGCTGCAGGAAAGGCCGACCCCAAAACCGGACAGGCAAACTTTGTAAGAATCCGTCAGGAGTTTTTCGCCCAGGTTAAAGGCCATATTTACAGGAATGGTCACACTGCTTGAGTTGCCGAAGTTTTCGACCACATTGTTCGGAAGTTTTTCGCGCGCCACGCCCATCTTGTCGGCCAATTTTTCCAGCATAAACCGGTTCGGTTGGTGGAACATGAAATAATCTACTTCCTCTTTCGACGTTTCGGCAGCCGCAAGCAGACTGTCGACCAACGGCGGTATTTCTGTCTGCACAAAGTTGAAGACCGCTTCGCCGTTCATTTTGAGATGGTCCAGGCTTCGGTAATTCCCGGCCTCATCCACCTCCATCACTCCCGTTTCGCTGGTGGCGGGCATCCGCATGCCCCCTGCGGGGATGATCAGTTCCTTGTAGCCGGATCCGTCCATCTTCAGGTTCGCATGGATCCGGCTATTGCCGAGATCCCTTTCCACGATGGTCACCGAGGCCGCGTCGCCGATCAGCGGATAGCTGCCTCGGTCCCGTTTGGAAGTCCTGCGGCTGAGCACATCCGCATTCAGCAAGGCCACTTTTTTGATCGTATCCTGTTCCAACATGTTGAAAGCTTGGATCAGCCCCACCAAATAGCCGGCGCAACCCTGGTTGATGTCCAAGCAAAGCATATCCTGCTTCAGCCCCAATTCCCCCTGAATGACATTGCTCGTCGGAGGCATGTAGTAATCCGGTGTCTGGGTAACCAGTATCAGTGCATCGATGTCATCCCCGTTGATCAAGCCCTCATCCAGCAGATGCTTCATCCCGAATATGCAGAGATCCGACACGCTCGTATCCCCTTCGACGATCCGATGCTTATCATAGCCCATTATTTTTTTCAGCTTCATGGACTGTTTGACGGAGAAATTATAGTTTTCCGCTTCGTCCTCGAATCGCACTTCATTTTGCGGCAGCACGGTCAGAATGCCGCTGATCCGCTTGTTCTTATAGTTGAAATTCATACAATACCACCGCTCTTTCTTACCAGATCCGCAATCGCTTCCAAGCTGCTGAAGTTCTCCGCCAAAATGTCGCTTCCATCCACAGAAATCGGATAGGCGCTCTCCAGCTCCGTCACCAAAACGATGATGTCGAAGGAATCCAGCATTCCATTCGCAATGAAGTCATCCGCATTTTCCCAATCGTATTCCGGCCGTATTTCGTTCAGTATCGCCACTAATTTTTCCATGTGATCCTTCCCCTCCTTCCGGCTACTCGCCTCAACTATTGTGCAGCCACTCCGCAGCCAATGTCTTTCGGTCGATTTTTCCGTTCTTATTCAACGGCAACTGTTCCAGCATGATGATTTTGGTCGGGATCATGTATTTCGGCAGCAACGGGCTCAGTTCCTTTCTGATCGTCGCTTTGCCGAGTTCGCTGGCCCCTTCATAAAACATGGTTATTTCCTTCCGGTCCGAGTTGTAAATGACGCAGGAATTGTGGATGCCGCTCAGGCTCAGCAAAGCCGTTTCGATTTCGCCCAGTTCGATCCGGTACCCCATATACTTGATCTGGGTGTCCTTCCTGCCGACATAGATGATTTCGTTGTATTCGTTGACGTAGACAAGATCGCCGGTCCGATAGATGCGGTCGAAGTAATGGTTGTTGAGCGGATTTTGGATAAAGACCTGATCGCTCTTGGCCTGGTCATTCCAATAGCCCAAGGCGATGGAGCTGCCCCGCACACACAGTTCGCCCATCTCGCTTCCGGTCACCGCCTTGTTCTCCTCGTTCAGGATGATGACATCGGCATTCCGGCACGGAAAACCGATCGGCAGCCGTTCACTGTCCTCGAATGCCCGCTCCACCTTATAATAGGTGCAATCCACCGTTATTTCGGTAGGGCCATACAGGTTGGCGAACAGGGAATCCGGCAGCTTGCTGCGCCAATAATTGAGGTGCTTGTTCGGCATCGCTTCACCGGCGAACAGAACTTTTTCCAGACCGCTGGAATCGACATGATCCAAGGCCTTGGTATTGGCCACGTTGATCAACACCGACGGTACCCAGAAAACGAAGTTGATGTTCTGTGAGGCGACATAATCCATCAGCTTGACCGGGAAGGCAAAGTGGTGTTCCGGAATGATGACAAGTGTTGCCGCGGTAGCCAAACAGAGATAGATGTCCAAGGTTGAATTATCGAAGTAAAAAGGGGATTGGCTGCCGATGATTTCTTCTGAAGTGATGTCAAAGCAGGCCACAGCCCAATCGATGTAGTTGATGACACCTTTGTGGGAAATGACGACCCCCTTGGGCGTGCCCGTCGATCCTGATGTGTGGATGATGTAGATGGGATCTGTATCGATGAGTCCGTCCAGATGGGCAAGGACAGCCGCGTTGTCATAGACAACCGCTTCGTCGTAAGCCTCCTCGATACCGATAATGTCTTCGGGAGCGACACCCATCGCAAGTAAGGATTCCTTGTGCTCCTCCGAAGTGATGACAAGCGGG
This sequence comes from Trichococcus palustris, assembly GCF_900114465.1. Taxonomy (GTDB): domain Bacteria; phylum Bacillota; class Bacilli; order Lactobacillales; family Aerococcaceae; genus Trichococcus; species Trichococcus palustris. The sequence continues at coordinate 115,999 of NZ_FOTD01000004.1, read as the reverse complement.
TCTTCCAAGTGTTCCAAGATGTTTCTTATTCTGGCAGCCGGAGAATGGACATCGAGGGGAGCATAAATGTTCCCGCTGTACAGGATACCCATAAATGCGACGAGGCTGTCGGCGCTTTTCGGCAAAAATACCGCAATCGGCCTTCTCATGGCTTCCGACTGGCGGCGGATGGAAAGACTCAGCCTTTTGGCACACTGCTCCCATTCGCCGAAAGTCAGTTCTTTGTGTTCATCCCTTATAGCGGTTTTGTCCCTATACTGCAAAAGCGTGTTTTCAAAATACTCCAATACATTCTTTTTCATTCAAATCAGCCTCCATTGTTAAGTGTGGCGATAGACTCCTAGAAACGCACTGTTAAAACGATTTCATTTTGTGATGCATTAAAAATATGACTGCTGCTTGCACTTAGGCAAGAACGAAAGAAAATCTGTGCAACACCGCTCCCTCTTCGCAAGTATCTATTTAATATTATTATAGCTTGAAAGAAAGGAAGAACGAAATAATTCACTTCATTTGACCTGCAAAAAACAATAGCTGATAAAAACGAAACGTTTGATGGCAGCTATTGCTTGGATACTTCCCAAGTGGCGGCAATAGGATCGCTGGTGGTGGCCACCCACTCATAAGCTTGCCCTTCCACGGGCGTGGCCAGTCTGGCGGTGTCGCCGATAAAACCGGGAACGCTGGTGGTAGTGGGATCAGCAACGACGGAGATGATGCGGCTGCTCTCTATTTTGGTGGTGCCGATTGCTTCAGCGCCGGCGTATCCTGCTTTGGTGCTGTCCACTGTCATATTTTTAAACGCCACAATCGTATAAGGCGCCGTCTCCATATAGTCTAAAAAAAGATACGGAACGCTGTTGTTCTCCCCATATTGCACATTGTCGAGCACCACTTGGTAGGTTCTTGCCCAGGATAGCGGCTGCATGGCTACTGCCGTATCGCTGTCAAAGAAGACATTGGTGAGATAGGAATATGCCACGCCAAACCCGTAGTAGCCTTTTGTGAAACCTTTTCCAATCGTGCAATCATTCAGCGCAATTTTCCCGAAATAGCCCTTCACTGCATTTATTTCTTTCCCCGTTTCGACTAGGTTATCTTTGTCCGAGCGTACAAAGGTGCAGTTATTGAATACCGTATAGTAATCTTCCTTGGGCAACGCGTCAAAGCTATCCACTACCCATACATAGGCTCCGTCGACGTCTTCGGTGGTGCTTGGCGTTGCGGTGATGGTGCTGTTATTGATGGTTGTATTTGTGGCATTGATGACTTCGAGGTGCCCCAGGCTGGAATTGTTGATGGTGATTTCATCCTTAAATCCATATACGGTTGTTAAGCTGTCAACGACAGTCAATCCCTCTACCTTAGCCGTTGAGCCTTCGGAGAGTTCAATGTCGACGCCCCGATAAGCCCGAACCGAATCGACGGTGAGATTCATTTTGGCCGCGGTATCGATTTCGAAGTCCATCGCTTTCCCAAATTCGCCTTTTTCCGCGACAAAATCGGTCACTCGGATGTTGGATGGGCTCCCGCTGGCAACAATTCCGCCCCTGAAGCAGTTGATGGAAGAACTTCCGGTGACTTCAACGTCCGCGTTCGTATAGATGTGCACCCCGTCGGCGGCCCAGTTTTGGAAGCGGCAACTGATCACTTTCCCGCGCAGCATGCCCGTCCCGTCGGTCGACCCCATATACATGATGCCGAATTGCTGCTCCATTTCATAGTTCAGGAACGGGCCTTGATTCCAACAGTTCCCGTCGAAGGTCATCCCTTCAAAGATCAGATAATCGGAGGCCTTCGCCGATTTCCATGCTCTGTTCTCGGTTGTGAACATCCTTGTGAACTTGGGTTGATTGTCGGCCAATGTGAAGGTCGCACCATAGCCGACGAGCCTCAGCCCCGCATCAACATCCACTGAGCGCAGGACATAAGAACCGCCGCTTGGGAAGAACAGATCCTTGCCATTCGCCAAGCAATAATCGACCGCCCTTTGGATGCGTTCTGTGTCATCCTTATCCGTTTCCCATTTCGGGAAAGAGTCAATGCTTATTTCCTTTTTTGCCGACTCTGTGTTGCCGGAATTTGATATTTCCGTTACCGTTACGTCCTTGTTGCTGTTGAGAAGGGCGATATCTGCTTTCAGCGTTTGTGCCATATCTGGCAGCTTGCCGTACATAAGAAGCATTAGTATGTAAGGAACCAGCGCAATCATTTTTAATTTCATCTCAAGCCCTCCTTCGGAGCCAAAACGTTGGCTAAAGGGATGCCCAGACAACATCGTCTTTCATTCCCTAACAGGTTTCTATTTGGCTGGCGACAGACTGTAGTTTGCCCCAATAAACCGTTTGTTGGATTCGTTCCGTCGGTAGTTGGCGCGTGCAGCAGCAAGGGAGACTTGAAACAGGACGTATCAGATGCTAGCTTCTGCCCCTGATCATTCCTTGTTTTTATTCATTTTTTTGGTTATTCCCTTCAACGGTGACAGTAACGTTCTATTGTTGATGAACTGGAAAATAAACAGTGTCATTTCCATCAGGACTTCATATTTCAGATTCAAAAACAAGATGCCGATTTGAATTCCTGTCAGCGCGAGGTTGATGATCATGTTTTTTGCATCGATGGCCGTATCTATGTATCTTTTCGTGTCAAAGATCCTCAGAACCCACATGATTGCAAAACTTAGCATGCTTGCCACAGCAGCGCCGATCAGGCCAAAAAAGGGAATCAACAAAAAATTAAACCCCAGACTCGCTAAGCCGCCGTAAACAGAAGTCCGGAATACCCCACGCGTCTCTTTTGCGGCTAAATAATTGGTGCCAAGGAAAGAGGAGAAGCTCGAAAAGACGACACTCAGCAACAGGAAGGGAACCGATTGCCAGGCTTCATAGTATTCCGGCGCAATGAAGTGCGCCATGAAAAATTTCAAGATAACCAAGATGCCGCTCGTCCCTAGAAACAGCAAGGAGGAATAGTAGTTAAATACTTTGGAATAAAACTCCGATTTATATTCGCTCTCATATTCTTCGATCGCGGACAATTGCCAAGATTGGGTAAAAATGGAGGTTACGATGCTCAAGATGCCGGGGATTTTATTGGACACCGCATAGATGCCGTTCGCGCTGGCGGTCAAGAACCCCAGAATAAAATACCGGTTCGAAGCATTGATCAACCACCACATGATGCTGTTGGGGATGATCGGCACCGCATAGGCCAACATTTTTTTTACAAGCGGTTTGTTTAAACTGGAGAGACTCATGTATTTCCATATTTTCACAGCCACAATCAAGTATAGGATGGAAGCTATATTCGCGATGACAATGCTGAGCAAATAGCCGGCGATCCCCATATGATAGCGCGTCAACAGAACCACATTGGCAATACTCATAACGAGCGTCATCCAAATGCCATTGATGGCGAAAACCTTTATTTCCCCAAGCGCTCTGGCGAATTGTGAAAAAATATTTTGAAACACCTGCAATATCAAAATGACATAGATATAATTCAGCATTTCCTGGTCGACCTTCAGCAGCGCCAGGAGCGGATAAAGCAAAACAGCCACGAGCGCTCCCAATCCCCCCACCAGTAAGCTGTTGGACAGAACTTCGCTTTGCGATTCCTCTTTATCCATCGCGAACCGCAAGACTGCTTCAAACACATTGGCCGATAGGATCGGCAACAATAAGTTGGTGGTTGTCGTAACGATATCCACGAATCCGTATTCAGCAGTCGTCAAATAGTACGTATACAAGGGGACAAGGATAAATAAGATGATTTTACTCCCCAAGTTGCCGATTGCAAAAAGGAAGGAGTTACTCAATAATTTTTTGTATGCATTCACCTTATCCCCTCCTTTCAACAATCGACTCACGGAATACCCTGACTTTTCAGATGTTATTCATCCTGCGAAAACAGCAGCTGAACGACTCTGGCATTCCTTATTTCCGCAGGGGATCCAGGAATATCCGCTTCACTTTCCCCAGTGCCCGGATGACGAATGGCCGATCATTTACCTTTTGGTAATCTTTTAAGATCGGGTTCATGTACGTGATGAAGTACTGAAAATCGCCGGCCTTAACCGCTGCCTCATAGGCGCGATAGCTTTCCTCAACCAAAGCCATCCGCTTCACATATATTTTTTTCCGTTTGGCTGTAGCATCAGCACTGGCTTGAACCCTTTTTTGCGGCCGCCATTCGCCCTTTTTATCCTTGAGATATAAGCGATAGGCAAGCCCTTGCCTTCTGTGACGGAAACCGCCAGCCTGTGATTGGTACACCTTGTCCATGCTCAACGCTTCAAGGAACAACTCTTCCCGATGTCTGTCGATGACATCCTGTATGATTTGATTCCTGACGACGACAATATTCGTTCCGTTGCTGTCTTTTTCATATTCCGGCAGCCAGGCATCCCCTATCGTCACATCGGCCGTTTCTGCCAAAACATCATCGCAATAATCGCAGGCAGTGTATTTGAATAAGCCGTCCCCCCAATGGGTCGTATACAGATCCCTTGTCAAAGCAGTCTTCGTGACAGCCTGGCCAGCGACCTCGCCGCTTACTTCAACACCATAATCCGAAGATTTTCTGCCCGGGATTTTCTGTCGGAAATCAATTTCCGTTAGCTTATCGGGCTCAATCCCCATTTGCCAACCGATGGATTTTGCAAATTGGTCACTCTTTAAATGGCCGCACACCAAGCCGATCGTAAAGATGATTCGTTCATCAAAAATCCTGTTTTTCTCAGCAAGCAGTCTGACCGACTTTATGAAGCAGGGGATCCCGAAGATGGCATAGCGCCCCGGATTGGCCATGACCTGTTTGATGACAGCTGATAATTCGATCGGATAATACTTTGATTTGGCCCCGTCCAAAAGCTCGGGGACAGTAGTGGAAACTTGATAGCTGAACAGCCTGCCGCTGCCATCCTTCGCCTCTTTCACATGGATGATGGCGTCAACCAAGTCATCCTCCAATAATTTTGCCGCAATCCAGTTCCCCATCCCGCCGGAACTGCCTTTTTCCCTGAATGCATCGCCCTTTACGTAGGCTCCATACGTGTTCAAGTAATAGCCGGTATAGTCATTAAAGGTGATCCCGGCTGATCCGCCAAACAGGCTTGCCGCTATTTCCGTTTCATTTCGGCACTGGTCCGAGAAGGGGCAGGTAGCACAAAGATTGCCCACGTAAGCCTCAGCTGCCTGTCGCTCTTTCATCACAGGCTGATATTGCCCTTTTTCATTGAATGCCATGTCAAAAGGCGAATCCTCAGATGCGGCACACACCCCGCAACCGATGCAATACTTGTTGGCAATGACTGTTTGATAAAGCTCTTCCTGATCATTTTCCATATCCATACGCCTCTTGTCATCTTGGCAAATTGAAATATTCCGCTTCGTTGCTGAACAACGGCACTTCTTTGTTCACTCATTGGAAAGCTTTGGTGAGATAATCATCCACTCGCTTTTTTTCTCTGGAAAGAATCTCGCCGGTATGAGCAAAATCCATTTGAAAAATATCCGCTTGCTTGCTCACTTCATTGAAATGGCGGCCCTCCAGATGCATCGTTTTCAATAAGGTGACCATCCGGGAGCCTATCTGTATTTTACTGTTTTCCGTCCGCTCAAAAACGACAAACGGCGTCTCCATTAAGATGGAAAAGATGGAACCGTGGAAGGAGTCTGTGCAGACCAAACTTGCGGAAGAGATGTAGTCGATGAACTCGCTAGGGCCGGTAATGAAGCTTTTTTTATCCTTCGGGTCCGCTAAATGCACCACTTCCAGATGATTTTCTTTCGCAACTTGGCCGATCCAGTTTCGGTCCGTTTTACTGATATTCCCTAAAAAATAAGTCAGGAGATACTTCCCTTTCGGTTTCCCTTTTGCTTCATGCGCTATTTCAAGCCACTCCTGTTTGTCCAATAATAAGGTTGGATCAACGAGCACTTCTGCATCCCTTCCCGTAAGCTCCTTGATGATGTTTGCCCCGGCTTCTTCCCTTACCGATAAGGCCTTGAATGCAGAAAGCCATTCTATATAACGCGGTTGAAACTTCACGGGTATTTCGGAAATGCCAAAGCTGGGCGAAAGCGCCACTCTTTTTTCTTTGTCGGCAAAAGTCAAAAAATCAATCGAAGACCCGTAGCGATACCTTGGGTTCCAGACCTGATCGCTTCCCGTTACAAAATAAGCGAAGCGATCCGACAAATCAGCCGGCATCCGGTTTTCAGAGATCACATAGTCGCTCTCTGCGATGTTTTTATTGGTGAAGCCGATAAAACATTCCCGCCGCAAATCATGTATCTCCTTGTTCTTCTCATACTGGATTTTCTTGATGACGGCGGCAGGCAGCTTCGTTACTTTTTTGTCCCGAATTTTTTCAAATAAGCTTTTATCCTGTCTGGAAGGGACCACTTCATTTTTGAGGGTCACCGCTTCGTAGCCAACCTTTTTCAGCACTTGTTGCGTAGCGTAGTTCTGCAGTCTGTTTCCATAATTGTTATAATCAACGATTGTTACAATTCCTATTTTTTTATCCACATCAGATTCCCCCATAACGAACTTGAACCTTTCAGAATATCGGTTGAACAACCTGACCGCATCAAAATTTCCGGAAACGCTCTTGCCTTTGCGCAACAATTTCGACCGGGCTCAAGCGTCTCCATTTCGTCAACGACCGTATCAGCTCCGTCTTCAGATCAGGCAACAGCTCATCCGGCCTTCTTTCCGGTATGATTCTGTCGATGATATCCAGCTTCAGCAGATCATCCGGCGTCAACTTCATGACGAGTGCGGCTTCCTCCGAGCGGGAGCTTTCCTTCCATAAGATCGAAGCGAACCCTTCCGGCGAAAGGACGGAATACATGCTGTTCTCCAGCATCCACACTTCATTGCCCATCGCCAAAGCCAAGGCCCCGCCGCTCCCCCCTTCACCGATGAAGATGGCGATCAACGGCACTTTCACCTGGCTCATGACCAGCAACGATTCGGAGATGGCGTCGCCGATTCCCCGCTCTTCCGATTCCACATCGCAGAAGGCGCCCGCCGTGTTGATGAAGGTGATGATTGGGCGGTTGAACTTATCTGCTTGCCGCATCAGCCGGGTTGCTTTTCGATACCCTTCTGGATGCGGCGATCCGAAATTACGATAGACATTCTCAGTGACATCATGCCCCTTCTGGGTTCCGATGACGGTAACCGGCATGCCTTCCAAGCTGGCGATGCCGCCCACAACTGCTGGATCATCGCCGAAGCGCCGATCCCCGTGGAATTCGATGAACCCATCAAAAATGCCATCGATTACCTCCAATGCTGTTAAGCGTGAAATGCTCCTTGCTGCCTGTATGATTTTCTGCACATCATTCACTTTTCATCACCCATCTCTTCTGGATCATGTAACGCCAATATATGTTGCAATGTCTTCCTTAAGTCTTTCCTGATAACAATTTTATCGATGAAGCCATTCTGCATTACTTTTTCCGCCGTCTGAAAGCCTTCCGGCAGTTTTGCTTTGATGGTCTGTTCGATGACCCTTTTCCCGGCAAACCCCACCGTAGAGCTTGCTTCAGCCAGAATAATATCCCCTTGCGTCGCAAAACTTGCCGTCACCCCACCCGTCGTCGGGTCCGTCAGTACGGCGATATACAGGAGGCCCGCATGGCTATGGTTGGATACCGCTATGCTCACTTTGGCCATCTGCATCAGGGACATGATGCCTTCCTGCATTCTGGCCCCGCCGGAAGCCGTGAAGACGATGATCGGCAGCTGTTCTTCGGTCGCACGCTCAAATGCCTGCGTGATCTTCTCGCCGACGACTTTCCCCACGCTTGCCATGATGAAATTGGAATCCATCACGCATAACGCGATCCTCTTCCTATCGATGGCAGCCGTTCCGGTTATGACAGCCTCATCCAGACCGGTTCTTCCTTTGGCATCCAATAATTTTTCATCATAGCCCGGAAAATCTAACGGATTTTCTGCAGGCATGACCGCGTTCCATTCGTAAAAAGTGCCTTCATCAATGATCAAGTTCAGCCGATCATAGGCCGTAATCCGGAAATTGTAGCCACAGTGCGGACATACTTTTGCCTTTCCCAAGGATTTGCTGTAAATGATCGTTTGGCACTGAGGGCATTTTTCCCATAATCCTACAGGAACAATGGGTCTCTGCGCATCTGTTTCATAAGCATCGCGCTTGATGGGAAAGAGGGGGCGGTTACGAAATGCTTCCATGTTCTCACCTCTTTTTGACGATTCTGCCTTATTGAAATAAACGGTGTTCCACTTTCCTGCCATCCCTTACTGAAGGCAGTTCGGTGCCTGCTAAAGAAATTCATGATGACGGATCAATGGCTTCCACTTGAAACAATAGATTCCGGTTTTTATCATAAATATTTTTAAGGCGTTCTTTTTGTTGCTATTATATAGAAGGAAACAAATGAGAGCTGCTATTGGAAGTTGCTTTTTTTGGGGGAGTCGCTCATAGTATTTTGCGACATTTTACGAGGTGTAAAATGACTTTTCTTTGCAAAATCGTTGTGGGTAATCCAAATCGAGGAAGTATAAACACTCACAAAAGACAACGCTTTCATTATTGAGTTCGTTACGATTGGCAAACAATCTATCAAGAGGGAATGCTTAGGATGGTTAGGATACTAAATCTATTATCTTAGTGGGTCCAGAGAGGGGAACTTACGTCGATATATATATTTGAATTCTACCATATTTTCTTTCTTTCTTACACTCTTAGTGCCTCGCAATCAAAAAAAATATCAGCCTTCATTACGATATTATTTAATATCCGGCTAGATGATGTCGGACGGATGTGGCCGGCGGGTTTTCCTTGTCAACTGGTCTCGGAATGAAACGGTCGAACGGAACTCGGTGGGTTTTTCTAATAACTATTTCTCGCGAACCGCCCGCCGAGTGGAGTATGGCGGGTTAATTCGATCACATTATTGCGGGATTAACCTTCCGGCTATATTTCGGCGGGTTTTTCCGACCATATTACTTTGAAATTACCCCCTCAATAACCACAGCACCAACAAAATCGGACCAGCTGTATCTCCTGGTCCGATTCTCGTGTATTCGATTGTCTTTGAAAAACATTCATAGTAAGACCATGAATGTGGGGCTACGTCCGTAAAATATCCTTTCCAGATCTGGCTACCCACCATTACATATACCCCGCATCATTGTCAAAGATAGTAGCGATTATTCCCACTGCCTCTAGACAGGCAGTCCTCCTTCAGAATCCGAAAGATGCGATCCCTCCGACCGACCCCGCACCAATCCATCATACGAACGGACGTCACTTTTTCTTGCGGAAACAAAATGCGGAAATCCGAAATGCTGGTTTTGATTGCGGTTTTGACATTTATTCTTTTTCCGCAGTTTGCGCATTGTTGGTAACGGCTCTTGAATGTTTCAAACAGCGAACCGCATGCGGTGCACGGGATGCCTTTGCTTAATTGATCGTAACGATATACCGGCATTTTGCTTGGGTAATCAGGATTGTGGAGTTTTGTCAGTGATTCTGCCAATTTCCTCTGCTCGGCAGTAGGCGGTATGGTCATCCGCAGATTCCGAAAATATCCGGAAATCTGGCTTGGAAGTATGAATCCATCTTCGTTTGGAGCACCCAGCAATGTAAATTCCGGATTGATGTAGACTACAAAAGCTTCTACCTCCATTTGGCAGCCCAATTCCAGAAGGAGCAATTCAAGCCGAACCCGCGTCTTCTGTAATTGCATAGCGGGATTTTCCATTGCGATCCCGTTCCGTTTCGTAAATTTTTCACTCCCCCACAGATGTACGCCTTCATAGTTTTTTATTTCATACAACAAAATTCTGTCGGCGCATATCAGTAAGGCATCGACTTGAAAGGACGCACGCTTGATTTCCAATTGCAGATCATTCAGGATGAGGCAATATTCATTGAATTTTTCGGTGTATTCATCAAAGCGCCTTTCTCCTTCGAACCCCTTTTTCAAATTGAGATAGTAATAATAGTCATCATTTTCCAGATGCGTACGCGAAGACAATATCTCATAAATGTTCATAAGCGTCGACTTCGTCCGTTCCTTGTATGCGATAGAGATCACCCCCAATTCAGTTGTCAAACATAGTATACGCGGAGGCTCTACTCTATGATTGTTTTTACATTCATAAATGTTGTTGGGGATCTGATGGGTAGCTCAGGCATAAGTTCGGCGGGTTATATTGATTCGATTTATCAGGGAATAACCCGCCGGAAAAGGAGCGGCGGGTTTATGGAAACCGGCCTGAGATGTAATAACCCTCCGGAATGTGCTCGGCGGATTATTCGGCGCTGTCGCATCTGAATTTAAACCGCCGCAGCATGATTGGCGGGTTATTCCGCCGTTCCCGACGCGCAAAAAGCATGCCCCGGGCCGTCGCAACAAGGCGACAATCCGGGGCATGCTTCAAATGTATTATCATAACAACCGCTGAATCACCATTCAGCTATCGTACCATCGTAGTTTTTCCACATTGGGTTGGTCCAGATCAGGCCTTCCTGCGCGATTTCCTCTACGAATTCTTCGTTCATTTCGATACCCAAACCCGGCTTGGTTGGGAGTTCGACGAAGCCGTCCTTGTATTGGAACATTTCCTTGTTCTTCACAAAATCCAAGAGGTCGAAGCCTTTGTTGTAATGGATACCGAGGCTTTGTTCTTGGATGAAGACGTTCGGCGTGCAGGCATCGACTTGTAAAGTCGCAGCTAAGGCAATCGGGCCGTATGGAGCATGTGGTGCAACCGCCATGTCGTAGGCTTCGGCCATCGCAGCTATTTTCTTCGTTTCCAGGATACCGCCGACAAGAGCGACATCCGGCTGGATGATATCGATGGCACCTTGTTTGAAGATGTTTTTGAATTGCCATCTTGTGTACAGTCTTTCCCCAGTTGCCAGTGGAGTCGATACATGCTGCGCGATTTCGGCAAAGTGCTCCTCATTCTCAGGCAGAACGACTTCCTCCAAAAACATAGGCTTGTACGGTTCCAATTCCTTTGCCAAGACTTTTGCCATCGGTTTGTGGACGCGTCCGTGGAAATCGACGCCGATTTCCAAATCATAACCGACTTTGTTCCGGATTGAAGCGACTCTGTCCACGACCTCCTGAACTTTTTTGAAGGAGTCGATATAGTGAAGCTCCTCGGTGGCATTCATCTTAATGGCTTTAAATCCTCGGTCCAGCCTATCCAAGGCACTTTCCACGACTTCGTCCGGCCGGTCGCCGCCGATCCAAGAGTACACCATGATGTTGTCGCGAACAGCACCGCCCAGCAATTCATAAACCGGTGCATTGTAGTACTTGCCTTTGATGTCCCAAAGCGCCATCTCAATCCCGGAAATGATTGTGCCGTTGATTGGACCACCTCTAAAGAACGAGCGGTGCAGTTCTTGCCAAATTCTTTCGATTTCCATTGGATTCCGGCCGATGATCCGGTTACCCATTTCATAGGCGCCCGCAACGACCGTTTCGGTTTTCGTACCAGAAATCATTTCCCCCCAGCCATCGATACCTTCATCGGTGCTGATTTTGATGAAAATCCATCTTGGTTTGACTTTATATACTTTTATTTCAGTAATTTTCATTATTCATCCTCCATTATACAATTAATCAATAAGATTGCTCTGCACTTACTATTTCTACTTCCATTTCTTCTTTAACCTTTTTAGATTTAGGCTTGATAACTTCAAAGTAATACCAGCATATTGCAATAACGGCAATCATAATAGGCATCGTTATTAGTAATGGACCAACAAAGGCAAAGAATACTAAGAAACTATGCGATAAGCTGGTTGCTGAAAATGATGAGATGAATAGAGCTCCACCAACAACCGCCACTTGAATACCTATCGAAGATGCAAGCTCAGTAAGAATAGGTGCTGTAATGGAACCGGCGTATAAAATAGCTGTTGTAGTTGCTAGTCCAATAATGATGTTTTTGAAGAAGTTTCCACGTGTGAGTGCAACAACAAAGGCAATTCTAAAGGGGATGATTGCTAGGTCAGCAAAAGGAAGCATTCTATTCCCGGGTAATATAAACGCAAGTCCAATAGTTAAAGGAATTAAAATCAATGCAGTAGTGATTACATCTTGGTTTCCTACTACAATCGCTGCATCTAAACCGATAAACAGTTTTCTATTTTTGAATTTTCTTTGAGACCAGTTCTGTGCTGCTTCTGAAATAGGCATTAATCCTTCAACAAATAAAGAAGTCATTTTAGGAATAATAACTAATACTGCAGACATACTTACACCTAATTGCAAGGAAGCTGTAATACTGTACCCGCCTAATAAACCAATAGCTGAACCTAATATCAAACCTAATATCATTTGATCTCCAAAAAAACCAAGGTATTTTTGAACATCTTTAAGAGTTATATTAATTTTATTAATGCCAGGAATCCTATCCAGCAACCAATTTAAAGGCCAAGCAAGCAGCAATGTAGAGGTTGCCGAGACTGTTGGTAGTGAAACTCCAGGAATGCCAAAGAATTTTTCAATTAATGGTTGAGACCAATCGGCTATCTTAAAGGTTGTCATGGCCATGACAACGGAAGCTCCAATGCCAAGCCAAATATTTTTTGTGACATAGTGCACCATAATACCCACAATGGCCATATGGTGATAATTCCAAATATCAACATCTAATGTATTAGTCATTTTGGTTAATAACATGATAATATTTACTGCAAATATTGCAAAAACAATAAATACAATAATTGGAGAAGACCACGTTATCGCTGCAATGGATCCCCAGCCAACATCAAGGACATCTAAATTAATCCCGATGTTTTCAACCATCGCTTTAGCTGCAGGTCCTAAGTTTGAGGACATATAATCCAGCAATAACCTGATTCCAGCAAAACCAATACCTAAGGTTAAACCAGATTTAAATGCTTTTCCTAATTTCAAGCCAAATACTAAACCAATAATGGTTATAATAATGGGCAACATCACTGTTGGCCCAGCGCCAATAAGCCAATTAAATCCTGACATAATTGCATCCCACATATTTTTTCCTCCTAAATCTGTTTTTTATTTTAGATAACTCAAAATCTCTTTAAGAGTAGCTTCTTTACCGATACCAGTTAACAATGATAAAGCGCCCACGACAGGAGTATTAACTTGTCCGCCAAATTGGCCTGTAGTGACAACTAAATCATAATCATCCCCTTTTCCAGGAACCTCCATTAATTTACATTGTTCCGTTTTGATGATTACTCCTGCATTTTCTGCATATTCTCTAATTTTTGAAGCCACTACTGTTGACGTTGCAATTCCGTTTCCACAAGCTACTAATACTCTTTTCATATCTGATCTCCTACTTTCTTATAATATATATTCAAGTACGTTCATGATTTCATCTTTCGACTTCGAAGTGGCGATTCTTTCCGTTAAGCTCTCATCCTGGATAATGGAGACAATCTTCTGCAGCATCTCGATTTGCCCATGCGGTTCGCTGATGGCCAGCATAATGACTATTTTGATGTCTAGTGGCTGTTCCACGTTTTCCATGGATTGGAATGTCACCGTTTCATCCAATACGCCAATCGCGATGGTCGTTTTGTTCACCAAATTATAGTCAGCATGCGGAATCGCAATCTTATGGCCCAAGGATGGTAAACCGGTCGGATAAATTTTTTCCCTTTCCAGCACCGCTTCACGATAACCTTCTTTGACGTACCCCAACTTATATAGTTGTTCGGACAACAATCCCAATACTTCTTCATTCTTGTCGCATTTCAAATTCAAAAATACTAGTTCATCATTGATTTTCAAGTCCAGACTCATCTGCTTCCCACCTTAACTATTCAGCTTTTCATGAAAAGCTGCTAATGATTTTTTTAAATTATTTACATTACACGCTTGAATATCTTCTTTTTCGAAGATGCCCGAACCAATACCCACAAACTGGGCACCGTTCTCCAGAAATGTATGAGCATTGTCTTGATTAACGCCACCAACGGCCATGAACGGTGTGACTCCCAGAGGGCCCATCAGCGCGTTGAAATGGCTGATATCCACGGATGTGGCCGGAAATATTTTGATGATATCCGCCCCGGCTTCTTTCAACGCATGCACTTCTGATGGCGTCATCGCTGCAGGCACTGTCAAAACACCTTTGTTCTTACAGAATGAAATAACTTCTTCGCTCAATACAACTGGTGACAGGATGAAGGCAGCACCTGCATCGACTGCTTTTCGGGCATCCTCCAGATTCAACACTGTCCCAGCTCCGATCAGAAAGCGGTCGCCGTATTCCTCTGTTGTTTTGCGGATTGTTTCAAAAACATCAGGAGAATTTAATGTTATCTCCAACGCATATTGTTCTTCCTGTCCTTCGAGAGCTTCCATCACCGTTCTCACTTGGTTATAGTTATAGCCGCGCAAAATGATGGTTACTTTAGGAAATTTAGTCAATTCCATTCTTTCTGCCTCCCTTTCTTTTTTACATCACACCTTTTTTTTAGATGCTTCTTTGATGATTTCCCTTATGACAGTAGGCTCAACTGCCGCCAACATACTATTGATTGCAACCTCATCTTCTGCCAACTGGTTCAATTGGATGATTGCTTTCAGATGAACGGATTGATTCAGGATTGCCAACGGCGTAATGATTCGGATTTGCTTACGATTGCGGAATTGTACCGGCTTTTTCAAGATCAACAATGCAAAGCCGTCGGAGAGAACACCCTTCTCGACCGAGGAATGCGGAATAGCCATGCAGTCACCCAAAAAGCTATAGGATTCTTCGGTATCATTTTCCGCAATCAAAGCATCGATGTAGTTTTCAGTGATGATGCCCCGTTTCAGCAATGGCGAACATGCCAAGGCCAGTGCTTCCTTCCAATCTTCAGCGCTGTCAATCATTTGGATAGCATCCTGAGGAAAATAGCTATTCAGATCAGGCAGGGTATTTTGGTCAGTTACGGCTTTCGTTTCCGATTTGTTTGCCAAGACCACTTGATGCAATGCCTGCTCCAGACTCTCCTCATCTGTCACCTGAGTATACTGCTTGACGACCTCCATGATGCGTTGCACAGCTTCGTCATCATACAATCCAAGTTTCTGATAGACTTGCCTCTTCAATCCGATTTTTTCGCTGTCCGACATCAACGGTTCAACCAAAAAGGATAACTTATCTGTAGTAACTGGAACGGATGTGAAGGCAATATCATATCTGCTGGGATAGTTGCTGAATTCTCTCGAGGACAACGTCTCCGTGAAGACAAAGTCCGGAAAAAGATCCTTCAACGTATGCTTCAGTAACCGCGAAATAGTCAATCCGTTCGGACAGACAACCACCGCAATGGTCTTGTTCTTCAATGAAATCCCTTGGTTTACTAATTCTGTTCCGAACAAGAATGTCAGCAAAGCCAGTTCGTTCTGAGGGAATCTCACATGCAGCGATTCTTCAATCGGATAGATGATTTCCTGAATGATATTGAACAAAATCAGCAAGTTATCGTCTCCGCGTATGAAAGCCTCGTACGAGTCGACTTCCAGGTTCAAATGGTATCTACTTCGGTAATAAGCTGGCCGAAGATGCATGAACAGCCTTTCCATCAGTATTCTCCGATCGCTCACTTTGATGAACACCTTATCTTCAAAAAGGGAAATGACTAGCTCGACGGCTTCCTTCAGTCGGGTTTCTTCAAAGTCGTGTATCGCAGATTGTTGGATATTCGCCATCAAAAACTGCAAGATGAGCCAGTTCCGTTCCAAATCGGACAGACTCATATGCGCCTCTAGAATCTGTTGTACTGTCCTATACTCCCGCGTATCCTTAATATCCGTATGAAGTGTCATTGATTTCTTTGACAGTTGATGATTATTTTGTGCACGCGATAGATTGAACGCGATTACATAAGATAAAACGTCCAGACTCTGATCGGTATACTTGATATTGAGTAATTGTTCCATTTCCCGCACAAGTGCAAACGTTCCTTCCCGGCGCTCGCCAAGCAACTCATCCATGAAATCCGATCCGTGATACATTTCCAGGAGATCCATAACTAACTTTCGAATAAGTCTACGCGCTGCGATTTCCTCGCCTGATATGCAGTATCCCCTCATGCGTGAATAGGTGATGGCAAGCTTGAAAGGTTCGATATATTTCATCGCCAGCTTAACGTCGCTCAACGCCGTATTTTTGCTCACCTTCAACAAATCCATCAAATGCGCCAAGGAAACTTCTTCGCTCGTGTCAATCAAATACAAAACAATCATCAGACTGCGCTCCTGCTCAGTGGGAATATAATCGGTTTCGCTCTCCCAACAGGTCCATTGCATTTGCTCCGCAAAATAATTCTGAACTTTCTGTGTTAAGAGAAAAGTTCCTGCGTTGTTCCTTTGAATGACCGGCAAACCGTTCGCTTCCAGCCATCCGTTTGCTTTCTCGATTGAATAGGTTATCTGCCTCCTTGACAAACTCAATTTTTCTTCCAAATCTTTACTTTTCAAGTGAGGATATTTCAAAAGGATTTTAATGATTTCCAAACTGCGTTTATCCAAAAACATGTTGTCCCCTCCTGACATTTCTCATTATATGATTGAATCCAGTATTTTTGTACACGTTTTCATACCAACTTTTGTCCTGATCGCCTCTAATTTTTGTTCAGCGGTGGTCTTGTTGGTGAACTTTGTGCGGGTGTGACGGGATTTTCGATCACACTCAAATTTGTTACAAATGCTTAGTGCATGTGTGCAATTATTCATTATACAGCTCTTTTTGGGTGCCGTGGAAGAATCGATTTAAAAAGCACGTTGATGGATTCGGCGTGTTGAAGAGAAGCAGTTTCGTTGGAAATCCAACAATGTTTTCTCGGCGAGTGGAGTCTCATCGAGAATTCCAGTCCCCTTTAAGGGCGTGTTACCGGTCAGCGAGGGTTCGCCGGGAATTCTACCATCACATATTTTCCAAATCAAAAAAAGCCGAGGATTATTACCCCTCGACTTCATCTAAACGTTCATTCAATTGTGTTAGTTTTCGACTACGATTCACATCTTCCACAATAATCGTCTTGTAAAAATTACGTACTAATTTGCGACTGACTATATTTTGTTGCAAACAGTAGATACAAAAGTCTTCTGCTGAATCTTGTTTAATCAATTCGTCTTTATCAGCTAAAGAAATCCGATAATCTTCCGTTTTCACAACCGTTCGTATATCGAAATCATTACTGCAAATAATTCCTGCATTTATCATCAAACAGGCTGCAATAGTCGCAATTTCTCCTAAATTCGATACCGTTTTAGGACGTTTACCTAATGCAATCCTTTGCAAATTCATACGATGGAAGGCATCCTTAACATCATTGAAGCGTTGCTGATAAATCTCCTGTTCGATCGGTGACAATGAAGTGGCGCTTTTCGGATCAAACAGGATCCAATCTCCACTGGCAATTAACCCGTCAACAGTATTTTTAACTTGAGGAAATAGCAACTCATTGTATACCTCTTTATGTATATAAATATTCTGATAAAGTTCATTGATCCACTCAAATACATTAGCTTTTTGAAAATCGGCGGCAAAAATAATCATATTCGAGTCGATAAAAACTTTATCGGAACGATCACTCATCGTCAAAATCCAGTTCTTCCATCAGCTTCTGTCGTTCCTGCCAGTAGGCCTCTGATTGTTTAGGATCTGTATGTTTTAGTATGTTTGCCGCCACCTCTAAAGTGATTTCTCTGTTCTTCAACAATTCGGCTACTTCTTTGGACAAAGCGCTAAATTGAACAAATGGGTCATGCTTATCTAAGGCACTAGGAGAGATACCCAGTTCTTCACGGACCATTATCCAATCAGCTTCTGTTCTTTGGGAAATGGCTCGCGAAAATCTTTTCCCCAGCTCTTGTAATCTTCTGACCACGGCTTCATAGGGCATAGAGGAAATATCCGCAATCCTGATAACTAATACATCATTATTTTCTTCCAATTTTTGCATCAAGTTTTGGACCAACCGCTTAGGAAGCATGACCGCTGCTGCGAAACGATCCGCCGCTCGTTCATGGTCAAAATCTGGAATATCCGCGAGCGGGATTTTGCCTGACTCATACTGCAAATGCCATAGCTCGTGAGCTGCGCTATAATACCTCAAACGTAATGCTTGATTGGTGTTGATTGCAATAAAATGCTTATCAAAAAATTGTACCGCCGCTCCATAATATTTGGAATCCTCCACGATTTGGTATACGACAGAGGCCTTTTCTGACAATAGCTGTTCGATATCACTGCCTAAAAAGAGTTCGCCTCCAAAAGAATCATTCAAAAATTCAGTTGCATACTGCTCCGCCGCAGTTTCAGAAATTTGTCTATTATTCACCATCATAGCTACCTCTACTTCACAGTTAATTGAACAAAATGTTCTACGTCAAGCAATAATTGCGCAAGACTATGTTCGCCATCTTCAGTAGAAATTTTCCCACGCAGTGAATAAACGAATTCGTTCGCTTTTTTATCTTCGGAGTTTGCCAATTCAGCAATCGATTTACCAGTAATTTCTGCCATTTTTCCAATATGGACAGGTTGAAGTTTTCTTTCACCACTAAACAATTGGCTAACCAATGACGGAGCAACACCCATTCGACCTGCTAACCATACCTGAGTACGATGATTCTCTACTAACCAGTTCTTTACATTCATTAATGTATTCTCATCACTTCTCATCGGTAATCTCCTCCTTTATTCACATATAAGTATATCACCATTTGTGAATGTTCACAATTTAAATAGGTTAATTACGTGAACAATAGCTTTGCCGGAGAACAGAATCCCACAAAAATGTCACCTCCGGTAAGCTAGGCTTCGCCGGGGTTCGGCCGCCTCGAAATAAATCTGCTCCGGCCAACGTTCCCTCGCCGGAGCTGAGTACCACGAAAGACTCCCTTCTCCGGCCAGCACTACCTTCATCGGAGTTCACCACTCTCCTCCGGTGAACTCCACCCTGGCCGGAGAAGAGACCACACAAAAATGTCACCTCCGGGCGGCTAGGCTTCGCCGGGGTTCGGCCGACCGGAAATAAATCTGCTGCGGCCAACATTCTCTCGCCGGAGCTGAGTACCGCCAAAGTCTCCCTGCTCCATCCAGAACGCCCTTCATCGGAGTTCACCACTCTCCTCCGCTGAACAATACCTTCGCCGGAGAAGAGACTCCAAAAAAATGTCTCCTCCGGTCGGCTAGGCTTCGCCGGAGTTCGGCCGTCCCGAAATATATCTTCTCCGGCCAACGTACTCCTGGTCGGAGATCCATCCATCTTTCCCGATACCATCCGCTAGCCTCAATACCGTTCCGCAATCTCCCGGTCATAGATCTCCTCGATGGAGCGGATGCCTTCGTCCCACCAGTTGCGCAGGATGCTGTCCAGATAGGCATAGGATTTCCCGCCGTAACGGCCGGCCCGGACGAAGGCGTGCAGCACAACCTCCTCATCGCCAAAGCAAGTTGCCCACTGCTGCAGCCCTTGGTGAATCATCCGGGTGTATGGCGTTTGCTCACCGAAGTGCTCAGTCCATTTTTCTTGCCAGTAGGCGAAGCTGTCCGGGGTCTTTTTTTCTTTTGTTATGATTTCAGTGTCGTCTTCATCTTCTTCATAAAGATCTTTGGTTTTGTTATTTATAAGATTGTTATTATTGCTCTTGTTATTATTAGTGACATGATTGACCTGCGTCTCAGTTGCCGTTGACTTGTCCGCCTCAGCCGTAAAAGTAGGCAACGGATTCTCCTTTTCCGTTGCCTCTTCGTTTTCACTTGCTTCCGATTCGTTGGCTGCCGCCTGTCGGATCACATAAAGGTTGTTGCCGAATTTTCCGTTGGTCGCAGCGCCGCGTTGGATGACGAGGTAGCCTTTTTCCAATAAATATTTTTTGTGCTTCTGGAAACGGTCCTTGCCGATCTGCAGCTCATCGCAGATCAGATCGACCGACGGGTATGCCGTATTTCCATTGCCGGCGAAAGACGCTATGTAAGAATAGATCGCCTTCGCCTCGACCGTCAGCTGCTTATCCCTCATCACCATTTTCGGGATGAACCCGTAACCCATCGCCAATATGTCTATTCCGTTCATCATTTTATCCATTCTCATCGCCCTGCTTTCGTTTGATAGTGTAGGACTGAACGATGCGGTAATCTCCGGCCCCGTTCGTAGTCTCTATATGAAAAGACGTCGGGCGAATGAAATGTGTAACCCTAAAAATTAAAAAAGCCATTGATTTATCCGGAAAGCGATAAATCAATGGCTTTTGCCAGCAGTTCTTGTTCTACGAAAAAAATAAGATGAATGTGGGCTTCGCCGGGGATTTCGGTAGCTTTTAGTTGTGACTTCTCGGTGAGCAGGGCCTCACAGAGATTTCCGGTCTCCTCCAAGGGCAGATTTACCAGTGTGGATTGTTTCGCCGGTAATTCGGGTTCCATATCCATTAAATATACCCGCCGAGTAGTATCTCACCGGGTATATGCCGTTTATTTCGTAATAGTTGCGCTGTCCACTCTTATTTAGTCTCTACCTCCGATCGCATCGATATGGGCTTGCTTCGTCGCGTCGTCCGCAAACGAATAGTTAGCCAATTCATTGTAGATTTGCTCGATTTCCCAGAGGCTCAAAAGTTCCGGCAGCTGCGCCATGTCCTCAACAATCTCACAGGCCAGCTCATCCCGGTTCATCACCTTCACTTTCGGGGAATGGACGATCATTTTCTTCAGCGTACAGCGCTCACTGAAAACAATATAGGAACGGAACACCTCATCGTCCAATCCCAAATGCTCCTTAAGCACGCTGATATGCCTTTTATTTTGCCAAATCGGGTTGTAGAACTGATATTTTTGCTGGTTTGGGAACATCTGCATCCAGTATTTGTTATGTTCATCGCCGAATATCCAGCCGCTGTAATTCTTCGACTCGAAGACATAGATGCCGGTCGGCGCAATCATGATGATATCGATTTCGATGGTGGAGCCATCTACCTTGGACAAATACACGTTTGTCAGTAATTTGTTCTCATCACCTAAATCTTCCAGGATGGAATAGGTCAGGAATTCTCCGTAAATGCCTATCCCCATCATGATTTCGGAATAACTATTTCCGCTCGCGGTTTGATAACCGGATTTCTTGAATTTCTTTTTAGGCAGTAGCGCAATAAAGCAGACCAGGAAGAGACAAAATAGGAATGTTTCCAAATCAGCAGCTCCTTTGTGTGCACGTTTTAGTGGCTTTCACACAATACCATCGAAGCTAGGCACCCATAAAATGAATCATTTGCAACAGTAATGCGGCTATGATCATCCCCTGAAAATTGGCTTTGTTGGTATTGTGCCGAGGTATCCTCCGGTCCACATAAACAATATACGCAAATAATCAAAGAAGCGGCGTACAGCATGGAAATTATTTCACTATTGTGGGTTTCATACCGCCATCAGCCGTTTTTTTTTGACTGACACGGATGTTGAGAGAGATAAATATGCCGAGCAACCGACAACTGCCTGTGATGTCGGCCCTTGCAAGAGATCTTCAAATATTGTTGTATAAAAAATGCACTAAATTACCCGCATTCACTATATCAGTGCGGGTAATTTAGTGCATTTTCTATTTTTCATTCATTTTGCCTTTTGGAATTCCAATGACTACTTTCGCCATGTCATAGCATCGATATGCGCCTGTTTCGTGGCAGCATCCGCCAGGGCATACCGCGATAATTCGCTGTAGATCTGATTGATCTCCAAGACACTCAAACGATCCGGCAGATAAGTCATGTCATCCTCGACCTCTCTGAATAACACATTCCGGTTCATGACCTTGACTTCCGGAGAATGGACGAACATTTTCTTCAATTCGCAGCGTTCGCTGAAGATGATGTAGGAGCGAAACACGTCGTTACCCAGTTTAAGGTGCTTCCTCAACGCGCTAATGTGCTTCTTGTTCTGCCAAATGGGGTTGTAAAAGCGATACTTTTTTCCGCCCTTCAGTGATTGCGTCCAGAATTTGGTGTTCTCGTCCCCAAAAATCCAGCCGCTGTAATTCTTTGACTCGAACACATAGATACCAGTTGCCGTAATCATGATCAGGTCGATTTCGGTAGTTGTTCCGTCTTCCTTTGGCAAATAAACGTTGGTCAATAATTTGTGCTCCTCGCCGAAACGTTCCAAATAGGAATAGGTCAAATACTCTCCATTGCGCCCGCGATCCGTTACTGTTTCAAAAAAACTGTGGCCGCTCGCATCTTTGTATCCGGATGACTTGAAATGGCCTTGCTGTGGCGGGATTATTACCATAGCTGCCAACAAAATGATGAATATCAATACTCCCATATCGGGTAGCTCCTTTACCAGTGAATGAATTGCTTTTTGTTAGAACACGCACTCTGTGTTGACCAGCTTAAAATGAATACTGAACCGAACATCTATTCCATCACATTGCATTATGCTAATTTAAATATTCTCTACCCAGCTCGTTCTGGCCCGGATAAATAAAAAAGCCGCGCTGATGGGTTTGAATATTCCGTCTATTCCAGCAATATCATGACTGTAAGTTGATGTTATCAAGGTGAAATCCATAGTCGATATTCAGGTGGATCAGCATGCGATTGTCCACATGCACCCTTTGGTCTTAATGACTTCCGGCTTCTCTATACTTACTCACTATCTCAATAATCCCTTCCCCATATTTCTCGCACTTAACATCACCAAACCCAGAAATCTTCTTAATGTCCTCCAAATTTTGGGGCATCGCAGTAATCAGCGCCTCCAGCTGCGCATTGCTGAAAATCTGAAAGGCCTTGATTCCTTCCGCTTTGCTCGTCACATAGCGGTATTGTTTGAGTGCCTGATATAACGGTGATTCCTCAATACTTATTTCAGATCGGCCGCTCGCTTCAGTCTCTGATGCCGCTTCAGAATCCGCCTCCTGGAAATATTTCTTTGTGTAGTCGACGGTATTTTCTGTATGCAAATTCAGGAAAAAGTCCGCCATCTCATACATCTCTTTTTCGGAAGATGACAAATCTTTGCTTTCGCGCAGCAATCTTTTGATGTGTGCGATCAGTTGGTCGCTGCGGATGATTTGGTCTTTGATTGCTTTGGGCGCTTGTTTTAGGTTAATAACAGTTTTGGGATTAGCCAGGACGATGACGGAGCGGTGAAAATCGCCAAAAGATTTCTCTAACGCTGCGCGCATCAGGGGATTCTTTTTATTTGCCAACCGCAGCTGTTTGATCATTTCCATATGCCGAACATTTTGGGTTACGGGGCTGTAGATGCCTTCTTTTTTGCGTTTTCCGTTGAAGTCCAGTTCGCGGATGAACTCGCCTCTGCTGTTCACTTCGAGGTTGCCGAAGAGGTTTTTGCATTCGACGATCAGGCAAAACTTCGTGGTGATAATGAGGTAGTCTATCTGCACCGAAAATCCCTCGTGCTCGAGGCGCAGATCGTGCAGGACGATGATTGGCAGGTAGCTGTTGTTCAGCTCAAACGCAACCTGCTCCTCCCCGGCAATGCCATAGGAAAGCAGCTTGATATCCCGCTCTATCTGCGGCTTCACCTTATCCGGGGCAGTGGCGTAAAGCTGCTCCAACCGCTCCAATTGGTTCTTTGCATCACTTTCTGCCTTATAAAAATCCGGCTTCTTCAAATGTACCGGTTTTTGCATGATAACTTCTTTGAATGAATCAAAAACTCCCATCATAATCCTCCATTCTCGTTCGTATTATCCTAACTAACAAATGCCCAATTGATGTCTCCTCAAGGATGCAAGTTACTACGCCTCATATAATATTAAATCGTAGCTGTGTCGGCACTATTTCTTTTAATCACTGGAAAATTTTTATCTTTTTTATTAAACGCTTCATCAATATACATTTCCATATTATTAAAGAAGGTTGTATATTTATATATGCTACAATATGCTTCAGAATTATTGAAATGTGGTGCAGTAGATTCTCCATCTCCTAAAATGAAATGATTTTTATTAATCAAATAAGGAATTTTATCTTCAAAAGTATTGGTTGGTGAGTTTAAATATATTCCACAATTACATTCGCTATGTTTACAAACAGTTGTTTCATAAATTTTATCATAAACTTCATCTCTCACAACGCCTATTAATCCACATCTGTTATCTCCCCACAAAGCAGTTTGAATTTCAGAATTAACATATGGCCTGTTGGCAGTCTCTTCTCCTATTAGAACAATAACAACACTTGCATCCTCCAGAAAATCTTTTTTTATTTTCTTCATTATTGTATCCTCTGATAAATCTATTTCGATATCTCCGTCTTCAACAGATTTATCAAGGAATTCACCACCAGTTACTCCTTTTTTAACTATGTCATCTTTTAAGTCTTGTTCATTTGCGTGGTGATAACTTATAAAAGTTTTATGCATCTATATTCTCCTCCCAGTAATGATTCTTTAATTTAAAAGCAGTAGCGATTCTATTATCAGAAAATGATCTATTTAAAGTCTCAAAGTCTTTAACTAATTCATCATATCTATAATATTGTTCTTGGATTTTTTGAATAGTTGTTCCATGAAATATGATTATTTCCTCAGTATACTTGTTTTGATTCTTATCATATATGCATACCCTATCATCTGAGGAAACTTTATCATACCACCTTCGATAATCATTTTGATGCTTAGTTAAAAACCGATTTAGTTGACTTATCATCCCTAAAGTAAGTGAATACAACTCTATATCTTTTTCCGAATCTAACAATTCTATATTATCTCTTAGATACTTGTATATTTCGTAATATGAATTGAACACCTCATAAATATTATCGACTCTTTTATCAAATTTAAATATACTCCTTTTAGTTTCCAATAATCCGCCTACTGCCCTAATAAATATTTCATTAGATCTATCAAAAAGTACATTAATACCACCAATATTGAAATTGTCCACTCTAAGTGTATATCTTTTTCCCCAAAATCCTATGATTGCAAGCAGAAAAATAATAACACCTATTAATAATAAAATTATCTGCAATATTAGTTTTAGTGAATCAAAAAATTGGGTAACCTGAATATTCTTCGTAATTTCATAGTAATTAAACAAATATACAACCATTAATACTAGCGCTCCCAATAAAAATAAATCAATTAAACCAGATTTAAAACTAATCTTTTCTCTGATCAATAAAAGTAATATGATTATTAAAATGTAAAATATATGCGTTATCATAGCCATACTATCTGACCTTCCTTTTAACTTTTTCAATGTCAAACTGTGAGTATAGTGATTTTGTGTTTTCTAAATGATTAATCTCATATATCGGTTTTCCCAATTGTTCAAAATATTTCAATTCGAATTCTACCCAATCGGACTTCATAGAATTTTTAGTTCTAATAAATAGCAATTTATTTGATTGTTCCATTCGTACTTTTAATACTTCTTTAGTGTACTCACTCACATATTCGCGTTTCAAAAAAATATCATCTATCGACCAGTCACAGTAACATAAATTCCCCTTTAAATTGAGCTCATTAGTAATATCCCTAACTCGTTTTTTATCCATGCTACTATGAGAAATAAAATAATCATACCGTTGCTTACTATTGACAGCGTGTGATTGCAGCCTTGTGTATAAATCTTGAGGTCTCACATCCTCCAAGCTTACTCTCTCTGTCTGATAGTTTTTTTTCTTACCTTTGAATCCTTTCCTTAATTTTGCATAATGCCCAAAATCAATAAGATGATCATAACTAAGCCTTCTGATCATGTCATTTTTTTCTGAATCATTCAGTTTCCTAAAGAATATTGTGACTTCATCAGTATCAAACTTAGCTAATTCTGTTGCAATTATTAGTTTTTCTTCAGTTGTAATGCCCTTCTTATGGTAATCTTTTATATAATAATCCAGATACGATGGCGTAACATTTTGGGCATTTAATTTTGATTCCCTTATTCGAGAAGTGATTTTTTCATTAGCAATAGTCCTCTTACTCTCAAGTTCTTTTATTTTGGTTAATACAAGCTCAATTTCAAAATTATTAGAGTACTTAATTCTCATTCCTTCTGATAACATATGCTTTACCTTGGGTAATGAGAAGAAAAATTCATCTGCAGTTTTTGCATAATACCTCTTCTTTATTCTCTTTGAGATAAGAAATACATCTTTTTCCTGATAATTTTGTTGCCTTTCTACTAATCTTTGCCAGTCAAAAGGATAATATTTTTTGTATTCGTTAATTAAATCTTGTTTAGTATAATACTGTGGAAGTATTTCAGAAATTTTTTTTAATGATTGTGTTATGGATTTTGCAATTAGCATTGACTCATGATCGTATTTTCTTTTTGTTTTCCCTGACATATAATGACCTCCTGTTATTATGTTCCTTAGCATTTTGTTTGTTTTGATCAAACTCTTTTTCAGTAACAATTCATCTTAAATGTTATTCATGCTTTCTTGAAAACAAGAGGACAATTCTGCAGTGGTGTCATTATTGTTTCAGTTTCTGATACATGCACAAAACAACCACCCACATATCTGTAATTACGCATTATTATGACATATACCTTATATAATATTCTTGTTTATGATAATTTGATATACTTTTTTTAAAAACATTCACAAAATATTTAGTTTTATCGTTATTTTGCTATTACGTTTATTGGTCGCTATGATTTTTCCGGAAGAAATAGGCATCAACTTCTATCGAAACTAGAAGTTGATGCCTATTTTGGACTCCCAATAGTAAATAGTAGTCGCTGGTTATAACAGCGAGCGGTAATAGTATATGATGAATCTGGCACACCTTAGGCGTGAACGGTTATCTTCAGTTGTATAATCTATTCAGGTGTTACGTTCGCCTTTAGAAGTGCTGCTTAATTCAGTTATTCATGCCAAATGTGATGAACACGTACAAAACACGTATAATCATATTGAGAAAATCAGTTAGGGATGTGAAAACTCGAGATTTAATAAAGCTTTTCGAAGATAATGGTTGGTGGTTTGTAAACCATGGCGGAAACCATGATATTTATACGAACGGAAAAGTCAAAGAACAGATTGTGCGGCATAAAGAAACCAACGAGCGTCTTGCAAAAGCACTAATCAGAAAGCATGGGCATGAACACTCCCCCACTTAAATCCTGACGGATTTTGAAGTGGGGGTTTCTTTTTGTCTAAAGGACCGTTGCGGCCAGGCTCGGCGGTTGCCGATGCCTTTCCCAACGGGAAATGACTGCTTGGCTCCTCCACAAAAAGCAACGCAAACAGCTTCCGCTGCTTGTGGGCGGTGACGCGCCATCTACTACTCACTAACAAGGTCGTAGATACTTTGTTTGCTCCTCAATCGCCCACGGCAGGAAATCGCCGTACAGCGTCTTGCTGAGGATGTTTTTGGCACCGTGGATGTCGCGGTGGCTCTTGTATCCGCACGCACAACGGACATTGCGGCCGGTGTGTTTCTTGCGGTTGTGGCAAACAGGACATGTTTGCGTGCTGTAGGCTTCGTCTACCTTTTGGATATCGATGCCTTTGGCCTTGGCTTTGTAAGTCAAATAGGCCATCAGTTTGCCAAAGCTCCAATTGGATAGCTTTTGCGTCACTTTTTTGCGCTTCTTCCCTTTGGTGTTGCGTTCGACGCCTTCCACATCACCGACGTAAACCGTCGAAACCTGCTGTGCGGCACACCAGTCAACAAAGTTTTTGGTTGTCTTGTGCAAGGCATCCTGCAGTTGGCGGGCGCTCTTGGTGCGGACGAAGTTTTTGGCTTTTTGGTATTTTCGCCATTGGCGGGAGCCTTTTTTACACTTCGACTGCAGCCGTTGCAGTTCGGCCAGTTTCTTATTGCGTAATTGGTGTATGCTGCGCACCTTGCGTCCGCTAATCAGGACGGAAGCGCCGTCTTCCGCAAAGGAGGCGATACTGTGGATTTCGCCTAAGTCAACGGAGGCTGCTTGCTGCTGTTTCAAGGGCGGATTTTCCATCCCATCGTCGTAGGTGACGGACAAATAATAATGGGTATCATGGCATAGTTCCACTTCCTTGATGGTTTCGACTGCGATGCCATCCAATCCGGACACCTGCAGTTTCAGTGGCGTTTGGCGTTTGCCGTTTTGGATACCCATCGACAGGGTGACGACGTTGCCTTCAATGGAGAAGGCTTGTCCTACCCACTTGGTGTTGAAGAAAAACTTTTCCTTGTATGGGTAACGGACATCCTTGCGTCCGGCGGTTTTGGCTTCTTTTGCGGATAAGCGTGCATTCAGGTATTTGTGGGCGACGGCTTGGATGCTCTGGCTGTGCAGTGCGACTATTTGTTTTGTTTCGGTCTGTAGCTGCGTCTTGCCTATCCACTTGCCGGTGGCGAGATGATGGTCTTTGGCTTTCTGCAGACACAGGTTCCACACTTCGGCGGATGCTTTATTGCAAGCATCCAACGTTGGCTTCAGCTTCGTCTGATTGCGAATCAGCAATCGTTTTCCGTGGTACATAAAAACTCTTCCTTTCCGGCGGAGTTTTTCCGCTCGGTTCTTTTCGCATCCATTATACAACGAACGCCAGTTCTGTCCAAAGAAAATGCACGGCTTACTGAGAAGTAATGTTCACCGATGGTGAACCGAAATTCATCTCCCACTTTCACTGGTGCTATGCACCGAAACGTTTAGAAGTGGGAGACTTCTTTCGGATTTCGTTAAATAATCCCCCTGTCCTATCATAAAAGGAGGCACAAAAAATGATTGAAGACAAAATTTATATTTATCCTATCTATATTACTGTGGATCCAAATGAAGAATATCCCTATTTTGTTGAAATACCCGACATAGATGGATTTACGCAAGGAAAAGATTTGGCGGAAGCCATCACAATGGCCAGAGATTATATCGGTTTTGCTGTTATCGATAAATTGCAGCATGGCGAACCACTGCCATTGCCTGATAAAATTGAATATGTTCAGCATGAAAATCAAATAAAGACACTCGTCGACATCAACTTCAAAAAATATAAATCTCAGCATGACAATAAAGTTGTCAAAAAAACACTCACAATCCCGAAATACTTAAATGAACTCGGCAATGAAAAAGGCATTAATTTTTCTCTGACGCTTACAGAAGCGTTGAAAGAAAAGCTAGGCGTTTAACACGATAATAATAAAAGTCATGTTACATACTTTCAAAATTCCTGACTGCTTGAAATTGCTACGGAGCTGATACAAAATTTTTAGCGTTAAATTCATAGAAGCCACTGATTTATCCCGAAATGGATAAATCAGTGGCTTTCCCTTTCCGCATTAGGCGGCTCTATTTCTCGCACTCGCTGGCTCAATCTGATCGCAATACTCACCCCACCGGGTATTTGGCATTCTAGATTTCTTTCACTTTGTGATTCCCGGCGAATGGGGCCTCATCGGAAAAATCAGTCACCACTAAGGGCATATTACCGTTCAAGGCGGCTTCGTTGGGAATCCCGGTATCTATTTCCTTGGTATTATCGGTGAACAAAGCCTCGTCGGGAAAGCTAGTTACTGCTAAGGGCATATATGTCGAATGACCGACAAACCTGTTATGTCGGTTGTTGAGTGAGGAAAATATGCCGAATGAACGACTGTTGTCTGTTATGTTGATCGTTGGGACGGAAAATTAGTCGAACAAACGACAGTTATCTGTTATGTCGGTTGTTGGGAGTGAAACTAAATAAAATTCCCAGTGAGGGACGGCTCACCGGGGATTTGATGATCTGGTACACCTTAGGCGTGATTTGTTGGGGTTTGTAGCTGGACGACCTCTGCGACGGCTTCGCCGGAGTTCTATCTTTGAAAAAAGAGCTCAACTCCGACTAGCAAACGCTGGCCGGAGTTGAGCTTGTTATGCGAATGTTTTGCTCCGGTTGGGTAGGCCTCATCGGAGATAGGAACACTTTGGCGTTGCTAGGATGCCCTCAGTTTCATTCTCAAGAGCAATCGTCAACGTATTTCGATGTGCACGTCTTTTCCTAAGCTCTTAGCGATTTTGATAAGGAAGTCTAATGAAGGATTGTAAGAACCACTTTCAAGCCTAGAAATATTAGACTTTCTAGTTCCGGCTCTTTTAGCAAGCTCTTCTTGAGTCATCTTCATACTTTTCCTTGCTTCGATAATCTGTGAAATCAATTCGTATCTTGGCTGTAGCTTGTTGTATTCATCTTCAAATGTCGCATCTTCCATTAGTTGCGCTTTAATGTCGTCAAACTTTACTCCTGCAGATTTTTTTTTAACATCCAATTTACTCATCATTACACCTTCTTTCATAATCCTCTTTATATTTCCTTGCTCTCTCTATTTCTCTTGAGGGAGTCTTATTCGTTTTTTTCACAAAGCCATGGAGCAAAACAAAGGTACTGCCTGTATAAGCAAAATAAAATACTCTGGAGATATCTGTCGAGAACTTCACTCGCAATTCATAAATCCCTTTGTTTTCTTTCCCTTTTATCGATTTGGTATGCGGTTCTCTAAGGTCAGGTCCATGATCTTTTAATAGTTCAATTTCTCGAAAAGTCTTAGCTCTTAATTTGGGCGGTAAGGATTCGAGGAAATCGCGTACTGGTACTTCCCCATTCTCTTTTTGGTAAAATTCAACATCGTATGCCAATCTATTCACCCCAAGACTAATACTTCCTTTGGTTACATGTTATCATATATGATAACTTTATTCAATAATCACTTTTTATTCTTTTGAGCACAAGCCATTGGATATGAAAAAAGACACCAATTTTCGGTGACAGCGTAATCGTTTTTGTTTCCTCGTGTTCGGGTGAGCATCAAATGGACATCGCTTCTTATCGATAATTACGCCCGTGCTATCCTCTTCACTGATAATATACGCATTTGCCCATTTGAACTTTTTGTAGATTCATACTTTATGCAAATAAACCCGCGTTCCGATATTTCGTTTTGCTCCGACTAGGGGGTGGTTCGCCGGAGTTCGGCCTCCGAAAAAAGAGCTCAACTCCGGACAGCGTTTGCTAGTCGAAGTTGAGCTTATTATGCGGATACTTTGCTTCGGTTAAGGTTTGTCTAATCGGAGGTAGGCACACCTTTGGCGTTGCTCAGATTTTTAGAGCACGAATGATATCCCCCACCGCGTCTTGGTATGCGTCCAGATTCTCTCTGACAATATTATCTGCAATCAACTCCTTGATCGCATGCAAATCGATCCGCGCCAAGTCGGTTTCCTTGATCGAAACTGCGACGCCTCTGCGTTTCAGTTCTTCGATGTTTTCGGTGTCTTCCAGGACGCCTTCCCTTTCGATCAGCACTAGGTTTCGTTTGGAAAGCAGTGCTTCCGATATGGTGCCCCAACCAGCTTTGGCGATGATGATGTCGCTGGCGGCGAGGTAGTTGTGGGTGTCGAAGGTTTCGACTGGGAGTTGGACGACTTTTGCATTTGTGTTTACGGTGATGTTGATGCCGCTAGTTGTGAAAATGGTACCGGTGTAGTTGTCGACTTGGATGTTGTTTAAGTCGGCGGATTTGCCGCAGGTGATGAAGATGCTTGGGCCGTATTGGTTTTTAATGGCTGCGATTCTGTCTGGATCGAATTTACGGGCCAGGAAGCCGATCTGTTTTCTTGGGACATCCAGATCATGTGTCGGCAGCATCAGGTCGTATTCGATCAGGAGGTCCAGTTTGGCGTAGACTTCCCTGAAGCGGGCGATTAGGGTTTCGGAAAGGCCGAGATGCTCGTACTGCTCGCACCAAGTGAAGTTTGCGATGCCGATGTTGCGCACACCCAATTTTTCACCCACGAGGATGCCGATAATGCTGATGTCACTGATGACGCAGGCGACCGGTTTGGTTTGCAAAAAGGCGATTTCTTCCGCGATGACGGTGTCCCAGCTGGCCATGAAATCGGTCAGTTCCTGCTCCAGGCGCGGGATGTCGACCTGTAGGCTGTTCGGCTGGTTGACGAGGCCGACTTCGGTGCGGATGTCTTTGTAGGTCACGCGATCGCCGAAGCGGGCCAGGTAAACGCGGGCGAAGCTGTTTTGATAGGCGCCGCTCGCCAGATAGATCGTATGATCGGTTGTCTCCAAAAGTTCTTCCATGATTGCCAAGCATCTCGTCATATGACCGAAGCCGTGGGACGAGACATAAAATGCGATCCAACGCTGATTCTCCATCGTATCCTTCCTTCCGTTAGTTATTGTTCCTGTTTTGATGGCCTGAATAGTTCCCATTTTTTCTCCAATATGCGACTGTACAGGATAGTCCCAAGCAGAGATCCGCAACTGTCGATGAGGATATCCAGCCGCTTCGGAGTCCTGCCGGGGATGAAGCCTTGATGCCATTCATCGCTGATGGCGTAGACGACACAAACCGCCATCGTCAATAGAATCCCTTTCGTGTCGGATATTCCCATCTTGCGCATCGCAAACAGCACAACCATCCCCAGCACCAGATAGGCAAAGAAATGCGCGCATTTCCGGATGATATGGTTGAATGCCAACGCATCACTGGATGGACTGATTTTCTCAATCAGAGCGGCGATCAGTCCACTAACGCCCAGACTCAGGTCATTCGATTGTTCGCCTGATTGCGAGGACAACTTGAAAATGACGATCATCCATAGCACCACTACTGACCAAATTGCGATCTTACGTCCTTTCTCTTTCATAAATCTCTCCTTCTGCTTTCACAACCTATTTGTTTGTACTTAAAAAGAACAACCCCAAAAGAGAGAGTCTCTTCTGGAGTTTGTGAAAACGGCTTTATTTGGTCTTTCATTTTGTGATTTCCGGCTTCACCGGGAATCCCGGTGTCCTTTTCTTTGATATTGTCGGCGAACGAAGCCCCGTCGGGAAATTTCGTTGCCGCTAAGGGCAGATTACCGGTGGGGGCGGCTTCGCCGAGAATTATGGAGGTGCCGCATGTTTATTATCCGGTGAGGACCGTCTCACCGGGTAGTTGGCATTCTTTGGTCTTTCCTTTTGTGATTTCCGGCTTCGCCGGGAATCCCGGTATCTTTTCCTTTGGTATTGTCGGTGAACGAAGCCCCGTCGGGAAATTTCGTTGCCGCTAAGGGCAGATTACCGGTGGGGGCGGCTTCGCCGAGAATTATGGAGGTGCCGCATGTTTATTATCCGGTGAGGGACGCCTCACCGGGTAGTTGGCATTCTTTGGTCTTTCTTTTTATGATTCCCGGCGAAGCCGGAAATCTGGGTATCATTTCCTTTGGTTTTCTCGGTGAACGAAGCCCCATCGGGAAATCCGGTTGCCACTAAGGGCATATTACCGGTGGGGGCGGCTTCGCCGAGAAGAATAGAGGCCAGCATGTTTACTACCCGGTGAGGAACGCCTCACCGGGTAGTTGGCAGGCACACCTTAGGCGTGGCTATTCGGCTGCGGAAAGTTCCTTGCCCAACGCGATGATGAAGTCCTTCAATTGGTCTTTGACTTGCGGATGCTCCAGACCGTAGCTGATGGTGGTCGTCAGGAAACCGAACTTGTCGCCGACGTCATAGCGGGTTCCTTCGAAGCGCTTCGCGAATACGCGCTGCGTCTGATTCAGCGTGTCGATGGCGTCCGTCAATTGGATTTCGCCGCCGGCACCAGGGTTCTGGTTCTCAAGAATTTCGAAGATTTCCGGTGTCAACAGGTAGCGGCCGATGATGGCCAAATTGCTCGGCGCATCCTCAGGTTTCGGTTTCTCCACAAAGCGTTTGACGTTGAACAGTCCCGGCTCCAGTTCTTGCTCCGGATCGATGATACCGTATTTCGACGTCTCCTCATAGGGAACTTCCATGACGGCGATGTTCGAGGCATGTGTGCTCTCGTAGGCGTTCATCAACTGTTTGGTCAACGGAACCTCGTCCTGCATCAGATCATCCCCAAGCATGACGACAAAGGGTTCGTCACCGACGAAAGCCTTCGCCTGCAGGACGGCATGGCCCAATCCCAACGGATAGGATTGGCGCACGAAATGGATGCGCACGCCTGTCGTCTCCTGGACAAGCGCCAACAGATCGTCCTTGCCCTTCTCGCGCAAATTCATCTCCAATTCGATGTTGGAATCGAAATGATCCTCGATCGCCCGTTTGCTTTTCCCGGTCACAATCAAAATTTCCTCTATGCCGGATGCGATGGCCTCCTCCACGATGAATTGAATGGTCGGCTTATCGACGATCGGCAACATTTCCTTCGCCATCGCCTTGGTAGCCGGCAAAAAACGCGTGCCGAATCCGGCTGCTGGGATGACTGCTTTTCTGACTTTTTTCATTGATTAAGAACTCCCTTTTTTATGATCTATTAAATTCTGGATTACGTTATAGAAAATGAAAAAATTGCTATTTCACGTAAAAGCTATTGTATTAAAATCGCTAACTATTGCGTAGCTGTCAAGATTTTTTTGTTAACTATAATTTTACTATATCTCATTTGAAATCACTATCATTATTTTTAACCGCATTCTGCGAAAACGTTTTACAAAAAAAGCCACTACCGTTTGGTAGCAGCCGTATTCGCAAATATTCATCATTTTAGAAAGTGAATTCTATATCTCTTTATGCAACTCTTCATTCGAATCTTCTTCGGGCAGAGCATTATATATGTTTAATTCATACTCTTTCTCTTTAAATAAATTTGCAAGCAATTCGTTATGATAAATTTCACGTTTTTCTTCTGGAACCTGATCCATAAACTCATCCAAATTCTTGCACGTATTGTAGAAGTCTTCTGCATCCTTTTCGTTCACAAAAATATACTCCCTTGCCAACTCATCCGAATTTAAGTAATGTAATGCCACAGTACTCTCTTCTTTATGGATGCCAAGATATTTTGTAACTATTTCCATGTGTTTTTCCCCCAAGTAAAATATATTTTTAGAACCCTGTTTTTTCACAGAAAACGCATACATAACATTGCAAGTAAAATACTCGTCCATTGCAGCTGACATTAAGTCCCCATATAGACATATCCTATAAATCTGTTGATAAAACGCCGGCGTACCAAAGAAAATAGGATGGCTATCTTTCCATATCACATTAATGATAGAGTAAATATTGAATATCATATATGCTATTTCCAAGTCAAATATTGTGTGGATTCTAAAGATATAATAACACATATTTGATATAAATCGCAACACTTTTTATAAAATTGTTATTTGTATATATATTTCGTTAAAAAGAAATACAATTAATTTTAAAGGCTTTCTTTGTCTTTCAAAAGTAAGCGCCAAATAATCAGGTAGATTTCAAGTAGAAGTCTTTCCGTTTATACTTCAGTTATCATAGATAACGGAGGTACCCAAATGGAAAGATAGCCCGATATTGTTCCTATTCAGTTAGACAACCAAAATATTTTTGATCCAACGCCACACCAGCCGCAACTTGCTTTTGAAATAAAGGATACAGATCGAAACCGAACGGTTTCAGCATATCAAGGTATTGAAAAATATATACTGTAAGCTTTGTTGAAGGAGCTGTAACGGATGATTGTTGATTACACTAGGGTTAAGCACATTTACCTTTTTTGTGAATACGGCATCGAAAATGGTTCTTTCCTGAGTTAGTTGAAAGAATTTCAGAGCACTTTATTTTTTAGTGTTTCAAAGTTGGCTCTACCATACATGATCCGTTTGATAAGTTTCAATTTGTTGATGTGGCCTTCGGCCAGGCCGATATTGTAAGGATAGATGGTACTATTTAAGACAGCGGTCAGATCCTTCAATACACCTTTAATAAAACTATTAAACTGAGGAATCCCGTAATTTTTAACCTCTGAAAGCCAGTAACACAGGGAAATAGAATGTCCCTTTAATAAACAAAAAGAAAATTGCTTAACGGTTTCTATGATTACTGGCAATTTCGGATAGAGTTCAAAGATAATTGCCAAATTATCTGAGCTAATTTTGCTTTCTTTCTGATATAAAAGCTGAATAAACGCATGCCGAGATACAGAGTAGCTATCTTTTTGCTGAATTTGTTCTTCTTTCAGTTTTCGAACGTATTCACCAACGGTTCGTTGACTCCCGTTGTAACCATGCTTTTTTAATTCGTCATTGATTTGAGCAATGGTATGCCCCTCCTTGATGCCCTCATAGACTTTTGTCCGAAAGGGGTCGAGAAGGCGCACATGCCGTTGTGACGGTTGTTTGATGGTAAGAGTGGGATCTAGATATTTCTTCACCGCTGGGCGGCTTATATGGCAATAGCGGGAAATTTGTCGTTGAGACATGCCCTGACGCGCTAGCTCCCGAACTTCTTCCACCCGTATCATTTTTTGTTTATCGGAAGCTGTGTAATGTTCAATTGCTTTATCAACAGGCACTTCAATAGCGTTTCCTGGTGGTGCCAAGATAACCTTTGATGGCAGCACACTGCTTGAATAGCTTTTTTGGCATAGTCAGTCAAATTTTTTAGCAAGTGAAACCGATCAGATATTTGATGAATGTCTGGATTGGCTTCGGTCACAGCGTTCTTGTATAATGTGGCCCCATCTCGAGAAACCAAGATGAGATGGGGAAATAGTTTCAACCATTCGGCTACGTCTTCCGTACTCCTTGAATGGATCAGATCAATGACTTTGTGAGAAAGGCTGTCAATCATAATCGTCCCATAGTCCATTCGCTTGCACAGTGCAAAATCATCAATGCACACGCAAGCTACATCCTCAAAGTTTATCGAAAGAGTTGTTTTTTTTTACTAATTCACAAATAACGGATTTACTAACTTCAATATCATGATTTCGCAAATAGCTTGAGGCAGAGATGGAACTTATTTCCATTGCAACTTTCAAGATTTCTTCTTGTACCCGCGTCGTTTTTTTAGCTTTATCTGCAATAAAAGCAAATCTTTGCGCAAATGTCCGTTTTGGACAAGCTGAGTATTGCGAACAGAATGGTTCTTCCGCAAAAAGACGTTTCCTTAAATTTTCAACATTAATTTAGCCCGTAATAGTTCGAGACTTCCTCTACCGTACATTATTCGTTTAATCATCTTTAGTTTGTTATTTACGCCTTCGACAAAACCGTTGCTTAAGGGAGAAGCCACTGAATTTTCAACTGCTTCAATATCCTTTAAAAGTCCTTTCGCAAAGGATTTGAATGATACAATGTCGCTGGCTAGGTGGTTCTCTATGAATAGATACAAAAAAGGCATATTCCCACATTCGTAGATTTGTCGAAAAGATTGAATACATGATTTTATTTCGTATAACGTCGGATAATGTTGAAATAAGTACGCGTGGTGCGCTTCCTCTAATGGTTCATCGAACCAAAGAAAATGAAAAATCATCTCCCGTGTCACATAGTCTGCTTGACTGCCTTTCGATCCTTGACGATGGGGAAGTTCAGTTGTTCGATGCTTATAATGTCCGTGTAGGGCAAACTTTCTCTCTGCTGCTGTTTCGATTTTAGATAAATAATCATAAATCGTTCGCTTAGGAGCGTGGCACCCTTTATGATTGATATAATGGATAGTCTCTTTCTTAGACAAACCATGGTTGAAGCAGATTAAACAATCTGCCAAATACTGTCCGAGCGTCCCTGATTGAAATCCAATTTCGGATAATCTCTTTGGGTCGCCTTCGGCGTATTTGAGAACTGTTCTTCGCCCAATACCTAATCGCCGCGAGCCACCTCACGTTTGGAACACCCCTCTGCTAAAGCTTCTTGAATCTGTTGAATTAAGTGATAGCGTTTAGGATTGAGGATGAATTTGTCAGGTGCAATGAGTTCAGTCGTTTTTTTTTACGTTAGATTCAGGTGGGGCATCTGGCTGATCATGCGAGATTTTAATGGAAGCAGGAACAGAATGGTTTAACGCTTTTTTAACGGCAGTTAATAGATTCTGGTGAAGATGAAAACGATCTGCATCACATCAGGCAATTCTTCCGAGAGAACTTTGGCATAAGCGCTCGCACGATCACGTGTGACGGTCTTAATATGAGGATTTTGTTTGAGCCACGCTTTCAACGTACTGCCATCTCGGCCAACTAAGAGGTCAATCGGCATATGCGTTGCCTCATCCACTAGGATGGTCCCATAGGTATGGCCTTTCTTAAAAGCAAAGTCATCAATTCCGAGGTATCACCAAAAAAAACCGTATCCTGCTCATTATACTTGCTGAGTAATAGCCGGATGACGGCATCTCCACTGATACTGAGGCCCATTTGATGACAAATTTTTGCGCAACCTTCGGCACTTGTTTCAAGGGCTAAAGCGCAAATAAAGGATTGACAACGCTCGGTCATCCGACTGCGAGCATCTAAAAAGTGCACGAAGTTTTCTTAAAAAGTACTGACAAAACAAGCGGAGTTTAGGCACCTATACTCATGGGTCGTTATCTTCAGCTGGACGTTTTTACCTAATATTGGTAAATCTTGGACCGTTCGTCGATGTGTACCGTGGTAGTTAGTGGACACAATCTGACAGTTCGGGCACCCACAGGCAGAGGTAATGGATTTTAAGTGAATCACGATGGCATGTTCGTCTTCATTCACCGTTATTAGTTGCAGAGAGTCCATCGGATAAAACGATTCTAAGTTGAGTTCAACAGACGTCATCATGATAACCTCTTCTCTTCAATAATCTCCTGTCATCATTCAATCTCATTATAAAAACAATGTATTGATTCCACAATCAAAAACGTCTTTTTGCGGAAGAACCTATTCATTTGCAATATTCAGACAAGCTGGGTTGATACAGAAAAATTTCTTGTTATGTAAGCATATCTTTGTCTGCAAGCCTCGAATAGAGAGATCATGAAATTCACGTTCATATTGGGAATGAATTTTCGTTGAATTCGTTCCGCAATAGGGACAGGTCGCATGGTTTTGATTGGACTGTACCTGAATAATAATTTCCGTATCTGTAAGTTCATGGGAAAGGTATAGCAATTCTGAGTCTAGCATCGAAACTAACCATTGCATAATGATCACGCTTTCCTTTTTCTTTTATTATACCTCGGTTTGAACATTTCAACTAACTTAGGAAAGAACCATTTCCGATGCCGTATTCAGTGGAAACTGCCAGCGAGTTGCCCGAACTGTTCCGCAAGGCTGAACAAGCCTCATGGACCTACCGGGAACTGGTGCAGGAAATTGTGTGTTTCGAATTAAGGAAGCGCGAGGAGAAAAGTATTCAGAAACGATTGAAATGGGCTAAATTTCCTTATCACAAGACACTGACGGAATTCAATCTATCGGATTAGACTTCCCTGAGCAAACGGCAGCTCACCCAACTCCAAGAGCTTAATTGGCTTGAACAGCAGTATAATCTCATCTTTTTGTTCCGAACGGTGTGGGGAAAACGCACTTATCCATTGCCTTAGGTGTTAACGCCGGTAGTAAAATGTAGGAAAACAACGGTTTGAAAAATGTCTGAAATCATACATTTTTTTGAATATACTTATTTCATCTCATCTACACAAGGAGGTAATGAGCATGAGAAAAGATATTCGAGAAGGAGTGAGGTTCTATATTATGAACGACATCAAACCAAACTACGCACAGATGGCACGTCAATATGACTGTGATCCGCGCACTATCAAAAAAAACTTTGAGGAACAACAGAATCCCGAACTGATCAAACCCAGGAAACCAGTACCGGAGAAGGCAAGTAAATTAGATCCTTATCGGACACTGATTGAAGAAAAGGTTTCTGAGGGCTGTTCTGCTACAGCGATTTATTCACTCCTCAAACGGCGAGGATACGAAGGGAAAATCACTATCCTACGTGATTATTGCCGCACATTGAAACAAATAAAAACCAAGAAGGCCACGATTCGGATCGAAACGAACCCTGGTTTGTCGGCGCAAGTGGACTGGAAGGAGAATATGACCCTTTACACGCGTTCTGGGCGTCCCGTCACATTCAATATCTTTCTGTATGTGTTAGGATATTCGCGCATGAAATACTTGGAACTGACTTTCGAGAAAAAGCAAGATACGCTGTTCATGTGCTTGAACGATGCCTTTTATATAACCGGCGGCGTACCAAGAGAAATCTGGTTCGACAACATGAAAACAGTCGTCAATCATGCCAAATCCCAATACAAGAAAGTCGTCTTTCACGACACTTTCTATGCCTTCAGTAAAGATGCGAGTTTCCAGCCTATCGCTTGCCGGCCGTTCAGGCCCCAAACCAAAGGAAAAGTGGAGGCTTTGGCTAGAACCTGCGAACGGTTGCGCGTGATGAATGGCGAGTTTGATGATGAACTCGAGCTAAGTCATTATGTTCATGACTTAGCCGAAGAACTCAATTATGAGGTTTCCCAAGCGACGGGCCAACGGCCTATCGACCTATGGGAACAAGAAAAAGAGCACCTACAGGCATTCGATTTTGAACTGTTAGCTGAATACAGCTGTGACGATATTCGCCGTATCGTCAGCACTGAATCCATGGTCCAATTTCGAACGAGTAAGTACTCCGTTCCCATTAAATATATCGGTGAGGAAGTCGAAATTCGACTCACTACCGCATTCATACACATTTATTATAATGGAGAAATGATTCAAACGCATCCGATTAGTGAAAAAAAGCGTTCCTATACTTACGATACAAATGACGCCTATGAAATCTTGAAGTCTGATGTGTTTAAGCATAAAGAGGACGAAGAAATCTATGCGTTCATTGAAAATTCATTGGCGCAGTATGATGACGTGTAGGAGGTGCTGCAATGAGTAACCATGTCCAACTCCTCAATAATTTTGAGAAACTCGGCTTACTTCGAATGCGTGAATACTTCCCCAACTACCAGGAAGTAGTGAACCGTGAAGCAATTCCCTTCACTGAAGCCCTTCTGGAATTGACCAATCGAGAGTTGGCATTTCGATCCGAACGCAAAGTGGAACGTGCTATAGAAAATGCGCGCTTTCCGATTACCCGATCACTTAAAGACTTTGATTTCTATTTTCAGCCAAGCATCAATCGACAGGAAATTCTGGATCTTCAGCACATGGGTTTTCTTGAGAAAGCAGAAAATATTATATTCATCGGAAATTCGGGCGTCGGGAAAACACATCTGGCGACTGCCCTCGGCGTGGAAGCATGCCATCAAGGCATTAAATCCATCTTCATCAACTGTCATGAACTGATTCAAAAGCTCCAATCGGCTTATGAAAAAGGGACACTCGAACGGGTTTTGAAGCGGTATGCGAACTATGAACTTCTCATCATCGATGAGATAGGTTATCTGCCTATTGCCAAACAAGAGGCCAGCCTCCTCTTCCAACTGATCCGGCTAAGGCACGAGGTGCATTCTACCATCCTGACGACCAACATTCCCTTTTCCAAATGGGGAGATGTCTTCCAGGACAGTGCGGTGACAGCGGCCATTCTTGACCGCTTGATCCATCACTCCAGAGTATTCCAGATTACCGGGAACTCTTATCGCATGAAAGATTACAAACTTGAACGCGAACAGCGCTCCAAGAAAAAAACACCGGACGATTCACATTGATCGACCGGTGAAAAAAGACATAAACCCGTTGTTTTTCGGCTGAAGCCGGTGAAATCCAACATCAGCTTACCGCTGAAAAACGACATTTTTTAAACCGGTGAAAAACAACATTTTTGAATCGGTGTTGACACCTTAGGCATGAAAGCCATCCAAAAGGGTTTTCAGGTGACGTTCGTGACAATGGGAGAACTACTCTCCCTCCTGAAAACTGAAGAATTCACGCGAAAAGCGCAGGTCCAACTCAATCGGATCCGAGCGTCTGATTTAGTAATCATTGATGATTTGATGTATATGGCAATGGACCAAAGGGAAGCTACCCTGTTTTTTCATTTGATCCATCATCTGTATGAACGGAGTTCGATTATCTTGACCTCAAATAAGAGTCCCGACCAATGGGGAGAGTTATTGGGGGATGAGGGAGTGTCGCAATGGCCATCCTAGACCGTATTCTGCATCGAGCTGAAGTCGTTCACATGAATGAAGCCAGCTACCGTATGAAGCATCGACGGAGCATGTTTATTAGCAAAAGTGTTCAAAATTAATTGGCGTTCACTGTTCAATTCTACTTGACGCTGACAAAAGCACCTCCTTAAATTGATACGCTTATCGTACCAGGAGGTGCAGATCATTTATATGCGTCTTTTGAATGCGGGCTTACGTTTTACTATTGAAGATTTAAATCATGAAATTGGAAAGAAACTAAAAAAATTCAATGAACGACCATTCGCTAAGAAGCCAGGATCCATAATCAGCGCAGGAGGAACCAGAACTTCTCCAGGATTATTTGCCCTGAAATCCAGAAATTAAAGCAAACTGTAAATAACCCTACTACGATATGATATCCATATTGTAGCAGGGCTATTCATATTGTAGTATATATCGGATCACTTGGCGCTTACGCTTAATCTGTTACCAGACATCTTATTAATCAATACACACGTTCTTTTAAATTCTGGGTTCTTGTAAAAAATGCAAAGATTCAAAATTGTGTGTATAAGAATGCATAATATTAATTTAGACAAAAGCGATAAAATCCCTTCATCACTTATAATTGAACATATAAAAAACGTAGTAGCATTTGTTAGCACTGCTAAAATTGCATATTTGAATATAATCAGTGTATAGAGCCACGGGCTTTCTTTTTGAAAAACAGAATTAAATAAATTCTTAATTAACCAAGGTATTCCTATAACTAGCATACTTATTATAGTAGAAAACAATACACCATAAAGTCCTATAAATTGAACTAATATTAGATTTAAGCATAAGTTGAGTAACGCAGTAAACAAAGGTCTATATCTATCTTTATACCATATTCCCGCTGCATCTTTATATGTACCAATGAGTTGATCAATTTCATATACAAAAAAATAAATTACCATACAAACTACCAGTGAATAATCTATTAAGTTTTTCTCTCCCATCCATATCTTCATAAAAGGCTGAAGTAAGACCAACATAGCACTACTACAAAAACTAACAATCCAAAATATTATAAAGGTCATAGTTTTAAAATCCGCATAATTTTTTTCTGAGTTTTCAATTATCAAGCTATTTCCAATCCCAGCCAAAGATGCCTGATAAATAATATATACAATACTAATAACAGCCGATATTATAAAATAGTAGTTCTGATAAATTGCCAGAGCAGAAAGTCCTAAAAAAGCAGATATAACAATTGTATCAGCAGAATTAAGTATTGTTCCGCCTATCTTATTTGTTACAAGCCCTTGAATACTCTTTTTAATTTCCTGTAAAGTACTCTTATCTACCTTACCTCTCGCCTTATATTCCGGATACATCTTGTTCACTATTATTGCAGTCGCCATATTAGTCGTAACCTGTGTTATGATCGATACAGCTAAATAATAATAATAATTTTTAAAAATGAGTAAGGTGATTAATTGCAGTATATACTGAAAAGTATTTGTAATCAGTATTACCTTGCTACTGATGTCCGTCCTTTGATGCGCATATAACAAACTATTTTTATATGCAAAAAGCCAATATGATAAAATCGTTACTCCCAAATACATCATATAAAGGACAAAGACATTTAACTCACCCGGTATTTTACCAGATATTACTTTAGGAATAAACGGTAATAGAACTAATCCAATACATAAGACGACAATCCCTATGTACCGAAATAATTTCCTATATAAATTCAATAATTTGCATATCTTATCCTTATCATCATTAGCTATAGGTTCATACATACTATAAATCATAGCAGCACCAATACCTAACTCTGCAAGGTTTAAGACCTGTAGCACCGATGAAAATAAACTATTTAAACCCGCATAGAGTATGCCCATATGATAAATCATAACAGTTCGCATTATAAAAGGCATGATAACCTGATAAATTTTAAGAATAATTCCAAATAGAATATTTCTTCCTGCATTCTTTGTTCTTTGTATCCTCATATATCATTTTCCTCTATTCAAATAAACTTTCAATCAAATCTTCCCACTGTACACCAATTTTTTCAATTGATAAGTTAGCTACGCTTTTTGTTGCCTCAATAGACATTCGTTCTGCCCGTTCTCTTTGTTCTGCAAAGTCGATCATTTTCCGCGCCAATTCGTTTACATTTAGTTCCTCCACTAGATAACCATTGACCTCATTCTCAATCATTTCAGCTGGTCCTGTTTTACAGTTAAATGCTATAACTGGCAAACCAAACGATTGAGCTTCGAGTATAACCATTGGAAATCCTTCATATCTCGAAGATAACAAGTAACAGGAAGAATTTTGATAATATTCTTTAACATTTTTTGTTTCACCAACAAATATAAAATTTTGAAGACTTAATTCTTTACATTTTTCCTTTAATTTAATTTCGTCCTCTCCATTTCCGACTAGATTTAAGTGCCACTGTTTATTTTCTTTCTCAAATATACTCCAGGCCTCCAAAAGTAAATCATATCCTTTTTGATGGGTCAATCTACCAACTGAAATGAATTGTTTACTGTTATAGTTATAATTTGAATTAAATTTAAATGGGCTTGGATTATATATATTACAAATTTTATCCTTACTAATATTCATTGAATCTGTATGCTTTTGCAAATCAGTTTTTGTTAATACCACTATTTTATCAGCATATTTCTTAGCTAGTAGTTTAGCTTTTATTCTTTTACGATCCTCCATCATTGTCCAGTAATTAAAGTGTTCCCAGGAAATTAATTTGCATCTCGTACCTTTAACT
This sequence comes from Trichococcus palustris, assembly GCF_900114465.1. Classification (GTDB taxonomy): domain Bacteria; phylum Bacillota; class Bacilli; order Lactobacillales; family Aerococcaceae; genus Trichococcus; species Trichococcus palustris. The sequence goes on along the minus strand of NZ_FOTD01000004.1, from coordinate 71,377 downwards.
GCATGTGCTGAATATGCAGTTAACGTAGTATCTATGTCAATAAAAACGTCTATCTTCTTTTTTTTAATAAAATTATGAAGCTTTACAATTGGGTAAATATATGTTCTATATAATTTACCCTCCCTCGGCTTCAATAAATAAGATATCTCTATTCTTTTATCGATTTCAAAATATGATTTTCCATGATCCCAGAAACTTAAGATGTAAACTTCATAACCTCTTTGACACAATTCGTTCGCAATTATAGTTCCAACTCTTTCTGTCCCGCCAGATCTAGAAATAGCGCCACTACAAAAGCAAATTCTTTTGGAATTTCCACTCAAGATCATTTCCTACTTTCGTTTTATTAACATATTCTTCAAATTAACTAATCTGTCAAAACTTTTTTTACCAATGACTCTACGAATCATTAACATTCTCTTCTGATGTGGTGTTTGCCAAGATGAATTAAACCAATGAATGCTATAAGTATTATCAGTAACTCTTAGTTTTCCTGTATAATAATTTTTCGGGCAAAAATATTCTGCCGTAAATATAGCGTGATCATTAATTGTTTGTTGCTTACCATTCATAGTAAATCCCGCATTTATCAAACCTTTTGTACTATATGCCGGACTAGGCAGTAAATTAAAACTTCCATCCTCATTGAAAAAGTTTATATCTTCGTACATATCACGCAGTGACTTGATTAAAACGTTGTTTTTTTCTCCTCCGAATCCCTGTCCTAAATTAACATACTCATTTGACTCAAATCCAAAAAATGCACGATTTATCAGCAACTCATCTAGATTTCGCTTCAATTCGACATCAGTATCAAGATATATCCCACCATTATTATAAATAATATCCAACCGAGCATAATCGGGTACAAAGCCCCATTTATTATTTTGATAAGCTTGATACATATATTTGTTTTTTTTCAAATCATAATTACTTTCATTCCATTCCTTTATCTCGTAATCTGGACAATATTTTTTCCAACTTGCAATACAATTTTTGTCTTTCTCTGGAATTGTTTTTCCACCAAACCAACAATAATGAATAATTTTTGGGATCATATTTTTTTTCATGGTTAAAATAACCATTACTCCTCACTTTCAATTTTAGGGGGATCAATAGACCAATTGATCTTTTTCTTAATCACTTTAGCCATATTCCCGCCTATGATAATATTCTCTTCTAAAAACTTTCCAGCAACAACACTATTACTGGAAATTACCGTATTACTAGATATAATAGTATTTTTTTTTATAGTTGTTCTACAACCAATCCATACATGATTTTTGATAATAATGACACCATCTTTATTTGTCTTTCCATTTTCATAAATAACAGTATGTGCATCCGAATCCATGAATAAAGTATCCCATGAGATCAAATTATCATTTCCGAAAACAATGGCGTTTCTACAAATAACTTGGGATTTCCCAGTAATATTAAAATTATCTCCAAATGTCAACGTTGCATTTTTTTCTACTTCAATATTTGAACCTAATCCCAAAAAAGCATTACCTAAAAATACTAACCTCCCACCTTCTTCGAGATGAATTAACGTAGTTTCTTTTTTTTCGTCCAACCAATTGAGTGCCTTTTGTCCTATATATACTTTTAAATCTTCTTGACCATTCAATATTATTTTACCTTTACCCACAATTCTTGTATTACCTGCAATTAAAATAGGTAATTTTAATGCCTCTGTTAATGGTAAATACTTAAAGTTGTAATATATCGTTTTAAGTATACTACCATTTCCGATTATTGTTTTTATTCTTTTCAACATATTTTAACCTCAATTAAATATTTTGCAATATTCTAACTTCTCTACAATTACCAATTTCTCAAAGAATAACTCTAGTGTAGATACTAATGGTAGTACTTGTACTTGACTTGCTTAAAACTTATATTAAATCACTACTAAAAATATGAATTCTTTTAATATATCTTAGATACTTTTTCTAAATAATTACTACATCAAAAAATGCTATTTGTTAATTTATTTATACTAGGTTGTTGCTCTTTCTCATAAATGTATGGTATAGCTATTATTAAGTAAAGTAAAAAACCGGCTGTTTCGGCACGAAGAGAAGTGTTGTAAAAAAATAATACAACCATCTCTATGATCATCACAGAAACAAAGTTACTAATCGAAAAATCCATTGTATCCTTGCGGCTTTTTCGAAATGCAACAAAAAAAATCATTACAAAAACAACTATTCCAACTGTTCCAGTTTCAACATATGTCCATATTGCTTGAAACCATTGATAATGTAACCAATTATATTGTTTGTAAAAATCACTTACAAAGAAGTTGGTATATTCTCCTCCACCCATGCCGATGCCGATTGCTCTTGTAATTGCACTATCTCTAAACAAGTTTTCTCGAAGAGTCCGTATTCCGGTTAAACGGTTAAGATCTCCCACTCCATCATAACCACTATCTCTTGTTGCATATTCAATAAATCCTTGTACGGTCATAACTTCATTATAAGAAGATGATCCATTTCCATTAAAGGTAGTAAACATTGTAGCTGTAACTATTATGATTACAAAACTCAAAGCAATTGTTATAACACCTTTTAATAAAACTTTTGACCAGATAGCACACAAGATGATTATTACTGCAAATTCTATAAAATACACTTTTAACTCTGCCATTGTTGCCATAACCATTGCTGCTGCACACGTAAGTAAAAAAGTCGATATTTTTATATTCTTAGTGAAATATTTTATAGTTACACCGGTAACTTCTACCAATAAAATAGCGTTTAATGGCAAATTACTTCCTGAAAAATTATAATAAAACCCTCCGACCATGTCTCCAATGATTGTTCCTGCTGGATATGTAACAAAGTATGCTTCAATAATAGTGAGAGGTAGCGAAATCCAAAATAACAACTTTACTACATTTAAAACGATGTTCACATCTTTCATTTTTAAAAACACTATACAAGAAAAGAAAAATGCAAAAAAACGTAATTGGCTCCGTATACCCCAAATCAATGTTATTACACTGATTTGATTTATTATTGCACTTAAAATTCCAACAAACGAAAATAACAACATCAAAAGTAGAATTTTTTCCGCATGAAATCTCTTTACTGATATCTTATTGTAGGATACTAAAGCCAAGAGGAACACAAAAAAGTTTATTACATCACCTATATAAAGCAACACTCTTGGCATTTGCATCCAATATATAAGGATTGGGCTAATTAGCATATACCACCACAAAACCATCAAGGTCAATGATGCCATTTTTGATGTGCCTCTTAATGGTATTTTTTTAATAACAATATTCACTACAAAACTCCTCTATCAAAGCAGTTGATTTACTCTGTACCCATTTTCTTTTACAATTTTAGCTGGATTTCCAGTTACCACACAATTATCCGGTACATCCTTCAAAACTACGCTGCCTGCCCCAATATCAACATTATTCCCAATTTTAATCCCCCCAGCAACAATTGCACCTGTATATATGTTTACATTATCTCCAATAATCGGCTTATCTCTATCACCAAATTTATGGCCATTATTCTTTCCAATAGTAACAGACTGATAAACTGACAAATTCTTACCTGCTGAAAAACAGTGCAAAATAGTTGCTTGTCCATGATATATAACTAATCCACCACTAATATTTCCACTTATTTCAATTTCACGGCTATTCGGAAGCAAGATTTGCTGGATACCCAATAAAACCTTATATTTTCTAATGCGATAGTAGAATACTCCTCGAAACGGTTTATTCCAAATCAAAGCATAGCATAAACTTAAGACTCCCCCTTTACCAGGAACACAATACAGAATCATCTTCAAATCCTGGCGGACTGTCAATCTTACATCAAGACAAAATGCATACAACAGCACAGGAAATATCAATCTCCAAAAATTAAACAGAACAATAATATTTTTCATATAATCAGCATCCTTTTAAACAGCTTCTAACATGATTTTCTCGTCCAATATTCATGGATCGTATAAGCACTTACCAGTGTAACATTTCATTGAGAAAAAGATATTGTTACACTTTTCATTCACAGATAACCATCAATTAGAACGTATAGGAGTATTTTAATGACACAATCACATATACTCATCTTGTTTAATATTTTTCTCGGTATCTAGATTTTTTAATATTATCCTATCAATGAACAATATATAATATTTTCCAATTTTGAAGTAACGTTTACTATAGATATATCTTTTTCTAATTCCAATTTTTTTTTTGCAAATCTCTCTTTGTATTAATCATTTTTATTCACTTGCTATCAATGATGTGGCTCTTGTTAATGATTATTTACAGATAATTATCATTCAAAAAATTGATTTTCTCAGAATCGTATAGAGCTTTAAATATATGATAACAAGAACCGCCCACTTTCTTTTCATCAATAGTGCGGAAATTCCCTGATGGATGGGCATTTTTTTTATCGGATAACAATTTAATATACGGACTACATCTTCATTATTTACAATACTACGCATGAATTCAGATTTCTGATCTAAGGTATTATCACTGAAAACAAACAATTGAGAAACCTGTCGAATTTTACTCAGAAAAAGCCGTTCCACACGCCATTCTACGTCTTTAATTCCTAGCTCTTCTTCAATCGATCGAACCTTATGGTATAGATTACAAGCTCCATCTAATTGGCTATCCTTATATATTGTCGTCAGCGAATTATCATTATGTCGATAATAGTACAACCCTATCGGCACTTGAACTATTTTTTTTGCATGATAATATGCATATAAGTTGAATATTATATCTTCAGAAAGATATTCTCTCTCAGATTCAAACCGTATACCATATTGATTCAACAATGCTAAAGAATATAAATTTGCAGTTGCACCCACCCGTATTTCATAATCTTTAGAATCAGCAGCTTTGCCACAAATAAATTTTGATAAAAAAATATTTTTTTCTTCACCTACGAAAGATTGTTCTTTCTTAATCATATCTTCATGCACCATTTTTCGTTCTTTTGGAAACCATTTTACAAAATTACCCCGAGAAATGTCGGCTTGATGCTTATTCAATGAATCATACAAATCCTTAATGGCATTTGTATCCAACTTGTCATCTGAATCTAAAAACATCACATAATCACCGGTAGCAATATTAAGGCCTGTGTTACGTGCATACCCCAAACCACCATTCTTCTTGTGGACTACCTTGATTCGAGTATCTTTTTTGGCATATTCATCACAGATTTTCCCACAATTATCAGGAGAACCATCATCCACAAGGATAATTTCAAGATTCGAATATGTTTGATTAAATACACTATTAACACATTCAGACAAATATTCTTCAACGTTATAAACTGGAATAATTACACTGATTTTGTCCATCCTTACCTTTACCTCTCTATTTATATACTTTGTGACTGTCGACAAATTAACAGATTTATTTACTTGATAAATTTTATTTTAGAAGCGGTATATTGAATAAGCTATTCTATTATATTTCTGATGGGATTAACCATTGTACCAGATATACATTTTATAAACACGATTAACTATCATTCAATTAGAACAAAATCCTACTGATATAGCTATCAAAATTTTATCACATTAAACCTTTTAGGAATCTTTGTAAAATTTTCAAAATTATATCTTAAAGCTTTAATAGATTTATTAATTTACTTTTGAATCAACAACTGAGTGATAAAGGTTTAAAAGTGTGCAAAAATAATTTTTCTCTGAAAATTTTGTTTGCGCTATATTACGAGAGTGGTAACTATAAGTTTCCCATGCTTTTTTATCACTTCTAAAGATTTTCTCCATTGCAATTGCGAGTATTTTTGCATCACCCGGTTGAACTAGATAACCATTTTGGTCATCCAATATAGCAGCCTTCATATCACCAACTTCAGTAGCAACAACAGGTACTCCGTAACTTATTGCTTCCAATACCGCCATTGGCAGTCCTTCATTGTATGAAGGCAATACCAACATTTGGCTTTCCTTCATTAGTTGACGCTTGACCTCGCCTTCTGTCCAACCCAGAAAACGAACTTTATCTTCCAAACCTAATAAGGCACTCTTTCCTTTTAAAAATATTTCTTCTTCCCCTGTCCCAGCAATCACAAACTGTACATGATCCAAATTCCCTTTACTATGTAATAAAGAGACTGCTTCAAGAAGGATATCAACTCCTTTTCGCTTAATCAGTACTCCCAAGAAAAGCACCTGAAAACGAGAGTCATTCCATTTTACAATTTCAATGGGGATGCTAACTGTATTACTGACAACAATCGTATTTGTTTTTGGCTCTATCTCTTTAATTCGGCGTTTCCATTCATCACCCAGCACAATCATAGCACTGCATTCGCGCAATAAACTCCGTATTTTTTTCTGTTTATAACTTTTTGATTCATCATACCATTTTTTAAATTCAGATCCATGAAGATGAATGACATCTTGCACTCCAAAAATAAGACACAGCTTATGAATCAAATATGTACGTTGAAAACTACCCCGATAAGACATATGAATATGTATCACATCTGGACCAAAAGTTAAAAGCGCCCAAATAATCTTAAAATAAGCAACTCCAAAAAAGAGTATTTTATTTATTGCATTTGTTTCAATATACGTCGGAATAAAATGTAATTCCACGTTTTCATTTTTCCAATCATGCTCACGTAATTGATTTATTACGCTTGTAATTCCACCTTTTACAGAAGAATCATTTCCTATCATCAGAACTTTCATATCATTTCCTTCCCTAATATTTCTTTTAAGAATTTTGGAAAATGATAGCTGACATCCCAGTGATCTGTATAATGCGCTACATCTTCAACTATCTCAAATCTATTTTCCTTTAAATCTTGAATAAGAAATTGAATATGTTCTTTGTAAGTATGCTCTAGATCCGAATAATGTAGATATATTCTTCGTGGCTTTAAGCTTTTTCTAATAGTTTCAGGTAAAAGTTCATTCAAAAATTCTCTTATTTCCTGTTTATCAGTTCCATTTCGAATATAATCAAAGGTAACTTTATTTGCCTCGCAATCAAGATAATTACCTAAAAAATATTGCGGAGAACCAATCACTATATTAACATCATCGAATTGTAGCCCATAATAAAGTGAAGCATATGCTCCCTTACTTGTTCCACAAAAAATCACTTTTCTAGGAGTAAGTTTTACCAAAAAACAATCTATTAATTCTTTAATAGCCTCCTCCACATCAAGGGTTGGCCAATTACCAAGATAATAGCTCCCTCTACCATCGGTACTATAATCATCTAAAATGAACAATTTATTTGTTTTTGTATCCTTTAGAGTTCGAACATAATTATATCTAGCTTTTATTCCTGCGCGTGTACATGCGCTAAATACAACTGTAAGCGCATCAGAGGACTTATCTGCTTGAAACAAATATCTTATATTTATTCTTTTGGAAGAAACAAATGTTTTTTGTTTAAATGCTAGCAAAGCCTTTGTTGTGGCGTACTCTATATATTTTTCAATCTTTTTCACAACAATCCATCCTTAATTTTAGGAATTAATATATTCTTTCAACGACTCTAAAAAACATAAAGTATTTGATTCATATTCATTATATACAAGGGATTTCGCCCCATTAATTGCACTTCCGAGACATTCTACATCCAAACAATCACAAATCAAATTAAGTTCTTTAAACTGCGTAATTAATTGTAATTGATGATCATCGACATGTTCATTAAATCTTTTCAACCTAGGTATTGCTACAACTTTTTTTCCCTGTTTAACAGCGCCGATAATAGCACCTGTTCCTCCATGTGTAATCACCATATCACATCGACTCATAATCTCCTCAAACGTTTTTCTATCCAAAAAAGCTTTGTACTCGTAATTCTTCGGCTCATAATCGCTTGCACCAATTTGTGCAAATACTTCCTCAGTGATTTCACCTTGCCCAATCAACTCATCAACCTTTTTTAAAAGACGATTGAATTGAAACTTCTGCGAACCTAACGTAACAAAAATCATTTTTACACCTCAATATATTCCTCCAAGATAAATAGCATCCGGATAGACTTCTTTCATTTGTGACCATTGAATATAGAAGCGATCAGCAAACCTATACATCAATCTTCCTGTTTTTGTCGGCGATGTCACCTTTGCAAACGACTCAATATAAATCAGTTTTCCACCAAACAGTTTTACTAGTAAGCACATTGGAATCATTGACAAAACACCAGTGCAAATCACAAAAGTTGGCCGTTCCTTAAAAAATATGTACAAAGACATAAATGCATTAATAGTCATCCGAAAAATACAGCTTTTTTCCTCTCGGTTAACTTGCATTATATGATAAGTTCTTATTCCTTTGGCATCAGCCGCGTAAGCCATTCTCTCTGTCAGTACAAAACCATCATATTCATCTAACAACGGTTTTAACATCATTAACTGTTCATAATGTCCACCAGAAGACGCAGCAAGACATAATTTTTTCTTTTTTGTTTTTACACGCATACATGAAACTCCTTTCTTAATTATTAATCACGCCTAAACAAATCACGCGTATAAACCTTATCTTCCATATCATCCAAAACACTATCATAACGGTTCGCAATAATGGCATCAGATTTTTTCTTGAATTCTTCCAAATCATTGACTACCTTGCTACCAAAGAATGTACTACCATTTTCCAAATTCGGTTCATACACGATAACTGTCGCGCCTTTTGCCTTAACACGCTTCATAACGCCTTGAATGCTACTCTGACGAAAATTATCACTATCTGCCTTCATCGTCAATCTAAATACTCCAATCGTCACAGGTTTCTCTTGTGAACTGTCATACGAGTTGTGCTCACAGTAAGCGTAATATCCTGCCATTTGTAGCACACGATCCGCAATAAAATTTTTTCTTGTGCGGTTTGCCTCAACGATTGCCTCAATAAGATTCTCAGGAACGTCTTGATAGTTAGCTAGCAGTTGCTTTGTGTCTTTCGGCAAACAGTAGCCCCCGTAGCCAAAAGACGGATTATTGTAGTGACTACCAATACGAGGATCAAGACAAACACCAGCAATAATCTGTTTGGTATTCAATTCCTTTATCTCTGCGTAGGTATCCAACTCATTGAAGTAACTAACTCGTAATGCGAGATATGTGTTTGCAAACAACTTCACAGCCTCTGCTTCAGTAAATCCCATAAATAGAGTATCGATATTCTCCTTAACAGCACCTTCCTGCAACAGACCAGCAAATGTATGTGCAGATTCTATGAGACGCTCATCTTCCATATCCGTGCCGACAATAATTCTAGAAGGATACAGATTGTCATATAGAGCCTTACCCTCACGCAGGAACTCTGGACTGAAGATGATGTTCTTACTCCCAGTCTTCTCACGAATTGATTGTGTGTAACCCACTGGGATTGTGGACTTGATGACCATAATCGCATTTGGGTTATACTCCATCACCAGCCTAATTACCGTCTCAACAGCAGATGTGTCAAAGTAATTGCGCTTACTGTCGTAGTTCGTAGGAGCAGCTATAACAACAAAATCAGCATCGCTGTATGCTTCCATTGCATCCAGCGTTGCAATTAAGTCCAAGTCTTTTGTGGCTAGATATTCCTCTATTTCCTTGTCCACGATAGGAGATTTTTTATTATTAATCATCTCGACCTTTTCCGGGATGATATCTACTGCATATACTTTGTTTTGCTGCGCAAACAGAATAGCATTGCTTAAACCCACATAGCCTGTACCAGCAACAGCAATTTTTAATTTCTTGTTTTCCATAATTACAAATTCTCTCCCTCTCTAAATTCAATTTATTCTATATAAATGAGGTAATATTCTATCCCTCGAGATACTTGATATCTAAATATACAACCTTTTCATAGTCCCTATATCACTACAGCCACTCACCCTTAACATTTCTGTCAGCCTAGGACTTGTTGCCAAACTTTTCCCGTGATGAAGCTTATGTTTCACATACTTATCTACCATGGGTAATCTTTTAATTACAAGATTACTCTTCAGTACATTAAACAGTTGCGGAAGTTTTGCTAAACGTAAGGATGAAGGATCCCGCCCCCTGATGAAGTATTCTATACCACATATGAATGTCATAAAACATATTATTTTATACAGACCCTTTTCTGCCCAATACAACTCCCACCGTTTTAAATAGGATCTTCAGATATAACCCCAAAGAAAAATTGCTGATATATTCTGTATCCAGTTTCACGACTTCCTCAAAGTCTGTGATATCACTTCTGCCGCTCACCTGCCACATACCCGTTAGACCCGGTTTTGCTGCTAGTCTGCGCTTATGATGCAGCTTATAGTTTTCATATTCGTCCACTGTCGGTGGTCTTGTTCCGACAAGACTCATATCCCCTTTTAGGATATTGATGCTTTGCGGCAATTCGTCAATCGACAGGCGACGGATGCAGGCTCCTATCGGCATAATCCGTGGATCGTTGTCCATCTTGAACATCAGGCCATCCATCTTGTTTTGGGCCATCAGTTCTTTCTTGCGTTCTTCGGCATCCATATACATGGAACGGAATTTGTAGATGCGGAAGCGTCTGCCGTTCCGGCCTACCCTCTCCTGCGAGAAGAAGATCGGACCGGGCGATTGGATGTAGATGACCGGCGCGAAGATGATGAAGGCTACGATCATCGCCAGACAGCCGACCAAGCCGCCGAAGATGTCGATCACTCTTTTGAAGAACAACTGGCGCGTCGTCGCCATCTTGATGCTGGTGGTCAGCACCGTATACCCGTTGATTTCTTCCACCACTTTATTCGGCATGTCGCTGGATATGTGGTCCAAGGAGATATGGACGGTGATGCCCATATCCACTAAGACGTCTGTGATCCGCTCGATTTCTTCATCCGAATGGCGTGCATTGATGAACACGCCATCGACGGTGTTGGTCCGGAGATACTCCGCTAGCGTAGCCTGACTGGCCACCACCGGGACACCCTTCACCGTTTCATTTTCCATGTCGGCATCGACGACCGCTATGCCTTTCACGACATAATCGCTGTACGTCGCCGTCTGTAGTTGTTCAATCGTATTCTCAACCGATGACTGTGAGGTGACGACTAGCATGTACGACTGATTCTTTTCCTGCGCATAGGCGCGGAACAGGGCTTTCTTCAACAAGACCCGCGCGCCCCACATCAGGATACAATTCAAGCCCCACATCGTGAACAGCACACTACGGGAGTAATCCCCCGAACGCTGCGTCATGAACATATAGAAGACGATCAACGCCAACAGGATGCAGTTATGCTGCAGCACGGCCTTGAACTCCTTCAGATAGCCCCTTCTCAAGATGCCGGAATACTCTTCCGTGAAGAAGACGATGAAGATATGCAAAATAGGCATAATGACTCCCAGAACTGCATAAATCTGGATTGAGTACGGCGAGACCCAACCAAAACGCAATATAAATGAAAGTATAAATGCCAATTCCAAACTTAAAATATCAATAACCGTAAAATCAAAATGTTTCACCCAAGCACTCGTTGCGACCTTGTACATCCCACAGCCCCCTCAGCAATTTAGAACAACCCTTTAAACGAAATAAGTAACAAGCTCCTGCAGTCCTATCTTCTTACATAAGCAGCTTAGACCGTCATACGCTTGAAATATCCGTAAACAAAAAGCAATCACATTTCCTGTTTCTTGCTATTCCACAGCGCATTTTCGAATCATATTTCTTTTTTTTATATTAAAATTTGCAAAGAATTAAAAAAATCTTAAAGCTTTTATAATGATACCACTATTAAATTGCAATTTGCACCAAAAATATCGATAATACCTCAATAATTACACACTCTTTACAATTATTTCCGTATATTGCAAATGAAGGCGCATTCAATCGTAAACATTCCGGGTATTCGTCTTTATTCCGCCACAAAAGATGTTTTACAGATTTATCATTCGTGCCACCGTCAGTTTGGATGGATTATTGCCTAACCGCTCGATAATGCAGCAACTATTTCCTGACATCAAAAAAGAGCTTTCGCCGTCCGCTCACGGCCGCCTTTGAAGGTAGTCATGATTGGACGAAGAAAACTCTCTGTTATTCATATTTTCTACAATTTTCTGCGTGGATTTTCATACAGCGGGTTGCTCCACCTGTATCAGGATCAGCAATGCTTGTATTACATGTTTGTGCGGATTTGTTCAGCCAATGCTTCGTATTCAGCGTCCGTCAATGTCACGCGGCCCGGGTTCATGTCGAACGTTGATCCCCATTCGAAGGCATCCTCTTTGTACTTCGGCACAAGGTGGAAGTGAAGGTGTTTACCAGTGTCTCCGTAAGCACCGTAGTTCACTTTTTCAGGATTGAAAGCTTTGTGCAAAGCGTTCGCCACTTTTGCGATGTCTGCGAAGTAGCCGTTGCGTTCTTCGTCAGTGATGTTCACCAATTCGCTCACGTGATCTTTGTAGGCAACGATGACGCGGCCTTTGTGGCTTTGTTCCTTGAAGATATAGACCTTGCTGTAATCCAATTCGCAGCATGGGTAGCCGAATGCTGCAACTAGTTCGCCTTCCATACAATAAGCACAATTTTGATCTTTCATCAATAAAAACCTCCTGTTAGTAGTATTTCTCTTTGCGTAAATCAGAAGGCTTATCTGCGAAGCTGTTTTGTCCCCTCGCATAGAAGCGGACAAAACAGCATCGATAAAGCAGTACTGATTCAATATTCTTATCATACGGTCGAATAAATACAGTGTCAATGAATCCACGGCCGTTCTCTTGCCCCCATGATTGGAATTGTACGGTTTCTGTCACAATTTGAGAGCTTACTGAGGGCCGTCGGCACATAGGCCAAGAAGCTTATTTTTGTATTTCTTTGAAGGGAACGTTACCCTATTGCGGCAGGATTCGATTCTTTTTATTGCTTCACACAATCGAAAGAAGCTCACGGCGGACGTGCCGTTCGTTACGTTTCGGCATCCTTTTCAGCGTAACAGCTTCCGGTACGAAGGTCAGCTCTCGTATCTTTCGCGATAATCCTTCAGCAACACATCGAACATCCGGATACCGTTCGCTGCGCTGGCGGCATCGGCGGGGCTCTTGCCTTTTCCGTTCAATTCGTCGACGACGGTTTGGATAAACGGCATGGCGACATGCTCCGGCGTTTCGAAAGTGAAGGTCGTTGTTTTCCCGTCCTTGATGAGGCGGATCCATTCGAAGCTCGTCCCTTCGAAGACCAAAGACCCTTCCGAACCGATGATCGTCACCTCATCCAGATCGAAGGCCGCGACATAGCACCAGGCGGCCGATCCGACCACACCGTTTTTGAAGCGGAAGGATGCCGAGACGGTGTCCTCCACTTCATAGAGCCCGCCTCGGTTCTCGACGATGCCGGTCATCGCGGTGATATTACCGAAATAATAAGCCAAGTAATCCAGCACATGCACTTGGATATCCAAGTCCTTTCCGCCTCCAGCGGCCGGCAACAGACGCCAAGGCAAATTGTCCTTGATGAAGTCTTCCGGCGCCGGCTGCTGGTATTGGCGGATTTCCACCAATTGCGGTTGCCCAATGGCTCCTTCGTCCAACAGTTCCTTTATTTTCTGGAATTTTCCGAGCGCTCGGCGGTAGAAGCTGACGAATACCGGCAAGCCCTTCTCTTCGGCCGCATCCAGTATCGCTTGGCATTCCTCGAACGTACGCGCCATCGGTTTCTCGATCAACGGCACCTTGTTCGCCGCGATGACTTTCATCGCATAGTCGAAGTGCGTTGCCGGCGGTGTGGCAATGTAGACGGCCGTGATCTCTTCGTCTGCCAGCAGCTCCTCCATTGTTTCATATACCTGTCCGTGTCCATGGCGTTTCACCCAATCATGCGCCTTGGCTTCCGTCCGGTTGTATACCCCTTTCAGCCGCGAGCCTTTGGATTTGTACAGCCCCGGCCCACTTTTCTTCTCCGTCACATCCCCGCAGCCGATCATTCCCCATACTGTTTCTACCATATAACTATTCCCCTTTTCTGATTGAACGCTTTATTCGATTATATCATTTGGGCACTATACGCACTTTTAACTAATTCCGTTGCGTAAGAGATAAAATGACACATTGGCACAAAACGTTCACTTTTGAGAGGCTGTAAGCCCTACCCAAAGTAGAAAAAGTGAACTATAATTTAAGAATTCATATAATTTCACTGACACGGAGGAACGTTTATTATGATTATTGATACGCTTGCGAATATGGAACTATACAAGGATTTCAACGAAAAGATCTACAAGGGGCTTACCTTCCTGAAGGAAACGGATGTCGCGACTCTGCCAGTCGGAAGATATGACATCGATGGGGACGCTGTTTTTGCCTTGGTACAGGAATACGAGACGAAACCTTTGGATGAATGCCGTTGGGAAGCCCACTACAAATACACCGATATCCAGTATGTCGTGCAGGGCGCAGAACAGATGGGCTACACGAACATCGCGGGCACAACCAAAACGGAAGACAGACCTGCGGATGATGTCTATTTCCTGGTTGCCGTTGGCGATCTGCTTCAGGTGAAGGAAGGCTTCTTCGCGGTGTTCACACCAGAAGATGCGCATATGCCGGGCATCGCTATTGAAGAACCGAAGCCTATCAAGAAAGTCGTCATCAAGGTAGCGCTATAGCATCAAAAGAACCGCGCAATCGGCCTAGGTCGTGGCGTCGGTTGCTCCGACGAACAGTACGTCCGCCGGAGGTGGGGATGCCAGTGATAGGTTTTCTCCGGTGAGCGATTGCTGGCCGGAGATGGGGCGTGGGTGGGGCCTGTCCTCCGGTGAACGGGTGCTCATCGGAGTTTCGGGTTTACGGGTGTACTCTTCTCCGGCGGAACCGGCTCTCGCCGGAGTTCGGGGCGTGGCGCCGGGTTATCATAGGATTTCTGCGATAGATTAACATCTGAATACTGAAAAAATCAAGCCAAGGCATTGGAGAACGTGCCTTGGCTTGATTTTTTCTTTGATTGGATTCAGTCGAGATAGAAATACAGCGACTGCAGCAGATAAACTTCTTCGTATTTTTCCGCCAATTTCAGTAGTTGCCTCTTTACCGTGGCGAGGGCATCCTCGATCAGCCGGTAGAACTCCGTGACAGGATAGGCGGACTTGTCCTTCAACAGCGTCCTGATGGATTGGTAATCAGCCGCCGCTTTTTCGAGGATGGTGTATTTGTAGCGGCCCCACTCCTTTTCCAACAGGGACAGCCTTTTCTCGGGAAGTGTTGCATTTACGCATTTGACGGCCGAAAGATTCTTATCCTTCACTTCCAGCATGATGTCGATTTGCTTGTCTTCCAGCTTCTCGTAGAAAGCCAGGAATGTGTCCAAGACGATGGTGTCGGTATGTGCACCGGGCCGTTTCCCGGGGGCTGGTTGGGAATAATGGATTTTCTGCTTGCCGTCCTCTTCCTTCCAAGTCTTGCCGGCTTCGCGGATCCAGTAGTTGTCCGTCCCTTCGGCTGGCGGCCGTCTTGTCGCCGTAGATGCGGTCGACACGTCCGCATATTCCGACAACTAACGGATCGTCATGCAGACTATGAGTGATTCGTTCTGGAAAATGCATTCATAGATTTTGAAGTCCGTTTCGTTGAATTTCCGAACCATTTCCGCGTTGAATATCGTGATCACCCCGCCTTTGCTTAGCAGTGTGTATCTATTCGCTTATGCTGTTTTTTGGATTATCACCCTCGTACATCCAATGATTATAGTATACGGTGTTGGGAATATATCAACTTACTCTACATTACTCTACATTACTCTACATTACTCTACATTACTTTGTCATGATTTAGATACGATGTTTTCTAAAGAGTAGTACTGAGTGGGGTCTTTAGGGGTTGTTCCATGCCATGCAACCAGCTTTTTCTGTAACATTTTTCGCAATAAGACCCTGCTGTACCCCGTACTTTTCCCTAATAGCTCGGCGGTTTCTTTTACCGTGATTCTGTCATAATTGTATAAATATGCAATAACCGCAGTCTCAGCTCTGTCCAAACTATCAAAATTCAGATTTCCCATATATTCATCTAATCTATCTGTATCCCTTAGATGACGAGAAGTGACGCTGTTTTCCAAAACGAGTAGCACAGAATTCTTGTTAGGTTCACTATATTTAGGGTCGTTTAGAAACGACAGTTGCATTTCATCATAAATTCTGTTTACACCCTCATTCAATTCTTTGACCCAGCCAAACTCTGATAAAGTACGTGCAATTCTTGGATTACGAGCATATCTTGTATGTCTCATATTTTCAATAGTAACTACATTGGGCAAAGCACCTGGACTAAAAATTTCTAACCTATCATCATACATACTTATCCTTACATAATCACCTTTAAAAGAGTAGTCTCTGTGTGTTAACGCATTTACGATACCTTCAAACCAAGCAAACTCAGGGTATTCCGGAATCACAGTAAATTTCCCATCCTCTTTTAAATATTGAAATTCACGAAGTTGTGACTTGACATCTTTCGTTATTTTTTCAATCAACATTGGAATTGGCCCCTCATAGTCAAATTCCTTGATGATGTTTAAACGCTTGCCAGTCTCACTCTTTTTCCCATCATACCTTAAAAACCGAATTCTTGAATTGGGTAAATGCAAGAATGTATTCTTTCCAAAAAGCAACATTCCCGCATTTGTAAGGTTCCCATTTTTCATTAATCCTCGCCCATTTAATATAGTTTCAGTAGGAATTGTTTCAGCCCGCTTTAACGATTTATATGCAGCCATTAAACCTTCATCTATATCAGAAAGGCCACTATCAACGATTTCTAAATCTTCAAACATTCTTTGACCTTTATCAAACTCTAAATTAGTAATCTGGTCATGTGTTAATCTGACACTTTTATCTCCGATACGCAGATAGACTTCATCGTTTGATGCAAATATAACAGAATTTATACTCGGTTCCACCTCAATAATCAACAATGAATCTTGTTTCCCGGATTCGTTATTAATAGCAATTTCTTTATATCTAAACACAGGATTGGGTTTAGTCATCGTATTGATTGCTAAAATAAATTCATCAGGACTACTAGCCCCTTGAAAGTTAAACCCTGTTACTTCGCCTTTAT
The DNA here is from genome assembly GCF_900114465.1 of Trichococcus palustris. Classification (GTDB taxonomy): domain Bacteria; phylum Bacillota; class Bacilli; order Lactobacillales; family Aerococcaceae; genus Trichococcus; species Trichococcus palustris. The sequence goes on along the minus strand of NZ_FOTD01000004.1, from coordinate 54,311 downwards.
CTTCTATTCCAATAACCAAATTACCACCATCTGCATTCGCAAACGCAACTATGTGTTTGATGATATCTCTTGGTTTTATTCGTGCGCTCTTTCGATCGAAATACTGATTTTCCTTATGTTTAATAAATCTTTCCAGTTCATTGTCCACAGAAAATACCCTCCTCCATTTATAAACATTAAAATCCATCCTATCGTAAAAATAGAATGCGAATATATTTACATTGTATTTGTGACGATTTCTGATAGAACTGCTTGATTAACCAAATAAGCAGTAAATCAGGAATCCTAAGATTCTCTTTCCATTAATCCAAAGGGAATCAGTTTCTTTTCAACGCGCCTTTTTCTAGCGCATCGCAAAATGGTTGAATAATTTAAGTTGTACTACTGCGTGCATTGGTGAGGATTGTTTTCACTTCGGATACGCCAATAGGCAATATAATGGGCTCATTGACAATGAGATCAATCAACAATTTTTCCAGCTTCGGCAGATGATAATTCCCTCGTATTCGATTCAAAGGGGCATCTACATATAGTCTATTGACGATGATATTTTCCTCGCGAGGCGATGTATAGAGATCATAAATCCCTTTATCCGGACTAAGATATACATTTGGGTATCGATCTTTCACAAAATGAAAAACGGAATCCAACGCATCTATATCCACTTCCAAAATGATATTTTTGGACTGATACATATGTCCTGTAAGACCCGCCAGCCACTCAGTAGGATATAAAGAAAAATTGACATAAGGATACTTTTCTTGGATCAGCCGTGCCAGATCCTTCATATTTTCTGTCTGTTCAGGCATAAATACCTTCTTTTCCTGCAAAGCGAAGACCCCTCTTTTCGGACTATAAATGATGTTCGCTTGCTTCAAATGATAAATGCGCCAACGCAACGTATTAACTTTTAAGTCCGGTTCAAAAGTCCGATAAAATTCTAAAAGTTGTTGTGTCGTCACTAATTGATTCTGTTTAAGGAAATTTTCCAATTCAGATAGTTTAAGTGCAGAAGACATAGCAAATCCTCCGTTTGTTTGACTCCATCATAACCAAATAAATGGGTCAAAACAATAAGATGACCCGATTATTTGGTTATTTAAATGATGTTGTTGTTCAGATATTTTCTTAACTGATGGAGAATTCTTTCAGGAATGTCCTATTCGGGAAGAAATATCAGCGCTCCAGTATTTGCATTCTTTCGTCTGCCAGTGTGGTGTTGCCGTGCTCCGACGAACAGTACGTTCGCCGGAGGTGGGGATGCCAGTGATAGGTTTTCTCCGGTGAGCGATTGCTGGCCGGAGATGGGGGCATGGGCGTGGCCTGTCCTCCGGTGAACGGGTGCTCATCGGAGTTGCGGGTTTACGGGTGTACTCTTCTCCGGCGGAACCGGCTCTCGCCGGAGTTCGGGGCGTGGCGTCGTGTGCTCCGACGAACAGTACGTTCGCCGGAGTTGCAATTGCCGGTGATCGGTTTTCTCCGGTGAGCGATTGCTGGCCGGAGATGGGGCGTGTGTGAAGCCTGTCCTCCGGTGAACGGGTGCTCATCGGAGTTGCGGATTTACGGGTGTACTCTTCTCCGGCGGAACCGGCTCTCGCCGGAGTTCGGGGCGTGGCGCCGGGTTATCATAGGATTTCTGTGATAGATTAACATCTGAATACTGAAAAAAATCAAGCCAAGGCATTGGAACGTGCCCGGGTTTGATTTTTCTTTGATTGGGTTCAGTCGAAATAGAAATACAACGATTGCAGTAAATACTTCTCTTCATGCTCAATCGCTAATTTGAACAACTGACGTTTTACCGTACCGAGGCTACCTGTGCCGTTGCGGTAGTTGTCCAATTTTTTCCGGAACTGGTCCCTCTCCTTTTCGGTAACATTATTCTTGAAGTAGCCCCATACGTGCAAAGCTGCATTCTCGGCACTGCCCGGGAGGGTTTCCTTGGCGAGGGCATCCTCGATCAGCCGGTAGAACTCTACAACCGGATAGGCGGTCTTGTCCTTCAAGAGCGTCCGGATCGATTGGTAATCAGCCGCCGATTTTTCGAGGATGGTGTACTTGTAGCGGCCCCACTCCTTCTCCAGCAAGGATAGCCTTTTTTCGGGAAGTATCGCATTGACACATTTGACGGCGGAAAGGTTCTTGTCCTTCACTTCCAGCATGATGTCAATCTGTTTGTCTTCCAACTTTTCGTAGAAAGTAAGGAATGTGTCCAAGACGATGGTATCGGTATGTGCACCGGGCCGTTTCCCGGGAGCCTGTTGGGAATAATGGATCTTTTGTTTGCCGTCCTCTTCCTTCCAAGTCTTGCCGGCTTCGCGGGTCCAGTAGCTGTCCGTTCCTCCGGCTGGCGGTGGGTTGACGGCATGGTGCAAATTGTCGAAAACCGCCGGTATTTCCAACCGGTTCGCAAGTTCCAACACTTCTTCGATGTTGTAGAGCTGGTCATCGTTCTCGATGACTAGCCGGTGCTTGACGGCATCCGACAGACTTTCGAAGTTCGCGGCGAAGCGTTCCATGGCGGCCGTCTTGTCTCCGTAGATGCCGCCGACGTGCAGGACGATTTTGTGTGCGTTGCCGACACCCAGATACTCGAGCATTTTGTTGTGGTAGTCCAACTCCAGGATGGCGCGCGCCACGACATCCTCTGTCGGCGAGTTCAGGACGGTGTATTGTCCCGGATGGAAGGACACCCGCATCCCGCTCTTCTCTATCTTCGCCCCGATGCTTCGGAATGCCTCCTGGTGGATATCCCACCAGGGAAACCTATTGACTGGGCTGGAGCCAAACGGGATCAAATCCGAACTGATGCGAAACAGCTTGATGTTGTTCTTCCAGTTGTAGTCGATCATCTTCTCCAACGCGGCGAGATTGTGAGCGGTCATTTCCGTCAGCTTCTCGGCTGTTGCATTGCGCTGCATCACGCTTCTCATCTTGGTGCCCGGTGTCCCGATGTTCAGACAAGCATAGCCGATGCTCATGGTGTATCCCTCCTTATGCATATCCATTTGTTGTTGCTTATCTATTTCCATCATAAATGGTTTTATCCGAATCTCCTAGTTGTATGCCTATAGACAAAGAAGCCTTCCCGACGACCAAATGGTTTGTCGGGAAGGCTTCTTTTGTCATTGCATGGGTATGGGGTACTCTTCCATTTCCCGGATTAATCTTATTAGATGAACAAATTCAAGTTTGCATCCATCGTGTCGCCGATGTAGGTTGCTACGCCGCCGAAGTCTACGCCGGCGATGATTTCTTCCTCTTTGATGCCCATGATGTCCATGCTCATCGTGCAGGCTACCATCTTCACGCCCATTTTTTGCGCTTGGGCGATCATGACCGGCAGGCTGTCGACGTTCTTTTGTTTCATGACAGCTTGGATCATCTTCGATCCCACACCGCTCATGTTCATTTTCGAGATTGGCAATTGGCCGGCGTGGTTCGGCAACATGATGTCGAACATTCTTTCCATGCCGCGTTTCGCCACGTTCACTCTTTCCGGACGCTTGATGACGTTCAAGCCCCAGAAAGTAAAGAACATCGTCACTTGTTTGCCGTACGCTGCCGCTCCGTTGGCGATGATGAAGGAGGCCAAGGCTTTGTCCAAGTCTCCACTGAAGACAACCATCGTCGCGCCGTCTTTTGTTTCCTGCAGGACTGGTGCTTGCGCTGCTTGGGCCGCCATCGCTGTCGGGTTGAAGCCGGCTACCGGTGTTGCTGGAACTGCAGGAGCCGTTTTCCCTTTAGAGATGTGGGCGCGCACGATTTTGCCGTCGATTTCTTTCGAGATCAAGGTGTTGCCGGTGTTCTTCGTCCATGAAGCGATATCGCTCAGGAAGCCGAAGTCGGAAGCTTCGATGATCAATTCTTGGCCGTCAACCATCTTGTCCATATTTTCCTTCACCTTCAGGATTGGGCCTGGGCATTGCAGTCCGCAGGCATCGACTTGGATCGTGTTGGCTGCTGCTTGTGCCGGTGCGGTCGCATGGGCAGGCTGCACATGTACAGCTGCTTCCGGAATTTCCTCTTTATAAGTCAAAGTCGTATTGGCTTGTTTGTACGTCTTGAAGCCGCCGTCCAGATTCTTGACGGTGAAGCCGTTTTGCATCAGGATGCGGGCTGCGTTGTAGCCGCGGTGGCCGACTTGGCAGAACACGTAGATGGTTTCGTCTTTCGGCAATTCGCTCATGCGGTCGCGGATATCACCCAATGGGATCGTGTAGGCATTGCCCAGGACACCGGTCGCCCATTCAAAGTCTTCGCGGACATCCAACAGGAAGGCGCCTTTTTTGATTAGGACATCCACTTCATGCCATTGGAAAGTATCAATCGTACCTTCCAAGATGTTGGAAGCCACATAGCCGGCGATGTTTGCTGGATCTTTGGCGGATGAATAAGGCGGTGCGTATGCCAATTCCAAATCCGGCAAATCGTAGACGGTCGCGCCAAGTTTCATGGCTGTCGCGATGACGTCGACGCGTTTTTCGACGCCTTCCATCCCTACTGCCTGCACACCCAAAATCTTGCCGTCCAAGCCGAACAACAATTTGATGTCCAACGGGGAAGCCCCTGGATAGTAGCCCGCGTGTGAGTTCGGGTGGATATGGACCACTTTATAGTCGGTGCCTACGCGTTTCAATGTCTTTTCGTTGTTTCCGGCTGACGCAACGGTCAATTCAAATACTTTCGCAACCGATGTTCCCATCGTGCCTTTGTAGCGGACGTCCATGCCGTTCAGGTGGTCAGCCACCAAGCGGCCTTGGCGGTTAGCCGGCCAAGCCAATGGCACGACGGTCGGGCTGCCGTTGACGAAGTCTGTTACTTCGATGACATCCCCTACAGCAAAGATATCCGGATCGGATGTCTGCAGCTGGTCGTTGACGACGATGGCGCCTCTTACGCCCGTTTCCAATTTTGCATCGAGAGCCAAATTGTTTTCCGGCATCACGCCGATGGACAGGATGGTCATGTCGGTCGGAATGACTTTTCCGCTGTTCAAACGGACTTGCGAGCCGTTATTTTCGAAGGCTTTGACGCCGTCATTCAAGATCAAGTTGACGTTGTGCATGTCGATGTGGGCGTGGACGGATTGCGCCATCTCGAAGTCGATCGGTGCCATGACCTGGTCGCTCATTTCCACTAACGATACTTGGATGCCCAAATCCCATAGGTTTTCCATCATTTCCAGGCCGATGAAGCCGCCGCCGATGACGGTTGCTTTCTTGACTTGGTGCTCGTTGATATAAGCTTTGATCTTGTCCATATCAGGAATGTTACGCAATGTGAAAACGTTCTCCGCTTTGTTGATGCCGTCGATTGCCGGTTTGATGGGCTTTGCGCCGGTCGAGATGATCAATTTGTCGTAGCTTTCCTCTGTAATTGTGTTTGTTTGCACATTTTTGACCGAGATTGTTTTCTTGTCGCGGTTGATTTTTATGACTTCGCTGAAGTTCTTGATGTCGACATTGAATTTTTTCGCCATGCCGCCGACCGTTTCCAGCAACAGGTTATCGCGTTCTTGGATGGTGCCGCCGATGTAGTACGGCAAGCCGCAGTTCGCGAAGGAAATGTATTCGCCCTTCTCGAAGATGACGATTTCGTCTTCCTCATTCAGTCTTCTCAAGCGCGCCGCTGCAGTAGCTCCGCCGGCCACGCCGCCGATGATCACAATTTTACGTTTCATATATATAATCCTCATTTCACAAAGTTTTATGTTTTTTGTTTTGTTGTCACTATAATACCCCGGTAGGTATAATTTGTAAAGCGATATGTGTCGGTTTTGTTAAAACTTTTTTGCACAAGCAGAAGAATCCCGGCACAGCGGCGACCGTGTTGGGGCCGCCGCGTGCTCCGGTGAACCGTGGGTTCCCCGGAGTTGAGGTTGCCGGTAATGATTCTGCTCCGATGGGAGGAATGTTGGCCGGAGGAGACTCGTTTCCGGGCGGACGAACTCCGGCGAAGCCTAGCTGTCCGGAGGTAATATTTTTTTGGAGTCTCTTCTCCGGCGAAAGTGCACTTCACCGGAGAAGCGCGGATGCTCCGACCAAGGTGGCGTTCGCCGGGGAACGGAGTCTTCCGGGATACCCTGCTCCGGCGTGGGGAATGTTGGCCGGAGGAGACTCGTTCCCGGGCGACCGAACTCCGGCGAAGCCTAACTGTCCGGAGGTAATATTTTGTTTGGAGTCTCTTCTCCGGCGAAAGTGTGGTTCACCGGAGAAGCTATGTCAGCAAAACATTCAATCCCTGTCAAAACCTTTCTTGTCGGAATATGTTCATCCAAATACTGAAGCAATTGTTCGCTATTGACGTATATTAATGGTGAACAAGGATAAGAGGTGAGCACTATCGCATACAAAGAACGAGCTAAACCGCGACTTCTCGATATTTACGAAGCATTGTATAGGCGCATGAAACTGAGTAATGACGATTATCAATACTATATGAGTCTGAAGAAAGGGTTTGAAGGCGAATGCCGATTTGACGAGTACACCGATGCGCTCGATTCGCACTGTCTGGTGCTGAACGATTTGCTGTTGAAACATAATCGATCCATCTTCCAGATTGATTCATTGGTGATTTGTTCCGACAGAATATTGCTATTTGAAGTGAAAAACTATCAAGGTGTGCATTATTGGGGGCCAGTGACATTTACCAAAACAACAGGTGTTACCTTGGAAAATCCGACACTGCAGTTGCAGAAAACCAGAGCCAGATTGGAAATTCTACTTGCTGCTTTGAGAATTCAGATGCGAATTGAGGCGTATATTGCCTACGTCAACCCGGAGTTTACACTGTTGGGTGCGCAGCGAAATGAGGATTATCTGCTTCCTAGTCAGTTACCGCATTATTTCAAGACGCTCCAACTGAAAGGCAAGTTGGAACCGGAACAAAGCCGACTGGCAGATATGTTGAAAAAGCTGCACAATCCGGACAACTTTGTGGACGAGATGCCAGAATTCTGCTACGAAAAACTCCATAAAGAATTAGTTTGTTATGCTTGCGGATCGGCAGTGCATTTCAAAGGAGGAAAATCCGTCCTTTGTCCGGTGTGCAAGAAGAAGTCGAGTGCTACAAATATAATCAAACAGAATGTTGAAGAATTCCGTTTGCTGTTTCCGAATGAAAAGATCACAACCGTCCGCATAGCGGATTGGTGCGGCGTGGCAAACAAAGATTGCGTCTACCGCATACTCAGGAGCAGTTATCGTCCCATTGGTAAAGGACATGGACGCTACTATGTATAATCCATAGATAATGGTGAAAGGCAAGAACTCCGGTGAACGTTGGCTTCACCGGAGTTCTTGCCTTTTGCGATAAAGTAGATCCGACAAGGATGTCTTTACCAAAGAACAACACTGCTCCGGCGAGGGAAATGTTGGCCGGAACAGATTTATTTCCGGGCGGTCGAACTCCGGCGAAGCCTAGCTGTCCGGAGGTAATATTTTTTGGGGAGTCTCTTCTCCGGCGAAAGTGTGGTTCACCGGAGGAGCGCGGATGCTCCGACCAAGGAAGCGTTCGCCGGGGAACGGGACCTTCAGGGGTACCCTGCTCTGGCGAGGGAAATATTGGCCGGAACAGATTTATTTCCGGGCGGCCGAACTCCGGCGAAGCCTAGCTGTGTCCGGAGGTAATATTTTTTTAGGAGTCTCTTCTCCGGCGAAAGTGCGCTTCACTGGAGGAGCGCGGATGCTCCTACCAAGGAGGAGTTGAGCGGAGAACGGAATCTTTCGGGATACCCATCTCCGGCAAGGCGAATGTTGGCCGGAGTAGATTTATTTTCAGGCGACCGAACTCCGGCGAAGCCTAGATGTCCGGAGGTAATATTTTTTGGGGAGTCTCTTCTCCGGCGAAAATGCGGTTCACCGGAGGAGCGCGGGGTCTTCCGGGAATGGATCGAAAAAACACCGCCGCACGGAAGCTTTCGCTCCATGCGACGGTATTTATCATTTTTGATATATGGTAGTCATTGTCCGTAGAAATAATGGTAGGCGCCAATCGTCGGATCGACGTCTTTGCGGACGTTGGTGACGCGGTAGCCCGCTCCCTCCAAGGATTCGGTGACGGTCTTGGCGATGATGCCGTTGTTCATGACGGTGCCGTTGCTTCCCAGCAGCAGCTCTTCGCCGAAGCCGACTTGGCGCGCCAACCGGTCGATGGCCGTTGCGATGGTTCTGCCGGCATCCTCCATCAAGGCGATGGCTTCCGGTTCGCGGCTGCGGGTGATGACCGCCGCATGGGAAAGGATATAATCCTTGGTGTTGCCGTAAAAGTTACTGACCAGTTCGAAGACATTCGTCGCGCCGAAGCTCTCCAGCAGTTCGCGGTCAAGCGGTGACGGACCGTGCCCTTCTTCCTTGCGTTTCAGCATTTGTTGGACGGCCTTTTTGACGATGTCGAAGCTGCTCCCTTCATCGCCCAATCGATCCCCCCATCCGCCATGGCGGATGAACTTCCCGTCTTTTTTTGCGAACAGGATCGAGCCGATATTCGCCACGGCGATGATGCCGTCCTCGTGCTTCAGCTTGGCGTAGTATGCCAGCTGGGCATCGTTCACTACGACGATCGGGATGGGCAAGTCTGCGTACTGCTCCTCCAACTCCTCCCGCGACTGGGTTTCGTCCAATCCGGCCACACCAAGCAGAATCCCGCGGCAGGATTCGATGCCCGTGTCGCTCAAAATCGTTTGGATGGCTGATTCGATGTTCAGGAATGCCTCTTCCCTGTTCAGATGCGGATTGCCGAAGCCCGTCTCGACGGATGCGATTTCTTCGCCGTTTCGGTTGTAGGCGATCGCTCGCGTCACGGTGCCGCCAGCCTCCACCCCTACTGTGTAATGGAAATGATCTTCGTTTTCCTCTATTGTATGTTCTGTATATTCAGCTATCATTGTCATCCTCCAATGGTACTTTGTGTATGCCTTTCCATTATAACGGTTCCAACCTTTTTTTCAACAGACATTTCCGTTTTCAGATGTCTTTTTGATGTTCCGCCTTGCAGCTGCACCGGTTTTTTGGGGCGTCGAAAGATTCGGATCGCATTTCCCGACATTTTCACTGCCTTTTCGGTCGAACTTTGGTATACTTTTGGTATGAAGAGAATCGTACAATGAAAGAAGGAATAGTATGGCAACAGCATTAATCGTATACGCAAGTTTGACAGGGAACACGGAAGAAATCGCCGATATCGTTGCGGATCAACTGGAAGGTTTAGGGGTGGAAGTCGAAGTCAAGGAATGCACCCAAGTGGAACCGGATGACTTTTTGAAGTATGACATCAACATCATCGCTACCTACACATACGGTACAGACGGCGATCTGCCGGATGAATTCATGGACTTCTACGAAGATATGGAAGACGTCGACTTTACCGGAAAAATCGCCGGTGTGGTCGGTTCGGGGGATACGTTCTATGAATATTACTGCAAGGCTGTCGATGATTTCGAAGCGCAATTCAAAAAGGTCGGCGCAACAATCGGCGCTGAGAACGTGAAGATCGACTTGAATGCGGAAGAGGAAGACATTGCGAACCTGCAAAAATTCTCCAACAGTATCGTCGAAGCGTTTAAAAAAAAATAAAACATTAAGGAAGAGTTCTGTATCCGGGGTACCCCTGTTTCTGGCTCTTCCTTTTTTAAAAAAAGGCGGTGTACCTACCGATGGACGTAGGCATGGAATATGAAATATTGATGTTGCAGTTGGGTTCATTGGCGCGGAAGCTGTTCAACGCCGAAGAAAACCTGAAGACGTATCAGGAGGAGCTCGATAAGGCGATAGCGAACCTGGAGAAGCAGAACCGCGACTTGGAGAAGCTGACCGCAGACAGCCTGTCCAATACGTTGCTGAAGTTTTTCGGCAACTTCGACCGGCGCTACCAGAAGGAATACAAGGAAATCATCGGCGCCAAGGTGGAGTTCGACAAGGCTTATGCAATGAAGATCGCCTCCATCCGGCACATCAAGGAGATTGAGTGCGACATCGAGGAAAAGAAGCTGCGGCTGCGCAACATCAGGGATGACTTGCTGCACAAGCATCCGGATATGCAGCAAGTCATCAGCGAACAGCAACAGCAGATCCTCGCCCTTCAGCACGAATGGAAGGAAACGAACGAGGCGCAGCAGGCGGGCTTCAGCGTCCTGGAAGCAATCGCCGATATGGTGTCGAATCTGGACGCGGCCGAATCCATCTCGGCCTGGGATCTGATCACAGACAGCAAACGGATTCTGGATTTCCTGAAATACGACAAGCTGGACGCGGCCGAGGCTTCGGTCCTGCATCTGGAACAGACGGTCTACAGTTTTGCGCGGGAATTGAAGGACTTGGATTACGTCTATGAGACTGACCTGGAGACCATCTCCTCCACCCAGCGTGCGCTGGACATCTTCTTCGATAATCTCTTCTCCGATTGGGGCACGAAAGCCATCATCGAGAAGAATCTCGAAAACCTGAAGAAACTGCAGGACAGCGTCGAACAGGTGATGGAAGAGTTGGCGCAGAAGAAACACGAACTGGAGACGACATTGGCGGTGCTCGGTGATGAAGAAGAAACGGCATGAGCATAAGGCGATGCTGCGATGCCTTTCGGGTACCCTCCTGGGCATTTTCCGGTACAGCAAAATTGCAACAAGGATGGCAATTTCGATACTTTTAATTGGAAAAGTGTTGCGTTCTCCTATGAAATATGAGATTATATTTATGCAATCGAAGTTACTTTGATTGCTTCTGTTTAATCCCCCCAAGGTTAAATAGACTAAACCTTAGCTTCGGCTGAGGTTTTTTTTGCGTTTGCGGGCATTGTTTTGCCATTCTGGAAGGCTTGGAAGTGCGTCTTCTGGCCATTTCGCCTGCATTTGTGCTATGATATTGCTTATATAATTGAAAATTTTAGGAGTGAAGAGCAAATGGTATTACCACATTTCGAAGAAAATCTAAAAAAATACGCAAAACTGTTGGTTTCAAAAGGGATCAACGTCCAAAAAGGCCACACGGTTTTGATCAACGTCGACGTCGATCAGGCACCCTTTGCCCGTCTGTTGACAAAAGAGGCTTATGCCTTGGGCGCTGAAGAAGTCATCGTCAAATGGGCGGACGACGAAATCACGCGCGAGAAATATTTGCATACTTCCGAAGAACGCCTGACGAATATCGAACAATACAAAATCGATGAATCGCTTGATTTGATCGCGAAGAAAGCCAGCCGCCTTTCGGTCCGCTCTTCCGATCCGGATGCACTGAACGGCGTCGACAGCAAGAAATTGGCTGCCGCCACAAAGGCTGCCAGCTTGGCGTTCCACGAACAACGCATCGCCACGCAAGCAAACAAAGTTTCTTGGACGGTCGCTTCCGCTGCCGGCGCGAAATGGGCTGCGAAAGTATTCCCTGCATTGGCGACCGAAGAGGAACAAGTCGACGCCTTATGGAACGAAATCTTCAAAACGTGCCGCATCTATGAGGCGGATCCAGTGAAAGCCTGGGATGAACACGAAGCGCGTCTGTTGACGAAAGCGCAAGTGTTGAACGACGAACAATTCGATGCTTTGCATTACACAACGCCAGCCGGCACCGATTTGACGGTCGGCATGCCTGCAAACCACGTGTGGGAATCCGCCGGCAGCGTCAATGCCCAGGGCGAAGACTTCATCGCGAACATGCCTACGGAAGAGGTCTTCTCGGCTCCGGACGGCCGCAGAATCGACGGTGTCGTGAAATCGACGAAACCGTTGAGCTACAACGGCAACATCATCGACGGCATGATTTTCACCTTCAAAGACGGAAAAGTAGAAACCTGTTCTGCGGAAAAAGGCGATGATGTTCTGCAGCACCTGATCTGGGATAACGATGGCGCGCGCAGCTTGGGTGAAGTTGCCCTTGTTCCGGATCCATCCCCTATCTCCCAATCCGGCATCGTCTTCTTCAACACGCTGTTCGACGAAAATGCTTCGAACCACTTGGCATTGGGCTCCGCCTACGCAACAAGCGTCATCGGCGGCACGGAGATGACCCAAGACGAATTGGCCGCAGCCGGCCTGAACCGATCCAATATCCACGTTGACTTCATGATCGGTTCGCCCGATATGGACGTCGACGGCATCCGCAAAGACGGTTCGATTATGCCAATCTTCCGCAATGGCGATTGGGCGTTCTAATTTATTAAGTGCATGTGAGCCTCCCCGGCGACGGGGAGGCTTTTTTGGATGGTGGATGGGGCTGGCGGTGGATTATCCGCGAAAGTGTGCACTCCTCCGGTGAAGCGGGCTTTCGCCGGAGAAGAGAATCCAAAAAAAATATCACCTCCGGACAGCTAGGCTTCGCCGGAGTTCGGTTGCCCGGAATCGAGTCTCCTCCGGCCAACAGATTGCTCATCGAAGCAGTGCACTCCGAAGGATTCCATTCCACGGCGAACGCCTCCTTGGTCGGAGCAGCTGCGCTCCTCCGGTGAACCGCCCTTTCGCCGGAGAAGAGAATCCAAAAAAATATCACCTCCGGACAGCGAGGCTTCGCCGGAGTTCGGTTGCCCGGAAATAAATCTGCCCCGGCTAACATTCCCCTCGCCGGAGCTGGGTACCCTGGAAGATTCCGTTCCCCGGCGAACGCCTCCTTGGTCGGAGCAGCCGCGTTTCTCCGGTGAACCGCACTTTCGCCGGAGAAGAGACAAAAAAAAATATCACCTCCGGACAGCTAGGCTTCGCCGGAGTTCGGTTGCCCGGAAATAAATCTGCCCCGGCTAACATTCCCCTCGCCGGGGCTGGGTACCCCGGAAGACTCTGTTCCCCGGCGAACGTCTCCTTGGTCGGAGCATCCGCGCTCGCCGGGAATATTTAAAAATTCCTTACCGCAGGGGGCCTCGCTTTTTTTCCATCAGGCGATAGGCTATAATGAAGGTAAATCATCACACGAAGATACTGCCATTATACGAAAGTAAGGTGTTACCTGTGGGAGATACAAAAAAAACGCTTGAGAACTTGGAAGATTTGAAGCCGACGCGAAACCCGAAGGATACCTCGCGCAAAAGTTGGCTGTACATATTCGGGGCGGTCGTGCTTATTTTTGGGCTTACGTTCCTGTTCCAGCAGCTGAGCGAACCGAACAAAGGTGAAGTTGTGCCCTCCGACATCGAAATGCTCCAGCACGAAGTGGACACGCTTAACGAAGAAGTGTCCTCCCTACAATCGGTTGTCGCTGAGCTGGAAACCCGCATCGATACCCTGGAAAACAAATGATTCTGCCCACTTCTTAAGCCTGAAGGCCCCCTTTCAGGCTTTTTTTATCATTTAATCGGAAATTTCGGTCAATATGGTCTAGACAATTACCCGGATAAGTGAGAAAATAACTAGTGTTGTATTGGTCCTATAGCTCAGCGGATAGAGCACTCGTTTCCTAAACGAGGTGTCGGAAGTTCAATTCTTCTTAGGACCGTAATGATAGAGAGTGTGATGAAAGTCGTTTAGCTCCGGATCGTTGGAACCTTTTTTGAGGATTGCTCGCAGAGCAACCACAGAAAAAAGCGAAACGCATGCCGGAGTTGACTTTCAGAACACGTTTACGAAGCCCAACTTATTGGAAAGCTGGGCTTTTTATTTTGCCCATGCGGACTAGACCACTTAGGCGGAATCCTCTGCAATTCAGAACTCAACTAATAGAGAGTGTGATGAAACGCATCTAAGCACACAGCAATTTTAAGCCTTGCGTTTCAGAACGCAACCAAAGAAGTTTCGCATTACATACTCATGTAATGCGAAACTTCTTTTTCTAAGTCATTTATTAGTTTCCTGTCTTCGATAGCGTTTAATATAGCGTATGCCTTCTCGATGTGCTCGGCACCTTCATCCATTTTCCCTGTTTTTTGTAAGATGATCCCTTTTCTGGCATAGGCAAGTGCTAGTTGAATATATTTTTGATATTTCTTGCATAAGGGAATCGCTTTTTCCAAGTAGGAAAGTGCTTCATGATATTTTTTATCCTCAAACAGCAAAACAGCTAAATTAATATCTACATTGATCAATGGAATTTCAGCTTCCTTTAGATTATGGTAAGGGACTAATTGTTCGGTTACTCTTTCACCGATGTTCACGGCTACATCAATCGGGAAAATAAATAATATGGTGTTTATTAATCGGATATCCAATAAATACCATTTATCAAATTTCTCCATACGTTCCCAAATTTTTTTGGCAAAGAATTGTGCTTTTTCTACGTTTTGAGTTTCATTTAAAACTATCAGGCTTTCACATGCGTAGTAAAGGTCTCTCAACAGATAGTCTTCCTCTTCCTTTAAGTAGGCAACTATCTCATCTTTAAGCCATTTTAAATCATCAAGGTGATTATAATTCAAGGAGAAAAATTCATTGATTAGCTTTTCTTTTGTGGTCAAGTCTTCTTTGTTTAATATGTAACGGAACTCATCTACTGAAATATTCAGTTTTTCCAGGATTGCCAACCATTTTCGAAAAGTAGGTTCCATTTCACTTCTTTCTATTTTTGAGTAAGCTGATTGCCCCATAATGCCTTCTGCGACATACTGTTGAGAATACCCCCTATCTATCCTGATATCTTTAAGAACTTCTCCGAACTCTTTTTTCATTGGCTGCACCTTCTTCTTTTTAATAGTATTATACGACTAATTATACCAGATTGCATTTCTCTTCTTTATAATGTAATTATCAAGAAAAAATATTTTTCAGAAAAGGGGTAGCTATCATGAAAAAGTTTATTGTTTTGTCCATAGTTCTAGGAGTAATGGGTAGCAGTAGTTTGTTTTTAAAGGAAATCACTACTGATGCCAACCTGTCCAGCAAGGATATTCAGCATGAACAAGTGGCAAAAGCACCAGCAAAGTATTCCCCTAATATCATTTGGTTAATAGGATAAGTATGATGTTTGTTCAGGTGCAAATCCAGGTGAGCACTTTCTGTGGCAAAAGTTAATTATAGGATAAATTACGTACGCAGAGCCGATCGATGACCGTATCCCTTTGCTCGTTAATCCAACACAGGCAGCCCCGGACTTCTCGAAAAAGGAAAAACAGGCCAGGACAGTTATGTCCTAACCTGCAGATTGCGTGAAGCAGTTTTTTCATCCACGTTTTTCCTGACAAACCCATAAAATAGATTGCATTATTCATTATTTGTAGCGAGGAATTTCATCATTGATTGAGGATGAGTCATCTTCTTGTAAAAACAGTTTAATTATTATGAAGGTTTGTAAATCGGAGAAAAGGATCGCATCTATGGGTTACCAGAGAAATAGCATGTGACTGCTTCAATGTTAATTGATTAATACAAATCTACCCCCAGCAAGTGTCTTTTGCGGCAATGACAATCTTTGGCCGATCGTCATCCTTGTCGTTTCTCAAACTTCTGTTGTACTGCCAACAAAGAATTTCCTTTGTTGAACATAGTATAGCATCCTTCTTTTCAGATTTCCATTTCCTGATAAAATGTAAAAAAAAACTCTTTAATTCGTTATATTCATCCAATTTGTCGTCATTCATTTTTAAAATATGTTTAAATTAAATGTTTTTTTGCAATTAAGCTAATTTCCTAATGGATTTACCATTATCCAAAATATATTTTATGTTGACATTACCCTTCGCAAAAAGTTAATTTTCCGTTATAAATATATAAAAAATACGAAATTGTACTTTTTTGTGTTTTCCCTGCTTTAATAATGTAAACGCATACATAATCAAATATCCTTTTAATTTTTGACAAATGAGTTGACTGTGCCTGCTTTTCAAGCATTATGGCATTGCCATCTTGTTCATAGGCTTAACTATTTCCCTATTACGCTATAAATAAAATTATAAAAATAAACTTTTGTTTCAAGAAAGAGACCCCTACACTTTCATGTAAGGGTCTCTTTCTATATGGATTGTGTTCAGAAATAGTTTTGCAGTTTTAAAGGATCGTATCGCCTTCGCCGAATGAGCTGCGGCCGGCTTCGATGATGCCTTGGTTGCTGTCGCCGTTGTAGATGGAGTTTTTAACCAAAACATAGTCGCACTTGCGGATGGCAGTGATGTCTTTCCCACCTGCATAAGAGATGGATGATTGCAGATCTTCACGCATTTCGTTCAATGTATCGACGATGGTTCCGCGGTAAGGCGTCAAGATTTTCTTGCCTTCCACGTTCTTGCGCTGGCCTTTTTGATATTCGGAAGCACTGCCGAAGTATTCTTTGTACAGTCTGCCGTTGATTTCTTTGGTTTGGCCCGGTGATTCGTCGTGGCCTGCCAATAGCGAGCCTACCATAACCATGGTTGCGCCGAAACGGATCGATTTTGCGATATCTCCGTTTGTACGGACCCCGCCGTCAGCGATGATCGGTTTGCTGGCAGCTTTTGCACACCAGCTGACTGCAGCCAATTGCCAACCACCTGTCCCGAAACCGGTCTTAATTTTCGTTGTGCATACTTTACCAGGTCCAATCCCTACTTTTGTAGCATCGGCTCCGGCGTTTTCCAATTCACGGACGCCTTCAGGAGTGCCGACGTTTCCGGCGATCAGGAATGTTTCCGGCATCACTTCTTTGACGTGTTTGATCATGCGAATGACTTCGTCGGAATGGCCATGCGCCACGTCGATGGTTGTATATTCAGGTACGGCTTTTTTAGCCACTAATTCATTTACGAAATCGAATTCGGCTTCTTTGATTCCCAAGCTGATGGAAGCAAACAAACCTTTTGCATGCATAGATTGGATGAATGGCAAACGGCTTGCTTCATCAAAACGGTGCATGATATAGAAATAACCTTCTCTGGCTAATTTTTCTGCAAGTTCTTCGTCCAGGATGGTCTGCATGTTCGCAGGCACCACCGGCAATTTGAACGTGCGGCCTCCAAGTACTACAGTCGTGTCGCATTCTGAGCGGCTTTGAACAATACTCTTGTTCGGAATTAATTGGACGTCTTCATAGTCAAAAATTTTCATTTCTATTTTCCCTCTTTCTGTTAGTGCACTTTTCCTTATGGGAATCGCTTTACACAGACACACGGACGTGAAGGCAAAAGCTGTCTTCTATCGTAAAGTCCCTATAGTAAATTACACTACTACGCACCTATTGTCAAAGGTTTAATGCTGGACAAGTGGCTTATTCACAGAGCGGCGCATTTGGATTGGAACCGTCCAGCGCTGCCCTTTTTCGCGAAAAAGAACGTACGCGCAACGTGGCTTTGGCGGAAACACAAAATAGCCCCGTAAAGCCGAATGATGAGGAAGAAAAGAGGCGGAAATATCCCGAAATGAGGATAGCGGGACACTTTAAAATTTGTTAGATTGAAAGGACATAAAATGACGCAGCTTATCCAAATCCCGGTTCTCTTTCAGATGGATGACATGGAAGGGGTGCGAAACGGCAAAGTAGCGGATGGGGATTTCCTTCAGCGTCCCCTTCTCCAGTTCCTCTTGGACGGAGATGCGGTACAGAAAAGAAATCCCACGGTTCTGTCCTACCAAATTTTTGATCGATCCGATGCTGCCGATGATGGTCGATTGTTCGAAACTGCTGAGATTCGTCCCCTCCTGCAACAAAGCGTTCTCCAGTATCCGCCGCGAACCCGACCCCTCTTCCCGGACGAAGAGATGCTCCTGGAAGATAGCCGAAAGGGGCTGTTCTCTTCGCCATAACGGGCTGTCTTTTGAACAGATGCCGATAAAGGGCTCCTCGGAGAACTTTTCGAAACCGAGCTGGCTTTGGTTGAAATCCCCTTCGATGAGGGCGAAATCGATTTTTCCTTTCTTGATCAGTTCGACCAAAGTGGCGGTATTATCGACAATCATCGACAGGTGGTGGCGGGGATGTGCCCCCAGATAGCTCCCGATCAGGCTCGGCATGACATACTCGCCGATCGTCAAGGTGGCACCGAAAGACAAGGTCGGCGCATCATCATTCTGGGTGAGCTGCTTCCGGATCCGTTGCACGTCCTGATTCAGAAGGATGAGTTGTTCCTGGAGATATCTCCCTTTTTCCGTGACGATAAGCTGTTTGCCCTCATAGCGGAACAGCTGGACGCCCAGTTCCTGCTGCAGGTGTTGCATATGCTGCGTGACGGCCGGTTGCGTGATGTTCAGCTTTTTGGCGGCGCGGGTATAGTTCAGCTCCTCGACGAGCGTCAAGAAGGTTTTGTAGCGGTAATCCAGCATGGCGGATCCTCCCATTAGTTATTCTTATACCTATATAATAAATCATTATTTTTATTTATACAAAACTTCAGGTAAAATAACTCTATCATATGTCATTTTACGGGAGTGTAAGCAACACATGAAAATAAACGCAATCAAAAAGGAGCTGGATGGCATCCTACCAGGATTGGCCGTGAGCATCCTCATTTCCGCCGTGAGCCAGCTATTGGCGAGATTCCTACCGACGCTCGGAGCTGCCCTGATCGCCATCCTACTGGGTATTCTTTTGGGAAACACCCTCCTAAACCGGCCCGAGTTGGACAAAGGGACGAAATTTTCGGAAAAGCGACTGCTAGAATACGCCATCGTCCTGAACGGGCTGATCCTCGACTTCCAGGTGCTGAAGACGGCCGGTGCGAAAGGCTTGCTTTTCATCGTCCTGCAGATGGGACTGACGATTTTCGTCACCTATCATCTGGGCAAGGCATTGGGCTTCAACAAGAAGTTCTCCCTGTTGATGGGTGCAGGAAATGCGGTCTGCGGTTCTTCCGCTATCGGTACCGTAGCACCGATCGTGAAGGCCGAAGACAAGGAAAAAGGCATATCCATCACCATCGTCAATGTGACCGGGACTTTCCTGATGGTCCTTTTGCCGCTACTGTCCGCCCTGCTCTACAAGAGCGAAACCATCCAGACTTCCGCGCTGATCGGCGGAACGGTGCAATCGATCGGACAAGTCATCGCTTCCGCCAAGTTGGTGAATGACGAGGTCGTCTCCTTGGCGACTGTCTTCAAGCTGATGCGCGTGCTGCTGTTGGTTGGTGTGGCGCTCGTTTATGGACGTATGAACACCGTCGACGGCGAGCCGCTCTTCTCGCGGTCGGCCGTCGACATCGCCAAGCCGGCTGAAAAGGCTAAGCTTTCCGTCGGTGTGCCTTGGTTCATCTTCGGTTTCCTCATCCTGTTCCTTATCAGGAGCTTCGGTAGCGTGCCGGAACCCGTCCTGGCCGGTTCGAAAGCAATCAGCTCGCAGTTCGAAGTCGCCGCCTTGGCCGCAATCGGCATGCGCGTCAAATTCGCCGACATCGTCAAGGAAGGACCGAAAGCCATGCTGTATGGGTTGGCTGTTGGAGTGATACAGGTTTTAATGGCTGTTGTGTTGATACGGGTATTTTTTGGGTAATAGCACTAAAGAGGCTGGGACTTTTGTCCAGCCTCTTTCGCATTTCCCGCTCTTCGTTCAGCCGACATACGTGCTTTTCATATTTTTACAGACTAAAAACAAGGCAGCCGCCTCATCCATCGTTGGAGAGGCGGCTGCCTTGTTTTTCTGCATTTGTAAAGCAACTAGGTATTCCTATTTTTTAATGTTTTGAACGTGTTTTTAGATTTTAAAACAGGTTTTAGAATGGCCTGATAAGCTAGGCTAACGCTTGTTGACCTGTTAAGATGAATTTATCAGCTGATGGTTTGCTTTAAATATTTGCTTAGCAGGAATTCGAAAATAAGTAAAATAGATCCGTAAAAAAGATGTGGTTCATGAGGATTCTTTGAAAATTGAATATTATCATTGGTTGCTATAGCTAATCTGGAATAATCCGCAATAGCTGAATTCGCATTGCCAATGAAACTTAACACCTCAATCTCATTTTCATTTGCTTGTTTCACTAATTCTTTTAATCGAGACGTTTCACCTGATTCTGTGACTACAATAATTAGTGTCTCTTTTGCATACTCCTTTTGAATCAATTCTAAGTGAGAATTCGAAATACTTCGAAAGCCATTGATGATTAGAGACTCATTTATATAATTGCCAATAATCTGAGAAAAACCAGAACCTAAAATCATGATCGTTTTGTCTTGATAATCATTCATTATCTTCTCAAATTCCTCATAGTAGCGTTCTGCTAACTTTTTATAAAATAATGTTTTCGTCGTTTCAGACAAAGCAAGTTCCTTGTCCATTACCTCATTTCCTTTGATTTTGAAAACCAGCTCACTGTATCCAGAGAAATTCATTTTTTTGGCTAAATTGATGATAGTAGCTGGCGAGGTATAACACTGCTTCGCGACACCGCGGATCCCTAGTGATTTGATTTCTTTCGCGTGTGTTTCGATAAATAAGAGAATGTTTTTTTCCGTTTCATTTAAATTATATTTATTTGACAAATTTTCAATATTCATACTGATCACCTCTTTAAAACCTATCATATCACAAGAAAAAGAAATGGAGACGATACCTATGAAAGAAAAGTATATTGCTGATCCGTGGGCTAGAACAACCACGAGAAATAATTTGAACGGAGATGAGGTGATCTCAAGTCTACAAAAATGCATCCGTCGCGGTATGACAAAAGAAGCTTGTGAATTTGCATATGAAATGTACATCACCTCGCCTCAATTCGAAGAAAAACTTTGGCGCAGACTGTTAGCTATCTCTGTTGAAGACATTGGCATGGGAAATCCTAATGCTGCAGTGATGGTGAATAACTTCAACCAAATGCGAAAAGAATTTGCTTACAATGAAGCCGATCGCGCAATGTTTTTCTTTCATGCTATCCGCGTCCTAACTGAATCAGAAAAAGATCGCTCAACAGATCTACTAAAAAATATTGTCATCAAAAGTTTTGCTATGGGATATGTTCCTGAGGTGCCTGACTTCGCTTTGGATAAGCATACGACTCGCGGTATGGAAATGGGTCGAGATTCATTCCATTTCTTAAACGAAGCCAGTAAAGTCGTCCCTCAAATGGAAGTGACCAATCACTATAAAGAAGATTACGAAGCCATATTGAAAAAATATGACCCTAATAACACTGTTCCAAACGCATTCGTATTCAATAGTTGGCAAATATAGGATAATAGGGAGACGATGTAATGAACAAGAAGGATTCCTTTTTAGAAAAACTAGACCGCATGTTAAGTCCGATAGGTACAAAAATAGGCAATCAAATTCATTTAAAAGCCATTTCCTCAGGTATGATGTTCGGGCTTCCCTTCATCGTTGTAGGATCGCTTTTCTTAATTTTTGCCAACCCACCCATTAATATTGATTTGTATGACCCACAAACAGCAAATATATTCGTGCGCTTTTTAGCAGCTTGGAAACACTTTGCCTCCGCAAATTATGAGCTTCTGACTGCTCCCTACAATATGACAATGGGTATTTTCGGTTTAATTTGTGCTTTCGGAATTGCCTATTCATTAGCACGAGAGTACAAGTTAAATGCTGCCATGAATGGGATGATCTCTCTGGCAATTTTTACGCTTGTTGTTGCAAGCAGTGTCGATGGGCAGATTTCAACTGAGTTTCTTGGCACTAATGGATTATTTGTAGCCATCATTATCGGTTTGGTAGTCGTGGAAATATCTCGGATGGTAGAAGTTTGGAACTGGAAGATTTCTATGCCAGACACGGTTCCCCCAGCTGTCACAGCATTCGTTAATTCCATGTTGCCGCTGTTTCTGAATATCATTTTGATTTATGGAACAAATTTAATCATTATTGCTTTGACTGGTAGTACTTTCCCGCAATTCATTATGTTATTGCTGACCCCTGCATTAAGTTTTTCCGGGAATTTGTGGGGATTCATTGCTATCGTCACATTTGGTAACTTTTTATGGCTTTTCGGAATCAATGGAACTTCCATCATTTTCCCCATTGTATTTTCAATTGGGATTACAAATACTGGTATCAACAGTGAATTAATTGCTAACGGTCATGCAGCAACTGTTGCAATGAACTTACAGATGTTCAGAATTTCTGTTCTAGGTGGTGCCGGCGGAACATTAGGATTGATTATCTTGATGCTGCGCAGTAAGTTGGTTCACCTTAAGACTTTGAGTAAGATTTCGTTAATACCTGGTATCTGCGGCATTAATGAACCGGTTATTTTTGGCTTGCCAATTGTTTTTAATCCAATTTTGGCCATTCCATTCTTATTGACACCTATCATTAACCTAGTTTTGACTTATTATGCCCAACTAAGTGGTATCATTTCCATGGGGTATATCATTGATCCTTCTTTTACGCCATTCTTTGCGCAAGCATACTTAGCTACTATGGACTTCAGAAACGTTCTCTTTTATTGCGGTCTAGTTGTTCTAAGCATCTTCATTTATTACCCCTTCTTCAAAGTATATGAGAACAGTCTTAGTCGTCAAAGCGTTATTGAAAATCAGCTATAGTTAAAGCTGATTGCTAAATTACCTACAGAACCTGCAGCTATGCCTCCGTTTTTTGTTAGCTGAAACCATACCAACCTAGACAGCCGCCTCTCTTATTTTTAGAGAGGCGGCTGTCTGGTTTTTGTATTTTTGTATATTTGAAGGTAAGTCCGAAATATAAAAAAATACAAAACCCATTGGTACGCATCATGAATAGCCGTATACCATGCGATCTTTTCGCGAGTATCCGGCTATTTCTTTATTTGCTACTACATGTCGCATGGATATTTTTCGACCACGGCACATACTGATCCAATACATCATTACTTTTATGGATATCCAGAACACCCTCCTGAACCGGCCCGAGTTGGACAAAGGGACGAAATTTTCGGAAAAGCGCCTGCTGGAATACGCCATCGTCCTGAACGGGCTGATCCTCGATTTCCAAGTGCTGAAAACGGCCGGTGTGAAAGGACGCTTTCCGCAAAACTCTTCACAAAGTCGGGATCGAGCGGGTCCGTCAATTCCGCAAACAGATTCGGCCGTGAAGCCAGTGTGGCGGGTGTCCCCAACAGAATCAGCCCAGCCGTCCGTTTCGGATAATCTACGGCAAACTTGTGGGCCTGGAAAGATTTTCGCCATTATATAAAGGACTCCGCATCCATAATGGACTTCATCTTTTGATAGAAAAAGGTGAATGCGTATTCTGCGCCGTATCACTTGCATCACCCGCTCCATTGGGCGCACAATAGAAGTAACGAAACAAACTGTCTTGCCGATGTCCGCAGTAACTTTCCTAGTATTTTTTCATATGACAAAAGCAAAGGTTGTGGAAAAAATGATGTATGTGATTGTCTGTCTTGTTGCCCTTGGTGCATCGTTCCTGGCACTTTTCTCCGGATTCGGGCTGAGTACTCTCCTTTTGCCTGCATTCGCATTGTTTTTCCCATTGGAAACGGCGATAGCCATGACGGCGGTCGTCCATTTTGCGAACAATGCCTTCAAGCTGGTGCTTGTCGGGCGGAAAGCGGACAAGGAAGTGCTGCTGAAATTCGCCCTGCCCGGTATTGTTGCGGCTTTCGCAGGCGCTTGGCTGTTGAACTATTTTTCAGAATTACCGCCAATCACAAGCTATACGATCGGCCAACAGGGATTCCAGATAACGGCGGTCAAGGTCGTCATCGGGCTCCTGATGATCGGCTTTTCCCTTTTGGAATTGCTCCCGCGCTTCGAAAAGATGGCGTTCGATAAGAAATGGCTGCCGTTGGGCGGCGCACTCAGCGGCTTCTTCGGGGGACTGTCCGGGCACCAAGGCGCCTTCCGCTCCGCTTTCCTGAGCAAAGCGGGTCTCGAAA
This sequence comes from Trichococcus palustris, assembly GCF_900114465.1. Lineage (GTDB taxonomy): Bacteria > Bacillota > Bacilli > Lactobacillales > Aerococcaceae > Trichococcus > Trichococcus palustris. The sequence continues at coordinate 30,674 of NZ_FOTD01000004.1, read as the reverse complement.
AGGAAGCCTTCATCGCGACCGGAGTCGTCGCTGCCTTCTTGATCGACCTTACCCGGCTTTCCGTTTACTTCGGGCATCTGAACACCATTGGCAGGGATGCCGACTGGGCATTGGTTGCCGCTGCGATCGTTGCCGCTTTTGCGGGTGCACTCGTCGGTGCGCAACTTCTGGGGAAAGTAACCTTACGGGTGGTGAAGATTATCGTGGGCGTCATGTTGGCCTTGGTCGGTATTTTGCTCGCTGTCGGGCTGATATGAAGTCGTTTCCACTTCAAAATCCCGACGAACGTGGCTTCACCATTAATTTTGCTCGCTTTTCTCTTAAAATTCTCGATGAATGGGGCTTCGTCGGGAATACTGTTCGCTTTTCCATTGAAATCTCGACGGAGGGGGTTTCACCGAGAATATTGCTCGTTTTTCTTTTGAAACTTCCTACATGTCATAAGCAACAAAAAAGCAGCCGGTTATGGCTGCTTTTTTGTTGCTTGTGAAGTTAATGTATCGAACAGATCATAGAGGATGTCATTGGTAATCTTCACGGGGTTATTGTCCAGATTCGGGTGATGGCAAAGTTGGACCAGTTCATCGATTTGCGTTTGCGACAAGTCAAAATCCGTCAGGTCCGTTCGCAAGCCAATTTCCCGTTTCAGCTCAATGATCGCATCCGCCATGGCATCCATATCCGCGAAGCCGACCGCTTTCGCGAAGTCTTCTACCCGTTGGCCGTCTTTGCCTTGTGCGTTCACTCTGGTGAAATAATCGATCGTCAATCCGCACGCTTCCCCGTGAGGAATGCCATACACATTCGTCAGCGGATACGAAACGGCATGGGACGAGGTCGTCTTCGGAATCGCAAACGCCAATCCGGACACGATGGAGGCTTCCGCCATCTTTTCGCGGGCTGACGCATTGAAAGGCTCCTGGTAGGCGAGTGGCAGATAGTCAAAGACCAATTTGGCAGCATGGACAGCGGCCGCGTCGCAGATCGGTTGATGGTTCACGCTCCAGTAGCCCTCGATGGCTTGGCACAGGACGTCTATCCCTGAACTGGCGGTCACCGCTTGCGGACACGTATACGTCAACTCGGGATCGATGACGGCATATTCCGGGTAAAAATTCGGAGAACTGATCGGCGCCTTTTTCCCCGACGCATGGTCCGACAGCACCGCAACACCAGTCACCTCGCTACCGGTCCCGGCAGTCGTCGGTACGGCAATCAAAGGCAGATGTGCTGCAGGTAGCTCTTTGCCTGTTCCGTGATAGAGCGTGATGGAATCTTCCGTGGTCGCAATCGTTGCGGCCGCCTTCGCCAAGTCCATCACGCTGCCTCCGCCCAGCGCCACCACAAAGCCGCTGCCCTGTTCCCTCATGAGCGCTGCGCAGGCATCCACTTCGGTCACTTCCGGGTTAGCCGAGACATCGCTGAAGACTGCGGTCAGCAGCCCTTCCGCCTGTTCGAAAACCTTGTCGGCCAGACCGGACTTCTTGAAAGAACGCGAGCATACCAGTATCCCGTTTGCCTTGCCCAATTCCTGGATAACCCCTTTTAATTCATTGACTTTCCCGTTTCCGAACACAATCTTCACCGGTTGTTGATAGATCCACTCCATCTGTTGACACCCCTTCTATTTGTCATTTCTGCCGATAGTAAAGCTTCCATCCGACTGTCAATCCCAGAAATGGGCCCGGTCGGATGATTTTCGTTCATTATATCATTTTCGCATTATCAAAAATAACCCGCGAACGGAACACTTTTTTGAGTGTCCCATTTTCGGGTAAGGTTTCACTTTTTTAAAATAGCTTCTTTGCGTAAATCTAATGTTCAGGATAATGTTCCCGTAAATACTCATAACTTTCTTGGACTTTGATAAATATTTTTTCATTCCCATTAGGCGAGTCGGGATGGTATCTTTTACTTAAGGTCCGATACTGTTTTTTAATTTCATCATGAGAGTGGATAGCATTCGTTGAAAGTCCTAATGTGCTCAAATGTGTAGAGTATTGACTGTTATAGCCGTATTCAGAACGTTGCTTGTATTGATTCTGATTTGTGTTATTTGTGTAGCTTTGATTTTGTGTTGTCCTTTTATCACCTTGTGCGTTTTGGGCACTTTCTCTTTTTACATACTCTTGATATGCAGATGATCCGTTTACGATATGTATGTACCGGAACCAGATCCACGCAATTGGAATAAGGTTAAATGGAAAAGACAATGTAAAAATCAAAAAAATCAGAAATAGTACAAACAGGCAGCCTGAATCATGAAAAGAATAGATAACTTTCCATGCTAGATAAAGCAAGAATATGTAAAAAAGAGCATTCACCTAATCCCCTCCAATGATCAAAATTGACTACACTGAATTCTTTCGTTTCAAATTTAATTATATTTACTTGATTCTTTATTCTTTGCTTCGCATTCCTATCAGAATTTATCCGATATGGTCTTGGGTTCATCAGCACTTTTTGCAAAAGATAGAACAGATAAGGTTTATTATCCCATTTTTTTATAATATTTAAAAGAGTTCCAAAAAATATAATTATTTTTATCAACATCCATAATTTCGAAAAAATGATACAGGATGTAAGAATACTTCATATAGCATAATGCTGTCCCATTATGGCGTTACCGCAAAAAAAGCTGAGAAACCATTAGGCTCTCAGCTTTTTTGTCATCCCAATTCCCAGATTTCCAGGTTGAATGTAGTTTTCTCTGGTGATTCGAGTGAAATGTTCTTCTCGCCCTCGTTCGGGAAGATACGGGAGGTGAAGGTGCCTTCGCCGTCGTTCACGAAGATTTCGATGGAGCTTGTGTCCACAAAAATGTGCAGGCTTACCTGATCCATTTCTTCCAATCGCAGCGAACGGGCCGTGCCGTATTCTTCGCCGAACGGGATGCCGCAGGCGCTGCGGTCGATGGTTATTTTTTTGGTTGTTGGATCGATTGTGATGCTGAAGCGGTTCTCCTGGTCATCGTCTTCGCAGAGATTGACCGTCACCGGTGCCTGTTCCGACAAGTCCAACGTCAGCTTCATTTCATAGCTGTTGCGGCCTTCCCTTTCGAAGGCTATTTTGCCTTTCAGGGTCCCCTCTTCGGCAATAGATTTGCTGGTGCGCAGCTCTTCCAATTCGCGGACCGGCCGTTGGATCAGCCTGCCGTTGCGGATGCCCAATTCCCTCGGCAAAGTCAGGCAATGCGCCCAGCCTTCGCGGTCGGTCGGGTACGCCATTTCCGGCAGCCCCATCCATGCGGTCAGGATGCGCCTTCCGTCCGGGCTCTCAGCCGTCTGGGTTGCGTAGAAATCGAAGCCGGCATCCAGCTCGTGGAAGCCATCATTTTCCAAATCCAAGCTGTCCAGTTGGAAGTCCTTGCCGATGACATAGCCGGTCTGGAAGATGTTCTGGTAATGGTCGCCCTCTGGTTCAAGGCCCTGCGGCGAGAACAGCAATACCATCTGGCCATCGATTTCGAACAGGTCGGGGCATTCCCACATATAGCCGAAGTCCGGCAATTGAATGTCCAGTTCCCCTTTCAGCTTCCAGGACAAAGCGTCCGCAGATTCGTAGACGACTGCGGTTCCTGTTTCATCTGTCCGCTGGGCTCCCAAAATGGCGTAATACGTATCCTCCACTTTCCACACTTTCGGATCGCGGAAATGATCGGTGTAGCCTTCCGGGATGCCTTGGATGGCCGGCGGAAGGAATTTCTCGAAGCTGCCGTCCGCCTGCATGCGCGCAACGATCTGGTTGGGCGTGCGTTCCCACTCTTTTGAGCGGACATTGCCGGTGTACATGATGTGCAGCTGACCGTCCTTGACGAAGCCGCTGCCCGAATAGGCGCCGTGGCTATCGTAGGCGGTATCGGGCAAAAGCCCGATCCCTTCATCCTGCCAATGGACCAGATCCGTAGAAGTCACATGGTACCAATGCTTCAAGCCGTGTACCGGCCCCATAGGAAACCATTGGTAGAACAGATGCCATTTGCCGTCGAAGTGGATGAACCCGTTCGGATCATTCAATAACCCTGTATGGGGTTGGATATGATAGTGCTGCCGAAACGCAGACGCATCCACCTTTTCCGCCAATGCCACAAAGTATTCTTCCGGATGATCCGTTATTTTTTTATAGCGCTCCGCGCGAGTCCATTCTTTCATTTGTGATATTCCTTTCTGAACGTAATGGTTTCATAAGGAAAACCGCAGCGTGATTCCCCTTATGATGGGCTTCGCTGCGGAAATTTCCTTACAATTGCCAATCACGCTCTTCAAATTTTCTTTTATGCATGAAACGGCGGCCGGTTGTGTCGGTAAGCCATTCTTCCTTATTCTGCCTTGTTGAATAAGCGAAAAGCTTTTGGTGTTCCGGCAGCCTTCCCTCCTTTTTCAACCGCTTTTGACCATTCTTTTGTGCTGAATGCATACGTCAGACTGAAGGTAATCACCGTTGCGATAAGCATGCCGATGACGTAATGGAAAAGCTTGCCTTGCGTGATCGCGATGATTCCTGGGATACCAGCTGCACCTAATGCGACTGCCTTCACTTTGAATAAAGTGATGTAGGCGCTACTGATGGCGGATCCGATGATTGCCGCATAGAATGGATAGCGATATTTCAGGTTGATCCCGAACATGGCCGGTTCCGTGATGCCTAGATAGGCCGAAATGGCAGATGCGGAAGCTAAACCTTTCGTTTTTTCATCTTTCAAGATAAAGAACATGGCCAATGCCGCTGCTCCTTGTGATACGTTCGACATAGCTGCAATCGGGAAAATGAACGTTCCGCCGGTTTTTGCGATGTCTGCCAACAACTGCGTTTCCACTGCGATGAAGCTGTGGTGCATACCAGTGATGACGAGTGGTGCATAGAACAGACCGATGATGAAGCCGCCTACCGGGCCGGTTGTGTCATAGAGCCAAACCAAGCCGCTCGTCATAGCATCCCCTGCCGTACGCGTAAGTGGGCCGATCAAAACGAAGGTCAAGAAGCCGGTGATGAAAAGCGAAACCAATGGTGTGATCAGGTTGTCCAATGAAGAATGGATCCGTTTGTGCAGGAACGATTCGATTTTCGCAAGGATGAAGGCTGAAAACAGGATTGGCAATACCGTTCCTTGATAGCCGACTTTTGCGATTTCAAATCCGAAGATATTCCAGTAAGGTACCGTACCGTCGGCGATGGCTGCCGGATAACTGTAAGCGTTCAATAGATCCGGATGGACCATCAACATACCCAGTACCGCTCCCAGATAAGGATTGCCGCCGAATTTTTGCGTGGCGCTGAATCCAATCAGGATAGGCAGGAAGACGTATGCGGCATTAGAGAAGGTGTTGATCATGGCAGCTAGGCCTGAGATGGCGGGATAAGCTTCAATCAGCGATTTTCCGGTCACAAACAGATCCGGTGCGGTGAAGACGTTGTTCAATCCCATCATTAACCCGCAAGCTACGATGGCTGGGATGATCGGTACGAAGATATCGGAAAGCGTCTTGACTGCCTGTTGCAGAGGATTCAGTTTTTTGCTGCCTGCCGTCTTCACCTGTTCTTTGGACATGGCATCGATGCCGGCCGCTTTGATGAATTCTTTATAAACTTCATTGACTGTTCCGGCACCCAGAATGATCTGGTATTGTCCGCCTGTCGAGAAGGTTCCTTTGACTTCGTCACGCGTTTCCAATTTCGCACGATCCACTTTGTCCTCGTCATTCAATACGAGACGCAAACGGGTGGCGCAGTGGGTGGCTGCCTGTACGTTTTCTTTTCCCCCGATATCTTTCAGTAACTCATCCGCTATTTTCTTGTAATCCATTGCCTATTCCTTCTTTCCTGATAAAATAGTTGCATTTTTCGGAACCGGTTCCTTTTTCAATTAAAAGAATAAGAGCTTGCTTCCGTTCATCCGGAACCGGTTCCTCTATATCCAAATAGTAACCCCTTTCACGAATAAAGTCAAGCGTTTTCAAAAAATATTTTCGAGATTATTTTTTTGGCGATTAAGCATACCTGACGACAACAAAAATACCAATCCACGGATGATTTGATGGACAATCAGCCTGTCCACCCGACCACGCCAGGCCAATCAGGTGAACTTCAGAAAAAAAATGTAACAGCTCCTTTTCCCGTATGCTGATTCGGGTAGAGCCGGCGGGTTATTCGGTGCAGATAGGTGTCGGGAAAACCTTCCGAAAAGTCGGCGGCGGTTTTTTGGACTGTTACATCCCAACAATAACCTTTCGCGGCATCTGTGGCGGGTCAGTGTTGGGTAGTACCCTGTATTTCAACCCGCCGAACCTCTTTCGGCGGGTTCCCCACAGTCCTCCCTACCAGACAAAAAGCAAAGAGCATATCAATATGATATGCCCCGGTTCCTTTATTATTTTCTATTCGATTAATTCCCACTGATCCAAGATCGGTACGCCGGAAATCCTTTCCTTAGATATTTCGTCACTCATCCTATTCCAACTCGAGCTGTGCCTGCATTATGGATTGGACGCGCGCCAATTCGGCATCATCCACAAAGTTATAGTAGATGCTGTCCATCATGCCGCCCGCTCCGCCAAGCTGTTCTTGCTGGACGTTATTTGCAGCTGCCAGATATTCGTTGCTTCGCAGCATTAAGTAATCAGACATCTGGAAGTTTGTCTGCACATTGGTGGAAAGCGATGCCAGGATATCCTGATAGTTCAGCAAGGTTTCGGGTGTAGCCATCTTTTTAAGGACCGCTTCAATGACCAGGCGCTGTCTGCCTTGGCGCCCGGTATCCCCTGCCGGATCTTCGTAGCGCATCCTGGAAAATGCCAATGCAGCCTCCCCAGCCAAATGGTTCGCACCTACCACGAAGTCATAGCCGTTTTGGCTGAAGGCTAGCGGGCTGTTCACATCGATTCCGCCGACCGCATCCACAACCTCTTTGATGCCTGCCATATTCACTGTCACATAAAAATCGATGGGGATATCCAGCAGCTTTTGGACAGAATTGATGGACATGGCTGTCCCTCCGAAGGCATAGGCGTGATTGATTTTGTCCCAGGTCCCATGACCGATGATCTCCGCATAGGTATCACGCGGAATGCTCAATAAGGTGGTCTTTTCGGTAGTCGGGTTGATTGTTGCCACAATCATGGAGTCGGAACGCCCCTGTTCGGTTCTGCCGAGGTCCCCGGTATCGACACCCAACAACAGAATCGATATGGCTTGTCCGCGTTCCACAAGTTCAGACGGACTGGAGGCCGCTGCTGTATTTGACGTCGCCGCACCCTCATCCGACATCACAACCGCTTCGGAAGTCGCTGTACTGTCTTCCGTTGCCGCAGTAGAATCTGAAGTTGCCGCCGTCCCGGAAAAATCCCGATAATCCTCCGTCTCGACGGGGGCATACATAGCTTCCGCCGTATTGTTCACATTGTGATAGACTGAATACGCATAAACAGAAAAACTGACCAATATCACGAGCAATAAGCCAAAGAAAATCTTCAAACCTCTTCTATTCTTTTTGTTAGGCTGATTTTCCAATCTGTTCTCCTTCTTTCCTATCCAAAGGCAATCTGGCAGCTAGATGTATACGCTTTCCTATATTTTAATAAACAATTCCGCTAAAGTCACTTCAGAACACTCTGAGCAGAAAATGCACCGCCAACTGTTAGTTTTCTTTCTAACAGTTGGCGGTGCACATTAGGTAGCACTACAGTCAAAATGGAAACACTTCCTCCAGCTACTTATTCCATTCGTAAGGATAATTGCTACGAATCGGCAATCCATCCCAGTTATCTGCTCATCCACTTTACTGCCAGTCGATATCGCAATTCGGCAACGTTTCTCCCAAAAGCTCCTGATCGTTGGCGCTGATTTCATCGCCGCTTATGTAGAGTTTGCTCAGCTTGTTCAATCCCATCAAAGGGCTGACATCGCTGACCGGGTTTCTCAACACATCTAGATACCACAGGTTTGCCAGGCTTTCCAAGGCATGGAGGTCCTCGATTTGGTTGGCGGACAGGTTCAGATGCCGCACATTCGTCAACCCGGATAAGCTGCCTATGTCGCTGATTTGATTATCGGAAAGATCTAGATTTATCAATCCCGTCAAGCCGCCCAAGGCTGTGATGTCGCTTAAGCCGTTGTTGTTCAATGAGAGATGCATCAATTTCGTCAACCCGGACAAGCCGTCCAACTCCTTGACTTTGGTGTTGTTCATCCCAAGCCGCGTCAAATTGGTCAACGCCGCCAGGACCGCTATATCCGCTATTGCGGTATCGTTCATGTCCAATGTATTCAGGTTCGTCAATGCAGACAACGGACTGATGTCGCTCACCTTTGTGCCTCTCATATACAGCGCATTCAAATCGACCAATGCCGCCAATGGTCCGATGTCAGCAACTTGGGTGTTGTCCATTTCCAAAAAGGTTAGGCTCGTCACATTCGTCAGGGCGTCGATCGTTTCCAACGGTGTGTTCCCCATGCCGAGATAGTTCAATTCCCGCAAGGATGCGAGGGCATCGATCGTTTTGACTTTGGTGTTGCGCACATTCAGCGTCTGAAGAGTGGCCATATTCGCCAACGGACTGATGTCGCTTACGGAGGTCATATTCAAGTAAAGTGTCTTTATTTTCGTCAGCCTTGACAAGGAAGCGATGTCGGCAATCGGATTATCGTTCAGATAAAGGATTTCCAGATTGGTCAAGCTAGCCAATGCGCTGATGTCCTCAACCTTTGTATGGCTCAAGTCCAGATATTGCAGATTCTCCAAGCCGGCCAAACCGCTTATGTCGCTTACTCCGGTGTTGTTCAGGTGAAGTGTCTTCAAATTTACTAAATATTCGATTCCACTGATGTCGGTGATTTCCTTATTCCCCAAATATAGGAAGTCGATCGCTTCCACATCACTTCTGTAGATGTCTCCGCTGGCTTTTTTGATGAGCCTCCGCACATACTGTTCCATGACTTTGTCGGGGAATGTCACCGGAACCGCCTGGGCATTCGCCTTGCTTTCGCTGGTTGGTGCCGAGGCACTCTTTCCCGAGTTTGCTTCCTTACTAACACTTTGAGCCGACGTGCTATCGTTGGCGCTTCCCTGCTGCGCAGAAGTCACGCTGTTGCAGCCAGATAAGATCATTATGGCAAGTAGGCAAGCACTCACTGTTTTCGTACGTTTTTTCATAAGCTATCCCTTCTCCTTGCAGAAAACGTTGAAGTTAAAGGTGCAAATTATAGATTACTTGGGAAAAGAATTTCCTAAGCAAAGTAGTGATAGTCTAAAATATAAGCCCCAAGTTCAGAGTAATTTGAACCCGGGGCAGTTTGTTTCAGTTTATAATCCAGTAGCAATAGCTGCCCAAAAATCATCTGCAATAACTGAACAAAAATCAGCTGAAATTGCTTTGTAGCCTTCGTGATTTGGGTGTATGTCACTAGCATTAGGAAGATCGGCTGGAGTAACTGTACCCCAGGTGTTAACATAAGTTACTCCGGTTGCAGCAGCTGCACTTAATATGGCGCCATTTAATCCCTGTATAAGACCTATAAGCTCAGGATTACTTGGGAATGCGTCATAATAACCCATAACATATATTTTTGCAGTAGGGTTTATACCTTTTATTGAGCTGATTATAGTACCGATTCTGTACCCAATGTTTGGGAGCTCTGCCATAACTACAGTCTGTGCAGTAGATAGTGTTGAAGCTGAAGGTGCTGCCAAATAAGCTTGAACTGCAGGAAGACCTAATATATCATTGGCCCCTACATCGAGCGTTACAATTTCGGCATTAGTAAGGAACTTCTGGATTTTAGGGTTATTAAGTTGATTTAGAATATCCCATGTTGTATAGCCAGATACGCCAAAGTTTTGATAACTACCTGGATTCCCTGAACTTGCCAGCATATTTTTTATGCTGTTTGGATAACTATATCCATGTTCGGTACCATATGGATTCTGACCAGCTGCCAGTGAATCGCCCAGAGCAACATAATCGATTGTCTTCATATTTGTATTTGCGGATGCCGTCCCAGTGGCCATGAAGGAAAGCAAAAATAAACTGAAGATTGTGATCGATATTTTCTGAATTTTCTGAATAAGCATGATAGATGTCCCCTTTTTTAGATTTTTTTGCGAATCAAAGCAGAGTATGATTATTACATTTAGCGTCGAATACAGTCACCTATTCTACTATCGTCTCGTTCCTTTCCTTTTCGGAATCCCTCTTCAGCAGTTGCCCTGTCAGCAGTCGCCAACTCCACAAAAATTAATTGTTCTTATAAGAACAATTATAGCACCCCAAAACAGAAAGCGTTATCAATACGGATGACAAGCAATCTGTTCTCGGCATTGATGTTTTTGCGTAACTTACCAAAAATAATGAAACCATCCAGTCAGGATTGCCCTAATGCCGTAGCCATCCGAAAAAAAATAAGCCGCGTAACACCAATCCTAGTGTTATGCGGCTTGCATTATTTTAGAAGCTTATTGTCTATCGTTCTCGTCGGTTATCCCATGATCGCCAAAACCAGCGGCATCGCAAAGATTCCAATCAGGATGGAAACGGAGTTCATAAAGGCGGATGTTTCGACGTCCCCACCCGCTTCCTCGGTGAAACCGGTCGCCATGGAAGCGATCGGAGCAAAGAACAGCATGCAGAGGATCGTCTTCACAACCAGCGACACCGGAAGGAAGAGGACGATCAGAATGGAAAAAAGCAATGAGAAGCCATAGCGGATGGCCAAATATTTGAAGGCCAGCTTGAATCGGTGGGCATCCAATCCCAGTTCCAGTCCTATCCCGATCATCAGCATCGCCAGAAAAGTGTTCGCGCCGCCGACCGTGGACGTGAAGGTGATGACCGCAGCCGGCAGCTGCAGATCAAAGAGACGCATCAATAACAGAAACAAATATGTGTCAAACAAAGGGGAAAGAAACATGAGCTTGAGGAAGCCCCGTACGGTCGTCTTTTCCTTTTCATCCGCAACCGAACGGGCCCAACCATAGCCGATTCCGGCCGCTCCGAAAGAATTGCCAACATCGAACAGGGAAGCAAAGATGATCGATTGCGGTCCCATCAACCCGGCAATGTATGGCATCGCAAAAGCACCTACATTGTAACTGCCGATGTTGACGATGCCGAACGCCTGCGCCTTGCCGCCCTTCCTGTGGTTTAGCAGATAACCGGTTACTTGTTGGATCAGATTGGCGACGATGCCAAGGGCGGTCAAGAACAAAAGATTATAGGTGATATCGAAGTTATTGAAACTCGTCACTAAGGCGCAAGGCAACGTGATCCGCAGAACGATTTTTGAAATTTTTGGAAAATCTTCCGCGCTAACCCAACCTTTCCGTTTGATGCCATAGCCGATTACGATGATCAAAATCAGCGAGGCGGCTTTTGCTGCTATCTCTCCCATTTTTTTCCTCCTGCTTACTGAACTTTTCGTTACAGTATAACAAAAAAATAACGCCTATAGCGCTTAAGCTCGTTTTTTGTAACCGCATTACGAAAATAGCAAGAATGGCCTATACAAACAAAAATACGCGGTCATTACATTTGTTTACCTTTGCTTTTTTTGACATATTCAAGCAATAAAATTACTGTAAACGTATCATATTTGTACAATTTAATAGGAGGTTTTGTATATGAGAGGTTGGTTATTTACAAAAACTGGAGTTGCACCCAAGCTTATCGAAAAGGATGATCCAAAAGTTGTACCTGGTGAAGTGGTCATCGATGTGAAAGCTGCGGGCTTGTGCCACTCCGACGTTGCCGCATTGGAAGATCCAGGCTGGATGGCGTTGATTCCCGCTGCTCCGGTGATCTTCGGGCATGAATGTGCCGGTGTCATCAGCGAAGTCGGCGAAGGCGTCACTGAATTCAAAGTCGGCGACCGCGTTGGCGTTTGTCCCATGCATCCCGTCACCGGTGAAGCGATCGGTTACTATCGCGATGGTGGCTATGCTACGAAATTGTTGGTTCCCGCTGTCCAGTGCGTTCATTTGCCGGATGAAGTGAGTTTTGTGCAGGGCGCAGCCGCGACGGATGCAGGGATGACATCCTATCATGCTATGTTCACGAAAGGCAAAGCGAAAGCTGGCATGAAAGTCGGCATCATCGGCATCGGTGGACTAGGACAATTCGCTGCTCAGATGGCCCTTATCGAAGGCTGCGAAGTGTATGCTGTCGATAAAAGCCCTGAAGCGCGCAAGCTGGCCCTTGAGATCGGCTGCAAAAAGGTTTATGAGACGGTCCCAGAATTGAAAGCGGATGCACCGGAATTGATCGTTGACTATGCCGGTTTCGGGGCAACTACTGCCGATGCGTTGGATGCCGTAGCTTTCAAAGGCACTGTCGTCATCGTTGGTATGGGTGTTCTGCAATCCACAGTCAGCACCTATCTCATGATCACAAAACAATTGACCTTGAAAGGCAGCAACGGCGGCACCCCGGAAGATATTGAAGGTGTCTACGATTACTTCAAAACCGGTAAATTGAAACCGCAATTAGCGATAATCAGCTTTGAGGAAGTCGCTGAGGGTCTGGAGCGATTGAAAAAAGGTGAAGTAAAAGGACGTCTTGTCGCAGTGTTGGACTGACTGACAGAGGAAAGAACAGAATAACCCGCCGAAATCGATTCGGCGGGTTAAAATAGAGCGTCATCCCCAAAATAACCTGCCATAGGGACCGCGGAAGGTTATTTTGGGGATGACGCAATCCAAAAAAACGTCGCGGCCTTTTCGGAAGGTTTTCCCGACATTATTTTCGCCAAATACCCCGCCTTGCTGGGGGAAAACAGCTTGGTCGGATAGGAATTATATCAAATAGTGTTCGCTACTCTTCATATTTCAAAACAGCACGTTCTCCCAATGGTTGGACTTCTCTGTTGTTGCCTTCATAATATTCGTTGAACGCAGCGATCTGCTCCGCGGATACTTCCACCGGGTTCGCCATCACATACCACTCGACATTCTCGGTAAGAGGAGGCGTCGTCAATGAGCCTAAATAATGGTAATAGCTTTTATTCGCCGGAAGCAACTCGGTGACGTTTAGGCTAATCCCGCTCGCAGCAGCTGTTCCTTCGTTTGCCTTCACATCATCCAAGATCGTTTCAAAGGCAGCATTCGCTGTCCCTTCTTTGAAGAAAACCGCGATGACCGCCAGGCGGCCGTCTTGTGCCTTGTGGACAAAATGAAGTTCGATCGGGAAGTGTTCCCCATCCAGCGTATGTTCGCTTGGGGAATGCAGATGGAATTGCGTCAGTTCAAAACTGCGTCCGGCAATCAACGCTTGCCCGCCATCCTTTATTTCGATACTGTGCCCATTATCGACCACATCGATGGCATCCTGTAGATAGTTCAACGTGATGGAGCCGTCCTCGCTCATCGTTTCGGCTTTGCTCGTTTCGATGTTGATCGGGGATTGCATTTTCCCTGACTCAAAGGTCCATTCTTCTTGATTTCCATAGTCGAGTTGCTCTTCGTTTCCTTTTTCAGCCGTTTGCTCCGTTGTTTCTTGCGCACTGCTGTCTGTTTCCGCCGTTTGTTTTTGGCCGCAGCCACCTAAACCCAAAAAGACGAATGCCCCTAAAACCGCCAAATATTTTTTCAACCTTTTTGCATCATTCATGTTCTCTCTTTTCCTCCTTTAAAATAACATCCTATCATTATACATTATTTCACAAATAAATCAGCGCAACATTTTCATTATTCAATAAGATGGCAACTGTTTTCTTTTTAGCATTGTGATAGAATGCGCGAACACGTAAAGGAAAATTGCAGTCAGCCGTAAGCCGTTGCTGTCCGATCCCGTTTGAATGTGAATACCCAAACAGCACTATTTGCCGAGGACTTCGGAAAGGGCGTTTGCACAAATGGCGATTGCTTTATCGATTTCCGTTTCGGTTATCGTCAGCGGAGGATTGAAATAGAGGACATTGCCGAGCGGCCTTAGAATCAATCCGTTCTCAAGCGCCTTTTTATAGATCTGATAGCCGATTCTGAGGCTACCATCAAAGCCTGTCTTTGCTTGTTTGTCGGTAACCAGTTCAATGGCATGGATGAGGCCGATATGACGGATTTCGCCTACATTCGGATGGTCCAGCAGCGCTTCGTTCAGCCGCTTGGTCGTATACTCGGCACGGATTGCCGCCTTCTCCAAAATGTGCTCTTCCCGGAGGACTTTCTGGACGGCGAGCGCAGCAGCGCACCCTAGCGGATTGCCGCTGTAGGTATGGCTGTGCATGAAGGCCTTCCCTTCGCTATACTCCGCATAAAACGCATCGTATATTTTATCGGTAGTGATGGTAATGGCCATGGGCAGATATCCGCCCGTAAGCCCTTTGGAGACGCACATGATGTCCGGGCTGACGCCGGCATGATCAAAGGCGAACATCTTGCCGGTCCGGCCGAATCCCGTCGCAATCTCATCGGCGATCAACAAGACGCCGTAGCGGTCGCAAAGCTCCCGCATTTTTTTCAAGTAAAGCGCCGGATAAATGCGCATGCCGGCACTGCCCTGCACAAGCGGTTCCACGATCATGGCGCAGGTTTCTTCCCCATGCGCAGCGAAGGCTTTTTCGGCATAGGCGAAGCATTCGCAGCTGCAGTTGCCCCGGTTCTTCCCAAAAGGACAACGATAACAGTCCGGGGATTCGATGTGGACCGTATCCATCAGCATGGGTTTATATATTTTTGCGTACAAATCCATGCTCCCGACGGACAGTGCGCCCAAAGTTTCGCCGTGATAGCCATCCGTCAGGCACATGAATTTCGTCTTCTCTTTGTGGCCGGTCTGATATTGGTACTGGAAGCTCATCTTCAGCGCACATTCCACAGCCGCAGAGCCGTTATCCGAAAAGTTGAACTTGGAAAGCCCCTTCGGAATCACTTCCATCAGCTGTTCGCACAACGCGATTGCCGGTTCGTGGGAAAAGTTTGCAAAGATTACGTGTTCCAACCGACCCAACTGGCTGATGATGGCTTCATTGATGGTGGGGTTACGGTGCCCCAGCAGGTTGCACCACCAGGAACTGACGATGTCGATGTATTCCTTCCCGTTTTTATCATACAGGTAGACGCCTTTGCCGTTATCAATGATGATCGGCTTCAGCTCCTCATAATCCTTCATCTGTGAGCAAGGATGCCAGATGTATTTCAAATCCTTTTCCACTAAATCCATTTCCATCCCCCTATTCGTACAATGCGGCCAGGGCGTCCGCATCCATGCTGATTTCCGTATCATTCTCCTTCACGAAGGCGATCACGGGAACGCCGGTGAGCGCTTCGACCATCTTCTTGTTATCCCACTCCATCACGTTGCCTGCGTGGAAATGGTTGAAGATGATCCCCTTCACCGCAATGTTGCGTTGCTTCATGTATGCTATCGTGAGCACAACCGCATTGATGGTCCCCAGCCCTGCATCGGCTACGAGGATTGTGCTCAGCTTCAATTCCTTGATGATATCCTCCAGAAGGATATGCGCCCCGCTGTCATAACGAATGGGGCACACGATCCCGCCGCTGCCTTCCATCGTCACATAGTCATATTCGGCTGTCGCTTTGGCATAGGCAGCCTTCACAACCCGCATCTCAACGGGATTCCCTTCCAATTGCGCCGCCAAGTGCGGCGATACGGCATTTTCATAGACATAGGAAACAAACTTTCCCGGATCCTCTTCCATGCCCGCTGACCGGGTCACGTAGCCGGCATCCCCGGCAAGGAACCCGGCTTCTGTCTTCTCCACCCCGCTGAGCGCAGCCTTGTAGTAGCCTGCGTTGTATCCCGCAGCACGCAACTTTTTGACGATGAGCGCGGTCACGAACGTCTTGCCGATATCCGTACCGGTCGCTGTGACAAAAAGACCCTTAGTCATCCCGCAACGTCACCTCAAATCCTAGTTCGCCCAACAACTTCATGTCCTGCTCGATCGTGATGCCGTCCGTCGTCAACATATCGCCGGAAATGGCCGCATTGGCACCGGATAAGAAGCACTGCCGTCCCTTATCGGCAAGGAGTCCCCTGCCGCCCGCCAATCGGATGAAGGCATCCGGCACCAGAAAGCGGATAACCGCGACAATGCGGAGCATCTCTTCATCCGTCACGATTTCGTTGTCTTCGTAGGGCGTACCCGCTATGGGGCTGAGCATATTGATGGGGATGGAGCGGATGCCCAGTCCGCGGAGATCCAGCACCATGTCGATCCGGTCTTCCATCGTCTCGCCTAACCCCATGATGCCGCCGCTGCAAACGGTCAGACCGGCCTGCTGTGCGGCCCGGATTGCGGCGATTTTATCGTCATAGGTATGGGTTGTGCAAATATTGGGGAAGTTGTTCCTTGAGGTCTCAAGGTTGTTGTGGACTCTTGTGATGCCCGCTGCTTTCAGCTTGGCGAATTGCGTCTCATCCAAAAGCCCGAAAGAGCCGCATAGCGCAATGTCGGATTCTTCTTGAACGGCACGCAGGCTATCGCATACCTTGTCGACCTCCCTGCGCGACAAGCGTTTTCCGGATGTAACGATGGAATAGCGCAGCACGCCGCGCTCCTCGTTGTATTTGGCCTGCTCCACGATGGCTTCCGTTCCGAGCAACGAATAGGCGTCTACTTTCGTGCGATAGAATTGGGACTGCGCACAGAACTTGCAGTTTTCCGAGCATTTGCCGCTTTTGCCGTTGATGATGGTGCAGATATCGAAAACATTTCCGCAAAAATGTTCCCGTATATCATTTGCCGCTGTGCAAAGTTCCTGGAGCGGCGCTTCGCTGATTTCCAAAGCCTCAGCCTTCGAGATGTATTCGCCTGCGTAGATC
This sequence comes from Trichococcus palustris, assembly GCF_900114465.1. GTDB lineage: Bacteria > Bacillota > Bacilli > Lactobacillales > Aerococcaceae > Trichococcus > Trichococcus palustris. Next base: position 13,899 of record NZ_FOTD01000004.1, on the reverse strand, counting down.
TTGTCTTTGATTTCTTCCAGTCTTGTCATTGTCCCTGTCTCCCCCTCCCTCAAAGACCTTTTCTGATGACCGGAATCAGCCGTTTGGCGAGCGATGCGCCCAAAAAGCAGAGCAGGATGTCGCCGGGTACGGATAAAAGGAAGCCGTATAAGAACAGCGGCCACATCGCGATCGGGGTGCCGATCACATAATTGCAAATGACGTAATAATAAACCAGCCCCATCGCATAAACGATGGCCAGTCCGACGAAGTTCGCCAGAAGCAGACGCCTGAACGTCGGATACGCATCCTTGTTCGCCATCACACCGGTCACGTAGCTCGCCACGCAAAAGCCGATCAGGTAACCGAAGCTCGGCTTCAGGATATAGCCGAAGCCGCCCCCTTCAGCGAATACAGGCAAGCCGGCAAGACCCATCATAAGATAAAGCGATACGCTCGTCGCCCCGAGTCTTCCCCCCAGCAAAAGACCGGCCAGCATGGTGAAGAGAAATTGGAACGTAAACGGCACAACCGGTACGGGCACCCGGATAAATGCGCCAACCGCAATGAGTGCGGCAAATAAAGCGCATAAAACCATTTCCCTGGTGGATAATTTTTTCTTGGACATCTCTTTTGCGTATAAATTGTGTTCTTGTTCGCTCATTTCTTTGTCTCCCATCATTCGGATATTGTTAAAATACAATAATGACATAGAAAAAAATAACTGTCAACCAGTTTTGCAATTAGGGTAACAATCGTTTTTTGATGATAAAAGGCTCGTCGGGAATTTTACTCACTTTTCTCTTCTGATTCCCGGTGAACAGTGCTTCGCCGGTTTTTTGACGCACTTTTCTCTTGTAATGCACGATGAACAGGGCTTCATCGTGCATTTAACATATATTTCACTTGCTATTCCCATTGAACAGTTTTTCGCCGGGAATTTAATGTCCAGCGCCTTGTTCTACAAAAAAAGACCCTCAGAAACAGTAAGAGGACAATTGTCTCTCAACATTCCTAAGGCTCTCTCATTCATGAAACCTTTATTTTATTGCCTGCGTCGACTCTCGGATCATCAGGTGGTTGTCCAGTTTTTCCACATAGGGCATTTCTTTTCCTTCGATGAGCTGCAGCAGGATGTCGGCCGCCAAGATGCCCGCTTCATGGAAAGGGAAGTGGACGGTCGTGATCCGCGGATGGACGGCTTCCGTTATTTCATAGCCGCCGAAGCCGGCCAAGGAGAGCCGATTGGGTATGTCCATCTGCAGCTCGTGGGCCGCACGCATGATCCCAATGGCGATATTATCGGTCGCACCGATGATGAAGGTTGCCTTGGTTTCCGGCAGTACCTCCAACGCCAGTTTGTAGGCATCCATCATGGAGAAGCTCGTCTTGACGAAGGTATAGGTGATGTCCTTGCCGACGAAGGCTTTTTCGATTCCCTTGCGGCGAGTGATCCCGACCGCCTGGTCCGCCTCATCCACGCCGAAAACAAGGATGTTTCGATGCCCGTTCGCAACCGCATATGCACCCACGGAATAACCGGCCTTTTCATCGTCGTGGATGACGCAATGATAGTTCGGATGGGACTGCCCGACGATGACGACGGGGGTGGCGCTTTCCTCGAAGGCCTTTTCGTGTTCCGGAGTGATTTCGGCGGCGAACAGCACGATGCCGTCGACCTTTTGCTTGGCCAATGTGTAGATGGCTTCGATTTCCCGTTCCCGGTTCTGGTCCGCATTGGTGATGAGGAGCTGATTTTTGGAAAGACGCAAGCTGTTCTCCAGCCCCTTCAAGGCTTCATTCGTCGCATAGGAATTCAAGCGCGGGATGATGGCCCCGACCATATGCGTCCGTTTCGCCTTCAGGCTTTGGGCGAACTTGTTTGGCGTATAGTCGTTCCTCGCCACGATGGCATCCAGCTTCGCCTTTGTCTTCTCACTGACCGCTCCGCCGTTCAAGTAGCGCGAAACCGTGCTTTTCGCGACGCCGGCCTGTTTTGCGATGTCGTTGATGGTTACCATTTACAGTTTCCTTCCCTTTCCCTACTGAGCGTAGGTTTCCCAATAGCTAATGCTACGCTATGTCGCTCTAAATTATACACGTCCTACCTTTTTGTCGCAACGGTGCGACTCTTTCTTTTAATCCCTTACCTTTACCGAAAAAAAAACGACTCAATCCACAATTTGCGGATTGAGTCGTAATCTTTCTTATTGTTCCGATTGCTCGGCGCTCGGTTTTCTTCTGGCGCCTTTATTTTTTTGCGATTTGTTGCGGACTTTCTTTTTCGGTTTCGCTTTTTTGACGGGTTCGGGTCTGTATTCCCCTGATTCATCCGCCATTGGTCTTTCGACCGCTTTCTTCGGCGTTTTGACGGCAGCCGGTTTCCCTTCTGTACTGCGCGGTTTCGTTTCTTCGCGTTTCGGCAAGGTGTCGACAAGCTCGCCGCCGTAGATGAAGAATTCTTTCACTTCATCGGGGTGCGGCGCGAAACGCTTGACGTCACGAATAGCGCGGTCAGTCACCAATGACAGAACGATCCCTTTTTTGCCCATCCGGCCGGTTCTTCCGGACCGATGCAGGTATGCCTCTTTGGATAACGGAATATCGTAGTGGATGACATACGGCAATTCCGGGATATCGATTCCGCGTGCCGAAACGTCAGTCGTCAACAGGAAGGTCGCGTTCCCTTTGGTGAATTCTTCCAAAGCGTTCTTCCGTTGGGATTTGCCGTATTCGCTGTGCAGCATGCGCACGTTGATGCCTTCAAACTGCAGCTTTTGCGCCAAGTAATCCAATTCTTGGGTGGAATTCACGAATACCAATGCTTGCATCCCTTCGAGGTTACCTAGGCGGCGCAGCATTTCCGCACGTTTGCGGTTCGGCGCCTCGATGTAACCGTGAACGGTTTGATCGGTGAACTGGCCATCGCTGGTCGTATCGAACCAAAGCGGCTTCGTGTTGAACCATTTCTCGATGTCCTTCAGGTTTTCGCTGTTCGTTGCCGAGAAGAAGGCCATTTGGCGTTCGCCCGGCATTTTTTTCACTAATTCGCGCAAGGAAGAGAGATGCTCCTGTTTCAACAGGTAGTCGGCTTCATCCAAGACGACTGTCTTGACGTTGTGCAGTTTCAATTTCTTCTGGGTCGCCAATTCCATCAGGCGGCCCGGTGTCCCAACGACGATTTCGGGTTTTTCTTTCAATTTATCGATCTGGCGGCTGACGTTTGCCCCACCGATGATCACTTGCACGCTCAGGTCCTTCAAGGAGCCCCATTCGGAAAGGACGCGTCCTACTTGGTGCGCCAATTCTTGCGAAGGGACAAGGACGATCAGCTGCAACTCTTTGTTCGCTACGGTCTTTTGCAGCAAAGGGATGGCGTAAGCCAGTGTCTTCCCTGTTCCCGTTGGGGATAACCCGACCACATCTTTGCCTTCGGTCAAGGGTTTATAGACATTCTCCTGGATCGGTGTCGGCAACTGAAAAGACAGTTCGCGCCAGTATTTCTCGAATGGCATTGCCAATTCTTCCATCATCATATTTGTGTCCTCATTTCTGTATGAAGCGTGCGCCATTTCCGATGCGAAAGGACACAGGCTCCATCATTGTTTCCAATTTGTATAGGTTTCGTTTTATTCATCCGCAGCGAAGACGATGCCTGCTTTTCTGCGCAATGTTTCCATAATCCGGTTGACGTCGCGGCTCGTTTCCGTCCAACGTTCATAGTCTTCCATCATAACAGGATTTTCGGCATCATTCAAGACGCGGGCAAAAGCGCACACCTCATCGGCCATGGGATGTCCGGCGGAAGCTTCGGCCAATTGGTAGCGTTCTTCGTTCTCCCCGTCCATCATTTCGATGGATCGGATCATGTTGACGTTGTCCAAGACGAGAGTCTTCTTGCCGCTGTAAATTTCCGATGTGGCAAAGGAATTATAGATTTTGGAGGCATGCAGCGTAGCCGTGAAATAAGGGTAACGCAAGATCATCGTCCCTGCGCCGTCCACGCCCGTTTGGATCTTCTTCGCGGCATAGTCCACGTCATCAGGCACGCCGAACCAGGCGATGGCCGCGTACAGCAAGTAGACGCCCAAATCGGCAAGGGAGCCCCCGGAGAAATTCAGCGAGAAGATGTTCGGTTCTTCGCCGGCAAGCACTTGGTCGTAACGGGAAGAATACTTGGCGTAGGTGAAGGATGCCCCGTCGATTTCACCCAGTTTGGCGACTTCGCTTTTGACGATGGCGAAATTCGGTTCATGCAGATGGCGCGCGGCTTCGAATACGAAGACGTTCTTGGCTTTGGCTGCGGCAAAGGCTGCTTCCCATTCCTTCGTGTTCGAGAAGATCGGCTTTTCGACGATGAGATGCTTCCCGTTCGCGATTCCCAGCATGGCCTGTTCGAAGTGCACACTGTTGGGCGACGCGATATAGATGGCATCGATTTCCTCCAATGCTGCAAATTTCTCCAGATCAGTCATAAAAATATCCGCGCCGTAGCCTTCACCGAAGCTTTGGGCGTTGAATTGTGTGCGGCTGTATACGGCTTTGATGCGGAATTCCCCTGAATCGATCGCCGCTTTGGCGAACTCGTGCGCGATGCTGCTTGTTCCGATGATGCCTAATGAAATCATAGCTATATCCCCTTACCTGTAATTTATTCGTTTTTTACCGTTTCGTTCTTATTTTACACTATCGTCCGCGTTTTCGTTATCGATAACCCCATGCCTTCGTGAAGAAAAGCGGGATGTTATTTGAAAAACTAAATTCCAGTTGACTTTTTCAGACGCAATATCAAGTGAAATAGGGCCTCATCGGGTATTTCAATTTCTTCTAAGGGCATACTACCGGTGAACACGGCTTCGCCGGGGATTCTGGTATCTTCTTCTCTGTTTCGTGAATTCCGGCGAGCGGGGCCTTATCGGTTATTCCAACTTCTTCTAAGGGCATATTACCGGTGAACGCGGCTTCGCCGGGGATTCTGGTATCTTCTTCTCTGTTTCGTGAATTCCGGCGAGCGGGGCCTTATCGGTTATTCCAACTTCTTCTAAGGGCATATTACCGGTGAACGCGGCTTCGCCGGGGATTCTGGTATCTTCTTCTCTGTTTCGTGAATTCCGGCGAGCGGGGCCTTATCGGTTATTCCAACTTCTTCTAAGGGCAGATTACCGGTGAACGAGGCTTCGCCGAGTATTTTGCCCCTGATTTCCTCATAATAGCCGGTGAGCAGAGCCTCGGCGAGAATTGTTCACAAAAAAAGAGCATCCCGGCTCCAAAAGGAACCAGGATGTCAACAGACAGCTTGTAGTGGTTACTGCTTCTTGCAGTGTTAATGTTATTCAAACGGATACAGTTTTTCTTCTGCTTCCGTCTTCTCGGCGTCGCCGGAAGGATTCGCTGTTTCTTCATCAATCTTGTGATCAAGTTTTTGGAGCTGGTGTTTGGCAAATTCCTTGCCGCCCAGACCAAATGCTAGGGCAAATGCCACGGCCAGGCCGCCAATGATGAAGAGGAAGGCTGTTGTCACAATCGTGGAAGCAAATTTCAGCTGATCCAACGTCATGAAGACAGTCAATATATACAGGAGGTATTTGACCGTCTCGCCCATCATGGCGCTGCCGGTAGACTCCTTCAGGAATGCGGAGAGCGCATTCCCGCCAAAGATTCCCAATCCCAAAATAATGAGGCCAATCAGGACGGATGGCAGGTAGCCAATGATCGCAACCCCAATGGTGTTCAGCACCTCCAGTTTCAGCGCATGCAGTGCCTCCACCACGAAGAAGACAATGATGACAGCCTGTACAACCTTCGCGATTACTTGTGAGAGGCTGAGATGGGATTTCCCATTAGGGTTCAGGTAGTGGGAGAAGCGGTTGATTCCAGCGTTCTCCAACAGTCCTTCGAGAAGATTCGCCACAAATGTGGCAATCAGGGTCCCCACAATCAGCAGGATCACCGCTATCAGTATATTCGGGATAGCCGACAAAACCTGGTTCAGCACATTCACGATCGGTACAGAGATGGAACGGATCTGCAACGTATCTAGCGCCATAGTCAGTACCGGAATCAAGACTGTCACAAAGGCGACATTGGCCAGGACCCGGGCAATCGTATTCTTCTGTGCCTGTACTTGAGTAGGGCCGGATGGCGCACTCTGATTCGTGTTCTGGGTGTACTTGGAAATCCAACGGTCAACATTGATTGATTCCAGCAAGCTTTGAACTAGCTCTTTGACGAATTTGGCCACGAAATAGCCAACCGCCAAGATAATGGCTGCTCCAAAGAGGTTTGGCAGGAAGGCCAGGAAGCTATCAAACATGTTGGTGATCGGTGCGGCGATATTGGAGAGACCGATCTGCGAGAGAATACCCGGAATGAAGAAGAGCCAAATCAGGTAGTAGAAGACCTTCCCAAGCGAACCAAAGATGCGGCGTGCATCTTCCTTCGTGCTCGCAACCCCCCATTTCACAAATTTGTCATCGAATTTGAAAGTGTCCAATCCCTTCACCACAGCTTTTTTCACCAGTGTGGCGACAATCCAGGCCAATAGCAACAGCAACAGGGCGCCGAGGAGCTTGGGAAGCATGTTGACAAGAGAGACCCACAACCCTTGCAAGGCATTCGTCAGTTGGTCCATTCTTTTTTCCTCCTTCTAAGCATAAATCCATGAGCAGTTTTCCACATATTTAGTATAGCAGACAGGCAGTTGAACACGAAGCGAAAGCGCTTTCCAAAAAGCTTTTTTCACCCGTCGTACGTAAGAATCTGGATGAACGAAACTAACGAGAACCGACCGCCTTTGGAGAATATCGCATACAATAGTTCTAGGGGCGGCACAATCAGAAATGCCTTCGTTCAAGCGCCGTACAAGCCGATCAACCTTGACGGAAAAAAGTTGTTTCCCCGCCAAAAGACCCCAAACATCACAGTGCGACGTTTGAGGTCTTTTGGCAACCAGGGCTTCACCGGGTATTCCGATATTATTTGATTGGAAATACCCAGCGAGGCCCACCTCACCGAGAATTATAGCTTCTTCTAAAGGCAGATTACCGGTGAACGAGGCTTCGCCGGTTATTTCGAACTGATTTCCTCAAAAATAACCGTTCAGCGGTGCTTCGCCGGGCATTGCTCATAAAATTATTTATCAAGGGAACCGGTGCTCTCCGTCATAAGGTTTGCTTTTCGGCACGCTTCAGTTCTTTGCGCTGCTTCAGGCGCTTCTTTTTCTCGGCTTCCGTCAGCGGCGCGTAGTCCTTCATCTCCGGGAGGATCCCGACGGACACTTCCCACAGGTAGAGGCTCGCCACCGAACCATACGGCGAGTAGCGGCGTTTATATTTCTGGAACAGTTCCTTCGTGATTTTGCGGTGATGGTGCAGCATCCTGAGTCCGCGGTGGATGGCCAGGTCATCCCAGCTCATCACGTCCGGACGGCCCATCGAAAAGATGAGCAGCATCTCCGCCGTCCATTTGCCGATGCCACGCAATTGCGACAGCTTGTCGATCACGTCCTTATCACTCATGTCCCTCAGCGCAGCCAAGTCGCATTCCCCTGTAATCACTTTTTCTGCGGCTTCATGGATGTAGGTCGCTTTGCGGGTGGAGAGTCCGCATTGCTGGATTTCCTCTACCGTCGCCCGCTGGATATTTTCCGGTGTGATGGCCCCGAATTTAGCCAGCATCCTTCCCCACACCGTCTCCTGGGCTTTCATCGAAATCTGTTGGCCGACGATGTTATTGACTAAAGCAGAAAAAAGGTCCGCGTCGATCGGCCGCTCGATGGGTCCGATCCGGTCGATGACCGCCCCCAATGCGGCATCCTTTTCCTTCAGATAGCGAATAGCCTCTTCGTCGTAGTGAAAATTCATTCTCGTTCCATCCTCATTCCATTTCTTTTCTTTCCATTATACCTTTTTTCCATAGAAGGTTGTCTAACCACTGCCAAGGATGGCAAGATTTGCAAAACTCCGAAAAAAAACTGGAAATCCGAAGACTTCCAGCCGTTAGTTATGTGGGATTACGTCCCAAAAAGCTGTTTCACTGACTTTTTGGCATATTCTTATTGATTATTTTAGAGTGTGGGTGTCAACACCGATTCTCTTGCCGAGATTGTGGTCTTGGTGCCCTCTTTCAAAATTACTGGCTTGTTTGATGCGGGTGATTTTTTCCATTTCTTCATCCGTCAACATGAAGTCGAACAGGTCCAGATTTTCCTTCATACGGTCGGGATCCTTTGTTTTCGGAATTGGAATGATGTCGCGTTGCACAGCCCATTTCAATACGATCTGTGCTGGTGTTTTGTTGTATTTTTCGGCGATCTTGATGACTTTACCTTCTTCCAAGGCTCTGCCTCTTGCCAATGGGCTGTACGCCATGGACACGATATTGTTGTCGTAGCCGAAATCATCCACCTCTTCCATGTTGTGGAATGGGTTGATCTCCAATTGGTTAACGGCAGGTTTGATGCGGGAATTTTCCATCAATTCCTTCAATTCGCCGCGCGAGAAGTTGGAGACGCCGATACTTTTTACGCGTCCGGAATCTTTCGCATCTTCCAGCGCTTTCCAAGTTTCGATGTTCACGCCATCCTCTTTGCTAGGGCGGTGAATCAAGAATAAGTCGATTTGTTGCAATCCTAAGCGGGCAAAGCTGGCTTTGATGGCATCGGTCGCTTTGTCATAGCCCATTTCGTCTTCCCAGAGCTTTGTAACCACAAAAATGTCATCTCTGGAAATACCAGCATTGATTGCTTTATTGATTCCGCGGCCTACGCCGGCTTCATTTTTGTACATGCTTGCTGTGTCAATCAGGCGGAAACCGCGCATGATGGCCATGAAGACTAGTTCTTCGGCTTCAGCATCGCTGACATCCCATGTCCCAAAACCAATACCAGGGATTGTAAAACCATCGTTCAAAGGCATCCTATCCATTAAGCTCTTTACCATGATAATCCACGCTCCTTCTACTTATTACCTTAAGTGTAACCCAATTTAACAAGAAATACAAAAGATATTAATGCGCTTTCATAAAAAGAATGTAATCCAAAGTTTACAGTAAGATTTGCCTGAATCGGCGGGCAAATGGCGGTTCAGGCAGGCATTCTGGTTGGGGACGTCCGCTTCCGGCCGTCCCTGATTCTGATTCCTTATGCTGTCGTCGTATCCTTTGTCAAGGTCACGACGACCATTTCCGGCCGGTTGTTGATGCGGAATGGGAATGAGGATGCTCCGATGCCGCGGCTGATGACGATTTTTTTCGCCGGATTGGAAAGCAGGACATAGACGCCTGCAGTGCGTTTTGGCAGATGGCCTTGTCCCGGCGCAAAGAGTCCGCCCACTTTCGGGATGCGGACCTGCCCGCCGTGTGCATGGCCGGCGAAGGTGAGGTCCGGCGATTTTTCCGGATCGGCATGGTAACGCAGGAAGTTTTCCGGCCGGTGTGCCAGCAGCAATCTGGTCTGCCCCACCCAATCGTTGCGTACTTTGATCTTCTTCAAGAAATCCTTCGTCATCTTCTGGACGGCAGCCTTTTTATCGGTCAGCCCCATGATGACGATCGGTTTCCTGCCCGTTGCCATGACGCTGACCGCTTTGTCATCCAGGAACGTGATGCCCGTTTTCTGATAGATGTCGACCGAAATGTTGTACATCGGCGAATGGCGGTCATGGTTGCCGGTGATGGCGTAGGTCGGTGCAATGTCGGCGAGCGCACGGAAGAATTTTTCTGCCGCAAAGGGGTCGAAAGGACGGTCCCCTTCAATCTGATCGCCCGTCAGGAAAATGAAATCCGGCTTTTCGTCCCTGACTTTTTCGGTCAGTCTTTCCAGATCCACCTGTTCCCGCGGCATATGCAGATCGGCCAGCTGAACAATCTTCAAGCCCTCATTTTCGGCTGCCAAACTCTTGACCGGGATGCGATAGTCCGTCTTCTCTATCCAGGTGTTCTGAAGGTAAAGGTAACCGGCCGCCCCTGCCAACATCGCGGCGCCAAACAGCCCATTATTTTTTTTGCTCATTTTCATCATCCTAACTTTCATGGAAACACTTTATTTCCTTCATTTTAATGCTTTCCCGCCGTTCCGTCAAAGTATATGCGGCGGTCCGCGAATGAAATCCCCGGAGAATAAACGCGCCTATAAATATATGCATATTGGCCGTTTGCCCGAATCAAGAACGTGTCACTTTCTATTTGATAAACGATTTGTTTGCCATTGACTTTGATGCTGGCTTTGGCGATTGGGGTCGCTTCGATGAACCACCGCTCCCAATCAGCTGAAAAAGATAGCTTCGGTCTGGTCGGTATCGCCTCCACCGGTGCAATCCTGGCCGTCCTGATCATGGGGTTATTCGTCCATTCGAATGAGCCGCTTTCCGGCACGATTCCAGCCGGTTCCGATTTGACGACGCATTGGTCAATCCCCTTTCAGCATGAACTGCCGAAGATCGCCGGCGAAATTCTCTTGGCCGTTTCGCCGATTCTGCTCATCTTCATCATCTACCACCTTTTCCTTTCCGAAGTTACGCTGCCGAAAGCGTCATTCAATCGTATCTTCTTCGGGATGGCCTACCTGTTCATCGGTCTTGTGCTCTTCTTGACGGGGGTCAATGCCGGTTTCATGGCAGTCGGCCGGAAATTGGGGGTGCTGATTGCCGGCATGACTAGTTCGATTCCCGTACTTGTCATCGGCTTCCTGTTGGGTGTTTTGGTCATTTTGGCGGAACCCGCTGTGTATGTGTTGACGCACGAGATAGAAGATGTTACAAATGGAAGTGTAAAGCGTACTGTCGTGTTACTTGCCCTATCCATCGGGGTTGGCTTGGCCGTCCTCTTGTCCGTCATCCGCGTGCTTGTCCCTTGGTTGGAGCTGTGGCATTTCCTCGTGCCGGGATACCTGATGGCAATCATCCTTTCCTACCGAGTACCTAACCTATTCATCGGGATGGCGTTTGATGCGGGCGGTGTGGCATCCGGTCCGATGACGGCCACGTTCATTCTGGCCTTCATCCAAGGCGTAGCTGAAATCACACCGGATGCCAATGTTCTTTTGGAAGGCTTCGGCATGATCGCCATGGTAGCCATGATGCCGATTCTGTCGCTGCAATTTTTGGGTATCATTTCAAAAAATAAGAAGATATAGGAGGGATTCGCGGTGAGTGTTCAACTTGAAAAGGATGGTTTCTATGATGTCATTTTTGTCATCGTCAATATCGGCAAAGCCAGCAAGGTTTTGACGGAAGCGAAGAAAAAAGGGATAACCGGCGGGACCATCTTCTCCGCTTCCGGTACGGTTTCCAGCAATCTGTTGCGGACGATCGGCTTCCAAGAAGTGAAAAAAGAAATATTATTTATGGTCAGCTCCCGAGAAAATACGTTGCCTGCCATTGAACATATCAGCACTTTGTTTGAATTTGAACAACCGAACCGCGGCATCCTCTTTTCCACCCCCGTTGCGCACCTTTTGGGCACGCACGGGGAACTCCTGATCCTGGATGTGCAGGCTGCCCCTTCCGTATCCCGACATGAGTGCTTTCTTACTGTTGCGCCTGCCGGTTCCAGCGATGCGGTCGTCGCAGCGGCAAGCTCAGCCGGTTCGCGCGGTGGCACGTTTTTCCACGGGCAAGGGGTGTTGACGGATCCGTTGCAGATATTGTTCGGCATCGGACTTGATACCGGTCAAGACATCATCATGAATTTGGTGGCATCCTCCGTTGCCGGTGCCGTCGAAGCGGCCATCGTGGAGTGCCTCCAGCTGGATGAACCCGGAAACGGCATCCTCTTCAGCTTCGATGCCGAGAATGTGCGCGGCATCCGTTGAAGATCAGTTACCTGCAGAAAAGGACCCTTTCCAGGGTCCTTTTTCTGTATCATTCTATTTAAATTCTGTACTATTTTCGAAAAACAAAAATAGTTTTCTGTATCAATTTTTGAACGGAAATGTTTTGATTGCTCAAAAATTAACTAATTTATACATAAAACAGACGAATTTTTCTGTATTATTTTTATTGCCTTCACACTCGTTTAATGCTATCTTTAGTCTAGTTTATAACTTACTTTAAAGGGGCGATTTAACGGATGGTTAAGAAGAAGAAATTTTTATTCGGTGGTTTAACGGCTTTATTAGGTTTAACATTGGCGGCTTGCGGCAGCGGAGCTACAGCATCAAGCGACTCAAGTGCGACAGCAAGCAGCAATACGGATACTTCCTGGTCGGCAATCAAAGAGGCCGGCGTGATCAAAGTGGCTACCTCAGGCACGCTGTACCCTAATTCTTACCATATTAAAGAAACGAATGATTTGACCGGCTACGAAGTCGAAATCATCCGTGAAGCGGCAAAACGTTTAGGGGTGGAAGTCGCATTTACCGAAATGGGTGTTGACGGCATGTTAACATCCGTCAACAGCGGCGCCGTTGATATTGCAGCAATCGGAATCGACCGCGCTGGCGAAAATGCCGATAAATACAACTATACAATTCCTTATAAATATTCCTTCGGAGCAATGGTCGTCCGTAAATCCGACGATTCCGGCATCAAGACATTGGAAGATTTGAAAGGAAAGATCGCTGCAGGCGCAGCAACGACAACCTACATGAAGGTTGCTAGACATTTTGGGGCTGAAGAAAAAATCTATGACAACGCCACAAACGACATGTATTTATCCGATGTCGCGAACGGCCGGACAGATGTCATTTTGAACGATTATTATGCGCAAAAAATGGCGACAGCCGCTTTACCAGATATCCCAGTAAAAGTGCATAATATCTTCTATAACCCATCGGAAACGAACTACGCCATCAAAAAAGGGAACGACGAACTGACAGATAAAATAAACGGCGCTTTGGAAGAAATGAGAGCAGATGGAACCTTGACGGCGTTGTCTAAACAATTCTATGGCGGCGAAGATGTTTCTGTCCAACTCAACTACGATTTCCCGATCATCGATGTCAGCGACGTAAAATAGGAAGCAGGTGTTTGGAACATGGCTGGCATACAATGGCAGTATATCTTTAATCCATCGCTGGCTTTAGACAGCATACCGTTTGTCCTGAAAGGCTTGGGCTTTACATTGGGTATATCGCTGACCAGCATGATCATTGGCACTCTCCTTGGATTCTTTCTGGCATTGATGAGAATGTCCCGCTTCAAGCTATTGCAGTGGCCGGCACGGATTTACATTTCCTTCATGCGCGGGACACCGACGTTGGTTTTTCTATTTCTGCTCTATTTTGGTTTTCCCTTCATCGGCATCCAATTTACGGCCGTAACTTCCGCCATCATCGGCTTCAGCCTAAGCTCTGCCGCCTACAGTTCGGAAATCATCCGCTCCTCCCTCTCTTCCGTCAATCATGGACAGTGGGAAGCGGCTTATGCTTTGGGGCTGAAATGGTCCTTCATCATGCGGAAAGTGATTGTGCCGCAAGCTTTGCGGATCGCGATTCCGCCGATGAGCAATGTCCTATTGGATCTGATCAAGGGCTCTTCCTTGGCGGCGATGATCACCGTTCCGGAAATGTTCCAGAACGCGAAGATCGTCGGCGGACGCGAATTCGACTACATGACGATGTACATTCTGGTCGCCCTCATCTATTGGGCAATCTGCAGCATCTTTTCCATTTTTCAAAATCGCATCGAAAAGAAAGTATCTTTATACATCGAACGCTAAGAAAAAGGCTGTCTCAAATAAAATGAGATAGCCTTTTTTGAACCCTATTTGCGGAAGTGGAATGGCGAACTCCACTGAAGGAGGTGTGCGTCGGAGAACGGAGTCTTCCGTGGTATGCTGTTCCGACAAGGCGAATGTTGGCCGGAGCAGACTTATTTCCAGGCAGCCTAACTCCGGCGAAGCCTAGCTGTCCGGAGGTAACATTTTTTGGGATTCCCTGCTCCGGCGGAACTCCGGTTCACCGGAGGAGAGTGGCGAGCTCCG